>NZ_CP069526.1:7840000-9040000 GCF_016889705.1 Amycolatopsis sp. FDAARGOS 1241
GCTCACGTCCGCCGGATCGGGTGATCGACACCGACGCGATCGCGGCGATCACCGCGAGGCCCGCCGCGACGTACCAGGCCAGCGCGTAGTCGCCCAGCTGGTCGCGCACGGCGCCCGCCGCCGAGGCCGCGAACGCGGCGCCGAGCTGGTGGAAGGCGAAGACCCAGCCGAACACGATCGGGCCCGCTTCGCCGAAGGAACGGATGCAGAGCGCGACCGTCGGCGGGACCGTGGCGACCCAGTCGAGCCCGTAGAAGAGGATGAACGCCCACATGCTCGGCTGCACCGAATCGGTGAACAGCTGAGGCAGCATCGCGAGCGAGAGCCCCCGCAGCGCGTAGTAGACACCGAGCAGGATGCGCGGATCGACTCGGTCGGTGAGCCACCCCGACACGATGGTCCCCACCACGTCGAACACCCCGACCAGGGCGAGCAGGTTCGCCGCGGTGGTCTGCGGCATGCCGTGGTCGTGCGCGGCCGGCACGAAGTGGGTGCCGACCAGGCCGTTGGTGGTCGCGCCGCAGATCGCGAAGCCGATCGCCAGCAACCAGAACGACCGCGAGCGCATGGCCTGGAACAGCACCGCGAGCGCCCGTCGCGCCGAACCGCCGCGAGGCGCGGGCTTCGCGACCTCCGTACCTTCCGGCGCGCCGTATGCGACGGTGCCGAGGTCCGCGGGGTGGTCGCGCACCACGAGCAGCACGACGGGGACGACGGCGAGCGCCGCGATCGCGATGACCAGCGACGCCGTGCGCCACCCGTTGCCCACGGCCAGCGCCGCGACGATCGGCAGGAACACCAGCTGGCCCGTCGAGCCGGCCGCGGTCAGCACGCCCGTCACTGCGCCGCGGTGGCGCACGAACCAGCGCGTGGTGACGGTCGCGGCGAAGCTCATCGCCATCGAGCCCGTGCCCGCGCCGACGAGCACGCCCCAGCACAGGATCAGCTCCCAGCTCGCGCTCATGAACACCGTGCCGCCCGCGCCGAGCGCCACGACGAACAGCGCCGTCGCGGAGACGCGGCGGATGCCGAAGCGCTCCATGAGCGCGGCCGCGAACGGCGCGAACAACCCGTAGAGCACGAGGTTCACCGACACCGCCGAGCCGATGGTCGCGCGCGACCAGCCGAACTCCTCGTGCAGCGGGTCGATCAGCACGCTCGGCGCGGCGCGGAAGCCCGCGGCGGCCAGCAGGGCGATGAACGCGGCGGCGGCCACGTACCAGGCTCGGTGGACGCGGGGCGCGGTGCGGGTCTGGACGGTCACGAGCAGACAGTCTGCGGGGTTCTCCCGATACCTCGGAAGTGGCCTGAAGGACATCGTCCGCAAGGATCGGGCCACGAGTACGCTCACCGCCATGCGCTGCCGACGCTTCCTGCCGGCGCTGCTGCTGCTCGGGCTCGTCGGCGGGTGCACAGCGCCCTCGCTGCCCTCGGCCGACGACCTGCTGGGCGCGGCAGAGGCGAACTTCGCCGGTGTCCGCAGCGTCCACTTCTCGGTGGTCGTGAACGGCGTGCTGCCCGGCCTGCCCCTGAGCACGGCCGAAGGCGACGCGACGGTCGAGGGCGGCGGTCGCGCGGCGGGCAACGCCGAGCTGGCCGGGCCCACGAGCGACCGCAAGTTCTCCTTCACCGTCGACGGCACGCACGCGACCACGCACGACACCACGGGCAAGTCCTGGTCCGGCCCGGCGACCTTCACCGTCTCGCGCTTCCTCGGGCCCGACGGCGGGCTCGCGAAGCTGCTCAACTCGCTGCAGCACCCGCAGACGGAGACGCAGGAGCCCGTGCACGGCGTCGAGATGTACCGCGTCGGCGCGACTGTGCCCGCGAAGGTGGCGACAGGGCTGGTGCCGCAGGTCCACTCGGACGTGAACGTGAAGGTGTGGGTCACCACCGCCGAGCCGCGGCGGTTCGCGCGGCTCTGGCTCCAGGTGCCGCCCCCGACCGAGAAGGACAGCCCGGTGATGTACGAGCTCGAACTCTCGAAGGAGAACCAGCCCGTACCCGCTCCCCCGGCGTAGCTAGCTACCCGCGCACCGCGTCCCGTCAGGCGGCGTCGTGCCGTCGACGAGGTACGCGATCCCCGCCTTGTCGACGCAGGAGTTGCCCTGCAGGAACACGGTGTGCTGCGTGCCCTCGAAGGTGAGCAGCGAACCCTTCAACGCCTTCGCGAGGTTCACGCCCGCCTGGTAGGGCGTAGCCGGGTCGTTCGTCGTGGAGATGGTCAGCGTCTTCGGCAGCCCTTCGACGCTCGGCTCGTGCGGCCGCGACGTGTTGGGCACCGGCCAGAACGCGCACGCGTCCTTGGCCGCGCTCGCGGGCCGTCCGTCGTCGAGGAACGGTGCGACCCGCACGTACTTCTCCTGCGCGGCGAGGATCTCCTGAGGGTCCGTCACGGGCGGGTCGTCGACGCAGCGGATGGCGGTGAAGGCGTCCTGCGTGGTGCCGTAACGCCCGTCCGGGCCGCGCTCGTTGTAGATGTCGGCGAGCTTCTCGAGCGTCGCCCCTCGCTGCCGACGCAGCTCCTTGAGGCCCGTGTTCAGGTACTCCCACAGGTTCTGCTGGTAGAGCGCCTGGATCGCGCCGGTCGTGGCGTCCTCGTAGGAGAGCTTGCGGCCATCGCCGACGGGCACCGGGAAGTCGATCAGCGGCCGCGTCAGGTCCTGGAACTGCTTGGTCGCGTCGGCCGGGTTGTTGCCGAGCGCGCAGTCCTGCTGAGCGGCACACCACTTCGCGAACTGCGTGAACGCCCCGCCGAAGCCCTGACCTTGCGCGACGAGCGAGTCCTCGGAGTCCTGGATCGGGTCGACGGCGCCGTCGAGCACGAGCGCGCGAACGTTGCGCGGGAACTCCTCGGCGTAGGTCGAGCCGAGGCGGGTGCCGTAGGAGTAGCCGAGGTAGGTCAGCTTCTCGTCGCCGAGTACCGAGCGCAGCACGTCCAGGTCCTTCGCGACGTCGCGCGTGCCGACGTGCTCGAGCATGTCGTCGCCGTACTTCGTGCGCTGGGCGCACTTGGCGGCGAAGTCCTTCTCGTGCCCCTCCTGCTTGGCCACGCCCTGGGGCGAGCCGTCGGTCTCGCTGTCGTCGGCGCGGTCGGCGTCACGTTCGGGGTCGGTGAGGCAGCGGATCTGCGGTTCGCTCGCGCCGATGCCGCGCGGGTCGAAGCCGACGAGGTCGAACCGCTTGCCGAGGTCGTTGTTCTTGACCTGGTCGATGAGACCGGCCGCGGCGACCGTGCCGGAGGCGCCCGGACCGCCCGGGTTCACGACCAGGGAACCGATGCGGTCGTCCGGTTCGCTCGCCTTGTGCCGCAGCACGCCGAGGGTGATGGTCTGTCCGTCCGGTTTGCCGTAGTCCAGCGGCACGGTCAGCCGCGCGCACTGGATGTCGGACCGGCGGAAGGCGGACTGCGCGTCGTCCGAGGTCGCGTAGGGTGCACAGTCTGACCAGGTCATGCTCTGCCCGTAGAACCGCGCCAGCCCCGGCGGCACCGCCGGCACCGGCCCGACGGGCGGGTGCGATTCCGTTGTCGGGGAGGGCGCGACCTGACCGTCGTTCGACGTGCACGCGGCTAGCGTGCCGCCGAGCAGCACGGCCGCCGCGACGGCGGCGATCCGGTGGGCGCGAGAGCTGGCGCCGGCGAAGGGAGACACGGTTTGATCGTGCCATCCGGCGGCGGAACTCCGGCGCACCACCGGTGCGTTGGGTAAGCGGCGTTGTCCAGAGCGCAGCGGCGACCGGAGACACGGGCAAGACAGGACAGGAGACCAGGGGTGGCACTGATCAGCCGGGTGGGCAAGCGGCTCCGCCGGATCATCCAGCGGCCGGGCAGCGTCGAGCTGACCCGCTACGAAGCGCTGCTGCCCGCAGTCGGGAAGCTCGAACCCGACCTCGAGAAGCTGTCCGACGCCGAGCTCACCGAGCGCGCCGGGAAGCTGCGCGAGAGTCTCGACGGCGCGCAGGCGTTCAGCGACGACCAGCTGGTGGAAGTCGGGGCCCTCGGCCGCGAAGCCGCGCGGCGCGCGCTGGGCGAGCGCGCGTTCGACGTGCAGGTGCTCGGCACGATGGGTCTGCTCACCGGGCACGTGGTCCAGATGGAGACCGGTGAGGGCAAGACGCTCGCCGGCGCGCTGGCGGCCGCGGGGTACGCGCTGCGCGGCAAGCGCGTGCACGTCGTCACCGTCAACGACTACCTGGCCCGCCGCGACGCGGAGTGGATGAAGCCGGTGTACGACCTGCTCGGCGTGTCCGTCGGCTGGGTCGAGCCCGCGCACTCACGTGCGGAGCGCAAGGAGGCCTACGGCCAGGAGGTCACCTACGGCGCCGTCGCCGAGATCGGCTTCGACGTGCTGCGCGACCGGCTCGTGACGCAGGTCGACGACCTGGTGCAGCCCGCCCCCGAGGTGGCGATCGTCGACGAGGCCGACTCGGTGCTGGTCGACGAGGCCCGCGTGCCGCTCGTGATGGCCGGTTCGATCGACCACAACGACGCCGACGAAGAGGTCGCCACGGTCGTGCGGCGGCTGCGGCTGGGCCTGCACTACGAGACCGACACCGACGGCCGCAACGCGTGGCTGACGCCCGCCGGCGCGTCCGTGGTCGAGAAGTCGCTCGGCGGCATCGACCTCTACGACGATTCGGGCTCCGACCGGCTGGCCGCCGTGAACGTCGCCCTCCACGCCCACGCGCTGCTCACCCGCGACGTCGACTACCTGGTGCGCGACGGCAAGGTGCAGCTCATCAACGCCGCCCGCGGCCGCGTCGCCGAGCTGCAGCGCTGGCCGGACGGCCTGCAGGCCGCCGTCGAGGCGAAGGAGCAGGTGGCGGCCACCGACCGCGGCGAAATCCTCGACTCCATCACGGTGCAGGCGCTGCTCGCGCGCTACCCGTCCGTGGCGGGCATGACCGGTACCGCCGTGGCCGTGGCCGAGCAGCTGCGCGAGTTCTACCGCCTCGAGGTCGCGGTGATCCCGCCGAACACACCCAACGTCCGCGAGGACCAGCCGGACCGGATCTTCGGGTCGCCGTCGCAGAAGCTGCGTGCGATCGAGGAGGAGATCCGCAAGGTGCACGAGACCGGGCGGCCGATCCTCGTCGGCACGCAGGACGTGGCCGAGTCCGAAGAGCTCGCCGACAAGCTCGCGAAGGCCGACCTGCCGTGTGTGGTCCTCAACGCGCGCAACGACGCCGAAGAAGCCGCGATCATCGCCGAAGCGGGCAAGAAGGGCGCGGTCACCGTGTCCACGCAGATGGCCGGTCGGGGTACCGACATCCGCTTGGGCGGCACGGACGGCGCCGGCCGTGAGGAGGTCGCCGAGCTGGGTGGCCTGCACGTGATCGGCACCGCGCGCTACCCCTCGAGCCGGCTCGACGGCCAGCTGCGCGGGCGGTCCGGCCGCCAGGGCGACCCGGGCAGCGCGATCTTCTTCGCGAGCCTCAACGACGACCTGGTCCTGTCCAACGCCCCCGACATCCCCGAGGGCATCGACGCCGATCCGGAGACCGGTGAGATCACCGACCCGGCGGCGCTGCGGCAGATCAACCACGCCCAGCGCGTCGCCGAGGGCGTCGACCTGGAGATCCACCGCAACACCTGGCGGTACACGCGGCTGATCGAGCGGCAGCGCACCGAGTTGCTGGAGCACCGCGACAAGGTGCTGCACACGGCGTTCGCGGCCGAGGAACTCGAGAAGGCGCAGCCGGAGAAGTTCGCCGAGGTCAAGGAGAAGCTGGCCGACACCGAGCGGCTCGAGCAGCTCAGCCGCGAGGTGCTGCTCTTCCACCTCGACCAGCTCTGGTCCGACCACCTGGCGTACCTGACCGACGTGCGCGAGAGCATCCACCTGCGCGCGCTGGCCCGCGAGACGCCGCTGGACGAGTTCCACCGCGCGGCGATCCCGGAGTTCCACAAGATCATCCCGGAGTCGGCTTCGCGCGCGGCCAAGACGCTCGAGGAAGCCGAGATCACCGACAACGGCATCGACCTCGCCGACGCCGGCGTGCGCCGCGCGAACACGACGTGGACCTACCTGGTGCACGACAACCCGTTCGACTCGGACTTCGAGCAAACGGTGAAGAAGGTCCGCAGCATGATGCGGATGAAGCGGTCCTGACGTCGTTCCCGGAGCCCGGTCACCGGCGTCGGTGGCCGGGCTTCGTTTTGCCCACATTTCACTCGGCGGGGCCGCGCGGCTGGGTGAGAATGACCGCATGCCGCAACTGCGCATCGCCCTGGCCCAGGTCAACACCACCGTCGGCGACCTCGACGGCAACACCGCGCTGACCGTCGAGTGGACCCGCCGCGCCGCGCAGGCCGGTGCCCACGTGGCCGTGTTCCCCGAGATGTCCCAGACCGGCTACCCGGTGGAGGACCTGGCACTGCGCGCGACCTTCGCGCACGCGTCCCGCGATTCTCTCGGCGAACTCGCGCGCCGGCTCGACGACGCGGGCTGCGGCGAGGTGCTCACCTACGTCGGTTACCTCGACCACGACGAAGCCGGCCCGCGCGACGCCGCCGCGGCACTGTATCGCGGGCAGGTCGTGGCGAAGCAGTACAAGCACCACCTGCCCAACTACGGCGTGTTCGACGAGCACCGCTACTTCAAACCGGGCACGGAACTCGAGGTCGTGCGGCTGCACGGCGTCGACATCGGCATGGTGATCTGCGAGGACATCTGGCAGGACGGCGGCCCGGTCTCCGCGCTCGGCCGGGCAGGTGTCGACTTGGTGGTGGCACCGAACGCTTCGCCGTACGAACGGTCGAAGGACGAGCAGCGGCTGCCGCTCGTCGCGCGCCGCGCGGCGGAAGCCGGGGCGCCGCTGGTGTACACGAACCAGGTCGGCGGCCAGGACGACCTCGTGTTCGACGGCGACTCCCTCGTGGTGGCCGCCGACGGGACGCTGCTCGCGCGGGCGCCGCAGTTCGTGGAGCACCTGCTGGTGCTCGACATGGACCTCACCGCGGGCGGCCACGCCGCCGACGGTGAGCTGGCGGGGCTGCACGTCCACCGCCGCGTGCTGAGTGAGGACCCGGCGCCCGCGTACCCGGCGCTGACGCACCCCGCGCTCAGCGAGCCCCTGTCCGACGAAGCCGAGGTGTGGTCGGCGCTGGTCGTGGGCCTGCGCGACTACGTGCACAAGAACGGTTTCACGTCCGTGACCTTCGGGTTCTCCGGCGGCATAGACTCCGCGGTGTGCGCGGCGCTCGCGGCCGACGCGCTCGGCGGCGACAACGTGTACGGCGTCTCGATGCCGTCGAAGTACTCGACGGAGCACTCCCGCGACGACGCCGCCGACCTCGCGCGGCGCATCGGCGCGCACTACCGCGTGGAACCGGTGGCGGACATGGTGGCGACGTACGTGGACCAGCTCTCGTTGACGGGCCTGGCGGAGGAGAACATCCAGGCGCGCACGCGCGGGATGCTGCTCATGGCACTGTCCAACCAGGACGGTCACCTCGTGCTCGCCACCGGCAACAAGACCGAGCTGGCCGTGGGCTACTCCACGATCTACGGCGACGCGGTGGGCGGGTTCGCGCCGATCAAGGACGTGTTCAAGACGCACGTGTGGCAGCTCGCGCGGTGGCGCAACGAAGAGGCGGCCAAGCGGGGCGAGACGCCGCCGATCCCGGAGAACTCGATCACCAAACCGCCGTCGGCGGAGCTGCGGCCGGACCAGCTGGACACCGACTCGCTGCCCGACTACGCGCTGCTGGACGACATCCTCGACGACTACGTGGAGGGCGACCGCGGCTACGCGGATCTCGTCGCCGCCGGGTTCGAGCCGGCGACCATCGACCGCGTGGTGCGCATGGTCGACCGGGCCGAGTACAAACGCCGTCAGTACCCGCCGGGCACGAAGATCACGTTCAAGGCGTTCGGGCGTGATCGGCGGCTGCCGATCACGAACGCGTGGCGGGAGCGGAAGGCCTGAGCTGCTGAGGGGTCGGCCGAGGTCCTAAAAGAGCGTCGGTTCGTCGGGGAGGGCGCCTTCGATGACGAGCATGCGGCGTTTCGTTTCGACTCCGCCAGGTGCGGAGAAGCCGCCGTGTTTGCTGCCCGCGGCGAGGACGCGGTGGCAAGGCACGATGATCGGGAACGGGTTGTTACCCATTGCCTGGCCGACGGCTTGGGCGGCGCCTGGCATGCCCAGGGCGTGGGCGATGTCGCCGTAGGTCATGGTTTTGCCCGGTGGGATCTGCCGGGCGATTTCGTAGGCGCGGCGGTTGAACTCGGGCTGGCTTTCGAGGTCGAGGGGCAGGTCGGAGAGGTCGGGGCGGCCGCCGGCGAGGAGGTCGGTGATTTTGTCGATGGCGGTGCGGATTTCGGGCGGTGGTTCGGTTCCGGTGACGTCGGTGGCGGCTGGGTGGCGGCGGGAGAGCCATGAGCGCGTGCTTGCCGGGGAGCTGCCGGGGAGGGCGGTGCCGATGATGGTGGTGTCGCGCCAGGCGAGGCCGCAGGTGCCGATGGCGGTATCGAAGACGGCGAATTCAACTGGCATGTGGTCAGGGTAGGAGGTGGGGGTGACAGGAATGGGGTGGTGCGGGCCGCTGTGGCTGGGTTTCGGTGGTGATGCGGATCTGCGCAGGGTGTGTTGCGGGGCGTTGTGGGGTTGATGCGGTCCTGCGCACGGGCGTGTTGTGGGGCGTATGCACCCCGAAGCGCGACTGTGACTACGGCCGCTGACCCCGGGTCAAGGCGGGAAAGCGTGCCTTGACAAGGGGTCGGCGGCCGTGTTTTGGCTTCGGATCGAGGTGCCGGGCAGGGGTTGGGGCAGGACTTCTGGCGTAGGTAGGCGGCGGTGGCGTAGGTGGGGTTGCGTCGCCCTGGGTGGGTGGTGGTTGCTGGGTGCAGGGGGCGTGCGCAGCCGGGGGACGTGGCTGCGGGTCCTGGTGCTAGCGGGCGCGGGTGAACGGGGGTAGCGGCATGACGACGACGTAGGCGATGCCGACGATCAGGAACGCCGCCCGCACCACGAGTTGCACGCGGGTGAAAACGCCTTCCAGGTGGCCGGGTCCCAGCAGCGACGCGGCGAGGACCAGCGCCCACGTGAGCAGCACCAGTGCGAAGCCCGCGACGGCCCACTCGCGCCAGCCCGGTGGCCACCAGAGCACGAGGCTCAGCGAGCCCGCCACGAACGCGAGGTTGGCGAGGAGCCCGACGGCCGTGGTGCCCGGTACGAATGCGTCCGCCACCAGCACGGCGCCGAAGAAGGACACGGAGCTCGCGGTGAGCCGGCCCGTCCAGTGGACGGGTGCGAGGCGCATCAGCGGCGGACCGGCCAGCAGGAATGCGAGACCCGAGAACCCGGAGGTGGTCCGGAACAGCGGCGACGCCGGCAGCAGGTCCTCGGCGGGCTGCTCGGTCGGTGACACGCCCGTGGGCACGAAGAACTCGAGCAACCAGGCGGAATACACCACCACACCGAGTCCGACGAGGACGACCGCAGTGAGTCGCGCAGTGCGCACGCGAACACCCTAAGCGGAGGTGTGCGACGTTGCTCGCCCTGGTGTCACAGGCGTGACTTTTCCCGCACCCCAGGGACAACAGCGGACGCCGTGACGTGGGCGGCGTCAGGCGTGGGGGCGCACGAACGGGAACAGCACCGTCTGCCGGATCGAGGCGCCGCTGAGCATCATCAGCAGGCGGTCGATGCCGAGCCCGAGGCCGCCCGTCGGGGGCATGCCGTGTTCAAGCGCGAGCAGGAAGTCCTCGTCGAGTTCCATCGCTTCGACGTCGCCGCTCGCGGCGCGCAGCGACTGGGTTTCGAGGCGCCGGCGCTGTTCGATCGGGTCGGTGAGCTCCGTGTACGCGGTGCCGACCTCCGAGCCGAACGCGATGAGGTCCCAGCGTTCGGCCAGCAGCGGATCGCCGCGGTGCCGGCGCGTCAACGGCGAAACGTCCGTCGGGTAGTCGGTGTAGAAGGTGGGCAACACGGTCGTGCCCTCGACGAGGTGCTCGTGGGCCTTCAGCACGAGGTCACCGTGTCCGGCGTCCTCTCCCACCGGCACGCCGGCCGCGTGGCACAACCGCCGCAGCGTCGCCACGGAGGTGCCGGAGTCGATCTCCTCGCCCAACGCTTCGGAAACGGCTTCGTGCACCGGGATCACGGGCCAGTCGCCGGAGATGTCGTACTCGGTCACGTGGCCGCCGGTGTCGTGGCGGCGCACCACCTGCTCGCCGAACGCCGCCTCGGCCGCGTGCTGCACGAGCTCGCGGGTCAGGTCGCGCATCGAGTTGTAGTCGGCGTACGCCTGGTACGCCTCGAGCATCGTGAACTCCGGGTTGTGCGTGGCGTCGACGCCTTCGTTGCGGAAGTTCCGGTTGAGCTCGAACACGCGCTCCACCCCGGCGACACACAGCCGCTTGAGGTAGAGCTCCGGTGCGATGCGCAGGTACATCCGCATGTCGTAGGCGTTGATGTGCGTGACGAACGGCCGCGCGTTGGCTCCACCGTGGACTGTCTGCAGCATCGGTGTCTCGACCTCGAGGTAGTCACCCCGGTGCAGGCGTTCGCGCACCGCGCGCACCACCGTGGACCGCAGCCGCAGCATCTGCGCCGACTCCGGGTTCACGGCCAGGTCGAGGTAGCGCTGCCGCACGCGCGTCTCCGGGTCTATGAGGCCCTTCCGCTTGTCCGGCAACGGGTGCAGGCATTTCGCGGTGACGGTCCACTCGTCCACGAGCACGGACAGCTCACCGCGCCGCGACGTCACGACCTCGCCGCTCACGCCCACGTGGTCACCGAGGTCGACACCCGTGCGCCAGCCGGCGAGGTCGAGCACGGCGGCGTCGAGCATCAGCTGCACCTCGCCCGAAAAGTCCTTGATGCGCGCGAAACACAGGCCGCCGAGCGTCCGCAGCGCGAGCACCCGCCCGGCCACGCGCACGCGGTGCCCGGTGCGGCTGTCCGGCGCCAGGTCGGCGAACTTGCGCGTGACGTCGCCGAGGAGGTCTTCGCGACTGAACCCCACGGGATACGGGTCGATGCCGAGCTCGCGCAGCCGGTCCAGCTTCGCGACGCGCACCCGCACCTGCTCCGGACGGCGCGCCGGCTTCGGCACGATTCGCGCGGCTTCCTCGTCGAGTCGCCGGACCTCGGCGACGAACTCGTCGGTCACCGTCTCGTGCCGCAGCACGCGCACGCGGCCGGTGGGCACGAACCCCTCCAGCGCCCCCGCGACGATGCTGACGCGTGGCAGCCGGCGGGCCGAGGAATAGCAGAGGAACCGTGGTTCCCAGTCCGGGCCGTACTTCGCGTTGGACCGGTACAGCGATTCGAGCTGGAAGAACCGCGACGCGAGCCCGAGCACCGAGCGCCACAACCGCAGCACCGGGCCGGCGCCGATGCGCTCGCCTTCGGAGAACACCGCGCGGAACATGGCGAAGTTGAGCGAGATCCGCTGCGCGCCCAGGTGCGGTGACGCGGCGACGACCTCGGCGACCATGAACTCGTTGAGCCCGTTCTCGGCATCGCGGTCGCGGCGCATCAAGTCGAGCGAGAGCCCGCGCCGTCCCCACGGGACGAACGACAGCAGGCCGCGCAGCTCACCCGCGGCGTCGTAAGCCTCGACCATCACGTTGCGCGCGTCGCTCGGGTCGCCGAGCCGGCCGAGCGCCATCGAGAACCCGCGCTCGGTCTCCGCTCCGCGCCACTGCTGCGCGCGCGTGAGCAGGCGTTGCATCTCCGGTTCCGGGATCTCGCCGTGCCTGCGCACCCGCGCGGTGTAGCCCGCGCGCTCGATGCGCTTCACGGCTTGGCGCACGGACTTGCGTTCGGGACCGGAAAGGGAGAACTCGCGGACGTCCAGCACCGCCTCGTCGCCGATCTCCAGCGCGCGCAGCCCCGCCGCCGCGTACACCTTCGCGCCGCGCTCACTCGCGCCGAGGACCCCGGGAACCCAGCCGTACGAACGGGTTTCGTCGAGCCAGGCACGCACCGCGTCGGGCCACGCGTCCGGGTCGCCGACGGGGTCGGCGCTGGCGACGCTGGTGCCGCCGAGCACGCGGTAGGTGACGGCGGCGCGGCCGCTGCGCGCGAAGACCACGCTCTTGTCGCGGCGGGTGGCGAAGTAGCCGAGGGAGTCGTCGTCGCCGAACTCCGCGAGCAGGCGGCGCAGGCGCAGCTCCTCGTCGTCGGTGCGCAGCCGGCGGCTGCGGACGCCGCGGAACAGCGTGTACAGCGCGGCGGTGGCCACGAACGTCGAGCCGAGGTCGAGCACGAGGTCGATCCACGCCGGGCCCTCGCCGACGCCGATCCGGCGCAGCTGCAGGTTCTCACCGGTCGCGTGGTTGACCGCCCAGGCGAAGCGCTCCCACGCGTCGCCGAGCGTGCCGGGGAACGCCTCCGTGAGGCCCCAGCCGATCGCGACCACGGCCAGGAGGCCACCGAAGAGCACTGCCAGCCCATCGCGCCACGCGCCGGGCGCCAGGCGCGCCGGGAACGCGGGGCGCAGCTTGAGCAGGAACCAGATCAGCAGCAGGGACACGCCGTCGGCGATCGTCAGCACGCCGAGCTGCATCGGGATGTGCCGGATCTGCATCGGGCCGAGCGCGAGCAGGTCCGGCGCCCACAGCAGCACGGCCTGCAGCACGAGCGTGATCGCCAGGCCACCGACCTGGAACAGCAGCAGCGTGTACAGCGCGGCTTTCTTGCGCCGCCGCAGCGCCGAACCCAGCACGACGAGCAGCAGCACGATGACGAGGCTCGCGTTGGTCGGCACGCTCAGGGCGGAGAACGCCATGTCGATGCCGTTGAGCACGTGCCCGTGGGCACCGCCGGCGATGAGGAGGACCACGGAGAAGACCGCGGCGAGCTGCACGACGGTCGCGACGAGGCCACCCGCCCTGGCCTGCCAGGCGGGAATGCGCGTGCGCGCGCTCGCTGGGGTTCCCATCGGTGCCTTCCTCGCGAAACGGTCGATGTCGCCTGCAGAGACGTCAGTGAACAGCGGTTGGTTGTCCCACCGCATCACCCGGGAGGCTGGAGCCCGGGTCCTCCTCGAGGAGCACACCACGCCCGTGTGAAGCTCATCGCACGTCCTAGAGTGCGCCCTCCCGGCGTGTCACGCTTTGACCTGTTCTGACTCCACGACCCGGGGACCTCACCGAGGCCTCGAGGGAAGGACGGTCGACGACGATGTCTGCCAACCCGAACGGATCCGACGAGGTAGCCGCCCCGTACGGAACCGGGCCCGCGCCGGCGCAACCCGCCCCCGCGCGCAAGGTGCGCATCCACCACCTGCGTGAGCTCAAGGAGCGCGGCGAGCCGTGGCCGATGCTCACCACCTACGACATGTACAGCGCCCAGCTCTTCGACGAAGCCGGCATCCCCGTGCTGCTCGTGGGCGACTCCGCGGCCAACAACGTGTTCGGTTACGAAACCTCGCTGCCGGTGACGGTCGACGAGCTGCTGCCGCTGGTCCGCGCCGTCACGCGCTCGGTGAAGCGGGCACTGGTGGTGGCCGACCTGCCGTTCGGCTCGTACCAGCTCTCGCCCGAGCAGGCGCTGGCCACGTCCGTGCGGTTCATGAAGGAGGGCCGCGCCCACGCCGTGAAGCTCGAGGGCGGGCGCCGGTTCGCCGCGCACGTCGAGGCGCTCACCTCCGCCGGCATCCCCGTGATGGGGCACATCGGCTTCACCCCCCAGAGCGAGCACAACCTCGGCGGTTACCGGGTGCAGGGACGCGGCGAAGCGGCGGACGTGCTGCTCGCCGACGCGCTCGCGCTGCAGGAAGCCGGGGCGTTCTCCGTGGTCATGGAGATGGTGCCCGCCGAAGCCGCGAAGCGCGTGACGCACGAGCTGCAGATCCCGACCGTCGGCATCGGTGCCGGGCCGGACTGCGACGCGCAGGTGCTCGTGTGGCAGGACATGGCGGGCCTGCGCCGCGGCAAGGCGCCGCGGTTCGTGAAGCGCTACGCCGATCTGGCGGGCGTGCTGCAGAACGCGGCTTCGGCGTTCGCCGAGGACGTGCGGCGGGGCGAGTTCCCGGCCGCGGAGCACGCGTTCCACTGACCCTCCTGCGATCCGGGGCTCACCGGCGGCGAAACCGTTCGGCGAGCTCCGGGTCGTTCTCCCACCAGAGCCCACCGGCGGGCGCCTCACCGGATTCGATCTCCTCGTCGAGGCGCTCGTCGACCTGCTTCGCGCGCTTCTCGTCGTCGCGCACCCAGCGGACGAACAGCGCACCGACGAACGGCAGCCCCGCCACGTCACCGCCGATCCACAGCACACCGGCGCCGATGATCTGATCGGTGCGCGGGTCCGGGCCCCAGCCCGGGTGCGCCGTCGCGTAGTGCGCGGGCGCGAGCAGCGGGCCGAGCCACAGCACGAGGCCGAGCGCGCCGTCGAACACGACCTCGGTGAAGGAGATCCACACCGACACGAGGTGCGAACCGCCGCGCGGCGTCGGGTCGAGGCCCACGCGGCTGTAGAAGTAGAGGAACCCGGCCGCGACGAGCATCGCCCGCACGAGTCCGCCGAGCACCGCGTGGTCGAGGGAAAGGGCGTACAGCGGCGTGAGGTAAATGATCAGGAACGGTGCGATCAGCACGACCGTGACCGAGAGCGGAAACGTCAGGAACCGCGCGAACGGGCTTCGGCCGTGGTGGCGCAACCAGCCGGCGAGCTTCGGCGGCGCGACCCGCATCAACAGCGTGATCGGCGCGCCGAGGGCGAGCAGCAGGGGCGTGACCATGAGTAGCACGGTGTTCTGCGTGGCCCGCACCCAGAAGAGCGTGGTGTCGTAGGTGCCGAGGAACGAGCAGGTGACGACGACGATCGTCGCGAGACCGCAGAGGAACGCCGTGGTCCGCCCGGGCGGCCAGCTCTCCTGCCGGCGTGCGGCGACGAGGTAGGCGGCGCCGAGGGCGAGCACGATCACGACGGCCGGAACGTCGAGCGTCCAGGCCGTGAAGATCGTCGTCCCGCTCAGCGGAGGCAGATTCTGCACCGTTTCGATGAGGCCAGTGTCCCCTTCCGGAAATCGCGCCGGGACACCACCCTCAGAAACTGAAGACGAGCAGGCTGCCGATTCCGGCGACGACGCAGTAGATCGCGAACGGCGTCAAGGTGCGCGTTTCGAAGTATTTCGTCAGAAAACGGACAGAAATGTAGGACGCAATACCGGCGACCAGGCTGCCGGCGAGCGCCGGGCCGAGCGACGGGCTGTTCTCCGGCGTGAACAGCGACGGCAGTTTCAGCACACCCGCGGCGAGGATCACCGGGGTGGCGAGCAGCCACGCGAAGCGGGCCGCGTCCTCGTGCCCGAGACCGCGGCGCAGGCCCGCGACCATCGTGATGCCGGAGCGGCTGATCCCGGGCAGCAGCGCGAGGATCTGCGCGGAGCCGATGAGCACGGCCTCTTTGACGCTGAGCTTCGACAGCCGCGCGTCAGTGGCTTCCTCGACGGTGATCGCACGCATCACGAGCGTGTCCTCGGCGCTGAAGTCGACGGTGTCCTCGGTGTCCTCGATGTCCCGGCTGTCCTGGCTGTCCTGGCTGTCCGCGGTGCCCCTGCCCGTGGTTTTCGGTGCGCTGCGGGAGAAGCGCTCGGCCGCGTACAGCACACCGCCGTTGAGGATCAGGAAGATCGCCGACGGGACGGGTTTGCCCAGGAAGTCGCGCAGCAGGCTTTCGAGCAACAGCCCGGCGATACCGACGGGGATCGTGGCGAGCACGAGCAGCCACGCGAGGCGCTGGTCGTTCGTGCGGACCTCGCGGTCGCGGATGGACGTCAGGAACCCGCCGATGATGCGGACCCAGTCGCGCCAGAAGAACAGCACGAGGGCGAGCGCGGTGGCCACGTGCATCGCGACGAGCACCGCCAGATAGGGCGAATCCTCCCCGATGCTCAGATCGCGCTGCCAGGATCCGCCGATCAGCGCGGGCAGCAGGATGCTGTGCCCCAGACTGGACACGGGAAACAATTCCGACACACCTTGCAGCGCGCCGACGACGATCGACTCGACATACGTGACCGCGGACATTCGCGAGCCTTTCTCGCGTCGGTTCGGGTTTTCCTCGCGCAAGCTACCCACTGCGGGGTAAACCCGGGGCAAGGGGGCGAAAAACCTCGGCGGTCCACCCTGTGCATGTTCACATCCATGAACACTAATCATGTCCTTGACTGGTGTTCGGCTGGTGGCTTAGCGTGGTTACCGACACCTGATGGTGCGACGCACCCGAGGAGGCCGGGATGCCGGGAGCAGCCGGAGCTTCACGCGCCGCTCGCCCCTCGCGGTCCGCGCCACGGTGAACGAATCGCCGACGCGGCCAGGCATGGCCGCCGACGCGACACGGACGGGGGCCCGCTCAGCCCGGCGGCGGGGGCGGGCCTCCACCTTCCTCGACCGGGCGAGGCTCCGGCCCGGTGACCGCCGCCATCCGCGGGCAGCACGCGAGGAATCCGTGCCAGGCAGCGAAAATCACCCGAGTGCCACCCGCGCCACCTGCCACCCGCGCGCGGGGTTTCCGGCAGAGTGGCCGGTATGGACGACCTCTACCCGCCGCTGCAGCCCTCGGCCGAGGGGATGCTCGACGTCGGCGACGGGCACCGGGTGTACTGGCAGGAGGCGGGAAACCCGCTGGGCAAGCCCGTCGTCGTGGTGCACGGCGGGCCCGGCAGCGGGATCGCGCCGATGGCGCGGCGGCACTTCGACCCCAGTGCGTACCGCATCATCCTGTTCGACCAGCGCGGCGCCGGGCGGAGCACGCCGAGCGCGGCCGACCCGGGCGCCGACCTCGCAGCGAACACGTTGTGGCACCTGGTTTCCGACCTGGAACTGCTGCGCAGCGGCCTGAATGTCGAGCAGTGGCAGGTCTTCGGCGGCTCGTGGGGCGCGACGCTCGCCCTCGCATACGCCGAAACTCACCCCGATCGGGTGACGGAGCTGGTGCTGCGCGGCATCTTCACCGCGCGCCAGAGCGAGTTCGACTGGATCTACCGCGGCGGTGCGGCACACCTGTTCCCCGCCGAGTGGGAAGACTTCCTCGCGCCGCTGCCGGAAGCGCACCGGAAAGACCCGCTCAAGGGGTACGGCGAGCTGCTCGCTTCGGAGGACCGCGCCGTCCGGGAGCGCGCCGCGATCGCGTGGAGCACCTGGGAGGGCGCGACGGTCGCGCTCGTGCCCCAAGAGGCCTTCGTGAACCGCTACGCCGACCCGTCGTTCGCGCTCACGTTCGCACGGCTGGCGGTGCACTACTTCGGCCACGGCGCCTGGCTCGACGACGGCCAGCTGATCCGCGACGCGGGCAAGCTCGCCGGTATCCCGGGTGTCCTCGTGCAGGGCCGCTACGACGCGGTCTGCCCGCCCATCACCGCGTACGAGCTGCACCGCGCGTGGCCGGGGTCGGTGCTGCGCATCACGGAGGGCGCGGGCCACGCGGTGAACGACCCGGGCACCCTCGCGGCGCTGCGCAAGGCGACCGACGACTTCCGCTAGGCGTCCAGCAGGACCCGGAACAGGCCCTCGAGCGTCGCGACGAGCGCGGGTTCGTCCGCCTCGTTCAGCGCGGTGCTGCCGATCACCTTGCGCATCAACCAGAATCCCGCGATCAGCGACAACGCGATCGCCGCGCGCTCGGTGCCGCGAGTGCCGGGGACCACGTCGTAGACGTGCCGCTCCACGTGTTTCTCGATGCCCACCCGCAGGATCTCGGCGGCCCGCGGGTTGGGCGCCGACCGGAGCATGAGCAGGAACGGGTCGAGGCTGTCGGCGTCCGGCTGCGTGCGGCGGACGAGCGCGGCGGCGACGTCGCGCGCGAGCGTGGCCGGGTCGCCCGTCAGCACGGTGCGCTCGGTCATCGACACCTCAGCCACCTCGGCGAAGAGCCCCTCCTTCGAGCCGAAGTAGCGGTTCACGAGCATCGCGGTGACGCCGGCGGACTGCGCGATGTCGCGCACGCCCACGCCGTCGTAGCCGAAGCGCGTGAAGGCCTCGACGCCCGCGCGCAGAATCGCTTCGCGAGTCGCCGTGGCGTCACGCCGTCGTGGTGCGGTCATGTATACGAGTGTAGACTAGAGTTATATCTACACCCGTAGACTTATGGAGAAACCGAAATGGACCTGAACCTGACCGGCCGCCGCGCGCTCGTCACGGGCTCGAGCTCGGGGCTCGGTGTGGCGATCGCGGAACTGCTCGCCGAGGAAGGCGCCGACGTGGTGGTGCACGGCCGCGACGAAACCCGAACCCGTGCGGTCGCCGGGAAGATCGGCGCGAAGAGCGTGGCCATCGGCGACCTCGCGACCGAGGGAGGCGCGGCCGCGGTGGCCGATGCAGCCGGCGACGTCGACGTGCTCGTCAACAACGCCGGCGCCTACGAACACCGCGGCTGGACCGACGCGACCCCCGAGGAGTGGACGCGGACCTACGAGGTCAACGTCGTCTCCGCCGTCCGCCTGATCCGCCTGCTCGTCCCCGGCATGCGTGCCCGCGGCTGGGGCCGCGTGATCCAGATCGGCGGTGGTCTCTCGGGCCAGCCGACGGCGACGCTCCCCCAGTACACCGCGACCCTCGCCGCGCGGCACAACCTCGCGGTTTCCCTGGCGCGCGAACTGAAGGACACCGGCGTGACGTCCAATGTGGTCGCTCCCGGCGCGATCCTCGTCGACGCCGTGCAGCGCTACCTCACCGACCTCGCCCCCGAGCACGGCTGGGGCGAGGAGTGGCCCGACATCGAACGCAACGCCGCGCGCGACTACGTGCCCAACGACATCGGGCGCTTCGGACGGCCCGAAGAGATCGCCGGCGCCGTCGCGTACCTCGCGAGCCCGTATGCCGACTACGTCAGCGGGGCCACCCTCCGCGTGGACGGCGGCACCATCCGCTCCGTGGCTTAGATCCTGCCGCCCGACGAGCTGTCGCCGCCGGAGAGCCGCTGCGCGAAGTACACCGGTACCGTCGACACGATGATCAGCACGGCCGCCACGACGTTGACCACCGGGGCCTGGTTGGGGCGGAACAGGTTGTTGTAGATCCAGATCGGCAACGTCTCCATGCCGGTGCCCAGCGTGAACGTCGTCACGATGATCTCGTCGAACGACAGCGCGAACGCCAGCAGCCCGCCCGCCAGCAGCGCCGAGCGCAGCATCGGGAACGTCACCAGCCGGAAAGTGGTGACGCCGTCGGCGCCGAGGTCCATCGACGCCTCTTCGAGGTTGCCGCCCAGGCGCCGCAGGCGGGCGACGACGTTGTTGAACACCACGACGATGCAGAACGTCGCGTGGGCGATGATCGCCGTGAGCAGCCCGAGGTCGATGCCGAGGATCGTGCGGAACGCGTTGTTCAGCGCGATGCCCGTCACGATGCCGGGCAGCGCGATGGGCAGGATGATCAGCAGCGAGATCGAGTCACGGCCGAAGAACTTATAGCGCTGCAAGGCGAACGCCGCCATCGTGCCGAGCACGAGCGCGATCGCCGTGGCCGCGAGACCCGCCTCGACGCTGGTCCACAACGCGTGCAGTGCACCGGCGTTGGTGACCGCGCGGCCCCACCATTCGAAGGTGAAGCTCTTCGGCGGCCAGCCGAACGTGGTGTCCGCGTTGAAGGAGTTGAGCAGCACCACCAGCAGCGGGAAGTAGATCACCGCGAACCCGACCCCGAGTGCCGTCCACAGCAGCACCCGGGCGGTCTTCGACATCCGCACGGCGGTCTCCTAGAGGTTGTCCAGCGCGCCGGTGCGGCGCACGGCGGCCAAGTACACGAGCATGATCACGACCGGCACGAGGGCGACGGTCGCGGCGAACGGCAGGTTGTTGGCCGCGCCAATGTTGTCGTAGACGACGTTGCCGAGCATCTGCGACGTGCCGCCGACGATCTTCACGGCGATGTAGTCGCCGAGCGACAGGGAGAAGGTGAAGATCGAGCCCGCCACGATCGCGGGGAACGCGACCGGCAGGATCACCGACCGGAACGTGCGGAACGAGCGCGCACCGAGGTCACCGGACGCGTCGACCAGCGAGTCGGGCAGCCGCTCCAGGCCGGCGTAGATCGGCAGGATCATGTACGGCAGCCACAGGTAGGCCAGCGTGATCACGGTGGCCGCGACGCCGTAACCGGGGCCGGACAGGCCGAACGGGCTCAGCAGCCAGCTGATCGCGCCGTTGCCCGACAGCATCGTGCGCCACGCGTAGGCCTTCACCAGGTAGCTCGCCCACAGCGGCGTCATCACGGCGATCACGAGGATCCGTTGCGCCTTCGGGGAAGCGAGCTTCGCCATGGCGAACGCCATCGGGAAGGCGATGATCGCGTCGATCACCGTCACCAGCAGCGCGATGCCGACGGTCCGCAGCGTGATCGTGCGGTAGACCGAGTCGGAGAACAGGGTGGCGAAGTTGTCGAACGACCAGTCCGTGACCACCTTGCCGGTGAACACGTCGGTCGACCAGAACGCGGTGACGAACAGGGCGGCGAGCGCGCCGAGGTAGGCGAGGCCGAGCCACAGCAGCGGCGCGGTGAGCAGGATGCCCAGGCGCAACCGGGGTTTGCGGAAGAAGAAGGCCGAAGCGCGGCGGCTCGGCGTGCTCACGGCGGTCATGTCCTGCGCTTTCGGGTAACGCTTGAAGGAGAGGGGAAAAGACCGGGGGCGGCGGGCGAAGGGGGGAGCCCGCCGCCCCCGGAGCCGGGGAGATCAGCCCTTGATCTCGGTCCAAGCGCGGGTCCAGTCGCCGTAGTCCTTGCACTTGACGTCCGTGCGGCCGTCGAGGCACTGCGGGATCGGCGTGGTCCAGTACTGGATCTTCGCGGCGTACGCGGCGTCGTTCGCGTGGTAGGTGTCGCAGAGCGTCTTGTCGGTCATCTCGGCGCAGGCCTTGGAGTTGGCCGGCGCTTCACCGAAGTACTCGGCGACCTGGGCGTTGACCTTGGGGCTGATGATGTAGTCCATCCACTTGTACGCGCACGTCTTGTGCTGCGACTTCGTGGCCACCATCCAGGTGTCCGACCAGCCGGTGGCACCCTCGCTCGGCACCGTGGCGTTCAGCGGCGCGCCCTCGCTCTTCGCGAGGTTCACCGTCACCTGCCAGGCCGTGCCGATCACGGAGTCGCCGTTCTTCAGCGCCTGCGTCTCCTTGAGGTAGTCCGACCAGTACTCGCTGACCTGCGGGCGCTGCTTCTTCAGCAGGTCGACCGCGGCGTTGAACTGCTTGTCGTCCAGCGCGTACGGGTTCTTGATCCCGAGGTCGGGCTGGTGCGCCATCAGGTACAGCGCGGCGTCGGCGATGTAGATCGGTGAGTCGTAGGCGATGATCTTGCCCTTGTAGGGCGTGTTCGTGTCGAACATCGGCGACCACGACGTCGGCTCCGGGCTCACCTTGTCGGTGCGGTAGGTGAGCACGTTGGCGCCCCAGCCGTGCGGGATGCCGTAGGCGACGTTGTTGACGCTGTTCCACGACTTGTTCTTGAGGAACGGGTAGACGTCGTTGTAGTTCGGCACGAGCGCGGTGTTCACCGGCTCGACGTCACCCGAGGCGACCAGGCGCAGCGAGGCGTCGCCCGAGGCGGACACCACGTCGTACTGACCCGTCTTCATCAGCGTCACGGCCTCGTCGGACGTGCCGAAGGGCTTGACGTTGACCTGGCAGCCCGTCTGGTCCTCGAACGGCTTGACCCAGTTGATCTTCGAGTCGTTGGAACCGTCCTCGGCGTAACCGGGCCACGCGAGCACGTTCAGCTGGCCTTCCGGTTGGCCGAGCTGGGTGAGTGCGGCCAGCTTGGGCGGGGTGAACCCCTGTGCGCCCGGTGCCGACCCCGCGTTGGAGTCGGAACCTGACGTCCCGCAGGCCGCGAGCAGCAGGCTCACGCCGCACAGGCCTGCGAGCAGCGTCTTCCTGTTCTTCATGTCGAGAGAAACCTTCCCGTGAGAACTAGCCGGCTTCGGGGACCCGGAAACTGTGTTCGTGGCGCCACCGCAAGCGGACCCGGCCGTCGACGAACTCGGTCGGCTCACTGGTGTTCTGGCGGACCACGGACAACTGACCCCCCGCATCGAGCGCGACAGCGTAGCGCACCGTCGATCCGGCGTATACGACATCCGTGACGATTCCGGTCGCGGAGGTCTCGCCGGGCCCTGCGGGCGAAGAGAGGTCACCGTCGATGCGGATCTTCTCCGGCCGGATGCTGTACACACCCCGCTTGCCGATCACCGCTTCGGCACCACGCCCGCTGAGCAGGTTGGACGTGCCGACGAAGCCGGCGACGAACGCGCTGGCTGGTCTCTCGTACACCTGGACCGGGGTGCCGACCTGCTCGATCCGCCCGGCGTTGAACACCGCGATGCGGTCGCTCATGGTCAGCGCCTCGTCCTGGTCGTGCGTCACGAACACGAAGGTGATCCCGACCTCGCGCTGGATCTGCTTGAGCTCGATCTGCATCGCCTGGCGCAGCTTGAGGTCGAGAGCTCCCAGCGGTTCGTCGAGCAGCAGCACCTTCGGGCGGTTCACCAGCGCCCGGGCGAGAGCGACGCGCTGGCGCTGACCACCCGAGAGCTGCGTGGGCTTGCGGTCCCCGTACTCACCGAGCCGCACGGTCTCCAGTGCCGCCGCGGCGCGCTGGCGGCGCTCCGCCTTCGGCACCCGCTTGACCTTGAGGCCGTACTCCACGTTCTGCCGCACGGACATGTGCGGGAAGAGCGCGTAGTCCTGGAACACGGTGTTCACGTCGCGCTCGAAGGGCGCGAGCGTGCTGACGTCCCGGCCCGCGAGCTGGATCGTGCCCGCCGTCGGCAGCTCGAAGCCGGCGATCATGCGCAGCACGGTGGTCTTCCCCGAGCCCGACGGGCCGAGCATGGAGAAGAACTCACCGGGCGGGATGTCGAGGTCCACGCCGTCTACGGCGCGGACCTTGTCGAAGTGCTTCTGCAGCCCGGTGAGCCGGATCGCCGGCTCGCCGCTCGCGCGCGGCCGTTCGGGCCGACGCGCGGTCGAAGGGGCTTGGTGGGGCATGGCGGGCCTTCCCGTGGATCTGGTCACGCGGTTCCTACAGCGCGCTCATCACGTGTTTGATGCGGGTGTAGTCCTCGAGCCCGTACAGCGAGAGGTCCTTGCCGTAGCCCGACTTCTTGAACCCGCCGTGGGGCATCTCGGCGACGAGCGGGATGTGGGTGTTGATCCACACGCACCCGAAGTCGAGCTTGGCGGACACGCGCAGGGCGCGCTGGTGGTCCTTGGTCCAGACCGAGGAGGCCAGGCCGTAGGGCACACCGTTGGCCGCCTTCACCGCTTCGGCTTCGTCGGAGAAGCGCTGCACGGTGATGACCGGACCGAAGACCTCGTTCTGGGTGATCTCGTCGTCCTGGGTGACGCCGGAAACCACGGTGGCCTCGTAGAAGTAGCCCTCGTCGCCGGCCCGCCGGCCACCACAGTGGACGGTCGCGTGCGCGGGCAGGCGGTCGATGAAGCCGGAGACCTTCTCGAGCTGCGCCGCGTTGTTGAGCGGGCCGAAGGCGACGCTGTCGTCGTCGGGCTTGCCGGTCTTGTTCGCCGCGGCCTGGCGCGAGAGCGCGGCGACGAACGTGTCGTGCACGTCGTCGGCGACCAGCACGCGCGTGGCGGCCGTGCAGTCCTGTCCGGCGTTGAAGTAGCCGGCCATCGCGATGGTCTCGGCGGCGGTCTCGAGGTCGGCGTCCTCGAACACGATCACGGGCGCCTTGCCACCCAGCTCGAGGTGCACGCGCTTGACGTCGCGGGCCGCGGAGCCGGCCACCTCGATCCCGGCGCGCACGGAGCCGGTGATCGACACCATCGCCGGGACCGGGTGCTCCACGAGCGCGCGGCCCGAGTCGCGATCGCCGGTGACGACGTTGAGGACACCCGGCGGGAGGAACTCGCCGCAGATCTCGGCGAGCAGCAGCGTCGAGGCCGGCGTGGTGTCGGAGGGCTTGAGGACCACGGTGTTGCCCGCCGCGAGCGCCGGCGCGATCTTCCAGATCGCCATGAGCAGCGGGTAGTTCCACGGCGTCACCTGCGCGCAGACGCCCACGGGCTCGCGGCGGATGAACGACGTGTGGCCTTCCATGTACTCGCCGGCCGAGCGGCCTTCGAGCACGCGGGCGGCGCCGGCGAAGAAGCGCAGCTGGTCGACGATCATCGGGAGCTCTTCCGACATCGTCAGCGCCACCGGCTTGCCGGTGTTCTGCGATTCGACGCGGATGAGCTCCTCGCCGCGCGCCTCGACGGCGTCGGCGATCTTGAGGAGCGCGAGCTGGCGCTGGGCCGGCGTCGTCTCCTTCCAGCTCTCGAACGCCTCCGCCGCGACCTTGAGCGCGCGGTCGACGTCCTCGGCGCCCGCCACCGGCGCGGTGCAGTACGGGCGCCCGGTCACGGGGTCCACGATTTCGAGGACCTTCCCGGACAGCGAGTCGACGTACTTGCCGCCGACGTAATGCTTGAGTTCCTGCACGCGTGCGCCTCCTGACTCTCCGTGGCAGGGTGAAACATATAACTCCATATTTCACATGACAAGGTCCTGGGGCAGTATTGGCCCCAATCGCACGCCGAGACGGGTGGACCAAACGATGCGCAAGGAGATGCCGAACAGAACGCGGCTCGCGATGTTCGCACCGCTCGACCAGCTGGGCCGCGCCGAAGCGGTCGCGGCGCGGTTGCTCGACGCCATCACCCTGGGCCTCCTCGACGACGCCGAGCAGCTGCCGAGCGAGGCCGAGCTCGCCGCGCAGTTCCGCGTGTCCACCGTGACGGTGCGCGAAGCGCTCGCCGTGCTTCGGCAGCAGGGCTTGGTCGAGACCAGGCGCGGCCGGGGCGGCGGCAGCTTCGTGCGCACGCCCGACTGGCCGTCGCCGAGCACGTGGTCGGCCCGGCTGCGGCTCGTGTCACTCTCCGACCTGCGCGACTTCGGTGACCATTACCTCGCGGTCGCCGGCTCGGCCGCGAAGCTCGCCGCCGAGCGCAGCACCCCCGATGACCTCGAACGGCTGCGGCTCACCAGCGAAGATCTGCTCCGCACCGGCGGGCCCGAGGCGACCCGCGCGGAGCGGCACTTCCACCTCGAGGTCGCGGCGGCGGCGCAGTCACCGCGGCTCACCAACCAGGAGGTTCAGCTGCAGGGCGAACACGGCGGGTTGCTCTGGGTGCCCCTCGAAGGCGACGACACGTGCCGCCAGTCCTACGCTGAGCACCACGCGATCGTCACCGCGATCGCCGCCGCCGACGGCGACAAGGCCCGCAAGCTGACCGAGGAGCACATCCTGAGCGCGCTCGACCGGCTCGTGGATCTGCACTTAAGCCTCGAAACGCCGTAAGCTTCGATGACCCCGCAGCACGAGGTGAGCATCGTGACCGACACCCGCACGTTGATCGGCGACGAGGTCGTCGCGCAGGTATCCGCGCTGGTCGAGGAGATCTTCGAGCGCTTGAAGCCGGTACTGGCCGCCGCCGAGACGCTGCTGGCCGAACCCGGCGGCGCCGGAGCCGAAACACTGCACCGCATCCGGCCCCAGGTGCTGGAGGCACTCGGCGGGCTGGTGATCGGCGCCGGGTTCGTGAGCGCGCCCCACGTGCTTTCGGACCAGGAGTTCGGCTTCGAGTGGTGGACCACCGTCGGCGCAGCCGACGAAGACACGCCGGAGCAGCTGTTCATCAGCCTCGACCCGGAGAGCCCGAACTTCCTCGACTACACGCGCCAGTCGTGGTTCACCGTGCCCCGCGACAGCGGACGGCGCCACATCAACGGCCCGTACGTCGACTACCTCTGCACCGACGAGTACACGCTCACGTTCACGCTGCCCGTGCACCGCGAAGGTGCGTTCGCCGGCGTGGTGGGCGCGGACGTCTACGTGCGCGAATTCGAGCGGACGGTGCGCCGCCGGCTGCTTTCGCTGGGCCAGCGCGCCGCGCTGCTCAACGCGCAGGGCCGTGTGATCGTGTCGAACAGCGTCCGGCAGGCCACGGGTTCCCTGGTGCGCGAGGTCGACGTGCCCGCGTGGTGGACCGCGGGCGCCGAACCGCTGACGACGGCGGCCGGAGCCACGTTGCGCCGGTGCGGCGATTCGCCGATCGCGCTGCTCGTCACGACTTGACCTGCAGGGCGAGCCAGAGTTCGGCTCTCGCGCCCGGCGAGTCGAGGTCCTTGCCGAGGAGTTCGGCCGCTTTGGTCATGCGGTTGCGCAAGGTGTGGCGGTGGACGCCGAGCTGCGTGGCGGCGCGGTCCCAATGCCCGTGGTTCTCGAGCCAGCAGCGGAGGGACTCTTCGAGTTCCGCGCGGCCCAGCAGCGGGGCGAGCAGGTCTGCCGAGAATGCTTGGGCCGCAACGGGGTCGAGGAGGTTCAGGAGACCGCGGCCGGCGTGGTCGGCGTAGCGCAGGAGCGGGGTGCCCTGCGCGCGGGCGGCTTCGGCGGCTTGCCGGGCCTGGCGGAGCGCATCCGGGAACGCGGTGGCGTCGCCGATCCCGACGTGGCAGCCATCGACCGTGGCGGACAACACGCGTTCGGGGTCGTCGGTGACGGCGACGAGGAACTCGCCGGAGTGCGCGAAGAACACTTGCGCGGCAAGGGGTTCGAGGCGGTCGTACACGGTGTTGCGCGCGGCCGGTGAGCCCACGACGGCGAGCACTGTCCACGGTGGATCCGGCGCGCCCTGCGCGGTGCGCAGCACGTCGAGCGCCAGGGCTTGCTCACCTGCGGCCATCAGGTCCAGCAGGCCGGTGCGCAGGCGCGAGAGCGCGCTGCGGTGGGCGCGGTCCTGTTCCAGGGCCAGGGAAAGCAGGGAGACGGCCGTGTTCACGACGTGGCGGCCGGGTGCGTCGAGCGGCTCGCCGGTGCCGACGGCGAGCGCGCCGCGCGTGTGCAGGGTCTGGAGCACGACCTCCTGCTCCCCCAGCGTTACCACGCGGGTTCCGGCGCGCAGGGTCTTGACGTCGAGCTCCTCACCGTGGGCGCGGGCGGTGGCGGACGACGCCTCGCGCACGCGGCCGGCGGCGTCGAAGAGGACGACCCAGCCGTCGACGAGCCGGGCGAGCCGGCGGACCACCCCCGCGGCGCCGGAGCGGCCGACGGCGGTGCGGGTGAGTTCCTGCTGGGCGCGGCCGATGCGGACGGTGGCGGCGTACTCGTCGGCGGCCACGGCCCGGGAGACGGCGCGGGTGAGGGCGATGAAAGGCGTCCTGCGCGGGACCTCCAGCACCGGGAGGCCGACCTCGTCGGCGGTCTCGACCAGCGCTTCCGGGACGTGGTCGTGGCTCAGGCCGACGCCGAAGCCGAGACCGGCGGCGCCCGCGTCGACGAGCCGGCGGACGTAGGCGGCGGACGTCGCGTCGTCGAGCGCGAGGCCGGTCGTGAGCAATAGCTCGCCGCCTTCGAGGAAGGCCTGCGGGTCGGTGAGCTCGGTGGGGTGCACCCAGCCGATGGGGCGGTCGAGCCCGGACTCCCCCGCGACCACGGACAGGCCCAGGCCGGGCTGGGCCGCCAGCGCACGGAGGGTGAGTGCCATAGTGGCCAACTCTACGCGTCGAATTGGCCATCTTGTCCAGCTGACTCCGCGGCCGGGCCGCCTCATCCTGGGAAGCGACCCGGCCCGTTTCCCAGGAGTTGAGCCCATGACCACCACGCCCGCCGCCGAGCTCGTCGCGCCGGCACCCCGTCAGCGCCAGCTGCGCACCGAGATCCCCGGCCCGGCGTCGCGCGCGCTGCAGAAGCGGCGGACCGCCGCGGTCGCGGCGGGCGTGAGCTCCACGTTGCCCGTGTACGTGACGTCGGCCAGCGGTGGGCTGCTCGCCGACGCCGACGGCAACGTGCTCATCGACTTCGGCTCCGGCATCGCCGTGACGAACGTGGGGCACTCCGCGCCGGAGGTCGTCGACCGGGTGCGCAAGCAGGCGTGCTGGTTCACGCACACGTGTTTCATGGTCACCCCGTACGAGGGCTACGTGGAGGTCTGCGAGGCGCTGGCCGAGCTGACGCCGGGTGACCACGCGAAGAAGTCGGTGCTGTTCAACTCGGGTGCCGAGGCCGTGGAGAACGCGGTGAAGATCGCGCGCGCGGCGACCGGGCGCCAGGCCGTGGTGGTGTTCGACCACGCCTACCACGGGCGGACGAACCTGACGATGGCGTTGACCGCGAAGTCGGTGCCCTACAAGCACGGGTTCGGTCCCTTCGCTCCCGAGGTCTACCGCGTGCCGGGCTCGTACCCGTACCGCGACGGGCTTTCGGGCGCGGCGGCGGCGCGGATCGCGATCGACCGGATCGAGAAGCAGATCGGCGGCGACCAGGTGGCGGCAGTCGTGATCGAGCCGATCCAGGGTGAGGGCGGGTTCATCGAGCCGGCGCCCGGGTTCCTGCCGGCCCTTTCGGCGTGGTGCCGCGACAACGGCGTGGTGTTCGTGGCCGACGAGGTGCAGACCGGCTTCTGCCGCACCGGCGACTGGTTCGCGTCCTCGAACGAAGGTGTGGTGCCGGATCTCATCGCGACGGCCAAGGGCATCGCGGCCGGGCTGCCACTCTCGGCCGTGACCGGGCGCGCGGAGCTGCTCGACGCCGTCGGCCCCGGTGGGCTGGGCGGCACGTATGGCGGCAACCCCGTCGCGTGCGCCGCGGCCTTGGGTTCGATCGAGACGATGCGCGCTTCGGACCTGCCGTCTTCTGCGAGGCGTGTGCAGGACGTTGTGCTGCCGCGGCTGCGGGCGCTGGCCGAGGAGACGGGCGTGATCGGCGACGTCCGCGGGCGCGGCGCGATGCTGGCCGCGGAGTTCGTGAAGCCGGGCACCGACGAGCCCGACGCCGGCCTGACCAAACGCGTCGCAGCGGCGTGCCACGCGCTCGGCGTCGTGGTCCTGACCTGCGGCACCTACGGCAACGTCATCCGGTTGCTGCCGCCGCTGTCCCTGTCCAACGAGCTGCTCGACGAGGGTCTGTCCGTGCTCGAGCACGCGGTTCGCACGGAGGTGCGCAAGTGAGTGTTCCGTTCTGGGTCGCCGGCAAGCCGGTGATCACCGGTACGACGGCGGCCGTCCGCCACTCCTACGACGGCAGTGAAGCCGGTTCCCACCACGTACCGTCCGCTTCGGACATCGAGGCGGCGGTGCAGGCCGCGGCGGCCGTCGCGGACGAGTTCGCCACGACGCCCGCGCACGTGCGGGCCGGGGCGCTGGACCACGTGTCTTCTTCGTTGAGCCGACGAGCCGACGAGATCGCGCGGCTGATCACGGCCGAGTCGGGCAAGCCGCTGAAGTGGTCGCGCGGCGAGGTGGGGCGCGCGGTGTCGACGTTCCGCTGGGCGGCCGAGGAAGCGCGCCGGTTCTCCGGCGAATTGCAGCGCCTCGACACCGACCCGGGTGGCACCGGGCGCCTGGCTTTGGTGCGGCGCGTGCCGCGCGGGCCGGTGCTCGGGATCACGCCGTTCAACTTCCCGCTGAACCTGGTGGCGCACAAGGTCGCACCGGCCATCGCGGTGGGCGCACCGATCGTGCTGAAGCCTGCCCCCGCGACGCCGCTGACTTCGTTGCTGCTGGGCGAAATCCTGGCGGAGACGGCGTTGCCGGCGGGCAGCTGGTCGATCCTGCCGCTGGGCAACTCCGAGACGGCCGAACTGGTGAAGGACCCGCGGCTGCCGGTCGTGTCGTTCACGGGTTCGGTACCCGTCGGCTGGGCGATCCGCGACAGCGTGCCGCGCAAGCACGTTTCCCTGGAACTGGGCGGGAACGGCGCCGTGCTGGTCTGTCCGGATTGGACCGACCTGGAGTTCGCGGCACAGCGGATCGCGACGTTTTCCATGTACCAGGCAGGGCAGTCGTGCATCTCGGTGCAGCGGGTGTACGTGCACACGGACGTGTATGACGAGCTGGAGTCGCGCGTGCTCACGCAGGTGGCGGCTCTGCGTACCGGCGACCCCGCTTCGGACGGCGTCGATGTGGGCCCGCTGATCAACGAAGCCGCGGCGACGCGGGTCTCGTCGTGGGTGTCCTCCGCGGTGTCCGCCGGCGGGCGCCTGCTCACCGGCGGCGGCCGCTCGGGCGCGACGGTGGAGCCGACCGTGCTCGCCGACGTGCCCGAGGACGCTTCGGTGATGGCGGAGGAGGTGTTCGGCCCGGTGGTGTCGCTGGTCCGGGTGTCCTCTGTGGACGAGGGTGTCGAGCGGATCAACGCTTCGCGCTTCGGCCTTCAGGCGGGCGTCTTCACGCGTGACCTGCCTACCGCGTTCGACGTTTCCGCTCGCCTGAAGGTCGGCGGCGTCCTGATCGGCGACGTCCCCAGCTTCCGCGCCGACCAGATGCCCTACGGCGGCGTGAAGGACTCGGGCGCCGGCCGCGAAGGCCCGGCTGCCGCGATGGCCGACTTCACCGAAGAACGCGTGACGGTGCTGACCGGCCTGACCCTGTAGAACCGCCGGACGTCGACGGGCCGCCCAGCCCCTGGGCGGCCCGCGACCCTCACAAGTACCGGTCCCAGAACGCCAGCGGCGCCGGTTCCCACCCGTCCGGAAACGTCAAGTCCCCCCCACCGAACTCGTTCGCGATGTAGGACGGCAGGTCGGCGCCGTAGTAGATGATGTCGAAGCCGTACATCGAGAGGACCGGGTTGCCGGAGGAGCCGGGCCTGCCGGGAACGTAGCGGTGGGCATAGATCGGCACGATCTGCTCGGCACCGGCCAGGAACGTCTCGAACACCGCGACCGCGGAGTCCCCGGAGGGTGGGCGTGGGCCCCACGCGTCCTCCCAGTGGCCGGTGCGGATGGCGTTCGTCAGGAGGTCCGTTTCGAACGTGATGAGGTGGTGCACGTCGTCCCGGGGGCCGGCACGCCAGTCAGGCCAGCGGGCGCGGTCGGAGCCCGGCGGGTCGACCGGGAGACCCGCGGCGAGGAACGCGCGGTGGTCGTCGGTGAACGAGATGCCGTGCTCCGCTTCGACGCGGGCGAATTCGGCGTCGGTGAGGCCGGGTTCGATCGGGCAGCAGTCCAGGGCGGCGAGCAGGCGCGCGGCGGTCACACCCAGCGCTTCGGCGTCGGTCACGAGAGCTCCCCCACCGCGCGGGTCAGCGCCGAGTGCGCGTCGACCAGCGACGGGCCGTACCAGGTCAGGTGGCGGCCCGACACCAGGAGCGGCCGGAAGTCCGGGAAGAAGCCCGGGCCGTCGTCCACGGTGAACTCGTACGGTTCGTCCGGCAGGACCACCAGGTCCGCGTCCATGGCGAGCAACTCCGCCAGCGCGGGCCGCGGATACCGGTCATCCGCCGACTCGTAGACGTTCGCCACCCCGACCCGGCGCAGGACGTCGCCCGCGAACGTGTCGCGGCCCAGCACGATCCACGGCTTCCGCCACACCGGCACGACGGCCCGGAACCGCACCGGCGCGACCTCGCGCCACAGCTCCTCGGCCTCGACCAGCCACGCGGGCTCGGCGATGTCGTACACCTGCGTCAGCAACCGCCGCAACGAGCCCAGCGCGGCGGGCACCGAAGCGGCGGCCGCCATGACGAACACCGGGATTCCGTTGGCGCGCAGGCGTTGCACGTCCTCCGGCCGGTTCTCCTCGGAGTTCGCCAGCACGACATCGGGCGCCAGCTCCAGCACCCGGTCGATCTTCGGGTACTTGGAACCGCCGACGCGCGGAACGGCCAAAGAAGACGGATGCGTGCAGTAGTCCGTCGCGCCGACCAGCCGGCCGGGCGCGCTGACCTCGACAGCCTCCGTCAGCGACGGGACCAGCGACACCACCCGCGCCGGCGGCCCGGCGACCGGGACCGGCTCACCGAGGTCGTCGACCAGGTCCGTGCTCCTCATACGCGTTCGAACGACACCTTCCGCTTGTCGACGTCGACCGCCGTGAGCCGGACGCCGATCCGTTCGCCCTCGGGGAACTTCTCGCCCGAGCACTTGGCCATCACGGGCGGGTCCTCGACGAGGATCTCGGCCCGCGTCTCCTCCGCGCGCAGCACCACGGCCGTGAACTCGCGCCCGACGCGCTCCGCCAGCACCCACGCCTCCACCTGGTCGATGCAGGCCCGTTCGACGCGCGCGGCGAGACTGTCCGAAGCGGACATCTGCGGCGGCACCTCGGTCAGCGCCTCCCGGACCCACGACGGCACTTCGCGCCCGGCGGTCACGGCGAGGCACACCTCCGTGCCGAACCGGTCGACCAGCCGCCGGATCGGCGCCGTGACGTGCGCGTACGCGCCGCCGATGCCCGCGTGCGTGGTGAGGCTGGGCAGGGAGCCGTCGAATGACGTGTAGCCGGCGCCGCGCAGGAGGCGCGTGGTATCGGCGAAGATGGCCATGGACGAGGGCTGACCGGGGTCCAAAGAGGACAGGAACTCGGACATACCGACCCCGGCCGGCCACGCCACGTGCACCACGGATGCGGACCGGCGCAGCCACTCCACGGCCTCCGGATCGGGCGGTGGCAGCGTCCGCAGCACGCCGACGCGGGCTTCGAGCATGATCTGCGCCGCTGCCATGCCCGTGAGCAGGGAGATCTCGGCGTTCCAGGCATCGACGACCGTGCGCGGGCGACGGGCCAGCGCCCAGCCGCCGTCGGGGTCGCCGCTGATCTCCTGTTCCGGCAACTGCAGCTCGACGGCCCCGCGCTGCACGGCCAGCTCGCGCCGCAGCCGGCCCAGCTCGGGCAGTGCGGCGACGGACGGGTGCGGTTTGCCGGCGTCGAGCGAGGCCTGCACGCCCTCGTAGTCGAGCTGTTCGGTGGATCGCACGAGCGCGCGGCGCACGCGGGTGGCGGTGAGCTCGCCGGACGAGTCGACGTCGATGGTCCAGAGCACGGCCGGGCGCGTCTCGCCGGGCAACAGGCTGGCGGCGCCTTCGGACAGGACGGTCGGGTGGAGCGGGACGTTGCCGTCGGGCAGGTAGAGCGTCTGACCGCGGCGGCGGGCCTCGTGGTCGAGCGCGCCGCCCGGCGGGACGAACGCCGCGAGGTCGGCGATAGCGTAGTGCACGCGGAAGCCGCGCGCCGTGCGTTCGACGACCATCGCCTGGTCGAGATCCTTGGCGCCGGGCGGGTCGATCGTCACGAACGGCAGGCCGGTGGCGTCTTCCCGGCCTTCGGCGCGCGGGCCGAGCACCGCGGCCTCGGCCTCGGCCAGCACCTCGGGACCGAACGAATCCGGCAGCGAGAACTCCGTCCGGAGCCGACGGAAGTCCCCTCCGGACGCGGGTGTCCTGATCACGAGTGGCACCACACAACACTATCCCCCGCCCGGTCCCCGATCGCCCGTTCGGGCGCGAGCCGCGCGGGTGTACGTTGAGCAGTGCTGTAATGAAAACCATCTTCATTTTGTGAAAGGGTTTCGCCGTGAAGATCGCGTTCGTCGGCAAGGGCGGCAGCGGGAAGACCACGCTCTCGTCGCTGTTCGTCTCGTACCTGGCCGACGCCGGCAAACCGGTGCTGGCGATCGACGCCGACATCAACCAGCACCTCGCCGTCGCCCTCGGCGCGACCGAGGAGGAGGCGCTCGCGTGGCCCACGCTGGGTGACCACATGGCGCTCATCAAGGACTACCTGCGCGGCGACAACCCGCGGATCCCCGACGCGGCCGCGATGATCAAGACCACGCCGCCCGGCCGCGGGTCACGCCTGGTCACGCCGTTCGAGGACAACCCGATCACGGACGCGTGCTTCCGCTCACTGGGCGGCGTGCGGCTCGGCGTGACGGGCCGGTTCGACGAGGACGACCTCGGCGTGGCCTGCTACCACTCCAAGGTCGGAGCGGCGGAACTGCTGCTGAACCACCTGGTCGACGGCCCGGGCGAGTACGTCGTGATGGACATGACCGCCGGCGCCGACGCCTTCGCGTCCGGCCTGTTCACCCGCTTCGACGTGACTTTTCTGGTGTGCGAGCCGACGCTGCGCAGCGTCGGCGTGTACCGCCAGTACGCGGACCACGCACGCGACTTCGGTGTGCACCTCGCGGCGGTCGGCAACAAGGTGACCGACGCCGACGACGTTGCCTTCCTGCAGGCCGAGCTCGGCCCGGCGCTGCTCGGGTGGCTCTCCTCGTCGCGCCACGTCCGCGCCGCCGAGCGCGGCTCGTGGCGCCCGATCGGGGAACTGGAGCCGCGCAACCTCTCCACGCTGGCCTCCATGCTCTCGACGGTGGACGACACAACGCGCGACTGGGCCCGGTACCAGCAACAGGGCGTCGAGTTCCACCTGCGCAACGCGCGGGCGTGGGGCAACGGCCGCACCGGCGCCGACCTGGAAAGCCAGGTCGACCCGCAGTTCATCCTGGGGCCGGGGGTTCCGACGGCTTTGTGACGGCGGCGAGCGGTCCGTTCGTGCTCGCGGCCCACAAGCTTCGGGGCGGGGCGTCATCGCGGCGATATGCGGCCGGGTTGGTTGCGGCTCCGCCGGCTCGCCTGGCGTTGAGTGCTGGGCGGAATGGGTTACGCGTGGCGCCGGGCTCGGCGCCACGCGTGACCGTGGCCCTACAACCAGCTCACCCGGGGTGAACGGGACCGCGGATTGACGCGGACTCACGCCGAGACGAGCTCGGCCGGCGCCGCGTATCCCTCGCAACGAAACCTGCCACGCCGAACCGCAAGCCCCCCTGCCAGGCGACGCGATCCCCGACACGGCTGACGGCAACCACTCGCAATGCCACGCAGCGCCACCCCCGACACAACTGACGGCAGCCACTCGCGGCGCGAAGGGCCCCGCCGGACGGCGTTCCCACCGGTGGGCCCGCATCACAACCAGCTCAGCTGGCGGCGCTGCCACGCCGAACCGCAAGCCCCCTGCCAGGCGACGCAATCCCCGACACGGCTGACGGCGACCACTCGCAATGCCACCCAGGAGCCATCCTGGCGTGCCGACCGCGAGTTCACGTGGCGGTGCGTCGCCAGGAGCAACGCGGGAGACGTCGTCGGTCCGGGCTCGACCGGTCGGGCGGGCTGGCGCGCCGGCAGATCGCCGTCGCCGAGTTTCGAGGCGGCCGGTCGCGGCGCCGCCAACCGGCCCTGCCGCCGCATCACGCTGAGTCAGTGGCGCGCACCCGCAGCACAGGAGGCTGACGCGGCCACCGCACGAATCCGAACTAGCCGCCGTCAGCGGCGCAGTTGCGACGACACTTGCCGGCAGCCGCACGCTGAACTGGCGGCGATTGGTGGCACACCGCGCACCAACAGCGCCGCTATCACCGCACGAAACCGAACCAGTAGCCGTCCACAGTGCAGTTGCGACGCCGCTCGCTGGCAGCCGCAGGTTGGGTTGGCCGCTGGGCATGGCGACGCGATCGCCCGGGCCGCCAGGAGGTGTAGCCGCAGCACACCAGGCCGGCGGCGGGTCGCGGCGGCTCAGCAGGGCCATGCGGCGACGTCGGCGCCTGGTGTGGTGGCGGGCCGGAGGGCCGGCCCGCCGGGGGTGATCAGTCGCCGTTCCATTCGCGGTCGGCGGCGTCGGCACGCTTGGTGCGTTCCCGCGCGATCTCGAGGGCACGGCGGGCCGTGGCCTCGTCCGGGTACGGCCCGAGGAGGTCGATGCTGCGGCTGCGCTGCAGGTGTTCCACCTCGTGGGTGCGGGTGTTGTAGTACCAGCCGGGGTCGGGATTCGGGTCGTCAGCCATGCGTTCAGCCTGTCATCCGGGACGTCACTTGCGCCAGCGGAACGGGATCTCGGTCGGCTCGCCCGTGGGGCCGAACTCGCCGCCGCCTCCGCCGTTGTCGTCGGGGTTGTCCGGGTACTCGTCGAACCATCCGCGGGCAGTCGGTACTCCGCGAGGTGGCGTCGCCTCGTCGTCGGCGTTTCTCCGGTCGGACAGGCCTAGCGGCACGTCGCGCACCGGCGCGCCCTCCGCCGAGCCGCGCTCCCCCGCCAGCTTCCGCTCCATCGACGACGGCTGCGGCAACGCGGGCTTCTCCGCCGGCGCCGGCTGCGACTGCGGCACCTCCGGCACCACCGGCACGGAGGGCTCCTTCCCGGGAAACACGGGCGGCGCGGCGCGATACCCGCGCGCCGTCACGGGCGGCGGCGCGACGGGCCCCGTCTCCTGCCCGGGGAACACCGGCAGCGGCCGCCCGTCCGGCCCCAGCTGCGGCCGGGGCTGCGGCTGGGGCAACTCGGGCCACCGCGCCTGCACCGGCTGCTCCCACCCCCGCGGCGACAGGACGTCCCCGCCCCGCCCATCTGGCTGCGGCAACGCCGGCTGTGCGCTGCCTGGCACTGCCCCGTCGGGCACGCCGGGCGGGGGTCCAGCAGGCGCATTGCCGCCGGGCAACGGTCCTGCCGGCGTGGGTCCGCCCGACTGCGGCTCGCCCGGTGCGGTTTCGCTCGGCGCGGGTCCGCTTGGCGCCGCCGCGCTCGGCCTCGCTTCGTGAGGAATCGCGCCGCCGGGGGCCTGCTCACTCGGCCCGGACCCACTTGGTGGCCCGCCCGGCGCGACCCCGATTTGCGCGGTCTCGCCCGATACCGCAGCACCAGCCGCCAGTTCGCCAGGTGCGGCCGAGCTCGGCGCAGAAAGGCCGGGCGCTAACCCGCTTTGCGCGGTCTGGCCCGATACCGCACCAAGCGCCGGCTCGCTCGGCGCAGCCGGACTCGCCGCAGGACCACCAGGCGCTGGGTCGCTTGGCGCGGTCTCACCCGACACCACACCACCAGCCGCCGACCCGCTCGGCGCGGCCGGACTCGCCGCAGGACCACCGGCCGCGAACCCGAGTTGCGCGGTCTCGCCCGATACCGCACCAAGCGCCGGCTCGCTCGGCGCAGCCGAACTCGCCGCAGGACCACCAGGCGCTGGATCGCTTGGCGCCGTCTCACCCGACACCACACCACCAGCCGCCGACCCGCTCGGCGCGGCCGGACTCGCCGCAGGACCACCAGGCGCTGGATCGCTTGGCGCCGTCTCACCCGACACCACACCACCAGCCGCCGACCCGCTCGGCGCGGCCGAGCTCGGGGCAGGGCCGCCGGGCGCTGGCTCGCTTGGAGTGGTCTCGGTCGGCGCGGCTCCGCCGGGCTCGGGCCCACTTGACGGGGCTTCGGGAGGTTCCGTATCGCGTGGTGCGGTCTCGCTTTGTGCCGTCGGGCCGGGCAGCGTTGTGCCGGGGGGGTCGCTCGAAGCGAGCCCGCTCGGTGGGGGTTCGGATTGCGATTGTCCGGTCGGAGGTGGTCCGGCGAGTGCGGCGCCGCTCGGTGTAGTTGGGTCCGGAGTGGCGCTGCTTGGTGCAGGATGGCCGGAAGCGGTTTCGCCAGGCTGTGCGTCGGTGTTCTGGACTTTCCGTTGGGGGCCCGGGCTTGGTGCCCCGTTGGGCCGCTGATCGGTGGACTGAGTGGCGTGCGGGGGCGGAACCGCGGCGGACCGGTCCCCCGCAGCGTCCGACGGCTCAGGACGTGATGACTCTGTCGATGCCTGGTGGGGCGCCGTTGCTGCGCTGGGCGTGGGCGGTTCGACCGCTGGCTCCGCCGCGGGTGGCTGCGTTGCCGGCTCGGGCTGCGCCGGGGGTTCAGCTGACTGGTCGGTCGGTGCCGTTTCCGTCTCACCAGCGGGTTGCGGCGGCCGAACCGCGGCCGTCTCGGGAGGCTGATGCGCTGTGCTCTCCTGGCGTTCGGTGGCGCCAGGCGTTTCCGGCGTCCATCCGGGGGCGGCACGCTCGTTCGCTGAGACGTGTTCCTGCTGCTCAGCCGGTTCTTGCGGCTGCGCCGAGTCGGTGGCTTCGCTGGGGTGCGGGACCGGGGCGGGTCGCTGGTTCGCGTGCGGATCGGCCGAGCCGACCGGTTTCTGAGGTGGCGCCGGTGGGGTGGTCTGTTGCTGGACCGGTGGGGAAAGTTGCGGTGATTCGCCGGGCGGAAGCTCCTCGGCCGCCGGCGCGGAGAGCGCATCGACGTGCCGGGCCTCCTCCTCGCCGGCGCGCAGAAGCGCCCGCTCGGACTGTGGCTGGTTCGCCTCGGCCTGTCCGGGCGCTGGGCGCTGATCACTTTCGGACGCGTCGGCCTCTGTCAGGTCCTGCGCGTCCGATGGCGCAGCGGCCTGCTGCTCGCCGCGGACCTCGTCAGCGGCTGGTTGCGCGTCGGTGGAGGGCGGCTGAGGCGCAGACTGCTGTTGCCCAGCTGCCGCAGGCTGTTGGGCAACCGGCGGCACGCCCGCGAACGGTTCCGCCGAGCCGACCGGAGATGTCTGATGGTGCACATGGTCCACCGGTGCGGCGGTTCGGCTGGGATCGGCGACGAAGGTGCTACTCGCCGGGGGTGGCTGAGGCCCGGTCACCGCGGACGGCGGCGTGACCTCGGGAGGGTCGACCAGCTCCGGCACCAGAGGCTCGGCCGGCAGGAGCGGTGCCGGCTGCGTGACTGGCGCCCGGTAAGCACTCTCAGGTGGCAGTACGCCCGGCTCGGGCGTCTGGGCGATCGGCGGCCGGCCGGCGGGTGGAGTGATCGGCCCGGGCATCGGCGGAGTGGGAGGTGCCGAAGTCCACCGGTGGTGCGAGGTCACCGGCATCTGGGCCGGGACAGGCGGGACAGCCGGATTCCCCGGAACAGGACCATGCGCCACGGGGTCGGCATGCGGAGTTGGCATGGCCGCGAGGGCTGGGCCGGGCGGAGCCGGGTGCCAGCCCGTTGGTTCGACAACCGGTGCGGATGTGGTCCGCCCGGATTCAGCCGCCGGAGGGTGCTGCCCCGGCACCGCCTGAGCCGCCTGCCAGTTCGCCGACTCAGGTGACGGCGACCCGGCGGGAGGCGGCTGCCACCCCGCCGGTGCGGGGGCCGACGGCCCAGGATGAGCCGACTGCCAACCCGTGCCCCCAGGACCCGAGGGAGCAACAGCACCCGGCTGCCAACCGCCCGGCTCAGAATCCGGCTCAGCACCAGAAGCCGCCTGCCAAGTCGCCGATTCAGCAGCCGCCGGACCAACAGAACCAGCACCACCCGGCTGCCAACCACCCGACTCAGAACCCGACGGAGCACCAGAAGCCGCCTGCCAGCTCACCGATTCAGCAGCCGCCGGACCAACAGAACCAGCACCACCCGACTGCCAACCACCCGACTCAGAACCCGACGGAGCACCAGAAGCCGCCTGCCAGCTCACCGATTCAGCACCCACCGGACCAGCACCCGGCTGCCAGCCGCCCGGCTCAGAACCAGCACCACCCGGCTGCCGACCATCCGGCTCAAATCCCGGCTGGGCAACAGCAGGCGCCTGCCAACCGCCCGACTCAGTACCAGCCGGGCCGGCAGCACCCGGTTGCCACGATGCCTGCTCAGGAGCACGGCCCTGCGACTCGGGAGCGCCGCCGTCGAACGCGGCCTCCGCGGTGTCCGGTGGGGGGACGGTGCGCCAGACCGGCGCGGGACCGATGTTCATGGGTGCCGGGGCCTGCAGCGGCTGGGCGGGGACGGGTGCGGGTGGGCGCGGTTTGGGCTTAGGGATCGGATCCAGGCACGACACGAGCACGGTCGTGTTCAGGGGGTCTTCGACCTTCCGCCCGCTGCGTTCGCGGTAGATCATCTCGCCGTCGGTGTCGATTTCGACGAGGTAGCCGGCTTCGGCGAGTTGTTCTTCGTCCAGGTCGACGAGTTTTTCGTAGCGCGAGGGGACGACTCGGTAGATCGGCCAGGCGAGCTGGGCGTGCTCCGCGTGGAACTGGGCGAGCAGAGCGGCCATCTGTTGCTGCCACGGCAGCGACATCCCTTCGGCCAGGGAACGCGGCAGCACGACGTAACCGGCGTCCACGCCGGGCCAGCCGTGGGCCAGGTGGTCGGCCAGGGGTGTGCTGGAAGCGGGGTGCGCGGCCTGCCGCGGCGGCTGAGGCGCGCCGAACAGCGTCCGCGGGTCCTGGGGCTCGCCCTGGGGCTTGCCGCGTTTGCCGAATTTCCGTGCCACGTGTGTCATCCTCTGCCAGCGCGCGGCCGCGTGCTCGTGGACAGGCCGCGACTTCGGGTGAATCCGCCGCGCCACCAGGTAAACGGCGGCGCCATACCGGTCACCCCGGTCCGTGTCAAGAGCCGGTGACTCCCGAACTCCATGCTAGACGCCGGGACGCACCGCCTGCGGTACCACTTCCGCCTCGTCGAAGGAGAACGGGCGCACGTGCACGGGCACGCCCGTCTGCTGGGCCTCGACGATCTTGCCGTCGCCCAGGTACATCGCGACGTGGTGGATCGTCGACGGGTCGGCCGGGTCCGTGGCGAGGAAGATCAGGTCACCGGGCTGGGCGTCGCGCACCGGGAGCATCGCGCCGGCCTTGTACTGGTCCTGGGAGACACGCGGCAGGATCACGCCGGCCGACTCGTACGCGCGCAACATGAGCCCGGAACAGTCGTACGCGTTGGGACCGGTCGCTCCCCACACGTACGGCTTGCCCAGCTCCCCCAGCGCGAACTTGATGGCCTGCGCCGCCGCCTGGCTCGGCGGTAGCGCCGCGCCCAGGCCCTCGCCGCAGCCGGACGCGTTGACGACCTGGCCCAGGTTCTCGACCAGCACCGAAGCCATCGCTTCCCAGCGGTGGTAGCGATCGGGGAAACCGGAGCGCTCGACGGCCTGCGCGGCGTCACCCGGACGTTCGTTCTGCCAGCCGGGGACGGCGAGCAGCACGTCGTAGAACTTGTTGATCGCGTAGTTCGGGTCGGTGACCTGCGCGGCGCTGCCCCAGTTCATCGACGGGCGCATCTGGAAGATGCCGAGCGAGTCGCGGTCGCCGTAGTCGAGGTTGTGCAGGCCCGATTCCGTCATCCCGGCCTGGATCGCCACCTGCCACGCGCGCGGCGAGAGGCTGCGCTGCTTGCCGATGGCGATGATGAGCGAGACGATGCCGCGCTGCTCGTCGTCGAGGTTGCCTGCCTGGGCCGCGCCCTGCTGGGGCCGGCCTGGCTGAGTGGGGCCGATCGCGGCATCGCACGACGTGTTGAGGATCCCGCCCGCCGCGGCTTCTTGCTGGTCTACCACCACTTTCGTCACGGTGCTGGCGGTGAGCACCGTGGCGAAGACGGCGGCGACGATCACCGTCACGAGGATCGCGATCTTCACCGGTTCAGCTCGCCTGGTCGTAATCCGAAACCCGCCACCCCGCACCGGTGTTGACCACGGTGATGGACAGCTTCGGACCGTCTGTGGGGACGATGACCTTGACGGAGCTGGTGAACGAGGACTGGACGGTGGGTTCGCCGGTCACACGCGTGGCCGGGATGTTCGCAGGGTCCACAGTGGACATCACGGGGAGGAATTCGTCGGTGGTCAGCGCGCGCATGCCGTTGAGCCAGTCGGCGTTGCTGATGCCCGCCGGGTGGTTGACCCACGCGGTGGCCCACTGCTTGGCGACGTTGACGGCCTCGGGGCTCGGCGGCGCGGACGTCGGGGTGAGCAGCGGGCTCGACAGCCGCGTCGGCAGGGTTTCGGTGCTCGGCACGGGGGCCGCGACGCCGGTCGTCGGCGCCGCGGACGAGGTGGCCGCCGGCGCGCCGGGCGTCGCCGTGGCCGGTTTGCCCATCACCTTCGGCAGCACGATACCGAGCGCCGTGACCAGAATCGCCAGGAAGACGATCGTCCCGGCGAGGTGGCGGGGCGACCGGAGCGGAAATCCCCACAGGCGGCGGTAGACCGCGGCCCGGCCGCGGTTGGTGCGGATCGGCATCCGTCACCGCCCCATGACCTGGTCGGTGTCGCGCACCTCGATGCCGCGCGAAGGCCGGTACAGCACGAAAACGGGCTTGCCCGCCACCACCTCGGGGTCCACCCGGCGCGGCTGCGCGCGGATCCCCGGTGGGGTGTAGACGCCTGCTTGGTCCGGAGTGGACTCCGGGTAGTCGCGTTCGGACGAACTCATCCGCGACGGGATCACCACCGGTTCCGGTTCGTCGCTCCAGCGCCGGTCGGCCACCGGAGACGTGTCGACGCGCCGGCTCTCCTGCGACGGCACGCGCCGGCCGCCGATGACGTAGTCGCCGGGCTCCCCCGTCACCGGGTTGTACTGCCCGAACGCCGGCGAACCGCGGCCGCCCGCGGGCAGCGCGGCCTGCGGGCCGCTCGAGCCGACCGCGCCCGGCCACGGCGCACCCGACCACGCGGCGGCGGGCCGGGCCGACCGGGACCCGTTGTCGAGGCGCTGCGCGCTGGCGAAGACCGCGGCCTCCGGCCGGTAGCGCCCGCCGCCGACGGTGGCGCCCATGGGGCCCCGGGCTTCGCCTTCGATTTCGTCGCTGTCGCGGACGTTCTGCCAGAACTCGTCCTGCGGCGTCGGCCCGGCCTTCTTGCGGAAACGCGAGAAGAGCCCCGCACTCGGCCCCGGCACGGCGGCGCCGACCATGCTCACGGACATCTCGACCATTTGCCACAGCCGCCGTACGGGACGTCCGACGAGGAACAGCAACACCGTGATCAGGCCGGCGAGGACCATCTGCGTGAGCAGGTTGAGCGAGTTGCCGGCGTCGAAGATGGCCTGCAGCAGCAGCGCGTGCACACCCGCCAGCACCGAAAGCACGACCAGGTTGAACGCGATCCCGCCGGCGACCTTCAGCACGCGGCGCAGGATGTCCGGGTGCAGCAGCGCGACGAGCCCGATCAACGGCGCCGTGAGGGTGAACAGGCGGATCAGCACCTGCGCGAGCAGCACGGAGGCCTTGGCGAGGAGCTGGAAGAGGGAGTAGACCACGCTCTGGCCCAGCGCGAGGAAACCAGCGCCGGTGCGCCCGCCGGACTCGCCGGTGAAGTAGCCGGTGGCGGGGCCGAGCTTGGTGGAGATGTCCTTGAAGGCCGCTTTCTTGGCGTCGACGACGTTCTGCTTGCCGTCGTCGCCGTTCACGAGCTGGTCGCGGGTGAACGCCTGCGCGTCGAGCAGCGGTTTGCCGAACTGGTCGGCCTGCGGCGCCGTGGGCGAGCCGAACTCACCGCGCAGCCAGTTGTCGTAGACGATCTGCGTATGCAGGTTCGTCGGCAGGATGTCGCGCACGATCCGGTCGGAGGACTCGTCGACGAAGCCCGCTTGGATGTTCGTGGTGGTCTGCACGATCGCTTTGTCGATCGGATCGAAGTACCGCAGCATCGCCAGTGACGAGGCCGCCAGCCACACCCCCGCCAGCGCGTACAGCGCCCGTTTGCTGACCCCGGCGAGATCACCGCGCCAGATGTTGCGGAACAGCATGATCGACATGATCAGCGCGACCAGGCCGAACAGCTGCGCGTAGATGTTGTTGTAGACCTTCTCCGCGCCCGACTTCACCGCGTTGTAGATCGGGTTCAGCAGCCCGCCCTCGAGCACGGTGTAGTGCAGCGAGTTCGTGGCGCCGACGATGTTCTTGCCGATGTTGAACAGCTGGTTGCCGGCCCACGTGTCGATGGTGGAGCTGGGCGAGGCGATGGCGGACAGCGCCGTGCAGTTGGTCTGGTAGGTGTTCCAGACCATGCCCGCGTAGTCGTAGTCGATGTACGCGCTACCCGGCTCGCCGTGGCCCTCCGGCGGGTCGATCGCGCCGACCATCCCGGCGCCGGGACGCTCGGGGTTCGGGGATTCACCACACGCCGCGGCGTTGGCCGACGGCGCCATGATCACCGTCTGCAGGCCGAGGATCGTGATGACGGCCACCATGGCAGCGCGCCGGCTCGGCCGGCGCGCGCCCGGTTTGGGCCCCTCCTTGATCCGCCGCTTGAGCGCGTGCCAGCCGGCGGCGATCGACAGGACGAACGCCAGCGTCCAGACCGTGTTCACGCGGCATCCCTGCCGGTACCACCCTTGCCGCCCGCGCGGGCGTGCCGGTCGGTGTGACCGTGGGATCCGTTGCCGTTCTGCACCGCGCCCTCCACCTCGCCGGTCTCGGACGCGAGCGGGTCCGGGGACCCGAGCAGCTGCTCGTCGGTGAGGCCGACTTCGAGTTCCGCCTGGAATTCGAAGTCCTGCTCGAACTCGTCGTCCTCTGGTGGGGTGGGGACGTAAGGGGCGGGCTCTTCCTCGTGGGGCAGCACGAGGTCGGTGCCGGGCTTGGTGCGCGCGTCGGGCGAGCCCGGGGTGGTGTCCATGACCGAGCGCAACTGGTCGAGGTGCGGGCCGGAGAAGTCGACGCGGATGCGTTCCACGCCGCCGGCGCCGTCGCCGAAGATGAACTGGCGGGGTTCGACGTCGCGTTCCAGGCCGCGTTGCGCGCCCGGACGGCGGCCCAGCGCGGCGACGACCTGCTCGTACCCCACGCCCACCGGCACCTTCAGCAGGCGCAGCGCGTCGGCCTGCGCGTCGTCGTCGTCCAGGCGGCCGACGAAGACGGAGTCGAGCAGGGCGACGAAACCCTGGATCTTCAGAAAGTCGGCCGGGATCTGCGAGGACAGCAGCACCCGGACGTTCCACTTGCGCGAGTCACGCGCGAAGCGGTTCATCAGCACGCGTCCGGTCGGCACCTCCGACAGGAAGAACGCCTCGTCGATCCAGACGCCCTTACGCAGCTCCTTCGGCTTTTCGTACACCGATCGCTGGGTGAGCCACGCCGCGAGGTTCAGCATCTCGACACCGAGCGACTCCGCGTCCGTCCAGTACTCGCGCGGCACACCGTCCTTCGGCAGGGTCAGGCCCGCCATGGTCAGCACGGTCATGCGGTCGTCGCGGCTCTCGGCATACGGGTCCGCGTCGCGTTCCGGGATGAGCAGCGCCATGCGCTCGCGCATCTCGTCGAGGAAGTCGGCGACGACGACGGCGTGCTCGTGGTGCTCGCTCGAATCGCGGCGCAGCGCGTCGATGACCTGCCCCGGGTCGGCGTCGAAACGGCCGCCGACCGCGCGGACGGCGCGCAGCAGCACGATCCGCGTCTGCGCCATGCGCGACACCTCGTACGGCAGCACACCCGTGAGCACGTCGAGCACCAGCCGCCGCCGGGTCGCGCCCGCCAGCGCCTTTTCGCGGCGCCACGAGCGCTCCGGGTCGTCCTCGTCCATGAAGTGCTCGAGCAGCGGGTCGGCCACCACGCGGTACGGGTTGAGGATGCCGGGCTGCGCGTTGAGCAGGTTGATCGGCCGCGCGTACGGCCGCAGCTCCGGCAGGTCGCACAGCCGCGCCAGCGGGCCCGACGGGTCGAGGATCGTCCAGTGCGCCCCGGCGCGCAGTGTCTTGTAGACGATGCCGCCGCCGAGGAACGACTTGCCGCCACCCAGGCCGGCCACCATCGCGGTGAGGCCCGAACCATCGCGGATCTCCTGCGCCATCCACGGGTCCCACGCCACCGGGCGGCGGGTCGCGGTCACGGTCTCGCCGAGCAGGATGCCGCGCCGGTCACCGACCTCCGCGGTCGCCGTGGGCACGGCCGACGCCGTCCAGACCACCGAACCGCGGCGCATGTACGCGGCCGACGCGAGCGGCTCGCCCGGGATGAACTCGCGGGCCATCGCGTACTGGGCCTCGGGGTGCTCGATCGCGACCTTCGGCTTGTACAGGTCGAGCAGCTGCTGCGCCAAGCGCAGCGCGTCGCGCTCCGTCGGCCCCGACACGGCCAGCCGCCACCACGAACGCACCCGCGTGGCCAGCGCGGTGAAGCCCGACGTCATCTCGTCGTCGATCTCCAGCACGCGCCCGGCCTGGCGCGACAGCGACTGCGGCGGCTCCAGCTCGTGCTCGTCGGTGTAGTGCTTGACCTGCGAACGCACCTTGTTCATCTGGCGCTGCAGCTCGCCGGAGACCTCCTCGGGCCGGCGCACGTAGATGCGCGCGGACACCTCGACGGCGGCGGGCAGGCGGTCGGCGTGCTGGATCCACGGGTCGTCGACCTCAGGGATCTGCAGGCCGTGCATCTGGCCGACGGTGAGCACAGCGAGGTGCCGCGACACACCGGCGTTGGACCCCGTGCGGCCGCGGACGGTGACCGTCGGCGCGTACGGGTCGGCGTGGAAGTCGGCCGCATCGGTGAAACTGGCCAGGTCCTCCGGCTCCCACACGGCGCCCGGCACGGCGGGCATGTTCCGCGGCGCGGGCAGGCCCAGCGAGCACGAGCGGTGCATCAGCCAGGACATTTCCTCGGCGTGCACCGGCCTGCCCTCCAGCCCCGCGGTACCGATGACCTGGTCGAGGTGCTCGACCTCCGAGTCCAGCGCCACCAGCTCGGCGTCGACGGCCTCGGGCAGGATCTTGCGCAGCACGGGGGCGGCGCGTTCGACGGCCCGGTCCACCATGCGCCGGGTCTGCACCTGGACGCCGAGGTAGACCTCCTTCTCCGCCATCGACCGGCCCATCAGCTGCTGCTGCTCGCCGATCAGGTAGTCGTCGAAGGACAGGGCGCCCGGCACGTCCTGCGGCCGCCCGACGGCGTTGTGCACGTGGGCCTCGGCCCACATGCGGATCGGGTACGGCCGGTTCGTCACGCGCAGGTGCAGCCACCGGCCCTGCAGCTCGGCGTACTGGCCCGCGATGGCCGCGATCAGGTCGCGGCGCTGCGAGTCCGAACGGAACGACCATCGCTGCGGCGCCAGGCGGTACCAGGCGTACACCTCGTGCCCGGTGCGCAGCAGGTGCCCGTCGATGCTGCGCGCGGCGATTGACGGCGTGTACGCGGGGATGGCCTGCTCGCCCGGCAGCCGCCGGGCCTTGCCCCCCGAGGAGCTGTTCCTCGGCGATGGCTGCCGGACCTGCTGGGGCGTCTCCCAGGCGCCCGTGGGCACGCCTCGATCACGCTTTCCTCGGCTTCCGCCGCGACCGAACAACGACTACCTCCCGGCCCGAGCCGCGGGGCGGCTCCGGCGCGCTCGTGGTGCTCCCTGTGCTCCGGCCGTCGTTCCCGCGCCCTGGCCGTAGCCGTGGTGCCGGTAGGCCCGCTTCCTCTTGTGCTTCGGCAGCGGGCGCTCGGCCCGCACGCGGATGCGGCTGGCGCTCACCGCGCCACCCGTGGCCGCGGTCTTCTCCCGCGGGGTGTTCAGCTCGCGGCCGGCCATCGCGACCACCGCGCCCAGCGGGCGCTCGTGGCTGATCTTCGCGGTGATCAACCGGGTGATCACGATCGTGGCCACGAACGCCCACGCCGTGGAGAAGAACCCGAAGCTCCAGCCGGCCCACCGCTCCACGGTGAGCACGAGCAGGAAGACCGGTATGCCGATGAGCCACGCGACGTAGCGGGCTCTCCAGGGAAAAGTCGCCTTCGGCGGGCCGAGCCAGACGGCGTCGACCCGGTAGACCTCGTCATCCGTCCTGATGCGCACGCCTGCCCCGCCTCAGCCCGTGAACAGGCCGGCGATCCACTGGCCCACGTTGACGCCGGCGCCGCTGACCGCGAGTCCGATGATGGCGAGCGCGATGACGACACCGGCGAGCCGCCGCATGACACCGGCGTTGTCACCCTTGCCGCCACCGAGCCAGAGCAGCAGGAGCGCGACGGCCAGCAACACCAGGGGGATGATGTTGTCGATCAACCAGCTGCGGACGTTGCTGGTGCCGAGTTCGCCGGCGGCCAGCGTCTCGAGGGTGGTCATGGTCGTCATCGCGATACTCCCGGTGCGCGGACGGTACCGCGCGGTTCTGGCTTCGGCGAAGCCTCGAACAACATCATGGCGTCACCTGCGGTAGCGGTCAAAGCGCGCAGTGTGATGTCGACTTGTGGACACGGGCGGGGGGTCGGGGTCGTCTGGTCAGAATTCCTCGCCCTCCATCATGCTGCCCAGGGTGCTGGGGATTAAGACCGGCCACCCGGATTTCGCAGTGGACCGACGAACTCACCCTGTTGGGAGTGCTTTGCTCACTCTGCGTACTTTCCATGCGGACGTGCGGCGGCCTGAACCAGTGTGACATGCCCCGTTCGGCCTCCCCTCCCGAGTCCGCTGAGTGAGCACCACGCTGCTTTCGTGACCCGTCCGCGGCCACGGGCGCAGTGAGGCGCTTGTCACGATACGCGCAAGTCGCGCCAGGGTTTTCACTACATAGCGTGATACAGGACATCGGACACCAAGCAGTACCTCATCGGTCCGCCTAGAGGTTCCGCGGGAACGCGCCGGCCTTGACGACGGCGCGGCTCAGCGGACGGCAGAGCTCGGCCAGCCGGATGGATTTTTCCTCACCGAGGTGCGTCCACGGTTCTTCCGACGCCGCGTTCGTGGCCGCTTCGACGCGCTCACGCAGGTCCGCACCCTTGTCCGTGAGATCGCCGTCGGGGCCGATGACGCCCTGCCGGCTCAGCCGGTTCACGGCGGCGTCCCACTGCTGTTCGCTCCAGCCGCGGGTGCGCTTCGCCATCTCGGGTGTGAAGCCGGCGCCGCTCGCGACGTGGGTGACGAGGGCGTCGAGACCGGTCAGCCCGTGCAGCAGGAGTGCGGCGACGTGGGCGTCGCCGCGGTGCTCGCGCAGGAGCGTGAGAGCGTGCCAGAGAACGAGGTGCGGCTTCACGGGCCACGCGAGGCTCGCGTGGCCCGCGTACAGTGCTCGCCCTTCCGGAGGGCAGCCGTCGGTGGCCTCCCGCGCGAGCTCGGCGGCTTCGGCCACTTCGTCGCTCTGCAGGATTTCGTCGCCGAGGAGGCGCAGGTAGGCCTCGTCGACGGCGTTCAGGCGGGCTTCGAGGACGGCCTCGGGAGTGGCGAGCGTCCAGGCGTGCGGGACGTGCCGCTCGATGACCTCGGGGTTGAAGTTGTAGAACGTCGCGGCGACGACCCCCGCCCCCACCGCCCCCATCGGCGCCGAGCGGCTCGCGAAGTAGGTCATGCGCCCCGGCCGCAGGCCCGCAGCCGTGAGGTGCTGCTCGGCTTCGGGGACGAAGTAGATCAGCGAGTGGAGGGTGTCGAAGGTGCCCTTGAACTTCTTCGCCGCGTCGGCTGCTTCACCCATGGTCCGGGATGCTACCGGGCGGTAGGGGTGCGGTGCGCGCTCGTGAGCCTGGGCCGGCACCGGCACCGCGAAAAGACCGCTCCTGAACAGGGCGGACGAGTTGGCATGTAAGCCGGATCCTGTTCCCGGCGCGGCCGGGCGACGGTCATCCATCTCGGCCTGCCGTTGCCGGCAGGCTCCAGCGGCCTACCCGCAGGCATCGGACGGGCCGTCCTCAGGCGCCTGCGCAGGAGCGTGCGCTCCCTCTTGGCCTTGCTCCGGGTGGGGTTTACCGAGCCACCCCGGTCGCCCGGGGTGCTGGTGGTCTCTTACACCACCGTTTCACCCTTACCGCCGTCCGGGGACGGCGGCGGTCTGTTTTCTGTGGCACTGTCCCGCGGGTCACCCCGGGTTGCCGTTAGCAACCACCCTGCCCTGCGGAGTCCGGACTTTCCTCGGACCGGGTCACCCCGATTCGCGACCGTCCTGCCAACTCGTCCGCGCTACGATCGTACCGTCCGCGCACCGGACGGATGCCCGGCGGGGCGAGCAGTTCGACGGCGCCGAGCGTCGCGGTCACGGCGAGCGCGGCGAGCTCCAGCAGTTGCACGAGGCCCAACACCGCGGACCACCTCCTTCCGCTCGGGAATACGCGCCGCGCGGCGGGGTGGTTCAAGTGGATCTGTACCAGGTCCTTTGTGGAGGATCCCAGCGCGTGGAAGCCCGTTGACCCCGTTTCGGCGCCACTGTTTCACTCGCCGCATGTCCGCACCAGACCTGCACGAGCCCCGGAGATTCGCCTGCTGGGTCCCGAACGTGAGCGGCGGCCTCGTCCCCAGCGACATCGAACAGCGCACCGACTGGGTTACGAGTACAACAAGGAACTCGCCGTCCTCGCGGAGGACAACGGCTTCGAGCACGCCCTGACCCAGGTCCGCTACACGGCCAGCTACGGCGCCGGTTACCAGCACGAATCCACCGGGTTCAGCCTCGCGCTCCTGCTCGCCACGCAGCGGCTGAAGGTCATCGCGGCGATCCATCCGGGTCTGTGGCACCCCGGCGTGCTCGCGAAGTTCGTCGCCAGCGCCGACGTGATCTCCGGCGGCCGCGCGGCCATCAATGTCGTCAGCGGCTGGTTCACGGACGAGTTCACCAAACTGGGCGAACCGTGGCACGAACACGACGAGCGGTACCGCCGCACGGAGGAGTTCATCCGCACCGTCCGCGAACTGTCGACCGACGACCACGCCTCGTTTTCGGGGGACTTCTACCGCGTCCACGACTTCGACATCAAACCCAAGGCCGTGCCCGCGCCGGGCCGGCCCCACCCGGAGATCTTCCAGGGCGGCAACTCCACCGCGGCCCGCGGCGTCGCCGGCCGCGTGTCCGATTGGTACTTCAGCAACGGCAAGGACTACGACGGGTTCAGCGAGCAGGTCTCGGACGTCCGGGCGCACGCCGCCGGCCGCACCGTCCGCTTCGGACTCAACGGCTTCGTCATCGCCCGTGACACGGCCGCCGAAGCCGAAGGGGTGCTGCGGGAGATCGTCGAGAAGGCGAACGTCCCGGCGGTGGAGGGCTTCCGCGCCGCCGTCGCCCAGGCCCGGCAAGTCGACGGCCGACTCGAAGGGCATGTGGGCGGACTCGGAGTTCAAGGACCTGGTGCAGTACAACGACGGGTTCCGCACGCAGCTGGTCGGCAAGCCGGAACACATCGCGGACCGGGCGCTCGAGTACAAAAAGCGCGGGGCGAACCTGTTGCTGCTCAGGTTCTTGCACTACTTGGAGGATGTGGAGCACCTCGGGAAGACGGTGCTGCCGATCATCCCTGAGAAGGAACGGGACCTGGCCAGGGGCAAGGGTGTTCCGGAGCCGGCTGGGGTTTGAGGCTCGGTTGGCGTTGGGGGCGGTGTGTCGAGACCGGGCGCGATTGTCCACGACTCGGGCGCGGTGTGGGCGAGCGGGAAGTGGATTGTCCACACCGTCGGCGAGTTGTGGATGAATAGCGCCGTTTTCTGCTTGGCAACAGGTTTTGTCAGTGGTGGCCGATACGATGGAGCGGGGTCAGCCCCAGGGCGGGTGGGGCCCTGTCCGGTGGGGGCCTGTCCGGTGGGGGCCTGTCCGGTGGGGGCCTGTCCGGTGGGGGCCTGTCCGGTGGGGGCCTGTCCGGTGGGGGCCTGTCCGGTGGGGGCTGCGCGCACTGCCTGGTGGGGGTTGTGGCTGGTGGACGCGGTTCGGCCGCCCCGACGAGCCGGAACCTGCGGCCCGAGCTTGGGAACCTGTGGCACGCAGCCTGCGACCGTGGCGCGAGTCGGCGGCCCACGGGCGAATCGGCGACCGTGGCGCGAGTCGGCGGCCCAGGGGGCGGGATCCGGCGCCGGCACGGCACGGGCTGGCGGCCGGTACCGCGGTGGGAGCCGGGGGCGCGGTGAGAGTGGCCGGTGAGGCAGGCCACGCCGAGCGTGTGGCGAGGAGGCCGGCGGCTAGCGTGCAGCTGTGCCCCAGCCCCTAGCCGCCGTTGTGAGTTTGGTTCTCCTGGCCGTCACGTTGGGGTTCGCGATGGTGCGGCCGCGGGGGTTGCCGGAGGCCGTGGTGGCGGTGCCGGTGGCGGGGGTCGTGCTGGTGCTGGGGCTGGCGAGGCCCGGGGCGGCGTGGGGCCGGGTTGAGGAGATCCTGCCGACGATGGGGTTCCTGGCGGCCATCCTGCTGGTCAGCCACCTGGCCGCGATCGACGGCGTCTTCACCTGGCTCGGCAGCCGGCTCGCCGAGGTGTGCCGGGGTGAGGCCAAGCGCCTGCTCGTGCTGACGTTCGCCGCGGCGGCGGGCGTGACGGCGGTGCTGAGCCTGGACGCGACGGTCGTCCTGCTGACACCCGTGGTGATGGCGACGGCGGAGAAGCTCCGGCTCGAGTCGAAACCCCACGTCTACGCGTGCGCCCACCTGGCGAATTCCGCGTCGACGCTGCTGCCCGTGTCCAACCTGACCAATCTCCTGGCGTTCGCGGCGTCCGGGCTGACCTTCGCGGGGTTCACGGCGCTCATGGCGTTGCCCTGGCTGGTCACCCTCGCCATCGAACTGGCGGTGTTCACGCGGTTCTTCAAGCGAGACCTCCGGGGCCCGCGCAGCACGCAGCAGCCGCGGCACCAGAACGCTCCGGTGTTCGCGCTTCTCGTGCTGACCGCGATGCTCGTCGGGTTCGCCGTCGGGGAGTTCGGGCACGTCGAGCCCGTCTGGATCGCCGCGTTGGCAGCGCTGGTGCTCAGCGCCAAAGCGCTGTCGGAACGCAAGATCAAGCCGTGGCAGGTGGTCACCGAGGCATCGCCGCTGCTGGTCCTGTTCGTGCTGGGGCTGGCGGTCACGGTGGAAGCCGTCCACCAGCACGTGCTCGGTGGTGTGCTCGAACGGCTGCTGCCCACCACCGCGGGCCTGCCCGAGCTGCTGCTGGCGACGGCCGTCGCGGCGGTGCTGGCGAACCTCGTCAACAACCTGCCCGCGACCCTGATCCTGCTTTCGGTCCTGGGCGGCCACCCGAACACCGGCGTGCTGCTCGCCGTGCTGATCGGCGTGAACGTCGGGCCGAACGCGACCTACCTCGGCTCGCTCGCGACGCTGCTGTGGCGTCGCGTGCTGGCGCGCCACGGGCACAAGCCGCGAGCGCTCGAGTTCCTGAAGCTCGGCGCGCTCACGACCCCGCTCACACTCGCCGCCGCGACGACCGCCCTCTGGGTGGTGCTGCCCTAGGAGGACCGCGGCGGAATGGTCTGCCCCGGCTCCAGCGTGGGACCGCAGTCGTTCAGGCCGTTGCCGAAGCGGTAGGCCTCGACGTCCATCATCGTGGTCGCCGCGTAGTGCTGCACGGCCTGGAGCTTGGCCATGTCCGTGACGGCGTCCTTGCGGACCCAGTCACCGTTGCGCAGACCCGGGCCCGGGTAGATGAAGATCGGGTAGTAGTCGCGGTCGATGCGCGGATCGAGGGAGATGCCGTTGCCGCCGGCCCACGGGCCCCACGAGTGGATGAACGTCGGCTTCACCGAGTCGAACACGTAGTCGCGCAGGCCCGCGATGTTGTCGTCGTGGGTGAGGTCGGCGATGGGTGCGTTCACGAGCCCGGCCATGTCCACGAGCTGCAGCCGGCTGGTCATCGACGAGCCGCCGAGGTCCGGCAGCAACAGCGAGGCCTGCTTCAGGCCCAGCATGTCGGCGTAGGTGTTGAAACCGCGGCCGAAGCGGTCGGCGATGAGGCACGCGGGGACGGTCGGGCTCTTGATGAACTCGTCCGACTGCTGCACGAACCCGACCAGCGACGGGATGGCGGCCGCGACCACCACCACGGAGGCGACGGCGCGCCAGCGCACCTTCACCGTGCGCAGCAGCTCCGCGAACGACAGCGTGCCCGCCAGCACACCCAGCACCCACACGGGAGTCGCGAACCGGAACTGCGCCATCCAGTCGGGAACCATCACGCCGAACGCGATCACGCCCAGCGCGAACGGCGTCAGCAGCGCGATCAGCGACCGGCGCCACGGCGCCTTCCTCAGCGCCCAGATCACCACCGCCGCGAGCACGACCACGGCCGCGACACCCGCGTACAGGACCAGCGTGCCGGGCCGGATGACCGACATCAGGTCGGGCAGGCCCTGCTTCTTCGCCACCGACGGGTTCGCGAGGAACCGGCCGCCGAACTCGCTGTGGCGCCAGGCCACATACGCGCCGAACGGGACGGCGAAGGCCACAATGGACAGCACGGCGTAGCGGAGCGAAAGCCAGAAACCCTCCCGCCGCACCCCGAACAGCAGGACGATCGGGTAAGCGCCCGCGTAGATCAGGCCTTCCGGCCGCGTCAAAGCCGCGAACGCGACGATCACGCCCGCGGCCACCGCGACCTTCCACGACAGCGTGCGCTCCTTGCGCACGGCCGTGAACAGCACCGACGCGAGGCCGAGCACGGCGAACGCGAACAGCGAGTTCTCCAGGCCGGAGACGACCCAGATGACGAACGACGGGATCGTCGCCAGGGTCAGGCCCACGGCCAGCGTCGCAGCCCACGCGTGGCGCGGCAGGACCTGCCTGGCGACCACGTGGCACAGGATCAGGATGCCGGCGGTGAACAGCAGGCCGAGCAGCTTCGGGAACAGCACGTAGTCGGGGATCCCGAAGAGCAGGCCGTGGTCGAACAGGCCGGCGAGCTTGCCGAGCGCGAGCAGCACCATCCACGTGGGGTCGGAGAACCCCTCGACGGGCGGCGCGCCCGGCTGCAGCACGGGTCCGAGGCCGTCGGCGAGGCTGCGCGAGTAGGAGAACGTGATGGCCGCGTCGTCGACGATCCAGTGCCCGTAGCGCGTGGCGTGCCACGCGACGGCGGCGACGCCGGCCAGCACCGCCAGGGTGGCGGCCAGCCAGCCGTGACGCAGGCCGCGGGCGGTCTCGGGCACGACCTCCTCGGGGAGGTCGTGTTCGGATGCTTCGCTGAGTGCGCTAGCCGTCATTACCTCGTCACTGTTTCTACTCGCAGAGCTTGCCGAGAAACGCACGAGCCTGCGCCCCCCTCATGAGGGTCCCGCGTGGGACCCGCGCCGCGGCGCCGCGGTCGACACAGCACTCTAGCCAATACCGGATCGAGGGCCGCCGACACGTCGTCCCTGAGCGTGATCCGAGCCACATTTCGACCGCTCACCGGCGACCTGGTCAGGAGAGGTGGCAGATGTCGTTGACGAGGTGCACGGACGAGTTGCCATCCGGGTAGAACTCCACCACCGAGAGCGACGCCAGGTCCAGGTGCAGGCGGAACAGCAGGCTGGGACCCGCGTCGAGTCCCATCCGCAGCACCGTCTTGATGGGCGTCACGTGGCTGACGACGACGACCGTGCGGCCGGTGTACTGGTCGATCAGGTCGCGCAGCGCCTGACCGACACGCTCGTGGACCGCCTCGAAGCTCTCACCGCCGGGCGGGGCGCACGACGAGTCGCGCAGCCAGCAGCGGTGCAGTTCGGGATCGCGCTGCGCGGCTTCAGTGAAGGTCAGGCCCTCCCACGCCCCGAAGTCGGTCTCGACGAAGCCCGGGTGCGTGACGAACCGGGTACCCAGCGCGTCCGCCACGGCTTGGGCGGTCTGCTTCGTCCTGGTCAGGGGCGACGCGACGATCGGCGTGGCCTCGCCGTCGTCGCCGACGAGACCCGGCATCGCGGCCAGCCGCTTCGCCGCGGCAGCCGCCTGGCTCTGGCCGCGTTCGGTGAGCGGCACGTCACCACGGCCGGAGTAGCGGCGGTCGATCGACATCTCGGTCTGGCCGTGGCGCAGGAGCAGCACCCGCGTCGGGGTGCCGCGCGCGCCCGTCCAGCCGGCCTTCGCGACACGGTCGGCCTCCCCGGTCCCGGTGGCCCCGACCTGCGGCTCGGGCCGGGCGCTGCCGGTTTTGCCGGTGCCGCCGTCCATGGCGACGTTGGCCAGCCGGTCGGCGTGGGAGTTCTCTGCGCGCGGGATCCACATGTACGTGACACGATCGAACCGGTCCGCGAGTTCACGCGCGCGCTGCGCGAGCGGCTGCAGTGCGGCGTGCTTGATCTTCCACCGGCCGGACATCTGCTCGACGACCAGCTTCGAGTCCATCCGCACGTCCACAGTGGACGCGCCGAGCTCGGCGGCTGCGGTCAGGCCCGCGATGAGCCCGTTGTACTCGGCGACGTTGTTGGTCACCACGCCGAGGTACTCGTGGTGCTCGGCCAGCACCTCGCCGGTGCCCGCGTCCTTGACGACCGCGCCGTAGCCCGCCGGGCCCGGGTTGCCCCGGGATCCCCCGTCGGCCTCGACGACGACGCGGTCGATCACAGGCCCGACTCCAGGGTGCGGACGAGGATGGCGCCGCAGTTGTCACACTGCACGACGGTGTCCTCCGGTGTCGCCTTGATCTCGGCGATCGTGTTGCGGTCCAGCTCCAGCTGGCACGCGCCGCAGCGGCGCGCCCGCAGCAGCGCGGCGCCGATGCCCTTGTGCTCGCGCACGCGCTCGTACAGCTTGAACAGCGGCTCCGGGAACCGCGGCACGAGCTTCGCGCGGTCCTCGTCGCGGCGGGCGCGGGTGGTGTCGAGGTCCTTGAGCTCCTCGTCACGGCGCGCGACCGCGGCCGCGACGGCCTCTTCGGCCTTGTCGACCTCGGCGCCGGTGCGCTGCGCGTCGAGCTCCAGCGCCTCGCGCTGCTCCATCAGCTCCAGCAGGTCGTCCTCGAGCGCGCTCTGGCGGCGGCCGAGGGTCTGCAGCTCGTGCTCGATGTCGGTCATCTGCTTGGCGTTGACCGACCCGGACTCCAGCAGCTTGCGGTCGCGGTCCTCGCGCGCCCGCACCGACTCGACCTCCTTCTCCTGCCGCGCGATCTCGCGGTCCAGGTCGGAGGCGGCGGTCTGCACGGACACCAGCGCGTCGCGCTTCTCCCGCACGGTCTTCTCACCGGCCTCGATCTCGGCCAGCTCAGGCAGGGTGCGGCGGCGGTGCTCGGTGCGCGAGAGCTCGGCGTCCACCTTCGCGAGTTCGAGCAGCTGGCGCTGGACGGCGGGGTCGGCCTTCACGGTGCTCCTTGTTCGGTGGAGGGGTTCGGTGCGGGAGGGCTCAGCGGGCAGGGGTGGCTCGCACGGTCCACGGGTCGGTGCACCGCGTGGAGACGTGACTGACGACGTTACCCGCAAAGGCCGCGTCGACAAGGGCCGAGGCCTGCCCGCACCACGGCCACTCGCTGGCCCAGTGCGTGACCCCGACCAGCGCGGGCACCGGCCCGGTGCCCGCGAGGTGCTCGCCGGCGGGGTGGTGGCGCAGATCGGCCGTGACGAACGCGTCGACGCCCGCCGCGCTCGCGCGCGCGAGGTAGGAGTCGCCCGCGCCGCCGGACACGGCGACGTTGCGGATCGGCCGGCCGGGGTCGCCCGCGCCGAGCACGCCGGGCACGGTGGCCGGCAACGCGTCGGCCACGCGCTGCACGAACGCCTCGAACGGCTCGGGTTCGGCCAGGTGCGCGAGCCGCCCGATGCCGGTGCGGCCGCCGGGTTCGTGCGGGTCGAGGGGGCCGTCGACCTCGAGGCCGAGGGTGTGGGCCAGCGCGTCGGACACGCCGGGGTCGGCCGAATCGGCATTGGTGTGCGCGCAGTAGAGCGCGCGGCCGCCGCGGATCAGGCGGTGCACGAGGCCACCCTTCGCGGTGTCGGCCGGGACGCCGTGCACGCCGCGCAGCAGCAGCGGGTGGTGCGCGACGATCAGCTGCGCGCCCAGCTCCTCGGCTTCGGCCACCGTCTCCTCGACGGGATCCACGCAGAACAGCACGCGCGTCACGCTCTCCGCCGGGTCCCCGCAGACGAGCCCGACGGCGTCCCAGCTCTCCGCGAGGTCCGGCGGGTAGCTGCGTTCGAGGACGTCGATGATCTCGGCTAGGGCGGGCACCACGGGATCCTCCCACGCCCGTTCTGCGAGACTGCCCACCGTGTCGCACGTCGTGTTCGTCTGCTCCGGCAACATCTGCCGCTCCCCGATGGCCGAGCTCGTGTTCCGCGCCAAGCTCGCCGAGGCCGGCCTCGAGGACGCCGTGACGGTCTCCAGTGCCGGCATCGGGCCGTGGCACCGGGGTGAGCCCGCTGACCAGCGCGCGCAGGCCACGCTCAAGGCCCACGGCTACCCGACGCAGCACGTCGCGTCGCAGGTCGACGACTCCGACCTCGAAGCCGACCTGCTGCTGGCCGCCGACGAGGGCCACCTGGACTTCCTGCGCGCCCGCGTCGTGGACCCGTCGCGCGTGCGGCTGCTGCGCGAGTTCGACCCGACGGCCAAGGTCGGAGCCGAGGTGCCCGACCCGTACTACGGCGACGGCGACGGCGACGGCTTCGAGGACGTCCTGGCGATGATCGAGCGTGCGATGCCGGGGCTGATCGCGTGGGTCCGCACGCACGGTTGAGGCCGGTTTGTCCCGCACGAAATCACAGGTGGGAGAGGTCGCCGCGCGCCCCGCGACGGTGACGGCCTACCGTGGAGGCGTGCGGTTGCGGTTTCTGCTCCGGCCCGGCTGGCTGGCACTGACGGTGGTGGTGTTCACCTTCGCCGTCTGCTGCTACACCCTCCTCGCGCCGTGGCAGTTCCGGCGCGACGCCGAGCAGTCGGCCCAGAACAACGCGCTGACCGCGTCGTTCACCGCCCAGCCCGAGCCTGTGACGCAGCTGCTGCCCGGCGGCGAGAAGCCGGACCAGAACACGGAGTGGCACCTCGCCTCGATCACGGGCACGTACCTGCCGTCGGCCGAGGTCGTCGCACGGCTGCGGACCGTGCAGGGCGAAGGCGCGTACGAGGTCCTCACCCCGCTGCGCGCGACCGACGGCACGGTCTACCTGATCGACCGCGGCTACGTGCGGCTCGACGACCAGTCCGGCGTGCTCCCCTACGCCGCCGCGCCCGGAGGCCAGGTCACCGTGGTCGCGCGCGTGCGCAGCGACGAGGTCGACCCGAAGCACCGCGACGCGTTCTCCGACGCGTCGACGAAGGGCAAGCTGCAGAGCTACGTCGTCGACTCGCAGGTGGTGGCGCGCGCGTCCGGGCTGACGATCCGGCCCGGTTACTTCCAGCTCGACCAGAACCAGCCCGGCGTGCTCGGCGCGCTGCCGCTGCCCCAGCTGGACTCGGGCCCGTTCTTCTCATACGCGCTGCAGTGGCTGGCCTTCGGCAGCATGGCGATCCTCGGCTGGCTGTACTTCACGATCCGGGAGCTGAAGCCGGGCGGCGCCCTGACCGCGGAGCAGCCGGAGCGCACGCGGCGCAAGTCCGTGGCCGAGATGCTGGCCGAGGACGAAGAAGAGGACGAGTTCACCCCGACCGCCTGATTGGCCACCTGCCTTCGCGGCATATTGGCTCTTCTGCGTGGCCACTTGCCCGGCGGATACTCGGGGGCATGCTGATCCACCCTTGGGACGCCGGGGACGACGCGGAATGGCGGCAGTGGCTCAAGGGCCACGACTTCGGCCAGCTCGTGGCCGGCGGCCGCGGCCGCGACCTGCCGGTGGTCGTCCCGACGCACTTCGTCTTCGACGGCGAGGCCACGGTCTGGCTGCACCTCGCGCGGCCCAACCCGATCTGGCCATTGCTCCAGGAGCACCCGCGGGCCCTGCTCACGGTGATCGGCGAATACGCGTTCATTCCGTCGGACTGGAACACCGCCGACGACCCGGCGCTGGGCGTGCCCACCTCGTACTACGCGTCGGCCCAGCTGGCCTGCGACGTCCGGCTCGTCGACGATCCGGCGGAGAAGGCCGCGTTGCTCAACCGGCAGCTGCGCCACTTCGAACCGGGCAGCGGCCGCACCCCCGTCTCGGCCGCCGACGCGCCGGACCGGCGGCTACTGCCGGGGATCCGCGGGATCGAGCTGACCGTCACGTCGGTGCAGGCGAAGTTCAAGTACGGCGGCAACAAGACCCCCGCCGACCGGGAGCGGATCTCGGGCAAGCTGGCGGGCCGCGGTGGCCCGCTGGACGCCGCCGCGCTGGAGCACCTGCAGCGACGGTCGCAAGCGGTCTGAACGGTCCTAGCGCCGGCGCCGGCGGGCGCCCACGAGCACGGCCACGACCACGGACGCGGCGCCCGCGAGCCAGCCGACCACGCGCGACAGCTCCACGGCCCGTGTCACGTGCCCGGCGTCGGGGTTCCGGCCCACGCCCAGCACCGGCAGCTCGACCACGCCGTGGGGATATACCGTGCGCCCGCCGACGCGGATCTCGAGCGCGCCCGCGAACGCGGCTTCCACGCGGCCCGCGTTCGGGCTGGGGTGCGCGATCGTGTCGCGCCGCCACGCGCGCCACGCGCCACCGGCGGACCCGCCGACGACGGGCGCGGCCAGCACGGTGAGCGCGGCCGCGACGCGCGTCGGGACGAGGTGGACGACCTCGTCGAGGCGGTCGACGGCCCAGTGGCCGGCCAAGCGGCGCGCGAGCACGCTGATCGTGCGCGACGCGAGCAGCCCGGGCACGCCCACGAGCGCGCCCCACAGCAGCGGTGTGACGACCACTTCGGACGTGTTCTCGGCGAGGGTTTCCACCGACGCTCGGGAAAGCGCGATCATCCCGAGCCCGTCGGCGACTCGTGGGTCCAATTCGGACAGTGTGCCGCGCGCGGGTTCGAGGCGTCCCTCCTCGAGGTCGCGCGCGAGCTTTGTGCCCTGCGTCGCGAGGCCGGCCGCGCCGACCACCGCCCACGTCGTGACGGCCGTGGCCGCCGCTTGCACCAGTGGGCGCCCGCGGCCGGCGCGTTCGGCGAGCACGCCCGCCGCCACCACGGCGCCGGCGGCTCCGATACCGGCCGCACCGGAACCGGCGACGCACCGGAACGCCGTGACGGGCGGGCGGCGCCGCGGGTTGCCGAGCACACTGTCGGCCGCCAGGCCCAGCACCAAACCGATTGCGCGCGCCGCGCTCACCAGCAGCCCTCCGGGGAACGGGAAGTGTTTTCGGGGACAGCCGCGGATCAGCGGCTCACTGCCCGCCGAGGTTACTCGACACCGCGGCGGCGATTTCGTCGCGTGCCTGGTCCACGATGGCGCGCATGGCGGACTCGGCGCGATCCGCGTCACCGGCGTCGACGGCGGCCGCGACCTCCAGGTGCAGCGCGACGGCTTCGGGCTGCGGTTCCGGGGGCATCAGGCCGTGGGACGTGCGCCCGGCGAGCACCTCGGCGACCACCGACGACAGCTGCGCGAACATCGGATTGCCCGACGCGGTGAGCAGCAGGTCGTGGAACGCGATGTCGTGGCCAAGGAACGTGGTGAGATCACGTGCCTTCGCCGTCTCCTCCAGCCGGCGGCCGAGCGCGCGCAAGCGGCCGCGGTCTTCCGGCGTCGCCCGCAGCGCCGCGAACCGGGCGGCCGACGGTTCGACGCCCGAGCGCAGTTCGTTGAGCGTCCGCAGCGCCGACGGGCGGGCCGCGCCGTCGAGCTGCCAGCGGATGAGCCGCGGGTCGTAGTGGTTCCAGTCGGCCGGGTCACGCACGATCACGCCGACGCGGCGCCGGCTCGTGGTGAGCCCCATCGTCTCGAGCACGCGCACTACCTCACGCGCGACCGTGCGCGAGGCGCCGAAGCGTTCCTGCAGCTCATCGGAGCGCAGCACGGAGCCCGGCGCCAGCTCGCCGTCGGCGATCGCGGCGCCCAGCAGGTCGAGGACTTCCTCGTGCCGGTCACTCCCCATCCCGCCAACCTACCGGGCTGGTTCGATTAAGTAGTACTTCTTGTTGAATAAGTACGACTTTTGAGCTTGACTTTTCCGGACAAAAGGAGGTGCGGATGACCGTCATCGTAGTGATGGGCGTGTCCGGCTCGGGGAAAACGACGGTCGGCGAGCAGCTCGCCGAGCGGCTCGGCGTCGAGTACGCCGAGGCTGACGCGTTCCACCCGAAGGCCAACATCGAGAAGATGAGCGCCGGGCACCCGCTCACGGACGAAGACCGCGAGCCGTGGCTGCGGGCGATCGAGAAGTGGATCGCCGGGCACCAGCGGACCGGCGGGGTCGTGTCGTCGTCCGCGCTCAAGCGCCGCTACCGCGACGAACTGCGCGAGGGCGGCAAGGTCTGGTTCCTCCACCTGCACGGTGAACGCGACCTGCTCGCCGAGCGCATCAAGAACCGCGAGGGCCACTTCTTTCCCGTGTCCCTGCTCGACTCCCAGCTCGCGGACCTCGAGCCGCTGCAGCCCGACGAGCCGGGCCGCGTCGTCGAAATCACCGATCCTCCCGCCGACCTCGTCGAGGCGGCGCTCGTCGCGTTCCGGGAGCGTGCATGACCACCCTCGCCGCCGGCTGGACCGGCCACGACACCCGCCTGATCCTGGCGACGGTGCTCGCCATCGCCGTGATCGTCATCCTGATCAGCCGGCTGAAGCTCCACCCGCTGCTCGCGCTGACGATCGGTTCGGGCGTGCTCGGCATCGTCGCCGGCATGCCCGTGGACAAGCTGCTGAAGAGCTTCGAAACCGGCGTCGGCAGCACCGTTGCTTCGGTCGGGTTGCTGATCGCGTTCGGCGCGATGCTCGGCAAGCTGCTGGCCGATTCCGGGGGCGCGGACCGGATCGTCGACACGATCCTCGGGCGCGTGCACGGCAAGGGACTGCCGTGGGCGATGGCACTGGTGGCCGCGCTGATCGGGTTGCCGATGTTCTTCGAAATCGGCCTCGTGATGCTGATCCCGGTGGTACTGCTGGTCGCCAAGCGCAGCGGGAAACCCGTGCTGCTGCTGGGCATTCCAGCGCTCGCCGGCCTGTCCGTGCTCCACGGCCTGATCCCCCCACACCCCGGACCGCTGGCCGCCGCGGGCGCGCTGGGTGCCAACGTCGGCATCACTCTCGCACTCGGCCTGCTCGTCGGCATTCCGACGGTGGTCGTCGCCGGCCCGCTGTTCAGCCGCGTCGCGTCGCGGTGGGTGCCGGCCGCCGAGCCGCCGAAACGCCTGGTGCCCGAATCGGAGAGCACCGAGCTCGATCGGCGGCCCAGCTTCGGCATCACGCTGACGACGGTGCTGCTGCCCGTGGTGCTGATGCTGCTGAAGGCCCTGTCGGACATCCTGCTGGGCAAGGACGACGCCGTCCGCCGCGTGCTCGACTTCGTCGGCGACCCGCTGGTGGCGCTGCTGCTCGCGGTGCTCGTCGGCATGGTCACCCTGGGCCGCCCCGCGGGCCTGCACCGAACGAAGCTGTCGACCGTGATCAGCGAGTCGCTCGCACCGATCGCGGGCATCATGCTGATCGTCGCCGCGGGCGGCGGGTTCAAGCAGACCCTGGTGGACGCCGGCGTCGGCGGCGTGATCACGAACCTCTCGACCGGCGCCCACCTGTCGCCACTGCTGCTCGGCTGGCTCGTCGCCGTCGCGATCCGCCTCGCGACCGGGTCGGCGACTGTGGCCACGGTGTCGGCCGCTGGCATCGTCGCCCCGCTGGCCGCGACCCTCGACCCGACCCACAACGCCCTGCTGGTCCTCGCCATCGGCGCCGGCTCGCTGTTCCTGTCGCACGTGAACGACGCCGGGTTCTGGCTGGTCAAGGAGTACTTCGGGATGTCGGTCGGGCAGACGCTGAAGACCTGGTCGGTGATGGAGACCGTGATCTCGGTGGTGGCGATCGTCCTCATCCTGCCGCTGGGGGCGCTGCTCTAGCCGGCTTGCGGAGTCCGGTACGGGTACGCGCCCCGCAGCGTCCAGGCCGGGTACTCGATCGGCAGCGCGCTGACGGCGTCCAGCTCGGCGAGATCCTGCTCGTCGAGCCGGACGTCGGCGGCGGCGAGGTTCTCCCGCAGCTGGGCGGGCCGCTTCGCGCCGACGATCACGCTGGTCACGCCCGGCTGTGCGAGCACCCAGGCCAGCGCGGTCCGCGCGACGGTCGTTTCGTGCTTTTCGGCGATCTTGCGCAGGACGTCGACGATGTCGTACCCGCGTTCGCGGTCGATCGGCGGGTTGTCGGCCTGGGCTCGGCGGGCGGAGGCGTCGTGGCCGTCGCGGGTGAACTTGCCGGTCAGGAAGCCGCCGGCGAGCGGGCTGTAGACGAGCAGGCCGAGGTTCGTGTCACGGACCAGCGGCAGGATCTCGCGTTCGAGGTCGCGGCCGACGAGCGAGTAGTAGGCCTGCAGCGAGACGAACCGCGGGTAGCCGCGCAGGTCGGCCACGCCCAGCGCCTGGGCGAGCTGCCACGCGAAGGTGTTCGACGCGCCGACGTAGCGGACCTTGCCCTGGCGGACGGCGTCGTCGAGGGCGGACAGGGTCTCCTCGATCGGCGTCAGGTGGTCGTGGGCGTGGATCTGGTAGAGGTCGATGTGGTCGGTGCCCAGCCGGCGCAGGCTGTCTTCGAGCGCGTTCATCAGGTGCACGCGCGAAAGGCCGACGTCGTTCGGGCCCGGGCCCATGCGCGAGTACGCCTTGGTGGCGAGGACGACGTCGCGGCGACGGCCCTTGAGGATCGTGCCGAGGAACTCCTCGGTTTCCCCGCCCGCGTACATGTCGGCGGTGTCGACGAGGTTCACGCCCGCGTCGAGGGCCATCCCGACCAGCTCGTCGGCCGCCTTGAGGTCCAGCCCGCCGACCACGTCCCACGGCGGGGTGCCGGCACCGCCGAACGTCATCGTGCCCAGTGCGATCCTGGACACGAAAGTTCCGGTGGCCCCGAGTTGTTGGTACTGCACGGTGAGTCCTTTCGGTCTTGGACTTCTCCCACACTAGGAAGGGCGGTGGCCGCGGACCATGAGCGAACGTTCGGAGCTCGTGCTGGATCGTCCGGACCCGCTGTCGGACGTGCTGTCGCTGGTGGCCGTCCGCCCGTCCGCCCCCGCGTCGCTGACAGCCGGCGGCGACTGGGCGGTGCGCTTCGGCGGTGCCGCGCACGCGAAGGTGATCACCGTGACAGCTGGTTCGGCGTGGCTGGTGCCGGAGGATGCGCCGCCGGTGCTGCTGGAGCCGGGCGACTGCTACGTCGTCGGCCGGGATGCCGCGTACGTGACGGCCAGCGCTCCGGACGTGCCGCCGGTGGAGAGCCGTTCGCTGTTCGTGGATTCGGCCGGCCGGGTCGGCTCCGCCGCGGACACCGCGCTGGTGGGGGGCACCCTGGACTTCGCGGACCCGGCCATGGCCGTGCTGCTGGAGGACCTGGGCTCGGCGGCCCGCATCACCGACGCCCACACGGCGGCGGTGCTGAATTCGACCCTGCGGCTGCTGGCCTTCGAGACGTCCGCGGCCCAGCCCGGTGGCGCCGTGATGCGGGAGCACTTGACCCAGATCTTGTCCTTGCAGGTCTTGCGGTCGCTGCTCGGCCCGGGTGGTGCGCCGGGCTGGCTGGGCGCGTTCCGCGACCCCGCCGTCGGTGCGGCGCTGACGGCGATGCACCGGCACCCGGGTGCCCCGTGGACAGTCGCGCGGCTGGCCGCCGTGGCGCGCATGTCGCGGACGGTGTTCGCCACCCGCTTCAAGGCACTGGTGGGCTTCGCGCCGATGGACTACCTGCTGCACCGCCGCATGACCGGCGCGGCCCAGGACCTGGCCGATGGCAAGACCGTGGCTGCTGTCGCGACACGGTGGGGGTACAGCTCGGAAAGCGCGTTCAGCGCGGCGTTCAAGCGGGTCACGGGACGTTCCCCGGCGAGCACGCGCAGTCGCTGATTCGGACAACCGGCGCAATCTGGTTCAGTTCTGATTGACATGTGACCTTTTGGTCACCTAATCTCGCGGTGTGCACGACGACGACCTGATTTTCAAGGCGCTGGCGGATCCCACCCGCCGGTTGCTGCTGGATCGGTTGTTCGAGCACGACGGCCAGACGCTGACGGAGCTGGAGTCCGAAGTGGACATGACCCGGTTCGGGGTCATGAAGCACCTGAAGCTGCTCGAGCAAGCCGGGCTGGTCGTCACCCGGAAGGAGGGGCGGGAGAAGCGGCACTTCCTGAATCCCGTGCCCATCAGGGAGATCCACGACCGGTGGATCGACAAGTACACCGAGCGCCACGTGTCGGCGCTGACGGAACTGAAGGCCGAGCTGGAGAGGGAGCCACCGAAATGACCGAGACGAAGACCGTGCAGGTCAACCGTGTGTACATCCGCGCGACGCCGCAGGCGATCTGGGACGCGATCACCAAGCCGGAGTGGACGCAGAAGTACGGGTACTCCGGCTTGGCCGAGTTCGACCTGCGCCAGGGCGGCAAGCACCGCACCAAGCCGACGCAGGAGTTCGTCGACGCCGGGTTCACCAGTGACCTGCTCGACGGCGAGGTGCTGGAGTCCGACCCGCCCCGGCGGCTCGTGATCACGTGGAAGCTGCTGATGGACCCGAGTCTCATCGCCGAGCCGTACACCACGCTGACCTACGACATCGAAGAGACGAAGACCGCGGGCACCAGACTCACGGTGACTCACGACGTCACCGGTGCCCCCGCGCACGCGGCCCTGGTGTCGGGCTCGCAGGAGAACGTCGATGCCGGGCCCGGCGAGAACGCGGGTGGCGGCTGGGCGTGGGTCCTCTCGGACCTCAAGTCCGTGCTGGAGACAGGGAAGGGCATCGCGGCGGCCTGACCGGGCAGCGGCGGGCGGTGTCCACACCGGACACCGCCCGCTCGCGTCAGCTCCGCTGGGTCGCCGCCTTCAGCGCGGCCTTGGCCACCGCCGAGGCTCCCAGTTCGTCCAAACCGAACAGCGCGGCGCCCACCACCGGGTTCACGTCGACCACCCGCACCTGCGCCCGTGGCGCCACCTTCAGGCAGCGCCGTTCGATCTCGGCGATCACCGCGGGGCCGACCCCCGTCAGCACTCCCCCGCCGAGCACGACCTCAGGCGTGCCCTGGGTCAGGTCCAGCCGCCGCAGGATCACGGCCGCGAACACGCTGACCTCCTCCACGAACCGCGTCACCACCTGTTGCGCGACCTCGTCCCCGTCGGCCGCGACGGCGAACAGCAACGGGCACAGGCCGTGGATCCGGGCGGAGTCGATCTCCTTGAAGTGCAGGCCCTGCACGACGTCGAACACCCGGGGTACCCCGAAGAACCCGCTGACCGCCGCCCGCAGCGCCGTCGACGGGCCCCGGCCGTCCTCGGCCCGCACCGCCCACCACAGGGCCTCTTCGCCGAGGCGGTAGCCGCCGCCCCAGTCGCCGGAGATCTTGCCCAGCGCGGGGAAGCGGTGCACTCGCCCGTCCGGGCCGACGCCGGCGCCGTTGATCCCGGCGCCGCACACCACCGCCACGCCCGTGCCGTCGGAGCTGCCGGCCCGCAGCAGGGCGAGCACGTCGTTGCCCACGTGCAGCGTTGAACTCCAGCCGCGCGCGGACAACGCCTCGTGCAGCGCCGCCTCCTCCCGGGGGAAGTCGAGCCCCGCGAGGTAGGCCGACGTGTGGACGCCGAACGGCCGCGTCGAGGGCAGGCCCGCCGACGTCACCGCCGCCAGCACCAGCGTCTCCAGCGCGGCGACGCACCCGGCGACACCGACGTTCTGCGGCGACGCGCCGGGGCCGCGCGCTTCGGCGAGCACGGCACCCTCGCGCGACACCACGAGCACCTCGGTCTTGCTGTTCCCCCCGTCGATGGCCACGACCGCGGGCGCGGCCGGGTCGCTCATGCGCGCGCCCACGGCAGGAAATCGCGGTTGCGCGTCACGAGCTCGTCGGCCAGCCGGCCGGCCTTGGTGTACTGGCCGATCAGCGGGTGGGCCAGCAGCGCGTCGGCCACACGGTCGCGCCCGCCCTTCACCGCGGCTTCCAGCGCGAGGAACTCGTACGCCGTCACGGCCGCGATCAGCCCGGCGAACCGCGGCTCCACCGCCTGCTGCGGGATCGGCCGCGCCCCGGTGGAATCCACAGTGGACGATACCTCGATCACGGCGTCGTCGGGCAGGAAGCCGAACGTACCGTCGTTGCGCAAGTTCACCACGTGCTCCTCGGCCGGCCCACCACCGGTGAGCGCGTGCACGAGCTGCACCGCGGCCTCCGAGTAGTACGCGCCACCACGCTTCTCGAGCGACTCCGGCTTGGTGACCTGCTCCGGGTCGAGGTAGATCTTGAGCAGCTCCTCCTCGACGTCGCTCACGACCTCGGCGCGCGGCCGTTCGGTGAGCTGCTTGGCCACCTGCGCATCGTGCGCGTAGTAGTACTTCAGGTAGTACGAGGGCACGGCGTTCATCCGCCGCATCCACTCGACTGGCGCGGTCACCTCCTCGCCCAGGTACTCGGCGTGGCGCTCCAGCAGCTCGGGCAGCCGGTCGACACCGTCGACGAGCACCCCGCGTTCCCAGCTCAGGTGGTTGAGTCCGGTGTGGACGAGCCGTACCGCGTCGGTCGACGCACCCAGCAGCTTCGCGAACTTGCGCTGCAGGTTGATCGCGACGTTGCACAGCCCGACCGCGCGGTGCCCCTCCTGCAGCAGTGCGCGCGTGACGATGCCGACGGGGTTCGTGAAGTTCACGATCCACGTGTCGTCACCCGCGACCTTGCGCACGCGTTCGGCGATGTCGAGCACCACCGGCACCGTCCGCAGGGCCTTGGCGAGCCCACCCGCGCCTGTCGTCTCCTGGCCGAGGCAGCCGCAGACGTGCGGGAACGTCTCGTCGGACGCGCGCGCCTTCTGTCCGCCGACGCGCAGCTGGATGAGCACCGCCGACGCACCGTCGACGCCCTCTTCGAGGCTCGCGGTGGTGCGCACCCGGGCCGGGTGGCCGGCGTGGCCCAGCAGCCGCCGGCTGAACCCGCCGACCGCTTCCACCCGGTAGGCGTCGGGGTCGATCAGCACGATCTCGTCGATGTCCAAACTGGACCGCCGCCCCGCGATGCCGTCGACCAGCTCCGGCGTGTAGGTGGACCCGCCACCGACGACTGCCAGCTTCATCCCTTGACTCCCGTGAAAGTGATGCCCTTGACGAACGACTTCTGCGCGAACACGAACAGCACGATCACCGGTGCCATGATCAGCGCGGTCGCGGCCATCGTGAGATTCCACTCCACGTGGTGCATGCCGCGGAACGACGCGATGGCCAACGACAGCGGCCAGTGCTCCTGGTTCTCGCCGGTGTAGAGCAGCGGTCCGAAGTAGTCGTTCCAGGTGAACAGGAAACAGAACATCGCGGTGGCCGCGATTCCGGGCTTGGCCATGGGGAGCAGCACCCGGGTCATGGCGTGGAACTCGTTGCAGCCGTCGATCTTGGCCGCTTCCAGGTAATCCTTGGGGATGGTAAGGAAAAACTGGCGCAGCAGGAAGATCGAGAACGCGTCGAAGAAGAAATACGGCACGATCAGCGGAACGAGAGTGCCCGTGAGGCCCATCCGCACCCACAGGTCGTACAGCGGCACGACCGTGACCTGCGGCGGAAGCATCATCGCGGCCACCGTGAGCATGAAGAACAGGTTCTGGCCGCGCCACTTCAGCTTCGCCAGCCCGTAGGCCGCCGGGATCGCCGAAACGAGCGCGCCGACCGTCGCCAGCGCCGAGTAGAGCAGGCTGTTGCCGAAGTACTCCAGCAGCGGCGCTTTCTTGAACACCTCGACGAAATTCTCGAAGTGCCATTCCGTGGGCCACAGGCTCGCCGTCATCGCCTGGTCGCTCTTCATCACCGCGGTGAGGAACACGAACAACAGCGGCAACATGAAGATCACGCCGAGCGCGATGCCGACCGCGTGCGTCGCGATGAACCCGAGCCGCTTGTCCCAGCGGCGCCGGAACTGCACACGGGGCGGCGCCGGAGCCGGCGCGGGAGCCGAAATGGTGGTCATGCCCCCACTCCGTCCACGCGGGACACCCGCGCCCGGTCGGGGACCTGAACAGGCCGGCGCAAGAATATCTTCATGCTCCCTCCTCCTGGTGCTGGGTTTTGCGCAACTGCCTGACGAGAACCCACGTGAACGCCGCGGACACGATGAACAGCAGCACGGCCATCGCCGCCGCGTAACCCATGTTGAAGTAGCGGAAACCCTGCACGTACAACCAGATCGGGTAGGTCAGTGTCGAGTTCTCCGGCGCGCCGATGAGCTTCGAGTTGCCGGCCACGTCGGCCGTGCCCGCCGAGGCGGACGCCGCGACGATGGCCTGCGTGAAGAATTGCAGCGCGTAGATCATCGAGTTGACCACGCCGAACAGCAGCACCGGCGAAATCGAGGGCAGTGTGACGTGCCAGAACCGGCGGATCGGGCCGGCGCCGTCGAGCTCGGCCGCCTCGTACTGCTCGACCGGCACGTCGAGCAGCGCGGCGAGGATGATGATCATCAGCTCACCCGAGCCCCACAGCGCCAGCAGCGTGAGCGACGGCTTCGCCATCGCGGGGCTGTTGAACCACAACCCGCCGTCGATGCCGACGAGGTGCAAGAACCGGTTCACCGGGCCGAACTGCGGGTTGAACACGAAGACGAACGCGAGCGTCGCCGCGGCCGGCGGGGCGAGCGTCGGCAGGTAGCAGAGCGTCCGGACCAAGCCGACGCCCGACTTCAGCCGCGAGATCACCGACGCGACGCCGAGCGAGAACAGCACCCGGCAGATCGTCAGCACGATCACGAGCCACAGCGTGTTGTACGCGGCGGTCTTCACCAGCGGCTCGCTGGTGAACATGCGCACGTAGTTGTCGAACCCGATCCACTGCGGCGGGTTGATCAGGTCGTAGCGGGTGAATGAGTAGTAGACGGTGGCGATGAGCGGGTACCCGAAGAAGATCAAGAACCCCAGCGTCGCCGGCGCCATGAAGAAGAACACCGTGCGACGGCGCTTGGCCCGGGCCGACCCCGCCCGCACCTTCGCCGGTGCGGACGGGGTCTTGGCTTCCAGAACGGAGGTCATCCGCCGGCGCCCTTCTGCGCCAGTTCGTCGTTGACCTGCGCGTCGACCTGCTTGAGGCCGGCGTCGAGGTCCGGCACGGACCCGGCCTGCCACTTCTCGGCGAAGTCGTTGACCGCCTTGAGGAACGCGTCGCCGATCGGCGTCGACGGGTTGGCGACGAGCTTGCCGCTGCCGTAGATGTCGAGGAACGTCTTGAACTGCGGCGGCACGTCGAGCTTCGGGGAGGTCAGCGAAGCCGTGGTGCTGGGCACGTTCTTGAGGCCGTTGGCCATGTCCACGAGCGTGTCGGTGTCGAGCGTGACCTGCTTGATCAGCTCCCAGGCGGCACCTGGGTTCTTGGCGCCCTTGGGGATCGCGATGATCGTGCCGGTGGCGAAGCCGGCGCCGTAGTGGTCGGCCATGCTGTCGAGCACCGGCGCGGGTGCGGTGGCGTAGTTCAGGTTCGGCGTCTGGTCCTTGATGAACGCGGTGCGGAACTCACCGTCGTACATCATGGCCAGCTTGCCTTTCTGGAAGCCGTTGTCGGCGGAGTACTCGTCGCCCAGACCGGCCTTGAACTTCTCGACCTTGTCGTGGCCACCGTAGAAGTCGATGAGCTTCTTCTGGAACTCGAACATCGCCTTCCAGCCGGGGCTGGACGAGATCGACGACTTGCCGTCCGGGCCGATGAACTGCGCGCCGAAGTTCGGGGCCCAGTACTGCGCCTGGTTGGCGTAGAACGGCATCGACGGGATGAAGCCCATCGTCTTGATCGAGCCGTCGGGGTTGAACTCGGTCAGCTTCTTCGCGTCCTCGAACAGCTCGGTCGTGGTCTTCGGCGGCGAGCTGATGCCGTGCGCCGCGAACATGTCCTTGTTGTAGTAGAGGCCGTAGACGTCGGCGAGCATCGGCATGGCGCAGCGCTTGCCCTGGTAGGACGTGTAGTTGCGGACCGCTTCGGGGATCTGGTTCACGTCGATCTTGTCGCGGTCGAGGTAGGGCTTGAGGTCGGTGAAGCTGCCGGTGGAGCACCAGGCGCCGAGGTTGTCGGTGTAGAAGGAGATGGCCACGTCGGGCGGGTTGCCGCCGCGGATCGACTGGGTGAGCTTGTCGTCGTCCTGGTTGCCCTCGTGGTTGATGGTGATGTTGGGGTACTTGGCCTTCAGCTTGTTCAGCGCGGCGGTGACCACGCCGTACTCGCGGTCGGTGAACTTGCTGTAGACGGTGAGGGTGAGCTTGTCGTCCTTGTTCGGCGGCGCCGCGGCGTCGCCCGAGCCGCTCGGCGCGGCCGCGCCGCAGGCCGTGGTCACCAGCAGCGTGGCGGCCGCCGCGGCGGACAGCAGCAGAGAACCGCGCCTTCGCGCGATCCTGCGGACGCGGGTCGTGGGGGCCATGACCCTCCTCCTCGTGGGGTGGTTACTCGGTCGGGGACGGGGCTGAGCTCGGAAGTGCCGGGTGAGGCGCTCCCGCTGTGCCCTCCGTGGGTCTGCGCGACCCGCGGAGCGTGGGGGTGACGACGCCGAAGACGTCTTCACGGGCGGTGGCGAGCGCGGACTGCAGGGCGCCCGCGCGCACGGCGTTGCCCTGCACTGAAGCCAGCGCGACGGGCGTTCGTGGCAGGACGAGCGCGTGCAGCTTCTCGGCCACGGTGGCGGCGAACTCCTCGCCACCGGCGCGGCTGGTTTCGCCCGACAGCAGGATGAGCTGCGGGTCGGCGACGGCGACGAGGCTCGCCAGGCCCCCGGCGACACGGCGGGCGAGGTCGTCGAGGAACGCTTGGCGGCCTTGGGTCCTCGCCTCGGCGACGGCGGCGGGCCCGGTCTCGGCGCTGAGGCCGTGGGCCTTCGCCAGGCGCGTGATGCCGGGCGAGTCGACGAGGTTGCCGAACCGCGCGCCGGCTTCGGGCCAGCGGTCGCCGGTGTCCACAGTGGCCGGGTCGGGTACGCGCATCCAGTCGATTTCGCCTCCGCCGCCCGTCGCACCGCGCAGCAGCCGCCGCCCGATGACGACGGCGCCACCGACCCCTTCGGAGAGCCAGACCATCACGAAGTCGTCGACGTCCCGGGCCTTCCCAGCGGTCATCTCCTCGACGGCCACGAGGTTCACGTCGTTCTCGATGGTCACGGCGAGGCCGAGCTCTTCGCTGAGCTTCGCGGGGACGTCGAACCCGAGCCAGCCGGGGATGTGCGGCGCGGAGGACAGCAGACCTGTGCGCGGGTCGAACGCACCCTGCGCGCCGATGACGACGTTGGCCAGGTCGTCGAGTGCGAGGCCGGCTTTCCTGGTGACGTGCTTGAGCGCCTTGCCGAACGTGCCGATCACGTCGGCGTTCTCGTGGACGGGCAGCTGCACCTGGTACTCCGCGCCGATCGTGCCCGCCACGTCGGCGATCACGAAGTCCGTGACGTGCGGCGTCAGGTCCACGGCGGCGACGTGCGCGAGGCTGCCGTTCACGGCCCACAGCTGCGCGCGCGGTCCGCGTCCGCCGCCCGCGCGCTCGCCCGCCTTGCCCACCAGGTTGTCCTGCTCCAGGCGCGTGAGCAGTTGCGCTGTGGCCGGCTTCGACAGGCCGATGACCACCTCGAGCTCGGCGCGCGTGAGCGGCCCGCTCCGCAGCAGCGCCTCGATCGCCGCGCGGTCGTTGATCTCGCGCAACATCCGCGGGCTTCCGGCGCGCACTCGTGTCCCCTTAATTAGGATACTTTACAGACGGTTTCGGGCGACTGTAGTGAGCGGGGCCACACCGCGTCAATGGGCGCGTGGAACGAGGGGGTAACGCTTGGCGTCACGGAGGTTTCAGGGGAAGCCCTACGTAGCCAGCCGTGCGCGCGCGGTGTCAGGGGCACTCCGGACGGAGCGCCCGGAAACGACGAGGGCCCTCCCCGGTACGGGAAGGGCCCTCATCACCAGCGAAAAGTCACTCCTCGGCGTCCGCCCACGCCTTCAGCATCACACGGGCGATCGACGAGTTCCCCGGCAGCAGGATCTGCGCCGCACCCTCCGCGATCGGGGTGGTGACGTCGGTGCCGCTGTTGCGGAAGGCCTCGCGCAGCTCGGCCCGGGAGACCCACAACGCTTCTTCGATCTCGCCGTCCGCCGGCACCAAGGGCTGCGAGCGGGAAGCCCGGGCGGTGAAACCCAGCATGATCGAACGCGGGAACGGCCACGGCTGGCTGCCCAGGTAGCGGATGTCCGTCACGTCCACCCCCACCTCCTCGCCGATCTCGCGGGAGACGCAGCCCTCCAGCGACTCGCCGGCTTCGACGAAGCCGGCGAGGACGGAGTAGCGGCCGGGCGGCCAGATGGGCTGGCGCGCGAGCAGCACGTGGGACCCGTTGACCCCGTCTTCGTCGTGGACCAGGCAGATCACCGCGGGGTCGGTGCGCGGGTACTCCTCGTGGCCCTTGGCCTCGCACTTGCTGGCCCAGCCGAAGTGAACGAGGTTCGTGGGCGAACCGTCGCGGGTGCAGAAGCGGGCCTGGCGCCGCCAGTGGCGCAGCGCTTGGGCGGTGGTGAACAGGCCGGCCGACGTGTCGTCCAACTGGTCACCGTAGCCGCGCAGCTCGACCCAGATCTCGCCGTCCGCGCGGGGCACCTCTTCGACCACACCCCAGCTGCCGGCCATCTTCACCGTGTCCGCGTCGCCCTCGGCACGGCCCGGGAGCGACCAGTAGTCGGTGTCCTCCCACTCGCCGAGGAACACCGCGTCGGCCGGCGGTTCCGTGCCGAAGTCGATGGCCTTGCGGGTGGCGAGCGACGAGCCGCCCTCGGCGACCGGGGTGCGGCCGGTGTCGTCGAGCAGCACGACGCGGGCCTCGGACCACTTCTCGAGGAGCCGCTCCGGGTTGGTGCGCAACATCTCCTGGCGGTCCACAGTGGAACGTGACAGTGTCGGCAGGGTGCCGAGGGCGAACGGGACGGTCATCAGGCCGGCTCGCCCGTCTCGGACCCCACGGTCACCTCGCCCAGCGCTGTCAGCTTCGGCGCGAGCACGTCGGCGTCACCGACGACCACGCCGGTGAACCGCGTGGGCGCGAAGAAGTCCAGCGCCGCCTGCGCGACCTGCTCCTCCGTGACCGCCGCCAGCCGCGCCGGGTGCTCCTGCAGCCACTCGACGCCGAGGCCCGTGGACGCCAGCGCCAGCAGCTGCCCGGCCAGCCCCGCCTGCGACGACGTCGACGTGACCAGCGAGCCGATCGCGTACTGCCGCACCGATTCGACCTCTTCGGCCGTCGGCGGCACGAGCACGAGCCGGCCCAGCTCGTAGCGGGTCTCCAGCAGCGCGGCCGCGGTGACCTCATTGGCGGTGTCGGCGTCGACGTTCACCACGGCGTTCTGCCCCGTGAACTCGAACCCCGAGTGGGCGCCGTAGGTGTACCCCTTGTCCTCGCGGATGTTCTCGACCAGCCGCGACGAGAAGTACCCGCCGAACGCCAGGTTCGCCAGCTGCAGCGCCGGGTACCGCGGGTCGGTGCGGGTCACCGTCTGCGCCGAAAGCCGGATCTGCGACTGCACGGCGCCGGCGCGCGGCACCAGCAGCACAGCACCACCGGCCAGCTCCGGCAACGCCGGCAGCACCGCGGCCGACCGGTCCGAGGCCCAGCCGCCGAGCGCGCGCTCCAGCTCGGCCGGCACGGCCTGCGGGTCGAGGTCACCGACCACCACGAGCACGGAACCGCGCGGCAGCACCGAAGCCGCGTGCAGCGCCCGCACCTGCTCCGGGGTGACCACGGCGACGTCGGCCGCCTCCGGGACCTCACGGGTCACCGGGTGGTCGCCGTAGCGGTGCTTCTGCAGCGCCTCGCGCGCGATCGTGCGCGGCTGCGTCCGCGACACCGCGATGCGCTCGATCAGCCGCTCGCGTTCGCGCGTCACCTCGGTCGCGCCGTAGGTGGCACCGGTGAGCACGTCCCCGAGCACCTCGAGCAGCGTCGGGAGGCCGTCGGACAGCGCGGAACCGTTGACGTACAACCGTTCCGGGTCCACGCCCGCGCCGAGGTCACCACCGATCAGCGCCAGCTCGGCGTCGATCTCCACGCGGTCGCGCTTCGCCGTGCCGGTGAGCAGCGTCTCGGCCAGGACCTCCGCCGTGGCCGGGTGCAGCTTGTCGTCCCCCGCGAACGGGATCCACAGCCGCACCTCCACGAGCGGCACGGAAGGCTTGCGCACGGCCAGCACGCGCAGGCCGTTGCTCAGCGTCGTGTCCACGTGGGACAGTTCGGCCGCGGCGCGCTGCTCACCCAGCGCGGGCAGCGGACGCGGGCCGACGGCCGTGCGGCCGATCTCCTCCGCACTGCGGTGCGTAGCCGAGGTCACTGCTCGTCCATCCCTTCGGAGTTGGCGGGCTTCACGACGAGCACGGCGCGCGCATCCGGGCGCAGCGCCTTCGCCGCGGCCGACACGGCTTCACCGGTGACCGCCGACATGCGGTCGGCCAGCCGGTGCACCAGCGACGCGTCGCCGTACAGCAGCTCGAACGCGCCGAACGCCAGCGTGCGCGACACCAGCCGGTCGTGTTCCGAGTGCAGGCTCGCGGCCCAGCGGGCCGTCACCTTCTTCAGCTCCTGCTCGTCCGGCGGCGTCGACGCGAGCTTCTCGAGCTCCTCGTCGAGGGCGGCCAGCACGCGCTCGCGCGCCACGTCCGGCGGGTGGATCGCGGTGATCGTGAACGTGTCGGGGTCGCGCGCCTCGAACGGGCCGAACAGCCCGGCGCCGGCGCCGATGTCGACGACCAGCGGCTCGCGGTGCACGAGGCGCTGCTGCAGCCGGGAGCCGTCACCGTCGGTGAGGACGCCGGCGAGCACGAGGTACGCGAGATAACCGTCGAGGTCGTTGATGGGATCGGGCATGCGGTAGCCCACGGCGAGCGCGGGCAGCGGCGCGTGCGCGTCCTCGTGCTCGCCGTGCAGCTCGGTCGTCGGCACCGGTTCCGCGAACGACGGGCGGTTCGGCGCCGGCCGGTGCGGCACGTCGCCGAAGTGCTTCTGGATCAGCGCTTTCGCGTTCTCCACGACGAAGTCGCCGGCGACGGTGAGCACCGCGTTGGCCGGCGAGTAGTAGGTGTCGAAGAACGCCGCGCAGTCGTCGAGAGTCGCGCCTTCGAGGTCCTCGAACGCGCCGTAGCCGTCGTGAGCGTTGGCGAACGTCGAGTACAGCACCGGCGGCAGGAGGATCCAGGGGAACCCGCCGTAGGGCCGGTTGCGCACGTTGAGGCGGATCTCCTCCTTGACGACCTCGATCTGGTTCGCCAGGTTCTCCGCGGTCAGCTTCGGCGCGCGCATGCGGTCGGCTTCGAGGAACAGCGCGCGTTCGAGCGCCGCCGAAGGCAGCACCTCGAAGTAGTCGGTGTAGTCGGGGTGGGTGGACCCGTTGAAGGTCCCGCCGCTCGACTGCACATGGCGGAAGTGGGCCAGCTTCTCCAGGCTTTCACTGCCCTGGAACATCAGGTGCTCGAAGAGGTGCGCGAAACCCGTCAACCCCTCCGGCTCGGAACGGAAGCCCACGTCGTAGTGCACGCTGACCCCGACAACCGGCGCGGTCGGGTCCGGGGCGAGCACCACGCGCAGACCGTTGTCAATCGTGAAACGGTGAAGCTCGGGATCGGCCATGCCCCCACCCTACGCAGAGGTGGCGGCGCGCTGCTCGACCGGTGGTACCGCTCCCACGCGGTGTCGTGTCCCTGCGGCGGCCGCCACGAGCGCCGCCGTGAACGCCCTGGTCCGGGCGGCGTCGTCGCCGGCGTCGGACCAGTACGCCTGCAGCGAACGCGCCGGGGCCGGCACGTCCAGCGCGAGCGCGTACGGGAGCACGCGGGCGAACACCAGGTCGTCGGCGGGTTCCGCGGCGAGCAGTACGGCGCGCAGGCCGAGGAGCTGTTCGCGCAGGTACGTGCCGCTGGGCGTCCGCAGCGGCAGCCACGACGCGCCCAGGACGAGCGCGGCTCCGGCGCCCAGCACGACGAGGCCGAGCTGGGCGTAGCCGACGGTGAAAGCGAGCACGACGGTGAGAAACGCGCCGTAGCAGCAGCCGCGAATGCCCGCCCGGGCCAGCTGCGCCGGGCGGCGCGAGAGCCAGCCGCGGCGCACGGCGTCGGCGAGCGGGTCGGCTTCGACCGTGAAGGGGGCCAGGCGCGCCGATTCCCCCGGCACGACCGTTACGTACACCGCGCGTTCGAACGCGGTGAGCTGCTCGTCGGGCGGGTTGCGGCGGTGCAGGGCGGGACCGTCGGTGACCCAGAGGTAGTTGCGGACGCAGAGGTCGAGCACGGTCGCGGCGACGTCGACCGCGTCGGCGCGACCGGTCAACAGCACGCCGACGTGGCCGGGCAGCACGCCTTGCGGCGACGAGAACTGCCCGTCCACCTGGAGCTGCACGGGCAACGCGGTCGCGCGGTCACGGCGGCGCACCACGACCAGCAGCGCGATCCCGGCGAGCAGCAGCACCGCCAGGGCGAGCCACGCAGCCACGACCGGGGTCGTCACGAGGAAGGCGCCGGCCAGGGTGCTCGCGGGCACCAGGTGCTCGTTCGCGGGCACCGTGCCGGCGGGCAGCTCCGCGGTGAGCTCCACGCGATCGCCCGGGGCCAGCTTCGACACCGAAACGCGGGTGAGCCCCGAGTGGTCGAGCTGCGCGGCGCCGCACGGCGTGCCGGAGCCGGGCGGGCCGGCCAGGCAGGTCAGCGCGTCGGGCAGGTTCGGCGCCGCGAAGGTGGCGCGCAGGAGCTCGAGCCGGGTGTCCCAGCCGGCGGCGACGTCCCACGTCACCTGCTCGACGCCGAGCGTGCGCCCGACCACTCCGTCGACCGTGTAGCGCACGATCGACGTGCCGCCGCGCAGGTCGAAGGTGACCTGGTCTTCGGTGGTGTCGGCGCTGCCGGCGCCTTCGATGCTCAGGTCGCGCACGGTGAGCAGGCGGTCGTGGGCGTCGTCGGCGGACGTGCGCAGCGGGAGGGTGCGGGTCATCGTCGTGCCGGCCGGGACCGACACGGCCTCGGTGACGGACAGGCTGCCGTCGCGCTGGAGCTTGAGGGTGACCTCGGCGCTCTGCGGCAGCACGGGCAGGTCCTGCGCCTGCGCTGGGGTGGCGGTGAAGACGAGCGCCGCGAGCGCGAGGAGGACGGCGACCCTAAGCACGGGCCAGCACCCGCTGCCGGGTTTCGCGGCGGCGCCGCAGCCAGGTGGCCGCGGCGCCGGCCAGTAGCACGGCCAGTGCGACGAGCGGGATCCCGGGTCCCGTGAGGAAATCGGTGACCGGCGAGACCCGGACGAACCGGGCGTTCTCGGCCAGCGCGCCCGGCGGGACCTGCACCACGAGGTCGACGCGGTCGCCGCGGCGGAGGCCGTCCTGTTCGACGGTGGCCACGCCGCCGGCGCCGAGTTCGGAGAACGTGCAGTGGCGGGCCGAACCGGCGGCGCCGGCGTAACAGTCCACTGTGGATATTGGAGAAGCGGATATTGGAGGCGTGGAGATCGGAGACGTGGGGATGCCCGGCGCGCTCAGCCGGGCGGTGAGCGTGGTGAGGTCCTGGTCCCAGCCGCCGGTGACGGGCCAGCGGACCTGGCCGCCGCCGGCGACGGCACCGTCCACTGTGTACGTCAGGGTGGCGTCGCCGGTGTAGCCGGCGGTGATGCCGCCGGCGTCCTCGGTGAGGTGGCCGGCGCCGGTGACGCGGGCGTCGCGGACGGTGTACACCCGGTTTTCGTCGTCGGTGACGGGCACGCGCAGCGCGATCCGGTGCGTGGCCGGGGCCGTGGTCGTGACGCGTTCGACGACCGTGACGGACCCGTCGGGGTGGGCGGTGGCGGTGGCGGTCACGCCGAGGGCCGGGGCGATCAGCACGGGTGGCTCAGCTCGGCGGGGTGAACGGGTTCTCCGGCTCCGGCGGCCGGCTCTCCTGCGCGGGGGCCGCGCCATTGCGCTGCTGCGGCGGCGAGGACGACTGGTGCGCCGAGGGCGCTGGTTGCCGGTCCGAGGGCGGCGGTTGGTGCCAGGGCTGCTGGAACCCGGTCACCGCCGACGGCACGTGGTAGGCCGGTTGCTGCTGGTAAGGGGGCTGCGGTGCCTGCGCTCCCGCGTACACCTGCTGCGCGAGCCGGGCCTGGTCGCGGTTGCGGCGTTCGGCCAGCACCGCCGACAGGAACACCCACGCCGGCATCCCGTAGGGCACCGCCACACCGATCGCGTGCGCCACCTGCTGGGCGAGCCCATAGCCGAGCGCTTCGGCGGCGTCGGGCCGCAGTTCCTGGAACCGGGCGAGGAACTGGCGGGCGGCGAGCGCCAGGTCGTCGGGCAGCCGGGACAGGTCGAGTTGCGCGGCCCACCCCTCGAGGCCCGGCGGCATCGCGACGTACGCCTGCGCGCTGTGCGGCACGCGTTCGCGGATCACGAGCGTGCCCGCGAGGTAGTCGCCGACGCGGCGGCCGTTCGAGGAGCTCAGCGACACGATCACGGCCACCGCGCCGAGGAAGCCCAGTGCCCAGAAGTCCACGAAGAAGCCCGCGAGCGCGCGGGTGAGAGCGTGGCGGAAGCGGATGGGCCCGCCGTCGAGCCGGACCACGCGCAGGCCGAGCGCGAGCTTGCCGAGCGAGCGGCCGCGGCTGAGCGTCTCGAACAGCACGGGGTAACCGATCACTACGAGCACGAACACCGTCAGCAGCAGCGCGACCGACAGCGCCGGGTCGAGGTCGGGCGAAGCGACGGCGACGACCACCACGACGATCAGCAGGAACGCCGCCTGCACGAGCACGTCGATCAGCATAGCGACGCCGCGGCTGGCGAGCTTGGCCACCCGCAGGTCGAGGACGACGGCCTCTCCGGTGACGAGATCGGACTCTTCCTGCACCGGGCAAGCCTAGTTGCCGGTCCGGCCAAGAGGAGGCGGACACCCAGCCGAGCGCCGCCTGCAGGTCGCAACGATTTCACCGTGGCTGTGACCGGATCGGCAACAGCCACCGCGCAGTGAGCCCTAGGCTGGGGTTCCAGGAGGTGATCGGGTGGACGTCGACGTCTTCGTGGCGGCGCACGGCGCGGAGTGGGCGCGGCTCGGTGAGCTCGTGCGGCAGCGGAAGCTGTCCGGCGCCGAAACCGACGAGCTCGTGACGCTCTACCAGCGCACGGCCACGCACCTGTCGATCATCCGCTCGACGGCGCCCGACCCGGCGCTGTTGGCCCGGCTGTCGGCGCTCGTGGCGCGGGCCCGGTCCGCGGTGACGGGTTCGCACAGCCCCGCGTGGCGCGAGGTGGCCCTGTTCTTCACCCGCCGGTTCCCGGCCGCCGTCTACCTGAGCCGGCGCTGGTGGATCCCGGCCGCGCTGGTGTCGGTAGCGCTGATGGCAGTGCTCGGCGTGTGGATCGCGGGCGACGACTCGGTGCGCGCTTCGCTGATCCCCCCCGACGAGGTCAAGGCGCTGACAGCCCCCGGCGGCCAGTACGAGACGTACTACTCGACCGGCCCGGCGGGCTCGTTCGCCGCCAAGGTGTGGACGAACAACGCGTGGGTCGCGGCGACGTGCCTGTTCCTCGGCGTCGCGCTCGGGCTGCCCGTGATCAGCGCGCTGTGGCTCAACTCGCTCAACGCCGGCATCGCCATCGGCCTCATGTCCTCGGCCGGGCGCGGCGACGTGCTGCTCGGCCTGCTGCTGCCCCACGGCTTGCTGGAGCTCACGGCCGTCTTCATCGCGGCCGGCACGGGGCTGAAGCTCGGCTGGACCGTGCTCGACCCCGGCCGGCGTTCCCGCAGCGCCGCGCTGGCCGAGCAGGGCCGGTCCGTGGTGGTGATCGCGCTGGGACTGGCGTGCGTGCTGCTGGTGTCGGGTGTGATCGAGGCGTTCGTGACACCGTCGGGCTGGCCGACGTGGGTGCGCATCGGCATCGGTGTGGTCGTCGAACTGCTGTTCCTGACCTACGTCTTCACACTCGGCCGCCGCGCCGCCCGCGACGGCGAACTCGGCGATCTGGATCGGCGCTACGCCGGCGACGCGCTGCCCGAAGCGGGTTAGGCCTTCCCCTACAGCCGCCCGGCAGCTTTCAGCGCGAGGTAGCGGTCGGCCAGCGCCGGGGGCAGGTCTTCCGGTACGGCGTCCACCACGTCGACCCCGCGGCGGGACAGGCGGGCGGTGGCGGAAGCCCGTTCGGCGAGCGTCCGTTCCGCCGCGGCCGCGTCGTAGACGGACTCGGCGTCGCCGCGGGCAGCAGCCATTTCGGCGACGCGGGGATCGGCCACAGAAGCGACGATGACGTGGTGCCGCGAGGTCAGCGACGTCAGCACGGGGAACAGCCCCTCCTCCAGCGGCGCCGGGTCGAGGCCGGTCAGCAGGACCACGAGAGCGCGGCGGCGGGTGCGCCGCAGGACCTCGGCGACCATGCCGCGCGCGTCAGTCTCGACCAGCGAGGGCTCGAGCGGCGCCAGGGCGTTCACCAAGGCCGGCAGCAACGCCGGTGAGCTCGGGACCGCGGCCCGCACCTGGCGGTCGTACGCGAGCAGGTCGACGCGGTCGCCCGCGCGGGAGGCCAAGGCAGCGAGCAGCAGCGCGGCGTCCATGGCCGCGTCGAGCCGGGGCGCGTCGCCGACGCGGCCGGCGGAGACGCGGCCCGTGTCGAGGACCAGCACCACGTGGCGGTCGCGTTCGGGGCGCCAGGTGCGAACCATCACGTCGGCCGCGCGGGCGGTGGCGCGCCAGTCGATGGAGCGCACGTCGTCGCCCACGACGTATTCGCGCAGCGAGTCGAATTCGGTGCCCTGGCCGCGGATCATCGCGGCGCTGCGGCCGTCGAGCTGCTGCAGCCGCGCGAGCCGCGAGGGCAGGTGCTTGCGGCTGTGGAACGGCGGCAGCACCCGCACCGACCACGGCACCTCGTGCGAACCCTGCCGCGCCGCCAAACCGAGGGGGCCGACGGCGCGCACGGTCACGCGGAACGCCCGCCGGTCACCGCGTCGGGTGGGGAGCATGGCGGTGGTGACGGCGCGCCGCTCCCCCGCCGGGACGACCACGCGGTGCCGGTCGGCGGCACCGGCACTCGGCGGCCACGCGTCGCGCAGCAGCCCTCGCACGGTGCGCCGGCCCGGGTTCGTGACGGTCAGCATGACCTCGGCCGGCTCACCGAGCCGCACGGAAGTGGTGCCACTGCGGGAAAATCGCAACGCGCGGACGCTGCCGGCCAGCGCCACGTCGACGGCCACCAGCACAAGCAGCACCGCGACGACACCGAGCACGCCGGCGGTGGACGGGAACAGCAGCCCGACCACCAGCGCCCCCATCAGCGCCAGCAGCCCGAGCCGCCCGGTGAGCGCCACCCCTCAGCGCGGCACCGGCACGGAGGCCAGCACCCGGTCGAGGACCCCGTCGGCCGTCACGCCTTCGAGCTCGGCCTCCGGCCGCACGTCGAGGCGGTGCCGGAGCGCCGGTCGGGCCAGCGCCTTCACGTCGTCCGGTGTCGCGTAGTCGCGGCCCGCGAGCCAGGCCCACGCGCGTGTCACAGCGAGCAGACCCGTTGCGCCACGGGGAGAAACGCCCAGCCGGACGGCCGGCAGCTCGCGCGTCGCGCGGCACAGGTCCACGACGTAGCCGATGACCTCGGGCCCGATGGTCACCCGCGCCACCGCCTGGCGCGCCGTCTCCAGCTGCGCCGCGCCCGCGACCGGGCGGAGGCCCGCGGCCGCGAGGTCGCGCGGGTCGAAACCCTGCGCGTGGCGCCAGAGGATGCCGATCTCGTCCTCGCGCGAGGGTGCCGGCATGGTCAGCTTGAGCAGGAACCGGTCGAGCTGCGCCTCCGGCAGCGGGTAGGTCCCCTCGTACTCCACCGGGTTCTGCGTCGCGATCACCACGAACGGGTCGGGCAGCGGCCGCGGCCGCCCGTCCACCGACACCTGCCGCTCCTCCATCGCCTCCAGCAGCGACGACTGCGTCTTCGGCGGCGTGCGGTTGATCTCGTCGGCCAGCAGCAGGTTCGTGAACACCGGGCCCTCGCGGAACGAGAACTCGCCGCTGTGCGCGTCGTACACGAGCGAACCCGTGACGTCGCCGGGCATCAGGTCGGGCGTGAACTGCACGCGCGTCGTCTTCAAGTCCAGCGCCGCCGCCAAAGCCCGCACCAGCAACGTCTTCGCGACGCCCGGCACACCCTCCAGCAGCACGTGCCCGCGGCAGAGCAGCGCCAGGATGAGCCCGGTGACGGCCGCGTCATTGCCCACCACGGCCTTGCCGACCTCGGCGCGCAGGGCGATCAGCGCCGACCGGGCGGCGTTCGCCTCCGCAGGCGCCTGCGTCTGTTCGGTGCTCAAGACCGCTCCACCTCTCGTTCCACAGTGTCCAGTTCGTCCGCGAGCCGGACCAGCCCGGCGTCGTCCTCCGGCGGCGACCCGTAGAGCACGCCGCCGACTTCGGCCGCCGGACGGCCCGTGCGCGCGCTCACCGCCTCGACGACCGCCGCCGCTTCGGCTTCGCGCGGCAAGCCCAGTCTCGTGCGCAGCCGCGTGCGGGCCGCTTCGCGCAACGTCTCGGCCGCGTGCCCGGCCGCCCCACCCCGGCGGTACAGGCGCGCGCGGCCCTCCGCCGTCTCCGCCGCCCGCACCAGCACCGGCAGCGGTTCGTTCACCACCGGGCCGAGCCGCCGCGCCCGCCACAACGCGAACAGCACCACGGCGATCCCGGCCGTGAACGCACCGTAGCGCCAGCCCGACGGGATGACCTCGTAGAAGGATTTCTGCCCGTCGCCGAGCGCGGGGTCGTTCGGCGACGGCACGTACCAGACGAGCCGCTGGTGATCACCGAGCAGCCGCAGCCCGAGCGCCGCGTTGCCGTCGTCGGCGAGGCGGTCGTTGGTCAACGGCGCGCCGGTGCCCAGCAGCGTGACGGTGCCCGTGCGGTCGGCGAACTGCACGAGCGTCGGGTTCCGGCCGTCGCGGTAGCACTGGCGCGCTTCGGAGTCGTCCGTGCGGAAGAGCATGCCGCCGAGCGTCGCGGTGCCCGCGCCGACCGCGGCTCCCACTGTGCACCCGGGCGCCAGCGTCCGGACGTCGGTGGTGCCGGCGGTCGTGACGGTCGGGACCACTGTGGACAGTGCCTTCGCGTCCGGGGCCACGAGCACGAGGTGCGCGACGCGGCGGCGCAGGTCCGGCAAACCGTTGTCCGGAACGCGTTCGGGCGCGGTGACCACGAGCGTGCCGCCGTCGGCCTGCTGCAGCGCTTCGGCGATCGTGTGCACGGGGCGGACGTCCACGCCTTCTTCCTGCAGCAGGTGCGCGAGCGCGTGGCTGCCCCTCGGTTCGTAGGACCCGGGTTCGAGGTCGCCGTTCAGCTGGCCGCCGCGGCTGAGCACGAGCGCCAGCGCGACGAGCACGATCAGCAGCAGGAGCCCGAGCGGCACCCGCGCGCCGCGCCAGATGCGCCGCAGATCAGGGGAAACCGACGTGGTGGTGCTCACGCGCCCACCAGCACCGGGCGCTCGCGGCGGACCCGGTCGTCGAGGTCCGTCAGTGCCCGGTACGCGGCTTCGGTGCCGGGCCGTCCGCCGTAGTGCACGTCGTCGAACTGCCGGGCGCCGGCCGCGAGGTCGGTGGCGAGGTTGGGCAGCAGCGCCCCGGCTTCCGCGGCGGCTTCGTCGGCCGTGCGGCCCGAGCGGGCGTCGAGCAACGCCCGTTCCTCCAGTCCGCGGACGAGCGCACGGAAGCGTTCACGCACGGCGTCGGCGAACTGCCCGCGCGCCGCGGCCTGTTCGGCGGCCTTGCGGTACTCGTCGGCGCTGCGGCGGCGGCCCGAGAAGAGCTGCCGGGCGGCCTGCGCCGCGCGCCCGACCTTCCCGACGCGCAGGCGCACCACCACGATCAGCACGATCACCAGCGCGAGGATCAGCAGCAGTCCCAGCGGTCCCCCGGGAACACCGGACAGGCTGCTGAGCAGTTCGCTGAACTTCTCGCCGAGCCACGTCGCGAGCTGCTGCAGCACACTCGGCCGCGCGTCCGCGTACGCGGGGTTGCTCAGCTCCTCGATCGCCCGCAGGCGAGCGGGGTCCCGGTCGATGTCGACCGGGACGTCGGTGAGGAAGAGGACCGTCACCACGCCGTCCGCGGCGGTGCCGGCGGGGGGTTGAGGCCCGCGGCCCTGGCCAATTCGATGTCCATGCCCTCGCGCCGCATGCGCTGGTCGATGTAGAGGACCACCGTGACGAGCGCGGTGAACGGCGTGACGATCGTCGACGCGATCACCGTGCCCACCGACTGGAGCACCAGCCCGCCGGTGGTCTGCTGAGGGACCTGCGCCTGCGGGTCGAACAGGCCCGAGAACGCGCCCGAGCCGAGGTCGAACGGGATGCCGATGATCGCCGAGATCAGCCAGCCGATCACCGCGGCGAGCAGCAGGATGCCCAGCACACGCCAAAACGCGCCCGACACCAGCGTGCGCGAGCGCCCGAACGCCTGGCGGATCGTGCCACGCTCGAGGACCAGCGCGGGGCTCGCGAGCGACCAGAACACGTACGGGATCACGGCGGGCAGCAAGCAGAAGATCGCGGCGACCGCGGTGGCCAGCCCGTACAGGACCGTCACCGCGAGCAGCGGCAGCAGCCGCGGCGCGGCCTCGCTCCAGGCCGAGCGGAAGTCGACGGGGCGCCCGAGCACGGCCTTGCCCATCACCACGGTGAGGAAGCCGGTGAGGAACGTCTGGCCGAGCAGCGTGATGATCAGCGTCGGGATGAGGCTCAGCGCGGTGGAACCCAGCAGCGAGTACAACGCGTCGAGCTGCTCCTGCTGGGTGGCGGCCGGGCCAAGCGCCGCGACGCGGTTGAGGTCGGGGCTGATCACCAGCGCCACCAAGAGGTTCAGCCCCGCCACGAGCACCGCGACGACCGCCGACATGCCGAGGATCAGCACCGGGTAGCGGCGGATGGCGGTGATCGCGCCGTCGAGGATGTCGCCGACGTTGAGCGGGCGCAATGAGATCACGCCGGGTTTGCCCAGGCCGTGCGGGTTCCACCCGGGGCCGGCGCCGTACGGGCCGGCGGGGTACTGCGGCACCGGCTGGGATTGCTGGTAGCCACCGGGAGACTGCCACTGCGAGCCGGGCCGCTGGGCACCGCCGGCGGGGGACTGCCAGTGGGCGCCGGGCTGCTGGTAACCGGGTGCGCCTTGCGGCGAACCCGGCTGCTGCGGGCTTCCGGGCGCCGGAGAGCCGGGCGGACCGGAAGCAGGAGTTCCCGAGGATTGCCACTGCCCACCGGGATGCTGGGCACCGGATTCCGGCGTGCCAGGCGATTGCGGGCTCTCCGAAGCGGGGCTGCCACCGGTGTTCCCGGTGTTTTCGGGGGACGAGCCGGCCGGGTCGGGACGCGGGAAGCCCTGGCTCGGGGTGGGCGCGTCGTCGCCGGGCCCCGGCGAGCCGGGTGTGTCTGTCATCGAAGCCCCTCGTGGTCACGGCCCGTCACTTGCTGCCGCTCACTCTTCCAGAGGCTCCCAAACCGGGCCAGACCTGGGGTGACACCCGCGTCGGGTGACCACGTGGGCACGAGTGGTGCGTGCGGCCCCCGTTCCCCCGATATGCTGAACCGAAGCCGGGGGCCGCCCGGCCCGTGCCGAGACCCTCCGGGACCGCCCTGATGACGCAACCGCCCTACGGCCAGGTGCCGCCTCGCGGGACCGTTCAACCGCCGCCGGTCCCGGGACCGGGACCAGGCCGGCAGGGACCGCCCCAGGTGCCCCCGCCGCAGGGACCGCCTCCGCAGAACCCGTGGATGAGCCAATATCCGCCGCAGCGCTACCCCGCGCCGCAGCCGCCGCGGCGCTCGCCGGGCGCGATCATCGGGCTCGCGCTGGGCGCGGTGACGGTGCTGGTGCTCGGCGTCGTCGCGATCGTCGCGCTGAACCGGCCGAGCACGGACGTCGGCGCCACCGGTTACCAGAACAACCCGGCGCCCGCGCCGACCAGCCCGCTGGAGCTGCCGCCGAACAACGGCTCGTCGTCCACCGCGTCTTCGGCGCCCGAGACGAGCACCGAGCCGAGCACCGCGGGACCGCGGAAGATCCTCAAGCTGGCCGACCACCCGATCCTTCAGGACCCGAACGCCGGACTGCAGAACCGCGTCTGCGACCTGCCGCCCTGGCAGAGCTCGCAGTCGGGCGCCGAAGCGTTCTTCACCGCGGCCAGCAAGTGCCTCGACGCGGCGTGGGGGCCGTTCCTGGAGGCCTACGACCTGCCGTTCACCCCGCCCGCTCTGCACTTCCCGACGGGCCCGAGCTTCGAGACCGCGTGCGGCACCATCCAGGTCGGCATCGCGACGGCGGCCTACTACTGCGAGAACAACCTGTACGTCCCGTTCGCCGGGCTGCAGACCGACCAGTACGGCAACAACCCGGGCGTCTACCTCGCGCTGTTCGCCCACGAGTACGGCCACCACGTGCAGGAGGTCGCCGGGATCATGGACGCCGCGTGGCAGAAGATCTACGCGGCCGGCCAGAACAGCGCCGAGGGCCTCGAGATGTCGCGCCGCAAGGAATTGCAGGCCCAGTGCTTCTCGGGCATGTTCCTCGGCGCCCACGTCGACCAGGGCGGCACGATCACCCGCGACATGTACAACAAGGCCTGGAACGACCAGGAAACCCGCGGGGACAACACGTCCCACAGCCACGACCACGGCACCAACGCCCACTACGCCTACTGGTGGCGCCAGGGCGCGAAGTCCAACCGCATCGCGGACTGCAACACGTTCGCGGCGCCGTCGTCGCTGGTCAGCTGACGGGTGCGGCTGCCCCCTCGGCGGCTCAGTGCAGCAGGGCGAGCTTGCCCGAGCCGCGGATGACGAGGAACGCGTACATCCCGCCGGAGAAGCACGCGAAGACCAGCAGCACCAGCGCGATCGGGCCGCGGGCGCCCTGCGAGCCGGCCGAGGTGTCGGCCGCGGTGACGCTGATGGTGCCGCTGTCGGCGGCGTCGACGGGGACGCCGACTTCGACCCGTTCGTTCATAGCGTGCCCACAGCCGTTGAGGGTGCCTTCGCGAGGCTTGCCGCCGAGCGTGAACTTGACGGATTCGACCGGGTCGGCCGCGGAGCACTCGGCGGGCTTGGTGACCTGGGCCTGCACCGGCGCGCCGGCGTCGGCGCCGGCGATGCCGAAGAGGCCGGGGCCGGCAAGCCACGCGAGCACGACCACGAGCACCCCGGCGGCGGCGGGAATGCCGACCTGGAGCCACCTCTGCACGGAGGTCTTGCTCGTGACGTCGGGAAGCTTCACGCCGCCATGGTTCCAGATGCCCTGGGCAAAACCCAGTGAGGTACCGGCCGCGGGGTAACCCTCCGCCGACCGGCCGTCACGGTGTGATCAGTTCTCGACCTTGTCCACCTGCGTCACTTTCTTGACGTACAGCAACCGGTCCCCCGGCTCGATCGCGTCGGCTTGCGGGGCGTCGACGCGGTAGAGCACGCCGTCCCGGACGAGGCCGAGCACGATGTCCGGCAGGTGCCGCGGCGAGCCGCCCTCTTCGGACGACTCGGCGGGGCGTTCGGCGATCGCGAGGCCCGACTCCGGCGTGATCAGGTCCTCGACCATGTCGACCAGGCGCGGGGCCGAGGTCGCCATGCCCATCAGCCGCCCGGCCGTCTCGCTCGAGACCACGACCTGGTTCGCACCGGACTGCTTGAGCAGGTGGACGTTCTCGGCCTCCCGCACCGACGCGACGATGTGGGCCTTCGGCGCCAGCTCGCGCGCGGTGAGCGTGACGAGCACCGCCGTGTCGTCGCGGTTCGGTGCCACGACCACCGCCTTGGCGTGCTGCACGCCGGCCACGCGCAGGACGTCGGCCCTGGTGGCGGAGCCGTGCACGGTCACGAGCCCCATCGAGCTCGCCGCGTCGAGCACCTGCTGGTCGGTGTCCACGACGACGATGCGGCTGGGCTGCACCTCTTCGTCCCCGAGCAGCGCGTTGACGGCCGAGCGGCCCTTCGTGCCGAACCCGACGACGACGGTGTGGTCGCGCACCTTCGTCCTCCACTTCTGGATCTTGAATGCCTGCCGGGAGCGCTCGGTGAGCACCTCCAGCGTGGTCCCGACGAGGACGATGAGGAAGAGCACGCGCAGCGGCGTGATGATGAGGATGTTCACCAGCCGCGCGGACGCCGAGGCCGGCGTGATGTCGCCGTAGCCGGTCGTGGACAACGAGACCGTGGCGTAGTAGATCGAGTCGAGGAACGAGAGCCCGTCGCCGTTGACGTCGCGGTAGCCGTCACGGTCGGCGTAGACGATCAGCACCGCGGCCAGCAGCGCGAGCAGCGCGCCGATGATCCGCTTGACGATCGCCCGCATCGGGCTCGTGGTGAGCTCCGGCATCCGGATCACGCCGACGAGCTCGTGATCGGGACGGTCGCTCAGCCGGACGTTCAGGGGCAGCCGTTTCAGGGCCTTCATGCACCGGCTCCCCGCGGGTGTTCGGCGTCACTCACAGCGGGGAGGATAGCCGAAGGTCAACGCCCGCACACCCGTCGCGGTGATCACGTTGTGGCAGGCTGCGGCCCTTGTCCGACTCGCACCGGCTCCCGTACTGGCCGGCGGGCCTGCTCGGCTGCGCCGGTGCCCTGCGGTCGCCCGGGCAGCCGCCGCTCGTGTGGTGGGCGCCGGCGGTCCGAGACCGGGCTTGACCCGCTATTCGCGGGGGACGTTGCGCAGCAGGTCACGCAGGCCTTCCGCGTCGAGCAGGTCCGCCGGGCTGAGGGTATGACCGTGGCGCACGTAGTGGAACGCCGCGCGCACGCGGTCCACCGGCACGTTCTTCAGCGCCGCCCATGCGAGGCGGTACGCGCCCAGCTGCACGGCCAGGGCGGGCAGCCGTTCGGCCGAAGGCACGGAGCCGGTCTTCCAGTCCACCACCGTCCAGCCGCCGTCGGGATCGGCGTAGACGGCGTCCATGCGGCCGCGCACGGTGATCCCCTCGACGTCGGCCGAGAACGGCACCTCCACGGCCAGCGGCACGCGCTCGGCCCACTCGCTGCGTTCGAACGCCTCCTGCAGTTCCGCGAAATCGGAGTCCGGCGCCTCGCCGAGGTCGGCCGCGCCCGGCAGGTCGTCGATGTCCAGCAGCCCTTCGCCCGAGAACCGCTGCTCGAGCCACGAGTGGAACGCGGTGCCGCGGCGCACGAACGTGCTGGGCGGTAAGGGAAGCGGCCGGCGCAGCTTACGCGCGAGCGCGTCGGCGTCGGCCGCGAGTTCCACGAGCTGGCTCACCGACAGCTGGGCCGGCAGCACCACGCGGTCCACAGTGGCCTGAGCGCGGGCGCGTTCGGCGAGCAGCACGTCGGTGTCGGCGATCCAGCCGTCGGGGTCGTCCGGGTTGACGTCATCAGCACTGCCGGCACTGTCCTCTTCGTACTCTTCGGCCGGGGGCTCGTCCGGCTCCTCGGCGAAATCGTCGTACTCGTCGGGTTCGGGGGGGAGCGGCACGTCGTCGTCCTCGGCGGCGACGCTGAACAGGTCGGGCTGCTCGTCCAGCGGCTGGGGCGGCTGGGGCGTCGGCTGCTGTTTCCCCAGCTCCGCCATCGCCGCGAACACCAGCTCGACCCCCTTCGACACCCCCGTGCGGCGGTCGCCGAGCGGGTCGACGGGCCAGCGGGCCGTGCGGGAGTCGGCGACGAGCGGGTTCTCCTCGTCCTCGGCGGGTCCGTCGGCCCACGCGTCGAGCACGCCGATCGGCGGCTCGGCCTCGCGCAGCACGTCGGCGATCTCGGTGAGGAACACCGACGGGCCCTTGGCGCGCGTGCTGCTTTCGTTCCACCAGTGACCGGACACGATCAGCGCGCGTTCCGATCTGGTGAGCGCGACGTAACACAGCCGCCGCTCCTCGTCGGCTTCCCGCGCGGCGAAGCCCTCTTCGTGCAGTTCGAGCGCTTCCTGCACCTCCTTGCGGTCTAACCCGGCGGCGATCCGCAGCTCCGGCAGGTCCGCCGAGTCACCGCGCAGGATCGCGGGCAGCGAGGTCGACGTGCGCAGCCACGACGAGGACCGGCGCTTGCTCGGGAACACCTCGGCGACCAGGTGCGGTACGGCCACGACCTCCCACTCCAGCCCCTTCGCGGAGTGCACGGTCAGGACCTGCACGCGGTCGGGCACGACCTCGACCTCACCCGGCGTGAGGCCGTCCTCGGCGTGCGCGGCCGTGTTCAGGTAGTCCACAAAGGACAGCAGGGTGGCCGTCGGCGCGGTCTCGGCGTAGTCGGTCACGACCTCCGCGAACGCGTCCAGGTGCGCGCGGCCCGCCGAACCGGGACGCGCCAGTGATTCGACGTCCAGCAGCATGGTGCGCTCGACGTCGGCCACCAGTTCGGGCAGCGACTGGTCGAGCCGGCGGCGCAACGCGGCCAGCTCCGCACCGATGCGCCGGATGCGCCGGTACCCGTCTTCGGAGTACCGCTCGGGCGAACCGGGTTCGTCGACGGCGTCGATCAGGCCGGCCTGCTCGGCGCGTTCGGTGACGAGCACCGGCTCTTCGGTGGATTCACCCTGCGGCACCGGGGACGACAGCTCACCCGCCCGGCGCCACAACGCCGCCAGGTCGGCCGCGGCGAGCCGCCACCGCGCGCCCGTGAGCAGGCGCGCGGCCGCGCTGCCGGCGAGCGGGTCGGCCAGCACCCGCAGCGTGCTGACGAGGTCCGCGACCTCCGGCTCGTCGAGCAGCCCGCCCAGGCCGACGACCTCCACGGGCAGCCCGCGCAGCCGCAGTTCCGCCGCGATCGGCGCCATATCCGCGCGGCGGCGCACGAGCACGGCGGCCGTCGGCGGTTTGCCGGACTCGTCCTTCTCGGCGTGCCAGCGGCGGGCCACGGCGTCGGCCGCCCACTCGCGTTCGGCCCGGACGTCGGGCAGCAGTGCCACGGCGATGTCCGCCGGCGCGGCGCCGTCACGTGCCCGCAGCGGTTGCACGCCGAGCCCACGTGCCCGCAGTGGTTCGGCGATCGCGTTGGCCAGTGCCAGGATCTCCGGCGGGTTGCGGAAGCTGGTGAGCAGGCCGAATTCGTGCGCGGGGGCCGGCTGCCCGTCGCCGCGGCGCGGGAAGTCCGTGGTGAAGCGCGGCAGGTTCGCCGCGGACGCGCCGCGCCAGCCGTAGATCGCCTGCGCCGGGTCGCCCACGGCCGTCACCGGCATCGGCGCGTGGTCCCCCATCCCGAACAGCGACCGCAGCAGCACGCGTTGCGCGTGGCCGGTGTCCTGGTACTCGTCGAGCAGCACGGCGCCGTAGCGCTCGCGCTCGCCCGCGACGACGGCGGGATACCCGTCGGCCAATTGCGCGGCCAGCGACATCTGGTCGGCGAAGTCCAGTGCACCCTCGGCGCGCTTGCGCCGGTGGTACGCCTCGACGAGCGGCAGCAGCGCGAGCCGGAACCGTTGCGCCGCCATGACTTCCTGCAGCTTCACCGGCAAGGACGCCCGCTGCCCCTTCGCGCGCGGCGCGTTCTCGATCACGTCGCACAGCCACTGCGTGTACTCGGCGAGCTTGTCCGTGGACACGAGGTGCTCACCCAGCTCGCCGGCCAGCGCGAGCAACTGTGCCGTGACCGACGACGGCACGCGGTCGGTGTCGAGGTCATCGTCCCAAGTGGACACCACGCGGTGGGCGAGCTGCCACGACGACGTCTCCGACAGCAGCCGCACGCCGGGTTGCACGGGCAGCCGCAGACCGTGTTCGGAAAGCAGGCGCCCGGCGTACGCGTGGTAAGTCAGCACGGTCGGCTCGCCGGCCACGACGACCGCGCGCAGGCCGCCCGTCGGATCGATCTTGTCGAGCAGCCCCGAACCGGCCAGCCGCCGCAGCCGGGCGCGCACGCGCTCGCCGAGCTGGCGCGCGGCCTTGCGCGTGAACGTGAGGCCCAGCACGCGTTCCGGGCTCACGATCCCGTTGGCGACGAGCCACACCACCCGCGCGGCCATCGTCTCCGTTTTGCCCGCGCCGGCGCCCGCGACGACCAGCGACGGCTCGACGGGCGACGAGATCACGGTGGCCTGTTCGGGCGTCGGGCGGTGCAGCCCCAGTGCGTCGGCGATCTCCGCGGGCTCCACGGGGTTCGCGAGGAGGAACGAGCTCACGGCCCGGTCACCTGCCGGCCCTCGGGCCGCAGGGGGCAGCAGCCCCGCGCGGGACAGCGGTCGCAGTCCGGGTTCTCCTGGGCTTCGTAGCCGGGCCCGGCCGCGGCGGCCGCGGCCGACCGCACCAGGTCCAGCCACTGCCGTCCGCCGTCTTCGTCGAGCGGCGGCTGGTCGCGCTGGGTCGCGCCGGTCTTCGCGTTGGACTTCGCGACGTACACCAGCCGCGCGCCGCCGGGCGCGTTCTTGCCCTCGATGGCACCTAGCAGCACGGCGAGCTGGTACGCGGCGAGCTGGGGGTGCTGCTCCGCGTCGGCGCCGGACACGGGCACCTTGCCGGTCTTGATGTCGACGATCACCGGCCGGCCGTCCTTGTCGAGCTCGACGCGGTCGACGCGGCCGCGCAGCATGACCCGCACCTCGTCGTCGCCCATCGGCAGCTCGACCTCGATGTCCTGCTCGACCCCAGACTCGATCAGCTCCTTGCGGCTGCCTTCCAGCCACCGCACGAAGTTCTGCAGCATCGCCTCCACGCGGTTGCGCTCGCGCCGCGAAAACCACGGCGCCCCGGCGTCGACGCGCACCCAGGCTTCGTCGAGCGCGGCCTGGATCTGCTCATCGGTGCGCCCACCGGCGACGGCTTGCGCGAGCCCGTGCACGAGCGTGCCGGTGACGGCGGCGAGCTGCGCCGGATCGCTGCCGCCGTGGCGCTCGACGAGCCAGCGCAGCGGGCACTTCACCAGGACTTCCACTGTGGACGGTGAGATCCGCATCAGATCGCCGGGGCCGTGCACCGGCCGGGCGGTGGACGAGGGCAGCAGCCCGTACCACGTGCTCGGGTGCGCGCCGGGCACGCCGGCGTCGGCCAGCCGCGCGAGCTGCGTGGCCGCGCGTTCGCGCCGTTCGGGGTCCGCCTTGTCGTCGCACACGACTTCGCGCAGCTCACCCACGAGCTCGGCCAGCACCAGCGACCGGCCGGGCGGCTTCATGCGGGAGTCGAGGGCACCGTCGTCGGCGCCGTTCTCCTCCAGGTCGTCGAGGAACCGTGACGGCTGCTCGTCCTCCCCCGCGACGGCCGTGACCAGCAGTGTCCGCCGCGCGCGAGCGGCGGCGACGTAGAAGAGCCGCCGCTCCTCGGCCAGGATCGGGGCGATGGCCGACACCCGGTCGTTATCGTCTACTCCGGACAGCACGTCGACGAGCCGTTCCACCCCCAGCACCGAACCGCGCAGCCGCAGGTCCGGCCACGCGCCCTCCTGCACGCCCGCCACGGCCACGACCGTCCACTCGCGACCCGCGGCCGCGTGGGCGGTCAGCAGCGAAACACCTTCACCCGGGATGGCGGCGGGCGCGAGCGTGTCGCCCGCGATGTTCTGCGACGACAGGTAGTCGGCGAACGCCGCGACGCTCGCGCGCGGCAGCCGGTCGACGTAGCGGCCCGCGGCGTCGAACAACGCCACCACGGCGTCGAGGTCGCGGTCGGCCTGCGCGCCGAGTGAACCGCCGCGGTCGACCAGCCGCAGCAGCCGCTCCTGCAGCCCGCTGGCCTCCCACAGCTCCCACAGCACCTGCTCCACGCCGTCGCCACGCATGACGGCCCGGTTCGTGACGCTCAGCAGCTTGCCGACGCGCCGGACCGGCCCGGCCTCGGCCTCGGCGAGCCCGGCCAGGATGTCGCCGCCGCGCAGGGCTTCCACGAGCAGTTCGTCGCTGGAGCGCTGGCCGCCACCCGCGAGCTCCAGCCGCCGCAGCCCGCGGCGCAACCGGCGCAGCGCCAGCGGATCCGCGCCGCCGAGAGCCGACGACAGCAGCATCTCCGCGAGGTCGACGTCGAGCAGCTCCGGCTCCGCCGCGATCCGCAGCACGGCCAGCAGCGGCCGCACAGCGGAGTGCTTGGCCAGCGGCAGTTCCTGGGTGGCGGAGCCGATCGGCACGCCGGCCGCGCGCAAAGCGCGTTGCAGTACCAGGAAAGTCCGCGCCGGCGAGCGCACGAGCACGGCCATGTCCGACCACGCCACGCCGTCGACGAGGTGCGCGCGCCGCAGCTGGTCGGCGATCCAGCTCGCCTCGGCGGCGGGCGTCGGCATGAGCCGCACGCGCACCTTGCCCCCGCGTTTCCCTTGTGTTGACACGAGTTTCCGGTGCGCCGACGCACCCGGCAGCGTCGCGCCCAGCCGGGTCACGGCCTCGCGCACAGCGGGCGCGAGCCGGTGCGAAGTGGTGAGCACAACCGTGCGGTCGCCGTCGTCGTCCGCGTCGGCGAACAGCCGCGGATCGGCGCCGCGGAAGGAGAACACGGACTGGTCGGGGTCGCCGGCCACCACGAACTCGGCGGCGGTCAGCCCGATCTGGCGGATCAGCTGGACCTGCAACGGGTCGAGGTGGTGGGCGTCGTCGACGAACAGGTGCCGCACCCGGGCGCGCTCGCGTTCGCGCAGCTCGTCGTCGTCCTCGAACGCGAGCAGCGCCGACGTGACGAGCTCAGCAGCGTCGAGCGCGGGCGCGCTGCGGACACCGAGCGCGTTGCCGCCCGCGCCCTGCAGCTGTGTGACCTCCTCGTACTGCGCCCAGAAGTGCCCGGCCGCCACCCACTCCTCGCGGTCCTTGCGGTGGCCGAGCTCCACGAGGTCCTCGGGCCCGAGGCCGCGCTCGGCGGCGCGCATCAGCAGGTCGCGCAGCTCCTCGGCGAACCCGGGCACGTTCAGCGCCGGCCGCAGCTGCTCGGGCCAGTCGGGCGCGCCGACCTCCAGGTCACCCTGCAGCAGGTCGCGCACCACTACGTCCTGCTCGGCCCCGGCCAGCAGGCGCGGCGGCGGCAGCTCCTCGGCGCGCGCTTCGAGCCGCAGCAGCGAAAAGGCGTACGAGTGGACCGTCCGCACCAGGGGCTCACTCACCGTGCGCGGCAGCGGCGAGGCGTGTCCGGGACCGGACGTGAGCCGGCGGGTGATGTCGGCACGGAGCGCGTCGGCCGAGCGGCGGGAAGTGGTGAGCACGAGCACGCTTTCCGGATCGGCGCCCTCGGCGATGCGGCGCGCGGCCGCGGTGGCGAGCAAGGTCGTCTTCCCGGTGCCCGGACCACCGAGCACGCGGAGGAACCCCGCGGGCGCCGAGAGCACCCGGCGCGCGCCCGCGTCCCAGGTGAACGTGGGTGCGGCGACGGCGGGCGGGCGCACCAGCCGCGCCTGTCCCTGTGCCGTCCTCCGCCCGTTCACGTCAATGATGGAAGCACGCCGCCACGGGTGCGCGGCGCACCGGCACGCACTTGGCGCCCGGCGGTCGGAACTGTCGGTGTCATGCGGCACAGTGCTGGGGTGGACGACGAACTTCACGAGCGGATCCGAGCCGTCATCAGCGACGTGCCGGCGGGAACCGTCGCGACGTACGGTGACATCGCGGCGCTCTCCGGTGCGCCCTCTCCGCGCCTGGTCGGGCGCGTGCTCGCCGAGGACGGGCACGACCTGCCGTGGCAGCGGATCCTTCGCGCCGACGGCACGCCGGCCCCGCACCTCGTCCACGAGCAGCTCGAACGCCTGCGGGCGGAGGGGGTGCTCGCCGACGGTCAGCGCGTGAACCTGCGGAAGTACCGGTGGCAGCCGGACGGGCCGCCGGAAGACGATGGTCCCCCCGGGCTCTTTGAGGAACGCGCTCTGTGAGGTTGGCCGCACCTAACGGCATTGCCGACTTCCCGCCGCGGCCGGGTCACCGCGGTCCGGCGCGTCACCCCGCACATGGCCAGGGTCACCTTCGACAGCCCGACGCCGGCCGCGTCCGCAGGGTTCGGCCCCGACGCGTACCTCAAGGTGTTCGTCCCGCTCGCGGGACAGGACGAGCCGCAGCTGCCGCCGCCGTCGAGCGGCGGCGACGTGATGTCCTGGTACCGGACCTACCTCGCGATGCCCGACGAGGTCCGGCCGTCGATGCACACCTACACCGTGCGCGCCCAGCGGCCCGACCGCGACGAGGTCGACGTCGACTTCGTGCTGCACGACAACGTCGGCCCGGCGTCGTCGTGGGCCGCGCGGGCGGCGGCCGGCGACGCGGTCGCGTTCGTCGGCCCGCACCGCCTCTACGAGGTGCCCCCGGCTCGGACTGGCAGCTGCTCGCCGGCGACGAGACGGCCCTGCCGGCGATCGGCGCGATCGTGGAGGCGCTGCCCCAAGTCGGCGCGGGCGTCGGTGTACGTCGAAATCCCGGACCGCGCGCAACGGCAGACGTTCGACACCGCGGGCGCGGTCGAGCTGTACCGGGTCGCAGCCACACGGCGAGGCGCTGCTCGACGCGCTGCGGGTCGCGAACCTGCCGGGCGGGGCGCCGTACGCGGGGTGTCGGGTGAGGCGAACGCGGTGCAGCGCACGCGCCGCCACCTCGTGCGCGACCGCGGTTTCGACAAGGCGGCGATCTGCTTCACGGGCTACTGGAGCCACGGCATGAGCGAGGAAGCCGTGGAGCGCAAGCGCGTGGCAGCGGCGTCCTAACCCAGGGTGGCCACGACCAGCTTGACCAGCGCACCGAGCCGTTGCCGTTCGGGTTGGCAGGTCGGGATGCCCGCGGCCTCGAGGGGTGCCGCGGTCACCGGGCCCACGCAGAACGTCTTGATCGCACCCCGCCGCAGGACGGCGACCACCGCGTCCCGGCGGTCCCCGGCGAGCGTCAGGAAGTTGGCGGCGGCCGGGGCGCTGGTGAAGACCACCGCCTCGACCTCGGCCGACAGGATGTCGTGGACGAGCGAGAACACCGGCAGCGGGTTCGGCGGCGAGAGCCAGCGGTAGGGCTGGACGGTGACGACTTCGGCGCCGGTGAGCCGGCTCGTGAACTCCGGGAGCGGCGCGCCGTGCAGCTGGACGGCGACCCGCTCGCCCTCGACGCCCGCGTCGACCAGGGCCTGGAAGAGCTCCGCGTTGCTCTCGTCGGGTGCGGCGTAGTCCTCGCGCAGGCCCAGGCCCCGCAGTGCCCCGACGGCTTTCGGACCGCGCGCGAAGATCCGCGACGCCCGCAGGGCGGTGAGCAGGTCGTCCTTGAGACCCCAGCCGTCGGCGGCGTCGACCCAGCCGCGGAAGCCAGCGCCGGTCGTGACGGCGGTGAAGCCGACGGGCGCGGCGAGCACGGTTTCGGTGCTGCGCTTGAGCTCCGGGTCTTCGGCGAGCGGCACGATGGTGATCGTGGGCGCGTGGCGCACCTCGGCGCCGTGGCGGAGCAGGGCGCCGATGAGGTCGTCGGCGCGGCGTTCGGCCGTGACACCGATGCGCACCCCGTCCAGCACTCCGTCCAGCACGGCGTCCAGTTCACCGTCCAGTTCAGTCATACGTCGCGCCCATCTCCCTGATCGCCTCCGCGAGCTGCGCCCGCAGGTCCGGCGGCTCGAGCACTTCCACGTGCGGCCCGAACCGCAGCAGCTCGCCGATCGCCGGCTCGCCCGGCTCCACCGGCAGTCCGATCGTGAGCCAGCCTTCGTCGTCGGGCTCCGCGCCGCGGTCGAGTGCCTCGCGCAACGCCCGGGCGCCGACGCTGCCCGCGTAGAACGGTACGAGAGCCTGCGCTCGCGGCGACAGGCGCACCGTCGCGAGCCGCGGGTACATGCGGCGCTCGAACTGCGCCGACCACTCCTGCCAGTAGGCGGGGAGATCGAAGTCGGCCGGTCGCTCGAACGGCTCGCCGAGGTCCGTCAGTTCGCGGATGCGCGAAATCCGGTAGGTGCGATCGGTCCCCTCGCACCGGCCTGCGAGGTACCAGTTGCCCGCCTTGAGGATCAGGCCGAGCGGCTCCAGCACGCGCTCGACCTCCTGCTGTCCCCAGCGTTCGTAGCGGATGCGGATGCGGTGGGCCGACCACACGGCGTCGGCCACGGCGGACAGCACCGGCAGGCTCTCGATGCCGCGGTGCCAGCCGGGCACGTCGAGGTAGAAGCGCTCGGCGACCCGGCCGGCGCGGCTGCGCAGCTCCTTCGGCAACGCCGCGTACAGCTTGAGCTGCGCCGCGGCCAGCACCGTGCCGAGCCCCAGCTCCGCCGCGGCCACCGGCAGCCCGGCGAGCGACAGCGACTGCGCTTCCTCCTCGGTGAGCCCGGTCAGGCGGGTGCGGTAGCCGTCGACCAGCTGGTAACCACCGGTGCGGCCGCGGTCGGCGTACACGGGGACGCCGGAGGCCGAGAGCGCGTCGATGTCGCGGTAAACCGTGCGCACCGAGACCTCCAGCTCCGCGGCCAGCTCTTCGGCCGTCATCCGGCCGCGGTTCTGCAGCAGGAGCAGCACGGTCAGGAGTCGGGAAGCGCGCACGAGTCGAGTATGCCCCGAAAACCTGACACGAGCTGACAGGTATGGGCGGTTGAGTGGGCAGCATGAACGAATTCAGCATGAAGAACTGGGACGAGCACCTCGCGAGCGGCGAGGAGGGCGGGCCGCGCGTGGCCTACGCGCACGCCACGATGGAGTACCACGGCGTCATCGAAGGTGAGTCGATGTGCGATTACCTGCTGTACTACGAGGGTGACGGCTACGATGGCGGCGGCACGACGTCCCCGAGCTTCGAGCGCTTCGACGGCGTGGTCGACGGCCGCCGCGGCACCTTCGTCGTCCGCCACGAAGGCGGGTTCGACCCGAAGGGCATCTGGTCGAAGTTCGAGGTCGTGCCCGGTTCGGCGACCGGCGAACTCGCCGGGCTGGCCGGCGCGGGCACGGTGACGGGGGTGCTCGGCGAGCCGACGGTGTCGTACACGTTCGACTACCGGCTGGGCTGAGGAGGCCGCTGTGCTCGAGGTGTCGCGCAAGCAGGTCATGGCGTATCGGGTCGCGCAGCACGGGCTGCACCGGAGCGCCGCTGATCCGGTGCTGTCGTCGCTGTTCGACCTCGGCCTGCAGGACAGCATGCGCGACACCGCGTTGCTCGCTCTGGCCGCGCGCTCGGCCGCCCCGGTGGACCCGGCGTCCCTTGTGGACGATCCTCGCCTGGTCCTGGTGTGGTCGCACCGGGGTGCGCCGCACTTCCACCGGCGTGCGGACCTGCCGGAACTGGTGGCTTCCCTCGTGCCGCTCGACGATGACGACGCGCTGGCCCGGATGCTGTGGCAGAAGAAGGAAATCGGCGCGACGGGCGTGCCCGCCTCGGAAGTCCTGTTCACCGCGGCTCGCGCGATCCGCAAGGTCGTGACGAAGCCGATGTCGAAGGGCGCCGTGAGCGCCGCCGTGACGCGAGAGCTGCCCGACGCGTATTCACGCTGGTGCCGCGGCTGCAACGCCACGCACATCCAGGAGCAGCTCATGCGTGTCGCCACCCTCCCCGGCGGCGTGCGCCTGGAGGCCGGCCAGTCCCCGGCGACGCTGGCGCCCCTGGAGGATCGCGGCCGCATGCGGACCACGCCGGACGCGGCGGCCGCGTCGCGGGTGGTGCGCGACTACCTGACCGTGAACGGCCCCGCCACCCCAGGCGACGCGGCGGGCTTCGCCGGCACGGCGAAGGCGGTGGTCACCCGTACGTGGCCGGCCGAGCTGACCGAGGTCCGCGTGGCCGGGCGGCGGGCGTTCCTGCCTTCGTCCCAAGTGGACGCACTGGAGAACCCGCCTTCGCCGTCGGTGGTGCGGTTGCTGCCACCGCTGGACCCCTTCACGCAGGCACGGGACAAGGCCGTGCTGGTGCCGGACAAGGCGCGCGCCAAGGAGGTCTGGAAGATCCTGGGCAGCCCGGGCGCCCTCCTCGTGGACGGCGAGCTCATGGGCGTGTGGCGCACTCGCGGCTCGGGCAAGCGGCTGGGGTTCACGCTGACGGCCTTCGACCCGCTCCGCCGCGCCGACCGCGCCGCGGCCGAGGAGGAAGCCGCCCGGGCGGCGGCTGCGCGGGGCTACGGGGATTTCTCGGTGACCTGGGCTTAACTTCGGCGGGGCCGGCGGCGCTCAGGAGTCGTCGAGATCGGCGTGGCGGGCGGTCAGGTCCTCGACGAAGCGGTCCAGCAGCGGGCCGAAGGTGGCGCGGCCCTCCTCCGGCCAACCGGACAGGGCGTCGGTGGACCAGCCGAGCACGGCTTGCAGGTAGCGGTCCGCCGCGGCCGTGATCGACCCGGCGGCGGTGCTGCCACGGCCGATGCTGCCGGGCAACGCGCCCAACCGCAGCCAGCTGACCGAACACGCCATGGCGCGGGACGGCATCCCGCTCGACCCGGCCGGCCGTCAGCGTCTTCGTCACGCTGCGGACGGTCGGGAAACCGTTGCGCGTGGGGGAGATCGCGGCGCGCATCCACCGCCGAAGCGCTGGCCGCGCGCAACGCCGAATTGTCGCGGCGCAGCACCCTGCCCACCCACACCGACCGGCCGGAGCACTCGGCGCTGGACCTGCCCGACTTCACCGATCGACTGCCAAGCGGTAGCCGCGCTTGACCACGGTCTGGATCACGGCCGGGCCCCCGAGCGCCGTGCGCAGGCGGCCGATCGCGGTCTCCACGGCGTGCTCCTCACCGCCGGAGGGCAGCGCGGTGGTGAGCTCCCGCCGGGAGACCACGCGGCCGGGCCTGTGGGCGAGCGCGCGCAGCAACGCCATGGGCGCGGGCGCGATGTCGTGCCACGCCCCGTCCAGGACCACGGCCTGGCCGCGGAGCTCGAGGTCGTGGCCGGCGACCGACAGCCGCGGGGTCCGGGCCAGCAGCGCCTCCGCGACGATGCGGGCGAGCGCGCCGATGCGCGATCGTCGCGGTTGGACCGTCGGGATTCCCAGCGCGGCCAGCGGTCCGGCGGTGATGGGGCCGACGCAGGCGACGACCACGCGTGAAGTCAAGGCTTCGACGAGCGCCGGCAGCCGCCCGGTGCGCCGGGCCATGGCGATCGTCGACGCGGCCGCCGGCGCGGACGTGAACGGCAGGGCGTCGACGGTGCCGTCGAGCACGGCGTCCAGCAGCCGGTCGAGCGGGCCCGGGTCCGCCGGGCCGACCCAGCGGTAGACCGGGATCTCGATCACCGAGGCGCCGGCCGCGCGCAGGGCGTCGGCGAAGTACGGCAAGGGCTCGCCGTGCAGCTGCACGGCGATCGTGCGTCCCTCCACACCGGACTCCAGCAGGTGCTGCAGCACCCCGGCGTTGCTCTCCGACGGTGGCGAGTAGTCCTCCGACAGCCCGGCGGCACGCAACGCACCCGTCGACTTCGGGCCGCGCGCCACGAGCCGGGCGCTCGCCAGCCGGTCCAGCAACGCGTCACCGAGGTCCCAGCCCTCGGCGGCCTCGACCCAGCCGCGGAAGCCGATGCCGGTGGTGGCCACCACGAAGTCCGCTCTGGACTCCAGCAGCCGCCGGGTGGCGGCGTGCAGCTCGGTGTCGTCGGCGAGCGGGACGATCCGGATGGCCGGGCCGTAGCGCACGGACGCTCCCTTGCGCACCAGCAGCGCGCCGAGCTCGTCAGCCCGGCGCGCCGCGGTGATCCCGGCCACGAACCCGGCCAGTGGGAGCACGTCCGTCACGGGGAGCTCACCTCGACGACTCCTTCCCGCACCCGCACCGGGTACACCGGCACCGAAATCCCTTCAGCGTCCAGGCACTGTCCGGTGTGGAGGGCGAACCGGTCCTTGTATATGGGTGACGCGACCACCGCCGCTCCTCCGGTGTCCCCCACGATGCCGCGCGACAGCACCGCCGCGCCGCTGCAGGGGTCCCAGTTGGACAGGGCGAACCAGGAGGATCCCACGCGGAACACCGCCACCTGCGCGCCCTCCACGAGTGCCGCGACACCCGAGTGGTCACCCACCTGCGCCGCCAGGCACACCGCGGTCCAGGTCCGTTCGATCGACGTGGTCATCGCTTCACCTCCGGCACGCCCAGCATCACGGGCACCTTCTGCTCCCGTTCCGGGCGGAACGAGATCGACGGGTCCGGCGTGCCCGGCGCGTTGACGAACGAGCTGAACCGCGCGAGCTTCTCCGGGTCCTCGAGCACGCCGCGCCATTCGTCGGCGTAGTCCGCGACGTGCTTGGCCATCGCCGCGTCGAGGTCCTCGCAGATGCCGAGGCTGTCGTCGACGATCACCGCGCGCAAGTGCTCCAACCCGCCGTCGAGCTCCTCGAGCCACGGCGCGGTGCGCTGCAGCCGGTCGGCGGTGCGCACGTAGAACATGAGGAACCTGTCGATCGTGCGGATCAGGGTCTCCGTGTCCACATCGGACAGGAACAGCTCGGCGTGGCGCGGGGTGGCCCCGCCGTTGCCGCCGAGGTAGAGGTTCCAACCATTTTCGGTCGCGATCACCCCGAAGTCCTTGCCGCGCGCTTCGGCACATTCGCGCGCACAGCCGGACACCCCCGCTTTGATCTTGTGGGGTGAGCGCAGCCCGCGGTAGCGCAGTTCCAGCTCGATCGCGAGACCGACGCTGTCCTGCACGCCGTAGCGGCACCACGTCGAGCCGACGCACGACTTCACCGTGCGCAGCGCCTTGCCGTACGCGTGGCCGGACTCGAACCCCGCGTCAACGAGCCGCCGCCAGATCTCGGGCAACTGGTCCACAGTGGCCCCCAGCAGGTCGATCCGCTGGCCGCCGGTGATCTTCGTGTACAGCCCGAAGTCCTGCGCGACCTGCGCAATCACCATGAGCTTCTCGGGCGTGATCTCGCCGCCGGGGATGCGCGGGACCACGGAGTAGCTGCCGTTGCGCTGCATGTTCGCGAGGAACTTGTCGTTGGTGTCCTGCAGCGTCGCCTGCTCGCCGCCGAGGATGTGGCCGTTGCCGAGCGTCGCCAGGATCGACGCGACGGCCGGCTTGCACACCGCGCACCCGGACCCGGTGCCGTGGCGGCTGACCAGCTCGCTGAACGTGGTGATGCGCGTGGCCCGGATGATCTCGAACAGTTCCGCACGCGACTGCGGGAAGTGCTCGCACAGCGCCTTCGACTGCTCGACGCCACAGGCGTTCAGCAGCTTGCCCAGCATCGGCACGCACGAACCGCACGACGTGCCGGCGCGCGTGCACGCCTTGAGCTTGCCGAGGGAATCGCAGCCGTCCTCGTGGATGGCCCGGGTCAGCACGCCCTTGGACACGCCGTTGCACGAGCAGATCTGCGCGTCGTCGGGCAGCGCGTCGACCCCGACCGCCGCGCCGCCGCCCGCGGGCGCCAGCAGCGCGCCGGGCTCCACGGGCAGCGGACGGCCGACCAGCGCGCGCAACGTGTTGTACTCCGCGGCGTCGCCGACGAGCACGCCGCCGAGCAGCGTGCGGCCGTCGTCGGTGACCACGAGCTTCTTGTACGTCCCGGTCACGGCGTCGTTCACCGCGACCTCGAGCGCGCCTTCCGCGGCACCGTGCGCGTCGCCGAAACTGGCGACGTCGACGCCCATCAGCTTGAGCTTCGTGGCTGTGTCCGGTTCGGGGAACGTCGCCCCGCCACCGGTGAGCTGCGCCGCGACGACCTCCGCCATGGCGTAGCCCGGCGCGACGATGCCGTAGACCCGGCCCTCCACGGCCGCGCACTCGCCGATCGCGAAGACCGCGGGGTCGCTCGTGCGGCAGTTCGCGTCTACCAGCACCCCGCCGCGCTCGCCCACGGCCAGGCCGCTCTGGCGGGCCAGGTCGTCGCGCGGGCGTACGCCGGCGGAGAACACGACGAGGTCCACGTCGAGGTCCGTGCCGTTGCCCAGCTTCGCCAGCAGCCGCGAGCCGTCGGCCTCGATGGCGTCCGTGGAGGTTCCCGTGTGGACGGCCACGTCGAGCCGCGCGATCAGCCGGCGCAGCAGAGCACCACCGCCCTCGTCGACCTGCAACGGCATGAGCCGCGGCGCCATCTCGACGACGTGCGGCGACAAGCCCAGGTCCCGCAACGCCTTCGCGGCTTCCAGGCCGAGCAGGCCACCGCCGATGACCACGGCGGACCGGCGGCCCCGCGCCGGCTTCTCGGCGGCCGCACGGATCGCGTCGAGGTCTTCGATCGTCCGGTACACGAACACGCCCGGCAGGTCCCGCCCGGGTACCGGCGGCACGAACGGCCGCGACCCCGTGGCCAGCACCAGCGCGTCGTAGGCCTGCACGTGCCCGGACTCCGTCGTCACGCGGCGAGCGTCCCGGTCCACCGTCACCACGGCGTCGCCGAGCCGCAGCTCCACGAGCGGGTCGTCCGCGTAGTCCGCGCCGGGCAGCGCCAGCGCGGCCGGGTCCCAAGTGTCCACGTAGGACGTGAGGGCGACCCGGTCGTACGCCGGCCGGTTTTCCTCCGCGAGCACCACGACGCGCCACTCGCCCGCTGAATCGGCCGCGCGCAACGCCTCCACGAGCCGGTGCGCGACCATGCCGTGCCCGGCGACCACCACCGTGCGCATCAGACCTGCCCCCCGGCCAGCGCGACTTGGGCCCGCAGTGCGGGTTTGCGCAGGTACACCGCCCACGTCACGCCCACGCAGACCGCGTAGAACACCAGGAACCCGACGAACGCCGGCACCCCGCTGTGCGCGTCGGCGAACGACTGCCGGAAGGCGAGGTTGATGAAGAGGCCGCCCAATGCCCCGATCGCGCCCGCGAGCCCGATCAGCGCGCCCGACAGGCGGCGGGCCTTGAGCAGCTCCGCGGCTTCGTCGCCACCGGCGTCGATGGCCGCGCGTGCCTTCACCTGGAAGATCGCCGGGATCATCTTGTACGTCGAGCCGTTGCCGACGCCCGTCAGCACGAACAGGACGATGAACGCGACCGTGAACAGCACCAGGGACTTCGCCGATGACGCCAGCACCAGCACCACCGTCGCCAGCGCCATCGCGCCGAACGTCGCGAACGTGACACGGCCGCCACCGAGCCGGTCGGACAGCCAGCCGCCGAGTGGCCGCGCGAGAGAGCCCAGTAGCGGCCCGAGGAAGGTCACCGCCGCGGCCTGCAGCGGTGTACGGCCGAACTGGTTCTGCAGCACCAGCCCGAATGCGAAGCTGTACCCGATGAACGAACCGAACGTCCCGACGTACAGCAGGGACATGACCCAGGTGTGTCCATAATGGACGACGTCGCGCATCGCCTTCGTGTCACCGCGGACGGTGGCCAGGTTGTCCATGAACAGCGCGGCGCACAAGGCGGCGATCACGATCAGCGGGAGGTACACGAACAGCACGACCCGCGGCGCCGTGGCCCCGGCCGTGCCGATGACGAGCAGGCCCACGAGCTGGATCACGGCGACGCCGAGGTTGCCGCCGCCGGCGTTGAGGCCGAGCGCCCAGCCCTTGTACCTCTCGGGGTAGAAGGTGTTGATGTTCGTCATCGACGACGCGAAGTTGCCGCCGCCGACGCCACCTAGCGCCGCCATCAGCACGAACGTGCCCAGCGACGTCCCGGGGTGCAGCACGATCGCCGTCAGCACCGTCGGCACCAGCAGCAGGGCGGCGCTGAAGATCGTCCAGTTGCGCCCGCCGAACTTCGCCACGGCGAAGGTGTAGGGCAGCCGCATGACCGCACCCACGAGGGTCGGGGTGGACACGAGCAGGAACTTGTCGGCGGCCGAGAACCCGTAGGCGGGCCCCATGAACAGCACGACGACCGACCACAGTGTCCAGATCGAGAACCCGATGTGCTCGGCGAACACGGAGAACCACAGGTTGCGCCGGGCGATCCGCTTCCCGGTCGACTCCCAGAAGGTCTCTTCCTCGGGTTCCCAGTGCTCGATCCAGCGGGCCTTCATGGTGTCCTCCTCGATCGGGGTCATTGAGCCGCCAGCCAGCCGGCGACGGCGGAGACGGTGTCGTGGCAGCCGCCGCAGCCCGTGGTGGCGCGGGTGGCGCGGGCCAGCGCGGCGACGTCCGTGGCGCCGCCGCGCCACGCCTCGACGAGCCGGCCCTTGGTCACGGCGTTGCAGCGGCAGATCAGGGCCGAGGCCGGCAGGTCGACGGGGCTCGCGGCGGCCGGCGCGCCCGCGGGCAGCGCGCGGCCGAGCAGCACGGCGAGCCGGTCTTCCGGCAGCGGGATCCCGCGGTCATGCAACTGCGTGACGGTCGCGGCGGCGTCGGGCAGGCCGAGCAGGATCGCGCCCGTCACACGGTTGTCGCGGACCACGAGCTTGCCGTAGCGGCCCCCCGACGGGTCGTCGATGGTGAGCACGTCGGCGTCGGTGTGGTCGCCGGCGTGGGTTTCCCCAAGAGCCGTGAGGTCGACGCCCCGCGCCTTGAGCCGCGTGACGACCCGCGTGCCGCGGTAGCGCGCGGCCGTGTCGGCGCCGGTGAGCAGGTCGGCGAGTACCGCGGCCTGTTCCCACGCGGGCTGCACCAGCCCCGCCGGTGCGTGGTCGTGCCGGGCGCAGTCACCGAGGGCGTGGATGCGGCCGTCGCTGGTGCGCAACAGGTCGTCGACGAGCACGCCGCGGTCCACGGCCAGGCCCGCCGCCTCGGCGAGTGTTGTCTCCGGGCGGACTCCCGCGGCCACCACGACGAGATCGGCGGGCACGAAGCTGCCGTCGTCGAGTTTCAGGCCGTCGCCGGGCAGGTGGCGCGCGGCCGTCGCGTCGAAGCGGAAGCTCACGCCCAGCTCGGCGAGCCGCCGCGCGAGCACCCGGCCGGCGCCGGCGTCGAGCTGACGTTCCATCACGTGCCCGTGGGGGTGGACGACGGTGACGTTCGCGCCGCGCCCGGCGAGCCCGCGGGCGGCTTCGAGGCCGAGCAGCCCGCCGCCGAGCACCGCGAGGGGAGCGCCCGGTTGCGCCGCGTCGAGGATGCGGGCGCAGTCGTCGAGGGTGCGGAAGGTCAGCACGCCGGGGCCGGGTTCGAGCCCGTCGACCGGCGGCAGCCACGGTTCGGCACCGGTGGCGAGCACCAGCGCGTCGTAGCCGAGGACGCCGCCGGTGGTCTCGACCACTCGGTTCTCGCGGTCGATAGCGACCACGGATTCCCCCACGCGCAGGTCGACGTTCGCGCGGGCGGCCCATTCCTCGTCGTGCAGCCGCACGGTGGCCGCGGTCATCCCTCCTGCGAGCACCGACGACAGCAGCACCCGGTTGTACGCGGGGTGCGGCTCGGCGCCGACGATCGTGAGCCGCACCCGTTCGGCGTCCGGGTCCCGGCGGCGGATCTCGTCGGCCAGCCGCGCGCCCGCCATGCCGTACCCGGCGACGACCACGTGCCGGGCGCTCATGCGTCCACTTCTTCGTCCACCTTGGACAGCGCGACCGCGCACACCTTGAACTCGGGCATGCGGCTGACCGGGTCGAGCGCGGGGTTCGTCAGCAGGTTCGCGCGGCCTTCGCCGGGGAAGTGGAACGGCAGGAACACCAGGTCGGGCTTGAGCGAACCGACACAGCGGACGCGGGCGACCGTCTCGCCGCGGCGCGACCGCACGCAGGCGCGTCCACCGTCTTCGAGACCGGCGCGCGCGGCCGTCTCGGGGTGGACCTCCACGAACACCTCTCCGACGACGTCGACGAGCTCCGCGATCCGGCGGGTCTGGGCGCCGGACTGGTAGTGCTGCAGCACGCGGCCGGTGGTGGCCTGCAACGGGAATTCGGCGTCGGGCAGTTCGGCGGGTCCCGTGTGGTCGACCGCGGCGAAGCGGGCGCGGCCGTCGGGGTGGGCGAAGCGGTCGAGGAACAGCCGCGGGGTGCCGGGGTGGTCCTCGGCGGGGACGGGCCAGTGCAGCTCTTCGCCCGAGCGGAGCCGGTCGTAGGTGATGCCGGAGTAGTCGGCGGCGCCGCCCTTCGAAGCTTTCCGCAGTTCTTCGAAGACTTCGCGCGCGTGCGTCGGGAACCGGTCGGCGGGTTGGCCGAGGCGAGTGGCGAGGTCGTGGAGCACGTCGAGGTCGGACCGGACGCCGGCCGGCGCGTCGACGGCCTTGCGGCGCAGGAGGATCCGGCCTTCGAGGTTGGTTAGCGTCCCGTCCTCCTCCGCCCACTGCATGACCGGGAGGACGACGTCGGCGCGCTCGGCGGTCTCGGACAGCACGAAGTCGGCGACGACGAGGAAATCCAAGGCGGACAGCCGGTCTTGAACCGCGCTCGAGCGCGGAGCAGACACCACGACGTTGCTGCCGAAGACGAGCAGCGCCTTCGGCCCGTCGTCACGGCCCAGGGCGTCGAGCAGTTCGGTGGCCGACCGGCCCGGCCCCGGCAGGGTTTCCGGGGCCACGCCCCAGACTCCGGCCACGTGCGCGCGGGCGGCGGGGTCGTCGATCTTCCGGTAGCCGGGGAGCTGGTCGGCCTTCTGGCCGTGCTCTCGCCCGCCCTGGCCGTTGCCCTGGCCGGTGAGGCAGCCGAACCCCGAGCCGGACCTGCCGGGTAAACCGAGCGCGAGCGCCAGGTTGATCCACCCGCCGACGGTCGCGGTGCCCGTCGCGTGCTGCTCGGTACCGCGAGCGGTGAGGACGTAGGCGTTGCGCGCATTGCCGAGCAGTTCGGCAGCGCGACGCTGGTCGGCGGCCGAGACGCCGGTCACGCGCTCGGCCCGCTCCGGCCACCACGAGGCGGCGATGCGCCACGCCTCGTCGAAGCCGGCCGTCCGAAGGTCCACATAGGACTTGTCGAGGTGGCCCTCGGCGACCACGGCGTGCAGGATCCCCAGCGCCAGTGCCAGATCCGTGCCCGGCGCGGGTGCGAGGTGCAAGCCGGCGAGCTCGGCCGTCGGCGTCCGGCGCGGGTCGACGACGATCAGCTCGGCGCCGCGCACGTGCTGCACGAACGGCGGCATCGTCTCCGCCGGGTTCGCCCCCGCGAGCAGCACGACGTCGGCGCCGGCGAGGTCCGTCACGAGGAACGGCAACCCGCGGTCCGCGCCGAACGCCTTCAGCCCCGCCGCGGCGGCCGACGACATGCAGAAGCGGCCGTTGTAGTCGATCTGCGAAGTGCCCAGCGCGACACGGGCGAACTTTCCGAGCAGGTAAGCCTTTTCGTTGGTGAGCCCGCCGCCGCCGAACACCGCGACGGAGTCGGCGCCGTGCCGGCTGCGGAGGTCACGCAACCTCGCCGCCACGACGTCCAGCGCCTCGGCCCAGCTCGCGGGGGCGAGGTCACCGCCGCGCCGCACGAGCGGCGTCGTCAGGCGGTCGCCACCGCGCAGGAGGTCACCGGACGTCCAGCCCTTCTGGCACAGGCCCCCGGCGTTGACCGGGAAGTCGCGCGGGGCGACGCGCGTGCCCTCCAGGCGCATCCCGCACTGCAGCGCGCAGTAGGGGCAATGCGTGTCGACGTGCGGCACGGGCGCTCCTCGGGGTCGGCGATGGCCCCGACGCTAAGCACGCCGTGTTACCTGGAAACGCTGGAATGTTTCAGGCAGTTGACATCACTCGCCGCTTCACCCCACCGAGCGGTGAGGTCTAGAGGGTCGCGCTCACCTCGCGCGCCGCCACGCGCAGCCCGTCCAGGGCCGCGCCGGTCGAGCGCGGGTTCAACGCGTTGCCGGCCAAGCGGAACAGCACCGCGCGCAGCAGCAGCTGAGGCCACTCCGGCAGGTGCGCCCACCGGTCGAGCAGGGCACCCGTCGCGCCGCCCCACGCAAGGGCGTCGACGGCGGCCACGGCGGCGCCGTATTCCCCCGGGCGGTAGTACGGCACGAAGTCGACGATCCCGGGAGCCGCGTCGCCATCGAAGAGCACGCCCGCGAGGAGTTCGCCGTGGGCGACCTGCAGCGGCAGCTTGATCGGCCGGCGCGCCGGAGCCAGCACCTCGAACCAGCGGCCGCCCTTGGCTTCGTCGAGTGGGAGCTCGAGCTCCTCCCACGCGATGCGGTCGGCGATCGCGTCGAGGTCGTCGCGGGCGGACAGGAAATCCGGGCGCGGCAGATCGGCGGTGGCGCGGTGGAGCTTCACGGCGGCGAGCAGCGCACCGTCGGCGCGGTGCTCGGGGGTGCCCGCGACGTACCGCCACGCCGACCAGTCACCGACGATCCAGCGGCCGTCGCTCGCGCGCACCGGCTTGGCGACGCGCAGGCCCGGCTCGTCGACGTGGTCGAGCGCGCGGGCGGTCCACAGCGTGCGGGAGCGGTCCTTCACCGGCTTCAGGACCAGGTCGCCGCAGAGCCACGCCGACGAATCCGGCAACGGCGAAACCGCGCCGCTGTCGCCGCCGAACGCCGCGCACACCCGTCCCGGGGGCCGTTCGAGAGTGGACCGCACAAGGTGCCAAGGTACTCGCCCCGGCGCGCCACGATCGTGAAGACGCGCTGGTCACGGACCGTTTTCTCATTCCGGACACGACCGGCCGAAACGCCGTGAGGGCCCCCTCGGAAACCGAGGAGACCCTCACGCGCGGGAACTGTCAGTACGTCGGCAGGCTCGGGTCGATCTGCCTGGCCCAGGCCAGGACGCCGCCGCCGAGGTGCGTCGCGTCCTTGAACCCGGCCGCGTGCAGCGCGGCCAGCGCCTCCGCCGAACGCGCACCCGACTTGCAGTGCAGCACGATCGGCTTGTCCTGCGGCAGCTCGGCGAGCGCCTCGCCCGAGAGGATCCGGTCCTTCGGGATCAGCGTCGCGCCCTTGATGTTCACGATCTCGTACTCGTGCGTCTCGCGGACGTCGATCAGGGCGAAGTTGTCGCCGTTGTCGAACTTGGCCTTGAGCTCCGCCGGCGTGATCGTGCTGCCCGACGCGGCCTCCTGGGCCTCGTCCGACACGACACCGCAGAATGCGTCGTAGTCGATCAGCTCGGTGATCTTCGGGGTCTCCGGGTCCTTGCGGATCTTGACCTCGCGGTACTTCATCTCCAGCGCGTCGTAGCTGATGAGCCGGCCGAGCAGCGGCTCACCGATGCCGGTGATGAGCTTGATCGCCTCGGTCACCATGATCGAGCCGATGGACGCGCACAGCACGCCCAGCACGCCACCCTCGGCGCAGGAGGGCACCATGCCGGGAGGCGGCGGCTCGGGGTAGAGGTCGCGGTAGTTCAGGCCCTTGCCGTTGGGCGCGTCCTCCCAGAAGACGCTGACCTGGCCTTCGAACCGGAAGATCGAGCCCCACACGTACGGCTTGCCCAGCAGCACGGCGGCGTCGTTCACCAGGTAGCGCGTGGCGAAGTTGTCGGTGCCGTCGAGGATCAGGTCGTACTGGCGGAAGATCTCCAGCGCGTTCGACGATTCGAGCCGCTCGACGTGCAGGTGCACCTTGACGAACGGGTTGATTTCGGCGATCGACTCCTGCGCCGACGCGGCCTTGAGCTTCCCGACGTCCGAGACGCCGTGGATGACCTGGCGCTGCAGGTTCGACTCGTCGACCACGTCGAAATCGATGATCCCGAGCGTGCCCACCCCCGCCGCGGCGAGGTAGAGCAGCGCGGGGCTGCCGAGGCCGCCGGCACCGATCACCAGTACCTTCGCGTTCTTCAGCCGCTTCTGCCCGATCACCCCGACGTCCGGGATGATGAGGTGCCGGCTGTAGCGCGCCACCTCTTCCTTCGTGAGCTCGGCAGCCGGCTCCACGAGCGGCGGCAGTGCCGTGTCTGACATCGGGTCCTCCATACTCGCGCGGATCGCGTAGTCAATCCCAGTATCCACAACGCGCGCTGGCAAGGTGGGCTTCCCGGTGTCCGGATCGTGGGACGGGGCTTGCTTTGTGCCGCCCGGTGCTACTGAGCGCGCGGCGTCGGGTTCGGCCAGGCGTTGGGCACGCACGTGTGGTGGTCCGAGGCGACCTTGCCCTTGTCGCCGCCGGGGATGTTGTTGAGCATCGCCACGTAGTCGTCGGCGACGCCGAAGGACTGCTGCATCATCACGGGCGCCGGCTGGCTGTTGCCGGGGCAGCCGACGTGGATATTGCCCAGCGCGTGGCCCACCTCGTGGTTGATCGCGTACTGACGGTAACCTGTCATGTCCGCGCCGTAGACCATCGCGCCCCGCACCCAGCGCGCGAGGTTGATGAGCACCCGGCCCATGCTGCGGCGGTAGCAGGACGCCTCGAACTTGATCTGAAAACCGCACGCGTCGGCGCGGTGCGTGGTGTTCGGCGAGGTCAGGCTCACGCGGAAGCTCGGGTCCGGGTAGCTCGCGTCGACGCGCTGCAGCCGGATCTCGCCGTTCCACGTCCAGCTGCGCGGGTCGGACAGGATCCCCTGCACGGCCGTCGCGAAGCTGTCGTCGCCGGCGTAGCTCGCCGGGTCGATGCCGTCCTCGACCTCGACGGTGTAGGTGTAGAGCTTGCCGCTCTTGCCGACGACCGGGCCCGAGCCGGGCACCACGTGCCACGTGCCCTTGCCGGCCTCGGTGAAGTTTCCGCCCGCCGGCAGTTCGGCCGTCGGCACGTTCACGTCCACCGGCTTGGCCGGGTTCTCCGGGATGGCCTGGCCGCCGTCGATCGCGCCCGCCGCCGCGTCACCCACCGCCGATTCACTACTGCCCGTGCCGGCCGACGAACCGGGCTCGGCGGGGCTGGTCGCGGTGTTCACCACGACCAGCACGGTGATGACAACGAGGATCGGCAGCGCGTACACGCGCCAGCCGTACGTCTTCACGAACCGGCCGACACCGGGCTTCTTCTTGGCCGCCGGCCGGCGCGGCGCCTCGCCGGAGTCGTCCTCCCCCTTCGGCTGCCACGACGCCTTCAGCGGCTCGGCACTCGTGCGGCGCGAGCCGGGGCGGTAGCGGTCGTCGCCCAGGCGCTGCGCGGGCGGCTTCGACGGCCGGAACTGGCCGACGCGCGGCGAGCCCGTGTCCGTGAGGGAGGAGTTCTGCGAGCTCGGTGAGCTCTGTGCTGCTGTCCTGGTACTGCGCGATGAGCTCGACGTCGTACGCCTCGCGGATCCGGCGTACGAGGCCCGCCGGTTCTCTCCTCGTGCGTCCTTCGGCCGGTCCACCGCCACAGGGTGCCACATCCGGACCGTGCTGCTCTCGGCGACTGGCTGATGACCGAAAGCTGATCACTCACTCGTTCGGACTACCAGACGCCCTTCTCCGCAGACTCCCACAACCCGAGAACCGCCCGCGCTACGACGTTCGGGCGTTCCATCTGGGCCACGTGCCCGGTTCGGGGAAGGACGAGCAGCCGGGCGTGTCGGAGCAGCCGGGCGGTGCGCGGCGCGCGCCGTACGGAGATCACCCGGTCGTGCAGGCCCCAGATGACGAGTGTGGGGATGCTCACCTGCGCTGCGACGGCCCACAGCGACGCCTCACCGACCGCCGACCACCGCCGGAAGATGCCGAACGTGCTGCGTGCCATCGCCGGCGCCGCCCAGGCCAGCGCGGCGCGGGCGCCGTGCTCCTGCTCCAGCTCGTCGAGCCGCTGCTCCGGGAACCGCCGCGGGTCGTGGAAGCACAGCTTGATGACCTGCGCCGCGCGTTCCCGGGCCGTCATCGCCGCCAGCCGGCGCCGCACGCGCGAGCCGACCACCGGCAGGTACGCGAACGCCATCATCGGGTCCGACAGCCGCCGCGGGTCCGGGCGGCGGTCGGGCATCGCCGGCGAGATGAGGGTGAGCGTGCGCACCAGTTCGGGCCGCGTGTGGGCCACGAGCAGCGCGATCGCGCCGCCCATCGAGTTGCCGAGCAGGTGCACCGGGCCCGCGTCGAGGCCCTCGAGGTACTTCGCCACGACCTGCGCGTGGGCGTCCAGGCTGAAGTCGAACCCAGCGCCGGGCTCGGAGAACCCGAAGCCGGGCAGGTCGATCGACCGCCCGCTCGCCGTCGGCGACAGCAGGGCCGCGAGATCCGTCCAATTGCTGGACGACCCGCCGAGCCCGTGGACGTAGACGGCGACGTTACCGTCGGGGCCAGGGGTGCGGCGGACGTTCAGCGCAACACCGCCGACTTCCTCGACCGCGCCGGGCCAGGGCGGCAGCACCGGCTCGAGCACCGGCAACGGCCGCGTGGACAGCGGCACGTGGGTCACCGCCGGGCGCACCGCCGTCGCGGCGGCCGGGCGGGTCGTGGATGTGGTCACCACCTCAGGATGCCCGACACTTGGCGGTTCGGGCGTACCGGCGAGTAATCTCAAACCCGCTTCACGCGGTGGTGCGACCGCCCGGCGAAGCCGTGGACGGGAGGAAGAATGACGGAAATGGCGCGACTGCAGCAACGAGGCGTCCGGTTGCCCCGGACTGAACGACGCGCTCAGCTGCTTGCCGCCGCGCAACGCGTCTTCGCCGAAAACGGCTACCACGCCGCGGCCATGGACGAGATCGCCGAAGAGGCGGGCGTCAGCAAGCCCGTGCTGTACCAGCACTTCCCCGGCAAGCTCGACCTGTACATCGCGTTGCTGGAGAGCCACGTCGACGATCTGGTCGGCCGCGTCAAGGGCGCGCTCGACTCGACGACGGACAACCGCCAGCGCGTGCCGGCGACCGTCGGTGCCTTCTTCGACTTCGTGAACAACGACGCCGGCGCGTTCCGCATGGTCTTCGAGAGCGACCTGCGCGGCGAGCCGGCCGTGCAGGAAGCCGTGGACCGCGCGACTTCGGCGAGTGTCGAGGCCATCACGGAAACCATCACTTCGGACGCGGGCCTCGACGAGGACAAGGCGCGCCTGCTGGCCGTCGGTCTGGTCGGCATGTCGCAGGTCTCCGCGCGGTACTGGCTCCAGCACAGCCAGTCGATCAGCCGCGACGAAGCCGTTGCGCTCACGGCCAACCTGGCCTGGCGCGGCATCGGTGGCGGCTTCCCGCTCAAAGAGGGCTGAGTTGTCCCCGGTCGTCGTGGCCGTCCCCGGCACGCTCTGCAGTCCGGCGGTCTTCGGCCCGCTCGCACACGCGTGGCCTGGCGTGGTGCACGCGGTCGACTGGATGACCGCGCCCGGGCCGTGGCGCATCGAGGACGTGGCCGCGCGGATCGCTTCCCGCATCGACCGGCCGGCGCTGCTGGCCGGGCACTCGACGGGTGGCTGCATCGCGGCGCACCTCGCGGCCACGCGGCCAGAGCTGGTGGCCGGGCTGCTGCTGGTGAACACCGGCGCCCACATGCGCGGGCACGGCGACGTCGACCGGATCCTCACGACCATCGAGACGGCGTGGGGTCCCCAGCTGCACGCGGCGGTGCTGGACCGCTCGTTCGCTTCGCCGGTGCCGGACTCGTTCCGCGCCGAACTCCTCGCCTACGCCGCGCGCGTGCCGCGGGCTGCCGCGCTGGAGGTGCTGACGAGCCAGCGCGACCTCGACCTCACGCCGGCGCTCGCGTCGATCCGCTGCCCGGTGCGGGTGCTGCACGGTGTCCACGACCGCGCGCGCTCACTGGCGGACGCGCAGTACCTCGCCCGCCACCTGCCGACGGCGGAACTGACCACAGTGGACACCGGGCACACGCCCGTGTGGGAGGACGTGCCGTCGACCGTCGAGGCACTGGAATCCCTTGTCCCGCAACGGCTTTCCTAACGTACGGCCACCCGCAGCAGCGCGCCGATCCGCGCGGCCACCTCACCCGCGCGTTCCTGCGGCAGCATGTGGCCGGCGCCGGGGTAGCGGACGAACTCGGCGTCGGGCAGCTCTTCGGCGATGACCTTCGCGTGCGGGAGCGGGCACAGCCGGTCCTTCTCCCCCACCAGCACCACACCCGGCACGGTGCGCAAGGCCCGCAACGCCAAGCGGCAGTCGTGCACGGAGATCGCGTCCTGGAACTCGCCGACCGAAGCCGGGTGCGCGCACAGCAACTGGTCGGCGACGCTCCGGACGTCGGCCCGCCGCGGTTTGTCCCCGAACACCAGGAACCGCGCACCGCAGCGCACCATCGCCGGGTTCAGCGGCAGCCGCTCGCCCCCGCGGTGGGCCAGCGCTTTCGCCAGCTTCCGCTCGAACCGCGCGCACATCGAGCCGGCGAGCCCCGGCAGGCCCAGCGTGATCCGGTCCATCCGGCCCGACGACGTGGCCACGAACGCAACGCCACGCACACGCTCTTCCACCAGTCGCGGATGCCGTTCGGCGAGCGCCATGATCGTCATCCCGCCCATCGAATGCCCCGCCAGGACAACGGGTCCGGTGGGTACCCGGTCTGCGATGAGCTCCGCGAGGTCGTCCGCGAGGCGCGGGATCGTCGCCGTCCCGCGTCGAGCCGGCGACGATCCCCCGTGGCCGCGCAGGTCGTAGCGCACGACGCGCGGGCCGGGTCCCAGGTGCTCCAGCACGCCGTCCCACGTGCGGTGGTCCTGCGTCCAGCCGTGCACCAGCACGAGCGTCACCGGCGCGTCGGCAGGACCTTGTGATTCCACGTGCAGCGCGGCACCGTCGCCGGCGACGAACCGGTGCTCCCGCGAGGGGTGCCGGCGCCGTTCGAGCGTGGTCACTTGCCCTCCGGCATGAGGAACGACTTCTTCCAGAAATACCGTCCCGGCAGCCCGACCAGACCGGACTCGCGCAGGAACGGCATGATCTTCTCCCCGGCCCACGCGATCGTGGCGCGCCAGTGCGGATTGTTCAGCGCCGCTTCGACACCCTCGCGCGGGCGGATGCCGACGGCCTTGTACACGTTGGGGTTGATGAACGCGCGCGTCACGAAGTACGAGATCAGCGCGAGGATGAACTGCTGGTAGGCGATCTCGTGCTTGCCCAGCTCGGCCATCCCGCGCGTAACCTCTTCGCGGGCGAAGGTCACGTGCCGCGCTTCTTCGAGCACGTGGATGCGGTTGACCATGCGCACCAGCGGCTGCACGTTCTCGTCCACCATCTGCTCGCGCTGCAAGCGGTCCAGCACCTCCTCAGCCACCAGGATCGCGCCGTAACGCGCCGGGCCGTAGGAGATGGTGGGCATGAGCTTCGCGAACTTGCGCAGCGCCGGCACCGGGCCGTAGGCGGGGCAGCCGATGCGCGCGGCCATGCGCGCGAACATCGTGGAGTGGCGGCACTCGTCGGCGATCTCGGTGAGCGCGAACTGCGCGTGCGAGCTCGTCGGGTCCTCGTCGTAGACCTCCTTGAGCAGCATCTGCATCAGGAGGATCTCGAACCACAGGCCGGTCGTGGCGACGCTCGCGACCTCGTGCTTGCCGAGCTCGATGCGCTGCTCGGGCGTGAGCTCGTCCCACAGCTTCGTGCCGTAGAGCGACGAGCGCTCCGGGAGGATGTAGGTCTTGCCTTCGACGAGCGGCGCGTCCCAGTCGATGTCGACGTCGGGGTCGTAGAACTTGTTCGCCGAGGACTTGAGCAGCCGGTCGGCGGTCTTCTCCCGGTCGGTCTCCTTGAGCGTCCGCGTCATCGCTCGCCCCTTCCTGCACTTCGTCTTGAGCTGAAACCCATAACTGTTACCACAGGTAACAGTTACCTCTGGTAGCATGACCGCCGTGATCGAACGTGTCAAGCGCTCCGGCAAGCAGGCCGTGACGGAGGCCGCGACGGGTGATGCCCGGCGGGACCGGTGGCGCAAGCACCGCATCGCGCGGCGCGCGGAGTTCGTGGAGGCCGCGCTGCGGGCGCTCGACACACACGGGCCGGACCTGGGCATGGAGGACGTCGCGGCGGAGGCCGGCGTCACGAAACCCGTGCTGTACCGGCACTTCGAGGACAAGGCCGACCTGTACGTGGCGCTCGGCCGGCGCGGCACGGAGATCCTCTTCGAGCGGCTGATCCCGGCGATCAACGCGGAGCTCGCGCCCGTGCCGCGGATCCGGATGGCGCTCGATGCGTTCTTCACCGTGATCGAGGAGCACCCGAACCTGTACCGCCTGCTCGCGCACGGGGGCCTGCAGGAGAAGGTGGTGGACTCCGACGTCGTCGCGGAGGACAAGGAGGTCATCGCGACCGCGCTGACCGCGCTGCTCGGCGACTACATGCGGATGTTCACCATGGATTCGGGTGCCGCGGAACCGTGGGCACACGGGATCGTCGGCATGGTCCAGAGCACCGGCGAGTGGTGGCTCGACCGCCGGTCCATGAGCCGCGACTCCGTGGTCGAGTACCTCACACAGATCATCTGGGCGGCGATCGACGGGCTGACGCGCCAGCACGGCGTGGTCATCGACCCGAACCTGCCGCTGGAGGAGAACAAGGTCGTGAAGCTCGGCCGCAGCAAAGCGGCCGAGTCCGGCGCGGGTTGAGTTTCGACGTTTCCGACCGTTGCGACCAGGGAGGACCTCTGATGAGCGAGCACGACGAAGACGGCTACGCGGGCCCCGCGACGCTCGTCGTCGACGACGCGGAGCTGGCGGTCGAAGTCGACCTGCGCGGCTACTTCCAGCCCATCGACGGCTACTACCACTGGTACGGGCGCGTCGCGGTGTCCCCGGAGCTGGCTTCGGCGGTCGGCGGGCGCAAGAAGCCCTGCACGATCCGGGTGGGCGCTCTCACGGCCTCCGGTCAACTGTCCGATCCGGACCCGTGGGGCCGCTACCGGATCACGGGCACGTCGACCCCGCCGTTCTCCGTGCCCAAGACCCTGGCCGAGGTCGAAGCGGCGACTGCCTGAGTTCTTCGGGGCGCTGACCTGACGGTGTGGAACGCGAACGGGCCGCTCCGGGGGATCCCCGGGGCGGCCCGTTCGGCGAGCGAGCGTCAGGCGCCGACGCCGAAGCCGACCTTGCGCACGTCCGACGGCGCGATCTCGACGTACGCGATCCGGTCGGCCGGGACGATGTACTTGCGGCCCTTGTCGTCGTTGAGGCGGAAGAGCCCGTCACCGGCGTTGAGGGCCTCGCTGACCAGTTTCTCCACCTCGTCGGCGGTCTGGCCGCTGGACACCACCAGCTCGCGCGGCGTGTCCTTGATGCCGATCTTGACCTCCACGTGGGACCTCCGCTGGAAATTCGTTGTGACTACGCCCGGCAAGGCTAGCCGAAGCTCCGCGCTGCGGTGTCGCGCCACCGCGTGGTGAACGCGCACCTCAGCCCAGCCCGAGCGCCTGCATGCGCTTTGTGTGCCCCTGCTGCAACCGCCGGAACAAGGCACCGATTCCCGACAGGTCGCCCGACCCCGCGACGATGAGTTCGGCCAGGCCATCGCGTTCCGCGACCACGTACTGGGCCTGCGTCAGGGCCTCGCCGAGCAGCCGGCGGCCCCACAGGGCGAGCTTGTCGCGCGTCTTCGGGTCGGCCTTGATGCCCGCGGCGACTTCGCGCTCGGCGAACGCGGAATGACCCGTGTCGGCGAGGACGGTGAGCACCAGGTCCTTGGTCTCGGAGTCGAGCCAGCTCGCGATCTCGCGGTACAGGTCCGCCGCCAGCCCGTCGCCGACATACGCCTTGACCAGGGATTCCAGCCACGACTTGGGCCGCGTGGAGGCGTGCCAGGCGTCGACTTGGGCGACGAAGGGACGCATCGCGTCGTCGACCGACACGCCGTGGGCGGCCAGGTGGGCCGACAGCAGGTCGAAGTGACCGATCTCCGCCGCGGCCATCGAGGCGAGCGCGGCGCGCCCGGCGAGCGTCGGCGCGCTGCGGGCGTCCTCGGCCATCCGGTCGAAGGCCGAGAGCTCGAGGTAGGCGATCACGCCGAGCAGGTCGACGACGCCTTCGGTGATCTCTTTCGGGTCGGTCACGGCGACGAGGGTATCGCCGAACCCGTGGTCGACGTCGTGAAGAGACCGATCCCACGCCGCACCGTCGCGCCCGGTAGTGTTGAAAAACTCCTGACCAGGTACACTGCGGGAGAGATCGATAAAGCTTCCGCACGCCGTCTGGCTGCGGGAACACAGGCGGGCGACCGGTGCCACCAGGGCGGCCGGGGTTCGCCGAAATTGTGCGTGCACGCCTCCAGCGGCATTCCCGGGAGGGCGGCTGCGGCGCCGAGTGGAACCCACGGTGCCCGCCAGATCCCCCGGTCGAGTGTCGAGTGACAACCGGCCTGTGCGCGCTGGTCACGAGAGAGGCGATCACCCTGACCGCAGAACAGTCCACAACCGAAGAGACCACCGCCGCAGTCGCGCTGGAGCACAGCGAAACCGGCCCGGCTGCGCTCGACACCTCGCACCCGCTCCAGGCGGGCGCACCGGTGACGGAGGAGTCGCCGACCTTCGAGTCGTTCGGCGTCAAGCCGGAGATCGTGAAGGCGCTGGCCGAGGCCGGCATCGAGCGGACGTTCGCCATCCAGGCGCTCACATTGCCCCTGGCCATGGCGGGCGACGACCTGATCGGCCAGGCCCGCACCGGCATGGGCAAGACGCTGGGCTTCGGCGTCCCGCTCCTGCACCGGCTGCAGGTCCCCGGCGACGGCACCCCGCAGGTGCTGGTCGTCGTGCCGACGCGCGAGCTGTGCATCCAGGTCGCGAACGACCTGAAGGGTGCCGGCAAGCACCTCGGCATCCGCACGCTCGCCATCTACGGTGGGCGCCCGTACGAGCCGCAGATCGAGGCGCTGCGCAAGGGCGTCGACGTCGTCATCGGCACGCCGGGCCGCCTGCTCGACCTGGCCGAGCAGCAGCACCTCGTGCTGGGCAAGGTCCGCGGGCTCGTGCTCGACGAGGCCGACGAGATGCTCGACCTGGGCTTCCTGCCCGACATCGAGCGCATCCTGCGGATGGTGCCCGACGAGCGCCAGACCATGCTGTTCTCCGCGACGATGCCGGGCCCGATCATCACGCTGGCCCGCACGTTCCTGCGCCGGCCCACGCACATCCGCGCCGAGGAGAACGACGCCGGCGCCGTCCACGAGCGCACCACGCAGTTCGTCTACCGCGCGCACTCGATGGACAAGCCCGAGGTCATCGCCCGGATCCTGCAGGCCGAGGGCCGTGGGCTCACGATGATCTTCAGCCGCACCAAGCGCACCGCGCAGAAGGTGGCCGACGACCTGGTGGAGCGCGGGTTCGCGGCCGCCGCCGTCCACGGTGACCTGGGTCAGGGCGCCCGCGAGCAGGCGCTGCGCGCGTTCCGCTCGGGCAAGGTCGACGTGCTGGTGGCCACCGACGTCGCGGCCCGTGGCATCGACATCGACGATGTCACGCACGTCATCAACTACCAGTGCCCCGAGGACGAGAAGACCTACGTCCACCGCATCGGCCGCACCGGGCGGGCGGGTCGGACCGGGGTCGCGGTCACGCTCGTCGACTGGGACGAGGAACCGCGCTGGAAGCTGATCTCCGACACGCTGGGGCTGGACAAGCCGGAGCCGGTGGAGACGTACTCGTCATCGCCGCACCTGTTCAGCGACCTCGGCATCGCGGAGGGCACCACCGGCCGGCTGCCGCTCGCGAAGCGCACGCGCGCCGGGCTGGCCGCCGAGGAGGAAGAGGACCTGGGCGGCAAGCGCCGCGGCCGTCGTGGCTCCGGCTCCGGCTCCGGTTCGGGCTCCGGTCAGGACGACGCGCCGCGCAAGCGTTCGCGGACCCCGCGCAAGCGCACCCGCGGTGGTGCGCGCTCGGCCGCCGCGATCGAGGCGGCGGATGCCGCTGCCGCCGCGTCGTCCCCGTCCGAGTCCGCACCGGCCGGCGAGGAGCAGCCGCGGTCGCGGTCGCGCCGCCGCACCCGTGGCGGCGGTGGCGAGTCGACCGGTCCCGCCGGCGCAGCGTCCGCGACCGCGTCCGCACCGGGCGAATCCGGTGAAACGGGCGAGCGTCCGGCGCGTCGGCGCCGTCGTCGCCGCCCCTCCGCGACGTCTGATACACCTGCGTCGGCAGACTGAGCGGACCAGCGGAGCCGACGGGCGGGAGTCAGGTACGTGAGCGACCACGAGGACAGCGCACGGCGTGACACACCGTCCGAATCGGACAACCGGGCCGAGGAGCACGGAGTCACGTCGCAGCCGCCCGGCGCCGAGGAACCCGACGAGGTCCCCGCCGGTGCCGGCGGCTCGCGCGCGGCCTCGACCGGTGCCGAAAGTCCGGCCGGCGGCGAGGGCCCGCGTGGGACGGAGACCTCCCGCTCGGCTGAACGCTCGACCGGCACCGAGGCTGCGTCCGCCACCGAAGGTTCAGCGGCCGGTCCTGCCTGGGCCGAGGCTGATCACACGACCGGCGGCACCCCCGACCCTGAGCACTCGACGCACGCTGAAAGTTCGGCTCGCGATGACGTACCGCAGTGGGCGCAGACCCCGGACGCTGGGCGCACGACCGACAGCGGAGCCGCGTCCGGCGGCGAAGGTCCAGCCGACGGTCCTGCGTGGTCCGAGACTGATCACACGACCGGCGGCGCCTCCAGCGCTGAGCACGCGACTGACGCCGAAAATCCGGCTCGCGATGACGTCGAGCAGTGGGCGCCGACCTCGCGCTCGGCTGAACGCACGACCGGTACCGAGGCTGCGTCCGCCACCGAAGGTCCAGCCGACGGTCCTGCGTGGTCCGAGACTGATCACACGACCGGCGCCTCCAGCACTGAGCACGCGACTCACGCCGAAAATCCGGCTCGCGATGATGTCCCGCTTTGGGCGCAGACCGGCACCGCGGCCTCGCACGAGACCGGAATCTCGAGTGGCGCCGGGGAATGGCCCGGGGCTGCGTCGTCGCAGGGAACTGGGCTCTCGCGTGAGGCCGCAGCCGGCGGTGAAGTCTCGCGTGCCGGTGAAGATTCGTACGGTGCCGAAGACGTGCTGGCCTCACCGGGGCCCGTGGCCGCAGCGGGGCATCGCGCTCCGCCTGCGCGGGTGCGGCGGTCGCCGTGGAACCGGGGGCGCGATCGGGTGATCGCCGCGGTGATCGCGGTGGTGGTCGTGGCCGTGGGCCTGGTCATCGCGTTGACCAGCGACAACCTGCACACGAGCCGTGCGCTCGCCGACCCCCCGCCGGCCTTGCCGGCGGCCCCGGCGGCCGTGCCGGGGTCGATGTCGCAGCTGTGGCAGGCACCCAGCTCCGCGACGCCGGTACCGATCGGCGAGGACGACACCGTGACCACGGCCGACGGCGGTGAGGTCGCGGGCCGCGATCCGCTCACCGGCAAAATCCGCTGGCACTACACGCGCGAGAACCTGCAACTGTGCACTGTGGACACCGCGTGGGGACGCGTGAACGCCGTGTACCACAAGTCGATGGGTTGCAGCGAGGTCACGCAGCTCGACCCGTCGACGGGCCACATCACGGCGCAGCGCAACGGCGACGCGGAGCTCGGCACTCAGCTCGTCAGCGACGGCGCGCACGTGACCACCACGGGCAAGCACCTGCTCGACACCTGGCGCGATGACCTGGTGAAGAGCATGGAGTACGGCAAGGTGCCGTTCATCGTCAACCCGAACAAGCAGCCGCGCACCGGCTGCACCTACGGCACGGTCGCCGCGGCCGCCGAGAAGGTCGGCGTCATCGAACGCTGCCCCGGCGACCCCCACGACCGCTTGACCGTGTACCGCGCCACGGCCGAGCACGAGGACCAGCCGGTGGTCGTCTTCAGCACCGTCCTGGCCGGTTCGCGCGCCCGCGTCGTCGCCATGTCGGGGGATTTCACGGCCGTCCTGCTGCCCGACCGGAAACTCCTGGTCATCTACGGCCCGGACGGCTCGGAGAAGTCGGCCTACCCCATGGACCTCCCCGCGTCCGACCTCGCCGCCGACCCCGCGGGCGGCGTGGAGCAGACCAGCCGCACCGACAGCGCCGTCTATTGGTTCACAGGCACCAAGACGATCGCCCTCTCCCGCGACGACCTCACCCCTCGCTGGACCCTGTCCGGCACCCTGGGCCCGGGAATCACGTTCGCGCACCAGCTCGTGGTGCCCATCAAAGGCGGCCTGGCGGTCCTCAACGAATCGGACGGCTCGACGATCCGCACGGTTGGCGTCGACCGGGGCGCGTACGAGGGGGTGGTCCGCCTGACCGCACTGGGCCCCGTACTGCTCGAACAACGCGGTCCGGTTGTCGCCGCACTGCGCTGACGCACGCGGACGCGGGTGACACGCCCGCTGCTCCGGACCAGCCAACCTCGACGAACCGCACGGCAACCGTCACGTCAACGATCGCGTGGCCGGCGTTCAAGCCACTGGTCGGACCATGCCCCGGCGGCTACCTCCGTCAGGGGATCCGCCTGCCCGCGCCTGATTCGAACCGCGAAAGCGCCGCCCACCCGGGACAGTCGACCGCAACCGCCCCAGTCCGCCCCGGCGTCCTTTGCGCATGGGCCCACTCGCGCAGCCCCCACTCTCTCGAGGCAGGGGACCGGCAAAGTTGTTGTGGTGTTTAGGGCCAGAAAGCCGAGCGGGGTGAGTGGGCGGCTGGTGTGTCTAGTCACGTGGCGTATTCCGGCGGCGATGTTGGTCCAGCCGGTGTGGCGGGGTGCGCTGGTGGCGATGTGCCAGGCTGGCCATGACGCGGGGGCGGTGCCGGCGCGGACGGGAGTGGTTTCGGGCAGGTGCCGTCGCGGGTCCAGTGGAGGGTGTTTTCCATGTGCCAGTGGTTGCGGATGTAGCCGCTGATGTGGCGGTGGTGGCGTGCAGGGCGTCGGCGGTGACCACTTACCTGGTCAGATCGAGGGGCCAGGCTCGGGCCACTGAATGGGGTGTGCCGCGCAGGTCTCGCGGATCTCGTACTTGACGAAGGAGTTCACGCGGTCCGTAGCCCATTCCGGATCGGTGTGGGGGTCAGCCGGGGATCACGCACGATTGCGCAGCGGCCACGGCTCTCTCAGACGATCATGGGACTTGGACACTCGCATGATCAATCGCGGCCGTGCCCGCCCAGCAACCAGGCGATAAGACTTGGCCGGAACCCTGCCCTCCTTGGGGGGCGTCTCCGCTCCCATTCTACCGGCCACCACCCACAAAATTCGCACAAGCCGTTGGTTGCCCACAGGCCGGGCCAGTTGTGGACAAGGCGTGTTTCCCTTGGGGGAGAACAACTTCTCAGCGCAAGGAGTTCAGGACCTCGCGCAGTTCGGCGACTTCGGCGTCCGACCACGGCACGTCAGGCGAGCCAGAAGACGGCCAGCACGACGATCGCCACCACCAGCACCGCGGCGCCGGCCAAGCCAGCCGCGCGGCCGTAGCGCCGGTCGGCGAAGCGCTGCAGCAGGAGCGCGACGACGGCCGCCACGGGGTGGCCGATCAGCATCGGCAGGCCGGGACCAGGGGCGTCCGTGACGAGGCAGACGACCTCGACCCCCAAGACGCCGACAGCCAGCACGGCCAAGCTCGCGGCCACCGACCCCGTGAACCCGCGCCACCACCGGCCCCGCGGCTTCTCCGGCGCGACCGTCTCTGCCCGCTCCGGTGTGGCGACCGGGACCGGCTCAGTGGTTGCGTCATCGGCAGCAACCCCGGTCGACAGCGCCGAATTGCCAGCTTCGAACGGCTCGACGGCTGCCGCGCCGCTGGTTGAGGCCGAGTCACGAGCCGGAGGGGCCGGCGAAACGGCTGGGGCGAGTCCGGGTGCGTCGGAAGTCGGCCCGGCCTGCAGCGATGCGGCAGGGGTAAGTCCTCGCTCCGGCGAAGTCCCAAGTGCAGCGAACTCGGCCGGCCCTGGCGCACCGCCAGCGCCCGGCACCGCAGCGGCGGTCGCCGACACCGCACCACCGTCCGCTCCGGCAACCCCAGACACGCCAGGGGTACCAGGCACCTCACTACCGTCTACACCGGCAACCCCAGGCACAGCACACTCATCCGCCCCTGGCGCAATACCGGCGTGCGTCGCCGCCGCCGCAGCGATACCCCGTAACTGACCGCCGTCCACTCTGACAACCCCAGGCACAGCACACTCAACCGCCGCTGGCGCACCGCCTTCCGCCGGCACCGCAGCAGCAGGCCCCAGCACCTGACCACCGTCCACGCCGCCAGCTCCAGACACGCCAGCGACCCTCGGCACCGGCGAAGCGTCAGCTCCGCGAGCCTCAGCCGCAGCCGCCTCCTCCAGCACCTCGCCGACCTCGGTTCCGGCAGCGTCGTCCGCGGGTGGGGCGGGCGGCGGGACGATCGCCAGTTCCTGGGTGTCGGGTGAGGCCACGTGGGGTCCGTCCAATCGTCGTCGGGCGAAGGAGCCTGGGTCAGGGGGCGAGCAGGTCCCAGGGCTGGGCCGCGGGCGCCGCCTGCTGGCCCTCGGCGCAGCTGGGGCGGAAGTCGCACCAGGAGCAGCGGCGCTCGGGGCGGGCGGGGAACAGCGTGTCGCCGTCGGCGCCCGCGTCCAGGGTATCCGTCGCGAGGCGGAGGTCGGCGGCGGTCTCCTCGGCGCGTTGCAGGTGGCGGCGCAAGGAATCCGGCGTGTGCTCGGCCGCGGCGACCGTGCCTGTGGGCAGGTGGTGCAGCTCGACCTTGGTGCACGGCATGCGCAACGTCCGCGCCGACGCCACCGCGTACATCGCCAGCGCTTGCGACGCCCGCGCCTCGAACTCGTCCGGCTCCCGCCGGCCCGTCTTGTAGTCCACGATCACGAGCTCACCGCCGCGGCGGTCGATGCGGTCGGCGCGCCCTTCGATGATCAACGTGGGCGCGCCACCCGTGGTGGAGACCGGCGCGGAGACCCAGCGCTCGAGGCCGATGGGGTCGTCGCTCACGTCGTGGTCCTCGACGTACTCCCCGACCCAGACCTTCGCCCGCGCCCGGTACCGCGCCGCCTGCTCGGCGTCGGCGAACCCGGCGTCCTTCCAGTGCTCACCGACGAGCGCCATCGCGCGCTGCGGCGTGCGCTTCGCGGCCGGCAGGTCGAACAACGCGCGCAACGCGTTGTGCACCACCGCGCCCAGCGTGCTGTGCGCCCACGGCCCGGTGCGCTGCGGGGTCGGCCGGTCGAGGTAGGTCAAGCGGTAGCGACGCGGGCAGTCGTCGAACGTGCTCAGCCGCGCCGGCGACACCTTGGTGAGCCGCTGCGGCTGCTCGGTCCCGAAGTCGAACCCCAGCTGTTCCTTCACGCAACCCCCGTTCGGTCGGCGTCCACGCTACGCACCACCACCGACACTTTCCGGCGCGGGGGCGGCCTAACCGGCGCCGGAGATGAAGCCCTTCACTGAGTTGGCCACTAGCTCCACGGCGATGGCCGCGAGCAGCAGGCCGGCGATCTTCGCGACGAGCGTGATGCCGCTTTCCTTGATCAGCCGGATGACGACGCCGGAGAAGCGCATGCACGTGTAGATCACGAAGTGCACGGCCAGGATCGCAAGCCCCAGCGCGATGTACGCGCCGAGGTGCCCGTCGGCCTGGCGGACGAACACGATGGTCGCCGCGATGGCGCCCGGCCCGGCGAGCAGCGGGGTGCCGAGCGGCACGAGGGCGACGTTGACGTCGTCGGCCGCTTCGGGCTCGGCGCCGCCCTTGCCGGTGAGCAGCTGCAACGCGATCAGCAGGAGCAGCAGACCGCCCGCGCCCTGCAGCGCCGGGATGCCGATGCCCAGGTACGCGAGGATCGCCTGTCCGGCCACGGCGAACAGCGTGATCACCAGCAGCGAAACCAGCACGGCCTGCCGCGCCGCCCGGACGCGCGTGGCCATCGGCTTGCGGCCGACCAGGCTGAGAAAAACGGGCACTGTGCCCGGCGGGTCCATGATCACGATCAACGTGATGGTGGCGCTGATGAACAGCTTGGCGTCGAAGTACTGCGCGATCCCCAACGTCAGCCTTTCACCACTGAGGAACCGGTGGCCCGGGAGATCAGCTCCTCGAGCTGGCCGGGCTCGGTGGTCTCCTGGCCGAGGCCGATGGTCTTGTTCGTGCCGTGGTAGTCGCTCGAGCCCGTGCGGATCAGGCCGAGCTCGTCGGCCAGCTCGCGGGTGCGCACGCGCGTGGCCGGCTCGTGGTTGGGGTGGTCGACCTCCACCCCGGTCAGCCCTCGGCGCGCGAGGTCGCGCAGGGTGTCCTCGCTGATCGTCGCGCCGCGGCTGAAGGCGAACGGGTGCGCGATGACCGTGACGCCACCGGCCGCGACGATCATGTCGATCGCCTCCTCGACGGGCGTGTCGTGGCGCGGCACGTAGTAACCGCGGCGGCTGCCGAGGTACTCGGCGAAGGCCTCGTCGACGCTCGACACCAGGCCGGCGCGCACGAGCGCCTGCGCGAGGTGCGGACGGCCGGCGGGCGAGTCGGCGGGCAGCAGGCCCATGATCTCGTCGGCGTCGACGGGGAGGCCGTCGGCGGCCATGCGGTCGGCCATCGCGCGCAGGCGGGTGCGGCGTTCGGCCCGCAGGCGCGTCTGCTCGGCGACGAGCGCGGGCGCCGCCGGGTCGAACAGGTACGCGAGCAGGTGCACGCTGATCCGCCAGCCCGTGTCCGGGTCGACGGACACCGTGGAGAGCTCGGCTCCGGGGACGAGGGTCAGGCCGGGCGGGACGGCCTCCGCCGCCGGGCCCCATCCGGCGGTGGTGTCGTGGTCGGTGATCGCGACCACGTCGAGACCGGCCCGGACGGCAGCGTCAACCAGCCCGGAGGGGCTGTCGGTGCCGTCGGAGGCGGTGGAGTGGGCGTGCAGGTCGATGCGCATCGGGTCCATTCTCGACGATGCGCTACATCACAGCGATGCCGGTACCTGGCAAAACGCCCGCAGGTCACCCGACGGGCTTCTTGCCCCGCGCGGCCCGCTGCGCCTTGATCATCGAGAAGCGCTCGGCCTGCTTCTGCTTGTCGCCGAACACCAGCTCCGAGATCGTGTCGTAGAACTCCTCGGGTCGCGGCAGGTAGTCGATGCGGTTGAGCGCCTGGATCTGACCGGCCGACTCGACGATCATCGTGCCGTAGCCGAGCAACCGGCCCCAGCCGGGCCGCTCGTAGGTGAGGTCGGTGACCTTCGTGATCGGCATCATCAGCACCTTCGTGGTGATGACGCCCTTCGTCAGCACGAACCGCTTGTCCGTGACGACCAGCCGCTCCACCCACCACTGGACCACCGCGTAGGCGAACCGCAGCACCACCAGCAGCGCGACGTACCAGAGGATGTTCTGAACCACCCACAGCGAGGGCGGCAGCAGGTACGAGACGAGCACGCAGACGGCGAGCAGGGCCGCCGCTTCGAACGTGTCCCAGAGGAGCACTGCCCAGTGGCGGCGGATCCTGATGACCCGCCGCTCGGTGTCGAGGAGGTACTCGTCGGGGTCGCGTGGCGCGAACATGTCTCGACGCTATCCCCCGTCAGCCGTTGAAGACGTTGCTGACGAACGAGACCACCGATTCGGCCGAGCTACGCAGGAACTCGACGATGTTGCCGACGAGACCAGCGGCCTGGTTCGGCTGGGCGATCACGAAGAACAGCACCAACGCGATACCCACGAGACCCGCAAGCTTCTTCGCGTTCACAGCGATCAATCCCGTCTCTAAACGTGGCACCGGAAAACTGACTTTCTACGTTGTACCGCACCAACCACCCCTGCGGCGGGAAAGTCCCGCGCATGGGTCAGCAGGCGGTCCGAAGTGTACCGTATGGCTACTCTCCGTGTACAGCGTGACGGTTTGGGGTTGAGGAGCATGGCTTCCCGGGTGCCCTGCGTGGGCGGCATCGTGTTCGACGACCAGGGCCGACTGCTGCTGATCCAACGCGGCCACGATCCCGGCCGCGGGCTGTGGTCCCTGCCCGGAGGCCGGATAGAACCGGGCGAAACGGACCTTGAGGCGGTGGTTCGGGAACTCCACGAGGAAACCGGCCTCGACGTGACTCCGCACACATTCGTCGGCGCCGTCTCCCGCGGGGTTTACGACATCCGGGACTACACCTGCACAGTCACCAGCGGCACCCTCACCGCCGGCGACGACGCGGCCGACGTCCGCTGGGTCGACTCGGCCGAACTGGTGGAATTGGAGTCTTCGGGGCAGTTGGCGGAACTGCTTTTCGTGACACTGCGTGACTGGGACATGTTGCCGCGAACGTGAATCGAATAACTCGAATTTGCGGATAAGGCGCGCTCGAACGCATCCGGCTTCGAACTTGGTCAATGGCGTTACCCCGTCGCCCGCCGACTGGTGAGCACGGGAAATGCCGGGGTTGAGCGATTTCCTATCAGCAACTGTGCATCGGAACGCGCAGCTGCATTCGGCACCCGGATGGGCGGGTGTGACCGATGGGGTGATTGTGACGTGTGTGACAGAGCGTGGGTGTGCTGCCCGGTGTCCGGCGCGCTCGACGGGTCTGTCCACAGGGCAGCCGAGTTGTGGACAAGTGGGGTCTCCCGGCAGCTTGAGCAGCGGTTTTGTCGGGGGAGGCCGATAGAATGGACGTGGGACGCCCCCTGGGAGGGTGGGGGTCTGCCTGGCCGGGGTCTGCCTGGCCGGGGTCTACCTGGCCGGGGTCTACCTGGCCGGGGTCTACCCGGCGCGGGTCTGCCCGGGTCGTGGACTGCCGAACCGGGTCTGCCGGCCGGAGTCCGACTGGCCGGGTCAGCCCGCCGAAGGTCAACCCAGCGGAAATCTGGCCGGTGGGTCTGCCCGGTCGTGGACTGCCGGACCGGGTCTGTCCAGCCGGAATCCGACTGGCCTGGGCCAGACTGGCGGCCTGCCGGACCGTAGCCCGCGCGACGGGGTTAGCCCGGCGCTTGCCTGCGTGGCCGGGATCGGCCCGGCCTGAATCAAAGTGGCCGGCGTCTGCCTGGCTGGCATGTGCCCGGCGCGGGCCCGCGTGGTCGGGCTCTGCCCGGCCGGGTTTGGTGGACCGAGTTTGCCGGACCGGAGTCTGCGGGGCGGGGATCAGCCCGGTGCTTGCCTGCGTGGCCGGGGTCTGCCCGGGCGGAATCAGACTGGCCGGGTCCGCCTGGCTGGCATGTGCCCGGCGCGGCCGGGGCGGCCGGCGTCTGCCCGGCCATGGTCAGCCCGGCCGTAGTCTGCCCGGCCGTGGTCTGCGCGGCCATGGTCAGCCCGGCCGTAGTCTGCCCGGCCGCAGTCTGCACGGCCGTGGTCTGCACGGCCATGGTCAGCCCGGCCGTAGTCTGCACGGCCGTGGTCTGCCCGGCCGGAGGTCCGCTCGGTGGGTCAGGAGGGCAGCCAGGTCATCCGCTGCCCGTGGGGCGTCGTCCGGGCGAGGACGCGGGCGGTGGGCGCGCCGGAGGACCACGTGACCAGGCCGAGCACGCTCGTGTCCGAGGAGCCCGGGGCGGTGGCCAGGTCGGTGCGGTCCGGGAGGATCACCTTGAGCCCGGCGGCGTAGAAGCCCACCGTGACCCACCACAGCGGACGCGTGGCGGCCAGCGCGCCGAGGGCTTCGACGAAGTCCGCGCGGCGGTCGCCGAAGTAGCCGAGGGCGTGGCTGGTCAGGACGACCAGCGGGAGGTGTTCGGGCAGCGAAGCAGCAGCCGAGGCGAGGTCGTCCACGCCGTCGCCCGTGATGAGGTCCGGGGCGTGCTTGCGCTGTTCCGCGGCGGCCGTGCGCAGGAGGCGGATGCGGTCCGGCTGGTCGGCCCAGACGCAGGCCTCCAGCCAGGCCAGTTCTTCCTCGTCGGAGAGGTCCACGGGGGCGCGGTCCAGGCCAGCGCGGGCGGCGACGGCGACCTTCTTCGGCAGCTTCGGCAGCGTGGCGCCCGGCGCCAGGTCCAGGGCGCAGTGCAGGCCGACGGCCGCCTTGGCGGGGCCCGCGACGAGCTGCTCGCCGCCGTCGCACTGGTAGCGGTAGGAGAAGCGGTCCAGCCCGAGGAGCAGCCCCGCGCTGCAGCCGACCTCCAGCAGGGCGATCTTGCCCCCTGCTTCCTTCGCGGCCGCGGCGATGGCGGGGTAGACCAGCGACGCGCGGCGGACCTCGTTGGTCTGGGTGTAGCGCGACCCGATGATCGCGCGGGCCTTGTCCGCGCGCTCCAGCAGGAACTGCCTGAACAGGGGCCACGTCTGCGCGTCCACGCCGTCGAAGCCGCCGAGGGACGGGTAGTAGCGCGAAAGCGGGTGGATGGGGTCGGCCTGGATGAGGCGGTGGGCGGTGGCCAGCAGCAGCGTGCCGCGGGCCTCGCCGCCGCGCGCGTCGGTCAGCAGGCCCGCCACGTCGTCGTCCTCGGCCGCCTGCGTGGCGAGGTGGTCGTACAGCGGCGAGACGTCGCGGCACTCGACCTCGGCGAACCTGCGCAGCCGCTGCTTGATCTCTTCCAGGGCGATGGCCACCCGCACTCCTCCTCGCACGAACCACCGGCCGGGTAACGCCGCCCGAGCCACTTGCGACACTCACCGGTGGTGAGGAGTACCCTCGACCATTGGTGTTCGTGCGTCAACGCGAGCCCCGTCTCACGATCGCGCCGGCCCGAAGGAGGTGAGGAACGCCTTATGAGTAGTGGCGATAGTCCGCTCCCTAGTAGTCCCAGCGTTCCCACGTCGTCGGCCGGCCGAATCCACTCCTGGTAGGCGACGATCCGAGAACGCCGGTGATGCCGGACGGACGCTGAAGTCCGCCTGGCCGTCGTCTTCGTGTTCCACGACGTCAGCCCAGGAGATCCCATGCCTGCCATCCCTTCGCTCGGAGGCCTTCGCGGTCGCGGCACCAGCCGCACCAAGCCGTCGGTCGAGCGGCCGATCCCGGTGCCCTTGTCGGCGTATGTCGTCGACTGCGCGGTGTACGTCGACGGCAAGCGCCTGCCCGGCCGCTGGACGCACTCCGAAGCCATCAAAGAGGTCCGGAAGCGGCACGCCGGGTTCGTCTGGATCGGCCTGCACGAGCCGGACGCCGAGCAGATCCAGGGCGTGGCGGAGACGTTCGGCCTGCACGAGCTGGCGGTCGAAGACGCGCTGGAGGCGCACCAGCGGCCCAAGCTGGAGCGCTACGACGACACGCTCTTCCTCGTGCTCAAGACCGTCCGCTACGTCGAGCACGAGTCGCCGACCACCGCCAACGAGATCGTCGAGACCGGCGAGCTCATGGTGTTCCTCGGCCGCGACTTCGTGATCACCGTGCGCCACGGCAACCACTCCGGGCTGGCCCGGCTGCGCCGCGACATGGACGACGACCCCGAGCGCCTCGGCCTCGGCCCGGCGGCCGTCGTGCACGCGATCGCCGACCACGTCGTGGACCACTACCTCGAGGTCACGAGCCGCATCGAATCGGACATCGACGAGATCGAGGCGCAGGTGTTCGCGCCGCGCTCGCTGGTGAGCGCCGAGCAGATCTACCTCATGAAGCGGGAAGTGCTCGAACTGCGCCGCGCCGTGCTCCCGCTGGCCACGCCCGTCTCGCGGCTGGCCGAGGGCTACACGCGGCTGGTGCCCGACGAGGTCCGCTCGTACTTCCGCGACGTCGCCGACCACCTCGTGACCGTGTCCGAGCGCGTGGCCGCGTTCGACGAACTGCTGAGCACCCTGGTCGACGCCACTGTCGCCAAGATCTCGCTGCAGCAGAACACCGACATGCGCAAGATCACCGCGTGGGCCGCGATCATCACCGTGCCCACCATGGGCGCGGGGATCTACGGCATGAACTTCGACTACATGCCCGAGCTGCACTGGAAGTTCGGGTACCCGATCGCGGTCACCGTGATCTTCGCGATCTGCCTGCTCCTGTACCGAATATTCCGGAAGAACGGCTGGCTGTAGCCGTCTCGAGGTCCCCTTCCTCCCTCCGGAACCCCTGCAGGAGTACTCCCATGCCTCGTCTGCTGACCAACCTCAAGTTCTGGGCCCTGACGCTCGGGATCGTCTGGATCCTCGGCATCGTCACCGTGATCAGCCTCAACCCGGGCTTTTCGCACGGCCTGAAGTGACCTCACGAGGCCGTACCCTGGGTGCGTGCCGAAAGCGCTGGTGGTGGCCGACGAGGTCGACGAGCGACTGTGGACCGGCGCGGTCCGCTCGCTCGCGGTCGACCTCGACCTTGTCATCGGTGCCGGCGACCTGCCGTACGAGTACCTCGAGTTCCTCGCCGGCGCGCTCGACGTGCCGTGCGTGTTCGTCCCCGGCAACCACGACCCCGACCTGAGCGGCTTCACCCGCTCCGGCGGACTGTCCATGAAGGACGGATTCCCGACGGAGTGGCCGGGCCCCGCGGGCGGGATCAACGCCGACGGGCGCGTGCTCGACGTCGCCGGGATCCGCTTCGCCGGCCTCGGCGGTTCGATCCGCTACACCGACGGGCCGAACCAGTGGACGCAGCGGCAGCAGTCGCGCCGCGCCCGGATGCTGGAACTCCGCGCGAGGTGGCGCCGCCGGCGCGACGGACGCGGCGTCGACGTGCTGCTCACCCACTCCCCGCCGCTGCGCCTCGGGGACCGCGACGACCTACCCCACCGCGGTTTCGCCTGCCTCCACCGCACGATCGCCCAGCTGCGCCCGCAGTGGCTGCTGCACGGCCACATCCACCCGCACGGCGAACCGGTGCCCGACCGCGTGGCCGGCTCCACCCGCGTGCGCAACGTGGTGGGCCACCGGATCATGGAGTTCCCGCGATGACCAGACCCACGGGTTTCCCGCGCGCCGACGCCGAACACGACTTCCTGCGCGCCCGCCGGCGCCAGGTCCTTTCGCGACTGTCCACGTGGCTGCGCCGCGAACCCGACGACGTGAACATCATGCTGCCGTTCCACGAAGTCGTGGACGCACTCGGCTTCGCGGGCGAATCGCGGCTCGGGCTGCGGGTGATCACCTTGGACTCGATCGTGGGCACCGTGGACCGCAGCCGCGACTTCGACCGCCGCTTCCGCCCGACGTCCGGGCGCGTGCGCGAACGCTGGGAACGCCTGGCGCTCGCCGCGCGCCGGGGCGAGGCGATCCCGCCGATCGAGGTGTACCGCGTGGGCGAGCTGCACTTCATCATCGACGGGCACCACCGCGTGTCGGTCGCCCACGCACATGGTCTGTCCACAATAGAGGCTCAGGTCACCGTGGTGCGCACCGAGCTCGACCCGGCCGGGATCCGCTACCGCGGCGACCTGATCGTGAAGGACTACCGGCGGCTGTTCCTCGAACGCGTGCCGCTGACGGGCCACGCGCGGGCGTCGGTGGTCATGTCGGACCCGTGGAACTACGCGCGGCTCGGCGAGCACGTCGAGGCCTGGGGCTTTCGGCTCATGCAGGACGAGGGCCGGTTCATCGACCGGGCGGGGATCGCCCAGCGCTGGTTCGACGAGGAGTTCACGCCCGTCACGGGCATGCTGCGCCAGGCCGACCTGATCGGCGACCGCACCGACGCGGAGGCCTACATCCGGGTCGCGGCCGAACGCTACCGGATCATCCGCACGCACCGCTGGGACGACGACGTGATCGAGGCGCTGCGGGCCCGTCGCCCGTGAGCCGGTCAGGACGGCTCCGACAGTCCGGCGAGCCGGGCCTCAAGCCAGGACGTCGTGCAGCCAGCTGTACACCACACCCGTCCAGACCTGCTGGCCCATACCCGCGCAGTGCCCGTCGACGCCTTCGGTCTCCGTGAGCCGCACGAGGCGGACCGGCGCCTTCATCGCGTCGCGCAGCACTGCGCCGCCGCCGGCGGTGAAGTCGTGTTCCGACTCGATCAGCAGCGTGGGACACCTGATGTTCGCGGCGTCGGCCAGCATCGTGTAGCGGCGCATTTCGGCGAAGTACTCGCGGACCGACGAAATGCCGTGGGCCGCCATGCGGGAACCGAAGAACTCGGCGCGGTTCGGGTTCCGGCGCATCTGCGCGCGCACCAGGGGCACGGCGAAGAGACCGGCCGGGCCGGTGGGCACGCGGGCGCCCAGGTCCGGTTGCGCGGGATCGCAGACGAGCGCGGCGAGGCGGTGTTCGGCCGTCGCGGCGCGCGGCGCGAGGTAACCGGCGAAGGAGCGGCCGAAGAGCACCACCTTGGCCGGGTCCGCTTCCGGACGGGCGAGCAGCCAGTCGAGTACGGGCGAGAGCACGTGCTCGAAGTCCGGCCGCAGGAACCGGCGCTGGGTGTAGAGCGTTTCGCCCTGACCCGGACCGTCGAAGACGAGCGCGTTGCAGCCGCGGGCGATGGCGGCGGGCACGTCGAGCCACCCGGCCTCCGAGGTCGAGTCGTAGCCGCACGGTAGGACGACGGTGGGCTGCGGCGTCCTGGAGGCGTGCGGCGCGAAGAGATAACCGTGCAGAGTCGTGTCCGCATACGGGATCCGCACGGCTTCGGCGGGGTGGTCGAGGAGTTTCGCGGCTTCCGCGAACGCTTCGACGTGGCCGCGGTAGGCCGACTGCAGCCGCGGGTCGTCGAGGTCCGAGCGCAGGAAGAAGTACGCCTGCCGGTGGTACTCGCTCGCCCGCAGGAACGCGTGCCGCGCGCTGACCCGATCTCCCGCGGTCAGCGCGGAACCCGCGGCCGCACGGGCACGATCGGCCGTGGCCGACCACGCGTCGTACCAGCCGACGCCGGTGAGCTTGCCGACGCGGCGCGCGGTCGCGAACGCCTCGCCGAGGTCGGCCGCGTGCACCACGGCCGCGTTGAGCGTGCGCGTGAACTGTCCGTCGTAACCGCGATCGCGGAAGAAGACCTTCGCCGGGTCTGCCATGTCGGGTGAGTCGGGTGGCCCGGACCACTGTTACGGCGGGTGAAAAAGGCAGTCCCTCCCCGGCCGCGCCGGGAAGGGACCGTACACCCCGGTCAGGTGGCTAGACGTGCACCGCCGGCACCACGGCTTCGCCCCGCGGCGCGCCCGGGCGCAGCAGCAGGCCGCTGATCGCCGCGCCGGCCGCGAAGATCGCCGCGGCCCACGCGAACGCGGTGGTGCAGCTGTGCACGGCGGCCTGCGCGGCGAGCTGCGGCGTCGGCGCGCGGCCGGCCAGGAACGACGTCGCGGCGTTGCCGGCCAGTGTGCTCAGCAGCGCGGTGCCGATGGACCCGCCGACCTGCTGCATGGTGTTCACCGTCGCCGACGCGACACCGGCCTCGTGCAGCTGGACGCCGAACGTCGCGACGCTCATCGCGGGCGCCATCGACCGGCCGATGCCCACGCCCATCACCATGAGCGGGCCGAGCACACCGTCGGCGTACGTGCTGCCGAGGTCGATCGCGCTGAGCCACCACAGACCGGCGGCGGCGATCAGCATGCCGGTCGGCACGAGGGGTTTCGGACCGAAGCGCGGCAGCACCACGCTCGTCGCGGTGGTCGCGGCGGCCAGCAGCGTGGCGACCATCGGCAGGAAGCCGAACCCGCTCTGGATCGGTGTGAACTCCAGGTTCTGCTGCACGTAGAACCTGAGGAACAGGAAGATCGAGAACATCCTGATCGCGAGCAGGAACATCGCGAAGCGGATGCCGTACGCGCTGCTGCAGCACGGTGAACGCCACGAGCAGCACCACCCCGCCGCCGAGGAAACCCCACACCGTCACCGATCTCCACGAGTTGTGTTCGGCGTTGGAAAAGCCGTAGACCAGTGCGAACAGACCGGCCGACGCGGTGATCGTGCCGGGCAGGTCGAGTTTCCGGCGCGGGCCGTTCGCCTCCTGGCGGCGCAGCAACAAAGCGCGACCGACGAAGGCGATGACCGCGAACACGATGTTCACGTACGTGCACCAGCGTCAGTCGAGGTATTCGGTAAGCACCCCGCCCAGCAGCAGGCCGATCGCGGCACCGCCACCGCCGATGGCACCGAACACGCCGAACGCGCGGCCGCGTTCCTTCGGCTCGGTGAACGTCGTGGTCAGCAGCGAAAGCGCGGCAGGCGCGAGCAGCGCGCCGAAGATGCCTTGTGCCGCACGGGCGATCAGCAACATCTCGATGCTGCTCGCCGCGCCGCCGACGGTGGACACGGCGGCGAAACCCGCGAGACCGACGAGGAACGCGTTCTTGCGGCCGAACAGGTCCGCGAGCCGTCCGCCGAGCAGCAGCAGGCTGCCGAACGCGAGCGCGTAAGCGGTGACGACCCACTGGCGCGCGTCGTCGGAGACGCCGAGGTCGGCCTGCGCCGATTGCAGCGCGATGTTCACGATGGTGGCGTCGAGCACAGCATCAGCTGCGCGAGCCCGATCATCACGAGGATGGCCCAGCGTCTGAAGTGGTGCGGATTGGCGGCGTGGCTCGGTGCGTCTTCCCCAGGACGCAGGAGCGTGGCCGTGGAGTCGGGCATGGATGTCCCTCACGGTCGGCGGTCGGAGCACTATGTGGAGTAGGTCCCTCCCATTCCGCGAACCACCGCACACAAGAAACGGAGATGGTGCCTCGACTTCTTTTGGTAACCTGGGCGTCATGACACGGGACGCTGCTTCCGCCGCACCGGCGCGGCCGCTGCGGCGCGACGCCGAGCTCAACCGCCGGCGCATCCTCGAATCGGCCCGCGCCGTCTTCGGCCGCCGCGGCCTCGAGGCGACGCTCGACGACGTCGCCCACCACGCCGGCCTCGGCGTCGGCACGGTCTACCGGCGCTTCCCGAGCAAGGAACACCTGGTCGAGGCCTTGTTCGCCGAGCAGCTCGCCGACGTCGCCGACCTCGCCGAGGAAGCGCTCAAGGCCGACGACCCGTGGGACGGCTTCACGCAGTTCGTGTGGCGCACGGTCGAGCTGCACTCCGCGGACCGCGGGCTGCGGGAGATCATGCTGTCCAAGGCGTTCGGGCACGAGCACGTTGCCGAGGTGAAGGCCCGGATGGTGCCGCTCATCACGCAGGTCGTCGAACGGGCCCAGGCCTCCGGTCAGCTGCGCCCCGACGTCGTGCCCACCGATCTGCCGCTGCTGCACCAGATGATCGGCTCGGTGATCGAGTACACGCACGTCGTCGAGCCCGACCTGTGGCGCCGTTACCTCCCCCTGCTGCTCGACGGCCTGCGCGCCCACCCGGGCCGTTCGTCGGACCTGCCGCGGCCCGGCCTGGACCAGGACGAGATCGACCAGGCCATGTGCGCGTGGCGGCAACCGAAGCACCGCACCGAAAACACGTGAAGGGCCCCTCGGCGACCGAGGAGCCCTTCGGCGAAGCCGGTGCCGATCACTCGCTGGGGATGATGGCCCAGAGGATCAGGTAGGCCACGAACTGCGGGCCCGGCAGGAGGCAGGACAGGAGCGCCAGCAGGCGCACCTTCCCCGGCGTCGTGCCGAAGCGGCGGGCCAGACCGGCGCACACGCCGCCGATCATGCGGTCGTGGCGAGGCCGGCTGAGTCTCTGGGCGACTGGTGCGGTCATCGTCTTTCCCCTCCCGTTGGGTGCGTGGCTCCATGGCACCACCAGCGCCGGGCCTGCCGCATCGCGCGGTGGGACGATTCGACCCCCTAAGGGATCAAGAGCCGAAGCCGGGCAGCGGACGCCACGCGCGGGATCCGCCTCGGGGTTCGGTGAGCTGACCTGCGCCAACGAGCACACCCGGTGTGGGATTTCCCTGTCAGGGCTGATTTTTCGCGCGATTCGTGGTGATACTGCACCCCGTGCCTTCCCCACTCGGTCCCCTCTTCGCCGCACTCGCCCTGGTGCTCGCGGGCTGTTCCACTGACCCGGCACCGGCGGCCGCGCCGGCGGCGCCCTCGCCGATGACGGCGTCCTCGGCGCTCGGCGACTTCACGACGCTGGACTACTGCAGCCTGCTGGACGTCTCGCGCCTGCGGGGCGCGACGGCCGACGACCCCGACTCGTCGTTCACCGACTGCCGCACCGACTTCCTGCGCGGCGGGCGCTCGCACACGGTCGCGGTGGGCCCGCTCGCGGCCGACGCCGACCCGAACGTCAAGCCGTACCAGTACTCCGGTCCCGTGCCCGACGGCGTCTCCGTGCAGCAGGCCGGCTTCACGCCCGACAAGACGTGCTCGCGCGCGGTGACGTTCGCCGACGGCATCCGGCTCTCGGTGTCGGTGTCCGACGGCGAAGGCGCCGGCGCGAACGGGGATCGGTGCAGCGATGCCGATGCGGTCGTCGGCGGGGTCCTGGCCGCCGTGAGCGGCGGACGGGTGAAGCACCACGAGTTCCCCGACCGCTCGTGGGGCCGCGTGGACCCGTGCGCGCTGCTGGGCACCCACGACCTCGACGCGATCAGCGGCGCGGGCACCCAGCCGACGGCCGGGTTGTCCGGGCACTCGTGCATCCGGGGCACGGTGAGCATCGACTTCGCCGTGCAGAAGCAGGCCCCCACCGGGGCGACGGAAACCCTCGGCGGCCGCACTGCGCGGCAGGCCACCGACGGCGCGTTCTGCCGCATCACCACCACGCAGCCATCGCCGTCGACCCCGGGGCGCGGTGAGCAGGCCGTGGTGAGCGTCGTGGACACCACGGGCTCGAGCGGCGCCGCCGCGTGCCCGGCCGCCCAGCAGGTGGCGGCACTGGTGTTCGCGAAGATTCCCTGACGACAGCGAAGGTCCCCGCCCGCCGTGAGCGAGCAGGGGCCTCCGTGAACCTGCGCTATTCGCTGTAGGTCAGGTTCCGCCCGTTCGACGGGTCGAACAGCTTGAGCTTGTCGGCGTCGAACCACAGCTCGAGGTCCGCGTTCTCCTGCGCCCGCGACTCGGCCGAGAGGCGGGCCACGATCAGCGATTCGGCACCCGGCACGTCGGCGGAACCGCTGTCCGCGGCCAATTCGGCGAGCTCGGTCGACGTGGCCACCTCGCCTTCCACCGTGAAGTGCGCGAACTTCTCCGAGCCCATCGACTCGAGCACGTCGATGTGCGCGGTGAACGTCGAGCCCGACCCGCGCTGGGCCTGCTCGACGAGTGCGGCGTCCTCGAAGTGCTCCGGGCGGATACCCAGGATCACCTCGCGCGGCGCGTTCGCGGCCTCGGCCATCCGCCGGATCCGGTCGGTGAGCGGCGTGGTGCCCAGCGCGCTGCGCAGCTCGCCGTTCTCCAGCGTCGCCGGGATGAAGTTCATCGACGGCGAGCCGATGAACCCGGCCACGAACAGGTTCGCCGGATTGTCGTAGAGGAACTGCGGCGAGCCGATCTGCTGCACGTACCCGGCCCGCAGCACCACCACGCGGTCGCCCAGCGTCATGGCCTCGGTCTGGTCGTGGGTCACGTACAGCGTGGTCGTGCCCAGCTGCTTCTGGATCTTCGACACCGACGTGCGCATCTGGCCGCGCAGCTTCGCGTCCAAGTTGGACAGCGGTTCGTCCATGAGGAACGCCTTGGGGTTGCGCACGATCGCGCGCCCCATCGCCACGCGCTGCCGCTGCCCGCCGGAGAGGTTCGAAGGCTTGCGGTCGAGGTGCGCGGTGAGGTCGAGGATCTGCGCCGCCTCCTCCACCTTCGCCTTCACCGTCGCGTCGTCGACCTTCGCCAGCCGCAACGGGAACGCCATGTTCTCCCGCACGCTCATGTGCGGGTACAGCGCGTAGGACTGGAACACCATCGCGATGTCCCGGTCCTTCGGCGACTTCTCGTTCACGCGCTGCCCGTCGATGCGCAGCTCACCGGAGGAGATGTCCTCCAAGCCGGCGACCATGTTGAGCGTGGTCGACTTCCCGCAGCCCGACGGGCCGACGAGGATGATGAACTCACCGTCGGCGATCGTGATGTCCACTTCGGACACCGCGAGCGCGCCGTCGGGGTAACGCTTGGAAACCTTGTCGAGGACGATTTCAGCCATGGCTCAGCCCTTCACCGCACCGGACGTCAGCCCCGCCACGATGCGACGCTGGAAGAACAACACGAAGATGATGATGGGGATGGTGATCACGACCGCGGCCGCACTCACCTGCCCCGTCGGGTCCTCGAACTGCGAGGACCCCGTGAAGAACGACAGCGCCGCCGGCACCGTGCGCGACGCCGTGGTGGACGTCAGCGAGATGGCGAACAGGAAGTCGTTCCAGCACAGGATGAACACCAGGATCGCCGTGGTGAACACGCCCGGTGCGGCCAGCGGCGCGATCACCTTGCGAAACGCCTGCGCCGGCGTCGCGCCGTCCATCTTGGCCGCTTTTTCGAGCTCCCACGGGATTTCCCGGAAGAAGGCCGAGAGCGTGTAGATCGACAGCGGCAGCGCGAACGTGATGTAGGGCAGGATCAGGCCCGGCCACGTGTCGAACAGGCCCAGGTTGCGTTCGATGTTGAACAGCGGCGTGACGAGCGAGACCTGCGGGAACATCGCGATCAGCAGCGAGAGCCCCACCAGCAGCCGCTTGCCGGGGAAGTCCAGGCGCGCGACGGCGTAGGCCGCCATCGTGCCGAGCACCACCGCGATCACCGTGGAGATCACCGAGATGCCGATCGAGTTCACCAGCGCCCGCAGGAATTCCGAGGTCTGGAAGATGTCGGCGTAGTTCTTGAGCGTCCACTGCTGGGGCCAGAGGCTGCCGTCGGTGAGCGTGTCCTTCGTCTTGAACGACAGCGAGAGGATCCACAGCACCGGGATGAGCGCGAATGCGATCACCAGGATGTCGAGCACGCCCCACGTGACCTTGCGGCCGGTGGTGGCCGTTGCGGTAGCCATCAGCGTTTACCCCCGTCGTCGCTCCCCGGTGCGGCGGTGCCGAACACCTTGATGAAGATGAACGCGATGATCGCCACCGTGATGAAGATCAGCACGGCCATGGTCGACCCGATCCCGAGGTTCAGGCCCTTCACGAGGTTGTCGTAGGTCATCATGGACACCGATCCGGTGTCCTGCGCGCCGCCCGTGAGCACGTAGATGTTGTCGAAGATGCGGAACGCGTCGAGCGTGCGGAACAGCAGCGCGACGAGGATCGCGGGCTTCATCACCGGCAGCATCACCTTGGTGAAGCGCTGCCACGCCGAAGCCCCGTCCATCGCCGCGGCCTTCAGCAGGTCTTCCGGCACGAGCGCGAGTCCGGCCATCAGCAGCAGCGCCATGAACGGCGTGGTCTTCCACACCTCGGCGAGGATGATGATGAACAGCGACGGCCACTGCTCCGTGAGCGGAGCCGCGCCGGACGCCAGCGCGTTGGCGAGGTACCCGGTGTCCGGCGTCCACGCGAAGTACCACGAGAACGCCGCGACGACCGTGACGATGCCGTACGGGATCAGCGCCACGGTGCGCACGAGCCCGCGGCCCACGAGCGTGCGGTGCATGAGCAGCGCGAGCGCCATGCCGAGCACGAATTCGATCGCCACCGACACCACGGTCAGGAACAGCGTGGTGCCGAACGCCGTCCACCAGTAGGAGTTCGTGAGCACGGCCGCGTAGTTGGCGAAGCCGATGAACTGGTGCTGCGCCGGGAACCTCAGGTCGTAGCGCTGCAACGAGAGCCAGATCGAGTAGACGATCGGGTACCCGGTCACCGCGATCATCACGATGAACGCCGGGGCGCACAACCACAGCCCCAGCCGCCGTTCGGCCTTCTTCCCCTCGCTCAGCGCGGGCTTGGGCTTGCGGTGGCTCACGACCTCGTGGGCGGCCGGTGCGCCGGTTTCGGTTTCGGCCGAGGGGTTCTGCACGGTCACGGGATCACTCCCTTCGACTGGAGCGCGTCATTGAGCTGGTCCCGCAGCGTTTGCGCGGTCTGCTGCGGGTCGATCTCCGACGGCGGCGACAGGACCTTGGAGATCACCGTGGACGCGTTCTGGTACGCCGGCGAAAGCGGCCGCACGGCGGCGGTCTTCAGCGCGTCGAGGATGGTGTCGCGCATCGGGTACTTGATGGCCATGTTCGGGTTGTCGTTCGACGCCGGCTTCGACGGGTCGAGCGGCACGTCGTCGTGGTACACCGACTCGATGGTCGGCGGCACGCCGTCGTTGATGGCCGAGAACTTCTGGTTTTCCGCGCTGCGCAAGCACAACGCCGCTTCGAAGGCCTCGGGCTTGTGCTGCGAGTACGTGCTCACCGCGAGGTCGTAACCGCCGATGGTGGTCTTCGCGGGCATCCCCGCCTTGGCCTCCGGGTAGACCGCCCACTTGAAGTGCGACAGGTCCTGCGGCTTCTCCTCGGCGTAGGAGGCGTAGACGAACGGCCAGTTCAGCTGGAACGCGGCGGCACCACGCTGGAACGCCTGGCGGACGTCGTCCTCCTTCTGGTTGGTCAGCGACGGGTCGGTGATGCCCGCCGACGTGACCTGCTTGAGCAGGTGCAGCGCCTGCACCGCGCCGGCGTCCATCACCACGGACTTGCCGTCGTCGGAGAGGATGTGGCCGCCGAGCGATTCGACCAGCGTGTTGTAGAAGACGACCAGGCCTTCGTACTGGGCGCCGGTGAACACGATGGCGTAGGGCTTCTTCTGCTGTTTGAGCTGCTGCGACATCTGCATCATCTCATCCCACGTCTTCGGCGGGTTCGGGGTGATGCGATCGTCGTACCAGAGCAGCTGCACGTTGGTGTTCTTCGGTGCGGCGTAAAGCTTCCCGTTGTAGGTGGCCGTCTCGAGCGGGCCCTGCAGCACGCCGGCCGAGGCCGCGGCCTTGTTCTGCCCGGTCCACTCCTCGGCCCAGCCGGCCTCGGCGAACTCCGGCACCCACGTCACGTCGAGCCCGAGGACGTCCATCGAGGTGTCGCCCGCGGCGAGGCGGCGCGCCATCTGGATTCGCTGATCGTCGGCACCGCGCTGGAGTTTGTTGTAGACGATTTCGTAGCGCCCGTTCGCCGCTTTGTTGCAGTTGTCGACAACGGTCTGGAAATTGTCCTCGGGCGCGTAGTAGACGTTGATCTTCATCCCGGAGTCCGTGCCGCACGCGGCGAGCAGACCCGTGGTCACCAATCCCGCCGCCAGCAGCGCGCCCGTCCGGGCGGGCGAGCGACCCCGTAGCCTCTTCTTCCCCATCGAACAAAAGCCTCCTCACCCGCGTGCACGCCGGTACCGTGAGGCCCCCAGGCATCACGGCGCGATGAGGCGAGTTCGCGCCAGCACCTCGACGTGCCAGTGCTCGGCCGGGCGCGCCGCAGGACGCGTCCGCCCGACTGGTGTCGGACAACCTATGCCGGGCGATCACACCCCGCAAGCATTATCGGTAACGATTAAGGCCCGTGCAGCGCGAAACGCCGGAATAAACGGGGTGAAGGGGTGCTGCCATTCGGGTGAACTGGCACGAATTCGGGGCGCGCGCGACCGCAATTCGGCCGACAAGGGACCCCCGCCGGTCAGGCCGTGGCGGGCGGCGGCTTCAACGCGAGTTTCGAAAGGAGTTCACGGCCCTGCTCGGCCGTGCGCGGTTGGCACAGCACGTCGTAGCGGCCCGCCACCAGCTGGCTCGCGGACGAGAAGTCGCGCCGGCCACGGGACATGCGGTACCCGATCGCGGAGAACAGCAAACCCGAAAGGACACCCAGCACGAGCCCGGTGAGCAGTTGCAGCGCGAAGCCCTGGTTCACGAACAGTCCCAGCAACAGCCCGGCGAACAACCCGAACCACGCCCCGGACATCGCACCGGCGCCCAGGACGCGGCTCCACGTGAGCCTGCCGATCACGCGCTCCACGAGCATCAGATCGACGCCCACGATCGTCACGTCGGTGACCGCGAAGGCATTCTCCGCGAGGAAGTCCACGGCCCGCTGCGCCTCTTCGTAGGTGCCGTACGACCCGATCGGCCAGCCCGTGGGCGGCGTCGGCAGCCGCGGCGGCCCCGCCGGGCGCCCGCCACCAAAAGGACTGCTCACCATCATCACCTGCACACTCGTCCGGTCCGAGGGGTCCATCTTGTCAAGAACCGGCGAACCGTGCGAACCGCGTACTGGTGAATGCTGTTCACTGCCGGTGGCGGGCGCGGCCAGGCCGCCGGTCGGTCAGACGTCCAGTCCCTTCGCGAACTCCACGACGGCGCCGGCGAAGGCCGCCGGTTCCTCCAAGTGGCCGAAGTGGCCGCTGCGCTCGAAGATCACCAGCCGCGAGCCGGCGATGCCGTCGTGCAGGGCCTCGACCCAGTGGACACCGCAGATGACGTCGTAGCGGCCGACGAGGACGAGGGCCGGCACGGAGATGGTGGCCAGCACCGGGCGGTCGTCGAAGAGTTCCGGGACGCCGGAGGCGGCGTTGCCCGAGATGTAGACGCCGCGGACCTGGTGCTGGAGCGGGCCGAACTCGGCGACGCGGCCGCGGAAGTCCGCGAAGTACGCGGGCAGGATGCCCCGGACGGCACTGGTGACGTCCTCATCCGACGAAGCGAGCCGAGGGATTCGAAGGCCGCGAGCACGGCAGGCAGCCCGGGGTCGCCTTCGCAGCGGCGGACGTACTCCTGCAGCTGCCGCGCGAGCTCGGCGCCGTGCTCCGGGCCGACGACCGGAGCGCTGTCGTAGAGCACGATGCCGGAGATGCGGCCGGGGTGGGTCAGTGCGAGGCGCTGCGCCACGAACCCACCGTGCGAGTGGCCGAGGAACAGCGGCTTCTCGAGCCCGAGGTGGTCGAGCAGCGCGAGCACGGCCCGCACGTACCGGTCGCGCGTGTAGCCGTCCGGGTGCGTCGCGAGCCGGCTGGAGCCGCCGGTGCCGATGGGCTCGACGTACACGACCGTGAGGTGCTCCTCGACGGCCGGCATCCGCAGGTAGTCCCACAGGATGCCGGGGCCGCCGGAGTGGGCCACGCACACCGGGCCGGTGCCGTGGACGTGATAGCGCTGCACGACGCCGTCGAGTTCGACGGTGTGGGTGCCGGGGGTCAGGATCACGGGTGGTTCCTCTCGGGGGAAGGCATGAGAACACCCGCACGATGCGCACCGGCCGCGGTTAGTTCGCCGGGCCTGCCGTGACGGTGGCCACAGGCGCGTGGTGCAGCCGCAGTTCTGTCACGCGCCCCTGGTCGCGCGTCATCAACCACGCGACGCCGGGCGGGCAGTGCGCCGGGTCGTCGGCCGGGTTGATCAGGTCCATTTCCCACACGACGACGTCGCGGCCGGCCAGCACGTGCACGGGCCGCTGGCGCACCCCCGCCGCCAGGTCGCCCTCCATGCCGCGCAGCAGGAAGTCGTGGCCGGCGCCCGTCACGCCCGACGCGGTCAGCACCACGTCGTCGGACCACCGGTCGGCGAGAACCTTCGCGAAGTCGCCGCGTTCGGCCGACGCCAGGGTGTCGAGCGCGTCGAGCCGGCTGGCGGCGGTGAGCGCCCCGGCGTCCGCGTGGGCCGAGGCGGCCGTGGCGCGCAGGGCCTCGGCGAGCTGGGCGCGGCCCTGGCTGAGCCGGCTGCGCACGGTGCCCACCGGGATCCCGCACGCCCGCGCGATCGCCTCGTACGACGTGACGCCCAGCGAGAAGTGCCGCAGCAGCACCACGAGCCGCACGGACGGCGACAGGAGGTCGATTGCCTGCCACACCCAATCGCGCAAGGCGTGGTCGTCCAGGAGCTGCTCGGGTGTCGCGAGCGCCGACGCGGTGAGGTCCCAGCCGTCGGCCACGGGAATGTCGCGTGTGGACCGGAGACGGGCCCGGCACGCGTTGCGCACCACCATCTTCAGCCACGCGCCGACCGCCTCTGGGTCGCGGATGTCGCTGATCCGCCGCACCGCCACGACGGCCGCGTCCTGCACGGCGTCGTCGGCGTCGGGCTGGTAGCCGAGGATCGCCAGCGCCACGGCGCGCATCCCCGCTTCGTGGCGCGCGAGCAGCACGCCGAGCGCTGTGCCGTCGCCGGACTGCGCGGCGCGCGTCAGCTCGGCGTCGGAAAGCTCGCTCACCCGTCCAGAGTACGAGTGGCTCCCGGACGCACCCACGTGAATGCGACCACTCAGGACTTCGCCTTGTATTCGCGCAGGAGCCCGCGGCTGATGATCGTCTTCTGGATCTCGCTCGTGCCCTCCCCGATCAGCAGGAACGGCGCCTCCCGCATCAGCCGCTCGATCTCGAACTCCTTCGAGTAGCCGTAACCACCGTGGATGCGGAACGCGTCCTGCGTGACCTCCGCGCAGTACTCCGACGCGAGCAGCTTCGCCATGCCCGCCCCGACGTCGTTGCGGGTTCCGGAATCCTTGAGCCGGGCCGCGTTGACCATCATCAGGTGCGCCGCCTCGACCTTGGTCGCCATCTCCGCCAGCTTGAACGCGATCGCCTGGTGCTCGGCGATCGGCTTGCCGAACGTCCGGCGCTGCTGCGCGTACTCGATCGCCAGCTCGAAAGCGCGGATCGCGATGCCGCACGCCCGCGCCGCCACGTTCACCCGCCCGACCTCGACACCGTCCATCATGTACGCGAACCCCGCGCCGGGGGTGCCACCGAGGACCGTGCCGGCGCCGATCCGGAACCCGTCGAACACCGCCTCCGTGGTGTCGACGCCCTTGTACCCCATCTTCTCCAGCTTCGCCGGGATCGTCAGGCCGGGCAGCACCTCGCCGTAGCCCTCCGGCTTCTCCACGAGGAACGTCGTCAGGTTCCGATGCGCCTTCTCCGCGCCTTCATCGGTCTTGACCAGGAGCGCGATCAGGTTCGACGTGCCGCCGTTCGTGAGCCACATCTTCGCGCCATCGATCACGTAGCCGTCGCCGTCGCGGCGGGCGCGGGTCTTGATCGCGGCGACGTCCGAGCCCAGATCCGGTTCCGACATCGAAAACGCGCCCCGCACCTCCCCCGTGGCCATTCGCGGCAGGAAGTGCTGCTTCTGCTCGGGTGTGCCGTGCCGGGCGATCATGTGCGCCACGATGAAGTGCGTGTTGATCACCCCCGACACGCTCATCCACCCGCGGGCGATCTCCTCCACCACCAGCGCGTACGTCAGCAGCGACTCGCCCAGCCCGCCGTACTCCTCGGGAATGGTGAGCCCGAACAGGCCCAGCTCCTTCATCCCCTCGACGATCTCCGCCGGGTAAGTGTCCGCGTGCTCCAGTGCCTGCGCGTGCGGGATGATCTCCCGGTCCACGAAAGAACGCACCGTCGACAGGATCTCGGACTGTACGTCGGTCAAGCCGGCGGTCTGGGCGAGGCGGGCCATCGGAGCTCCCTTCCGCGGGTGTTACCGGGGAGTATTCACGGCTGAGCGGGTGCGCGCCTATGAGGGTGCTCACGAATGCGCCGCGTTTCCCCCGTTAAAGTGCGGATCCGGACAACCCGTGGTGGGGAAGGAGCGTGATGAGCGAGGGTTACGAGCACCCGTCGTTCGAGCACCAGCCGTACCCGCCGCAAGGACCGCCGCCCGGCGCGGGCCTCGCGATCGGCTCGCTGGTGTGCTCGATCGCGGGCCTGATCGTGTGCGCGCCCGCCGCGATCGCCGGGATCGTGATGGGCCACATCGCCTACCACCGTTCGCGCCACGGCCGTGCGACGGGCGGTGCGGTGGCGATCGCCGGGTTCGTGATCGGGTACCTCGCACTGGTGGTGTGGGGTATCACGATCCCGCTCGTGGTCCACGAACTCGCCCGCCTCGGCGCGTTCGACTGAGCAGGCGCGCGGTGCACAACCGCCAGAACCGAGGGGGAATCCCATGACCAACCCGTCCGGGCCGCAGGACCGGCCTGCCGACAGCACCGGCGGCACGGCGGGCTACGAACCGCCCGCCACCGCCGAACCCACGGCCGACGAGCCCCCGGCCACGGCCGACCCCACGCCCTACGACCCGCTGCTGACCGACGCGACGGCCTTCAGCTCGCCCGAGGCGGCGACCGAGCCGGGCTCGATCAGCACCACCGGCGGGTCAGGCGACCAGGCCGGGCCGGGTGGTCACACCACTGCGGCGGGCGGCGGATTCGCCGCACCCGGCGGCTCCCCCGGCTTCGCCGCGCCCGGCGCGTCCCCGGACTCCGGCGGTTTCGCCGCGCCCGGCGGTTTCGCCGCGCCCGGCAGCCAGCCGTCCGGTGAGTTCGCGGCGAGCGCGTACCAGCCGCCGGCCTACCCGGGGCAGCCGTACCCGGGCCCGACCGCCTCGTACCCCGGTGCCCCCGGTGTGCTGGGTGTTCCGGCGGCTTCCGGCACCCCCGGAATCCCCGGAGTCCCCGGAGTCCCCGGAGTCCCCGCGCCGATGCCGTACGGCCAGCCGTACCCGCAGGCCCCCTACGGCCGGCCCTACGCCGCCTACGGGCCCAACCAGCAGGCGAGCGGCCTGGCCATCGGCGCGCTGGTCTGCTCGCTCCTGGGCCTGCTGACGTGCCTGATCGCGATCCCCGGCATCGTCATGGGGCACATCGCGCTGGCCAAGGCCAACCGCGGCGAGGCGGGCGGCCGCGGCATCGCGCTGTCGGCCGTGGTGATCGGGTACGTGATCGTCGCGCTGTACGTCGGGTTCTTCGTGACGATCGTCGTCCTCGGGGTCAACGGCTACCTCGACAACTGATCAGCTGATCAGCGCCCACGCGCAGCCCCTCGACGAGCAGGTCGAGCATGCGGGACGCGCGCGTGCGCCAGTCGGACGTCGGGTCGATGCGCCAGAGGAACTCGGTGATGAGCAGGACGTCGTCGGGGTCGAGGCCGGGGCGGACGGTTCCGGCCGCTTCGTTCGCCTCCAGCAGCAGGCGCAACGCGCCGATCACCGGCTCGTGGGTCTCCGCGGCGAGCCCCTCATGGGTCGTGGTCGCCGTGTACAGCGCTTCGCCCAGGCCGGCCTTCGTCATGCCGTGGTGGGCGAGGTTGTCCAGCCACTCGCGCAGCGCGGCGAGCGGCGGCCGCGACGCGAGCAGGCGCTCAGCGGCGGCCGCGACCTGCCGCACCTCGTAGCGGTAGACCTCCAGAACCAGCGCGTCGCGGTTCGGGAAGTGCCGATACAGCGTGCCCGCGCCGACGCCCGCACGTTTGGCGATCGAGTTCAGCTACGCCCCGGGCGATTCCGTGAACGCCGCCACGGCCACGGCCAGGATGCGCTCGCGGTTGCGCACCGCGTCCGCGCGTCCCGCCCGTCACCAAGGAGCCCCGGAACCCCGGTAACCGGCAACCGGAGAACGCTCCGATTGCATTCGCGACGGCTCACTCGGCGAGCGCGTCCCCTTCCCGGCGCGGCTGCGGCGGACCGGCGTGGCCGTTGCCCCCGGGTTCGCCCAGCAACGGCGCCGGCGGCCCCTCGACCAGTGACTCGGAAGGCAAGTCGGACGCCGGCTCGTCGGCTGGTTCGTCAGCGGACCGCTCGGCCCGCTTCGTGTTCGCGTCGAGGAACCGCAGCAGCTCGACCGGGAACGGCAGCACCAGCGTCGAGTTCTTCTCCGCCGACACCTGCACCACCGTCTCCAGCAGGCGCAGCTGCAACGCACCCGGGTGGTCGCTCATCGCCGCCGCGGCCTGCGCGAGCTTGTTCGACGCCTGCAGCTCACCGTCGGCCGAGATCACGCGGGCGCGGCGCTCGCGCTCGGCTTCGGCCTGGCGCGACATCGAGCGCTTCATCGACTCCGGCAGTGCCACGTCCTTGATCTCGACGCGGTCGATGTGGATGCCCCAGTCGATCGCGGGGCTGTCGATCATGATCTCGAGGCCCTGGTTGAGCCGTTCCCGGTTCGACAGCAGGTCGTCGAGGTCGCTCTTGCCGATGATGGACCGCAACGACGTCTGCGCCACCTGCCCGACGGCCGCGCGGTAGTCCTGCACGTTGATCGCCGCCCGCACCGGGTCGACCACGTTGAAGTAGACGACCGCGTCGACCCGCACCGTCACGTTGTCCCGCGTGATGCCGTCCTGACCCGGCACCGGCATGGTGACGATCTGCATGTTCACCTTGTGCATGCGGTCGGCTCCGGGCACCAGCAGCGTCAGCCCCGGTCCGCGCACCTCGGGCCGCACCCGGCCGAAGCGGAACACCAGACCTCGTTCGAACTGCTTCACGACGCGCACGCCCGACGCGAGCCAGACCCCGCCCACGATGACCACAGCACTCAGAATTTCCGCGATCATGGCCGCTCCCAGGATCGAAAACCCCTGGTTATTCACTGTACGCGCGCCTCGCGCCAGGCGAAATGCGCTCGACGGGCCTGCCACGATGGGGATCATGGCCAGACTCGTCGTGCCCGAGCCGTTCGCCACTCGCGCGCCCCGGGTGCTCGGCCCGGAATGCCTGCCGTGGCTGGCGGCGGTGCCCGGCCTCGCCGACCGGTTCGCGCACGAGTGGGACCTCACGCTCGAAGGCCCGGCGTGGCACGGGCTCGTCGGCGTCGCGCAGCCCGTGCGCCGAGCCGACGGCACCCCGGCTGTGCTCAAACTCGGCTGGCAGGACGAGGAAACGCGCGACGAGCCACTCGCACTGTCCACATGGGCCGGTCGCGGGGCGGTGCTGCTGCTGGAGTCGGCACCGGACGAGGGCGTGCTGCTGCTGGAGCGCCTGGACCACACGCGGACGCTGCCGGGCGAGCCGGTGCTCGAGGCTGTCGGCGTCATGAGCGACCTCGCCCGGAGGCTGGCGGTGCCCGCTCCCCCGCAGTTGTCGCGCACGCTGCCGGGTGAAGCCGAACGGCTGCTGGAGGCGCTGCCGAAGAGCTGGCACGACCTCGGCGGCCCGTTCCCGCGCCGGGAACTCGACGCGGCGCTGGAGGTCTGCCGCGACCTCGGCCCGGGCGCCGGGGGACTGCTCGTGAACGAAGACCTGCACTACGAAAACGTGCTCGCCGGCCGGCGTGAACCGTGGCTCGTGATCGACCCGAAACCCCTCGCCGGCGACCTCGAGTACGGCGTGTTCTCCTTGCTGTGGAACCGGTTCGGTGAGTCCACAGTGGAGGACAAGCTCGCGGCCGCCGGATTCGACGCGGACCGCGCGCGGGCGTGGACGCTCGTGCGCGCCGTGCAGAACCGGTTGTGGTTCGAAGCGGATCTCGCCGGCTACGCCGAGCTCGGCGACGAACAGCCCGCCCGCGAGGCTCTGCCCGCTTTGGTCGCCTGGGCCGTGGCATCCTGACTGAGAGAACGCTGGCAAGACACGGATCCGCGGCACGGGCGCCGAGGCCCGCCAGCCGATAGTGTCAGCCCCATGGCTGGCGTGAACAGGGTTTTCGTGGCTCGGCTGGCGGGCCTGCCGGTGTTCGGGCCCGACGGCGAGTCGATCGGCAAGGTCCGCGACGTGGTCGCGGGCTTGCGGCTCGACGCGCAGGCGCCCCGCATCCTCGGCCTCGTGGTCGAGCTCGCGACGCGGCGGCGCGTGTTCGTCCCCATGCTGCGCGTCACCTCCATCGAACCCACGGCCGTGACGCTCGCCACCGGTTCGGTCAACATGCGTCACTTCACGCAGCGTCCGAACGAGGTCCTCGTGTGCGGGCAGTTGCTCGACGCGCACGCGACGCTCATGGGCACCGACAAGCGCGTGACGGTCGTCGACGCCGCCATGGAGCTCACCCGCACCCGCGACTGGGTGCTGGCGAAGCTCGCCATCCGCGAGCGCTCCACGCGCCTGGCCCTCGGCCGCCGGCGCACGCCCATGCAGGTGCTGCCGTGGGACGAGGTGGCCGGGCTCGGCCTCACCGACCTCGCCGGGCGGGAACCCCAAGGCGCGGGCAGGCTGCTGATGCTGTTCGACACGATGCGCGCCGTCGACATCGCGGCCACCGTGCGCGACCTGCCGCTCAAGCGCCGCCACGAGGTGGCCGACGCGATGGACGACGAGCGCCTCGCCGACGTGCTCGAAGAACTGCCCGACGACGACCAGAAGGAGCTGCTCGCGTACCTGTCGGAGGAGCGCGCGGCCGACATCCTCGAGGCGATGAACCCCGACGACGCCGCCGACCTGCTGGCCGAGCTCGCGCCCGCCGACCAGCACCGGCTGCTGGCCCTGATGGAGCCCGAGGAGTCAGCTCCGGTCAGGCGGCTGCTCGCGTACTCGTCGGACACCGCGGGCGGCCTGATGACACCGGAACCGGTGGTCCTGACACCCGACGCGACCGTGGCCGAGGCCCTCGCGCACATCCGCAACGCCGACCTGCCCGCCGCGCTCGCGAGCATGGTGTTCGTCTGCCGGCCGCCGACGGCGACGCCGACCGGCCGGTTCGTGGGCGTCGTGCACTTCCAGCGCCTGCTGCGCGAGCCGCCCGCCGAGCTGATCGGCGGCGTCGTGGACACCGACCTCACTGCACTGCGCCCCGCAGCGTCGCTGGCGGAGGTCACGCGCTACTTCGCCGCGTACAACCTGGCGTGCGGCCCCGTGGTCGACGCCGGGGAGCACCTGCTGGGCGCCGTCACCGTCGACGACGTCCTCGACCACCTGCTGCCCGACGACTGGCGCGAGACCGGCCTGCACGACGTGGCCGACGGCGCCGACGTCCACCCCGAGGAGGCCGGACGTGCCTGAGCTCACCAGCGGTCGCCGGCTCGACCAGCCGCGCGGCCAGAACCGGTTCCGGCTGAACATCGACCCGGACACCTTCGGCCGCTTCACCGAGCGCGTCGCGCGCTTCCTGGGCACTGGGAAGTACCTGTTCTGGCAGACGCTGATCGTCATCGTCTGGATCGCGCTGAACCTCGCGGCGACGACGCTGCGCTGGGACCCGTACCCGTTCATCCTGCTCAACCTGGCCTTCTCGACGCAGGCCGCGTACGCGGCGCCGCTGATCCTGCTCGCGCAGAATCGCCAGGACGACCGCGACCGCGTCTCGCTGGAAGAGGACCGCACGCGGGCCGCGCAGACCAAGGCGGACACCGAGTACCTGGCGCGCGAACTGGCGGCGCTGCGGCTCGCGATCGGCGAGGTCGCGACGCGCGACTACTTGCGCAGCGAGCTCGACCGGCTGCGCGAGGACCTGGCCGGAAGCGGCAAGGCGCGCAAGGTGAAGCAGGCGGCGAAATCGGACGTGCCCACCGGTACGTAACATGGGATGCGTGACGAGTACACAGCAGCTCCCCAGCGTCGAGGACGTCCGCACAGCGCTGAAGGACGTGTACGACCCCGAGATCAAAAAGCCGATCACCGACCTCGGCATGGTGAAGGACGTCGCGGTCGGTGAAGACGCGGTGGTCACCGTCGGCATCTACCTCACGGTCGCGGGCTGTCCGCTCAAGGCGACGCTGACCGAGGACACCACGAAGGCCGTGAAGAAGCTCCCCGGTGTCGCCGACGTGCGGGTCGAGCTCGACGTGATGAGCGACGAGCAGCGCACCGAGCTGCGCAAGTCGCTGCGCGGCGACGCGGCCGAGCCGGTGATCCCGTTCGCGCAGCCCGGGTCCATGACGCGCGTGTACTGCGTGGCGTCGGGCAAGGGCGGGGTCGGCAAGTCGTCGGTGACGGTGAACCTGGCCGTGGCGATGGCCGAACGCGGTCTGTCGGTGGGGGTCGTCGACGCGGACATCTACGGGCACTCGATCCCGCGCATGCTGGGCGCGCGCGAGAAGCCGACCAAGGTCGAGACGATGATCATGCCGCCGCAGGCCCACGGCGTGAAGGTGATCTCCATCGGCATGTTCACGCCGGGCAACGCCCCGGTCGTCTGGCGCGGCCCGATGCTGCACCGCGCGCTGCAGCAGTTCCTCGCCGACGTGTTCTGGGGCGACCTGGACATCCTGCTGCTGGACCTGCCGCCGGGCACCGGCGACATCGCCATCTCGGTGGCGCAGCTGGTCCCGAACGCGGAGATCCTCGTGGTCACCACGCCGCAGCAGGCCGCCGCCGAGGTGGCCGAGCGCGCTGGCGCCATCGCGCTGCAGACGCGCCAGCGCGTGGCCGGCGTCATCGAGAACATGTCGTGGCTCGAGACGCCTTCGGGCGAGCGCATGGAGATCTTCGGCTCCGGCGGCGGCCAGACCGTGGCCGACTCGCTGTCGAAGTCCGTGGGCTCTGCCGTTCCCCTGCTGGGCCAGGTGCCGCTCGACCCGCGGCTGCGGGAACAGGGCGACGAAGGCACCCCGCTCGTCCTGGCCGAGCCGGAGGCCCCGGCGTCGAAGGTGCTCAAGGAAGCGGCGCAGAAGCTCACGGTCCGCGCCCGCGGCCTGGCGGGCATGATGCTGAACGTCAGCCCCGCCGGTCGCTGACCCGGACGCGACCCGGGCCGGGCGGGAACTCCCCGCCCGGCCCGTTTCACGAGGTCCCTACGCGGCGTGCACCGTCACCAGGAGCGTGCCGGCGGTGCCCAGCGTGACCTTGGTGTCACCGGCCTTCGCGACCGTCCAGGCGACGTCCTGGGGGGCGCCCGGGCCGACGTCGGAGGAGGCGTTGGCCATGTCCTGGACGTCGATGGTCTCCTGTTTGTCCGACGTGACGCGGACCTTGACGCGGTCACCGACCTGGACGTCGACGACACCGGCGGGCGGGGTGACCTTGCCGGCGCTGTAGTCGACCGTCACGAGGACGTCGACGTCGGCCTCACCGGTCTGGGCGCCGCGCTTGACGTTGGCCTGGTCACCGGCCGGCGGGGCGCTCGAAGACGGCAGCACCGACGGACCGCCGATCGTCACGGGCGCGGGCACCGAGGTGAACGTGGCCGGAGGCGCGGTGCTCGGCTCGTCGTCGGCGGTGCAGCCGGCGGCGAACAGCGCCGCCGCGGCGATCGTTCCGGCCAGCGCACCCGCACGGCGTGACATGAGAGACCTCCTGGGTCGTTATGGGCGGTTTGCCCGAGGTTACCCAGCAAGATCACTCGTACACACCACGGGCCCGCCACAGCAAACTCGCCGGGCCACCGCGGTGCAACTCGGCACGCGCCTCCCGGGCCAACCGCCGGTGCACGTCACACCCGGACGGGCAACAAGCGGACGGAACCGGCTCAGGTGGCGTCCGGGTCCACCGGCGGGCGCTCGCCCGGCTTCAGCGGATCGGCCTGGGGCGTCACACTTTGCGGCTTGACGCCGTTGGATCCGTTGGAGCCGTTCGTCCCGTTCGAACCGTTCGACGAGAACCCGTTGAGCCCCAACGGATCCGAGTCGCCGTCGAACAGGTGCTGGGTCACCACGCGCTTGGGGTCGAAGTTGCGCAGTCCACGAAGGTCCTCCAGTGGCTTGCGGAGCTGGTCGAACTCCGGACCCATCTCCTCGCGCAGCTGGTCCCGGGCGCCGTTGGCGAACTCCCGGACCTTGCGCACGCTCTTCGCAAGCCACGACGCCGCTTCCGGAAGCCGTTCCGGACCGAGGATGAAGAGACCGGCGACGATGAGCACGAGGATCTCGCCCCAGCCGATACTGTCGAACACCCGTGGACCTCCGCTCGTGCTTCCCCGGTCAGACTACCCGGGCCGCCCCGTGTCCCGGCAGGCCCGAACGCGGAAGCGGGGCTCCTGCGCCATTCGTTCCCCCACCGGCCACAGTCACGGCGGAAACCGTTAGCGCAACGCTGGCCTCCAGTTGGTGTGCGCCTCCTTGTGGCCGCCTCGGGAAGGCCGGTGCCGTCAGTCGGCGCCGAGGGTCACGTCGACCACGAGCAACGCGCCGTCGCGGGCGAGCTGCACGGGCACGACTTCACCGACGTTGTGGTTGCGCACGGCCACGGTCAGCTCCGCGGAATCGCGCACGAGTTGGTCGCCGACCTTCGTGATCACGTCGCCCTCCTTGATCCCGGCCGCGGCGGCGGGACCTCCTGGTTCGACGTTCTTCACCTGCGCGCCCATCGTGGTCGAGCCCGCGACAGTGGTGGAGGCGTTGATGCCGATGTCGGCGTGGGCCACCTTGCCGTCTTTGATCAGCGCCTTCGCGATCTTCATCGCGTAGTCGCTCGGGATGGCGAAGCCGATGCCGATGCTGCCCCCGTCGGCGCTCGACGAGCGGATGGACGAGTTGATGCCCACCAAGGCACCCGTGGAGTCGACGAGCGCGCCGCCGGAGTTGCCGTGGTTGATCGCGGCGTCGGTCTGGATGGCCGCGTACGTCACGGGCGGCTGGCCGCTGTCGCCGCCGGCGGTGATGGGCCGGTTGAGGGCGCTGACGATGCCCGACGTCACGGAGTTCTGCAGCGCCAGCGGCGAACCGACGGCGATCACGGCGTCGCCCACCTGCAGGTCCGACGACTTGCCGATCTGCATCACCACGGGGTTGGTCACGTTGACCTTCACCACGGCGAGGTCGGTCTTCTGGTCGGAGCCGACGATCTTGGCCTCGGTTCGCGTGCCGTCGTTGAAGATCGCGGTGACCTTCACGGTCGGGTCGGCGACGGCGGTCGTGACCACGTGCTCGTTGGTGAGGATGTAGCCCTGCGGGTCGATCATCACGCCGGAGCCCTGCTCACCGGAGTCCGCGCCCGGCTTGAACACCTCCAGCGACACGACCGCGGGTGACACGCGCCGCGCGATGTCCGCGATCGAGCCCGGTGGGCGCTCCTTCGCCGCTTCGGCTTCGGAGATCGTGGCGCTGCCGGTGAGCGCCGAACCGGTGTCGGCGATCCACCAGCCCACGAGCCCGCCGACCGCGCCCACGAGCAGCGCGACGACGCCGAGCAGCGCCAGTGCCCGCGGCTTCACGCGACGGCCGAACAGGACCTCCGGCAGGCTCAGCAGTGCGCCCGACGGCCGGTCACCCGGCTTGTCCTCGTCCTCGGCCGCCACGGCCGGGCCGGCCAGCACCGCGCCGGCGGTGGGGTCGCGCCACGGGTCGCGCGGGTCCGTCCACAGGGGATCCTCGCGCGGGGGCGGCTCACCGGTCGCTTCGCGCGGCCGCTCCAGCACGACGTCCTCGGCACCCGGCGGACGGCGGAAGGCCTCCGCGAGCGATTCGGGCGTCGGCGGCGCGAGTTCGAGGTTGCGGCTGCCGTTGGGTGCCGGGGTGTAGAGCTTGTCGAACGCGCCCTCGACGCCGCTCGGCCGGCCGAACACCGCTTCCTGCGCCGGATCCACCGCCGGGCGGTCGAGCGGCCGGGGACCCAGCCGGTCGTCGCCCGCGGCGGGGGGCTGTGCGGAGTTCGCGTTCGGCTGCTCGGTCATCATTCCCCGGGGCTGAGATCAGGTGGCTGGGCGTGACGATACCCAAGCCTCGACGTCCGAGTGTGCCCAGACGACGGTGAAATGGCTGTTGCCCACCGCGTTCGGGCGTCAACCGAACCGCACCACGGCCTCCCTCTCGCGCCGTGGTGCGGTGGCTCAGCGGGCCGGTGCCGGCGACAGGCGCTCGTCGTCGACCGGCGTGACGGCCGGCCTCGTCGGCTCGGTGGGCGACGTGGACACGGTCGGCTCCGATCGCGGCACGGCCATCTGCGCGGGCAGCAGGTTCGCGTTGGGCTGCGGGACGTTGCCGGAGTCGCCGGCGCCCTCGCCGTTGTCGGCCGACGTGCCGACCAGGGCCAGCGCGCTCAGCACCAGCCCGGACACGACCACGCCGGCGCCCTGGGCCGCGCGCTTACGGGTGAGGGTGAAGCGGCCGCCGCCGAGCACGTGGGGCGAGTGCCCGAGCGGCGTGGACGATCCCAACGGCGGCGGACCTCCGAGCACTCCCGCCTCGCGCAGGCCGGCCACGCGGTCCGGGCGCTGGATGGCGACGAGCTGGCCGTCGGCCGTCACGGCCAGGTTGTCCGGGGCGCCCGGCAGGTCGGTGTGGTCCGGGATCGAGCGCAGGCTGGCCAGGAAACCGTCGGACATCGACGGCGCGCCCGCGTGGCGGACGGCCTCGACGGCTTGCCGCTGGGCGGACACCTCGGCCGCGCACATCCCGCAGCGGGCCAGGTGCGCCGTCGCGCGGTCGTGCGCGCCCGGCGAAAGCTCGCCGTCGACGAGTGCGACCACGACATCCGGCAACAAGTGCGACTCGGAAAGGCCCCAACCTCGCGCAGCGGTCATACCGACACCTTCGCAGTCTCGTCGCGCAGCGCCCGGCGCCGCTCGAGCGAAGCCCGCAAGGCCTGGCGGCCGCGGTGGATGCGGCTGCGGACGGTGCCGAGCTTGACACCGAGCGTCGCGCCGATCTCCTCGTAGGACAAGCCTTCGACGTCGCACAGAACCACGGCGGCCCGGAACTCCGGCGGCAGCTCGTCGAGCGCCGCCTGCAGGTCGGGGTCGAGGTGGGTGTCGCTGTAGACCTGCTCGGGGCTCGGGTCGTCGCCGACGATGCGGTCGGTGTCCTCCGGCAGCCCTTCCATGCGCACGCGCGAACGGCGGCGCGCCATGTCGAGGAACAGGTTCGTGGTGATGCGGTGCAGCCAGCCCTCGAAGGTGCCCGGCTTGTACGACGCGAGCGAGCGGAAGACGCGGATGAACGTCTCCTGCGTGAGGTCCTCGGCGTCGTGGGTGTTACCGGTCAGGCGGTAGGCCAGCCGGTAGACGCGGTCGGCGTGCTCGCGCACGACCTCGTCCCAGGACGGCGGCGTCCAAGCCGCTTCGCCCGAGTCCACGGTGACCGGCTCCGGCTCGGTCGTGTCGGCGTTCTGCATCAGGGGAGCAGGCACCTCCATCAGCGTGTCTCCTCTTCTGCTTCGGCCAACGCTACTCGGGAGCACGGTGTTCCCGTGCGCTCGAGACCCAAGTCTGTCCGGCCTCCTTATGGTTCTGGTGAGACGCGTCTGAGAACAGGCTGAGAAGTTATTTCGGCGGGCTTACCAGGGAGCCTTCGCGGTTTTGTCGACACCCAACGCTAACCTTCGCGCGTGAGTTCCGGGACGCATGCGGCCTCGGCGGCCGAGCCGGTCGGCGCGGAGTACGTCGACGGGTACCTTCCCGACGACGAAGTACTGGCCGCGGCGCGGGCGCGCGCGGCCGATCTGGGCTGCCACCCGCTGGCCGCGGGAGCGGGCGCGACCTTGCGTTTCCTCGCCGCGACGCTGGGCGCGCGGGCCGTGGTCGAGGTCGGTACGGGCGTCGGCGTGAGCGGGCTGCACCTGCTGCGCGGGATGGCCCCCGACGGCGTGCTGACGTCGATCGACCTCGAGCCCGAGTACCAGCGGGCGGCCCGCAAGACGTTCCTCGAGGCCGGCATCCCGCCGGGGCGCACGCGGCTCATCGTCGGCCGTGCGCTCGACGTGCTGCCACGGCTCACGCCCGGCGGCTACGACCTGGTGTTCATCGACGCGACCCGCATCGAGTTCCCCAGCTACTACGAGAAGGGGGTCTCGCTGCTGCGCCGCGGCGGCATCATCGCCTTCCACAACGTGCTGGCCGGCGGCCGGGTCGCCGACCCCTCGCGCCGTGATCCCGAAACGCTGGCCCTGCGGGAGGTCGCGCGGGCCATGCGGGAGGACGAACGCCTGGTCCCGGCCCTGCTGCCGGTGGGCGGCGGGCTGCTGGTCGCGGCGGTCGGCTGATCGCCTTGCCCGTGGTCGTGCCCCGCGGTCAGGAGTGCGCCAGCTCGCGCGGGCGCGCCCGGACCGCGGTGCCGGCCCCGACGGCGACCGCGGCGAGCGTGAGCCACACCGCCACGGCGACGATCAGCCAGGCCCAGCCCGCCGTGCCGTAGATGACCGCGCCGACGGCGCCGCCGATGCTGCTGCCGAGGTAGTAGAGCAGCGTGTAGAGACCGCCGGTCTGACCGCGCGCGTTCTCGGGCGCCTCGGCGGCGGCCCAGCTGTTCGCGATGGCGTGGGTGGCGAAGAACGAACAGGTCAGGAGCACGAAACCCAGGGCGAACAGGAGCACGGAGTCCGGGATCGTCAGCGCTCCCCCGACGGCCATGGCCAGCAGCGCGCCGAGGATCGCCCTCCGGCGGCCGACGCGGGCGCACAGGCGGCTGGCCAGCGCCGAGGAGACGGAGCCCAGCGCGTAGGCGAGGAACACCAGCGACGCGAGGGCTTCGGACAGGTGCAGCTCCCCGGTGAGCCGGAAGCCCGCGGCGTTGTAGAGCGCGACGAACGAGCCCATGGCCAGCAGTGCGACCGCGTACTGGGCGAGCAACACGGGCTTGCGCACGGCGTGGAGCACGCCGACGCAGACGTCGCGCACGTGCTGTCGCGGTTCCTCCGCCGCCCGGTGGCTCGGCGGCAGGGTGACGACCGTGACGATCGCGCAGACCAGCGAGATCCCGGCGACCACGTACAGGGCGCCCCGCCAGCCGAACGGACCGGCGGTGAAGCCCGTCGCGAGCCGGCCGGTCATGCCGCCGATGGAGTTGCCGGCGATCATCGCCCCCACCGCGGCCGCGACGCCGACCTTGCCGAGCCGTTCGACCAGGTAGGCGGTGGCCACGCCCGGGAAGCCCGCGATCGCGACGCCCTGGATCGCGCGCAGCACCAGCATCAGGGAGTACGAGGGGATCAACGGCAGCAGGAGCCCCAGCACGGCCGACACGATGACCGACGTCAGGATCACCGCCCGGCGCCCGACCACTTCCGACAGCGCCGCGATGGGGAGCACGGAGATCGCCAGCGCACCCGTCGCCACGCTCACCGCCAGCGACGCGCCACCCGGGTCGAGGTGGTACTGCTGCGCCAGCTGCGGCAGCACGGCCTGCGGCGCGTAGAGCAGCGCGAACGAGGTGAAGCCGGCCGCCGTGACGGCGACCTTCACACGAGCGGTGGTGGTCACGTACGCCGAAGCTAAGGAACGCTAACCAATACGTCCAATACGGTAGTGCGCGATAATCCATACCGTGCCGTATGAAACTCTGACTTCCCAGCTCGCGCCCCACCTGCAGCTCCTGGCGACGCTGCGGAGCACGAGGAACGTCACACGCACAGCCGAGCTGCTCGGGGTGCCGCAGCCCACAGTCAGCCGGAGGCTCGCGGCGCTGAGTGAGTCGCTGGGGGCGCCGCTGACGGTGCCGGACGGCCGGGGGATCCGGCTGACGCGGGCAGCCGAGTTGCTGGCCGAGGCAGCGGAGCGCGCGCTGATCGCGGTGGACGCCGGCGCGCGGCTCGCGCGGGAAGAGATCGAACCGGACAGCGGGCGGGTGGTGCTGGGGTTCCTGCACCTGCTGGGGCGGTCACTGGTGCCGGCGCTGCTGCGCGACTACCGGGCGGTCGCGCCGAGGGCGCGATTCACGCTGGTGCAGGGATCACGGCAGGAGATGGTGGACCGGCTGGCCGAAGGGCAGCTGGATCTGGCGTTGCTCGCGCCGGTGCCGGACGAGCCCGGGTTCGAGACGGCGGTGCTGGCGAGGCAGCCGATCTTGCTGTCAGTGCCGGCTGGGCACCGGCTGGCCGGCCGGCACGGGGTGCGGATGGAGGAGCTGGCCGGGGAGGAATTCGTGTTGCTGGAGCCCGGGTACGGGTTGCGGCGGATCACGGACGAGTTGTGTGCGGCGGCGGGGTTCGAGCCGAGGATCGCGTTCGAGGGGCAGGAATCGGACACGGTGCGGGGGTTGGTGGCGGCTGGGTTGGGGGTGGCGTTGTTGCCGCATTTCGAGCCGGGGGCGCCGGCTGGGGTGGCGGAGGTGCCGATTGTGCCGCCGGTGGGCAGGACGATCGGGTTGGCTTGGCGGAGGGGGGAGCCGGTGTCGAGGAGTGTGGGGGAGTTTCGGGAGTTTGTGCTGGGGAGGAGTTCGGGGAGGGTGTGAGGGGTTTCGGGTTGGGGGTTTTGGGTTGGGGCCTGGTGTTGTGGTTGGGATGTGGGCCCTCGCGGGGGCGCGTTGGGGGGCGTTGGGGGATGCGGGCCCTCGCGGGGCGTATGCACCCCGAAGCGCGAGTGTGACTACGGGGCTTCGGATCGAGGTGCCGGGCGGGGACTGGGTGCAGGACTATCTGCGTGGTTGGGCGGCGGTTTCGTAGCGCGGTGCGTCGCCTTGGGTGGGTGGTCGTTCGGGAGCCGGGTTGCCTGGCTCGTCGGGTTGGGCTGGGGGGTGTGGTCAGGTGGTGAAGGAGGCGGCTAGTTCGACCAGGGTGCGGGCGGCGAAGCCGGAGGCGCCGGGGACGATGTCGTCGTAGGTTTTGTCGGCGCGGGCGGGGCCGGCGATGTCCAGGTGGGCCCACGGGAGGCCGGCGGTGAACTCGCGGAGGAACAGCGCGGCCATGATGCCGCCGGGGCCGCCGGGGGCCTGGCGGACGTCGCCGAGTTCGCCTTCGACGCCGGTGGCGTAGTCGTCGACCAGCGGCATGCGCCACCAGGCTTCCCCGACGCGCGCGCCGGCTTCGAGGACGCGGGTGGCGAGGGCGTCGTCGGTGGCGAAGAGTCCGCCGGTGCGCAGGCCGAGGGAGACCTTCATGGCGCCGGTCAGGGTGGCGGCGTCGACGACGAAGTCCGGCTTGTGCTTTTCGATACCGTAGGCCAGCGCGTCGGCCATGACCATGCGGCCCTCGGCGTCCGTGTTGCCGACTTCGGTGGTGCGGCCGCCGTAGTGGCGCACGATGTCGCCCCGGCGGTACGAACCACCCGAGACGTGGTTCTCGGCCGCGGGCACCAGCGCGCTGACGCGCACCGGCAGCTTCAACGCGGCGATCGCGCGCACCGCGGAGATCACGGCCGCGCCGCCCGCCATGTCGGTGCGCATGAGGTGCATGCCATCGGCCGGCTTGATCGAGAGGCCGCCCGTGTCGAACGTGATGCCCTTGCCCACGAACAGCACGTGGGTCTTCGCGCCGCGCGGACGGTACTCCAGTTCGATCAGCCGCGGCGGCGACACCGAGCCGCCGCCCACGGCGAGCACGCCGCCGAACCCGTTGTCGGCGAGCCACTTCTCGTCCCGCACGGTCACGGTCACCGCGGCCGAGCCGACGACCTTCGCCGCGGTGTTCGCGAGCCACGCCGGGTTCTTGACGTTCGAGGGCGTGTTGGCCAGATCGCGCGTCAGCGCCGCGGCGGCGGCCAGCTCACGCACGCGCGCGACCTCGTCCGCGTACGCCGGCACCGCCCGCCCGTGCCCGGTCACCAGCCGCACGGTCTGCAGCGCCGGCTTCGGGTCCTCTGTGGTCACCAGGAACCGGTAGCCGCCCAGGAACAGGCCCATCGCCAGCTCGCCGACCTGCGCCGCGGTGACGTCTTCGGGCAGCTCGACCTGCACGGCCTTCGCCGGCTCGTCCACAGAGGTCACTGCCCGCGCCACGGCCGCGCCCGCCCGCCGGAACTCGCGCGGCTCCCCGTCGCCGATCCCGGCGACCCAGCCGCCGGCCGGCACCTGCTGCACGTCGCCGGCCTTGCCGGTCGGCTTCACGCCGCCCAGCTCCAGCTCGGCCGACTTCAGCGTGAGCACCACGTGCGGCGCCGCGCGCCGGAACGATTCGGCGACCTCGATCTCGGGCAGTTTCGTCGGAACAGGCGGTAGCGAGTTACGCACAGTGAGCAACCTTCGGGCGCAGATGAACCGCGACCCCGGCCTCCAGCAGGAGACCGGGGTGCGAATTGGACAGTGGGAGAGCCGGGATCAGCCGGTGACCTCCTGCAGTGCCGCGCCGAGGTCCTTCGCTTCTTCCGCGGAGAGCTCGACGACGAGCCGGCCGCCACCTTCCAGTGGCACCCGCATCACGAGGCCCCGTCCCTCCTTGGTCACTTCGAGGGGACCATCTCCGGTCCGGGGCTTCATGGCCGCCATAGCGTGCTCCCTCCGTCTCAACCGGCGCGCCCGGGTCGCGCACTCCCATGCCAGCCGGGTCTTGACCCCCATTGTCCCTCATCAGCGGCCGGGCGCGAACGCGGACCGATCATTTGCCGCCACATCGGTGCTGGTATGCGCCACGCGGTGCTGAAAGACTCGGCGGAACACCCACGATTACGCCAAGAGGAGCACAAGTGACCACATCCGACGTCCTCCTGACCGCCGACGCCGACGGCGTGCGCACCCTGACCCTGAACCGGCCGGAGGCGTACAACTCGCTGACCGTCGAGCTGAAGGAACGGCTGCTCGCCGAACTGCGGGCCGCGGCCGACGACGCGGACGTGCGCGCGGTCGTGCTCACCGGCGCGGGCAAGGCGTTCTGCGCCGGTCAGGACCTCAAGGAGCACGTGGGCCTGCTCCAGGCGGGAGACCCGGCGCCGCTGCACACGGTGAGCGACCACTACAACCCGATCGTCAAGGCCATCGTCGACATGCCGAAGCCGGTGATCGCCGCCGTCAACGGCACGGCCGCCGGCGCGGGCGCCGCCTTCGCCTACGCCAGCGACCTGCGGATCGCCGCCGAATCGTCGTCGTTCCTGATGGCCTTCGCCAACGTCGGGCTCGGCCCCGACTCGGGCGCGTCGTGGACGCTGCAGCGGCTCATCGGCCTCGGCCGCGCCGCCGAGCTGATGCTGCTGGCCCGCACCGTCGACTCCGCCGAGGCGCAGCGCATCGGCCTGGTCGGGGAGGTCGTGCCCGACGAAGAGCTGGGCGCGCGGGCCCAGGCCGTGGCCGCGAAGCTCGCCGCGGGCCCGACGGTGGCGTACTCGAAGATCAAGCACGTGCTGTCCGTCGCCGCGCAGTCCTCTCTGGACGACGCGCTCGCGGCCGAGGACGAGGCCCAGACCGCGCTCGGCGCGACCGCGGACCACACGGAGGCCGTGGAGGCGTTCGTCGGGAAGCGCAAGCCGAACTTCCGGGGCAAGTAGCCGCGCAGGGCTGCTTCCGGCCGGGCTCAGCCCGCCCGGAAGCAGCCCGCGACGTGATCGTCGACGATGCCGGTTGCCTGCATGAGCGCGTAGCAGGTCGTGGGACCGAGGAAGACGAAGCCGCGCTTCTTGAGCGCCTTCGCCATGGCCTTGGACTCGTCGGTCACCGCCGGCACGTCGGCCATCGTCTTCGGCCGCACGTGCTTCTCGGGGGCGAACGACCACAGCAGCTCGTCGAGCGGCACGTCGAGCTGCGCGATCGCGCGCGCGTTGCCGATGGCCGCGAGGATCTTGGCGCGGTTGCGCACGATGCCGGCGTCGGCCATCAGCCGCTCGACGTCGGCGTCGCCGAAGCGCGCGACCTTCGCCGGCTGGAACTGGCGGAAGGCCTTCCGGAAGTTCTCCCGCTTGCGCAGGATCGTGATCCACGACAGACCCGACTGGAACGACTCGAGGCACAGCCGCTCGTACAGCGCGACCTCGCCGTGCAGCGGCGTGCCCCACTCCTCGTCGTGGTAGGCCGTGTAGTCCACGGTCGAGTTGCCCCACGAACAGCGCGAAACGCCGTCTTCGCCCAGCAGACCCGTCATCGGCCGCCCACCGTGTAGTCCTGGACGAACTTCGCGAACCGCTTCATCGAGTACCGCAGCCCGAGCGAGAACGCCGGGCGCACCACCGGCCAGCCGACGCGCCCGAGAAGGCCGAACGGCAGGTCGAGGTGCTCGGCCCAGACGAACGTGGAGCGGGCCGGCCCGTTGGCCACGACCTGGAACGCCGCGGTGCCGCGCACGAGGCTGCCGACGTGGCGCATCGTCACGCGCAGCGGCGGCTCCCAGGCGGTGACCTCCATGGTGTCGGTGAAGAGCCCGACGCCGGCGATCCCCGTGGTCGCCGCGATCTTCGAGCCGACGCTGCGGCCGTTGCCTTCGAGCACCTCCACCGTGGTGCCGAGGATCCACTCGTGCTGCCGCGGCCAGTCGGTGAGCGCGAGCCACGTCGTCCCGGCCGGGGCGCCGACCTCGACCGACAGCACCAGGTCGCTACTCACCCGCAGGCCTCGGTTCCCGCCCGGCCGCCTCCAGCTCCGCGACGCGGCCGCGCAGCTCGTCGAGCTCCACCCCGAGCCGGCGCATCACCCAGTCCACTTCGGACATCTTGTAGCCGCGCAGCACGAGCTGGTAGCGCACCTGCCGCACGTCTTCACCCGTGATGTCCTCGGCGGGCAGGCGGGTGGGCGAGCTGCCCGGCGGCAGCGGGGCCAGCTCCTCGCCCCGGCCGAACACCACGGCGGCGAGCAGGAACACCACGGCGGCCACCAGCAGCATGACTACGAGGTAGATCAGCGCGGTCGTCACGCCACGATCGTGGCACACCGCGCCATCGAACGTCGCGCGAGCACAACCAGACGCACCGACAGCAGTACGTAGGCCACCATCAGCAACACGCACGGAACGGACAGGAACAACCGCGAAACGTCGACGAAGCCCGTCGCCACCACGAGCGTGAGCACGGACGCGAGGTTGATGCCGACGGCGCCGGCGATGAAGAACCCGCACGTGCGCGCCAGGCGGATCCCGTCGACGCGCCGGCTCAGCCAGCGAGCGCACACCAGCGCGACGAGCCCCACCGCGGGCACCACGAACACCGCGCCGTGCGAGAAGTGCGTGGCGAGGCGGTACCACTCGGGCGTCGGGGTCGACAGGCGCGTCCAGTCGCCGAAGGTGAGGATCCGGGCGAAGTCCCATGAAAGCTGCATCGCGGGCACCCCCAACACGAGCTTCCACAGCGTGCGCACGCCACTGTGCATGGACAGCTCCGCCTGGTAGTCGCCGGCGATCACGTCGACGCCGCCGAAGTCGGCCACCGCGCGGCGCTCGGCTTCGTGGCCGGGCAACCCGCCTTCGCGGTACGCGGCGGCCGCGTCGTGCAGGCCGTCGCGCGCCTCCGCCAGCAGGTCGTCCTTCGTCGACCGGCAGCCCACGAGGCGCCGGTCGAGGTCCGCGAGGTACCCCTCGATCACAGTCATGCCCGCTCCTCCCCCACCCCGCGGTCCGGCGAACCGCGGACCCGCGCTCACGCTCCCGCCTGGAGGACGCCGCCGATCACCGTCGTGAACTCCCGCCACTCGGCCCGCTCAGCGGCGAGCGCCTGCTGCCCGGAGCGGGTGAGCCGGTAGGTGCGGCGCTTGCGCCCGGCCACCACGTCCCACTCGCTGGCCAGGTAGCCGGCCCGCTCCAGCCTGCGCAGCGCCGGGTACACGGTCCCGGTCGGCAGGTCGAGCGCACCGTCGCTGCGCAGCGCGAGCGCCTCGATGATCGCGTAGCCGTGCAGCTTCCGGCCGTCGAGCACAGCCAGCAGCAGCGCGTCCAGGTGCCCGCGCAACGTGTCCGCCTTCATAGGTGGGCAGTCTACTCATGCCAACGCCGGAAGGGTAATCCCCGGTTCAGCGGACGGGATACCGGGGATGACCCTGAGATGACCCGGATCTCATAGATTTCTTTGCTACATGTAGCCGAGCTACGTATAGACTCCGCGGCCATGGACCCACTACCGATCGCGAGACTCCAGTTCGCGACGACTACGTCGTTCCACTTCCTGTTCGTGCTGCTCACCCTGGGTTTGGTGACCGTCGTGGCGATCACCCAGACCCGGGCGACCATCAGCGGCACCCCGCAGCTGCTCCGGATGACCCGGTTCTGGGGCCGCCTCTACGTGATCAATTACGCGCTCGGCATCGCCACCGGAATCGTCATGGAATTCCAGTTCGGGCTGACGTGGACCGGGCTTTCCGCATTCGCCGGTGACGTTTTCGGAGCGCCACTGGCGATCGAGACGCTCGTGGCGTTCTTCCTCGAGTCCACATTCCTGGGCTTGTGGATCTTCGGCTGGGGCCGGCTGAACAAGTGGGTGCACCTGGCCACGATCTGGCTCGTCACGCTCACCGCGTACGCGTCGGCGCTGTTCATCATGGTCGCCAACTCGTTCCTGCAGAACCCGGTCGGCAGCCACCCCGAGAACGGTGTGCTGCGGCTCGACGACTTCGGTGCCCTGCTCACGAACCCGGCGCTCGTCGCGTCGCTGCCGCACGTGCTGGCAGCCGCACTGGCCACCGGCGGCTTCTTCGTGGTCGGCGTGAGCGCCTACCACTTCATCAAGCGCACGCCCGAGGTCGACTTCTTCCGCCGCTCGATGCGAACCGGCGTGGTGACGGCACTGGTCGGCAGCATCCTGGTGATCCAGCAGGGTTTCGCGCAGTTCGGCGAACTGGCCAAGTACCAGCCGCACAAGCTCGACGGCAACAGCACCGGGGTCGCCACGCCACTGGGTGTGATGGTGACCATCGGGTTCGTCATGTTCCTGTGCACGGTGATCGGCACCGTGCTGCTCTACCGCAACTGGCTGATGCGCGCCCGCCCGCTGCTCTACCTGATGGTGCCCGCGATCGCGCTGCCGTTCGGCGCGGCGATCGGCGGCTGGCTCGTGCGGGAAATCGGGCGCCAGCCCTGGCTGGTCTGGGGGAAGCTGCGCACGGCCGACGCGATCTCCGGGGTGAGCGCGGGGAAGATCCTGTTCTCGTTCGTCGCGTTCGGTGTGCTCTTCGCCGCCCTCGCCGTGGCCGACTGGGTGCTTCTGTCGCGGATCGCGCGGCGCGGCCCCGAGCCCGAAGAGGCGCCGGCCGAGCCCGAACTGCCCGTGCTGAGCGGAGTCTGATCATGGTGACGATCTGGTGGTGCGTGCTCGGCCTGCTGCTCGGGGGCTACTTCGCGCTCGCGGGCTACGACTACGGCGTCGGCTTCCTGCTGCCCGGCCTCGGCCGCGACGAACCGCAGCAGCGGCGCGCGCTGGGGGCGCTCGGGCCGTTCTTCCTGGCCAACGAGGTGTGGCTGATCGCCGCGGTGGGCGTGCTGTTCGGCGCGTTCCCGCATCTGGAGGGGCGGGTGTTCGCCGGCGCCTACGTGCTGGTGGTGACGCTGCTGCTCGGGCTCGTCGCGTTCACGGCCTCGGTGCAGCTGCGCAGCCGCCGGCCCGAAGCGCGCCGGGGGCCGTGGACGTTCGGCATCACGGCGGGCGCGCTCGTGACGACGGTGTCGTGGGGCCTGTTCCTCGGCAACCTCGTGCTCGGCCTGCCCGTGGATTCGCGCGGCAACCCGGTCGACGACGTCCTCGCGCTCTTCGACCCGTACGCCGTGCTGTGGGGGCTCGGGTTCGTGGCGCTGTTCGGACTGCAGGCGGCGGTGTTCCTCACCGTGCGCGGTCCGGCGGAGCTCGCGGGGCGCGCGGCGCGGTTCGCCCGGTCCTTCACGGCACCGGCCGGCACGTTCCTGGTGGTGGCCACGGCGTGGGGCGCGCTGGCCGTGCCGGGCGCGTCGTGGCTCGCGATCGTGGTGACGGCCGTGGCGCTGGCCGCGTTCGGCGTTGTCCTGTTCGGACTGCGGACGCGCCGGTTCCGGCTCGCGCTGCCCGCCGCCATGCTGCTGTCGGCGACGCCGGCGCTGCTCGTGGGCGTGCTGCGGTTCCCGACGGTCCTGGTGTCCACTTCGGACCCTTCGTACGCGCTGACCGTTCAGGACGCCGCCACGGCGCCGGAGACGGCCGCGCTGCTGGGCTGGTTCGCGGTGCCCGCGCTCGTGGTGCTGGTCGTCGTGCAGTGGCTGACCTGGCGCGCGAACCGCGGTCCCGTGGACCGGCAGTCGCTGCTGCACTTCTAGAGGGGGAACGGGAATGCCGTCCTTGCCCGGCTTGCGCCGGTACCTGGCCGTGCTCGGGGTGCTCGGCGCGCTGACCGCCGGCGCCGTCCTCGTGCAGGCCGAAGGCCTCGCGAAGCTGCTGACCGGTGGTGGCGTCGGGGTCGCGCTGCTCGTCGCCGTGGCCGCTCGGGTGCTGCTCGCGCTCGCGCAGGGGGTCGTCACCGGCCGCTTCGCGGCGGGCGCGCAGGCCGGGCTGCGGCGCCGGCTGCTCGGCTCGTCCGCCGACGCCGGCGTGGTCACCACGCAGGTCACCAAGGGGGTGGACGCGACCACGGGTTACCTCACCGGGTACCTGCCTGCGCTGGTGCTGTCGGTGCTCGTGCCGGTGGCCGTGGTGGCGCGGCTGTTCACGACGGACCTGACGTCGGCGTTGATCGTGGTCGCGACGCTGCCGCTGATCCCGGTGTTCGCCGCGCTGGTCGGCGCGCGGGCTAAGGCGCGCACCGAACGACAGTGGGCGCTGCTGACCCGACTGGGCGGGCACTTCCTCGACACCGTGCGCGGTCTGCCGACGCTCAAGCTGTTCGGCCGGGCCCGCGCCCAGGCGGACACCGTGCGGACCATGGCCGGCGCCCACGCGGACGCGACGCTCGGCACGCTGCGCGTGGCTTTCCTGTCCTCGCTGGTGCTGGAACTGGTGGCGACGATGTCGATCGCGCTCATCGCCGTGCCGATCGGGTTCCGCCTGCTCGAGGGCTCGCTCGACGCGCACACGGCGATGCTCGTGCTGGTGCTCGCGCCCGAGGCGTACCTGCCGCTGCGCGCGGCCGGGGCGAAGTTCCACTCGGCGGCCGAGGGGCTCACTGCGTTGCGGGAAGCCCTGGCCACGCCGGTGCCGGCTCGGCGAAGTGGCGCGCTCACGCGGCCGGCCGGGCCGCCGGAGCTCGTGGTCGAGGGAGTTTCGGTGCACTACGGCGAAGTGGTGGCACTGTCCGAAGTGGACCTCGTTGTCGGGCGGGGTGAGCACGTGGCTCTCACCGGGCTGAGCGGATCGGGCAAGTCGACGCTGCTGGCGGTGCTGCTCGGTTTCGTCACGCCGACGTCGGGCCGGGTGCTCGTGGACGGCGTCGATCTGCGCTCGCTCGACCACGCGGCCTGGCTGCGCGACACGGCGTGGCTGCCGCAGCGGCCGACGCTGTTCAGCGGCACGGTCGCCGACAACATCGCGCTCGGCTCCGCGTGCGACGTCCCGGCCGCGGCGCGGGCGGCCGCGCTCGACGACGTGATCGCCGGGCTGCCCGCGGGTTACGCGACCCGCATCGGCGAGCTGGGCGCGGGATTGTCCGCGGGGCAACGGCAACGCGTCGGCTTGGCGCGCGCGTTGGCCCGGACCGGCGCGGGGCTCGTGCTGCTCGACGAACCGACGGCGCAGCTGGACCTCAGGACGGAACAGGCGGTGCTCGACGGCACGCGGCGGTTGCTGCGCGGGCGCACGGCCGTGTTCGTCGCCCACCACCCGGCGCTGGCCGACTTGGCCACGCGCACGATCACGGTGGTGGGCGGGCGCGTGCCGGAGGCGGTCCGGTGAACGGCACGCGGCTGATCCGGGCGGCGCTGCTGGCCGCTGGGGCCGAACTGGCCGGGCTGGCGCTCACCGGCACCGCGGCCTGGCTGCTCATGCGCGCGGCCGAACGGCCACCACTCGCCGCGCTGACCGTCGCGATCGTGGCGGTGCGCGTGTTCGCGCTGGCGCGCGGGGGGTTGCGCTACGCCGAACGCCTGGCCGGGCACGAGGTCGTGCTGCGGTACCTCGGTGCGCTGCGGGCACGGGTGTACGAAGCGCTCGTGCCGCGGCGCGTGGCGGAGCACTCGGGGGCAGACCTCGCGACACGACTGGTGTCCGATGTGGACTCCGTGCAGGACGCGGTCCTGCGGTTGGCGCTACCGGCTGTTGTGGCGGGGATCGTCGGAGTGGCGGTGACGGTCACGGTGGGCCTGGTGAGTCTTGCGGCCGCCGCCGTGGTGGTGGCCGGGCTGGCGGTCGCCGGGGTGGTGCTGCCGTGGCTCGCCGCGCGGGTCACGGCGAAGAGCCAGGCGCTGACCTCACCGGCGCGGCAGGAGCTGGCCGAGCGCACGGTGGAACTGGTGACGGGCCGGCGTGAGCTCGTGGCATACGGCGCGGAAGCCGAGGCGACGGCGGCCGCCGGCTCGGTGATCGACGGGATCACCGCGCGGGTGCGCGGAACCTCGGCGTGGCTCGCGGTCCTGACCGCGGCGGGCGCGTTGGTGCAGCTCGCTTCGATGGCGGCGGTGGCGCTGCTGGCCGGCGCGAGCGTCCCCGTCACGGCGGCGCTGACCCTGGTCGTGCTGGCGCTGTTCGAGATCGTCCTGCCCCTCACGGCCGCCGCCCAGCGCGTGCCTGAGCTGAGGGCCTCACTCGGGCGCGTGCGGGAACTGCTGGCGACCACCCCCGCCGAGCCGCCGGAGCGGACCGGGCCCGGGCACCTGCGGCTGACCGGCGTCGGCGTGCGGCACCCCGGCCGCGTCGCGGCTCTCGACGGCGTCGACCTCGACCTGCCGCCGGACACGCGGCTCGGCGTGCTGGGCCCGTCGGGCGCGGGCAAGACGACGCTGCTGCACGTCCTGCTCGGGTTCACGGCGCCGACGTCGGGCCGCGCCACGCTCGACGGCCGGCCGATCGAGGGCCCGAACCCGCGGGTCGTGTCGGGCGCGCTCGCCGATGCGCACGTGTTCGCCACGACCGTCCGCGGGAACCTGCGGCTCGCCGCGCCGGACGCGGGCGAGGAAGAACTGCTCGCCGCGTGCGCCGTCGCCGACCTGGACGTGCCGCTCGACCGCGCCGCCGGCACGCTGTCGGGCGGCCAGCGTCAGCGGCTGGTGCTCGCGCGCGCCGTGCTCGCCGCGCCACCGGTGCTCGTGCTGGACGAACCCGTCGAAGGCCTCGACGAAGCCCACGGCGCCGAGGTCCTCGCGCGCGTGCTCGCGGCCGCGAAGGGGAGCGTCGTGCTCGTGACGCACCGGCCCGAGCACCTCGCCGGTTTCGACCGCGTGCTCAGCCTCGAGGACGGGCGGCCCGCACCTCGCGCATCGGCGGCCGGTCCAGCACCGGGACCTCGGTGACGTCGGGCAGCCACTCCCCCGACACCTGCACGAACTGGGTGAACCGGGCCGCTTCGTCGATCGGCCCGCCGCAGCGGGCCAGTGCCGTACCGAGGATCTGGCGCGCCATCACGCCCAGCTGCAGCAGCGAGCGGTTGCGGTGCTTGCGGACGCCGAGGTTGACCTGGGCGAGCCCGTCGAGGCCATAGCGCTCCTCGGCGTCGAGCAGCAGGCCGATCTCCACGCCGTAGCCGCCTGCGAAGGGCACGGACTCGAAGAACTCGCGCGTGCCCGCGTACTCGCCGCCGAGGGGTTGCACGAGCTCGCCGAGCGCCGGGCGCAGCGCGGAGAGGACCGGGCGGGCAAGGAGTTCGGTGACGCGGCCACCGCCCGTGCTCTCGAGCCGCAGCGGACGGCGGTAGAAGCCCTTGACCAGGTGCACACCGGATTCGGTGAGCAGCGGGCCGAGCAACGCCGGCACGAACGCCGGGTCGGGGTCGACGAGATCGGAATCGAGGAACACCACGACGTCACCGCTGGTGGCCGCGAGCGACCGCCACAGCACCTCACCCTTGCCGGGCCGCGGCGCCACGCCGGGCAGCACGTCCTCGCGGTGCACGACGCGGGCGCCCGCCCGCTCGGCGACCTGAGCTGTCGCGTCGGTGGACCCGGAGTCGACGACCACGAGCTCGTCGACGACCGAGCCCAGCAGCGGGCGCACCGACGCGACGACGGCACCGACCGTCTGCTCCTCGTCCAGCGCCGGAAGCACCACGGAAACCGTGCGGTCACGCTTCGCCGCGAGGATGTCCGCGGGCGTCCACGCGGGTTCCTGCCAGGTGCGATGTTCGAACCAGCTCATCGGGCGATCGTGCCATGCTGGACCCGGCGACCTGTCCACCGGAGGGAGACCCCGTTGCTGCCCCTGCTCGTCCGTTTCGTGCTCGGCCCGCTGGTCCGCGCGCTCTACCGCCCCGAGGTCGAAGGCGTGGAAAACGTGCCGGCCCACGGTCCGGTCCTGCTCGCGGCCAACCACCGGGCAGCGCTGGACACCGGCGTGATCACGTTCACGACGCCGCGCCAGGTGCGGTTCCTCGGCAAGGCGGAGTACTTCACGGGCAAGGGCCTGAAGGGCCGCTTCATCGCCAAGTCGCTCGACGCGCTCGGCTACATCCCCGTCGAGCGGGGCAACGCGTCCGCCGGCCTGGCCGCGCTGGAGGCCGGCCGCCGCGTCCTCGAGGCAGGCGGCACGTTCGCCATCTACCCCGAGGGCACCCGCTCCCTGGACGGGCGCCTGTACCGCGGCCACACGGGCGTCGCCGCATTGGCACTGTCCACCGGCGCCAAGGTCGTCCCCGTCGCCCTCTCCGGCACCGAAGCCATCCAGCCCGGCGGCGCGAAGGTGCCGCGCGTGTGCCCGATCCGCGTCAAGTTCGGCGAACCGCTCGACTTCTCCTGCTACGAAGGCCAGGACTCGTCATCGGCCATCCGCCGCTCCGTGACCGACGAGATCATGTACGCGATCTTGGAGCTGTCGGGGCAGGAGTACGTGGACACCTACCACAAGCGGCCCAGCGAAGGCGCCGCCTGATCAGGACCACTGCTACCTCAAGACCACTTGGGTGGCGCCGGCGGCTCGTACTCCGCGAACCGGTCCAGCAGCGCCGAAACGTCGGCGTCCACCAGGAGCAGGTCGCGGTAGCCGGCGCCCAGGAAGCCCTCCGTGACCATGTGGTCGGCGAAGTCCACCAGGCCGCGGTAGTAACCGGCGACGTCGACGAGGCCGATGGGCTTGCCGTGCAGGCCGAGCTGGGCCCAGGTCCAGACCTCGAACAGCTCCTCCAACGTGCCCGCCCCGCCCGGCAGGGCGAGGAAACCGTCCGACAGGGCGGCCATCTTGGCCTTGCGCTGGTGCATGTCGGCTACGACGTGCAGTTCCGAGAGGCCCCCGTGGGCGATCTCCACGCTGGAGAGCGCCTCCGGGATCACGCCGATCACCTCGCCGCCCGCGGCGAGGGCGGCGTCGGCGACCGCGCCCATCGTGCCGACACTCGCACCGCCGTACACGAGGCCGATCCCGCGTTGCGCGAGCAGCTTGCCCAGCGCCGCGGCGGCCTCGGCGTAAACCGGTGACAGGCCCATGGAGGAGCCGCAGAAGACGCAGACGCGGCGCATCAGTGGGAGTCCTCCCAAGCCTGGTAGGAGTCCTCGACCACGCGCACCGCGTCGTTGATGTCGTCGGTGAGGTGCAGCAGTTCCAGGTCCTTCTCGCCTATCTTGCCGCCCTCGAGCACGGCCTTCGAGATCCAGTCGTAAAGCCCGCCCCAGTACTCGGTGCCGAACAGCACCACCGGGAACTTCGTCACCTTCTTGGTCTGCACCAGCACGAGCGCTTCGAACAGCTCGTCGAGTGTCCCGAAGCCGCCGGGCAGGCAGATGAAGGCCTGCGAGTACTTGATGAACATCGTCTTGCGCGCGAAGAAGTACCGGAAGTTCACGCCCAGGTCGACCCACGGGTTCATGCCCTGCTCGAACGGCAGCTCGATCCCGAGGCCGATCGAGAACCCGCCGGCCTCCGCGGCGCCGCGGTTCACGGCCTCCATCGCGCCCGGGCCGCCGCCGGTGATCACGGCGAAGCCGGCGTCCGCGAGCGCGCCGCCGATGTTGCGGCCGAGCTCGTACTCGGGCTCGTCGCGCTTCGTCCGCGCCGAGCCGAACACAGTCACCGCGCGCGGCACCTCCGCGAGCGCGCCGAAGCCCTCCACGAACTCGGCCTGGATGCGCAGCACCCGCCACGGGTCGGTGTGCACCCAGTCGCTCGGCCCGCGCGAGTCCAGCAGCCTCTGGTCGGTGGTGCTGCCCTGGTCACGCCGGTCGCGCCGCAGCACCACCGGGCCCTTGTGGCGCTCCACCGGGCGCTCGGGGTACTGGCCGTCCGGAAACTCAGACTGTTCGCTCACCACGCAAGCGTACGGGCCGCCGCGACCGGCATTTCCCCAGCGTCCCGCCGCCGGTGACGCCCGGGCGACCCCGTTGTGAACGGTCCCTTGTGGACCCCCGATTCATTGACGACTACTGCGGGTGAAGATATAGTCACTCACCGTTCGATGCGGTGAGTGACGCGGTGTTCGACACCTCCCGCGCGGCCGCCGTCCCACCGGGCCAGCTGACCACAATGGACAGTGTGGTCCGCCCTCGCCGACTACTTATCCAGACCACTCATTCGGTTCATCAAGAGGTACGCCGACAATGGCCGTCTGAGGTGGCTGAACACGCAGTACTACAACGGATCCAGGTACGGCCGCAGCGGCGGCACGTACGACGCCGGGACCGTGCCGGCGTCGTCACCGGGCAGCCCGACATTCTCGTCACGGGCTTGTTGCGCAGGGCATCGCGATCAAGGTCGCCTCGACAAGCAGGTGCCGGGCCTGCCCGCCCAGTCCGGCGCCGGCTGCGGGTACCTGGCACCGAGCCTCGTTTCGCGAGCCTACCGCTCGGTATCGACCTGAAAGGCCCGATGACGTGGTCGCTGAACTGGGACGGCTCGAAGAACCGGACCTTCGGCGACAACGTGAAGTCGTTGCAGGACCGGTGAAATCCGGGGCCCGGGTCCGGGACGCCGGACGCCGGCCCGGAAACTTCCGCAGCGGCGCACCACACCCCGGCTCCATTGACATCGCTGATACCGTGCCCCGACGAAGTCGACCGAAGGAGACGACGTGCTCGGGCGCAAGCTAAGAACAGGACAACGTGGCGGACCCGTCACCTTCAACGCCGAAGCCGGCCTCCTCAGCGTGCGGCTGGGTGACCAGAACGGCCGGCCGCTGGCCGGGGCGCACGTGGTGATCCAGCACAAGCGCACGCAGCGGCAGACCAGCGCCACCTCGGACGACTTCGGCCTGGCGGTGAGCACGTTGACGGCCGGGACCTACACCGTCTCCGTCAGCGCGGGCGGTTACCTGGCGCAGACCCGCACGGTCGAAGTGGCCAGCGGCGACCACACCGCGATCGAGGACCTCCGGCTCGAGCCGGACGGCGACCTCCGGCTGCCCGACCCCGGTGAGTGGGTGCTCGACCCGGACCACACGGGCATCCGGTTCATCGCGCGGCACATCGGGCTCTCGGAGGTGCACGGCCGGTTCACCCGCTTCGACGGCAGCATCAACGTCGGCAGGCGGATCGAGGACTCGACCGTCGAGGTGGTCATCGACGCGGCGAGCATCGACACGGCGGCCGAAAAGCGCGACGCGCACCTGCGGTCGCCGGACTTCCTCGACGTCGAGCGCTTCCCGGCGATCCGGTTCCACGGCACGCGGTTCCGGCGCGCCCCCGGTGACCGGTGGGCCATCGACGGCACCCTAAACCTCCACGGGGCCAGCCGCGGCGTGCAGCTCGACGCCGGTTACCTCGGGTTGCGGACGTGGAACGGCGACCGGCTCGGCGCCGTCGCCACGACGCAACTGCACCGCGAGGACTTCACCATCAACTGGCAGCAGACGCTGGCCAAGGGCCTGGTCATGGTCGGCTCCACGATCGAGATCAAGCTCGACATCCAGGCGGTCCGCGGGGGTGCCTAGACGCGTCAGCCCAGGAACTTCCGCAGCACGTCGGCCACCTGGCGGATCTCCGCGACGCGCACGTGTTCGCCCTGCGTGTGCGCGAGGCTCGGGTTGCCGGGGCCGAAGTTGAGCGCCGGCATGCCCAGCGCGGCGAAGCGGGCGACGTCCGTCCAGCCGAGTTTCGCCGCGGCGCGGCCCCCGGCGGCGGCCACGAGCTCGGCGGTCGCGGGGGCCGACAAGCCCGGCAGGGCGCCGGGCGAGACGTCCGTGAGCGTCACGTCGTGGCCGTCGAAGACCTCGCGCACGTGGGCTTCCGCCTGGGCCGGGCTGCGGTCCGGGGCGAAGCGGTGGTTGACCGTCAGCACGGCGGCGTCGGGCACGACGTTGCCGGCCACACCGCCGGAGACCTTGGTGGCCTGCAGGCCCTCGCGGTAGGTCAGGCCGTCGATGTCGACCACGCGCGGCGAGTACCCGGCGAGCCGGCGCAGCGGCTCGGCCAGCGCGTGGATCGCGTTCTCCCCCATCCACGCGCGTGCGGTGTGCGCGCGGGTCCCGCTCGTGCGGACCTCGACACGCAGCGTGCCCTGGCACCCGGCCTCGATGACACCGTTGGACGGCTCGCCGACGACCGCCAGATCGCCCGCGAGCCACTCCGGCAGCTCGCGCTCGATCCGGCCGAGGCCGTTCTTGACCGCTTCGACCTCTTCGTGGTCGTAGAAGACGAACGTGACGTCGTGCTTCGGCTCCGGCAGGGTCGCGGCGAGGTGCAGGAACACCGCGTCGCCGCCCTTCATGTCGACGGAGCCGAGGCCGTGGATCAGCTCCTCCTCGCCCGAGCCGCTGCGGCGCGAGGGCAGGTTGCCGTTCTCGGGCACGGTGTCGAGGTGCCCCGCGAGCACCACGCGCGAGCCGCGTCGGAGGTTCGTGCGGGCGAGCACCGCGTCGCCGTTGCGGACGACCTCGAGGTGCGGTGCCTGTTCGCGCAGCGCGGCTTCCACGGCGTCCGCGAGTGCCCCCTCCTGCGCGGAGACGCTGAGCACGTCGACGAGGGCGGCGGTCAGGTCGGCGGGGTCGGCACGCAGGTCGAGCGAGGTCATACCCGCACCGTACCGACCCGGCCCGGGGGCTACCGTGAGGACGTGCGCACGCGAAGCTCCCTGGTCGCTCTCGGCGGCGTCGTCCTCACCCTGGTGCTGGCCGGCTGCGGTTCCGAGGCGGGTCCGACGCCCGGCCCGAACCCCGGCACCCCGGGTCTGGACGCCCTGCCGATCAAGCTCGACGCGCTGTCGGCCGACGCTTGCTACGTCAGCCCGCAGACGCAGCTGCCGAAGGGCTGCGAGAAGTACGTCACGGAGGTCGGCGGCACGGCCGCGGCCGTGCACCAGCGCGCGGCCGCCGGCAAGACGCTCGACGTCGCGCTCGACCACGCCGCAGCCGCGCTGGACCAGGGCGTCGGCGCGTTCCGCGGCGCCGGCTGCACCACCGTGCCGAACGCGGGCGGACCGTGCACGGAGTCGCTGATCAGCATTTCGGCGGCGCTCACGTCGGTGAAGAAGCTCGTGGACCAGCAGGCCACCACGGGTTGAGGCGCGTCACTCGACTACCGTGACCGGCGTGAGCGAGCAGACCCCTGACCCCGAAACGACCGGCGCCGTCGGCGTCGGGCTGGCCACCGTCGCCACCGACGGCACGGTGCTGGACACCTGGTACCCGCACCCGAAGCTGACCGGGACCGGTACCGGCGGAACCGAGCGCCTCACGGCCGCTGAGACCGCCGAGCTGCTGGGCGAAGCGGCGGCCGCACTGGTCGGGCCCGACACCGATCGCGGTGTCGAGGTCGTCGCGGTGCGCGTGACCGTCGGCAGCCTGGCCGAAGCCATCGCCGACGCGCACGACGCCTACCTGCGCCTGCACCTGCTGTCGCACCGCCTGGTGCAGCCGCGGGGGCAGAACCTCGACGGCATCTTCGGCAAGCTGGCCAACGTCGTGTGGACGAACCACGGCCCGTGCCCCGTCGAGGGCTTCGAGCAGACCCGGCTGCGGCTGCGCCCGCGCGGCGCGGTGGCCGTGTACGGAGTCGACAAGTTTCCCCGCATGGTCGACTACGTGCTGCCCGGCGGCGTGCGCATCGCCGACGCGGACCGCGTGCGCCTGGGCGCGCACCTCGCGCCGGGCACGACGGTGATGCACGAGGGCTTCGTGAACTACAACGCCGGCACGCTCGGCGCGTCGATGGTCGAGGGCCGCATCTCGGCCGGCGTGGTGGTGGGCGACGGCAGCGACGTCGGCGGCGGCGCGTCGATCATGGGCACGCTCTCGGGCGGTGGCAAGGAGGTCATCTCCATCGGCGAGCGCTGCCTGATCGGCGCGAACGGCGGCGTCGGCATCTCGCTCGGCGACGACTCCGTGATCGAAGCCGGTCTGTACATCACCGCCGGGACCAAGGTCGTCATCGACGGCAAGACCGTGAAGGCGCGGGAGATCTCCGGCGTTTCCGGCGTCCTGTTCCGCCGCAACTCGGCGACCGGCGCGGTCGAGGTCGTGTCGCGCACGGGCGCGGGCATCCAGCTCAACGAGGCGCTGCACGCGAACTGATCCTTTTCCGGCTGTGCCAGGTGCCGACGAGGGCGCGCTCCACGTGGGGCGCGCCCTTTTCGTCACACGGGATTCCCGCACTGCCAGCGAGTTCACTTACCATTCATGTCGTGACCACCGAAGCGGTGCCCTCCTCGACCCGCCGCCGCGCGCCTGAGCCGACGACCCCGGCCGAGCTCGGCCTCCCGGAAAAACCCGCCACGGCGAGCCCCCGGGACCCGGCGGCCACGCACATCCGCGCGAAGCTCGATCACGAGCTGCGCGAGCTGCTGGCCCGCGAAGCCGGCACCCGCAGCGGCGCGGATCCCGAAGACCTGCACCAGATGCGCGTCGCCCTGCGGCGCATGCGCAGCGTGCTGAAGACGTCCGGCTCGCTCATCGGCCCGACGGCCGAGCCGGTGCGCGTGGAGCTCGGCTGGCTCGGCCAGTCGCTCGGCGAGGTGCGCGACTACGACGTGCTGATCGGCCACCTGCGCGAGGTGATCGCCGGGTTCGACGTCCGCGACCAGGCCGCGGGCCGCCGGCTGGTGTCGAAGTTCGTCACCGAACGCAGCGCGGCCCGTCGGCGCCTGACGCGTGCCCTGTCGAGCGCCCGCTATTCGGCCCTGCTGCAGAGCGTCGCCCAGCTGACCCGCACGCCGGACCACGAGATCGACTCGGCGCCGATCGCCTCGGGCGACCTGGCGGCCGACGTGCGCAAGCCCTTCCGGCGCCTCGACAAGGCCGTGCGGACCCTGCCGGCCGACCCGCCGGACGATGACCTGCACACCCTGCGCATCTACGGCAAGAAGCTGCGCTACACCGCCGAACTGGCCCGCTCGTCGGCGAAGAAGAAGCAGGCCCTGCGCCTCGCCGACCTCGTCAAGGCCACCCGCAAACTCCAAACGGTCCTCGGCGACCACCAGGACGCCGTCGTCGCCGCCGACCGGGTCCGCGGCCTGCTCCCCGACGCAGACGGCGAGATCGGCTTCATCGCGGGCCGCATCGCCGAACACGAGCTCGCCAAGCGCGCCGAAGCCCGCGCCGCCTGGCCCGCCGTGTGGTCCCAGGTGGCCAAAACGGCCGACGCCGCCCTCTGACCCACCGGGCGGACCACGGCCCCTCTCTGGCCGACCGGACCGGCTCGTGCCTTCTCCGACCCACGGGGTCCGACCCCCTCGTTCCACCCGCCGGGCGGGCCGAGCCCCGCTGACCTACCGGGCGGGCCGAGTCCCTCTCTGACCGACCGGGCCGGCTCGTGCCTTCTCTGACCGACGAGGCCCAGCCCCTCGTTCCACCCGCCGGGCGGGCCGAGCCCCTCCGACCTACCGGGCGGGCCGAGCCCTCCTCGTTCGACCCGCCCGGTGCTCACACGTCCTCTTGACCGGCCGCGCGCCGCGGCACTTCTTACCCGGCCGCCTGTGCGGCTGCAGTCTTTCCGGTGCTGTCTTGCTCCAACCACTGACCGCTGTCAACCCGGATCAGTCCGACTGGCTCGGCCACTCCGCGGTTCTCGCCGTGCTCGCCTCGGTGCCCTCGTTCCCCAGCCCGGCAGCTCCCTTTGCCCGGCTTCTCACTCCCATGTGGTCGGCCCTCAGCTAAGCCACTCCACGGCTCTACTTCCGGGCCTCTCGCACCCGCGCGATCACGGCCCCGACTCGCCACTCCGCGCTTCTCGCCGTGCTCGCCCCCGTGCTCTCGTGTCCAGCCCGGCGGCCCCCTTTGCCTGGCTTCTCACTCCCGTGTGGTCGGCCCTCAGCCACTCCCCAGCTTTCTTGCCGGCTTCCCAGTCCTGCGTGGTCAGCCCTCAGCTGCGCCACTCCGCAGCTCTACTTTCCGGCCTATCGTTCCCGCGTGATCAGGGCCGCCGGTTCGCCACCCCGTGCCACCCTGGCCGCGTCAATGCGCCCTGGCCCGCTGAGTTCCGGGCGCGGCCTCGCCAGTTCCAACCGGTGCGGGTTTTCGTGCAGGCTGCCACCGCGCCCGCTGAAATAGCCCGCCGCCGTGCGCGCCACGGGCCGGCCACCTGCCATCGACCGCCACGCACGGCCCGCCCTCCCAGGGGGCTGCCCCCGAACCCATTTTATCGGCGGCCACCCACGAAACTGCGGTTCAAGCCCGGCCGAGGACCGAGCTGCCACAAGTCGACGACGGCTGTGGACAAGCCCCGGCGAGCAGCCAAGCCAACCCACCGGACCGGCCAAACCGGCGGAACCAACCCACCGGACCCGACCCGCGGGACCCACCACACCGGCGAAGCCGACACGCCGCCCCGGCCCCAACCGGCGAAGCCAGCCCACCGGCCACACCAGCGAAAGCAGCTCACCAGAGCGGGCCGAGCCCCTCGCTCGACCCGCCGGTGCTCACTCCCCGGTGCTCACTCCCCGGTGTTCACTCCCCGATGTTCACCCCTCAGCTCAGCCGCCCCACCACTCACACCCCCAAGCCCAGCGCTCACCCAGTCCCCCCGCCAGTGATCAGGCCTCCGAGATCGACCACACGTAGCCGTCCGGGCGGATCACCACGCGGCGGCCCGGCGTGGCCTCGTAGGCGGCGAACGCGTGCCCGCCCGCGTCCACCAGGTCGGAGCCCGAGGCGGTGGCACCGACGGGCAGGATCCGGAACCCCGGCATCGAGCCGGCCGGAGAACCGGCCCCGAACACCAGCTCCGTGGCGTGCGGGCCCCGGAACAGCTCGAACAGCCGCACCGCCTTGCCGTTCGCGTCCGCCAGGGGCGCGTCCGGCGCGCGGTCCCCGGCGCGCAGCGCGCCGGCCGAAACGGGGGCGAGCGGTCCGCCCCGGTACCCGACGTCGAGTTGCTTCGTCTCCTCCCCGCGCCGGTGGGCGTCCTCGTCGCCGTCCGCGTACTTCTCCATGATCGCCGTGGAGACGCCGAGCACGCGAGCGGCGACGGCGCGGCGCTCCGCTTCGTAGGAGTCGAGCAGGCAAGGCGAGCCGTCGGCCAGTTTCCAGCCCAGGTTGTACGCGTCCTGCACACCCGTGTTCAGGCCCTGCCCACCCGTCGGCGGGTGGACGTGGGCGGCGTCGCCCGCGAGGAACACGCGGCCCCGGCGGAACGCGGCCGCGAGGCGGACGTTCGGGCGCCAGACGGTGGACCACGCGAGGTCGTGCAGCCGGATCCCGCCGCCGGAGACGGCGTCGAGGCGGGCCTGCAGGGCGGGCAGGGAAGCGGCGGCAGCCTCGTCGCCCAGCGGCGCGCCGAACTGGAAGTGCGGCGTGCCGGCGAGCGGGGTGAAGATGACGCCACTCATCGGGTTTTCGGCGGTCGCGAACCAGTAGGCGGAGTCGTGGGCGAGGCCCTCGGCCTGGACGTCGCCGAGCAGCATGTGGATCGTGTCGTCGGTGGTGCCCTCGAACGGGATCCCCAGCGCCTTGCGCACGAAGCTCTTGCCGCCGTCGGCGCCCACCAGGTACTCGGCGCGCACCGTCTCGCCCGTCGACAGCTGCGCCGTGACCCCTTCGTCGTCCTGCGTCAGCCCGGCCATTGCCGTGCTCAGCTCCACGTGCACGCCGAACTCCGCGAGCCGGTCGCGCAGGATGCCCTCGGTCTGCGACTGGCCCAGGAACCAGGCGTTCGGGTACGGCACGGCCGGCGTCGGCTCCACCGTTTCGGCCATCGTGCGCTCCTGCGCGAACCGGCCCCCGAGGTACACCTTCATCCGGAACGGCGGCGCACCCGCGGCCAGCACCGCGTCGAGCACGCCCAGGTCCTCGAAGACCTCCAGCGTGCGCGGCTGCAGACCGTCACCGCGCGAGCCGGTGAAGTACTCGTTCGCCTTGTCGACCAGCCGCACGGCGACGTCGCGCCGGGCCAGCTCGATCGCCAGCGTCAGCCCGGTCGGCCCCGCGCCGGCGATCAGCACCGTGGTGTCCATGTCCCTCCAGTGAATTGTAATTCAGTGAACCTCAATTCAGCATGTGCGCTGCTAGCGTTCCTGTCAAGGGAGGTGGGGGCATGACGGCGACGAGCCGCAAGGAGAAGGCCGCCGAGACGGAGACCGCGCTCAAGGAGGCGGCCAAGCGCGTGTTCGCCCGGAAGGGCTACCTGAACACGAAGATCACCGACATCACGGCGGAAGCCGGCCGCGCGGCGGGCTCGTTCTACAACCACTTCGCGAGCAAGGAGGAGCTGCTCGAAGCGCTCCTGGGCGACCTGGCCGCGGCGAGCGACGAGGACGCGCTGGCCGAAGACCACCTCACGGATTTCAGCGACCCGGCTGCCGTGCGCTGGCACGTGCGCCAGTACTGGAACTTCTACCGAGCCAACGCGCCGACGATGCAGGCACTGCGACAGGCGGCGATGGTGAACGACGACTTCGCGCGTACGTTCACGAATTTCGGCGTGACGCAGGCGGCCGACCTCGACGGGCACCTGGCCCAGGTCACGGCCGCCGGCTACCGGTTGCCCGCGTCGGCGCAGCTCAGCATCGCGATGATGTACCAGCTGATCGACAGCGCGGCGCAGATGTGGCTGACCGGCCCACAGCCGTCGGACCGGAGCACGCCGGGCGACGACGAGGCGATCGAAGCGCTGACCCGGTTCGTCTACCGCGGGTTCACGGGACGCGACGTCTGAGCGGGCGCGCGAGGCGCCCGCTCAGCGCTCAGGAGCTCAGCCGCTCGACGGCCGCGTCGATGCGCTCGTCCGTCGCGGTGAGGGCGACGCGCACGTGCTTGCCGCCGGCCGGGCCGTAGAACGTGCCCGGGGCGACGAGGATGCCGCGGTCGGCGAGCCAGGCCACGGTGTCCAACGCGGGTTCGCCGCGCGAGGACCACAGGTACAGGCCCGCTTCGGAGTGGGAGATCTCGAAACCGTTGTCCTGCAACGCCTTCCGCAGCACGAGCCGGCGGCGGGCGTAGCGCTCGCGCTGCGCGGCCGCGGCTTCGTCGTCGGTGAGGGCGGCGACCATGGCCTCCTGCACCGGCCGCGGGACGATCATGCCCGCGTGCTTGCGGATCTCCAGCAGCCGCTTGACCAGCTTCGGGTCGCCGGTGATGAACCCGGCGCGGTAGCTGGCGAGGTTCGCCGACTTCGAGAGCGAGTGCAGGGCCAGCAGCCCGTCGAGCCGTCCACGGTGGACGGACGGGTGCAGCACCGACACGGGCTCGGCGTCCCACGCGAGGGAGAGGTAGCACTCGTCGGAGGCGACGATGACGTCGCGCTCACGCGCCCACTCGACGACCTTGCGCAGGTGCTCGACGGGCAGCACCTTGCCGGTCGGGTTCGACGGCGAGTTGAGCCAGATCATCGCCGGGCGCTGCGGGCCGAGCTGCGTGAGCCCGTCGGCGCGCACGACGTCGGCACCCGCCAGGAGCGCGCCCACCTCGTACGTCGGGTACGCGAGCTCGGGGATCACCACCAGGTCACCCGGACCGAAGCCGAGCATCCGCGGCAGCCAGGCCACGGCCTCTTTCGACCCGATGGTCGGCAGCACGGCGTCGGTCTCGAGGCCCGTGACGCCGTACCGCCGGCCGAGCGACTCGACCGCGGCGGCCCGCAGCGCGGGCGTGCCGTGGGTGGCCGGGTACCCCGGGATGTCCGAAACCGAGGCCAGCGCTTCGCGGATTCCGGCCGGAACCGGGTCCACGGGCGTGCCGACGGAGAGGTCGACGATCCCGCCGGGATGCGCCTGCGCGCGGGCTTTGACTTCGGCGAGCGAATCCCAGGGGAAGTCGGGCAGTGCGCGAGTCGTCATTCGCCCTGCGGGGGCAGCGCCTTGATGAAGGCGGGGTCGTGATCGGTCTTGCCCACCTTGGAGGCACCGCCCGGCGAGCCGAGCGTGTCGAAAAAGTCGACGTTCGCCTTGGTGTAGTCGGACCAGTTGTCGGGGACGTCGTCCTCGTAGTAGATGGCCTCGACCGGGCAGACCGGTTCGCAGGCGCCGCAGTCGACGCACTCGTCGGGGTGGATGTACAGCATCCGCTCGCCCTCGTAGATGCAGTCCACGGGGCACTCGTCGATACACGCCTTGTCGAGCACGTCGACGCAGGGCTCGGCGATCACGTAGGTCACTGCGCACTCCTGCTTTTCTCTAGAGCCAGTCCCTCTGGGACATTACGCGCTTGCCGCACCGCAGGTCCTGCTTAGGCAACCCTTAGCCATACCCCCGGTATGGCCCTGAATGCCCCGCTCAGCGGTCCCGTCGCCGGGGCTGCGGAGCATTGCGCGCGTCGCCGGTGATCGTGAAGCCGGGACCGGCGGGCTTCGCGGTGCCGTCCTCGCTCTTCTTCGTTTCCTTGATCGTCCTGGCGAAACCGTCCGCGATCTCGTTGACCAGGTCGTCGTTGTGCCGGTCGTCCTTGCGCGCGTAGCTCATCGGTTCTCCCTGCGAAAATGGGGCCGCGGCCGCGGTGCCGCCTCCGACACAATCTAACCGTGAACGACTCGGAAATGCTCGAACTCGTGTGTGCGCGGGCCTGGCCACCGGTGGTCGACGAACCCCTCGGCGAGTGGCGGCTGCGCTGGGCCGACGGCTTCACCGGGCGCGCGAACAGCGCACTCGCCGTGGGCGACCCCGGCCGTGGCGTGCCCGCCGCGTTGGCGGCCGTCTGTGACTTCGCCCACGATCGGAGGATCCCGCCGGTCGTCCAGGTGATCCAGGACAGCGACCTCGAACGCGCGGTTGCCGCCGCGGGCTGGGCCGAGTGGACCGAACACCCCGCGGGGTACCAGGTGTCGGTGCTCGTCGGGCCGTTGCCAGACGGGCCCGCGGGTGCGGCCGAGGTGCTCGACGAACCGACGTCCGGCTGGTGGGAACTGACGGCCGAGCACCCCGAGCCGGGCGCGGCCGAGCGCCACGTGCTGGCCACGGGGAAGATCGGCTACGGCGTGGTGGACGTCGCTGCGGGCGCCACCGCCGGAGCGGTGCGGGGCGCCGTCGTGGACGAGTGGCTGCACGTCTCGCGGCTGGCCGTGCGGCCGGAGTTCCGCCGCCGCGGGCTCGCGTCGGCGCTGATGAACGCGCTGGCCTCCTGGGGCCGCGAACACGGCGCGGACAAGTGGGTGCTGCAGGTGGCCGTCGGCAACGAGGGCGCGTTGCAGCTCTATTCCGCGCTCGGCTGTACGGAGCACCACAGGTACCGCTACTGGGGTCCGGGACCCGGCGCGTGCGAGGATGCGCAGTCGTGAAGATCGTCGTTCTGGTCGGTGGAGTGGGCGGGGCGCGCTTCCTGCTCGGGGTGAAGACCGCGCTGGGCCTGCCCGCGACGGGCGAGCCGGACGAGCCGTCGCCACACGAGGTCACCGCGCTGGTGAACACCGGTGACGACGTGTGGATGCACGGCCTGCGCATCTGCCCCGACCTCGACACCTGCATGTACACCCTCGGCGGCGGCATCGACACCGAACGCGGCTGGGGCCACGAGGGCGAGACGTGGGTGGTCAAGGAGGAGCTCGCCGCGTACGGCGCAGAGCCGACGTGGTTCGGGCTGGGAGACAAGGACATCGCGACGCACCTGATCCGCTCGCGGATGCTGCGCGCGGGCTACCCGCTCTCGGCCGTCACCGAGGCGCTGTGCGACCGCTGGCGCCCCGGCGTGCGGCTGCTGCCGATGACCGACGACCGCGTGGAGACCCACGTCGTCATCGACGACCCGGACCAGCCGGAGCAGCGGAAGGCGATCCACTTCCAGGAGTGGTGGGTGCGCTACCAGGCCGGCCCGCCGGCGCACTCGATCGTCGCGGTCGGCAACGACGAGGCGAAACCGGGCCCGGGCGTGCTCGAGGCCCTGGCCGAGGCCGACGTGGTGCTGTTCGCGCCGTCGAACCCGGTGGTGAGCGTGGGGACGACGCTGGGGGTGCCGGGCGTGCGCGAAGCACTGCGGAAGTCGCCGGCCAAGGTCGTCGGGGTGTCGCCGATCATCGGCGGCAAGGCGCTGCGCGGCATGGCCGACGCGTGCCTCACCGCGATCGGTGTGGAGACCTCCGCCGAAGCCGTCGGCCGGCACTACGGCGCGCGGTCCGAGGGCGGGGTGCTCGACGGCTGGCTCGTCGCCGAGGAGGACCACGACGTGACGGTGCCGGGCGTGTCCGTGCGCGCGGTGCCGCTGCTGATGTCCGATGTGGACGCGACCGCCGCGATGGTGCGGGCGGCCCTGGATGTTGCGGGAGTACCCGGTGTCTGAGTTCAAGGACCACGCTTCGGCGAAGGTCGAGATCCTGCCCGTGACCGGGCTGCCGGAGTTCCGGCCAGGCGACGACCTGACGGGTGCGCTGGTGGCCGCGGCGCCGTGGCTGCGCTCCGGCGACGTCGTGGTGGTGACCAGCAAGGTCGTGTCGAAGACCGAGGGCAGGCTCGTGCGCGTGCCGAGCGAACCGGAGGCCCGCGACGCCGCGCGGCGTGAGCTGATCGAGCAGGAGACCGTGCGGGTCGTCGCGCGGGTCGCGCGCACGGTGATCACGGAGAACCCGCTGGGGATCGTGCAGGCGGCGTCGGGCATCGACGCGTCGAACGTGCAGGGCGACGAGGTCGCGCTGCTGCCCGCGGATCCGGACGCGTCGGCGCGGGCGCTGCGCGGCGGGCTGCGCGAACGCCTCGGTGTCGAGGTCGCCGTGGTCATCACCGACACCATGGGCCGCGCGTGGCGGATCGGCCAGATCGACGCGGCGATCGGCTCGTCGGGCGTGCGCGTGCTGCACGGCTACGCCGGCCAGGTGGACTCGCAGGGCAACGAACTCGCCGTCACCGAGATCGCGGTGGCCGACGAACTGGCCGCCGCCGCGGACCTCGTGAAGGGCAAGCTCGGCGGGCTGCCGGTCGCGGTCGTGCGCGGGCTGGACATCGCCGACGACGGCTCGACCGCGCGTGACCTGGTGCGGCCCGTCGACGAAGACCTGTTCCGCCTGGGCACCGCCGAAGCCCTGGCGCAGGGCCGGCGCGAGGCGGTGCCGAACCGGCGCTCCGTGCGGGCGTTCTCCGACGAGCCGGTGGATCCTTCGGCACTGCGGCGCGCCGTCGCATCGGCGCTGACCGCGCCCGCGCCGCACCACACGCACCCCGTGCGGTTCGTCTGGTTGCGCGACCACGGCCTGCGCACGAAGCTGCTCGACGCCATGCGCGAGTCGTGGCGCGCGGACCTCTCGGGCGACGAGTTCACGCCGTCGCAGATCGAGAAACGCTTGTCGCGCGGGGACATCCTGTACCGCGCGCCGGAGGTCGTGATCCCGTTCCTCGTGCCCGAGGGCGCCCACACCTACCGCGACGAGCGGCGGAACGCTTGTGAGCACACGATGTTCACCGTCGCCGCCGGTGCGGCGGTGCAGGGTCTGCTGGTGTCCCTGGCGGCCGAGGAGCTGGGCTCGTGCTGGATCGGGTCCACGATCTTCGCGGCGGACCTCGTGCGCTCGACGCTGGGGCTGGACTCGCGCTGGGAGCCGCTCGGCGCCGTCGCGATCGGGCACCCGTTGGAAACGCCGCCGATCCGTGAGCCGGGCTCGCCAGGGGAAGGACTCGTGGAGCTGTGACCTTGCACGCGGACGCCGTCGCGACGCTCACTTCGTGGACGCCCTCGGCGCCTTCACAAGAGTCCCTGCGCCAGGCGTACCTCGGTTTCTTGGCCGCACGGGACGATTCGGTTCAGCGCTCATGCGCGGCCGGGCACCTCACGGCGTCGGCGGTGGTCCTCGACTCGACGGGCACGCAGGTCCTGCTGACGCTCCACCCGCGCGTCGGCCGCTGGCTGCAGCTGGGCGGGCACTGCGAACCGTCCGACCCGTCGCTCGCGGCCGCGGCCCTGCGGGAGGCGACGGAGGAGTCGGGCATTCCGGACCTGACGATCGGTTCCGCGCCCGTCCACCTGGACGTCCACCCGATCACGTGCTCGCTGGGCGTCCCGACCCGACACTTCGACGTGCGCTACGCGGTCACCGCACCGGCCGGCGCCACCCCCGTGCGCAGCTCGGAGTCCGACGACCTCCGCTGGTGGCCGATCGACGCGCTGCCCGCCGGGTCCGAGGATCTGACGGAACTGATCACAGCAGCCACTTCGTCCCGTTAGGGTGGCGGGCGTGTTCCACGAACGCCCGCACCTGCACCTCGGCGACGGCGGCTTCGTGAGCGGCTGGGTCGTCGCCGTCGGATTCGCGCTCGCGTTCGTGCTGGTCGTCGTGGGTGTCGTGGTGAGCCTGCGCCGGAAGCGCCGCAAGTGATCTCTGGAGGTTCCCGGTGACCGTCAGCTACGACAGCGCCTCCCCCGTGCCCCCGTACGAACAAGTCCGGTCGTCCATCGCGGCGCAGATCAACGACGGGACGCTCGCGGTCGGGGCGAAGCTCCCGACGGTCCGCGCCCTCGCCGCCGAGCTGGGCGTCGCGCCGAACACCGTCGCGCGCGCCTACCGCGAACTCGAGGAGGCCGGGCTGCTCGAAACCCGCGGCCGGGCAGGCAGTTTCGTGGGCGCTTCGGGCGACGAGTCCCGCTCACGGGCTCGCCTCGCCGCCGCGGACTACGCCACCGTGACGCGGCAGCTGGGATTGCCGGCGGAGGAAGCGCTGGCCATCGTCGAGGCCGCTCTCCGCTGACGTCGCGCGCACTCCCCTCCGTCCCCCTACGATGACCTTCAGCCCGGGGAGGGAGCTTTCCTGTGTACGCCATTCGACCTTGGCACGTGCTCGTCCTGCTGCTCCTGGCGGGCGTCACCGTGGCGGTCGTGGTGGCCGTGCAGGCGTCGAACAAGCGGAAGCAACCGCCGGTTCCGCCGCCGTGGCAAGGGATGCAGCCGCCGGGATATCCGCCGGGGTATCCACAGCAGCCCGGGTATCCGCGGGGGTATCCACAGCAGGGTTTTCCGCCCGGTCAGCAACCGCCGCCGGGATATCCGCAGCAGCTTGGGCAGCCGCCACAGGATTTCCGCCGGGGCCAGCCGTACGGTACGTACCCCGGGCAACCGCCGATGGCGCCAGGTCAGAACCCGGCGCCGCAGTACGGGCAGTACTCGCCACCGCAGCACTACGGGCAATATGCGCCACCGCAACCGCCGGCGCAGCCGGGCCGGCCGCAGCCGATGCAGCCGGGTCAGGATCCGCCGCAGTCGAACCAGCCGCTCGGCGGCGAGCCGGAGCACCTCCCGGCGCCGGGCGTGTCGGGTCCGCTTGGCTCCGAGAACGGGCAGGAGGCGCCATAACGTGTTGCACCTCTTGATCAGGGTGCTGGTGGTCGCTGCAGTCGTGGCTGGGGTAGTGGCTTTGGTCAAGTACGTCGATCGGAAGCCGAACCAACCACAGCCGCCGTACTACCCGGATCCGCAGCAGTTCCAGCCGCAGGTGTTCCCGACCCAGTAACCGGCACAGGAGCAACCTGGGCAATCCGGGCAGTATCCGGCTCCGCCGTTCTCGATGGCGCCGGGCCAGTACCCAGGGCAGCAACCGATGCCACCGGGCGAGTACCCGCCGCCGCAGTACGGGCAGTAGTCGCTATCGCAACAGCCGACGCGAACGGGCCAGCAGCCGATGCAGCCGGGTCAGGATCCGCCGCGGCCGCCGGCGGGGGCTGACCGCGGCGAACGCCGAAAGGAACCTTCATGAGCATTACCAACCTGATCATCCCGATCGTGCTGGTCGTCGTGCTGGTGGTGATCCTCGTGCTGAAGTTCGCCGTGGGGCGGAAGCCGAACGAGCCGAAGCAGCAATTCCCGGCGCAGCAACAGTACCCGGCGCAGCAGCAGTACCCGCCGATGCAGCAGCCCGGACCGTACCCGCAGCAGCGGGCGGCGCAGGGGTGGCAGCCGAATCCGTCGCAGCAACAGCCGATCCCCGGCCAGTACCCACAGCAGCAGCCGGCGCCGCAGGTGCAGTACCCGCAGCAGCCAAGCCAGGAACCGCAGCAGCCGGCCGCGCAGGACCAGCAGCCGCCGCGGTAAGACCTACATCGCGCGGTAGTCGCGGAGTTCGATGCGGGGCCCGAACCTCGGCGCCCGCGCGCCGCACGCCTCCAGGTAGCGCACGGCGCGTTGGCGTTGCGGGGCGTAGGGCGCGAGCAGCTCCGCCATCTCCTCGTCGTCGATGCGGCGGCCCAGCAGCGTGTGGCCGACCATGTTCGGGATGTTGTAGTCGCCGAAGCTGACCGCGTCCGGGTCGCCCCAGGCGCGCTGGGCGATTTCCGCCGCGGTCCAGACGCCGATGCCCGGGACCTTGCGCAGCAGGGCTCGGCCGGAAGAGCCCCGCAGGGCCACGGCTTCCTCGAGGCGGGGCGCGACGCGGGCGGCGTTGATCAGCGCCGTCCGCCGTTTCAGGTCGACGCCGATGCGGTGCCAGTTCCAGTCCACAATGGAGCGAATCGCCACCGGCGACGGGGGCACGCGCAGAAAGGCCGGCCCCGGACCCGGTGCCCGCGTGCCGAACCACCGGCACAGCTCCGCCCACGAGCGGATCGCCTCCTTGCCGGACACCTTCTGCTCCAGCACGGCCAGCACGAGCGAGTCCCACACGCGCCGCGTCGAGCCGAGGCGCAGGCCGGGGGTTGCTCGGCGCGCCGTGGCGACCGCGGAATGGTGGGCGACAAAACCGGAGTCGTCGTCTTCGGCGCCCAGCAGCGAGGGCACGCCGTCGAGCAGGAAATCGGCGCCGGCGCCCCACGCCTCCGCTTCGACCACACCGTCGGGACGGCGCAGCAGAGCCAGGGTCCCGGCTCCGGAAGGGGTGTTGGCGGCCAGCCACCACACGCCGCGCTCGCCGCGGAAGTTCAGCGAGCCGCGGCCACGGCTGAGCGGACTGAGCACGGCGGCCAAGTCCAGCGCGAAGGACGGGCGCCACTCGATCATGCGTCGCTCGAGAACCGGATGGCGCCGTCGGCGAGGCTGACGCCGGGCCAAACGCGGGCGCCGTCGAGGAGTTCGCAGCCCGCACCGACGGACGCGCCGTCGCCGATCACCACGCCGCGCAGCACCGCGTCGGCGCCGACGCGCGCGCCGCGGCCCAGCACCGAACGCTCCACAATGGCCCCGGCGTCGACCACGGCTTCGTCGAACACGACCGAGCCGTCGACCGTCGCCCCGGCACCGATCACGGCCTTCGCACCGACGGTCGTACCACCCGACAACACCGCCGAGGACGCGACGGAAGCACCGTCCAGCACCAGGGACGAGCCGGTCGGGCCCACGAGCGCGGATGTCGGCGCGATCCCGCGCACCAGGTCCGCGCTCCCCCGCACGAACGCCTCCGGCGTGCCGACGTCGAGCCAGTACGAGGAATCGACGAATCCGTGCAGGTGCGCGCCGTCGGCGAGCAGTCCGGGGAACGTCTCGCGCTCGACCGACACGCGCCGGCCCGCCGGAATGGTCTCGACCACCGAGCGGCGGAAGACGTAGCAGCCGGCGTTGATCTGGTCCGTCGGCGGGTTCGGCGCCTTCTCCAGGAACGCCTGCACGCGCCCGTTCTCGTCGGTGGGCACGGACCCGAAGCGGCTCGGGTCGGGCACCCGCTGCAGGTGCAGGGTGACGTCGGCGCCGGAGTCCACATGGGTCCGCAGCTGTTCGCGCAGGTCGGCGCCGGAGAGGATGTCGCCGTTGAAGATGATCACGTGCTCGGCGCGCAGCTTGTCGTACACGTTGCGGATCGCGCCACCCGTGTCGAGCGGTTCGTCCTCCACCACGTATTCGAGCTCGAGCCCGTGGGCCGACCCGTCGCCGAAGTACTCCTCGAACACCTCCGCGCGGTACGACGTGCCGAGCACGACGTGGCGGATCCCGGCCGCGCGGATTCGCGAGAACAGGTGACTCAAGTACGGAGTGCCGGCCGTCGGCAGCATCGGCTTCGGCGCGGACAGGGTGAGCGGCCGCAGCCGGGTGCCCTTGCCCCCGACCAGCACGACGGCGTCGACCTCGAGCTCGGACGTCACGGAAACTCCTCAAAATTCTGTTGTATCACGCACCGCTGGGCGACAAGCCGCGGGAAACGTGGGCGGCGACGCCCCCGAGGGCCTACCCTAGACACGAAACAGGTGGGCCTTTCCCGAGAGGCCCTGGGTCAGTCGGGAGGCCGAGGGGAAATGGACCCCCGCGATCGCGCGGACGCTTTGCTCGCACGCGCTCGTTCCCGCGGCGCCTTCGTGGTGACGCCGGACAACATGACGTCGCCGATGGACGCCTCCAACACGCAGCAGATCCCCAGAGCCGTGGTCAAGGAGCTCGACCAGCAAGATCCCGACACGACCACGCAGCTGCCGGCGTCGCTGATCGAGGAGAACGACGAGCACCCGCTGGCGAAGCAGACGTCGACGCAGCCGCTCGCGACTCCCGCTCCGCAGGTGACCACGCCGCTCGTGCCGCGACCGCAGGCCGCGCCGGTGGCGAGCCCGCTCAAGGAGCAGGCCGACGAGGAGCTGACCGGGCTGGTCCCGACGATCAAGCAGAACAGCGGCCGGTCGAACCTCTCCCGTCGGCTCGACGGGCTGTGATCAAGCGCCTTCGAGCTTGACGCGCACAGCCAGGCCGAGTTTCACCGCCGCGAGCACGGGCTTCCACCGCAGGCCCGGGTGCCGATCGGCGAGGTAGCGGTAGGCGCTGGCGTGGTGCGCGCGCAGCATTTTCTTCGACACGCGCGCCGTCGACACGCCGCCGATGTGCATGACGCTCGACGAGGGCGCGTAGACGTTCAGCCAGCCGGCCTTGCCCAGGCGGTCGCCGAGGTCGACGTCTTCGAAGTACATGAAGTAGCGCGTGTCGAAGCCGCCGACGGAGTCGAACGCCTCCCGCCGGAACAGCTGGCACGACCCGGACAGCCACTCCGACGTGCGCTCGACCGGCGTCGCGTTCTCCTGGCGGTACTGGCGCGTCCACGGGTTACCCGGCCAGACCTTCGAGAACACGGCGTGGCCGATCCCGCGCCCGAACGACGGCAGCAGCCGCGCGGACGGGTAGACGGTGCCGTCGAGGTCGTGGATCAGCGGCCCGAACGCGCCCCCGCGCGGCCACCGCTTCGCGACCTCCAGCAGCGCGTCGAGCGACCCCGGCTCCCACTCGAGGTCCGGGTTGACCACCACGACCCACCCGTAGCTGTCGTCGAGCGCCGCGACGCCCCGGTTGGCGGCCGTCCCGTACCCCACGTTTTCGCCGATGCTGACCAGCTGCACGTTCTCCCGCCCGGCCGCCTTCTCCGGCGCGCCGTCCGTGGACGCGTTGTCGGCGACCACCACGCGCACGTCCCGGTCGGTCGCCTTGTCGAGCGTGTCGAGGAACTTCTCGAGCGTCTCGCCGGCGAAGTACGTCACGGTCACGACGGCCAGGTTGTCGCCGTAGCTGCGGGGCTCAGTCACCGCGCCATTGTCCCCCGCTCACCCACGGCAACGGAGACCGATCGACCCTGTCACCGAGGGTGACGCAGGAGCCGCGAGAATGATCGGATTTCAGTGCACGCCTTCGTCGACGAATCGCCCCGCAACCGCCAGTTTCTCCTCTGCGCGACCGCCGTCGAACCAGCCGCCTCGGCCTGACGCGGCGCGCGTTGACCGGACTGCTGCTCCGTGGTGCACGCGAACTTCACTTCAAGAAAGAGAAGGACCCGCGGCGAAGGCAACTCATCATCAGATCGCGAAGCTGCCGGTCTCGGTTCGGATATACACCTCGTCGTGCATGCCCAAGACCGAAGAGGCCGTACGCCGGCGATGCCTGCGCCGCGTTGCCGCGGACTTGCTCGATCCGGCGCGCACCGGCTGGTGCCGGACAGCCGTGATCACCGAGACGCACACGATCACCGGACGCCATGGCGAACCCTGGGAGCGAGGCCGTCGAAAACCGAACTGACCTACGAACACCTCGACTCGACGCTGGAACCCATCCTGTGGATCTCCGACGCCGTGGCCTGGTGCTTCGGAGCGGGCGGCGGCTGGGCACAACGCGCCGCGCGGCTGGCGGAAGCGCACATCAAGCCCGGAAAAGGCGAAGAGCCTGCGAGACGACCGTCCGGACGCGTCTCAGGCTCTCATACTCAGTCCTACGGGGACCTCGCATGATCACGCTAGCACGAGTCGTAACAAACCCGGGCCCGGTCAGCGGGTGCGGAGGTGGCGGTCCCAAGCCTTCGCGTATGCCTCCCGGTGCCGTTCCGCCGTGGTGGCCCACGAGAACTCCTTCGCGCGCTCCTGGGCGGCCGCCGAGAGGAACGCGCGGCGGGTGGGGTCGGCGAGGAGTTCGGTGATCGCCGCGGCCACGTCACCGGCGCCGACGCCGCAGTAGGCGACGGCGTCGCCGCCGACCTCGGGCAGCGACAGGCGGCGAGTGGTCAGCACGGCGGCGCCGCAGGCCATGGCTTCGAGCACGGGCAAGCCGAAGCCCTCGCCCAAGGACGGGTAGGCCACGAGTTCAGCCCCGCCGAGGAAACCGGCCAGCGTGCCGAAGGGCAGGTACCCCGCCCGGATCACGCGCAGCCGGTGCGGCACCGCGTCCAGGGCGCGCTCCACCTGCGTGTCCCAGCCCGGCTGGCCGGCCAGCACGAGCGCCGGCGCGTCACGCTGACCGGCGACGGCCCGGGCGTAGCCGCGGATCAGCGCCGGCACGTTCTTGCGGGGCTCGAGTGCCCCGAGGAACGCCAGGTACGGCGTGCGCCCGATGCCGACGGCCGCGCGCGCCGCGGCGATCTCCTCGGGCGACGGCGGGTGAAAACGTTCCGAGTCGACGCCGTGGTGGATGATTTCCAAATCCGCGTGCCGCAGCGGGCTCACGCGGGCCAGCTCCACGGCCGTCGCCTGGCTCGGGACGACGCAGAGCGTCGCGCGGCGCAGGGCGGCCACCGTCCACGCGCGGAAGAAGCGGGCCTTCACCGACGAGTGCAGCACGGGGTCGGTGAAGAACGTCGCGTCGTGCAACGTCACGACCGACGCAGCACCGCTCGCGAGCGGCATCGTGTAGTGCGGCGAGTGCACGACGTCGGCGGCGAGCTTGCGCACCAGGCGCGGCAGCGTCGCTTGTTCCCAGGTCAGGCGGGCTGTCCGGGTCGACGTCGCGGGTGACGCGGGCACCACCCGGGCCCCCGGCGCGAGCCGGTCGTAAAGCGACAGGTCCCGCGGCTGGCACACCACCGTGAGCCGCGCGCCGTCCTGATCGAGCGCCGCGACGAGCGAATCCACGTACCGGCCGACGCCACCCCGGTCCGCGGGCACCGCGGTCGCATCGATCAGCACACGGGGATCACCGGTCACGTGAGCAGAGTACGGCGATCACCCAGCGCGCCGGTGAGGAACTCTCCAATTCCTGCCTCGGCTTGCTCTTTCTGGCTGTGTTATCGGCCTCGGCTGTGTGTTATGGCCTCGGCCGTGCTTACTGCCTCGGCTCCGCCGAGGCGGCGAGATCGCTTCGACCCGGCTTCTTCCCTCCCGATCCCCCCCGGCCCCGGGGGCCGAGGACATCGCTCAGTCCAGAAGCCGGCGCGATCTCGCACGGGGTGCAACGTCGCCGCCAGCTCACGCCGTTCCCAGGGCAAAGCCACCCCCACGTCCGCCGACGGTGAGCGGACCACACCGCTGCCGCCGAGAACGCAGGACCGCTGCGCTTACTGCCTCGGCTCCGCCGAGGCGGCGAGATCGCTTCGACCCGGCTTCTTCCCTCCCTATCCCCCCGGCCCCGGGGGCCGAGGACATCGCTCAGTCCAGAAGCCGGCGCGATCTCGCACGGGGTGCAACGTCGCCGCCAGCTCACGCCGTTGCCAGGGCAAACCACCCCCACACCCGCCGACGGGGAGCGGACCACACCGCTGCCACCGAGAACACAGAACCGCCGCAAGCCGGCGAGATCGCGGCGCACAAAGCCGAGGGCAGCGCTCACACCGAACCCTCCAACACGCGGCCCGCACTAGGCCGGCGCTGACATCACGTCCGCCGCCCGCGGGCAGCCCACACCGCTGCCACCGAAAAGGCAGGACCGCCGCAACCCGACAACATCGCGGCACGCACGGGCGAGGGCGGCACAAGGATCGAGACCTCGAACACACGATCCGCACCGGGCTGGGCCCGACATCACGGACGCCCCCGCTGGGCGAACCACACCGCTGCCACCGAGAAGGCAGAACCGCCGCAAGCCGGCGAGACCGCGGCGCGCGAGGCCGAGGGCGGCATCAGGGTCGAGCGATCCAACGCACGGCGCACCGGGTCGTCGCCGACATCACGTGCGCCGGCGGTGGGCGGACCACACGGCTTCGGCGGCGGCGCGCCAGGTGAACTCGCGCGCCCGTTCGCGGCCGAGGCGCACGAGCTCCGAAGCGCGGTCACGAGATCCCAGCACCTCGCGCAGACCGGCCGCGAGCGCCGTGGCGTCCCCGCGCGGCACGACGACCCCCGCGCCGCCCGCGACCTCGACCAGCGCCGGAACGTCGGTGTGCACCACCGGGACCCCCGACGCCATCGCCTCCAGCAGCGGCAGGCCGAAGCCCTCCGCGAGGCTCGGCACGGCCAGCACGCTCGCGCCCCGCAGCGCGGTCGCCAGCTCGGCGTCGGTGACCTTGCCCAGCACGTGCACGTCGGTCAGCCCGCGCGACGCGGCCAGCCGCACCGGGTCGAGGCCGCCCCAGCCGGGCTGGCCGGCCAGCACCAGTGCCACGTCGCCGACCTCGGCGACGGCGTCGATCAGCACGTCGATGCCCTTGCGCGGCTCGATGGTCCCGACCGCGAGCACGTACTTCGACGGCAGGTCCAGAGGAGCGTCACCCGTCGGCACGGTCACGCCGTGCGGCACGACGCGCACCGGCACCGTCACGTCCACCAGCACGGCCAGCTCGTCGGCCACCGCGCGCGTGGGCACGATCAGCCCCGACGCCCGCCGTGCGGCGCGCGCGATCATCGACCGGTGCCAGCTCACGCCGCGGGTCGTCAGGGTCTCCGGGTGCGTCCACGGCACGGTGTCGTGCACGGTCACCGTCATCGTCTTGCCCGCGGGCGGACGCGGCGGCGCGAACGGCGTGGGCGCGTGCACGGCGTCACCGCCCGGCCACCACGGCAGGCCGAGCTGCCACAACCCCACGAGAACACGCGGCGGAAAGGGCAGCACGTGCGGTCCGTCGACGCCCTCAAGCCGGGCAGCGGACACGTCGCGGTGGCGCGCGACCACGCTCGACACGGTCCACCCGGGTGGCGCGGTGCGCGCCAGCGCGGGCAGCAGCTCGGCGGTGTAGCGGCCCGTCCCACCGGGGACGGGGGCGAGCAGCTGCTCTGCGAGCACGACCAGTTGGGGCACGCCGCTATTGTCACCCAGGTGACCAGCGCGGAACCCGGCACCACCGTCGTCGTGGTCACCTGGCGTGGGGCAGCTCACGTCACGGCCTGCCTCGACGCCCTCGCCGCCCAGACCCGTCCACATCGGACGCTCGTCGTCGACAACGCCTCCGACGACGGCACGGCCGCCCTCCTCGCCGCGCACCCGTCGCGGCCCGAAGTCGTGCGGCTGAGGCGGAACACCGGTTACGCGGGCGCGATGGCCGAAGCCCTCCGCCGCGTCGAGACGCCGCAGATGGCCTGGCTGAACGACGACGCCGCGCCCGAACCGACGTGGCTCGCCGAGCTCGAGGACACCTTCGCCGAGCAACCGCTCGCCGCCGCCGTGACCTCGCACCTGGAGCTGGCCGACGGCACCACGCAGTCCACGGGTGTCCGCCTCACCGCCGACGGCCACGGCGCCGATCTCACCGAACCGGCCGTCGAGGTGTTCGGCTTCTGCGGCGGCGCCGCCCTGCTGCGGACCGAGGCCGTGCGCGCGGTCGGCGGGGTGCCCGCGAGCTTCTTCTGCTACTACGAGGACACCGACACCGCGTGGCGGCTGCGGCTGGCCGGCTGGCACGTCGTGGCGGCGCCGAAGGCCCGCGTCCGCCACCTCCACGGCGCCAGCACGAAGCCCGGCTCGCCGCTGTTCCACCGGTGGAACGAGCGCAACCGCCTCCTCATGCTCCTGCGCTGCGCGCCGGCGGCCGTCGCCGCGCGGGAGGTCCTGCGCTTCGCCGTGATCACGGCCCTGCTGCCCCTGCGCCGCCGCAAGCCCGGCGCGGCCAACTTCCAGGTCGGCCTCCGCGTCCGCGTGCTGGCCGAAGTGCTCACGCGGCTGCCGTCGGCGCTGCGCGAGCGCAAGCGCATCGACGAGGTCACAGCGCTCGGCCGAGGGGCGATCTGGGACGCGTGGGCGGGCCTTTAAGCTGGGCGAGGCCCGACATCACGGACAGGAGCTCGTCTTGGCTCAGGGGGAACCGCTGCCGCTCGTCTCGGTGATCGTCGTGAACTACCGCGGCGCCGAAGACACGATCACCTGCCTGCGGGCGCTGTCCTCCGACCTGGACTACGAGCACGTCGAGCTGATCTGCGTCGACAACGCGTCCGGTGGTGACGACGCGGAGCGCATCCGCGCCGCCGTGCCGGGTGCAACCGTGCTCGAGTCGCCGGTCAACCGCGGCTTCGCCGGCGGTTGCAATTTCGGCGCGCGGCACGCGAACGGCACCGTGCTCGCCTTCCTCAACAACGACGCTCGCCCGGCGCCCGCGTGGGTCTCCGCGGCCGTCGCCCAGCTGCAGGCGCAGCCGACCGTCGCCGCGGTGGCGAGCAAGGTCATCGACTGGGAGGGCACCGGCACCGACTTCGTCGACGCGGGCCTGACCTGGTTCGGCATGGGCTACAAGCGCCACGCGGGCAGCCCGCTGGCCGACGTGCCCGAGGCCGAGCGCGACGTGGCCAAGGACGTGCTCTTCGGCACCGGCTCGGCGATGTTCGTGCGCGCTTCGGTGTTCGCCGAGCTCGGCGGGTTCGACGAGCGGTTCTTCATGTTCTACGAGGACGTCGACCTCGGCTGGCGGCTCAACCTCCGCGGCTGGCGGGTGCGGTACGTACCCGAGTCACTCGCCTACCACCGCCACCACGGCACGATGTCGGCCGTCGACGCGCCGGAGACCGGCCGCGAGACGTTCCTGCTCGAGCGCAACGCGCTGGCCGCGCTGTACAAGAACCTCTCGGACGAATCGCTCGCCAAGGCGCTGCCCGCGGCGCTGGCGCTGGCCGTGCGGCGGGCCACCGCGCGCGGTGGGCTGGACCCCGAGCAGCTCAACCTCGAAAAGGGCGTCGGGCCGGTGGAGACGGACGACGTCGCGGTGCCGCGGACGACGCTGGCGGGCGTGCTGGCGATCGACCGGTTCGTGGAGCTGATGCCGTCGCTGGCCGAGTCGCGCGCCGTCGAGCAGGCGGCGCGCACTCGCTCGGACGCCGACCTGCTTCCGTTGCTGCGCAAGGCTTTGGAGCCCGCGTACCCACTGCCGGACTACCTGCGGGCCCACGAGATCCTCGTCGAAGCGTTCGGCATCGAGGAGGTGTTCGGCCAGCGGCGCCGGATCCTCGTGCTCACCGGTGACTCGATCACCGAGCGCATGGCCGGCCCGGCGATCCGCGCGTGGAACATCGCGGCGACGCTCGCCGCCGAGCACGACGTGCACCTGATCACCACGAACCCGCTGCTGTCGGCGCCGCCCGCGGCGTTCAAGGTCAGCTCGGGCAAGTTCCGCGATCTCGAAGCGCCCGTCGAGTGGGCCGACGTCGTGATCCTGCAGGGCCACGTGCTGGAGCTCGCGCCGACGCTGAAGCGCCGGCACGCGAACAAGATCGTGGTCGCCGACGTCTACGACCCCATGCACCTGGAACTGCTCGAACAGGGCAAGGGCGTGGCCGACGACCAGCGCGCGCTCGACCTCGCAGGCGTCACGAAGGTGCTCGACGCGCAGCTGGAGCGTGCCGACTTCTTCCTCTGCGCGTCGGAGCGGCAGCGCCACTTCTGGCTCGGGCACCTCGCCGCGCTGGGCCGGCTGTCGCCGCGCCTCTACGACGCGGACCCGACCACGCAGTCGCTGCTTGCGGTCGTGCCGTTCGGGTTGTCGCCGCAGGCGCCCGTGCGCACCGGCCCCGGCCTGCGGGCCTCGCTGGGTCTCGGCGAATCGGACAAGGTGGTGCTCTGGGCCGGCGGCGTGTACAGCTGGTTCGACCCGCTGACCCTGATCCGCGCCATGGATCTCATGCGCCGGAACCGGGACGACGCGCGGCTCGTGTTCCTCGGTATGAAGCACCCGAACCCCGAGGTGGCCGAGATGGACATCGGCGCTCGCACCATCCGCCTGTCCGACTCGCTCGGGCTCACCGACAAGCACGTGTTCTTCAACGAGCAGTGGGTGCCCTACGGCGAGCGCCAGAACTGGCTGCTCGACGCGAACTGCGGTGTGACCACGCACTACGAGCACGTCGAGACCACGTTCGCGTTCCGCACGCGCGTGCTCGACTACCTGTGGGCAGGGCTGCCGATCGTCACCACGGACGGTGACGCGTTCGCCGATCTCGTTAGGACAGAGCGGCTCGGGGTAGTCGTGCCGGCCGAGGACGCCGAGGCACTGGCCGCCGCGCTGGAGAAGGCGCTGTACGACGAGGAGTTCTCGGCGGGCTGCGTCGAGCGGATCGCGGAGGTCGCGCGCCGGTACGCGTGGCCGGAGGCGCTGAAGCCGCTGGTGGAGTTCTGCCGCGACCCGCGCCCGGCCGCCGACCGGCTGCCGGGCGGCGCGGACCTCACCACCACGGCGCCGGTGCGCGGCGGCGCGCTGGTCCGCCGCGACCTGGACCTCGTGCGTGAGTACCTCGCACAGGGCGGTCCGGGTGAGCTGGCGCGGCGCGTCGGCGGGCGGGTCGTCAAGGTCGCGCGGAACCGGCTGAACCGTGGCTGACCGACCGCTTCGCGTGCTGCTCGACGGCACCCCGCTCCTCGGCTCCCGCACGGGCATCGGCCGCTACACGGCCGCGCTGAGCGAGGAGCTCGCGTCGATGTCCGAAGTGGATCCCCGCGCGGTCGCGTTCACCTTGCGCGGCTGGCGAAAGCTGCGCGGTGTGCTGCCCCACGGCGCGCGGGCCCGCGGCATGCCCGTGCCCGCGCGGCTACTGCGCCGGGCGTGGCTTCGTTCGCAGCTGCCGCCGGTCGAACTGTTCGCCGGCCCCACCGACGTCGTCCACGGCACCAACTTCGTGCTGCCCGGCCGGTTCCGGGCAGCCGGCGTGCTGACGATCCACGACCTGGCTTTCCTGGACGCGCCGGGGGAACTCGCGCCGTCCGACCGCTCCCTGCCGGAGCTGGTGCGCCGCGGCGCCCACCGCGCCGACGTCATCTGCACCCCGACGGCCGCCGTCGCCGACTCCGTGGCCGAGCGCCTGGACGTCTCCCGCGACAAGATCGTGGTCACCCCGCTGGGCGTCAATCCGGCGTGGTTCACCGCCCGCCCCCCGGACGACGGCCAGCGCGCGAAGCTGCGCCTGCCCGACAAGTACCTGCTCTTCGCCGGCGCCGCCGGCCCGCGCAAGGGCCTCGACTGGCTCGCCCGCGCCCACGCCTCCGCGCCCGACCTGCCACCCCTGGTCTTCGCCGGCCCCGGCCCGTTCCCCCGCCTGCCCCGCTCGGGCCAGACGGGCTACCTGTCCGATGTGGACCTCCGCACCGTCGTCGCCGGCGCCGCCGCCCTGGTCCTGCCGTCCCGCGACGAAGGTTTCGGCCTGCCCGTCCTGGAAGCCATGGCCTCCGACGTCCCGGTCGTCTGCACCGACATCCCCGCCCTGCGCGAGGTCGCCGGCCCCTGCGCCACCCTCATCCCCTACGACGACGTCGACGCCCTCGCCGCCGCCCTCCGCCAGGCTGTCGAAGACCCCCACGCCACCGCCACCTCGACAGCCCGCCGCACCCACGCATCCGGCTTCACCTGGCGCCGCTGCGCCACCCAAACCGTCGAGGCCTACCACCGCGCCGCCAACCGTTAAGCAGACGGCACACAGCGGCACACCGCGCACAGCGCACAACCACACGTCGACGGCCACCGCACCACCACTGCTGCTACTGCACAAACACCGCCAGCGCACCACAGCGCCACACCACCAGCGCACCAACACCGCCACAGCACCAAGGCGAGGGAACCACCCAGCCCCCTCCCTGCACCTCGATCCCCGCCCTCCACACGGCACGGAACCCCTTGTCAAGGTACGTTTTCCCGCCTTGACAAGGGGTTCCGTGCCGTAGTGACAATCAAAGATCGGGGTGTGTCTCCCCAGCCCCCAGCGCAACATCGCCCCAGGGCGACGAGCCGCCCGCGCCCCGACGAACCACCCGCGCCCCAGAGAACATCTCCCCGAGAACGACGAACCCACTCACTCCGCAAAATACGCGGACAACGCCTCCCGCCAATTCCTCAACGGCTTCAACCCCGCCGCCCGCCAGGAAGCATTCGACAACACCGAATACTTCGGCCGAGGCGCCGGCCGCGGAAACTCCTCCGTCGTACAAGCCCCGACCCGCTCCGGATCCGCCCCGATCTCCTCGAAGATCGCCCGCGCGAACCCCCACCACGAAGTCTCCCCAGCCCCGGTGCAATGCAGCACCCGAGACTCCGGCCCCTCCCCCGCAGCAATCCGCCGGGCCAACTCGACCAACCCACCGGCCAGATCAGCAGCCCACGTCGGCGAGCCCACCTGATCGTCCACAACGGTCAGCTGCTCGCGCTCCCCCTCCAGCCGCTGGATCGTCTTCACGAAATTGGCCCCGTGCTTCCCGTAAACCCAGCTGGTCCGCACCACCCAGGCCGACGCCCCCGACCCCAGCACCGCGTCCTCCCCGGCGGCCTTGGTCCGCCCGTACGCGCCCAGCGGCCTCAGCGCATCCGTCGCCTCGTACGGCGAGGAACCATCACCGGGGAACACGTAATCCGTCGAGACGTGCACCAACGGCACCCGCCGCGACGAACAGACCGCGGCCAGCACCCGGGGCCCGTCGGCGTTCACCGCGAACGCACGCACCTCGTCCGCCTCAGCGGCATCAACCGAGGTGTACGCCGACGCGTTCACCACGATCGGAACCGCACCGGAGGCGGCCGCGCGCGAAACCAGCGCGTCCACCGCGACCACCACGGATCCGGCCGACCGCACATCCAGCTCCGCCGAAGCCGGCGCGACCACCTCCAGCTCGGGACCCGCGAGCGCCGCCAGGTCCCGGCCGAGCTGACCGGAACCGCCGGGTACGAGCAGCGCCAGCCGCACCGTCGTCACCTCCACGTGAAAAGACTTCAGGACGTCCCGAGCGAGGCGCGGCCCTTCAGCGGCTCCCACCACGCGCGGTTGTCCGCGTACCAGCGCACCGTACCCGCCAGACCGTCCTCGAAGGACACCCGCGGAGCGTAACCGAGCTCACCGCTGATCTTGGTGATGTCGACGGAGTAGCGCCGGTCGTGGCCCTTGCGGTCGGTCACGGGTTCCACGCGCTCCCAGCCGACCCCGACGGCCTCCAGCAGCCGGCCGGTCAGCTCGCGGTTCGTGAGCTCCGTGCCGCCGCCGATGTTGTAGATCTCGCCGGGCCTGCCGCCGTCGGCGACGAGCTGGATGCCGTGGCAGTGGTCGTCGACGTGGAGCCAGTCGCGCACGTTCAGGCCGTCGCCGTAGAGGGGCACTTTCAGGCCGTCGAGGAGGTTGGTGACGAACAGCGGGATCACCTTCTCCGGGAACTGGTACGGCCCGTAGTTGTTCGAGCACCGCGTGACGCACACGGGCAGCCCGTGCGTGCGGAAGTACGACCGCGCGATCAGGTCTGACGACGCCTTCGAAGCCGAGTACGGCGAATTCGGCTCCAGCACGTGGTCCTCCGACCACGAACCGTCCTCGATGGACCCGTAGACCTCGTCGGTGGACACGTGCACGAACTTGCCCACGCCCGCCTCCAGCGAGGCCTGCAGCAGCGTCTGGGTCCCCAGCACGTTGGTGAGCACGAAGTCGGCCGACCCGAGGATCGAACGGTCCACATGCGACTCAGCGGCGAAGTGCACGACCAGGTCGGCACCGCGCACCAGGTCGGTGACCAGCGGGGCGTCGCAGATGTCACCGCGCACGAAGCGCAGGCGGGGGCTGTCGGCGACCGGCGCGAGGTTGGCCTCGTTGCCCGCGTACGTGAGCTTGTCGAGCACCACCACCTCGGCGTCACCCAGCGTCGGGTAGGCACCCGAAATCACCTGCCGGACGTAGTGCGATCCGATGAACCCCGCACCGCCCGTGACCAGGACCCGCATCCTCTTCCGCCTTCCTGCCCGTCTCCCGTGCCCGACCGGGCAATCAGACCACCAGCCTACGGATGGCTCACACGAGACTCGGTACAGTCTCCAGCAGGCACGCTGGTGCCCAGCGGGGCATGGTCGGGGGAGGAACGCGTGACCGAGTGGCCCGGGTCACCGATACCCGCACAGCGCGGCCGCGTCGTGGTCGTCGCACTGCGCCGCGGTGGCAAGGTCTTCCTGTCCCTCTTGTCGATCGTCATCCTCGCGCTCACGTGGTACGGCTGGCAGTTCATCGGCGATCCGCAGCACGGGTTCACGACCACCGAGATCTTCGACCAGCCGCAGGTGCACGCGAAGCCGCTCGACGGCGCCGTCGACATCCTCCTGGTCGGCCAGGACAGCCGCACCGACGCGCAGGGCAACCCGCTGCCGCGCGAGGTGCTCGACATGCTCCACGCCGGTATCGCCGACGGGGAGAAGCAGACGGACACGATGATCCTCGTGCACATCCCGCAGAAGGGGGAGCACGCGATCGCGATCTCGTTCCCGCGCGACTCCTACGTGGAGATCACCGGCGGCTTCGGCAAGCACAAGCTCAACAGCGCGTACGTGTACGCCTACAACGACACGTTCAAGACGCTGCAGAACCACGGCGACACCGATCTCATGGACGTCGACGAGAAGTCGAAGGTCGCCGGCCGCAAGAACCTCGTGGCCACGCTCGAGAAGTTCATCGGCAAGCCGGGCATGATCGACCGCTACGCCGAGGTGAACCTCGCGAGCTTCTACGAGATCACCAAGGCCATCGGCGGCGTCGACGTGTGCCTCAAGGCGCCGGTGAAGGAGAAGAAGTCCGGCGTGGACCTGCCGGCGGGCCGGCAGACGATCCAGGGCGTGCAGGCGCTCGCGTTCGTGCGTCAGCGCTACGGCCTGCAGGGCGGCGACCTCGACCGCATCGCGCGCCAGCAGGCGTTCCTGTCGGGCCTGGCCCGCAAGGTGCTCTCGAGCGACGTGCTGGCCGACCCGGTAAAGATCGCCCAACTGGTCGACGCGGTGAAGAAGTCCGTGGTGCTGTCGGCGGGCTGGGACCTCACCGAGTTCGCGGAGCAGATGCGCGGGTTGACGGGCGGCAACGTCGAGTTCCACACCATCCCCACGCAAGGCGACGCGGTGATCGGGGGCGCGGACGTGCTGCGCGTCGACCCGGCGCAGGTGCAGGCCGAGGTCGGCCGGCTGACTTCCGACGGGGTGCCCGCTTCGTCAGCCACGCCCACCGCCTCGACGCTGCCCGGCGCGAACGCCGTGACGGTCGAACTGTTCGACGGCAGCGGCACGGGTGTCGCGACGCAGACGCACACCCTGTTGCAAGGCAAGGGTTTCACGCTCACGAACGACACGCGGCTGGCCACCCGCTCGGCCACGGTGCTGCGCTACAACCCGGCCGACGAGAGCGCGCTCGCGCTCGTGCGCCAGGCGCTCGGCGGCGACCTCCAGGCCGAGCCGGACTCCGACGTCGCGGCCGGGCACGTGCGGGTGCTGCTGGGCAAGGACCGCGCCGGGACGAACGCCGGCCCGGGCTCCGCGGTGACAACGACGTCGAACGCGCCGGTTTCGAAGCCGGTCTCGCCGCCGCCGTCGACGGCTCCGCCGATCACGGCCGGCGGAGTGCCCTGCGTCAACTAGAGTCGGGCACTCAGCGTGGTGGCCGGGGGCGGCCTCTAGGCTGGGCACGGGGAGGTACGTGGGGTGGCAGAGCACAGCGACGAGCACCGGGGCGAGCCGGAACGGGAGACCGAGGCCCCCGAGCCGACGTCGGAACCCGAGGTCGACGAGGCAGCCGGCGAGGCTGAGCCGGTCGACGACGAACCAGTCGCCGGCGAAGGTGCGGCCGACGACGAGCCAACCTCGGAACCGGGTACGGACAGTGACGAACCGGGCGAGTGGAAGCCCTCGCCCTACCCCCGGATGGACCTGCCGCAGCCGACCCCGCGCACCGCGGGTGCCCACCGCCGCCCCGGCCGCGCCGGGCGCATCACCCGCCGGATCGCGCTCGGACTGGTGTCGGTGCTCGCGCTGGGCGTCACCGGCTACGCGTGGGCGACGAAGGACCAGCTGCAGAGCAAGGTCCCCACGACCGACGTCCTCATCCCCCGCGCCGGGGAACCGCCCGCGCCGCCGGCCGACGACGGCGCGACCGACATCCTGCTCGTCGGCAGCGACGCGCGCACCGACGCGCAGGGCAACCCGCTGCCGACGAGCGTGCTGAAGTCGCTGCGCACCGAGGAGAAGGCGGGGATCAACACCGACACGATCATCCTGCTGCGCTTCCCCAAGGACGGCGGCAAACCGTCGGGCGTCTCGATCCCGCGCGACAGCTGGGTCACCATCCCCGGCCGCGGCCAAGCCAAGATCAACTCGGCGTACGGCGTGGCGAAGGCCCAGTTCGCGAACGCCGAGCGCGCCAAGGGCGAGCGCGACCAGGCCAAGATCGAGCGCGACTCCGACGCGGAGGGCCGGCGGGTACTGGTCCAGACCGTGCAGGACCTCACGCGGGTCCGCGTGGACCACTACGCCGAGATCAACCTGCTGGGCTTCTACCTGCTCACAGAGGCGCTCGGCGGTGTGCAGGTGTGCCTGAACCACGCGACGTCGGACAAGGACTCGGGCGCCGACTTCCGCCGCGGCGTGCAGAAGGTGTCGGGCGGAGAGGCGCTGTCGTTCGTGCGCCAGCGCAAGAACCTGCCGCACGGCGACCTGGACCGGATCGTGCGGCAGCAGGCTTTCCTTTCCTCGGCGCTGCACCAGGCGCTTTCGGCGGGCACCCTGACCAGCCCGGGGACCATGGGCAACCTGATGGACGCCGTGCACCGCTCGATCGTGCTCGACGACGGACTCGACGTGCTCGACTTCGCGCAGCAGGTGAAGGGCGTCGCGTCGGGCGACCTGTCCTTTTCGACGGTCCCGGTGATCACCGCGAACGGACGCAGCGCCGACGGGCAGAGCATCGTCGAGCTGGATCCCGCCGCGGTGCGCACGTTCGTGGCCGGCCTGGTCGGGCGCGCGCCGGCGGGTGGCGGTGGGGCCGCCGCCGGGGCGCCTGTGCTCCAGCTGCAGTCGGGTATCCCCGGTGTGCCCTGCGTCAACTGACTAGCCTGGCACCATGAGGGAGCTTGCGACCGAATCATCCAACACAGCGTCTTCGGCGCACGGCGCACCGAGCGTCAGCGAGGTGGGCGCATGAGTTTGACCGAAGAGCTGTTGCGGCCTCTGCTGGCGTCACCCGCGAAGCCGCTGGTCACGCACTACGACGACCAGCTCGGCAGCCGGGTCGAACTGTCGGTGGCGACCACGCTGAACTGGGCCGCGAAAACGGCCAACTGGCTCGTCGACGAGTTCGACGTCGAACCGGGAGACGACGTCGCCGTGCGGCTGCCCGCGCACTGGCAGACCGCCGGCGTCCTGCTCGGCGCCTGGTGGGCCGGCGCCCGCGTGGTCGCGGCCGATGACGGCGCCCGCGTGGTCTTCGTCGGCCCGGACGACTCGGTCGACGCGCCCGCCGTCGCCGTCGTCTCGCTCGACCCCATGGGCCGCGGCCTCTCGACGCCCCCGCCCGGCGGCGCCCTGGACTACCTCACCGAGGCCCGCTCGTCGGGCGACCAGTTCACGTCGCTGTCCCCGATCCCCGGTGACACCCCCGCACTGGGTCCGTCCACAGTGGACGAAGTGCTGGCCGAAGCGCGTTCCCGCGCCGAGAAGCTCGGCCTGACCGCCGCGGACCGCGTGCTGTCCACCCTGGACTGGACCGTGCCGGACGGCGTGCTCGACGGGCTGCTCGTACCGCTCGCCGCGAGCGCCCACCTGGTGCAGGTCACGCACGCGGACCCGGAGAAGCTCGCCCGCAAGCGCGAAGCCGAACGCACCACCGCCGACCTGACTTAGGGCGTGTTCGACAAAAGTTGCGGCTGGGGAACGCGGCTGGGTGTGTCGCGGTTCGAGTTGCTGTCGGATGAGCAGTGGGTGTTGATCGAGGACTTGTTGCCGGTTCGCTCGGGTGAGCGTGTTCGCCCGTTCTCCGATGCACGGGCGCGATCTCGGTCGACTCCACGATCGCGCGGGCGCACCGGCACACCACCAACATCACCCGCCGCACAAGAGGATCGAACTACACGGATCCCGCTTGATCATGCGATTGGCCGTCCCGTGGCGGTGGGAGCACGTCCGCGGGAGCAAGGCCTACTGCTCGCGCGCGGTCCGCGGGCACCCAGCCGACAGCGGTGAGCTCGACCCGAGCCCGCCGGCACCCGAGGTCAGGCCGTTCTCAGCGCCCGACCCGCGCCTGCCGCCCGCGCAGTTGCGCCGGAACAGCACGTGGTCGAGCGAGAGACGGCCGCCGTTGAAGCCGAGGGCGAGGGCGGCGAGGCCGAGCACCAGGACGAGCTCGCAGCCGCCCCGTGCCGGTGAGGCCGTGGGGGCGTGGACCGAGATCAGGGCGCCGGCCGTGTGCACGACGTGGCCGAGCACGACGAGCGGCAGCAGGAAGCCGGCGACGAACGCGACGGAGCCGAGCACCTCCAGCACGATCACGAAGACCGCCGCGACGCCGGGCAGAGTGATCGACAGGAACCGCGGAAATACTCACTGTACGCGTCCGGCACCGATGGGTATGGTCCCGAAATCCACGACGGTGAGGAGACCCCGATGCGCCGACAGACCGATCGACCCCAGTTCGGCCTGTCCCCCGCACCGATGGGACCTCACCCGCGTATGCACACCCTGACCCTTGGCATCCTCGCGCACGTCGACGCCGGTAAGACGAGCCTGACCGAGCGCCTGCTCTTCGAGACCGGCGTGATCGATCACCTCGGCAGCGTCGACGGCGGCGACACCCAGACCGATTCGCTGGACCTCGAACACCGCCGCGGCATCACGATCAAGTCCGCTGTGGTCGCCGTGACCACGGACGAGCACCGGCTCACGCTCGTGGACACCCCCGGCCACTCCGACTTCATCGCCGAGGTCGAGCGCGTCCTCGGCGTGCTCGACGGCGCCGTGCTCGTCGTGTCCGCAACCGACGGCGTCCAGGCCCAGACGCGGGTGCTGATGCGCACGCTCAGGCGGCTCGGCATTCCCGTGCTCGTGTTCGTCAACAAGATCGACCGCGCCGGCGCGCAAGAGGCGACGCTGCTGCACGCGCTGCGCACCCGGCTCTCGCCGCGCTGCGTCGCGCTCGACACGGTCACCGGACTCGGCACCCCACAGGCGAAACCCGCGCCCCTGCCACCCGGTCCGGCCCTCGCCGACGCGCTGGCGGACGACGACGAATTCCTGGCCTCCTATGTGGACGGTGGTGAGCCCGACTACCAAGCGGCCCTGGCTCGGCAGGTCGCGCTTGGCGCCGTGCACCGGTGGTCTTCGGCTCCGCGATCACGGGCACCGGCGTCGCTTCGCTGGTTTCCCGGGTGCGTGAACTGTTCCCCGCGCGGGAACGAACCGATGCCGGCCCGCTGTCCGCCACCGTGTTCAAGATCGAACGCGGCCCCGGGAAGATCGCGTACGTCCGCGTGCGATCCGGCGCGCTGGCCGTGAGGCGACCGCTCTCGTACCACCGCCGCACGGCCGAAGGGACCGTCGAGCTGACCGGCCGCGCGTCCGCTGTGCGCGTTTACGAACACGGCGCCCAGCCGGTGGACGACATCGCGTGCGCGGGCGACGTCGCGCGCGTTCGGGGGCTGAAGGACGTCCGCATCGGTGACCGCCTCGGTGCGCCGCCGGACCCGGACGAAGGCTCGGGGTTCTTCGCGCCGACCACCCTGGAAACCCTGGTGCGCCCGAAGAACCCGGACGACAGCATCGCCCTGTACGCGGCACTGGAACGACTGTCCGAACAGGACCCGCTGATCAGCGTCCGCCGGCACTAGCAGGACCTCTCCGTGCAGCTCTACGGCGAAGTGCAGAAGGAAGTCCTCCGCTCGACGCTCGACGAGGAGTTCGGCCTGCGGGCGGTCTTCGAGGAGTCCCGCATCCTGCCGGCCGAGCGCCTGTGCGGCTGCGGCCACGCCGTCCGCCGCCCGGCTCCCGACGAACGCGTCTTCTTCTGGGCGACGGTCGGCCTGCGCGTCGAGCCCGGCCCGCCCGGCTCCGGCGTCGACTACCGGCTAGAGGTCGAACTGGGTTCGCTGCCGCCGGCGTGCCACAAGGCCATCGAGGAGACCGTCCGTGAGGCTCTCCGCCACGGTCCCACGGTCACCCGGTGATCGACTGCGTGGTCACCCTCACCGACACCGCGTTCTACCCGCCGCTGTCCACCGCGAGCGACTTCCGCGGCATGATCCCGCTCGTCCTGCGCGCCGCCCTGCGCCGCGCCGGCACCCGCGTGCACGAGCCGGTGCACCGCTTCGAGGTCGACGCCCCGGCCGGCGCGCTGAGCGGCCTGCTCCGCAAGCTCGTCGACCTCCGCGGTGTCCCCGACGAGCCCACGGTGACGCCCACTTCCTGCACTCTCACGGGCACGATCCCCGCCGCAACCGTGCCCGCGTTCGAGCAGGCGCTGCCCCCGTTGTCCCATGGCGAGGGGGTGTTCTTCAGCGAGTTCACGGAGTACCGCCCGAAGTGACGCTCACCGCCGCTGCGCCCACGCGGCCCCGCCGCAGTACCCGCCGAACGCGGCCAGCCCCAGCGCGACGACCGTCAGCACCACCGGTCCCAGCGGCTGGTCGGCCAAGGTGCGCAGTGCTTTGTCGAGACCGCCGGCCTCGTGGGCGTCGGAGCGCAGGCCCGAGTACGCGAGGAGCGCTGCCACCACCGCGAACACCACACCTTTCGCGAGGTAGCCGCCGGTGCCGAGGCGCGTCACCCACCGCCGCGTCGCCGGCGGCAGCTCGACGATGTTCAGGTCCTCGCGGAACGTCTGCCGCACGCCCTTGACCCCGGACGCGACGGCGACCACGGCGACGCAGATCGCGACGACCACCACGATCGCCGGCCCCGCCGGCAGGGCGAGAAGCCTCGCCGTGACCTCCTGCTGCTTCTGGTTCCCCCCGGCGGTGCCGGCCCCGAGTGCGATGCGGATCGCGCTGTAGCCCAGCGCGAACACGACGATCGCGCGGCCGGCCGAGCCGAGGCGCTTGCGCACCCGCTCGCCACCGCGGGTCCACTCGTACCCCGTTGCGGTCATGAGCACCTGCCACAACCCGAAGGCGATCAGCCCGAGCGCGAGCACCCACAGCACCACGCGGCCGAACGACGTCGAGCCGACCTCCTGCAGGGCGCCGGTCTGGTCCGCGGGCGCGCGGCTGCCGCCGAACGCGATGCGCAGCGCGAGGTAGGCGACGACCAAGTGCACCAGGCCGTAGCAGACCAGCCCGGCGCGGCCGAGCGCCTGTGCCACTTTGCTGCGCCGGGGGTTCTCGACGCGGGGTCTCTCAGCGGGGCCGGCGTGGGGAGCGGGCGAGTTCATCGGGCACCTCCGTGCCCTCGCTCTTACCCGCCCGAACCGGCGGTTATCCGCACGCGGCGGCGAACTGGGCCGTTCGGCGCAAGCCGCTCAGGCCGGTCGGCGGCGCACCGAATCCAGCGCGGCCCAGCCGCCGTGGGTGGCGAGCAGCGTGAGCACCTGCTCGGCGTGCGCGGCGAAGCGCTGCAGGTCCTCGTGGAGTTTCGTCGCGCGGTCCGGGTCCAGGGGTGCGTAGTCGTCCCACCAGAGGCCGATGACGGCGCTCGCGCAGAGCACCAGTCCCTGGATGACGTGCACGAACTCCTCCACCGGATCGGCGCAGGACTGGCGGTAACAGGTCTCGATGTCGTCGCAGGCTTCGAGGAGGTCCCGGAGCTGGTCGACAGCGTCGGCGGGCGTGCCGTTCCACGCGGCGCTCGGCCAGGCGCGATCGCTCAGCTCGAGCCACAGGCGCCAGCCGGCGACCAGCTCGGCGTCGTCGCGCGGCTTCCAGGTGTCAGGGACCGGCCAGAACATGCCGACGACTGTGACACTCGCCGAGCGGCCTGCACAACCGGAATGGCCCAACGGGTCGAAAAGACTTCGCGTTCGTACCCTCTTTCCGCGATCCTCGAAGCGTGCTCATCCGCGACGCGACGGGCGAAGACTGGCCCGCCATCTGGCCGTTCCTGCACGACATCGTCGCCGCCGGCGAGACCTACACGTTGCCGCGCGACCTGCGCGAACAGGACGCGCGAGCCCTCTGGTACCAGAAGCCGCCCGGCCGGACCGTGGTCGCCGTGGCAGAGTCCGGAACCGTGCTCGGCTCGGCGAAGGTGTGCCCGAACCAGCAGGGCCCGGGCGCGCACGTCGCCAATGCCAGCTTCATGGTCGACCCGGCGCGGTCCGGTCAGGGCGTCGGGCGGGCGCTCGGCGCGCGCCACGGGCTACCGCGCGATGCAGTTCAACGCCGTGGTCGAAACCAACACCCACGCGGTGGCCCTGTGGAAGTCACTCGGCTTCACCGTGGTGGGCACGGTGCCCGAAGCGTTCCACCACCCGGTGCACGGCTACGTCGGGTTGCACGTGATGCACCGGTACCTGTAACCGCTGGTCCCACGGGATCAGCTGAGCACCGGCGGCACGAACACGCACTTGGGGGTCCGTGCGTGCGCCGGGTCGAGCGCGTTGAGCACTTCGCGCTGGGCGATCGGGTCGTACGGGATGCCGAGGTGGTCGGTGAAGTCCTGCGCGCAGATGTCCTGCAGCACGATGTTCTCCACGTTCGGCGCCGACTTGAGGAACGCGTTGGTGTAGGGCGTGACGACGTCGTCGAACTTCGTCTGGATCACGGTGTAGGCGATGCCGGGCACGGTGTCGCCACCCGCGTTGAGGTCGGCGAGGAACGCCGAGCCCGTGGACTGCTCGTTGCAGGCCGCGCACGCGACACCCACGAGGTCGCGTGCTGGCGGGATCGCCTGGACGGTGCTCAGCAGGCCGTATAGGCTCGTGCCGTGGTTCGACGGCGAGAGCCCGATGAGCTTGTCGATCTTCGCGGCGCCGCCCAAGTACTTGATCCAGTAGCGCGGGTTCATGCCGCCCTGCGAGTGTCCGACGATGTCGAGCTTCGCCGCGCCGGTTGCCGCGAGCACCTCGTCGCCGAACTGCGCGAGCTGCGCCGCGGTACCTGCGACCGGCCCGACGGTCTGCAGGAAGCTGCCCGGCGAACCGCCGAAGTTGCCGGCGAACACGCAGTAGCCTTCGTCGGCGAGGACCTGCGAGAGGTTCGCCCAGTTCTCGTACGCGTTGGCTGTGGTGCCGTTGGACAGCAGCACCGGGTACGGGTGGTCCACGGTGGGCTTGCAGTTCCAGTCGTTGGCGCCGGGTGGCGCGATGGTCGGCTGGACGACGGAGTAGATCGCCGCCGAGATGATGTTCGGCTGGACGGGACCCGTGGGTTCCTGCACCGCCGCGCCGGCAGTGCCGGTCCCCAGAGCCGCCGCCCCGAGTGCCACCGCGAAGACCACCAGCCGCCGTCCGAACGCGCGCACGCCCATCCCGCTCCACCTCTCTGTGGGAACCCGATGATCACTCAACGGGTCAGCGGGGGAACGGAAACTCGCCCGAGTGGGTTACTTTCCGGCGGCGTTCGCTTCGAGAAACTTCTTCAGGTGCGGGTTCACGTCCGCGGCGTGCGAAAGGCTGAGGAAGTGCGCGCCGCTCACGACCGTCACCAGCGGTTCGGCGTTGGGCAGCGCGGCCACGAGCGTCTCGGCCCTGGCCATCGGGTACTCGCTGTCGCCGCTGCCGTGCAGCACGAGCACGGGCGCCTGGATCTCGCCGGCGCGTTCGAGCACGCTGTCGCGGCTGATGAGCGTCTCCATGATCCGCTGGAAGTGCTCGCCCGAAACCCCGAGCCACTTCTGCTTCCACGCTGAGGCGTCGTAGTCACCGAGGCAGAACACGGCCACGCCGTCGACCAGCGGCTCCGGCCCGGCCTCCAGCCAGGCCGCGATCAGGTGCCGGTAAACGGTGCCGGACCCTTCGGCCTCCGCCTCGGCGGACGTGCCCAGCACCGCCATCGCGGTCACGCGCTCGGGCTCGAGCAACGCCATCCGCAGCGCGATGAAGCCGCCCTGGCTCGTGCCCACGACGGCGGCCCGTTCGATGCCGAGGTGGTCCAGCACGCCGAAGGTGTCGCGGGCGACGTCCCAGTAGTCGAAGTCCGCGTCGGCGGGCGTGCCGCCGTGGCCGCGTTCGTCGACCGCGATCAGCCGGAAGTCCGCGCCGAACGCCTCGACTTGCGGCTCCCACATGTCGAGGTCCATCAGGAAGCTGTGCAGGAGCACGACAACCGGACCGTCGCCGCCGTGGTCGACGAAGTGGACCCGCTGCCCACCGTTCACGGTCACTGTGGCCATCCGCACCTCCGCGTCGCGCGTCGACCGGCATTTTCTCGCACGGGGAGCACGGTTTGGCAAGGGTCGTGGGGCCGGAGCAGAGGTCGGCCTGGCGCCTGGAGACCTGGTCGAGCGCGGCGTCGCCGGCGAGGCCGGGGCTACCTTCCGGCGACGTGCGTGGCGAGGAAACCCTTGGGGTGGGGGTTGACCTGTGCGGCGTGGGTGAGGCTGAGGAAGTGGGCGCCGTCCTCGATCGGCACGAGGGGTTCGGCGTGCGGCAGGCCGGCGACGAGCGCTTCGGCCTGCGCCATCGCGTACGCGCGGTCGGCGGTGCCGTGCAGGACCAGCGTCGGCGCCTGGATCTCGCCGAGCCGGTCGGCCAGGCTGTCGCGGCCGGTCAGGACGTGGATGAGCATGCGGGCGTGGTCGCCCTGCACGCGTTCGCGCCACCGGGCTTTCCAGGGACCCGCACCGGCGAACCCGTCGCCGAAGCAGATCGCGGCCACGCCCTCGATCACGTCGTCGGCTCCACCCTGCGCGAAGACCTCGCCGATCTGCCGGTACACGGCGGCGTACTCCGGGGTTTCGGCGTCGGCGGAGGTCCCCAGCACCGCCAGCGCCGTGATCCGCTCCGGCGCGAGCAGCGCCATGCGCATCCCGATGAACCCGCCCTGGCTGGTGCCGATCACGGCGGTGCGCTCGACGCCGAGGTGGTCGAGCACCGCGAAAGCGTCGCGGGCCACGTCCCAGTAGTCGAACGGCCGGTCGGCCGGGGTTTCGCCGTGGCCGCGCTCGTCGATCGCGATCACGCGGTAGTCGGCGCCGAGGGCCTCGATCTGCGGCTGCCACATCTCGTGGTCCATCAGGAAGCTGTGCAGCATCAAGACAGCCGGGCCGTCGCCGCCGTGGTCGACGTAATGCACCTGTTGTCCGCCCGGCACCGTCACCGAAGTCATGCGTACCTCCACCTGAGACAGACGAAGAATTTGTCTCACGCCGGTCGTGGTTTGGCAAGCCGCGCCCGTTGTCAGCCACAATGCCCGGATGACCGGCTCGCCCTCCACCGACGACGTCGTCCGCGCGGCGACCGAGGCGTACCTGCGCGGCGAGTCGATCGACATGTCGGCACTGGCCGCCGAGCTCGGCCTGAGCCGCGCCACGCTGTACCGGCGCGTCGGCAACCACGAGCAGCTGCTCGGCCGCGTCCTCGCCGACAGCACCGAGCGGACTTACCGCGCGGTCGAGGCCGGCGTGACCGGTCCCCCCGGCCTCGCGACGACGCTGGTGGTCGTCGAGCGTTTCATGCACACCGTCGTCACCCTGACCCCACTGCGGCAGCTCGCGACCCAAGACCCGGCGCTGTTCGCGAAGGTGATCATGGCGCCGGGAGAGGTCGAGACCCGGGCGACGCAGCTGTTCACAGAGCTGCTCGAGCGCAACGGCCTGCGCTTCGACGTGCCGGCCGCGGCGGTCGCGCAGGCCGTGGTCCGCATCGGCGATTCGTTCATGTACTCCCAGCTCCTCGGCGGCGAACCGCGGCTCGACGACGCGGTGCAGGTCATCGGGCTGCTGCTCGCCACCGCGAAGTGATCACCGGCGGCGCAGGCGCTTGTCGAGGATCGCCGGCGTGGGACTGATGTAGAAGTCGCCCGAGTGCACGTCGACCCCCGGGGCCACGATCTCGTCGATCCGGTCGAGCACGGCCTCGTCCAGCACGACGTCGGCGCCGGCCAGGAGGTCGGCCAGCTGCTCGGGCCGGCGCGGCCCGATGAGCACCGACGTGACGGCCGGGTGGGCGCGGACGAACGCGATCGCCAGGTGCGGCAACGAGATCCCCGCGTCGGCGGCGACGCCGGTGAGCTGTTCGACCGCGGCGGCCTTGGCTTGCACGCCGGGCCGGGAGAGGTCGAACATCTGGGCGCCGCGGCCGGCGTTGCGGTGCCCGGTGGTCGGGTCGGCACGGCCGGAGAGCCAGCCGGCGTTGAGCGGGCCGAAGGTCAGGACGCCCATTCCGTAGCGCTGGGCCGTGGGCAGCACGCGCTGCTCGACCCCGCGCGCGAGGATCGAGTACGGCGGCTGCTCGGTGCGGAAGCGGTGGTGGCCGCGGCGCTCGGCCGCCCACTGCGCTTCGACGGTCTCCTCCGGCGAGAAGAACGAGCTGCCGATCGCGCGGACCTTGCCCTGGCGCACGAGGTCGGACAGCGCGCCGAGCGTCTCGTCGATGTCCGTCGCGGGGTCGGGGCGGTGCAGCTGGTAGAGGTCGACGTAGTCGGTGCCGAGGCGGCGGAGGCTGTCCTCCAGCGCCCGCTTGACCCACCTCGGTGAGGCCCCGCGGTGGTTGGGGTCCTCCCCCATCGGCAGGCCGAACTTGGTCGCGAGCACGACGTCGTCGCGCCGGCCGGCGATCGCCTTGCCGACGATCACCTCCGATTCGCCGCCGGAGTAGACGTCGGCCGTGTCGAGGAAGTTGACGCCCGCGTCGAGCGCCGTGTGGATCATGCGGACCGACTCGTCGTGGTCGGTGTTGCCCATGGCGCCGAACATCATGGTGCCGAGCGCGTATTCGCTCACCGAGATGCCGGTGCCGCCGAGAGTTCTGCGTTCCATGGCTTCCAGCGAACACCGGGCGGGCCGGGGCCGGAAGGACCGGCCGTACCGGGGGTCCAGCAGAACCCCTCTCGCGTGCGTGATCGGCTCTACGCTGGACGCATGAGCGAGCAACTCCGCGAGTTCCTGCGCTCCCGGCGGGCGAAGATCACGCCCGAGGAAGCGGGTCTCACTCCACACCCCGGCCCGCGGCGCGTGCCCGGCCTGCGCCGCGAGGAGGTGGCGCAGCTGGCGGGGGTGAGCGTGGACTACTACGTGCGTCTGGAGCGGGGGCGCAACCTCAACGTCTCCGAATCGGTGCTCGACGCCGTCGCGCGGGCCCTGCGGCTGACCGACCTGGAGCGGACGCACCTGTTCACGCTGGCCAAGCCCACGCGGTCGAAACCGCGGGCGCTGCCACCCCAGCGCGTGCGACCGGGGCTGCAGCTGGTGCTGCAGAGCCTGACGCACGTGCCGGCGCTGGTGCTCGGCCGGAAGATGGACGTGCTCGGGTGGAACCACCTGGCGTGCGTGCTCTACACCGATTTCGCCGCACTGCCGGCGCGCTCTCGCAACATGGCGCGCCTGACGTTCCTGGACGAGGGCGTGCGCTCGCTCTACGTCGACTGGGAGGGCGCGGCGCGCGGCATCGTCGCGTCGCTGCACCTCTACGCCGGGCGCTACCCGCACGATCCGGCGCTCGCGGAGCTCGTCGGCGAGCTTTCGGTGCGCGACCAGGACTTTCGCCGCTGGTGGGCCGACCACGACGTGTTCGAGCGCACCCACGGTGTGAAGCACTTCCGCCACCCGCTCGCCGGCGAGCTGGTCCTGGGCTACGAAGCCCTCACCCCCGCCGGCGATCCCGACCAGACGCTGGGAATCTCCACAGTGGAACCGGGCTCACCGTCGGAGGAACGGCTGCAGCTGCTGGCGAGTTGGACGACACAGGCCACTTCGGACAGTCAGGGTTCCTGAGCCGCGTAGTGCGCGTCGAACCCGGCCTGTCCGAGCTTTGCGACCAGCCGGGTCCGCAGTGCTGCCGCTTCGGCGGCGTCGTCCGGGTCGAGGACTTCGCCGCGGGTGCGCAGGGCCGCCTCGGCCTGCACGAGCAGGCGCGCGGCCCCGGCGGGCTCCCCGTCGGTCTCGGCCAGGACCGCTCGGGCGAGCCCGGCGTACGCCAGCAGGTCTCCCAGGTCGTGCTCGGTCGCGTAGTTCCACACGACGCCGAACAACTCACGGGCCTTCTCCGGGTGGCCCGTCCGCAGTTCGAGGTGGCCGAGGTTGAGCTGCTCCCAGACCACGGCCTCGGCCGGCCCCAGCTCGTGCCGCAGCGCGATGCTTTCGACGTACCCGGCCCGCGCCGCGTCGAACTCGCCGGCCATGCGGGCAATGGCCGCGAGGATGTGCACCGGCGACTTCTGCAGCGCCCGGTCGCCGGCACCGCGAGCCAGGTCGAGGGCCTCGGCCGCGAGCGTCCCGCCCCGCGTGAGGTCGCCACCCCGCACGGCCACGCGCGCCAGCATGCACAGCGCATCGACCTGGCCGGCAACGTCGCCGGCCTCCCGCGCGCGGGTGAGCTCGGCCCGGCTCAGCCGGCCCACGCGCTCCGTCTCCCCACGCCGGAAGGCGGCGAACGCCTGCTCTTCGAACGTGGGCAAATCCGGGTGCTCTTGCGACCGGTTCCCGGGGACCTGCGGGTCAGGCTCGAAAATGTCCTCTGAGCTGTTGTCATGCCCCTCGTCAATGCTGGGCAAACCTGGATCTTCTCCGCACTCGACGGCCTGATCTTGTGCATTTGCAAGCGCCCGCGTACGCACCGCCGCCAACCCCATGATCCTTACCGCACCTTGGCACGCAGCGTGGCGTCAACCCGGAACCCCGATCCTGGGCTCGCGCCCACGACTACGTACAGTGCCCGACTCGTCGAGGCTGCCCATGCCGCCTCGACCACCAAAAGGGCGATCACGAGTCACGCGTTGGGTTTCTCTCAGCATAGCGGCCGCCGCGATTATTGCCATCAGCATTACCTGGGGGTCATTTTTTCCGCAACGAACCTCGGGGGCGGCGCCAAGGATTCCTCAGATGAAGCGTCCGACAAATACAACAATTCCGATTTCAACGATTGTTCGCGTTTTGCCGGCCAGAGTTCGAAGCTTCCCCTACAGCCCATCAGGTGACGCCGCACCTACGACAGCAGTGACACCAGTCCGGTAGATCTCACGGCCAGGCGAGAAGGCGCATTGGCTTGACCTGGCGAGCGACGGGCCCTGCGCCCTGGCCGTTCTCGATCGCAATGCCACCTTTGAAGTGCACTACACGCCGCCAGGCCCGGGCGTGAGCCCCGGCTCCGAGACATGCAACCAGGGCAGCTCCGCAAGATCACGCAGGGGCTGTACGCCGTTGCTCAACCAGGGCAGCGCCGAGGACGAGCCGGCATGTCCGCCGACATCGCTGTCAGGCTGCCGCCAGCGGACACATTTCTGGCTCCAGGGCCATGCGATCGGCCGGCCCGGCAAACTGTCCGGAAAGCTTGAGCGGCAACCCACCATTCGAACCGACACGGGGTTCGAGCGGCCTGATCATGTGGAGTACCAGAGCCGCCCGAACCACCGGGTCAAGATCTCTCTAGTGGTCTGTGTTTGAAGTGGTCTGACGGTTGGACTTCTTGAGGATCTCGTCGGCGGTTTTGGTCCAGATGAAGGGGTGGCAGCGTTCGTTCCAGCCGTCGATGAAGGCGCGGATCTTGGCGTTGAGGTCGTGGACGGAGCGGAAGCTGCCGCGGCGGATGGTTTGGCGTTCGATGATGCCGAACCAGACCTCGACCAGGTTGAGCCAGGAGCCTGAGGTCGGGTGAAATGGACGTGGATTCGCGGGTTCGCCGCGAGCCAGTCGCGGATCTCGGGACGCTTGTGCGTGGCGTAGTTGTCCATCACCAGGTGTAGCTCGTCGTCGGGGTAGGCGCGGGCGAGCTGTTTGAGGAATACCAGGAACTCCTGGTGCCGGTGCCGCGGTTTGACTGCGCCAGTGACCTTGCCGGTGGCGATTTCCAGCGCGGCGAACAGGGTGGTGGTGCCGTGCCGGACATAGTCGTGGGTGCGCCGCTCGACCTGTCCAGGTTGCATCGGCAGCATTGGCTGGGTCCGGTCCAACGCTTGGACCTGGGACTTCTCGTCGACACAGAGCACGATCGCGTTCTCCGGCGGCGCCAGATACAACCCCACCACGTCGGTGACCTTGGCGACCAGCTCTGGGTCGGTGGAGAACTTGAACGTCTCGCTCCGCCAAGGCTGCACCCCGTAGTCCCGCCACGCGCGGGCCACCGTGCCGTTGCTGATCCGCAGCCGGGCGGCCAGCAGCCGGCTCGACCAGTGCGTCACGCCGAGCTTCTTCGGCGGCGGCTTCAGCGTGGCCGCAACGATCTCTCGATGGTCCACCAGCCGGGGCCGCCCCGAGCGCGCCTCGTCGTGCAGGCCGTCGATCCCACCACCCTCATAACGTTCCCGCCAGCCGATCACGGTCGGCCGCGACACCCCGACCCGTTCGGCGATCACACTGTTCGCCACACCCTCGGCGGCCAGCAGCACGATCCGCGCCCGCTGCGCCAGGCCCGCCCGCACCGACGAACTCCTGGTCAACGACAGCAACCGCTCACGATCACCATCACGAAGAGACAGCGCGGCAGCCGGTCGATTCGCCATACCGCATTCTGACACCCACCCAACCGTCAAACAACTAACGACACGCGACACTAGCCCTTGAGCAGTGCCCGAGCCATGACCATGCGCTGGATCTGGTTGGTGCCTTCGTAGATCTGGGTGATCTTCGCGTCGCGCATCATGCGTTCGACCGGGAAGTCGCGGGTGTAGCCGGCGCCGCCGAAGAGCTGGACGGCGTCGGTGGTCACGGACATGGCGATGTCGGAGGCGTAGGTCTTCGCGGCCGAGGCCATGAAGCCGGCGCGCTTGTCGCCGCGTTCGGAGGCGGCGGCGGAGGCGTAGACGAGGTGGCGGGCGGCCTCGATCTTGGTGCCCATGTCGGCGAGCATGAACTGCACACCCTGGAAGTCGGCGATGGCCTTGCCGAACTGCTTGCGGTCCTTCACGTAGGCGATGGCCGCGTCCAGCGCACCCTGGGCGATGCCCAGGGCCTGCGCGCCGATGGTCGGGCGGGTGTGGTCCAGCGTCGCCAGCGCCGTCTTCAGCCCGGTGCCCGGTTCCCCGATGATCCGGTCGGCGGGGATGGTGCAGTTCTCGAAGTAGATCTCCCGCGTCGGGGAGCCCTTGATGCCGAGCTTGCGCTCCTTCGGGCCCACGGAGAAGCCCGGGTCGTCCTTGTGGACCACGAACGCGGAGATCCCGTTGGACTTCTTCTCCGCGTCCGGGTCGGACACGGCCATCACGGTGTACCAGGTGGATTCACCCGCGTTGGTGATCCACGCCTTGGTGCCGTTGAGCACCCAGTGGTCCCCGTCGAGCTTGGCGCGGGTGCGCATCGAGGCGGTGTCCGAACCGGCCTCCCGCTCCGAGAGCGCGTAGGAGGCCATCGCCTCGCCCGACGCGATCGAGGGCAGCACCAGCTTCTTCACGTCCTCCGACGCGGACAGGATGATCGGCTGCGTGCCCAGCTTGTTCACCGCCGGGATCAGCGACGCCGACGCGTCGACCCGGGCGACCTCCTCGATCACGATGCACGCGCCCACCGCGTCGGCCCCCTGCCCGTCGTAGGCCTCGGCGATGTGCACCGCGTTGAACCCGGACTTGTTCAGCGCCTCCAGCGCCTCGACCGGGAACCGCTCCTGGTCATCGACCTCCGCCGCGTGCGGGGCGATCTCCTTCTCGGCCAGAGCCCGGACCGCGGCCCGCAGCTCCTCGTGCTCCTCGGCAAGCTGGTACAGGCCCTCGGCCACTTCCGTCACCTCTTCTGCAGCAATGGGGGAGAGTTCCGTCGATGTTAGCGCTCGTTCACGCCGGGCGCGCCAGTCGTTCTTGTGTCCTTGACCGCACTCTTCGTAAGGTCGGGTGATGGCCATCACCGCGTCGACGCCGCCGCCCGGATTGCCCACTTCCCTCGACTACCCCGATGTCCCGGTGGGTTCGATACTCGCCGGATCGGCAGCCCGCTTCGGTGATCGCACGGCGTTCGCCATGGGCGACGAGAGTCTCACCCACAACGAAACGTACGCAGGTGCCCGCAAGTTCGCCAACGCGCTGCTCGCCCGAGGCATCGGCAAGGGCGACGTGGTCGCTGTGCACCTGCCCAACTGCCTCGCCTACCCGGTCGCCTACTACGGGATCCTGCTGGCCGGGGCCACCTTCAGCCCCACGAACCCGCTGCTCCCGCCCGACGACCTGGCCTTCCAGCTGACGGACTGCGAAGCCGCCGCCGTGATCACGTTCGGCCCGGTCGCGGGCGCCGTCGCGGCGGTCGCCGACCGGATCCCGGCGCGGCTGACGATCGTGGTGGCTCCCGGTGAGGACACCGTCCCGGGCTCGGTCGAGTTCCGCGAGTTCTTCACCGACGCGCCGGCGACCCGTCCGGACGTCGACCTCGAGGTGCGGACGGACCTGGCCCACCTCGCCTACACGGGCGGCACGACCGGCCGGTCGAAGGGCGTCGAGCTGACGCACCGCAACATCGTCACCAACACCCTGCAGGCCGCCTGTTGGAACAGCGGCTCCGTCCCCGCGCTCGACGCGAACGGCGACGTCGTCCTCGACCAGATCGGCAGCGAGCAGGAATGGCCCGGCCGCCTCGGCACCGGCACCGCGATCAACCTCACGCCCTGGTTCCACGCGATGGGCGTGATCGCCGGCCTCAACGCCGCCCTGCTCAGCGGCACCACGACGGTGCTGCATCCGCGCTTCGACCCGGCCGCGTACGTCGCCGACGCGGAACGCCTGCACGTGACATCGCTCGGGGGCGCGCCCGCGCTGTTCGCCGCACTACTGGCGACCCCGGCTTTCCACACGGCCGACTTGTCGTCCGTCCGCAGCATCGGCTCCGGTGCGGCGCCGATGAACCACGAGATGATCCGAGCTCTGCACTCGCGGTTCCCCGGGGTGGTGATCAGCGAGGGGTACGGGCTGACGGAGATGACGATGGGCGCGGTGATCGCGCCGTCGTACCGGTCCGGACTCCGGAAGGTCGGGTCGGTCGGCGGGCCGATCTTCGACACCGAGGTGAAGATCGTCGGGGAGGGCTCCGAGGAGCCGCTCGGCGCCGGGGTTGAGGGCGAGGTGTGCCTGCGGGGTCCGCAGATGATGCGGGGGTATCGGAACCGGCCTGAGGAGACTGCTGCGGCGCTGGTGGACGGGTGGTTGCACACCGGGGATATCGGGGTGCTGGATGAGGATGGTTATCTGTCCATTGTGGATCGCAAGAAGGATATGTTGCTGTACAAGGGGTACAACGTGTTTCCCCGGGAGCTGGAGGAGTTGCTGATCGCCCTGCCGGGGGTGTTGAGTGCGGCTGTGGTGGGGCGGGCCCGGGATGATGTCGGGGAGTTGCCGGTGGCGTTCGTGGTGAGGGAGCCGGGGGCGTCGGTGGTGGCTGAGGGGCTGATATCGGCGGTGAATGAGAAGGTGCTGCCGTATAAGCGGATCCGGGAGTTGTACTTCGTGGATGAGATTCCGGTGTCGGCGGCTGGGAAGGTGTTGAAGAGGGAGTTGAGGAGTCAGCTGCCTCGGTTGGTTTGATGCCTTCGGCTCGTTGCGCTGGCGCGCAACATCGCCGGGCATAGGTTGCGAGGGGCACCCCGATCTTTGAGTGTCACCACGGTCTGGACCACGGAGAAGGCGGGGACCGAGGTGCAGGGCCAGGGCTGGGTGCACTGGTGAGTGGCGGAGATAGGCGACGGTTTCAAAGCCTGGGGAAGCTTGGGTTTGTGCCTCACTTTGCAATTGGAATGGCTACCGCACCCGGCAACACCCGGCAATGCCTCTCGACAACCACGCAACCCTCCCGCCGTACGAAAGGTCACCGATACGCCCGACAAGACTTGCACCCAGACTCCGCCCTGCACCTCGATCCGCAGCCCCCACGCGGTCTGGATCACCTTGTCAAGGCACGCTTTCCAGCCTTGACAAGGTGATCCAGACCGTCGTTACCATCATCGGCTTCGGGGTGCAGGACGAGTCCCCAGCGCAACGTCGCGCCCCGAGGCGCGACGAGCCGCCCCGTACGAAACAACCACCCCGGTACTCAACCCGACCCGTACGAAACGCGACCGTCCGCAACCCCACCGGTACGCAACAATCCGCTACTCAACGCAGGTGGTGACGCAACAAACCGGACCAGGACGACAACCGCCCTACTGCCCAGCCTTCTCCTTCAAAGCAGCGTCCTTTTCCAGCACCATCTGCTGCAGCCCCTGGTGGAACTCCTCGAGCTTCGACTGCAACTGCAGATCCGAAGCCGCCAGCATCCGCACCGCCAGCAGGCCGGCGTTCCGCGCCCCGCCGACCGAAACGGTCGCCACCGGAATCCCCGCCGGCATCTGCACGATGGACAGCAGGGAGTCCATCCCGTCCAGGTACTTCAACGGCACGGGGACCCCGATCACCGGCAGCACCGTCGCCGAGGCCACCATCCCCGGCAGGTGTGCGGCTCCTCCGGCGCCGGCGATGATGGCGCGCAGGCCGCGGGAGGCGGCGGACGTCGCGTAGTCCAGCATGCGCTGCGGGGTGCGGTGCGCGGAGTAGACGCCGACCTCGTACTCCACGCCAAACTCCGTCAGGGCGTGGGCGGCGGCCTCCATGACGGGCCAGTCGGAGTCGCTGCCCATGATCACGCCGACCTGCGGTGCCATGTGTTCCCCTTCAGTGGATCTCGTAGCCGTCGAGCCAGACGGCGTGGGACAGCCAGTGCGCCGACAGCAGCGCGCGCTTGCGCAGGTCGTCCATGCGGTCGCCGACGAAGTTGACGTGGCCGAGCTTGCGGCCTGGCCGGTCTTCCTTGCCGTAGAGGTGGATCTTGACCTCCGGGAAGCGCGCGAAGAGGTGGTGCACGCGCTCGTCGGGGCTCATCTGCGGGGCGAGGTCGGCGCCGAGGACGTTGGCCATCACGCACGCGGGCGCGATCAGGTCGGTGCGGCCCAGCGGGTAGTCGAGCACGCCGCGCAGGTGCTGCTCGAACTGCGACGTGCGGGAGCCGTCCATCGTCCAGTGGCCGGAGTTGTGCGGGCGCATGGCGAGTTCGTTCACGAGCAGGCCGGTCTCCGTCTCGAACAGCTCGACGGCCAGCAGCCCGGTGACATCGAGCGTCGAGGCGATGCGCAGCGCCAGGTCCTGCGCCTCGTGCACGCGAGACTCGGGCAGGCCGGGCGCGGGCGCGAGAACCTCCGTGTTGATGCCACCGGTCTGCACGGTTTCGACGACGGGGTACGCGGCCCCCTGGCCGAACGGCGAGCGGGCGACCAGCGCCGCCAGCTCGCGTTTCATCGTCACCTTCTCCTCGACGAGCAGGGCGGTGCCCGCCTCGAGCAGCTCGGGCACCGTCTCGCGCGCCTGCTGCGCCGTGTCGAGCATCCAGACACCGCGGCCGTCGTAACCGCCGCTGGACGCCTTCAGCACCACGGGCCAGCCGTGCTCGCCGCCGAAGGCGACCACATCATCCACAGTGGACACCTCGGTGAACGCGGGCCCGGGCACGCCCATGCCGGCCATCATTTCGCGCATCACGAGCTTGTTCTGGGCGAACCCGAGCGCCGACGGCGCGGGCCGCACCACGACGCCCTCCATCACGAGCGTCAGCAGGTGCTCGCCGGGCACGTGCTCGTGGTCGAACGTGAGCACGTCGACACCACCCGCGAACGAGCGCAGCGCCTCGAGGTCCGTGTGGTGCCCGATGACCACGTCGGACGCCACGAGCGCCGCCGAATCGTCCGCGTTCGCCGAGAGGATCTTCAGCGACTGCCCGAGCGAGATCGCCGCCTGGTGCGTCATGCGGGCCAGCTGCCCGCCACCCACCATGCCGACGACGGGAAGACCGGTTCGTTTGTCCATAGCGCTGCTCAGGTTACTTGGCCAGGCCCGCGCGACCTGCGGGTACCGGCCAACAGGCCGGCTCAGTGAGCTGCGCCACCGGCCCCCGCGCCCAGCCGCACCCGTCCGGTCCGCCCCCGGCCCCGGGCGCGGCTCGGCCGGCGCGAGCGCTCAAGTGCTTCGCGACGTGCTCGGCGTCGCGGCCGGCGCCGCCGACGAGCATCGACGAGAAGGACCACTGGAACGACAGCCCCACGAAGTACAGGCCCGGCGACGTGGTCGCCACGCCGTGCTGCTCGCGCGGCCAGCCCGTCTCGTCCGTGACCGGCGGGTCGATCCACGAGAAGTCCTGGCGGAACCCGGTGCACCACCATCCGCCGGTGCGTCGCGCTGCGGTTCGGCGTCGACCACGTCCGCCGCCGGTGGCCGGGGCCGCCGGCGCTGGTCGAGGTGGGCGCCGGCGCCGGGCTGAACCTGAGGTTCGACCGGTACCGCTACCGGCTGAAGGGGCAACCGCCGGTTCGTCGCCGGTCGTCGTCGCCTGCGAAGTCCGCGGTGAGCTCCCCGCCGCGCCGGCGCCCGGGATCACCACGCAGCTCAGGATCGACCTGAACCCGATCGACCTGACCGATCCCGACGACCGAGCCTGGCTCGCCGCGTTCATCCGGCCGCAACAGGTCGGCGAGCTCGCCACCCTGCGCGCGGCCATCGACGTGGCTTGGGCACTGCCCACGCCCGTGGTGCGGGGCGACGCCGTCACCGACACCGGCCGGATTCTCGCCGAACTCCCCGGCAGCGAGCCGGTTGTCGTGTTCACCGCGTCGCTGCTGGGTTACCTCACGGCCGGCGAACGGGCGGCCTTCCTGCCCAGCTGCGCGCGAGCCGGCGTCCGGTGGCGTGGGGTTTCCGCCGAGACGCCGGGCCTGCTGGCGGCGAGCCTGGCCGTGCCGGCGCCGCTCGCCCGGCGCACCACGAGCCACGTGGTCGCGGCGAGCCTGCCGGACCACGACGAACTGCTCGCCCTCTCCGACCCCTACCTGCGCCGGCTCGCGCCGGCCCGCCACCCCGCGGACGACTTCACCTGGGCGTGACGGGCACGTCGAGCACGCGGGCCAAGCCCAGCACGCTCTCGTCCACCCGCTGCAGGTGCCGCAGCGCGCGGCGCGTCGCGTTGGCGTCCGCGGCGGGCGCGCCGGGACTGACCTGGACCAGCACGCCGGCGCTGCGCGTGACGGCCGCCTTCGAGCCGTCCAGGTGCGCCGCGAGGGCATCGAGGTTGTGGTCGATCCGCGTCGCCTCGGCGGCGAGCCGAGCTTCGGCGGGGACCAGGTCCGCCGTGGCCGCCAGGCTGCGGACGTGGAAGGCCGCCGTCTCGAGCAGGCCCAGCACTGCACGCGCGGTGCGCCGCCTCGAGCGCAACGGGGTGACCGGGACGAGCAAGGGCTGCACCGAAAGCCGCAGGGTGTCGAGGGCGGAGTCGAGGGCGCGGGCGGACGCGACCACATCACCGTGGTCGTCACCCTCGGCCGAGCCGGACAGCCGGGCCACCGACGCGGCCAGCGCCGAGCGCAGCCGGCCGAGGACCGTGCGCAGCTGCTGGTCCGTGCGGTCCCGGGTGCGCACCGGCAGCACGAGCGCGGCGGCGACCAGCCCGGCCGCGACGCCGAGCGCCGTCTCCTCGATGCGGACCACGAGCACACCCGGCGTGAGGACGTGCAGCAGCGTGTACAGCATCCCGATCATCGTCGTGACGAAAAAGGACATCAGCGTGTACGACACCGCCGTCGTGTAGTACATGCCGAAGACGCTGCCGAGCGCGAGCACGAAGGCGAGCCACGGGTCGTCGCCGATCAGCGCCGCCAGGGCGAGACCGGCGACGACACCGGCGACCGTGCCGAGCAGGCGCCGGTAGCCGCGGACGAGGATCTCGCCGGTCGACGTGGTGCTGATGAACATGACCCAGCACGTGAACACGGCCCAGTACCAGCGTTGCGGCGACAGCAGCTCGCCGCCGGCGATGGCGAGGGCGGAACCGAGTGACACCTGCAGCGCGGTCCGCGTGGTGGGCCGGACGCGCGCGGAGGACACCGCGCCGTTCTCCTTTGTGTCCGCCCGCGCCGGCTCGCGCGCACCGCCGGCGGCCAGCCGCAGGCCGAACAACGCGAAGGCGAAGTCGCCGAGGGAGCGGAAGACGTCCTGCAACGCGCGCGAGGCGTCGGGCAGGTCCACGTCGTGGCGGTACCCGAGGAGCCGCTCTCGCAGCTCGTCCGGCGGCGGTGAGCCGAGCGCCGAGCGCACCGCCCGCAGTTCCGCGATCAGGTGCGCCAGCACCGCGGCATCACGATCGTCGACGGCTTCGCGTTCACGCACCGGCAGGTGCCGCGTGAGGGTGTCCACATCGGACCGGCCCAGGCGCAGCACGAGCACCGCCAGCCGTTCCGCGGCCGTTTCGGCTTCCGCGACCCGCCGCTGGATCACGGGCGCGTCCGCCCCGGCGGCACCCAGCCGGTGCTGGATCAGCAAAGCGCTCGCGTGCAAGCGGGCCGCGGCCCGGCGCACGTCGTCGGCGGACCCGCCCTCGGCTACCGCCACCAGTGCGTCGAGCACGAAGCCCAGCCGCACGCGGAACGCGTGCCGCAGCCGCGCCATCGTGCGGGCGGGCGACGGCCGCAGCACGGCGAAGCGCGTGACCGCCGAACTCACGAACGCCACGACCACGGCGGCGGACAACGCGGGCAACTGGGTCACGCGCGTCCCGACGAACTGTGTGACGAAGAAGAGCTGGAAGACGAAGATCCCCAGAGTCGTGGCACGCGGGCCGAACCGCCTGAAGTGGATGGCGCCGAAGATCAGCACCACGAACACCGCGTCGGCCGCGATCCGGTACGGGGTCAGCGCGCTGCCGAGCGCGATCGTGGCCAGCGCGACCGGCACGCCGGCGGCCAGCGTCCGCGCCTGGTCGCGGGGCCGGGATTCGGTCACCGCGACCGTGGTGACCATCGCGGTGAGGGCGCCCGCGACGAGGATCGGGACGCCGGCGTGCGCGGTGGCCAGGACGCCGAGCGTCAGCACCACCGCGAAGACCACGCTGAGCGCGGAGAACAGCCGGAGCAGTCCGGGATCGGAGGCGATCAGCCGGTCCCGGACTTCCGTCAACCCCAGTCGGTAACGCATCGCGGTGGGTCAGGCCGCCGCGAGCTTCGGGAGCGAGGCGAGGAACTCGTCGACGCTGATCACGTTGTGGGAGATCATGTTCAGGCCGCGCATCATCGCCTGGTAGGTCACGAGCCCGCCGGGAGCTGCGATGGCGTCGGTGAAGGTGGTGACGTGGTAGCCGCGCTCCATCGCGGTGCGCGCCGTCGACTCCACGGCCATGATCCCCGAGACGCCGGCGATCGCGAGGTACTCCACGTTCTTCTGGCGCAGCTGGAATTCGAGGTCGGTGTGGGCGAAGACGTCGAGGCTCTTGTGCGGTGCGAGCACCACGTCACCCGGTTTCGGCGCCAGGTCCGCGAAGAACTCGGCGTTCCACGTGCCGGCTTCGAACAGCCGCTTGTCGAACATCTGGCGGTGGATCCCGGACACGTGCTTCCACGACTGGTAGTCGGCATCGGTGAACGCGGTGGAGGAGTAGAAGATCGGCACGTTCTGGTGTTCACGGACGCCGTCGATCAGCCTCTTGAGGTTCTCGATCGTGCCGAGCCGCTCGTACTCGGGCGCGTAGATGGAATACGCCTTGCCGTCTTCCGAGAAGTTCTCGTTCACGAGGTCGATGAGCAGCAGTCCGACGCGACCGTGTTCGTAGCTGGTGTTCGTCATGGCGAGCCTCCGAGGGATTTCCGTTACGTCAGTGAGTTGTAACGTATCCGATCGGGGCGGTAGTCCCCCAGAGCTGAGATCGTGTTCACAGCCTTTCGTTGTGCGCCAACTGGTTTGCGCCCTTGACCGGCCGAGCGGTCCCGGTCAGCGGGAACCGGCTGGGGTCAAACCGACGTCGTGGCGTCGGCACGGTCCGCGGACTCCCCCGAGGCGCGGTTGCGGGCGCGGCGCTGAAGCGCCCAGCGCACGATCAACGCGACGCCGAGCACCACCGGCGTGAGGATGTAGGCGTCGCCGACGACGTTCTGCCACACCTTCCAGTGCAGCTCGACGTTGCGGCCGTTGGGCAGGATCAGCAGCACGCAGCTGACGAACACGAACGCCACGAGCCCCGTGCCGAGCCACCGTTTCCACGCCGTGGCCGGCGTCGTCTTCGGCAGCCGCGACACCAGCAGCACGATCAGCGGCGCGACCCACACCCAGTGGTGCGACCAGGAGATCGGGGACATCAGCAGCGTCCAGAAGGCTGTGACCAGCAGCGCGGCGAGCGCCTGGCCGCGGCGGTGGAAGCGCATGAGCAGCCACAGCGCCGGGATCGCGAGCAGCAGCCCGATTCCCATCGCGGCCTTCGACGCCCACGGCGCGAGGTCCGTGGCGCGGTTCATGAGGGCGGTGAGCGACTGGTTGCCCGCCCAGTGCACGGGCCCGATGCGGCCGGTGTCGGGCAGCGTCGCGGTCCAGTAGCGCCACGCGTCGTGAGCGTTGACCAGGAACATCAGGGCCTGCATGAGCACGAACGTCGCGAGCCCCCGCACTGCGTCCTTGCGGCGGCCGGTGATGAACAGGTGCCCGATGAACACCAGCGGGGTGAGCTTGATCGCGGCCGCGACGCCCACCAGCACGCCGCCCCACCGGCTGCCGCGCGCGCCGAGCACGAGCATGTCCAGCAGAATCATGGCCATCAGGATCAGGTTGATCTGACCGAGGAAGATCGTGCGCCACACCGGTTCCAGACCGAGGAACACGAGGAAGAACACGATCGTCGACCGCGCCGGCGACGCCCACCAGCGCGGCCCGGCCTCGTCCGGCCGCGGCAGCGCGCCGATGGAGATCCGCACGGACAGCGCGAGGGCTCCCAGCGAGACGGCCGTGAGGAAGCCCCACGCCACCTGCGTCGGCACGATCGCGAGCGGCACGAACAGCAGCGCGGCGGTCGGCGGGTAGGTGAAGGGCAGCAGCGCCCACCACGGTTCGGTCTTGAGCGTGTTGGTGTCGTAGAGCGAGTCACCGTGCAGCAGCGTAAGGGCCCCGCCGCGGTACACGGCGCTGTCGACGCCCAGGTTCCACTCGTGCGTCCACCCCCAGATCCCGACGGCGATCGCGACCAGCGGGATCACCGACAGGATCAGCATCGACCGCGGCCGCACGGACAACCGCGCGAGCGACCTGCGCAACGCCAACCTCGGCAACGCCCCGCTCACCGGAACATCGCCCTCGACAGCGGCGGGTACGGTCCTGGTCACCCCACCAGGAAATCATGAACGGCGCGGCGCGGGCCCGATGGGTGGGCCGCGCCCATCGGGGACCTCGGCGGCGGGGTCTTGGCTGATGGCGTGTGGTGGGAGCGGCCGGGCGAGCCGCTGCCGCGCATCCCCCGAGGTGAGATTCGGGTCTCTCCCGGGTCCCGTCACCACTCGATCGAGACGGCCGCAGACCTTCCCGCGCCCTTGTGCCACCACTCCCGGCCCGGCAACACGCCCCCACCCTCCCGAGGGGGGCGTCCCCACGTCCATTCTATCGGCCAGCCCCGACAAAAATGGACCAAACAGACACTGGAGCCGGAGTAGTCCACAACTGCGCGTCCCTGTGGACACCGACCAAGATTCCGGGTGAGTCCAGGCGAAACATCACGCCGAAACTGCCGCTCACCACCGGCGGCAGACCGTTCAACGCAAACCGGCACCGTCCGGGCGAAAACGCCAGCTGCGTCCGACCCGGCCCCACCGCAGACCCGGCCCCCACCACAGACCGCCCGACCGCGGACCGCCCAACCGCAGCCCCAGCCCCAGCCCAGCCGCAAAGAAGCCGGCCTCAGCCCCGCCCCAGGTCGGCCAGCAGGTCGCACGCTCTGTCGTGCGTGGCGGGCAGCCGGACCGCCGATACGCGGGGCTGGTTGACCTCGCGCAGCTGCGCGTCGACCGACAACCGGTCGTTCAGCGCGCGCCGCAGGGCCACCCCGCGGGAGGCCAGCCGGTCGTCCCGCCGGCACAACGCCGCCACCACCGAAGGCCCCAGAGTCGCGTAGCTCTCCCCCGTGTCGAACACCCACCGGACCGCGTCGGCGACCAGGATCATCCCCGTCAGCCGCGGCCATCCGGACACCGTGGTGAGGTCCAGCCCCACCACCAGCAGCACGTGGTCGTCACCCGACCCGGCCCGGTAGACCTCGCCCAGCCGCGTCCGCAGGTACGCGGCCGACGGCAGCCCGGTCAAGGGATCCGTCACCTCCGTGTGCACCAGCTGGTCCGTCGCGACGTCGGCCCACGCCAGGGCGGTCACCCGGAGCAACCGGGCGGGCGTCGCGTCCACGTCGGGGGAGACGAAGCCGTCGACGGACTCAGGGTCGGCCAGCACCGCGTGCAACGCCGCCAAATCGGACAGCGTCTCCCCCAGCCCCGCACCGGCGGCGGCGCGGGCGCGGCCGAGGCCCGCAAGGGCCGTTTCGGCGCCCGTGGGGCCGTGGCGCATGACCGCGGCGCACACGGCGTCCACTTCGGGCAGCGCCCAGTCACTGGGGAAGCGCCACCCCGCGGCGAGACTGGCGGTGCGCCAGCGGGCCCGCAGCGCGCGCAGGGAACCGTCTCGGGTGCGGGGATCCTGCTCGCCGGCGGGACCGGACAGCGCCCCGGTCGCCGGTACGTCCACTGGTCACCGCTCCTTCCCGAGTCGCTGTCGATCTTGTCCTGCTCCACTCAGGGGACGTGATCCGCCCGTCCGCGTGACGGCGTTCCTGCGGCTTTTTCCGGAACCGGTTTCACGATGGCGGGTGAACTCGTTGGGCCGTCGGAGTCAACAGACCGACCACGAGGTGACGGGTATCTCCGCGTCCGTCACACTTGTGCTCGCGTTGGAGAGGTAGATCGTGGCTGGTCCGGTCACGTGTGCCAGAAGAAGGAGCCCCGTGTCCACCGTCCCCGCCGATCTGTCCGGTAAGAGCGACGCCGAGCTGATCGCCGAGGTCCGCGCCGGGAACATCGCCAGCTACGGACCGCTGTACGAACGCCACAGCGGCGCGGCGCACAACCTCGCCCGCCAGCTCGCACGGTCCAGCTCCGAGGCCGACGACCTCGTGTCGGAGGCGTTCTCGAAGGTCCTCGACACGCTGCGCGCCGGCAAGGGCCCCGACTCCGCGTTCCGCGCCTACCTCCTCACCGCGCTGCGCCACACCGCCTACGACAAGACGCGCCGCGATCGCCGCGTCGACCTCAACGAGGACATGAGCGACGTCGGCGGCTCCGTCGGCGAGGCGCTCACCGTGCCGTTCTCCGACACGGCCGTCGCCGGTCTCGAGCGGACGATGGCGGCGAAGGCGTTCGCGCGGCTGCCCGAGCGCTGGCAGGCCGTGCTGTGGCACACGGAGATCGAGCAGCAGAGCCCGGCCGAGGTCGCGCCGCTGCTGGGCCTGACCGCCAACGGCGTGTCCGCGCTCGCCTACCGCGCCCGCGAGGGCCTGCGCCAGGCGTACCTGCAGGTCCACCTGCAGGAGAACGCCGCCGAGCGCTGCCGCGCGACTGCCGACCGGCTCGGCGCGTGGACGCGCGACGGGCTGTCCAAACGCGAACGCGCCCAGGTCGAGAGCCACCTCGACGAGTGCGAGAACTGCCGGGCGCTGGCCGCCGAGCTCGCCGATGTCAACGGCGGCCTGCGCGCGATCATCGCCCCGATCGTCCTGGGTGGTGCCGCGCTGGGTTACCTCGCGACGATCGGCGCCGCGAAGGCGAGCGCGGCCACGGCGGGCGCCACGGCCGCCGGTGCCGGCGCGGCCGCCGCGGGTGGGGCGAAAGCGGGAGCGGCCGCCGCCGCGTCCGCGCCCCGGCAGTTCGTCGGTGTCGCGGCTTCGGGGGCGGCCATCGTGGCGACGGTCGCGGTCGCGCTGGCCGCGGCCGGGTCCCCGCAGGAGATCCCGGTGGCGGCGCCGGTTCCGCCCCCCGCCGCCGCGCCCGCGGTGCCGCCGGCCAAACCCGCACCGCCCGCACCCCCGGCCCCGCCCGCGCCACCGCAAGCCCCGCCGCCCGCACAGCCGGCCCCGCCGCCCGTCCAGCCGCCGCCGGCCCAGCCGCCCGCGGCTCCGCCCACCCAGCCCGCGCCGCCGCAGATGTCGGCGACCACACCGCCGGGCGGGCTCGAGCTACAGCCCGACAACGGGCCGGTGACGCTGCCCATCACGGTCCGCAACGACGGCGGCAGCCCGTCCGACCCGGTCCAGGTGGCGCTGAACCTGCCGCCGGGTGTGTCCGCCGTGCCCGCCGGTGGTGGCGGGGGCGCCGTGGGCGGCTTCGCGCGCCGAGAAGGCCCGCAGGCCGCGAACGACCAGGTCACCGTCGACTGCCCCGGCGGCACCGGCACCGTGACTTGCAAAACGGGCTCGGGCCTGCAACCCGGGCAGTCGGCCGTGCTCACCTTCCGCCTGAAGGCCGACGATTCGGCACAGGGCGGCACCGTCACCGGATCGGTCACCGCGGGCACGAAGATCAAGGTCGCGGTCAGCGTGAAGGTCACTGTGAAGGCGCCGCCGGACGCGCTGCTGCTGCAGGCCGACACCGACGGATTGTCCGCGTTCCCCTGGACGCGCAACCCGCTCGTGTACGTCCGCGTGCGCAACACCGGCAAGACGACGAAGCCCGTGACGGTCACTTTCGACCACGCGCTCTACCAGTCGTGGAGCCTCAGCGGCTTCCCGTGCCACTCGACACCGGCGGGCGCCACCTGCACCACCCGCGGCGCGCTCGCGCCCGACCAGCACGTGAACCTGTGGGTGCGGCTCAGGGGCCGCCCGGCGCACGACGCGCCGGTCACGGTGAGCGCGACGCTCGGCCGGGCGGCTCAGCAGGCCCGGGTGACGTTCGGCTGCTGGATGGAAATCTGCGACGTGCCGTACCCGACGACCGGGGTGCCGACGCCGTCCCCGTCGTCGTCCACTTCGGAGACGTCGCCGGACGATCCGACGCCGAGCTCGACCCGGTGGTCCCCCAAGCCCTCGCGCAAGCACCCGACGCCGTCGAGCACGCCGCCGGCGAAGCCGACGGACCCGGTCACGACCACGTCTCCGAGCACGCCGTCGACGACCACGAGCGCGCCGCCGACCCCGGGATCGGGCGACTCGGGCAAACCCGATCACACCGCCCCGACGCTCGAGCCCCGCGGCTTCTTCGACTGGCTGAGGGAGTAGCGTCCGGCGAGTGCGCGCGTTCCTGGCGAAGCATCGTGAGCTGCTACGGTTCGCCGTGGTCGGCGGCGCGAGCTTCCTCATCACCACGGCTGTCACCTATGTCCTGAAGTTCACCGTGCTGCGGGAGAACCCGGTGACGGCGCTCATCGTGGGCGTGCTGGTCGCGACGATCTTCTCCTACGTCGCCAACCGCGAGTGGTCCTTCCGCACCCGCGGCGGGCGCGAACGGACCCACGAAGCCGCGCTGTTCTTCCTCATCAGCGGCATCGCGCTCGGGCTCAACGCGCTGCCGCAGTGGATCTCGCGTTACGTGCTCGACCTGAGGGAGCCGCACCTGAGCCTGTTCGGCCAGGAAGCGGCCGACTTCGTGAGCGGCATGATCATCGGGACGCTGCTCGGCACGTTGTTCCGCTGGTGGGCGTTCAAGAAGTGGGTGTTCCCTACGGAGGGTGCTCGCCTGCGCGCGGTGAAGGAACCCGACGAACCGAACATTCCGGGCCGCAAGGCCGCCTGAGACCTGCGGTGACCTCGGGTTCTCTAGACTGAATTCCGTGACCGTCGTCGAGACCGTGCTGGCCCGCACACCGGAGCCGCTGCGCTCGGTGCTCATCAAGCACCGGGAGATGCTCAAGTTCGCGATCGTCGGCGGCACGACGTTCCTCGTGGACAACGGCGTCTGGTACCTGCTGAAGCTGTCGGTGCTGGAGCAGAAGCCGACCACGGCCAAGGCCATCGCGATCATCGTCGCGACGATCGTCTCCTACGTCCTCAACCGCGAGTGGTCCTTCCGCACGCGCGGCGGGCGCGAACGGACCCACGAGGCCGCGCTGTTCTTCGTCATCAGCGGCGTGGCCGTGGTGGTGAACCTGATCCCGCTGTACGCCTCGCGGTACGTGCTGCACCTCGAAGTGCCCTACGTCGCCCGCTTCGTGCAGGAGATCGCCGACTTCGCGAGCGGCTCCATCATCGGCATGCTGCTCGCCATGGTGTTCCGCTTCTGGGGCTTCAAGAAGTGGGTCTTCCCCGACGAACTCGGCGAACGCCGCGAACGCCGTCGCGACACGCCGGTCACGCGCCTGCCGCGCTGAAGTGGGTGCTCGCGGACATGTAGTTGTCTAGCGTCATGTTCATCGTTGCCCTTCCTTGAGAGACGCCGCCCGGCTTCGACCGGGACCGGCGGGACGAAGCCGAGGTGATCGCCGAGCGCGAAGAGGACCGGGCCCCGGTGGGCACCGGTTGGCCCCTTTTCCGTCTCGTGCCTGGGCACGTCCGGGGTTGTGCCCTGGTACCCCACGTGCCGTTCTGACCACCGCCCGCGTGCCGTCCCCCGCGCACGTCCGCGTGCGGTTTCGGCCTGATCTCAAGGAGTTCTGGAGTGATCCTCGTTCTCGGCGCCACCGGCAAGGTCGGCTGCGCCCTCGTCCCCGCCCTGCTCGACGCCGGCGCGCCCGTGCGCGCCCTCACGCGCGACCCGCGCCGGCACCTCATCGACCCGCGCGCCGAGGTCGTGCGCGGCGACCTCGACGACACCGCGGCGCTGCCCCGGCTGCTCGACGGCGTGCGCCGCGTCTTCGTCCTCACCCCCGGCCACGGCGGCGACGGCGCGGCCCAGGAGAGCGCGCTCGCGCACGCCGCCGCCCGCACCGGCGTGCGCCACCTCGTCAAGCTGCCCACCACCGGCGTCCACTTCGGACAGACCGATCCCATTACGCGCGCCCACGCCCGCGCCGAGCGGGCGATCCGCGCCACCGGTCCCGCGTGGACGATCCTGCGGCCCGGCACCTTCATGGACAACCGCCGCGCGTGGCTGCAGTCCGCGCGGGCCGCCGGCGCCGTGCACGTGCCCGAAGGCGATCCGGCGTCGGCGCTGATCCACCCGCGCGACATCGCCGCCGTCGCCACGCTCGTGCTCACCACACCCGGCCACGAGGTGCGACCTACTCGCTCACCGGCGGCGAGGCGCTCACCCCCGCCCAGCAGGTCGCCATCCTCGGCGACGCGCTGGGCCGACGGCTCCGGTACGTCGAGGAACCCGAAGTCGCCGCCCGCGCGCGAATGCTCGCGCAGGGCTGGCCCGCCCAGGCGGTCGACGGGTCCGTCGAGCTGAAACGCCAGCCGCCGGCCGCGAAGACGTCGTCTTCGACACGGTGGAACGCCTGCTCGGCCGCAAACCGCTCACGTTCGCCGACTGGGCCCGCGAACTCGGCTAACGCGGCACCGGCTCCGCCGGCCAGCGGACCTCACCCACGTCGTCCGGGCGCGGGACCTTGAGGAACAGGCTGAAGATCGCCGGGCGTTTGTTGGACAGTTCGAGGCGGCCGCCGTCGGCTTCGACGAGGGCGCGGGCCAAGGCGAGGCCGACGCCGGTGGAGCCGCCGCCGGAGAACCCGCGTTCGAAGATGTGCGGGGCGATCTCGTCGGGCACGCCGGAGCCGGTGTCGCCCACCTCGATGACCACCGTGGCGTCGGATTCGCCGCGGCGGGCCGCCAGCGTCACGGTGCCGGCGCCGTGGCGCAGGGCGTTGTCCAGCAGCACGCCGACGACCTCGCGCAGCCGCGCCGGAGTGGCGCGGGCCATGAGCCCGTCGGCGATCTTCAACCGCAGGTTGCGACCCTCGACGCGCAGCAGCTGCCGCCACTCCTCGGCGATCTCGGGCAGCGTCGCGGGCAGGTCCACGGGCTCGGCGTCCACCTCGCGCGCCGCGCGGGCCGCGGCGAGCAGCTCGTCCAGCGCCTCGGCCAGGCGGTCGGCCTGTTCCTGCGCGGCGCGCGACTCCTCGACGACGTCGGGGTCCTCGTGCACGGTCAGCGGTTCCAGCCGCAGCTGCAGCGCGGTGAGCCGGCTGCGCAGCTGGTGCGAGACGTCGCCCACGAGCTGGCGCTCTCGCTGCACGAGCTGAGCCAGCGCCGAAGCCGACGTGTCCAGGGCCTCGGCGACCATGTCCAGCTCGGCCACGCGGTATCGGCCCGGGTCGGGCCGGAAGTCACCGCCGCCGAGGCGCGACGCGCGATCGGCGACGTGCCGCAGCGGCTTCGCGAGCCGCCGCGCGGTCACCGTCGCGACCACCGCGCCGGTGCCGACGGACAGCACCACCAGCAGCACGACGAGCAGCGTCACCTGCGTCTGCTTGGTCCGGACGGGACCGCTCGGGATCGCCAGCACGACCTCGCCGCGCCGGGCCGTCGGCACGCGCTCGACGACGGGATCGGGACCCGGGTCGACGCCGAGGTGCTTTTCGATCAGGCCGTCGCCGCGGACCTCCAGGAAAGCGCCATGCGGCACCCCCACACGGAACTGTTCGATGTCGACCTGCTGGCCGTTGGCCACCTCGGTGTCGACGGTCGCGGCGATGCTGCGCGCGCGTTCGGCGAGGCTCTCGCGGTTGAGGTTCTCCACCAGCCGCCACGCGGTGACGCCCAGCGGGATGCCGAGCACCGCGGCCGTGACCAGCACGGCCAGCAGGATGGCCATCAGAATGCGGCGGCGCATGCTCATCGCCAGACGATTCAGTCGACGTTGAAGCGGAACCCGACACCACGGACGGTCGCGATGCGCCGTTCGCCGTCGGAGTGCGTGGATTTCGCCGGTCGCCCGGCCGCTTCGTCGGCCGCGACGGCGAGTTTGCGGCGCAGCCACGACATGTGCATGTCGAGCGTCTTCGAGGTCTTCGACTCCAGGTCGTTCCACACCTCGGCGAGGATCTCGTCGCGGCTCACGACCTGGCCCGCCCGGCTCATCAGCACGCGCAGGAGCTCGAACTCCTTGTTCGCCAGCTGCACCTCGTGCAGGTCGACGGTCACGAGCCGCGCACCCAGGTCCATGCGGACGCCGCCGGCCTCGAGCACCTCGGGCACCCGCCGGCGCAGCAGCGCGCGGATGCGGGCGAGCAGCTCCGCCAACCGGAACGGCTTGGCCACGTAGTCGTCGGCCCCCGCGTCGAGCCCGACGACGAAGTCGACCTCGTCGGTGCGGGCCGTGAGCATGAGCACCGGCAGCTCCGTGCCGCCCGCCCGCAGGCGGCGGCACACCTCGAGCCCGTCCATGCCGGGCAACCCGAGGTCGAGCACGAGCAGGTCGACGCGGTGGGCGGCCGTCGCGTCCATGACCGCGGGGCCGTCGGTGACGACCTCCACCTCGTACCCCTCTCGCTGCAGCGCCCGGGACAGCGGCTCGGCGATGGTGGGGTCGTCTTCGGCAAGTAGGACCATGCTCACCTGAGCAACCTTACGGCGAACACCCGTGAAACCATCGTGACCGTGCCTGGCTACGAGGATGATCTGACCCTTGCCACCCGGCTGGCTGACGCCGCCGACGCGATCACCACAGCGCGTTTCCGCGCGCTCGACCTTTCGGTGTCCCGCAAACCGGACCGCACCCCGGTGACCGACGCCGACACCGCCGTCGAGGACGCGATCCGTGCGATCCTCGCCACAGAGCGTCCCGGCGACGCCGTCGCGGGCGAGGAGCGCGGTGGGACCGCCGGCGCCACCGGCCGCGCCTGGGTGCTCGACCCCATCGACGGGACCAAGAACTTCCTGCGCGGCGTCCCGGTCTGGGCCACGCTGATCGCACTGGTCGCGGACGGCAACCCGGTCGTCGGCATGATCAGCGCACCCCTGCTCGGCCGCCGCTGGTGGGCGTCGAAGGGCGACGGCGCGCACAGCAGCGACAGCGCCGGCACGCGCGAGCTGTCGGTGTCGTCGGTGGCTTCGCTGGAGGACGCGTACGTGTCCACGACGGACTTGAACACGTGGACCGAGTACCACTCCCGCGAGAAGTACCTCGCGCTCACCGAGACTTGCTGGGAATCCCGCGCCTTCGGTGACTTCTGGCAGCACTGCCTCGTCGCGGAAGGCGCACTCGACCTCGCCGCCGAGTGCATCGTCAACCCGTGGGACGTCGCGGCGGCGCAGGTGATCGTCACCGAAGCCGGCGGGCGCTTCAGCGACCTGGCCGGGGTGGCGACCTACGAAGGCGGCTCGGCGTTGTCCAGCAACGGCTTGGTGCACGACGCCGCGCTGGCGGTGCTCAAGCGCTAGGCAGGTGCTCCTCGGCCCAGTCCGACAGCTGGGCCAGCACCGGCAGCAGCGCCTGCCCGGAATCGGTGAGCCGGTACGACACGGCCACCGGGGGACCTTCGAACACCGTGCGCTGCACCAGACCGGCATCGACGAGGGTCGTCAGCCGCTCGGACAGCACCGAGTCGCTGACCTTCCCGACGGCGCGCGACAGCTGCCGGAACCCCGACGCGCCGCGGCCGAGCTGACCGATCAGCAAACCCGTCCAGCGCATGCCCAGGATCGAGAAGGCGCGGGTCAGCGCAGCGTCGCCACGTACGCAGTCCTCATCCGACACCCGCGGGATCTTACTCGACGCGAGTTGCTTCGCTTTTCGAAGTCGATACTCTTGGCGTAGTCACACATCGGAGGTGTTCGTGAAGATCGGGTTCACGCTGCCGCAAACCGGCGCGGTCGCGAAGCAGGCCAGGCAGGTCGCGCGGTACTCGCGCGAAGCGGAGCAGCTGGGGGCCGCCAGCCTGTGGGTGATCGACCGCGCACTGGCTCCGGTCGAGCCGAAGGTCGGCTACAACGGCGCAGACACGTTCCCCGCGGAGTTCGACGCGATCCTCGACCCGTTCGCGCTGCTGGCGGTCGCCGCGAGCGCGACCGAACGAGTCGCCATCGGGTCCAACATCCTCAACACGCCGTGGTACTCACCGGTCCTGCTCGCCCGGACGCTGACGACCCTCGACCTGCTCAGCGACGGCCGGCTCATCCCTGGCCTGGGCGTCGGCTGGTCGCCGGACGAGTTCGAGGCGATCGGCGTGCCGATGACCGAGCGCGGCGCGCGGTTCGACGAAATCCTCGACGTGCTCGACGAGCTGTGGACCGCCGATCCCGCGGCGCACTCCGGGAAGTTCTGGCAGATCCCCGCCACGCGCTCGGCGTTGAAGCCGGTGCGCAAACCCCCGGTCTACCTCGCGGGCTTCTCGCCGTCGGCGATGCGCCGGGTCGCGCGCCGCGCCGCGGGCTGGCTACCCGCCGTCGTCCCGCCGCACATGACCGACCTCGACTCCGCCGTGACCAAGCCGCTGGCCACGATCCGCGAGCTGGCCGCCGAAGCCGGGCGCGATCCCTCCGAACTGGACGCGATCCTGCGGATCTACCCGACGGAACGCAGCAGCGAGGTCGTCGCGCAGGTCGCCGACACGATCAAGCGCGTCGAGCAGGAAACCGAGGTGCGCCACGTTCTCGTCGACCTCATGTACCAAGCGGACGACGTCGACGACTTGCTCGGGCTCGTCGAAGGCGTGCTGAAAGCTAGTTAGCGCCGGGGAGCACGCCCACCGCGCCGCGGGCGACCTGGGACCACGCTAGGCGGCCGAACAGGTAGTGGCACGCGACCTGTTCGGACGTGAAGCGGGCCCAGTCGTAACGGTTGCCCTGCTCGCGCCAGAAAACCTCCCAGCCCTCGCCGTCGGCGGGCATGAGGCACCAGGCGTTGTCGGTTTCGGCACCGACGGAGACGACTTCCGCGGGGACGCCCAGGCGGTCGAGCCACCGGCGGATCGACTGGGTGTTCAACGCGCCTCCCGCGTGACGTCGGCCAGGAACCCCAAGGTGACCAGCTCGTCGGCGGCCAGGACGGCACGGTACCGGACGCCGCCGCCGGGCTGGCCGAACCACTCCGGCGCGGCCGAACGCCACATCGGCACGGGCTTCACCACGCGGTAGCGCCGGTATCCGGCGTGGCGGGCGGACTCCGGCAGCGAACGGCGCGCGAACGGCGTGCCGTCGGCGGCGAAGAGCCGGCCGTGCTCGTCGCCGAAGCGGTCGATCAGCGCGCCGCCGGGCAGGACCACGGCCGCTTCCTCACTCACCGGCGGCCAGCCCTCCTCGGCGCTTCCCGGTTCGTAGCCGTCGAAGAGCGCGGCCGGCGGCTCGGGGTCGGCGGGTGGCGCGGGCGTGCGCCGGAGGCCGCGGGTGACGTAGTCGAGCGTCTCGGTGTCGTCGAGCAAAGCCGCCTGCGGGTGGTCGAACGGCCCCCGTCCCGGCACCGGCCGCTGCACCGCGGGCCGGTCCGCGGCGACGGGCAGGTGGCCGATCGGAAACATGTGCACGAGGAACAGCGCCAGCACGCTCTCGCGTTCGGTCCGCGGCGCGCCCATGGGAGGCTGCGAAGGAGGCGCCGGCGGCTGCGGCGGCGCGTAGCCGCGGAAAACCGGCGCCGGCGGCACGGGGTTCGCGGGCACGCGGTGCGGAGGGACGGCGCCCGGGGGCACGCGTGTCCCGGTCGGTGGGGTGGGGACGTCGTCGAAGCCGCGGTCGAGGAGGCCACTGTATTGAGCCGGGACGCGGATGGGCCCCGTCGCGGTGTCGACGGCTGGGTCGGAGCCGACCGGATCGGCCTGTTCGGACACGGGCACCCTCTTCTCGGTCGCTCCGTCGTCAGGGAGAGACGTCCGCCGCGCCTCCCGGTTCCGCACAATTCCCCGATAGGGCGAATTTCGACACGGCACCGGACAAGCTGGTGATTTCACCTTATCGGGCGGGAGCGATCTCCCGTCGCACCAACGCCCGCGCCACTCCGCGCTGTTCGACGACCGCGAAACCCGCGCCGGTGAACAAGCCCAGCGTCCCGTGGTAGAGGTCGGCGGGCGACCGGTCCCCGGCCGTCACGGGGTAACCCTCGACGGCGTCGGCGCCGTGGCCCGCGGCGTAGCCCACCGCCGCGGTCAGCAACGCGGCCGCCAGCCCGCGACGACGGCCGCGGCGGTCGACGTAGAAGCACGTCACCGACCACACGTTCCCGGAGAACTCCGAGGCCGCGACCGGAGACCGCGCCAGCCGCGGGTTGTCCGCTCGCGGCGACACCGCGACCCAGCCGAGCGGCTCGCCCTCGACGACGCCCAGCAAACCCAGCGGACGGCCCGCCCGGGCCTCGTCGCGCGTGTGCTCCTTGCGCCCGGTGCGCCCCGCGGCCTTGAACTCCGGTCCGGTGAGCCGGAAGAACGAACACCAGCAGCCGCCCTGCGCCCCGCCCGGGCCGAAGAGCCGCTCGAACAGCGGCCACGACGCGGCATCGAGCGGGACGAACTCAGCCGGCAAGGGCGTTGACCACCCGCGACGGCGACGGCCGCCCCAGCTGCCCGGCCATCCACACGCTCGTCTCGACGAGCCTGCCGAGGTCCACGCCGTGCTCGACGCCCAAGCCCTCCAGCAGCCACACCAGGTCCTCGGTCGCGAGGTTGCCCGTCGCCGACTCCGCGTACGGGCAGCCGCCGAGCCCGCCGGCCGATGAGTCCACAGTAGACACCCCGGCGCGCAGCGCGGCTTCGGTGTTGGCGAGCGCCTGCCCGTAGGTGTCGTGGAAGTGCACTGCCAGCGCCTGGACGTCCACACCGGACTCGCCGAACGCCTCGACCAGGCGCGTGACCTGGCCGGTGGTCGCGACGCCGATCGTGTCGCCCAGCGACAGCTGCGAACAGCCGAAGTCCAGCAGCCGCTTGCCCGCGCGCACGACCTGCTCGGCGGGCACGACGCCCTCCCACGGGTCGCCGAAGCACATCGACAGGTAACCGCGCACCTGAAGGCCCTCGGCGCGGGCGCGCGTGACGACGGGCTCGAACATCGCGAACTGGTCGTCGAGCGTCGAGTTGAGGTTGCGCTTCGCGAAGGTCTCGGTGGCGCTGGCGAAGATCGCGATGTGCTCCACGCCGGCCTCGAGCGCGCGGTCGAGGCCACGCTCGTTGGGCACCAGCACCGGGTAACGCACGCCGTCGCGGCGGTCGAGGCCGGCCAGCAGCTCCTCGGCGTCGGCCAGCTGCGGCACCCACTTCTCGTGCACGAAGCTCGTGGCCTCGAGCGTCCTGAGCCCGGCGCCGGCGAGGCGGTCGAGGAACTCCAGCTTCACCTCGACGGGCACGACCGACTTCTCGTTCTGCAGGCCGTCGCGCGGGCCGACTTCCCAGATCGTCACCCGCTCCGGCAGGCCGGTGACGGCGACCCGTTCGGGCAGGCCGAGTTCACGGGCGCCCACGTCAGCGCCGCCGTCCGCGCGGCGGGTGGTTGCGCGGCAGGGGTTCGGTGCTCTGCGCACCACCCGGCCCCGCACCCGGCTGGCCCTGGTAATCGTCGTAGGGGTTGTCGTTGACCTCGCGGTAGATCACCGTGTGCACGCGCTCGACCTGGGGGATGTCGTCGAACCGCAGCGGCTCGTCCGAAGCCGACTCGATGATCAGCGTGCCGCAGCCGAACACGCGGTCCAGCAGCCCGTGCTCGAACTGGACGCTGTTGATGCGCGACATCGGGATGTCGATGCCCGTGCGCTTCAGCACGCCCTCGCGCGCGATCAGCCGGTCGGTCGTCACGATGAAGTGCGTGGTGCGCCACCGCACGAGCGGTGTCAGGAACAGCCACACCACCAGCACGAGCGCGACGACACCGATGGCGATCATGGCCACGTTGTTCCAGGGCGCCGTCGCGTCCTGCGCCAGCAGCAGGAGCCAGACGGCGGCCGCGATCGTGATGACGAACGCGACGAACGGGAAGATGAGCATCTTGAAGTGCGGGTGGCTGTGCACCACCACTTCCTCGTTCTGGCTGAGCAAATCGTCCGGATAGGCCACGGCGGACGCTCCCCTGGTGTGTGCCGGTGCTGGTGCACTCACCGTACCGGCGCCAGGCGTGCCAGGACCTGCGGACACCAGGTGATTCCACTCAAGCGGGACGCACGTGCACCACATCCCCCGCGGACACGGTCACGCGGCGGCCGTCGGCCGCGTCGACGAGCAGCCGGCCGCTCGAGTCGATGTCGGCGGCGCGGCCGGTGAGGGTGGCGTCGCCGGGCAGCTCCACACGCACGTCCTGGCCCAGGGTCGCGCAGTGGGCGCGGTAGTCGTCGAGCAGGCCGGCGGCGGTGAGGTCACCGGCCGCGGCGCGCCAGCGGCGTTCGAGGTCGTCGAGCCGGGTGAGCAGCGTGAGCGCCACGTGGGTGCGGTCGAGGTCGGCGCCGCCCTGTTCGGCGAGCGACGTCGCGGGCAGGCCGCCGGGGCCGGCCGGCACGTCTTCGCCGAGGGGCAGCACGTTGAGGCCGATGCCGAGGACGACGGCGGGCTCGGGTCCGGTGACGGCCTCGGCGAGGATGCCCGCGCACTTCGCGCGGTCCGGCCCGGCGAGCACGTCGTTGGGCCACTTCAGCACCGCGTCGACCCCCAGTTCGGCGGCGACGCCGCGCACGGCCAGGCCGGCGACCACGGACAGTGAGCCGAGCGCCGCGAACGAGACCCCCGCGGGCCGCAGCGCCACGCTCAGGTACAGCCCGGCGCCCTTCGGCGAACTCCACGAACGGGCCCGCCGCCCGACGCCCGCGGTCTGCTGTTCGGCGAGCAGCACCGTGCGGTCCGCACCGCCGTTTTCGACGGCTTCCCGCAGGTCGGCGTTGGTGGAACCGGTGGTGTCCACCACGTCGACCCGGGTGTACCGGGCGGCGAGTCCATCCCGCAGTCGCGCTGCGTCCATGCCTGACATGTGCCCAGAATATGAGAGTCCCCCTAACGTGCAAGCGACTCGCTCGTTACGCACAGGTGCGCTCTTCTAGATTGGACGCCGTGACGCCGCCGGAACCCGAGCACGACGTCGTGCCCGCCGCCAGGTCGTGGGCGCGCGGCGCCCTCCACCGTGGACTCGTCGCTTTGCCGCTCGTGGCCGGGCTCGTCACCGCGGGCTGGCTCGTGGCGGACCGTGACCAGCCCGCCCCGCCGGCTGCTGTCGCGGCGGCTGCGGTGACCGGTCCTTCGGTGCTGCAAGTGAGCGCACCCGTCCCGGCGCGGGAACCCGGGCAGGGCGCGTCGGGTGCCAGTGGCAAGACGCCGCTGCAGCAGTGGGCCGACTTACTGTCCGGACCGCTCGACATCCCCGCGGCGGCGTTGCTGGGCTACGCCGACGGTGAGCTCGCGCTGCGCTCGGAAGACCCCGGCTGCCACCTGTCCTGGGTGACGCTCGCGGGCGTCGGCGAGGCGAGTTCCGACCACGGCCGCCAGGGGGCGAACCCGCTGGGCCTGTCGTCGGCGATGTGGAAGAAGTACGGCTCGAAGATCCCCGGTGTCGACGAGCCGGCGCTGACCGATGCCGGCTCCGCCTCGGTCGCCGCCGGCCGCGCCCTGTGCGCGAGCGGCGCCGACCTGTCCGAGGGCGCCGGCTGGTGGAAGTCCATCGCGGCGTACGCGAGCAAGGACACCGAGCTGTTCCGCCAGCGCGTGCTGGGCAACGCTCAGCTCTACGCCACGCTCTCGCTGGACCCGGCGAAGGCTTCCTCGCCGGCCGTGCGCGCCACCCGCTTCGCGCTCGGCCAGCTCGGCCTCCCCTACGTCTGGGGTGGCAACGGCCCCGACGCCGGCGCCGCGGGCTTCGACTGCTCAGGCCTGACCAAAGCGTCGTACGACAGCGCCGGCATCGCCCTGCCCCGCACGGCCGACAGCCAATTCCGCGCCACACCCCGGGTCGCCGGCGAACCCCAGCTGGGCGACCTCGTGTTCTACGGCGACCCGGCGACCCGCATCCACCACGTGGGGCTGTACCTGGGCAACGGCCTGATGATCAACGCGCCCACCGAGGGCCAAGCCATCCAGATTCACACCTACCACTCCCCGGGCGACGACTACGCCGGCGCCGGACGCCCCGCCTGATCGGTGTCCCTGCCCGCCTGGTTGCCCGTTTGGGTGCCGGGGTGGTGCCGTGAGCACCTCGGCCCCGAGCCGGCTGCCGGGCTGTTCCGCGAAGTCGGGATGTCTCCGGTCTTCGGCCTCCGGCTGACCGACTGCCCGGAAGTCATGGGCAAAGCCCCCGTCCCGACGACGGCCGGGCCGCGCCCTGCGTGGCGGCGCAGGAGCGGCCGGCCGGACGCGGGTTCCCGTGCGCCCGAGAGCCTGAAAACCGTGCTGACGCAACGAAAAACCATCGCCCCCGAGGTCCAGTAGATACTCGATGCGCACCCTCTTGCCCGGGTCCTGACCCCCGTGCGCGGCATCGGGGTCAGGACCGCCGCCGCATCCTCCTCGCAATCGGCGACGCCTCCTCCTTCAAGTCCTCAGCCCATCTCGCGGCTACGCCGGCATCGCCCCGGTGACCCACCGCTCCGGAAGCAGCATCAAGGGCGAACATCCCGCCCGCACCGGCAACCGACGCCTCAAACGTGCCTTCTTCCTCGCCGCGTTCGCCGCCCTCTCCGACCCCATCAGCGGCACTCAATACGACAAGAAGAAGGCCGAAGGCAAGAAGCACAACGCCGCCCTCATCTGCCCCGCCCGCCGCCGCTGCGACGTGCTGTTCGCCATGCTCCGCAACAAGACCTTCTACCAAGCCCCGAAGCCCCTAGCCGCTTGACAACCAGCAGACGATCAGTCAGCGCGGCATATCGCGGGCGTCTGGATAGCGACGGCGGAACTCGACCAACACTCGTTCGTCGGCGGAGTAGACGTCCCAACTGGTGCTGTCAAAAGCCTCCAGGATGACCACGGGTTCACCGCCAACCCATCCGGTGAACGTGCCATCGATCACCTGAAGATCCGGTGCCGCCAACGCCAGGAGTTCCAGGGTGCCAACCCTGGCCTGAGGTGTCGTCTCAAGCAACTCTGCATACCGCGGGTGCGGCCCTGCCTCATCGATCTGCACCTGCCATCTGAGGTCGAGCCCGAGCCCGCCCAGGCACACCAGCAACTCCGCCAACGGCACATAACGACCGTCTCGCCACGCTGCGAAGGTGAGCGCTCTCATGGCCGCGCGGTCGTGAACCGGTACACCATCCACGTCTTTGCCTCACATCTGCCATTGGTCTGGCCTCGTTCACCGCGCAGCGGTTCAAGCCTTCCCCACGCCACCAAACGTGACCAGTGAATTTGCCGAGTTCCACGGCGCGCACCAGACCACCTCGACGACACAACACAGCGAAACCACCGACCACGCCTACAACGCGGCTTGACACAGGGACCCCCGGACCTGCTCGCCCCAGCAGACCCGCCCGGGCCCGCGCGGGAGCCAGGACGGTGCGAAAGCCGTCGGCACCCCGTTCGTCAGCTTCTTCCGGCCGCAGAGCTGACCACGTTGGCGCGCGTAGCAAGGTTCACCGACGTCCGGCACGTGTCCGGCGCCGGCCTGGCCGAGCGGTACTTCGCGGGCCGGTCCGAGGGGCTGCGGCCGTCCACCGGTGAGGACTTGCCGGTCGCCACGGTCTGACCCGGCACGCAATTCGCCAAGCGGACGAACGTGCTACTCCGCCCACCTGTTGTTCATTTTCCGACCACACGCCGGACTCCAACCGGGCACGCCCCGGCCCGCTCGTCTCCCCATCATGAGTCGCCCTTTCCCCCGAACCAGGAGGACTCATGATCCGCAAGCGGATCGTGGCCGCGCTCGCCGCGGCGACGCTGGCCGCGGCCGGCGTGGTGACAGCGGCCGTGACGAACGCCGGTGGACCGGACGTGGCGACCGCCGCCGCGGCCGTACCGACGTTCGACCACGTCGTGCTGGTGATGTTCGAGAACAAGAAAGCCTCGTCCATCACTTCGTCGGCCGCCCCGTACTTCACGTCCCTGGCCAGCCAAGGCGCGAAGTTCACCAGTTCCTTCGCCATCACCCACCCGAGCCAGCCCAACTACGTCGCGCTGTTCTCCGGCGCCACGCAGGGCGTCACGAGCGACACCTGCCCCGCCAACCTCGGCACCAAGGCCAACCTCGGCCAGCAGCTGATCGGCGCCGGCAAGTCGTTCAAAGGCTACTCCGAGTCGATGCCGTCCGACGGCTACACCGGCTGCTCCAGCGGCACCTACATGCGCAAGCACAACAGCTGGGTGGACTTCTCTAACGTCCCGGCGTCGAGCAACGTCCGCTTCTCCACCTTCCCCAGCGACTACACGCAACTGCCCACCGTGTCCTTCGTGACGCCGAACATGTGCAACGACATGCACGACTGCTCGATCGGCACCGGTGACACCTGGCTGAAGAACAACCTCGACGCCTACGCCCAGTGGGCCAAGACGCACAACAGCCTGCTGATCGTCACGTTCGACGAGGACAGCGGCACCTCGGTCAACCAGATCTTCACCACGTTCGTGGGCGCCCACGTGAAGCCGGGCAGCTACTCCGAATCCATCAACCACTACACGGTCCTGCGCACCATCGAGGCCTCCTACGGCCTGCCGGGGATCGCGGGCGCGGCGAGCAAGTCGCCGATCCTCGACGTCTGGCAGTGATCCACCCCGCGGGCGCGTCCACTGTGGACGCGCCCGCGGCCTGTCGAAGGGTGCGCGCGTGTACCTGTCCACCATCGGCCGGACCGAGCACAAGGTCTCCCGCGGCAAGATCGCCGCGAACGTGCTCGCGCTCGGCACCGTCAGCCTCGTCACCGACATCTCCTCGGAGATGGTCACGGCGGTGCTGCCCATCTACCTCGTGCTCGGCCTGCACCTGAGCCCCGCGATCTACGGCCTGGTCGACGGCCTCTACACCGGCGCGACGGCGCTGCTGCGCCTCGTCGGCGGTTACCTCGCCGACCGCGTGAGCCGGCGCAAGACCATCGCCGGGATCGGCTACGCGCTCTCGGCCGTCGCGAAGCTCGGGCTCGTCGCGGCCGGTTCGTCGGCGGGCGCGATCGGCGCGGTGATCACCGCGGACCGCACCGGCAAGGGCCTGCGGACCGCGCCGCGCGACGCGCTGATCACGCTGTCGGCGCCGCAGGACATGCTCGGGCGCGCCTTCGGCGTGCACCGCGCGATGGACAGCGCGGGCGCGTTCGCCGGTCCGCTCGTGGCGCTCGGAGTGCTCGCGCTGGTCGGCGCTTCGAGCACCGACGCGTTCGACGCGGTCTTCGTCACCAGCTTCTGCATCGCGGCGATCGGCGTGCTGCTGCTCGTGCTGTTCGTGCGCGACAAGCGCACGGCGCGGCCCGCCACGGGCACCGTCTCGCCCCGGGCCGCCGCGGCGCTCCTGCGTTCGGCGCCCGTGCGGCGGCTGCTGATCGCCGCGTGCGTGCTCGGCACCGCGACGATCGGCGACGGCTTCGTCTACCTGCTGCTTCAGCGGCGCGAGGACATCGACACGGGCTGGTTCCCGCTGCTGGCCGTCGGCACGAACCTCGCCTACCTCGTGCTGGCGGCGCCGCTCGGTTCGCTGGCCGACCGCTTCGGCCGGCTGCCCGTGGTGCTGTGCGGGTACGGCACGCTCGTGGTCGTGTACCTGCTGCTGGCCGGGCCGATCTCGGGCTGGCCGCTGGTGGTCCTGTCGCTCGCGTTGTACGGCGCGTTCTACGCCGCGACCGACGGCGTACTGATGGCGCTGGCCGGGCCGGTGCTGCCCGAAGCGCTGCGGACCACCGGGATTTCCCTGGTCCAGACCGGACAAGCGGTGGCGTACTTCGTGTCCTCAGCGCTGTTCGGGCTGGCTTGGCAGGTGTGGGGCATCGGCTGGTCGATGGCCGTGGCGGCCGGTGTGGCCGTGCTGGCGATCGTGGTGACGTTCGGAATGCTGCGGAAGGTGCGATGAAGACTCGGGTGCTGGTGGCCGTCGCGGGGATCGTGGTCCTCGTCGCCGCGGCGGCGGTCTACGTCGGGATGGCGGCGGCGCACAGCCGCGACGACGCGGCGACGGGCACGGTGTCGCTGACGCCCGGGCCGCGGTTGCTCGTGCGCAGCACCGCGGACGGCTCGCGCGGCCACCTCGTCACGGTGTCCGCGGCCGACCCCGGCGGCGCGCGCACGGTGTCGCCGGTGACGTGCGCCCGGGTGTACGCCGCCGGCGGCACGGGGCTGTGCCTGCGCCAGGACGGCGACCTCACGACCTACCAGCTGGCCGTGCTGAACTCCGGGCTCGTCTCGCAGCGCGAGATCCCGCTGGTCGGCCTGCCCAACCGCGCCCGCGTGTCCCCGAGCGGGCGCATGGTGGCCTGGACCGTTTTCGTCACGGGCGATTCCTACAACGGCGGCACGTTCTCCACGCGCGCCGGCATCCTCGACACGCAGACCGGTGAGCTGGCGGCGTCGCTGGAGGACTACGCGGTGACGCTGGCCGGCAAGCCCCATCACGCCGTCGACCTCAACTTCTGGGGCGTGACCTTCGCCCGCGACGATCACACCTTCTACGCCACCATGTCCACGGCGGGCCACCGCTACCTGGTGCGCGGCGACTTCCGCACGCACACGGTGGTGTCGCTGCGGGAGAACGTCGAATGCCCGTCGCTGTCCCCGGACGAGACGCGGATCGCCTTCAAGTCCGCGATCGGCGACGACCCGAACAAGGGCTGGCGGCTCTCGGTCCTGGACCTCGCGTCGGGTCGCGTGACGCCGCTGGCGGAGACCCGCAGCGTCGACGACCAGGCCGCGTGGCTCGACAACCGGTCGGTCGCCTACGGGATCCCGCGGGGCACGCAGCACTCGGACGTCTGGACCGTGCCGGCCGACGGCAGCGGCGTGCCGCGGGTCCTGGTGCCGGACGCGGAGTCGCCGGCCGCGCTTTCGTGAGTCCGCCCGGGCGGCGCCGGCACCCCGGGGAGTGTCAGACTTGTCCGGAACAGCGGATCTGACACCCAGGGAGAGCGATGAGCGCGGAGCCGGCCCCGGCCGACGTGCTCGCCGCCGAGCTGGCGGCCCTGCGCGCGAGCGCAGGCAACCCGTCGTTCCGCAAGATGGCCGAGCGGTCCGGCTGCATCTCGCACACCACCCTCCACGAGGCCGTGAAGGGCACGCGCTTCCCGTCGTGGGAGACCACGCGGGAGTTCGTGAAGGCGTGCGGCGCCGACGAGGGCCCGTGGCGGACACGGTGGGCGCAGCTGAAGGGTGTCCCGCCGGCACCGAACCAGCCCTCTGCGCCGGTCGAAACCGCTCCACTCGAGTCGGCGGCGTTGCCAGGCCCGCCGTCGAACGAGGCCGCCGGACCCGCTCCGGCGAATCCCGGCGAAGCGCCCGCCCAGCTCAGCGAGCCGATCGCCGCCACGACCGGCGACGGCGTCAGCCTCGCCCCACCGCCCCGCGTCCGGCCGCGGCGGCGGACCGCGGTGCTCGTCGCGGCGACCGTGGTGGTCGTGCCGGCGGCGGTGGCCGCGTTCGTCCTGCCCGGCCGGCTGGGCTCGGCGCCGGCCGGCGACAGCACCGCCCGCGTTCCCGGCGACAACACCAAGTTCATCGCCGACGTCACCATCCCCGACGGCACGCCGGTGCGCACCGGCGTCACCGTGCAGAAGGTGTGGGAGATCGAGAACGCCGGGTCCGTCGGGTGGCACGAGCGCTACCTGCAGCGCATGGACCTGCCACCCGCGCCGGGCACGTGCCGCACGCCCGACCGCGTGCTGATCGGCGACCCCGCGCCCGGTGAGCACGTGATGGTGAGCGTGCCCGTCACCGCGTCCGACACGCCCGGCCGCTGCTGGATCGGCTGGAAGATGGTCGACGCGGCGGGCACCGAGTTCTTCACCACACGGCGTCCGGTGTACGTGCTCATCACGGTCGTCCGCTGACGCTGTCAGATTCTGTAAGACCAGCTCAGCCGGGTACCGAACACCCCGGGCTCGCGGCAACGATGGGTCGTGGGCGAAGACGTCCCCCTCGTCTTCGGCAGACCACTGGGGGTCGGTCCGTGGGTGCGTCCGGCATGCACGCGCCCACGGACCGCCGTTTTCACGCCGTGCGGCGGAAGGTGTGGCGGTACGCGCTCGGCGACACCCCGAGCGCGCTCTGCAGGTGCTGGCGCAGCGACGCCGCCGTGCCGAAGCCGCAGTCGGTGGCGATGCGGTCGATCGGCAGGTCCGTCTCTTCAAGCAGCTGCCGAGCCCGTTCCACGCGTTGCTGGGTGAGCCACTGCAGCGCCGACACCCCGACCTCCTCGCGGAAGCGCCGCGTGAACGTGCGCACGCTCATCGACTCCTTCGCCGCCAGGTCGCGCAGCGTCAACGGCCGGTCGAGGTGCTCCAGCGCCCACGCCCGCGCGGCGCTCGTCGACGCGGCCCGCGGCTCGGGCACCGGGCGGCGGATGAACTGGGCCTGCCCGCCCTCGCGGTGGGGGGACACGACGGTGCCGCGCGCGACGTCGTTGGCGACGGCCGCGCCGAAATCGCGGCGGATCATGTGCAGGCACAGGTCGATGCCGGACGCGACGCCGGCGGAGGTGAGGACGTTGCCGTCCTCGGTGTAGAGCACGTCGGGGTCGAGTTTCACCCGCGGGTACTCGAGCTGGAACTCACCCGCCGAGCGCCAATGCGTGGTCGCGCGGCGGCCGTCGAGCAGGCCCGCGGCCGCGAGCACGAACGCGCCGGTGCAGATCGACGCGACGCGGGCGCCGGGGCGGATGAGGCCGACGGCGCGAGCCAGCGACGGCGTGTACTCGCGGCCGGTGGGCTCGTACTCCACCGCCGACGCCGGGATCACGACGGTGTCGGCCTCGGCCAGCGCCTCGGGCCCCTGGGCGACGGGGAGCAGGAGGTCGGAGTCGGTGCGGAGGTCGCCGGGCTCGGGCGTGCAGGTGACGACCTCGTACAGCGGCTCGCCCTCGGCCGAACGCGCCTGGCCGAACAGCCGGTGGACGATGCCGAGCTCCATCACGAGCATGCCGTTGCGCACCAGCACCGCGACGTGGTGCCGATCGGGATGACGGAAAACGGACATGGCCCGATTCTTGCACAGGTTGACCATCGGGCCACTGGTTCGCCGGTCGGGACGGAGCGAACCTGGCGTCATGAACGTCCTCTGGCTCTTCGCCCATCCTGACCCGCACTCCCTCGGCGGCGCCCTGCGCGACGAGGGCCTGGCCACGTTGCGCGCCCTCGGTCACGACGTGTGCGAATCCGACCTCTACGCGATGGGCTGGAACCCCGTCGTCGACGAGATCGCGACCACGCCGCCGGACGTGGAAGCCGAACAGGCCAAGCTGACCTGGGCCGACGCGGTGGTCGTGCAGTTCCCCTTCTGGTGGTACGGCACGCCGGCGATCTTGAAGGGCTGGTTCGACCGCGTGTTCGTGAAGGGCTACGCCTACGACGTGCGCGGCTGCGACGGCCGCACCCTCCGCTACGGCGAAGGCGCGCTCGCGGGCAAACGCGCGCTGGTCGTCGTCACCACCGGCTCGACCGCCCCGGCGCTGGGTCCGCGGGGCGTGAACGGCCCGCTGACCGACCTGCTCTTCGGCCTCCAGCACGGCACGCTCTTCTACACCGGGATGTCCGTGCTGCCGCCCTTCGCCGTATACGACGCGGACCGCATGACCGCGTGCGCCTACGCGTGTGCGGTTTCGGGTTTGCGGGAGCGCCTGCGCGCACTGGGGACGACGACGCCGCTCCCGTTCCGCACCCAGAACGGCGGCGACTACGGGCGGGACCTGGTGTTGCGCCCGGACCTCGCGCCCGGCCGCGAAGGACTCGGTGTCCACCTCGGCTGAGGCCGCTTGATCACCTCGAACGCACCGGCCACCCGCTGTTCGCCGTGGCCACGCTTCGCCGCCACGAGGTGCACCGGCCCGGCAGCGTCGAGACCCACAGTGGACACTTCGGCGCAGTGATCGCCGCTCGCTCGCGACCACCTCCGCCGGCGCCGGGATCGAGGAGCGTTGCGGCGCCGGGGTTTCGAGCAGCTCACGGTGTTCGGCGAACGCGGCTCCCGACCCGCCGCAGCCGCGCCGACGATCGGCACCCATCGCGTTCCGCCGGGGCGTGCTGCCCGGGCACTGACTCAGCCCAGCGCCCGGTTGTACGGCGCGAACCGCCGCTCGGCGAGACCGGGTAAGGCCTTCCCACCGTGCACGAGCCGCGGTGCGGGGCCCACCGGGAGCAGCCCCGACGCGCGGCACCAGTCGGACAGGCCCGCGTGCGCGAAGTCGACGTCCACGCGGATCGGGCCGCCCGTCGCGCGGGCGATGCCGCGGACCAGTGCCTTCGCTTCGTCCTCGGAAGGCGCCACGACGGGGCCGATGACGGTCACGCCGTCGAGCACGGTGCCGAGCGCGAAGCCGTCGTCGGTGACGTGGACGTGTTCGGCTTCGAACAGCAGGCGGTCGAGGAGCGCGCGGCGGGGGAAACCCTGGGCGAGGGCGTCCAGCTCGTAGACGCGAGCGACATCGGCGGGGGTGATCGGGCGCGCGGCCGGGCCGCCGTCGTCGGCCAGCGTGCCGAGGTGGCCTTCGCAGCCGCCGTCGACGACGAAGCCCAGCGATTCGTAGAGCCGTTGGCCCAACGAGCTCGCGTGCAGGAACACGGTCGTGTCGCCCGCGGCCCCGACGGCGTGGGAAGTCACGCGGCCACCGAGCCCCTGCCGCCCGTAGCGCGAAGCGACCACGACCATGGAGATCGACGCGACCGGACCCGTCTCGACGAGGATCGAGGTCGCCGCGAGGCCGTCGCCGTCGGGCGCGTCGATGCCGAAGCCGCGGCCGACGTCGAGGAGGATGGACCACTTGCGGTGCTCCCGCGGCCAGTCGCGGTCGGCTCCGAGGTCGAGGCAGGCGGTCAGGTCGGCGGGCCCGAGCGGGCGGACGGGAGCGTCGGCGAGAAGCACACCGCCACCCTATGCCCGGGGAGGCGTACGCCACACGCGAAGCGACCTGGCGGTAGCTAAGCTCCGCTCCATGAGCAGTGCGACGCAGCCGCTCGGGACTCCGCCCGAGAAAGAACCGGACATCCACACCACGGCCGGCAAGCTCGCGGACCTCTACCGCCGCTACGACGAGGCCGTGCACGCCGGGTCGGCGCGCGCGATCGAGAAGCAGCACGCCAAGGGCAAGAAGACGGCCCGCGAGCGCATCGACCTCCTGCTCGACGAGGGCTCCTTCGTCGAGCTCGACGAGCTGGCGCGGCACCGCTCCACGAACTTCGGGCTGGAGAAGAACCGCCCGTACGGCGACGGCGTGGTCACGGGCTACGGCACCGTCGACGGCCGGCCCGTGTGCGTGTTCTCCCAGGACGTGACGGTGTTCGGCGGTGCGCTCGGCGAGGTCTACGGCGAGAAGATCGTGAAGGTCATGGACCTCGCGCTCAAGACCGGCTGCCCGATCATCGGCATGAACGAGGGCGGCGGCGCACGCATCCAGGAAGGCGTGGTCTCCCTCGGTCTCTACGCCGAGATCTTCCGCCGCAACACCCACGCCTCGGGCGTGATCCCGCAGATCTCGCTGATCATGGGCGCCAACGCGGGCGGGCACGTCTACTCCCCCGCGCTCACCGACTTCGTGGTGATGGTCGACGAGACGTCGCAGATGTTCATCACCGGCCCGGACGTCGTGAAGACCGTGACCGGCGAGGACGTGACGTTCGAGGAACTCGGCGGAGCGCGCACACACAACACTAAGTCGGGCGTCGCGCACTACCTCGGCTCCGACGACGAGGACGCGATCGCCTACGTCAAGGAACTGCTGTCCTACCTGCCGCAGAACAACCTGTCCGAGCCGCCGGTGTTCGAAGCCGGTGAGCCCGCCGGGTTCTTCGAGAACGTCACCGACACCGACCGCGAGCTCGACACGATCATCCCCGACTCGCCGAACACGCCCTACGACATGCACGAGGTCATCACCCGCGTGCTCGACGACGGCGAGTTCCTCGAGGTCCACGAGCTCTTCGCACCGAACATCCTCGTGGGCTTCGGCCGCGTCGACGGCCAGAGCGTGGGCATCGTCGCCAACCAGCCGACGCAGTTCGCCGGCTGCCTCGACATCTCGGCGTCGGAGAAGGCCGCGCGGTTCGTGCGGACGTGCGACGCCTTCAACATCCCGGTGCTCACCTTCGTCGACGTGCCCGGCTTCCTGCCCGGCACCGACCAGGAGTGGAACGGCATCATCCGCCGCGGCGCGAAGCTGATTTACGCGTACGCGGAGGCGACGGTCCCGCTCGTCACCGTCATCACGCGCAAGGCCTACGGCGGCGCGTACGACGTGATGGGGTCCAAGCACCTCGGCGCCGACGTCAACCTCGCCTGGCCGACCGCCGAGGTCGCGGTGATGGGCGCACAGGGCGCGGCGAACATCGTGCACCGCAAGACGCTCGCCACGGCCGCCGCCGAAGGTCGCGACGTCGACGCCCTCCGGGCCGAGCTGATCCAGGAGTACGAGGACACGCTGCTGAACCCGTACGCCGCCGCCGAACGCGGCTACGTCGACTCGGTGATCGTGCCCGCCCACACGCGCGGACACGTCAGCAAGGCGCTGTCCCTGCTGAAGAACAAGCGCGAATCGCTGCCGCCCAAGAAGCACGGCAACATCCCCCTGTGAGGTCTCCCGTGAGCGATCGCCCCCTGCTCCGCGTCGTCCGCGGCAACCCGGACGACGTCGAATTGGCCGCGCTGACCGCCGTCGTCGCGGCCGCCGCGGCGGCTTCGGCTGCCACAGCGCCGGCTCCTGCTCGCCGCGCCTCGTGGTGGAGCGACCGGGCCACCGCGCTGCGCGCCCCCCTGCACCCGGGCGACGGCGCGTGGCGGGCTTCGGCGTTGCCGCGCTGACGTTTTCCGACCGCGGGCCGGCCTTCGTGGTCCGGCCCGTTTTCGTTGCGCCTGCGCCCAGCGCCCACCCAAGCCGTTCCGACCGCGACCAGCCGCAGACGGGCGGAGGGCAGGCAGCGTTGGGGGCTCAGTACTACGGCGCAGGCAGTGAGAACGGCGACCGCATCGACGACCCCTCCGAAGCCGCGCCGTTCATGCTGATCAGCGACCTCTACGACTCGGACAACACCTTCGTAGTCGTCCAACTTGACGAGGATGATCCCGGGTGGTTTGCCTCAGTGGCTGTCCCGGACGAAGGCGGCTACGAGATCGTCCAACGCGACACCACCAGCAACGAGCATCACGTCACCACGTCGACCAGCACCAACGACATCGCCCGCGACCTCACCATCTGGATGGCCGCCCGCCACTTCCCCGAACGGCCGAGCAACCAGACCACCGGCTTCTCGGACACGCGCCCTACCTGATGGCCAAATACACCTGGCCGAGGAACCGGTCGACGAGGTCGTCGGTGAAGCGGCGCGTGACCGGCGCGCCGGTGACCAGCACGCGGTAGTGGATCGGCCCTATCAGCTGCTCGACGGCGCGGTCGAGGTCGGTTCCGGCGGGCAGGTCGCCGCGCGCGACGGCGCGTTCGAAGGGCAGCCGGTCGCGCGCGTGCTGCCCGCGCACGTGCTCGGCGCGCAGCCGCGCGGCCAGCGCGGGGTCGTGCTGGGCCTGGCCGAGCAGGGCGCGGAAGACAGCCCCCGCGTCGGCCGTGGTCAGGAAGGTGGCGACGGCGGCGAGGTGGTCACGCAGATCCCGGCGCAGGTCGCCGTGGTCGGGCGGGACCAGCTCTTCGGCGAGGTCGTCACCGAGCGCGTCCAACAAGATGTCCACTTTGGACGGCCACCAGCGGTAGATGGTCTGCTTCGAAACGCCGGCGGTGGCGGCGATCCGCTCCACCGTCAGCCCGGCGAACCCGTGTTCCACCAGCAGGTCGTCGGCGGCCTCGAGCACGGCGCGGCGCGCGTCTTCGCTCCGGCCGTACCGGTTCCCGTGGTGCCGGCGCGTGTCCGGCGCAGTGACCTCTCCCACGTCGGGAAGCCTAATCGGCTTGTAGACAAGACGCAACGTTGCGTCTAGCGTGACTTCTCGTTCAACGGAATGGGGGGTCTCGAACTCATGTGTTCCGCGTGTGGGGTGCCGACGCACGTGCCGGAGGAGCCTGCGGCGGTCGCCGCGGCGCCGCGCAAGTTCGCCGCGCTGTACAACAAGGATTGCCGCCCGTACCTGTTCGGCGCGGGGCTGGCGATGATGGCCGACAACATCGAGCACGTGATCACGTACTGGGTGCTCTGGGAGAAGTTCCACTCGCCCGCGCTCACCGGTTTCGAAGTGATCAGCCACTGGGTGCCGTTCCTGCTGTTCTCGGTGTACTTCGGCGGGCTCGCCGACCGGCACGACTGCCGGCGGATCATCCAGGCCGCGCAGGCGTTGTTCATGATCGTGTCGGCATTGTGGGGCGTGCTGATCCTCACCGATTCCCTGCAGGTGTGGAGCGCGTGCGTGCTGCTCGTGTTGCACGGCTGCGCCGGCGCGATCTGGGGGCCGGGCGAACAGCTGATGCTGCACGACTTCGTGGGCCCCGCCGAGCTCCCGAGCGCCGTGCGGCTCAACGCGACCTTCCGCAGCCTGGGCATCCTCTTCGGCCCGGTCGTCGGCTCGGCGCTACTGCTCGGACTGGGGCCGGTGGCGGGGATCTTCGTGAACGTCGCGTTCTACCTGCCACTCACGATCTTCTTGTTCCGCACCAAGTTCACCGGCCACACCCGCGACGGCGGCATCATCGCGCGGCCGCGGGTGGGCCTGTTCGACTCCGTGCGCGTGCTCCGCGAAGTCGGCGCCAACCCGACCATGGTCGGCATGATCATCCTGGCCGGGCTCGGCGCGTTCTTCGTGGGTGCCTCGATGCAGAGCTCCATGCCGATCTTCGCCCAGGACCTCGGCGCGGGCAGCGCCGGCACGGCCTACGGGGTGCTGCTGTTCGCCAACGGCGCCGGCGGCGTCCTCGGCGGCATCCTGCTGGAGGCGACGGGGCGCATCAAACCCAACGTGCCCGCCGCCGTGGTCAGCACCGCCGTGTACGGGTTGTCCAGCCTGTTCTTCGCCTGGACCGCCAGCTATCCGCTCGCGGTGGTCCTGCTGCTGATCGGCGGGGTCGCGAACCTCGCGTCGATGTCGATCGGGCAGACGGTGGTGCAGCTGCTGGCCAAACCCGAAGAACGCGGGCGGGTGATCGGCGTCTACAACGTCTCCGCCAACGGTTTGCGCGCCGGCAGCGGGTTCACCGTGGGCTTGCTGGGCTCGGCGGTGGGGGTGCACTGGTCGCTGGGCTTGAGCGCCGCCGCGCTGACCGTGGGGACGGCAACCGCCGGGTGGTACTCGCTGCTGGGCCGACGCGCACGGGCGGCGCGGGAACAGCTGCACCACGTGGCCGACTGACCGACGCGCGCTGCGGCTTCGAGGCCCGGGCCCCAGCCCGGGCCTCGTTGCTGCGCCCGGGTGCGGCTACGCACCGCGACGACCAGTTTTGTCAGACCCTCCGGCTATCGTGGCCGAACAACGCCCAAACCAGGCCATCACCGTCAGCGACAGTGCGTTCACCAGCACAAACCGCACTGGACCACCCGTTGCCCGGCACCGTATAGTCCACGAACCTTATAGTCCACGTGGAATAACCGCACTGGATCACTCGAAAGGATCTAGGACCGATGCCTTCCGTGAAGCTGACCGCTCTGGGGGTGGCCGTGCTGGAGCTGCTGCACGAGAAGCCGATGCACCCCTACGAGATGGCTCAGCTCATGCGCGAGCGGTACGTCGACCGGCGCGTGAAGCTGAAGGCCGGCTCGCTCTACCACACCGTGGAGCGCTTGCAGCGATGCGGTTTCATCGAGGTCGTCGACACCCAGCGGGACGGCAGGCGGCCGGAGCGGACCGTGTACGCGATGACGCCCGCGGGGCAGGACGCGCTCGAACAGCGGGGGCGGGAGCTGCTCGGCGACGTCGCCGAGGAGTACCCCGCGTTCCTCAGCGGGCTGGCCGTGATCGACGAACTCGGGCGCGACACCGCGCTGGTCGAGCTGGAGCACCGGATCACGCTGCTGCGTGCGAGCGTCGCCTCGGACCAGGTGATGCTCGAGCAGGTGCGCGGCGAGGCGGTGCCCGAGGTCTACTGGCTCGACTTCCGCTACGCCGCCGACCACCGGGCCTTCGAGCTCGAGTGGTGCGAGCGCCTCTACGCCGAACTTTCCTCCGGCCGCATTCCTTTCCAGGGCCACAAGCCCGCTTTGAGCCTAGTCACCGAGGAAACCGATGAACGCGAGACAAGCTGACCCGTGGGCCGCGCTCAGCGCGCTGTGCCTGGGGTTCTTCATGATCCTGCTGGACACGACCATCGTGTCCATCGCGGTGCCCAACATGCTGATCAAGCTGGACACCGGCCTCAACTCCGTGGTGTGGGTGATCAGCGTCTACCTGCTGACCTACGCCGTGCCGATGCTCTTCACCAGCCGCCTCGGCGACCGCTTCGGGCCGAAGCGGGTGTTCCTCGCCGGCCTGGTCGTGTTCACGGGCGCGTCGCTGTGGTGCGGCCTGTCCGGCAACGTCGAGCTGCTCATCGCGGCCCGCGCCGTGCAGGGCCTCGGCGCCGCCCTGATGACGCCGCAGACGCTGGCGTTCATCACGCACCTGTTCCCGCCGGCCAAGCGCGGTCCCGCGATGGGGGCGTGGGGCGGTGTCGCCGGCCTGGCCACGATCGCCGGTCCGCTGCTGGGCGGCGTGCTCGTCGACCACCTCGGCTGGGAATGGATCTTCTTCGTCAACGTGCCCATCGGCGCCGTCGCGATCGTGCTGACGCTGCTGCTCGTGCCCGACTGGCAGCCGAGGCACTCGCACTCCTTCGACTTCATCGGCATCTTCCTCTCGGCCGCGGGGCTGTTCTGCCTCGTGTTCGGCGTGCAGAACGGGCAGCAGTACGACTGGGGCACCGTCTTCGGCGGCATCACCGTGTTCGAGTTCATCGGCGCCGGCGTGGTGCTGCTCGTGGCTTTCGTGCTGTGGCAACGGTTCAACCGCCGGGAGCCGCTCGTGCCGCTCGCGGTGTTCGCCAACCGCAACTTCTCCGCGGGCACGGTCACCGCGACCACCGTCGGCTTCACGATGACGGGCATGTTCCTGCCGCTGATCATCTACATCCAGACGGTGCTCGGCCTGACCCCGACGCTGGCCGGCGCGCTGACCGCGCCGATGTCGTTGCTGTCAGGGGTCATCGCGCCATTCGTGGGCCGTGCGTCGGACCGGATCAACGGCAAGTACCTGGTGATGGGCGGCCTGTCGCTGCTGGCGGTCGGCATGGGCATCATCGCGCTGCAGGCGCGGCCGGACACGAGCCCGTGGGCCCTGATCCCCGCGCTGCTCGTCTGCGGCCTCGGCATCGGCTGCATCTTCTCGCCGATGAGCAACCTGACGATGGCGTCGGTCCAGCCGCAGCTCGCCGGCACCGCGTCGGGCATCTTCAACACCGCGCGCCAGGTCGGCGGTGTCCTCGGCAGCGCGGCCATCGGCGTGCTGCTGCAGGCCCGTATCAGCGCCTCGATCACCGACGAGGCGGCGAACGCCGCGGCCCAACTGCCCGAGCAGTACCGCCGGCCGTTCACCGAAGGCATCGCGAAGGCCGCGGCCTCCACGGGCGAGTTCGGCTCGTCCGGCGGCCCCTCGTCGATGCCGGGACTGCCCTCGGACATCGCCGCGCAGGCCGGCCGGCTCGCGACCGAAGCCGTTCACCACGGCCTCACCGACGCCGCCCGCGCCACCCTGATCCTGCCGATCGCCGTGCTGTTGCTCGGAGTCCTGTCCGCGTCGCTGCTGCGCCGCGTCACCCCGCGCCCCCAGGCCCCGGCGAACTCCGCGGAGACGCAAGCGCCGGCCACCGCCTGACCCACGCGCCGTCCCTCGGCCACCGGCGCGGGAACCGGGGCCGAGGGGACGGTGCGCTTACCGCGGGAGAGAAAAGTCGGTGAGCGGTCGTGAGCCGGCGGCGGTCCGCCTCGGCGAAGTGGCCGGTCCTGTGGCGGTGCCACGGCGCACGAGGCCCGCCGGCCCGGTCAGTGAAGTGGTCGTCGCGGCGGTCTCCGCCGCGCGGCCCCACACAGCGAGCACCACCTCGCCGACGTGGCCGGCCGGGGCCGGCGGCGTGCAGCCGATCGCGGGCGAGCCGACCGGCGAACGAGCGAAGCGGTGGCCGGCCGACTCCGCTGAGTAATCGACTCAGCCGCGCCGGTTCGGGCGGCGTGCGATCGGGCAACGGAGGCGAGCACCACGTCCATCACCCGCGCAGCTGCTGGGAGGTCTTGCCGGCCCCGCCGGTGTCCGGGCGCCCCACCTCGCGGTGCTTCGGTGCTCGCAGCCGGGCCCACCAGGGAGAGCGCGACCTGGTCGCAGGCGTGGATTCGGTCACCCTCACGGTCATGCGTTCACCGTCGTCCCTTCCCGGCAGCTGCCCTGCTACCGTCGAGGCCGGTCGTGCCGCGGAGTGCACGCGGGAGGCCCAGGCCGATATGTTGCGAGCAACAACAAACTACTCCGCGATCGAGTGTTGCGGGTCACAATTCGGCAACGCCCGCTACGAGCGGTAACTTTCACCCGTGCGCCTCGTTCTCGCCTCCCAGTCCCCCGCCCGCCTCGCCCTGCTCCGTGCCGCCGGTTTCGATCCGAGCGTCGTGGTGTCCGGGGTCGACGAGGACGCCATCGCGGCGTCGCTCACCGACCCGGAGCCCGAGGAACTCGTCACAGCGCTGGCGAGCGCCAAGGGCAATGCCGTCTTCACCGAGGTGGCCGGCGCGCTGAGCGACGCCGTGATCGTGGCGTGCGACTCGATGCTCAACATCGGCGGCGAGATGGTCGGCAAGCCGGGCACGCCCGAGGTCGCGCGGCGCCGGTGGGCTGCGATGGCCGGCAACTCGGGCGACCTGATCACCGGCCACGCCGTCATCCGTGTCGAAAACGGCCACCGCACCAAGGAAGCCGCCGGCACGCAGCGCACCACCGTCCACTTCGGACACCCCAGCGACGAGGAACTCGAGGCGTACCTCGCCAGCGGCGAACCGCTTCAGGTGGCCGGGGCGTTCACGCTCGACGGGCTCGGCGGCTGGTTCGTCGAAGGCATCGAGGGCGACCCGTCGAGCGTCATCGGGCTCAGCCTCCCGCTTGTGCGGCGCCTGCTGGCCGAGGTCGGCGTGAGTGTCGTGGATTTCTGGACGCCTCCCACATCCTGAGACAACTTTCACTCCACCGAGTGATGGAAGAAAGTTCATGTTCGGCCCGGATCGGGCTGGAACGGGAACTTTCGACCTCTGGGGTGGCTTCGTGTCTTTCCTCCGCGCGTACACCAAACCTCGTGTCTTCGCGGCCGCGGTGATCGGCTCGCTCGTCGTGGGCGCGGCGCTCGGCGTCCTGGCCAGGACGACGGGCGCCACCACGCTCACCGAAGTGCTGCACCAGATCGGCACGATCTTCACGACGCTGCTGCAGATCGCGGTGATCCCGCTGGTCTTCACGGCGATCGTGGTCGGCATCACCAGCCTGCGCGGCCTCGGTGGCGGCCGGAAGGCCGCGCGCCTCGGCGGCCGCACCGTGCTGTGGTTCGCCATCACGTCGTTCATCGCGTCGCTCATCGGCATCGCGATCGGCAAGCTGTTCAACCCAGGCGCGGGCGGCCTCGGGGCCGGCATCGCGGCCACGGCGAAGAACGCCGACAAGGCCGCGAAGAGCGTGAGCAACTGGGGCTCGTGGGACGCCTTCATCGACGGCCTGCTCCCCCGGAACTTCTTCGCCGCCTTCGCCGAGGGCAACACGCTTCAGGTGCTCTTCCTCGCCGTGCTGATCGGTGCCACCGCCTACAGCCTGGGCGACAAGGCGAAGCCGTTCGCCGACTTCACCGCGAGCGTCTTCGAGATCGTGCAACGCTACCTCGGCTGGATCGTGCGCCTCGCCCCGATCGGCATCGCGGGCCTGATCGGCGCGGCCGTCGCCAACTACGGCGACGCGCTGTTCCGCCCGCTGCTCTCGACCACGGTCGCGGTGTACGCCGGTTGCCTGCTGGTGCTGTTCGTCGTCTACCCGATCCTGCTGCAGTTCGTCGCGAAGGTCAGCCCGCTCACGTTCTTCGCCAAGGCCGGCACGGCGATCCAGTTCGCGTTCGCTTCGCAGTCGTCCGCCGCGACGCTGCCGCTCACTCGCCAGGCGGCGGTGAACCTCGGCGTCGAACCGTCCTACGCGGCCTTCGCCACCCCGCTCGCCAGCGCGACCAAAATGGACGGTTGCGCCGCCGTGTTCCCCGCCATCGGCGCCATCTTCATCGCCAACCTGTCCGGGGTTTCGCTGAGCATCGGCCAGTACGCCGGCATCGTCGTGGTCGCCGTGCTCGGCGCGCTCGCCACGGCCGGGACCACCGGCTGGCTCACCGCGCTCACCCTCACCACGGCGTTCATCGGCCTCGACGCCAAGCAGGTGGCGCTCGGCATCGCGCTCATCTACTCCGTGAACCCGATCATGGACATGATGCGCACGGCCACCAACGTCGCCGGCCAGATCGTGGTCCCGGCCGTCGTCGCCCGCGGCGAAGGCCTGCTCGACGACACCGTTCGCGACGCACCGGCCCCGAAGCATGCCACCCCCGTCACGGCCTGATCCCTGACGGCGGCCGGGCGAACCCGCTCAGCCGCCGTCCGGGCACGGCCGCAGTTCCGACGCGCGCACCTCGACCTCCGGCCAGCCCCGCAGGTCCGAGGGCGCCGTCACCTTCTTCGTGCACCCGATCACCGCGCCGCTGAGCTGGTAGGCCTCCGCGAGCACCGGCGCCGCCTGGCACTCAGGCGTGCCGGGTGTCGCATCGGGACACTCGTGGCGCACGACGAGCACGTCCGGGCGCCCGTCGGCCGTCGTGTCGAACAGCGAAAGCGTGCCGGCGTCGGCGAAGTACGGTTTGCCGAAGTCGCGCCACACACCGTCGGACCCGATGAGCAGCTCGCCGTACGCGCCGCCCGCGCCGTCGACCGCACCACCCACGGTGCCGCGCACGAGGCACGCCGAGGTCTTGCCTGCGATGCACCGCAACGACTGCGCGTTCAGCTTCGCGCCCATCGTCGTGATGGCGAGCTCGAACTCCGTGCCCGGCTGCGGTCCGACCTGCACGCGGCCCCAGCCGCCCGACGCGTCGGCCAGCAGCACCACCGGGGTGCCGCCCACCGTCACCGCGGCCAGCTGCCGGCACGGGCCCGGGCCGCAGGTCGTGGTGGTGGGCGCCGCGGGCTCGGGGATCCCGGACACGCCGGGTGCGGCGGCCACGTCGGCGGGCTTCGGCCGCAGTCCGAAGACGACCACGAGCGCCGCCACCGTCACGACGGCGGCGAGCACCGCCGTGAACAGCGCGGATCGCGGGATCCGCAGGGGCGAGGTCCGCATATCCGAGACTGTAGGCGACCTTGCGGACCGTGTCCGTCTATGTTGTCCCCGTGACGAACCCGAACCTGCCCCCGGCCCTGTACCTGCCGACGAGCCCGGTCGCCCCGACCACCGACGGGGGCACCGGCGCGAACATCGAGCTGCGCCACACCCCGGACGGCCGCGTCGCGCTCGTCGCCTTCACCTCACTCGAAAAGCTGGTCGAGTGCTGCGGTGAGCACCAGCCGTGGCTCGTGCTCGACACGGCGCACCTGCCGATGCTCCACCAGGTCAACCCCTACGACGTCATCGTGCTCGACACCGAGCTCCCGGTCGAACTGCGGCACACGGCGCGGGTATAACCGACAACTACCGGGTGGTCCAGCTCTCATCCCAGCGGGTATTGCGGTCCGTAGACTCCCGGACACCAGGCAGTGGAGCGCACCGGACACGGGAGGTTACGGGTGACCGAGCAGGACATCGCGAGCACAGGTGGTCCGGTGACCAAGATCCTCGTCGCCAACCGCGGTGAGATCGCGGTCCGCGTGATCAGGGCGGCCAAGGACGCGGGTCTCACCAGCGTCGCGGTGTACGCCGACCCCGACCGCGACGCACCCCACGTGCGCCTGGCCGACGAAGCATTCGCCCTCGGCGGTTCGACCGCCGCCGAAAGCTACCTGTCCATCGACAAGATCCTCGACGCGGCGAAGCGCTCCGGCGCGGACTCCGTTCACCCGGGATACGGCTTCCTGTCCGAGAACGCCGAATTCGCCCAGGCCGTGCTCGACGCCGGGCTCACGTGGATCGGGCCGAGCCCGCAGTCCATTCGGGACCTCGGCGACAAGGTGACCGCGCGGCACATCGCGATGCGCGCCGGCGCACCGCTCGTGCCCGGCACGAAGGAACCGGTGAAGGACGCCGACGAGATCATCGCGTTCGCCGACGAGCACGGCCTGCCCGTGGCGATCAAGGCGGCGTTCGGCGGCGGCGGCCGCGGCCTCAAGGTCGCCCGCACCCGCGAGGAGATCCCGGAGCTGTTCGAGTCGGCGACGCGCGAAGCGGTGGCCGCGTTCGGGCGCGGCGAGTGCTTCGTGGAGCGCTACCTCGACAAGCCGCGCCACGTCGAAGCGCAGGTGCTGGCCGACCAGCACGGCAACGCGATCGTGGTCGGCACGCGCGACTGCTCGCTGCAGCGCCGGCACCAGAAGCTCGTCGAGGAGGCGCCCGCGCCGTTCCTGTCCGACGACCAGCGCCGGCGCATCCACGAATCGGCCAAGGCGATCTGCAAGGAAGCCGGCTACTACGGCGCCGGCACGGTCGAGTACCTCGTGGCCACCGACGGCACCATCTCCTTCCTCGAGGTGAACACCCGGCTGCAGGTGGAGCACCCCGTGTCGGAGGAGACGACGGGCCTCGACCTCGTGCGCGAGATGTTCCGCATCGCGCGCGGTGAGAAGCTGCGCATCACCGAAGACCCCGAGCCGCGCGGGCACTCGATCGAGTTCCGCATCAACGGCGAGGACGCCGGCCGAGGCTTCCTGCCGGCGCCGGGCACGGTCACGAAGTTCATCTCGCCCAACGGTCCCGGCGTACGCGTCGACTCCGGCGTGGAGTCGGGCAGCGTGATCGGCGGGCAGTTCGACTCGATGCTCGCGAAGCTCATCGTCACCGGTTCCGACCGGAACAACGCGCTCGAGCGCAGCCGCCGCGCGCTGGCCGAGTTCGTGGTCGAGGGCATGGCGACCGTGCTGCCGTTCGACCGCGTGATCGTGGACGACCCGGCGTTCATCGGCGACGAGAACGGGTTCAGCGTGCACACGCGCTGGATCGAGACGGAGTTCGACAACAAGATCGAACCGTTCGACAACAACACTGCGCCCGATGCCGAAGAAGAGGCGCCGCGGCAGAACGTGGTGGTCGAGGTCGGCGGGCGCCGGCTCGAGGTGTCGCTGCCGGGTGGGTTCGCGCTCGAAGGGGCGGGCGGCGGTGCGGCGGCCGCGAAGGCCAAGCCGCGCAAGCGTTCCGGGGGCGCGAAGGCTGCGGTGAGTGGCGACGCGGTCACGGCGCCGATGCAAGGCACGATCGTGAAGATCGCCGTCGAGGACGGCCAGCACGTCGAGGCGGGCGAGCTCATCGTGGTCCTCGAGGCGATGAAGATGGAAAACCCGGTCACGGCGCACAAAGCGGGCACCGTCACGGGTCTTTCGGTCGAGGTCGGCGCCGCGGTGACCCAGGGCACGCAGCTTCTGGAGCTGAAGGACTGAAGTTGTGCCGAATGTCGTGGGTGGACCAGCCCACGGCGGCCTACCATCGACGGTGTGAACGAGGTTCCGTCTCCGCAGCTGCGGATCAGCGACCAGGAACGGGAATCTGCGCTGAATGCGCTCGGTGAGCACATGACCGCAGGACGGATCGACATCGACGAGTACGGCGAGCGCTCGGCTCGCATCACCGCGGCCAAGACGCGGGGCGAGCTGGCCGAGCTGTTCGCCGACCTGCCGGCGCCGCATCCGTCGTACGGGGGTGGGTCGCCCACGCAGCCTCCGGTGCCGGCCCCACCGTCGCCCGCCCCGATCCCGGCTACGGTGCCGCAGACCGCGGTGGCCCGGCCGGACGGCTGGTCGGGTGGCCAGCGCTTCACGGCCGCGGTCGTCCCGCTGGTGTGGATCGCGGCCATCGCGCTGATCGCCACAGGCACGCTGCCCGCGTTTCCCTTGATCCTGGCGCCGATCGTGCTGAGCATCATCGGCCGCGCGCTCTGGGGCCAGGGTGGGGACCTCGAACACCGCCACCGCGAACACCGGCTCGAGCACCGCGAGATGCGGCGCGAGATGCGCGACGAATTCCGTCGCCGCCGCTGGGACCGCTGAGGCCCTTCCGTGTCCGACATGCGTCTCAGCGACGCCGAACGCCAGGACGCGCTCGACGTCCTCTCCGAACACGTCCGCACCGGCCGGCTCGACGTCGACGAGTACGGCACGCGGTCGGCGAAGGTCACGGCCGCCAAGGTGGTCAGCGACCTGGTGCCGTTGTTCGACGACCTGCCGTCACCGCGGCCGAGCGCGCTGCTGGCCGTGTCCCGCGAAGCCGCTCCGGAGCCTGCCCCGGCCCAGTCCGCTGACGGTGCGTTGCTGCGCTTCGCCACCCGCCACGCCGTGGCGATCTCCGTGGTCATCGCGATCGTGGTGCTCGTGCTTTCCCGCGGACGGCTGATGCTGGTGTTCGCACTGCCCATCGCGGTCCTCCTGATCACGGGCTGGCGCCGCCGCTGATCCACCGATCGGTGGACCCCCGCGTCGAAACGGTGGAGCCCCATCCCCGTCCGCGGCTGCGAGAATCGCGTCCATGATGGGTGTGGTGCCGGGTGCCGTGCACCCGCGCGCGGAACGGCTGTCGGGGCCGCGGTTCGCCGCGATCGGGCTGGCGGCGCTCGTCGCGTGCACGATCTGGGCGGCGTGATCCGCCCACGGCAGCCCCGCGCGGTGGCGGAACACGCTGGTCGTCGCCGCGGTGACGGCCGCGTGGCTGGTGCTGCTCGTGCCGCTGTTCCCGCGACGGGGCCGGCATCCGTGGCTCGCTGTCGGGTACTTCGCCGGCCTGCTCGCCGTGGGTGCGGCGCCGGCGACGCTCGTCGACGCGTTCACGTCGATCGGCTACCCCCTCGCGTTCGTGCTCTTCCCCGCGCGCTGGAGCATCTTCGCCGTCACCGCGACAGCGGCGATTCCCTTGCTGGCCAAGGAGATCTGGGGCACGCACAGGCCGACGCCGGCCTGGGTGTTCGTGGTGTCGGTCTCCGGGCCGGTGCTGTACGCCGCGTGGTTCGTCGGGGCGGAGAACGAGAAGCGCCGCCGCACCAACGCCGCGCTGGCCGAAGCCAACGCGCGCCTCGAAACCGCGCTCGAGGAGAGCGCCGCGCTCCACGCGCAGCTGCTCACGCAGGTGCGCGAGGCCGGCGTCCACGACGAGCGCCGGCGCATGGCCCGCGAAATCCACGACACGCTCGCGCAGGGCCTCACCGGCATCGTCACGCAGCTGCAGGCCGCCGACCGCGCGTCATCGGAGGACTCCCGGCAGCGCCACCTCGGGCAGGTCCATGCGCTCGCCAAGGACAGTCTCACGGAAGCCCACCGGGCCGTGCAGGCCCTGCGCCCGGAACCGCTCGCCGACTCGCACCTGCCCGGCGCGCTGGCGGATCTCGCCCGGCGCGTCACGGACACCTCCGGCGTCGCGGTGACGGCGGAGACCACCGGCGAACCGGTGCCGCTGCTGCCGGAGCTGGAGGTGACGCTGTACCGGATGGCGCAGGAAGCGTTGGCCAACGCGGAAAAGCACGCCCGAGCGAGCCGCATCGCCCTCACGCTCACCTACGCCGGCGGCGTGGTGCTCCTCGACGTCCGCGACGACGGTGCCGGCTTCGACCCCGCCTCGCCGGCTCGCGGTGACGGCACGGGCTTCGGCCTGGAGGCGATGCGCCAGCGCGTGCGGCGGGTCGCCGGGACGCTCACGCTCGAATCCGCGCCCGGCGACGGCACGGCGGTCAACGTGCAGCTCCCCGCGATCGCCGTGAGCGGGGCGGACCGGTGATCCGCGTCCTGCTGACCGACGACCACCCGTCGTCCGCGACGGCCTGCGCGGTGCGTTCACCGGCTGCGGCGACATCGAAGTCGTCGGCGAAGCGGCCACCGGGACCGAAGCGCTGGCCTTCGTCGCCCGTCACCGGCCGGACGTCGTGCTGATGGACCTGCGCATGCCCGAACTCGACCGGCGTCGGCGCGATCCGGCGGCTGACGGCCGAGCACATACCCGGCCGCGTCCTGGTCCTCACCACCTACGACTCCGACGCCGACGTCCTGCCCGCGATCGAAGCCGGCGCCACCGGTTACCTCCTCAAGGATGCCCCGGTCGCCGACCTGCAGCACGCCGTCCGCGCCGCCGCGCGCGGCGAGCCGGTGCTCGCACCCAGCGTCGCCGCGCGGCTGATGGCGCCGCTGCGCCGCCCCGCCCCGGGCATGCTGACGCCCCGCGAGCTCGACGTCCTGCGCCTCGTCGCCGGCGGCGCCACCAACCGCGCGGCGCCGAACCAGCTGTTCATCAGCGAGGCGAGCATCAAAAGCACCTGCTGCACGTCTACGCCAAGCTCGGCGTGCCCGACCGGGCGGCCGCCATCGCGGAGACCTACCGGCGCGGGTTGCTCTGTCCTTCATCCGGCTTCTCGAGAACACCGGCGTATTCCTGTTGGCCGGCAACGGCTCCCCTCGTGACGGTCCCGGCCACGCCGGTACCCGGGTCATCGCGCCGACAGCTGCCGCAGCGACGGGCCGCACGGCGAGGGTGGTGTGCCCGTCATCCGGCAGCGCTGACGGGCGCCGCCTGGTTACCCTCGTGACGTGGAACCCGTGGAGATCAACGCGGGCGCGTACTACCTGCGCCAGCTGCGCGCGGACCGGCACCTCGACGACCGGGCCGCGTTGATGGAGGCGTTCGCGGATCCGGATCACCGGCGGTACGTGCTGAACTACCGGCTGCGCAACGTCGACGAAGCCACCGAGTACATCGCGCTGCGGGCGGCGCAGTGGGCGGGCGACGAGCGCTGCTCGTGGGCCGTCGCGGAGCCGACGACGGGGCGGCTGCTCGGTGAGGTCGGGCTGCGTGACCTGGACTTCACGTTCGGCCTGGCCGAGGCGTCGGTCTGGACACACCCCACCGAGCGCGGCCGGGGCATCGCGAGCACGGCGCTCGCCGCGGCCCTGCGCTACGGCTTCGGCGGCCTCGGCCTGCGAGAGATCAGCTACCGCCACGAGGAGAGCAACGCGGTCTCCGCGTCGGTCGCCGCGCGGTGCGGGTTCACGCACGTCGGGGCCGAGCGGGCCCCGGCGCCGACCGGCGAGCCGTTGATCCGCTGGGTCCGCAAGGCGTGACGGGCGCCCCGGGGCCGGGCCCCGGGGCGCCCTGAAAAATTCAGCTGACCGGCTCGATGATCCCGGAGCGGGCCTCCGGCGCGGCCGCCCGCAGCGCGTCGGCCGACTCGTCCGTCGGCTGCGACTGCGACTCGCGCTCGGCCTCCACGCGTGCGGTGTAGACATCCACTTCGCGCTTGATCGTCTCGGCCGACCAGCCCAGCACCTCACCGACCAGCCGCGCGACCTGGTCGGCGCAGTCGACGCCGCGGTGGGCGTACTCGATCGAGATGCGCGTGCGCCGGGCGAGCACGTCCTCCAGGTGCAGCGCGCCTTCGTGGCTCGCGGCGTACACGACCTCGACACCGAGGTAGTCGGGCGCCGACTCGATCGGCTTGAGCAGCTCCGGCTTGCCGTCGGCCAGCGCGAGGACCTCGTGGACGAGCGAGCCGTAGCGGTCGAGCAGGTGCCGCACGCGGTACGGGTGCAGCCCGTGCTCCGCGGCCAGGTGGTCGGCCTGGTTGACCAGCGCGTGGTAACCGTCGGCGCCGAGCAGCGGCACCTTGTCCGTGATGGACGACGGCGGCCGGCCGGGCAGGTCGACCACGGCGGCGTCGACGGCGTCGGCCGCCATCACGCGGTACGTCGTGTACTTGCCGCCCGCGATCGCGACCAGACCCGGCGCCACCCGTGCGACGGCGTGCTCGCGCGAGAGCTTCGACGTCTCCTCGCTCTCGCCCGCCAGCAGCGGGCGCAGGCCCGCGTACACGCCTTCGATGTCGTCGTGCGTGAGCGGCGTCGCGAGCACCGAGTTCACGTGCTCGAGGAGGTAGTCGATGTCGTGCTTCGTCGCGGCCGGGTGGGCCAGGTCGAGGTGCCAGTCGGTGTCAGTGGTCCCGACGATCCAGTGGTTGCGCCACGGGACGACGAACAGGACGGATTTTTCAGTGCGCAGGATCAGTCCCGATTCCGAAACGATCCGGTCACGCGGCACCACGATGTGCACACCCTTGCTCGCGCGCACCCGGAACCGGCCGCGCCCGCCGGACAGGCGCTGCAGCTCGTCGGTCCACACGCCTGTGCAGTTGATCACCGCACCGGCCTGGACCTCCGTCTCACGCCCGTCCTCCACGTCGCGCACGCGCACGCCCGAGATGCGGTCGGCCTCGCGCAGGAACCCGACCACCTGCGTCGACATCCGCACGACCGCGCCGTAGTGCGCAGCGGTGCGGGCGACGGTCATGGTGTGGCGGGCGTCGTCGGACTGGGCGTCGTAGTACCGGATGCCCCCGATGAGCGCCGACCTTTTCAACGCGGGCACCATCCGCAATGCACCCGCACGGGTGAGGTGCTTCTGCCCGGGCACGGACCGCGCGCCGCCCATCGTGTCGTACATCAGCAGGCCCGTCGCGGTGTACGGGCGTTCCCAGACCCGGTGGGTCAGCGGGTACAGGAAGCTCACCGGTTTGACCAGGTGCGGCGCGATCGTGGTCAGCATCAGCTCTCGCTCGTGGAGCGCTTCGCGCACGAGCCCGAACTCGAGCTGCTCCAGGTAGCGAAGCCCGCCGTGGAAGAGTTTGCTCGACCGGCTCGACGTGCCGGACGCCAGGTCACGGGCCTCGATGAGCGCGACGCGCAGGCCACGTGTCGACGCGTCGAGCGCGGTCCCGGCGCCCACGACGCCGCCGCCGATGACGACCAGGTCGAAAGTCTCCTTGCCGAGGCGCTCCCAGGCTTCCTCACGCGCCGCCGGCCCCAGTTTCGCTTCCGTCACAGCGGCTGCCCTCCTTGCGACTCGCTGTTGTGCACACCCCCAGCATCGCACGAGGACCGAGCGGTCCGCCCGGCCGGAAACTTGTCCGTTCCGGCGAGGCGGCGCAGCATGGTAGATCTCGGCGCAAGGAAGCGTCGAATTGAGAGGGGCAGCGATGAGCGAACAAAACTCTCAAAGGTCAACCGCCTTGAGCCGGTTGCGCTCGAACATCGGCGGCGAGATGCTCGCCGAGTTCCTGGGGACCGCCATCATCATCCTGCTCGGCTGCGGCTCGGTCGCGGTCGCAGTGGTGGGCTTGCCCGGTTCCGGTCGGCAGTCAGTCGCGTTCGGTGCGGGTAACTGGCTGATCATCGCCTTCGGCTGGGGCTTCGCCGTGATGTTCGCGGTCTACGTGTCCGCCGGCGTCAGCGGCGCGCACCTGAACCCGGCCGTCACGCTGGCGTTCGCCGTCCGGCGGAAGTTCGAGTGGGCGAAGGTGGTGCCGTACTGGTTCGCCCAGGTCGTCGGCGCACTGGCCGGGGCCGCGGTGGTCTACGCGGTGTACCACGACGCCATCAACGTCTTCAACGCCACGCAGACCCCACCACTGTCCCGACCGGACTCATTGGCCACGTTCTCCATCTTCGCGACCTTCCCGGCGGAGTACTTCGGCGGCGGGGTGTGGGGACCGCTGCTCGACCAGATCGTCGGTACGGCGATCCTCGTCGGGCTCATCGCCGGTTTGATCGACTCCCGGAACAACGCACCCCAGAGCAACACGGGGCCGTTCCTGATCGGCTTCGTGGTGGTGGGGATCGGGCTTTCCTACGGGACCAACGCGGGTTACGCCATCAACCCGGCGCGTGACCTCGGACCGAGGCTGATGACCCTGTTCGAAGGGTGGGGGAACAAGGCGTTCCCCGGCAACGGAGCCTGGTTCAGCAACTACTGGTGGATCCCGATTGCCGGTCCGCTCATCGGTGGCGTGGTCGGCATCCTGATCTACGACCTGCTCGTCGGCCAGGTCCTCACGGCCCGCGAAAAGGCGGGTGAATTCCTGCCGGAGCCGGGCCGGGTCCCGGAACGGGAGTCGGCGGAGAGCCAGCGGACGGCCGCGGAATGAACCGCAAGATCACCGTTTCGGCGTATTTCGCCAGAGCGAGGGGATGACCATGACCTCTTACGTCGCCGCCATCGATCAGGGCACCACGTCGACGCGATGCATGATCTTCGACCATTCGGGCCGCGTCGTGGCCTCGGACCAGCGCGAGCACGAGCAGATCTTCCCGAAGGCCGGCTGGGTCGAGCACAACGCCGAAGAGATCTGGGAGAACACCCGCGCGGTCGCCGCGGGTGCGCTCGCGAAGGCGGATCTGCACACGCGCGACGTCGTCGCCGTCGGCATCACCAACCAGCGCGAGACGACGCTGGTGTGGGACAAGAACACCGGCAAGCCGGTGTACAACGCGATCGTCTGGCAGGACACGCGCACCGACCGGATCATCGCCGACCTCGGCGCGCTCGGCGGTGGGCAGGAGCGCTACCGCGCGAAAACCGGCCTCCCGCTAGCGACGTACTTCTCCGGCCCGAAGATCAAGTGGATCCTCGACAACGTCGACGGCGCCCGCGCCAAGGCCGAGGCCGGTGACCTGCTGTTCGGGAACATGGACACCTGGGTGCTGTGGAACGTGACAGGCGGCGCCGACGGCGGCGTGCACGTCACCGACCCGACCAACGCGTCGCGCACCCTGCTCATGGACCTCGACACGCTGCACTGGGACGAGGGGATCGCCTCGGACATGGGCATCCCGGTGTCGATGCTGCCCGAGATCCGCTCGTCGTCGGAGGTGTACGGCAAGGTCCGGGAGAAGGGCGCGCTCGCGGACGTGCCCATCGCGGGCATCCTGGGCGACCAGCAGGCCGCGACGTTCGGGCAGGCGTGCCTGTCCCCGGGCGAGGCCAAGAACACCTACGGCACCGGCAACTTCGTGCTGCTGAACACCGGCACGGAGAAGGTGATGTCGGAGAACGGCCTCCTGACCACCGTCTGCTACAAGATCGGCTCCAACGACACGGTGTACGCGCTCGAAGGCTCGATCGCCGTCACGGGTTCACTCGTGCAGTGGCTGCGCGACAACCTGGGCATGATCTCGTCGGCCGCGGAGATCGAAGAGCACGCCCGCCAGGTCGAGGACAACGGCGGTGCGTACTTCGTGCCGGCGTTCTCGGGTCTGTTCGCGCCCTACTGGCGCTCCGACGCCCGTGGCGCGATCGTGGGCCTGACGCGGTTCGTCAACAAGGGACACCTGGCCCGCGCGGTGCTCGAGGCGACGGCGTTCCAGTCGCGTGAGGTCATCGACGCGATGAACGCCGACTCCGGCGTGCCGCTGAAGTCGCTGAAGGTCGACGGCGGCATGGTCGTGAACGAGCTGCTCATGCAGTTCCAGGCGGACATCCTCGGTGTGCCGGTGATCCGGCCGGTGGTGGCCGAGACCACGGCACTGGGCGCCGCCTACGCCGCCGGCCTGGCCGTCGGGTTCTGGAAGTCCGAGGAAGACATCCGCACCAACTGGGCGCAGGACAAGCAGTGGGATCCGAACATGGACGAGGCCCGCCGCGAGGCCGAGTACCGCAACTGGAAGAAGGCGGTGACGAAGACCTTCGACTGGGTCACCGACTGAGCCCGGTTTTCCGGTTCGGCCCCGCTCGGACACTCCGGGCGGGGCCGTTCGCATTTCCGAACAATGGTGCGGGGTTTCGGAGTAATGTCGGTTTTACATTCAGTATCGTGAATGGATGTTCACTCATGTGACACTTTCCGTGGGTTGACTCGAAAATCGTCGCCGAGGTCTTGACCTTCTTGGTTCAGACCACACACACTGTGCTCGCCAGAACCTCCTCCGTCCCCAAACTGGAGAACCATGCCCACCATTCGTGTGGCGCGGGCTGTCGCCTGCTCGGTCGCGCTGGGAACAGCTGTCTGCCAAGGCGTGCCGGCGTCCGCGGCGGCCGCGCTGGAACCCGGTGCGCCGCCCGGGTCGAACTTCGACCTCTCGGTGTGGGAACTGCAGGAACCCACGGGTTCCCCCGGCAGCCCCACCACGATCTCCCCGTCGCGTCTCGAGGGCGGTTACACGGACAAGTACTTCTACACCGACTCCGGCGACGGTTCCATGACCTTCTGGGACCCCGAAAACGGTGTCACCACCCCGAACTCCAGCTACTCGCGCTCCGAACTGCGCGAGATGACGTCCTCGGGCAAGGCCGCCGCCTGGGCCGTGTCCGGCACGCACAAGCTGACCGCGAGCGTGAAGGTCACCGAGGTCCCCGACCACGTCTGCGTCGGCCAGATCCACCTCGCCGAAGGCAGCGGTTCGACGAAGCCACTGGTGGAGCTGTACTACTACAGCAACGGTGACATCAAGGCCGGAATCGAGAACTCACCCAGCGGCGGGCAGACGCAGCATTCCCTCGCCAACGTGCCGTTGAACACGAAATGGTCTTACACGATCAGCCTCACCGGCGGGAACACGATCGGGGTGACGGTGAACGGGAAGACGTCGTCGTTCCCGATGCCGTCGTCGTTCAAGAGTTATCCGATGTACTTCAAGGCCGGGGATTACGACCAGTCGAGCGGGAGCAGTTCGACGGTGGGGGCTCGGGTGCACTTCTATTCGTTGGCTGTTTCGCACGGCTGAAATGTGAATTTCAGACGGGGCAGCATCCCGAAGCCCGAGCGTCAGGAAGGCTTCGTATCGGGATGCGGGGTGGGGGGGTGGCTGCTTCCCTCGGTGAGGTCACCACGCCATGGGCTTGCCGCCGAGAGGTGTCTGCTCACCGGGTCCGTGCCGGCCCGCCCGGCCGGCCGACGCGTGTCCAGCCGGGCGGGAAGCCATGCCTGCACCCCGGATTCCTGGTGGCCGAAACCGGCTCCGTCTCAGGCGCCCCAGCCCTCCTGCGTGCCCGACTGTTCGTTGGGTGCCATCAGCTGGAAGCCGGCGCCCTGGTTGTCCTTCGCCATGAGCATGCGGCCGAAGGGCGTGTCGACGGGGGCCGAGACGACCGTGCCGCCCAGTTCGGGGATGCGGGCGGCGGCCGCGTCGGCGTCGGCGGTCCAGAAGTAGAGCATCCAGCCGGGCTCGTAGTCGGTGCCGGTGGCTTGGCCGAGGCCGCCGACCGGGCGGCCGTCGACGTCCAGCGTGGCGTAGGTGAACTCCTCGTTGGACATATCGCCGAAGGAGTAGCCGAAGACGTCGCCGTAGAAGGCCTTCGCGGTGGCGTAGTCGCGGGACATGCACTCGTTCCACGCCAGCGCGCCGGGCGCCAGGGTGACCTGGGTGCCGAAGTGGCGGCCGGCCTGCCACAGGCCGAAGGCGGCGCCCGTCGGGTCGGTGGCGATGGCCATGCGGCCTTCCTCCATGACGTCCATCGGCGGCGCCACGATCCGGCCGCCCGCCTCGATGATCGCGGCCACCGCTTTGTCCACATCGGACACGCCGAGGTACGTGGTCCACACGGCCGGCATGCCCTTCTGTCCAGGCGGGGTCTCCCCCACCCCGGCCACCGGCCGCCCGGCCAGCTGCGCCATCCCGTAGAACCCGGTTTCGGCGCCGCCGAACTGGATGTCCCAGCCCAGCAGCGACTGGTAGAACTGCGCTGCCGCGGTGCGGTCGGGCACCATCAGGTCGACCCAGCACGGCGTGCCATCGGGCCAGCGTTCGTCGCGGAACAACATCTGCGCTCCCCATCGTCGGTTGTGTCAGCGGTCACAGTCTTGCACCGGCCACCGACAAAACCGCGAACTACCACGAAGGGGCCGCGATCAGTGACCGTCCGCGACGAGCCGCGCGTAAACGATCACGTTGTCCAGGTAGTTGTGGGCCGACCGGTCGAACGCGCCACCGCACGTGATCAACCGCAGCTCTGCGTCCGACGTGTCGCCGTAGACCGCGTCGCTCGGGAACACGTCCTTCGGCACCTGGTCCACCTTGGTCACCTCGAACCGCGCCGTGGTGCCGTCCGCCCGGGCCACGGACACATCGTCGCCCGGCGCCAGTTCCTTGAGGCGGTAGAAGATCCCCTTCTGTTTGTTGCCGTCAACGTGCCCGAGCACCACGGCGGGCCCGCGCTCACCCGGCGTCGGCGAATACTCGTACCAGCCGGCCTGCAACGGAGTGCTGACCGGCGGCACCTGCACGGTGTGATCGGCATTGAGCCCCAGCGGCATGAGCGTCGAGTGCGCACCGATCTTCGGGATGTCCAGCGAAACCGGCTTCGACTTCGGCATCGCGCTCGACGCCGGCGCCGGCAGCACCACGGAGTGCGGCGGCGCGGACTGCGCAACGTCCGCCGGCGTGGCACAACCCCCGAGTACCGCCGCAGCGGCGAGCGCCCCCACGGCGAGCGTCTTCCTGATCACGACTCCCCCTTCGAGTCCCGGGGTGGCCTCCACCCAACCAGGTGACGGACCGCGGTCGCCGGAGGGACCGCCGAGCCCCTCCGGCGGTTCCCGTCAGCCGCGCACGCGCCGCCGCACCAGCACGGCCCTGGCCCCGCCCGCGGCGAGGACGCCATCGCACCCGCGGCCGGCCCGGGCCCGGACGACGAGTCGTCGACGGGACCGTCCGTGCCACCCGTCTGCGGCGCCCCCACCCGGCACCTTCGAGACCTGCTTCGCCGGCGCCGCGACTGCGGCCTTGGGCGGCAGCACCGTGAAGCTTTGCGTGGCCTTCACCTCACCGCAGACGAACCTGACCGCGTACGGCTTCGAGCTCTTGTTCACGTGGCCCAGCGCCTGGTGCCCGGGGCCCTCCGGACAGCCACCGACGGCTCAGCGCTTACCCGAATCCAGCACCGATGTCCACTCCTGCCCGACCTGGTCCACAGTCCCCGGGCAGTTGTGGACAGTTCGGCCACCACCTGCGCATCTCGCCGAATTTGTCGGGGCTGGCCGATAGAATGGACGCGGGGACGCCCCCCTTGGGAGGGCGGGGGCTTGTCCGGCGAAGGCATGTCCAGCGAAGGCTGGGGCGTGCACAGGACCCGGCCCGATTCGGAATCCAACGCCCGCAGTGAACGGCCGGCGCAGTAGCCGATGGACGCCATGCGGCGCACGCGGGGACCGTTCGGACGGTGCGGCGGAGACGGCGCTCCCACAGCCCCCGCGTGCGCCCCGTCTCCGCGGTCCCGATGAGCGCGCCACCAAGCCTGCGCAGGGCACCGGCGAGGTAACGATCGAGACACAGCGGGAGCTCGCTCACTCGCACACGAAAAAGCCGCCGGGAACGATTCCCGCGGCTTGTAATCATGATCGTGTTCGCCGGCGCTATTCGGCGAGGCTTCCGTCCCCGGCTTTCGCCGCGCCCGAGGGCACTTCGGCCACTTGGGCTGCGGGCACGGAGAACGTGGTGCTGTAGGTCTTCCCGCCGCACGACACCGTGAGCGGGTACGCGCCCGCAGCCGTGCCCGGCGCCAGTTCGGCGCGGGCGCTCACCGTCGCCTGGACGCCGATGAACGGGCCGAAGTCGTAGCTGGCGAACGTCAACACGGGCGAGCTGAACGTGGTCGAACCGGCCTTGGCGCCCGGACAGTCGGCGAGCGCGACGTTCGCTTCGCCGCGCTGGTACTTGTCGACCATGCCGTGCAGCACCGCCGTGTCCTGGTTCAGCTGAACGGTCACGGCCGGGGCCGGCTGCGCCGGCGCGGCGGCCGGGCCGCCGGTCGCCGCCACCGCTTGACCGGCCACCGCGACCGTCCCGATCGCCACCGCCGCAACGAAAACCGCCCTCTTGCGCACCCTCGGCCCCTTGTCCCGCGTCGCCATCAGCCTGTCACCGCACAAGACGCGGCGCACCGCACCGGGTTGCGCGGAAAGGGAAAATCAGTCCAGATCGTCGTGCCGCATGAGCTGCCGGCCCGCTTCGGTGATCGAGCCGCTCAGCGACGGGTACACCGAGAACGTCAGCGCCAGGTGGTCCACCGTCAGCTGGTTCTGCACCGCGAGCGCGATCGGCAGGATCAGCTCGCTCGCGGATGGCGCCACTACGACCCCGCCGACCACCACACCGGTGGCGGGGCGGCAGAAGAGCTTCACGAAACCGCGGCGCAGGCCCTCCATCTTGGCGCGCGCGTTGGTGGCCAGCGGCAGCATGATCGTGCGCGCGGGCACCTCGCCGGAGTCGATGGCGTGCTGGCTGATGCCCACCGTCGCGATCTCCGGGTGCGTGAACACGTTGGCGGCCACGGTTTTCAGCTTGATCGGCGCGACGCCCTCACCCAGCGCGTGCCACATCGCGATGCGGCCCTGCATGCTGGCCACGGACGCGAGCATCAGCACGCCGGTGCAGTCACCCGCCGCGTAGACGCCGGGGACGGTCGTGCGTGAAACGCGGTCGACGGTGATGAACCCGCCGGGGCCGGGCTCGATGCCCACGCGGTCGAGCCCGATGTCGGAGGTGTTCGGAATGGACCCGACGGTCATCAGCGCGTGGCTGGCCTCGATCACGCGGCCGTCGGTCAGGTGGACCGCCACGCCCTTCTCGGTGCGCTCCACCCGCTCGGCGCGCGCGTGCTTCGCGACGGTGGTGCCGCGCTGCGAGAAAACCTCCTCGAGCACCGCGGCGGCGTCGGCGTCCTCGTGGGGAAGCACGCGGTCGCGGCTGGACACCACGGTGACCTTCACGCCCATCTCGGTGTACGCGGAGGCGAACTCCGCGCCCGTGACCCCCGAGCCGATCACGGCCAGGTGCTCGGGCAGCTCGGTGAGGTCGTAGAGCTGGCGCCAGTCGAGGATGCGCTCGCCGTCGGGCACGGCGCCGGGCAGCACGCGCGGGGTGGCGCCGGTGGAGATGAGGACGACGTCGGCCTGCAGCGCTTCCGTGGTGCCGTCGACGTGGGCGACGGCGACCTTGTGGGTGGCCAGGCCCGGCTCGTCGTCGCAGAAGCGGGCTGTGCCGTTGATCACGCGCACGCCCTCGCGCTGCACCCGTGCGCGGATGTCGGCCGACTGCGCGAGCGCGAGGCCCTTCACGCGGCCGTGGACGGTTGGCAGGTCGACGCTCGTGTCGGCGAGGTCCGTGTTGATGCCCAGCTCACCGAGGTCGTGCATCTTGGCCAGCGCGCCGGAGGAGGCGATGAACGTCTTCGAGGGGACGCAGTCGTAGAGGACACACGCACCGCCGAGGCCGTCGCGTTCGACGATCGTCACGTCGGCGCCATGCTGCGCGGCGACCAAGGCGGCTTCGTAACCCGCCGGGCCCCCGCCCATGATCACGATCCTGGTCACCTGAGGTCCTCCTCGATACGCCTGTGGCCGGTGGGTCCAACGGTACGCGGCGGGAGTCCGGCGGAATTCACTGACGGGCTTTGTCCCCGGAGTGGGCATGTGCATCCGCTCGTGCGGCGAGAGGTCGCTAGGCTGTCCGAGTGCCGTTGTATGCCGCTTACGGATCGAACATGGAGCCCGCCCAGATGCTGGAGCGCGCTCCGCACTCACCGATGGCCGGCACTGGCTGGCTGGAGGGCTGGCGCCTGACCTTCGGCGGCGAGGACCTCGGCTGGGAAGGCGCCCTGGCCACGATCGTCGAAGACGCGGGCTCACGCGTGTTCGTCGTGCTCTACGACGTGACCCCCCTGGACGAGACCGGCCTCGACCGCTGGGAAGGCGGCGAGCTCGGCATCCACACCAAGATCCGCCTGCGCGTCCAGACCATGGACGGGTCCGTGCTGGCCTGGCTGTACGTCCTCGACGCCTACGAGGGCGGGCTCCCCTCCGCGCGCTACCTCGGCGTGCTGGCGGACGCGGCCGAAGCGGCGGGCGCCCCGGCCGACTACGTGGACGACCTGCGCACCCGCCCCTGCTCCGGCATCACCGGCTGAACTTACCCACAGATGCCTCGCGCCCTGTGGACAACTCCGCGGATCCGCCCGTCCACCAGGGGAACGTGAACGAAGTTCAGCATCGTTTGGTAAAGCGCTGACAGCGGTTCACGTATTACCGCGTGAGACGTTTTGTTCTGCCCTGGTACGCGACTTGTCGAACGTGCTTATAGGCATACGAAAACCGTTGGGACGCAAGGCAAAACGGCGTTATTTTCGGCGCCGGACCCAGTGGGGAAATGACCTCGTGCTCACCGCGGGTGAATAATCCAGCCCACGCTTCAGCCCGGGGTAACAAGACCGGGTGAATCGACGCTCGGACCTGCTTCGCAGGGTCGAAAACCACCCGCCTGAGTTGTCCACAGCGCATGAGAACCTGTGGATAACTCAGGCGGGATGGGATGGTCTGACCGGCCTCCGGCGCGCAGCCGTGGGTGCGCCGGACGCTCCCGGCGCACCTGGCTCAAGCGAGCGTCGCCAGCGCCGTGTGCACCAGGGTCCGGACGCCGACCAGCAGAGCCCGCTCGTCGAGCGTGAAGGTCGCGCGGTGGATGTCCGCCTGGGCCGCGGGCGGGCCGGGCCAGACGCCGAGGCGCGCGAAGCCACCCGGCACGTGCTCGAGGTACCAGCCGAAGTCCTCGCCGCCCGAGGACTGCTCCGTGGCGGCCAGGCCCGCTTCGCCGACAGCGGCCTCGACGCCGGCGCGCATAAGCGCTGTCGACTCCGGGTCGGAAACGACCGGGGGCACCCCGCGGCGGTAGTCGAGGGAGAAGCCGACCCCGGTCGGGGCCAGCAGCGATTCGACGGACGCCGCGACCAGCGGTTCGAGGGACTTCCAGACCTCATGGTCGGCCGTGCGCAGCGTGCCGCGCAGGACGCCGTCCTGGGGCACGGCGTTGGCGGCCTGGCCGGCGTGCACGGCGCCCCACACCAGGACCGTGCCGGAGCGCGGATCGATGCGGCGCGACAGCACCGACGGCAGCGACGTGATGACCGTGCCCAGCGCGTACACCAGGTCCGCGGTGAGGTGCGGCCGCGACGTGTGGCCACCGGGTGAGGTCAGGCGCAGCTCGATGAGGTCCGCGGCCGACGTCAGGGCGCCCACGCGCATGCCGACCTTGCCGACCTCCAGCCGCGGGTCGCAGTGGAGGCCGTAGATCCGCTCGACGCCCTCGAGAGCGCCCGCCGCGATCATGTCCAGCGCGCCGCCAGGCATGACCTCCTCGGCGGGCTGGAAGATGAGCCGCACGCGGCCGGGCAGCTCCGGCGCGCCGGCCAGCGCGCGGGCGGCGCCCAGCAGGATCGCGGTGTGGGCGTCGTGCCCGCACATGTGGGCCGCGCCCTCCGTGGTCGAGGCGTACGGGAGACCCGTGTCCTCCGTGAGCGGCAGGGCGTCCATGTCGGCCCGCAGCGCGACGCAGCGCTCACCCTGGCCGATGTCGCACACCACGCCCGTGCCGCCGGGCAGTACCCATGGCTTGAGGCCGACGGTGCGCAGCACCGACACGACCAGCTCCGTCGTCGCGAACTCGTGCCGCGACAGCTCCGGGTGGGCGTGGATGTGCCGGCGCCACGCCAGCACGTCGGTGGCATTGGCGCGCAGCCAATCGTCCAGCCAGAACGGGCCGCGGCCCGCACCGAGATCCTCCACAGGAGCCATGCTGACGCCGGCTTCGGTGATCAGCGAGGCAGGCGCCTCGATCGGGTTGGCGAGGCGACCGTCGGGGTCGCCGGGAACGTCCGGTCGTGAATCCAGCACCGTCACGCCGCACCTCCTCCCGCAACACGGGTGGCCCGAGCAGCGCAGGGGGTCACGCAACGTGCCGTTCGATCTGTCGTACGCATTTGCAGATGATCGTGCACCATGCAGGTGGCAACCCGCTCGCCGCGGACCGGGACCCGAGACGGCCGGTACCGGATCTGCGTTGAACGGCCGTGGTGACTTCAGCCAGGGTGAACGGTACCCGCTCAGTCGCCCTTGTTGCGCTTTGAACGCGCCCGGCGGCCGAAGAACACGATGGCCAGCAGCACGACGGCGATCCCGCCCGCGATCAGCTTGTTGCGGCTCTTCTCGGCGTTGGCCTTGTCCGTCTGCGTCGGGTCGAGCACCGGCCCGGGTTGCGTCTGCCGCGGCGCCGGGAGCAGCGCCTCCGCGGGCGCGATCACCCCCGCGACCTGCGCCGCAGCGGGCGCCCCGGCCGTTTCGACGACGGCCGCCTGCGCCGGCGCCGCCCACAGCAGCAGCATTCCCAGCAGGCCGGCCAGCAGCAGTCCCCGCACCTTCGCCATGACATCCCTTCTACGGCACTGGCCAGCATTCTGCCCGCCGAACCCCCGCCCCGTCAGCCGCCACGCGGTGTTTCACGTCCCGCTCGCCCCGCTACAACGCCCGCCGATCGCACCTTCACACGGTGACCGGTCGTAACTGAGCGTGGAGCGGTCATGAGGTCAGACCAAAGTCACTTCGGGGACCGTTCGTCAGCCGAACGGGGTGAGCGGTCAACCGTCGGTAGCTCGCCGGCACGGTGGGCGGTCAGCCGTCGGTCGGTTCCGCCGGTTCCGAGAACGCCGTGAGGATCCGCTCGGCGCCCAGCGTCGCGGTCAGGGAACCCTCGCGGACCGCGCGTTCGACGTCGGCCACCTGAGCCCGCACGGACGGGTGGGCGGTCAGCCGGTCGAGGAGCTGTTCGCGGACCATGGCCCACGTCCAGTCCACCTGCTGCTGCCGGCGGCGGGCCGAGAGCTCCCCCGATTCCTGCATGAGGGCGCGGTGCCGTTCGATCTCCGACCACACTTGGTCGAGGCCGACGGCCTCCAGTGCGCTGCACGTCAGCACCGGCGGCGTCCACGGCGCGTCCTTGCCGTAGATCATCCGCAGGGCGCCCGACAGCTCGCGGGCCGCGCGCGCGGCGTCGCGCGCGTGCGGTCCGTCGGCCTTGTTGACGGCGATGACGTCCGCCAGCTCCAGCACACCCTTCTTGATGCCCTGCAGCTGGTCGCCGGTGCGGGCGAGCGTCAGGAGGAGGAAGCAGTCCACCATGTTGGCCACCGTGACCTCGGACTGCCCGACGCCCACGGTCTCCACCAGCACGACGTCGAAGCCGGCCGCCTCCATCAGCACGATCGTCTCGCGCGTCGCCCGCGCGACGCCGCCCAGCGTCCCCGACGTGGGCGACGGGCGGATGAACGCGCGCTCGTCCACGGCCAGCCGAGCCATGCGGGTCTTGTCGCCGAGGATGGAGCCGCCCGTGCGGGTCGACGACGGGTCCACGGCGAGCACGGCGACGCGGTGGCCCGCCGTCGTCAGGTCCGTGCCCAGCTGGTCGATGAACGTCGACTTACCGACTCCGGGCACCCCTGTGATGCCGACGCGCTGGGCGCCACCGGCGTGCGGCAGCAGCTCGACCAGCAGTTCCTGCGCCTGGGCCCGGTGGTCGGCCCGGTGCGACTCGACCAGCGTGATCGCCTTCGACAGGGTGCCGCGGTCGCCCGCGAGCACCCCCTTCGCGTAGGCGGCGACGTCGATCTTGCGCGGCAAGGCTCAGGACTCCTGGTGCACGAGCTGCTCGAGCAGGCCGATCGCGGCGTCGGCGATGACCGTGCCCGGGCCGAAGATCGCGGCCGCACCGGCGGCGCGCAGCTCGTCGTAGTCCTGCGGCGGGATGACGCCGCCCACCACGACCATGATGTCCGACCGGCCCAGCTCCGCCAGCTCATGGCGCAGCGCCGGCACGAGCGACAGGTGCCCGGCGGCCAGCGACGACACGCCGATCACGTGCACGTCGGCCTCCGAAGCCTGCCGCGCGACCTCACCCGGCGTGGAGAACAGCGGGCCGACGTCGACGTCGAAGCCCAGGTCGGCGAAGCCGGTGGCGATCACCTTCTGGCCGCGGTCGTGGCCGTCCTGGCCCATCTTGGCGATCAGGATGCGCGGCCGGCGCCCTTCGTCCTCGGCGAACTTCTCGACGAGCGCACGCGCCTTCTCGACGTTGTCCGACTTCCCCACCTCTTCCCGGTACACGCCGGAGATCGTGCGGATCTGCCCGGAGTGGCGGCCCCAGATCTTCTCCAGCGCGTCGGAGATCTCGCCGACCGTGGCCTTCGCGCGCGCCGCGTCGATGGCCAGCGCGAGCAGGTTCCCGCCGTTCTGGGCACCTTCGGTCAGCCGGCGCAACGCGTCCTCGGTCGCCTGTCCGTCGCGCTCGGCGCGCAGCCGGCTCAGCTTTTCGAGCTGTTGCGCGCGCACGCCCGCGTTGTCGACCTTGAGCACGTCGATCTGCTCGTCGTCGGTCACGCGGTACTTGTTCACGCCGATCACCGGCTGGCGGCCGGAGTCGATGCGCGCCTGCGTGCGCGCGGCGGCCTCCTCGATGCGCAGCTTCGGGATGCCCTGATCGATCGCGCGCGCCATGCCGCCCGCGCTCTCGACCTCCGTGATGTGCGCCCACGCCTTGCGCGCCAGGTCGTAGGTCAGCTTCTCCACGAACGCGCTGCCGCCCCACGGGTCGATCACGCGCGTGGTGCCGGACTCCTGCTGCAGCAGCAGCTGGGTGTTGCGGGCGATGCGCGCGGAGAAGTCCGTGGGCAGCGCCAGCGCCTCGTCGAGCGCGTTGGTGTGCAGCGACTGCGTGTGCCCCTGCGTCGCGGCCATCGCCTCGACGCAGGTGCGCGTGACGTTGTTGTAGACGTCCTGCGCGGTCAGCGACCAGCCCGACGTCTGCGAGTGCGTGCGCAGTGAAAGGGACTTCTCGTTCTTCGGGTCGAACTGCTTCACCAGCTTCGCCCACAGCAGCCGCGCCGCGCGCAGCTTCGCGACCTCCATGAAGAAGTTCATGCCGATGGCCCAGAAGAACGACAGCCGCGGCGCGAACTTGTCCACGCCCAGTCCCGCGTCGACGCCCGCGCGGAGGTACTCGACGCCGTCGGCCAGCGTGTACGCCAGCTCCAGATCGGCGGTCGCCCCGGCTTCCTGCATGTGGTAGCCGGAGATGGAGATCGAGTTGTACTTCGGCATGTGCTGCGAGGTGAACGCGAAGATGTCCGAAATGATCCGCATCGACGGCTGCGGCGGGTAGATGTAGGTGTTGCGGACCATGAACTCCTTGAGAATGTCGTTCTGGATGGTCCCCGCGAGCTGCTCCGGCTTCACCCCCTGCTCCTCCGCCGCAACCACGTACAGCGCGAGCACCGGCAGCACGGCGCCGTTCATCGTCATCGACACGCTCATCTTGTCGAGCGGGATGCCGTCGAAGAGCCGGCGCATGTCGTAGATCGAGTCGATCGCCACGCCCGCCATGCCGACGTCGCCGGACACGCGCGGGTGGTCGGAGTCGTAGCCGCGGTGGGTGGCCAGGTCGAACGCCACCGACAGGCCCTTCTGGCCGGCCGCGAGGTTGCGGCGGTAGAAGGCGTTGGACTCATCGGCGGTGGAGAACCCCGCGTACTGGCGGATCGTCCAGGGCTGGTTCACGTACATCGTGGGGTACGGCCCGCGCAGGAACGGTGCGATGCCCGGGTAGGTGCCGAGGAAGTCCACAGCGGACAGGTCCGCGGCGGTGTACACGGGCTTGATGCCGATGCCCTCCGGCGTCTCCCACGCCAGTGCGTCGGGCCCCTTGCCGGTGGCGTCCTGCACGGCTTGCGCCCACGCGGCGCGGTCCCCCGCCTCGGGAGTGCCGAGCGGGACGTCGGCGAAGTTCGGGATGCTCATGCCGCCGCCTCCACGAGGAGTTGCCCGCGGGCTGGCCCGGAGGCGCCGGCAGGAATATCGATGATTCGCTTGCAAGCTGCGCTCATGCGGACACTCCCAGCTGTGCGTGGATGCCGGTCAGGACTTCGAGGGCGTCGCAGCCCGCATAGACGTTGCCGCTCACGCCCGGGTAGCTCGCCTTGCCCGCGAGCAGCACGGTTTCGGCGCCGAGGGCGCCGGCCACCTGGGCCGCCTGCTCCTCGTACGCGGCGTCGGTGCCGCACAGGCACGCGATGCGCGCGCCGCTCTCGCGGAACGCGCCGGGCAGGTCGTCGGTGGCGCCCGGGTTCACGGCTTCGAGGCCACCGGCCTGGAACAGGTTCGCGGCGAAGCCCGCGCGCGTGGTGTGCGCGGCGACCGGGCCGAGCGTGGCGAGGAAGACCTTCGGCCGTTCGCCGTGTTCCGCCAGGTACGCGTCGGAGGCGTCGCGCAGCTTCTCGAAGGCTTCGGCGTAGCGGTGGCGCGGCAGGCCACCTTCCGAAGTGGACTGTTCGACGGGTTCGCGCGCCACCGGCTTCTCGGCCAGGTTCGGGAACTCGCTCACACCCGTGATCGGGTCGCGCCGCGTGGCCAGGCGCTTCGCGCGCTTGTCCCAGGTCTGGGCCAGCCGCGCGGCGAGCGCACCCGAAGCCAGCTCGGCTTCGACGCCACCCGCGCCGTCGATCGCGGTGAACTCGGCCCACGCAGCCTTGGCCAGCTCGTCGGTCAGCTGCTCGACGTACCAGGAGCCGCCCGCCGGGTCGATCACGCTGCCGAGCTTCGACTCCTCGAGCAGGATCGCGTTGGTGTTGCGGGCGATGCGCGCGGCGAACGCGTCGGGCACGCCGATCGCGGCGTCGAACGGCAGCACGGTCACCGCGTCCGCGCCGCCGACGCCCGCGGCGAAGCACGCGACGGTGGTGCGCAGCATGTTCACCCACGGATCGCGCTGCGTCAGCATCGCGGGCGAAGTCACGGCGTGCTGGTGCATACCACGCACGCCGGCGGGCGCACCGGAAACTTCGAGCACGCGGTCCCACAGCCGGCGCGCGGCGCGGAACTTGGCGATGGTCGTGAACTGGTCGGCCGTCGCGGCCAGGCGGAACTCCAGCTGCGCGGCCGCGGCGGCGACGTCCAGACCGGCTTCGACCAGCGCCCGCAGGTACGCGACGCCGACGGCGATCGCCGCACCCAGCTCCTGCGCGTCCGACCCACCAGCCTCGTGGAACGGCAGGCCGTCCGCGACGAGCGTGCGCACCTTCGGGTACTTCGCGGCGACGCGCGCGGCCAGCTCGGCGGCCGGGGCGACGGGCAGCGCCACACCCGTGCGCGCGCGGACGCCGACCGGGTCCGCGCCGAGCACCGCGCGCGCCTCACTGGACGGAATTTCGCGCTCTGCCAGAACTTCCAGCAGCGCGGTGGCCGCGGCTTCGTAACCGGCGCCCGCGTCGAGGACGACGGGCGCGAGGTCGAGGTAGACCTCGTTGAGCGCGTCGGCCAGCGCTTCGGGCCGCAGCGCGCCTTCGCCGACGCGCAGCCAGACGGACGTCGCGCCGCCTTCGAGGTCGGCGAGGATCGCGGTGTTGGCGGCCTTCGCGTCGGCGCGGTCGTGGCGCACGCGCACGTCCCACCCGGTGCCGATCACGCCTTCGGGCCGCCCGCCGCGCACGAACGGCGGCAGGCCGGGGAAACCGAGCTCGCCGGCCGCGTCGGCGGCGGTGTAGAGCGGCTGGATGTCGAAACCGTCGTACGTGTGGGTGACGAGCTTGCTCTCGGGCGCGCCCGTGAAGTCCTCGGGCAGGCGGCCGCTCTTGCGCAGCACCCCCGCCACGAGCTCCTGCCACCGGGCCCGGTCAGCGGCCGGGAACTCCGCCGCCAGCGCGAGCTCGGGTTCGGAGATCGGCACCGATTCCGGACCAGCCGTGTTCGTCATACCCATGGATGGTAGAGCCACGCCAGTGCCGCCACCTGTGACTCCGGTCGCCCCTGCGGACACTTCCGGGGTACCTGCAAACCAGGGTGAGCGGGGAGTTGCACACTGAGTCGAAGGGTGTCGGTGCCTTACGACACAATCAGGGGGTGTCCTCCTCGAGCGAAGAGTCGTCGAGCGCAGCCGAAGAGCCGTCCCGTGTGGTCGCCGGGCGGTACCGGCTGCGATCCGTTCTCGGTTCGGGCTCGATGGGCACGGTGTGGTCGGCCTACGACGAGTTCCTGCACCGGCCGGTGGCCGTCAAGGAGATGAAGCTGCCGCCCGGCGTGCCGGCGTCGCAGGCGGACGAGCTGCGGGAGCGGACGCTGCGGGAGGCGCGCGCAATCGCGGTGCTGTCCCACCCGAACGTGATCATCCTGCACGACGTCGCGCGCGACAACGACGAACCGTTCGTGGTCATGGAGCTGCTGCCCTCGCGCAGCCTCGCGCACATCCTGCGCGACCACGGACCGCTGACCGTCGAGCAGGCGGCGGCCGTCGGCATCGCGGTCGCCGCCGCGCTCGAAGCGGCGCACGACGCGGGCATCACCCACCGCGATGTGAAGCCGGGCAATGTGCTCGTCGCCGGCGACGGGCGGATCAAGCTCACCGACTTCGGCATCGCGCGCAACGTCTCCGAAGCGACGATGACGCGCACCGGGATCATGCTCGGCTCTCCCGCTTACATCGCGCCGGAAGTCGCCTCCGGCGGCGCGGTCACGCCTGCTGCCGACCTGTGGGGGCTGGGCGCGACGCTGTTCGCCGCCGTCGAGGGTGCTCCGCCCTACGACGCCGACGGGGATCCGCTGGAGACCGTCGGCAAGGTCGTGAACGGCTCGGTGCCCAAGCCGAAGCCGGGCCCGCTCGCCGACGTGATCGCGGCGCTGATGAAGAAGGAGCCCGAGAAGCGGATCTCGCTGCGCGAGGTGCGCCACCGGCTGTACCCGTTGCAGGGCAAGACGGCGCTGGACCTGTTCGGGCCTGAGCTGTTCCGCACGCCGGACGGGAAGAAGACGTCGGCGCAGCTGGACGCCACGGACACGCAGGTGCTGAAGACGGTCGCGCCGGTGTCCGGCGTGCCCCCGGTGGAGGCGAAAGCCGAGGCCAGCTCCGAGCTGGCGGCCGATCCCGGGCCGTTGCCGTTCCTGCGGTCCTCGACGCCGGCGCCAGTCCCGGCTCCGGTCGTGGCGCGGCGCAGCTCGCGAGCGTCGGCGCTGCTGGCGCTGGCGGCGGTGGTGCTGTTCCTCGTCGCGGGTGCCGGCGGGTTCGCGCTGGCGCGCCTGATCAGCGGCCAACCCCTCGTGCCGCCCGCGGGCGGCGCGGCCCCGGCCGGTTCCGCCGAGTCCACGGGCCCGCCGGCGCCGTTGAAGCTGGTGCCGCAGCAAGGCAACGCGAGCGACACGGCCAACGTCTCGCGCGACAGCCAGTACGAGATCTCGGTGCCCGAAGGCTGGCAGCGGTTCATCGCCACCCGCGAGTCCAGCACGCTCGGCTCGTCCGTCGTCGTCCAGTACGTGTCGCCCGACGGCCACTGGTCCCTGCGCATCGAGCGGTACGCCGGTTACCTCCCCGACCACGACGTGGGCGACTACGAGCGGAGCCTGCGCGCCGGCACCGACCGCGACTCGTTCAACTTCGCCCAGCCGCCGATCAAAACGACGGCCGGCGTCGAGATGGCGTACCGCACGGTGGAGCACAGCCAGCCGGCGAAGGGCAACCACTCCGACGCCGGGATCACCCGCGCGACCTTCGCGGTGCTGAAGACCTCGAACAACGCGCTCTGGGCCATCTCCCTCACGGTGCCCGCGGAGATCGAAGACAGCGCGGTGACCACCTGGGACCAGATCAAGCAGACGGTGGCGTTCTCAGGCGAACAGTGACCGGAATTCGGTTGCCACGCGGGTGAAGATCGGCACATGGACCAGCCCACGTTGCGCACCCGGCGGCTGACCCTCGTCCCGCTGGCCGACGAGCACCTCGAACTCGAGGTCCGACTGGACTCCGATCCCGAGGTGATGCGCTACCTCATCGGCCGCGCCGCGTCTCGAGCCGAGGTCGAGCGCGCCCACCGTCGCCGGCTGGCGGCCGCGCGCGAAGTGCCCGGTCTGGGCTTCTGGGCCGGTTTCGCCGCGGCCGGGTTCGTCGGCTGGTGGATCCTGCAACCCCCGCACGGCCCGGACCAGGTCAAAACGCCGGGCGAAGCCGACCTCGGCTACCGCCTGTTGCGCAGCCGCTGGCGCCAGGGCTACGCCACGGAAGGCGCGTGCGAACTCCTCCGTTACGCCTTCGAAGACGTCGGTCTCGACCGCGTCTTCGCCCCGACCATGGCCGTCAACACCGCCTCCCGGGCGACCATGAGCGCCGCCGGCCTCACGTTCGCCCGCGCGTTCACCTCGGCCGCGGACGACGATCCGATCCCAGGCGCCGAGCACGGCGAAGTGGAGTACGAGCTGAGCCGGGCCGCGTGGCTGGCTCAGCGCAACCCGTCCGGGTAGCGCCGCCCGGATTCGGCGGCCTGGGCGAGGCGGCGCAGGCCCGCGAAGAGTCGATCGCCGAGGACGGTGCCGACCACGGCGGCCTCGACGATGCGGTCGAGCGACGGCTGGGCGGCCAGGGTGTCCAGGTCGGTGACGGCGATGCGGTCGGCGAGATCCGCGTAATCGTCGAGGCGGTCGAGCAGGGCGGGGTGCCCCAGGGCGCGCAGGGCGCACAGCGTCGAGACCAGGCTGGGCGCCGCCGGGTGGTCGGGACCGAACTTCCAGCCGTGCGCGGCGGCGAGTGAGCTCAGCCGGTCCAGCGCCCACGCGCGGGCCTCGTCGTCGGTTTCGGCCGGGCCGCCCACGAGCGCGCGCTGCGTGACGCCCAGGACCTCGTGCGTCGGCTCGCCCGCGTCGATCGCGGCCAGGACGTCGCCGACGGTGGCCACGGACAGGCCGCCGATGTCGAGCAGCGCGCGGATGAGCTTGAGCCGCTGCACGTGCTCCTCGCCGTAGCGCGCCTGGTTGGGGCTGGTGCGCTCGCCGGGGTGCAGGAGCCCTTCGCGCAGGTAGTACTTGATCGTCGCGACCGGCATCCCGGACGCGACGCTCAGCTCGGCCATCCGCACCGTCGAACCACTCCCATCTCGGGGAAAAACCCTGAGGACCTCTCAGCATGGATAGTCTAGCTTCCCATAACGGATACTCGAACTATCCATTATGGGAGGACCTGATGTTGCAGAGAACGCGCTCCTGGCACCGCCCGTCCACGACGTTCGCGCTGGCCCTGGCCGTGACGGCGGTGGTCTGCGTAGTCGCGATGGTCGTGGACCAGCGGACCGTGCTGGGCGCACCCGTATGGGACAAGCTGTTCAAGTTCGCCGTCTCGGGCGCGCTGTACTTCTTGACCTGGGGCTGGCTCGTGTCGCTGCTGCCCCGCTTCCAGCGCACCGCCCGGATCGCCACGGACGTCGTGATCGTGCTGTTCGCCGGCGAGTACGTGGTGATGGTGGGCCAGGCCGCCCGCGCTCGCCCGAGCCACTTCAACAACGCGACACCCCTCGACAAGACGCTGTTCACCGCCATGGGCGGTATGGTCGCCGGCATCTGGGTCGCGACGCTCGTGCTCACCGTCCTGCTGATGTTCACGCGCCTCGAAGACCGCGCCACGCACTGGGCCGTCCGCACCGGCGCGGTCATCTCCCTCACCGGCATCGGCCTCGGCGCTCTCATGCTCGGGCCGACAGCGCAGCAGCGCGCGCGGCTCAAGGCCACGGGCGCGTCGGACCTGATCGGCGCACACAGCGTCGGCGTTCCCGACGGCGGTGCCGGCCTGCCGATCCTCGGCTGGAGCACCACCGGCGGCGACCTGCGGATCCCCCACTTCACCGGCATGCACGCGTTGCAGCTGCTGCCGTTGCTCGCCCTCGGGCTCGGCCTGCTCGCCACCCGGTTCCCGCGCCTGCGCGACAGCGCCGTGCGCGTGCGGCTGGTGTGGGTCGGCTCGCTCGGCTACGCGGGCCTCGTCGCCCTCGTCACCTGGCAGGCAGTGCGCGGCGAACCCCTGGTCCACCCGAGCGCGGCCACGCTCACGGCCGCCGGGACGCTCGTCGCCACCGTCGCGCTGGGCGCCGCGGCTTCCGTCCGCCGCCCGCAGCGGGTGCTCGTGCGATGACCGGCCAGCTCTTCACCTGGGCGTTCCCCATCGCCGTCCCGTTCTGGGCGCTGATGATCTTCCTGCCGACGTGGCGCGGCACCCGCCGCATCGTGGCGTCGCCGTGGGTGCCGCTGCTGCCGCTGCTGTGCTACTTCGCGCTCGCCGTGGCGCACTTCGGCGAGCTGTGGCAGGCGGTCAGCCGCCCGGACTTGGCGCAGCTGCAAGCGTTTGCGGGCGCTCCCGCAGGGGCCGCGATCATCTGGGCGCACCTGATCGCGTTCGACCTGTTCCTCGGGCGGTGGATGTTCTTCGAGGCGCGGGACCGCGGGATCCCGTGGTGGCTGGTCAGCCCGGTCCTCGTGCTGACGATTTTCCTGTCCCCGTTCGGGCTGGTGGTGTTCCTGGTCGTCCGCACTGTCCGGATACGCTCGGCGCCATGACCAACCACGAGGAAGCGGCCGCGGCCGCCATCGCCGAGCGCACCGGCGTCGAGAAGCACGACATCGCCGTGGTGCTGGGCTCGGGCTGGCGCCCGGCCGCGGACGTGATCGGGACGGCCGACGCGGAGATCCCGTTCGGCGACCTGCCCGGTTTCACCACCCCGGGTGCCGTGGGGCACCGCGGGACCGTTCGTTCGCTGCAGGTGGGCGACAAGCGCGCCCTCGTGCTGCTGGGCCGCACGCACTTCTACGAGGGCAAGGGCATCGACCAGGTCGTGCACAACGTGCGCACGGCCGCCGCGGCCGGCGCCCGGACGGTGCTGCTCACCAACGCGGCCGGCGGCCTGCGCGAGGGCTTCCACGTCGGGCAGCCCGTGCTGATCTCCGACCACCTCAACCTCACGGCCCGCTCGCCGATCGTCGGCGCGAACTTCGTCGATCTCACCGACCTCTACTCCCCCCGCCTGCGCGGCCTCGCGAAGGAGATCGACGGGACGCTCGAAGAAGGCGTGTACGCCGGCTTGCCCGGCCCGCACTTCGAGACGCCCGCCGAAATCCGCATGCTGCGCACGATGGGCGCGGACCTCGTCGGCATGTCGACCGTGCTCGAGGCCATCGCGGCCCGCGCGGCCGGGATCGAGGTGTTCGGCCTGTCGCTCGTCACGAACCTCGCCGCGGGCATGACGGGCGAACCGCTCGACCACGAAGAAGTCCTCGAAGCGGGCCGCCAAGCGGCGACGCGCATGGGCTCGCTCCTGAAGGACCTCATCAGCAGGGCATGACGCGCTCCGTGCCGGGCCTCCCGCGAGAGGCCCGGCACGGCTCAGGCGTAATCGGGCAGCTGTGCCGCGACCTCTTCGGGCGAGGGCATTCCCGCCACCTCGGCGGCGAGCCCGCGCACGGCGTCGGCCACGGCCGGGTCCGCGAGCAGCCGGCGAGCCTTCTCCCGCACGGCCTCGGCCGTCACCTCGTCGCCCAGCAGGCGTTCGCCGACGCCGGCCGTCACCACGGCCTCGGCGTTCGTGAACTGGTCCGCGCCCTGCGGCAGCACGAGCTGCGGCGCGCCGGCGGCGAACGCGCCCATCGTCGTGCCACTGCCGCCGTGGTGCACCACGAGGTCCACGTGCGGCAGCAACTCCGACTGCGGCACCCACGCCTCCAGCCGGACGTTCGCCGGTACCTCGCCGAGAGCCGCGACGTCCACCGCCGGCCCGGTCGCCACCAGCACGTCGGCGTCGAGCGCGGCCAGCCCGGTGATCGCCGCGGTGAGCACGTGCGACTGGCTCATCGGCGTGGTACCCAGCGTCAGGTAGACCAGCGGACGGCTCCGGTCGCGGTTCGCGACGCCCGCGGGCAGGTCGGCGGGCTCGCTCCAGCCGACCGGCCGCAGCGGCAGCCGCCGGGCGCGCGCGAGGAACTCGGGCGACTGCACCGACGGCGGGCAGATGTCGACGAACGGGTTGCCCCACGACGGCCGATCACCGCCGGTGATGCCGAGTTCGGCAGCGTAGTCGTCGAGCGCTCCGTGGATCTCCATCATCAGCCCGTCGGCCGACACCCGGCCGAAGCCGTGGCCCATGGCCGGCAGGCCGGCCTTCCTCGCGGCGAACGCGCCGCCGGAGTTGCCGACCTCGTAGACGACGAGGTCCGGCCGGTCCTGCTCGAAGAGCGCGCCGAGGTCGGCGAGGAACCGCTCGGGCAGCACGCGGCCGAAGACCCTGCCGATCGTCTCGTTCAGGACCTCCTCCGGCACCTCGCGCCGCCGCCGTCCGGGGTCACCGGAGAACTGCGAGGCGAAGGCTTCGTGGATCGTCAGGCCGGCCTTGGCGGGCTCCAGCCCGGCCTTCTCGAGCACCGGGTGGAAGTCCTCCGCCGTCGCGAAGACGACGTGGTGCCCGGCGGCGCGCGCGGCGACCGCCAGGGGCATCAGCGGATAGAGGTGGCCGTGGGACGCGAGGGAGGTGAAGACAAGTCGCACCAGCCCGACGTTAGCGACTCCGCTGCCGGCCGTCAGGCGATTTCGGCGAGAACCCGGCTGGTTCTTTCTTGCTCCGCAACGGATCCGTAAGGCGCGGCCCAAAACTCGGTCACGCCGGCGTCGTGCAGCCGTTTCAGCTGCCCGGCCACGGCGTCCTCGTCGCCGACGACCGCGACGTCTCCCGCGCCCGCCACGCCTTCGCGGTCGAACCCCGCCCGGTACTCGTTCGCGATCGCGGCCATCGCGAAGGTTTCGGCGATCCGCGCCCGGACGCCGGCCTCGTCGGCGGTGACGCACACCGGCAGCCCGGCGATCACGCGCTTCCCGTCCCCGAGTCGCGGCACGATGTGCCCGGCGAGCGTGCGCGGCCCGGTCAGCCACGTCACCGTGCCGTCGGCGAGCTCACGCGCCACCCGCAGCATCGCCGGCCCCAGCGCCGCCACGACCACCGACGGCGCCCGCGCCCCGGGCACCGCCACCGACCCGACGGCCGTGAGCGTTTCCCCTTGGTGCACAACACTTTCCCCGCGCAGCAACGGGTTCAACAGGGTGAGGTACTCGCGCATCCGCCGCGCCGGCCGGTCGGTGGCCAACCCGAACACCGGCCCCACCATCGCCCCGATGCCCGCACCGACACCGAGCGTCAGGCGGTTGCCCGTCACGGCCTGCACGCTCAGCGCCTGGCCCGCCAGCACCAGCGGGTGCCGCTGCGGTACGGGCACCACGGCCGTCCCGAACCGGAGGCCTTCGACGTGCCCCACGGCGGCCAGCGCCACCATCGCGTCCCAGCCGAACCCCTGGCTCACCCACGCCGTCGCGAACCCGGCCGCCGCCGCTTCCCGCGCCTGGTGGAGCAGCTCAGCCGCCCCGGCCGGGCCGCGCAGGTCCCCGATCGCGATCCCGATCTGCACTCGGTCCTCCTAAGCGGGGTGCCACCCCAGTTGTGTCCGGCTACGATACGGAGGGCCACCCCACTTCCGCAACCATGGAGGAAAAGCCGATGCGAGCCGACGCCCGCCGCAACTACGAGCGGGTGCTCGCGACGGCCGTCGAGGTCGTCGCGGACCAGGGAGCGGAGGCGTCGCTGGAGGAGATCGCGCGGCGCGCGGGCGTCGGGTCGGCGACTCTGCACCGCCACTTCCCGGGCCGGGCCGCACTCCTGGAGGCGGTGTTCCACGAACGCGTCGAAGGCTTGTGCGCGCGAGCCGCGGAGCTGGAAACCGCCGCACAGCCGGGAGAAGCGCTGGTCACGTGGCTGCGCGCGGTCGTCGCGCACGCGGCGGAGGCCCGCGGCCTCGGAGCGGCCCTGCTGATCGGCGCCAAGGAGGGCCGCGAGTACCACGCGAAGATCCGCGACGCCGGCCACCGGCTGCTCACGCGCGCCCAGCGAGCCGGCGAGGCGAACGAAGCCGGCATCGACGACCTGCTCCTGCTCGTCAACGCCATCTCCCTCGCGACCGAGGACGACGCCGCGCGCGCCGAAGCGCTGCTCGGCCTCGTGGTCGAGGGCATCCGGCGCGAGCACCCGTAACCTGATCCGGTGCCGACCACCCTGAACTCCGAACTGCGCGATGCCACCTTCCGTTGGATCGCCGAAGACCCCGACCCCGAGACGCGCGACGAGTTGCAGCGCGTGCTCGCCCGCGCGCTGGGCCAGGAGCCCGGCGCGGCGGACGAGGTCGCCGACCGCATGGCGGGACCGCTCGAGTTCGGCACGGCCGGGCTGCGCGGGCCGGTGCGGGCGGGGCCCAACGGGATGAACGTCGCGGTCGTCACGCGGACCACGGCGGGCGTCGCGCAGTGGCTGAAGGTCAAGGGCCACGAGGGGGGCGTGGTCGTGGTCGGGCGGGACGCGCGGCACGGATCGGAGGCGTTCGCACAGGCGACCGCCGAGGTGCTGACCGCCGCGGGCTTCGCCGTGAAGGTCCTGCCGCAGCCGTTGCCGACGCCGCTGCTCGCGTACTCCGTGAAGCACTACGGCGCGGTCGCCGGGGTCCAGATCACCGCGTCGCACAACCCGCCCGCGGACAACGGCTACAAGCTCTACGACGGCACCGGCGGACAGATCGTGCCACCGTCGGACGGGGAGATCGAGCGGCTCATCCAGGCCGCGCCCGCCGCGATCGGCGTCGAACGCGCGCCCGGCGCCGAGGTCGTCGATCCGCGCCCGGCCTACCTCGCCGATGTCGCGGCCCTTCCCCGCGGAGCTGCGCGCGAGCTGCGCATCGCGGCGACCGCGCTACACGGCGTGGGAGCCGAAACTCTCGAACAGGCACTCGCGCAGGCCGGGTTCACCGACGTCCACTTCGTCGCCGCGCAGTCGCAGCCCGACGCGGACTTCCCCACCGTCTCGTTCCCCAACCCGGAGGAACCCGGCGCCACCGACCTGCTCCTGGCGCTCGCGTCCGAAGTGGACGCCGACCTCGCCGTGGCGCTCGATCCCGACGCCGACCGCTGCGCCCTCGGCGTGCGCGGCCGCGACGGCGTGTGGCGCATGCTCCGCGGCGACGAGACGGGCGTGCTGCTCGGCTCGCACCTGCTGTCCACAACGGACAACACCGATCCCCTCGTGGCCACGACGATCGTGTCGTCGTCACTCCTCGGCGAGCTGGCGAAAGCCGCGGGCGCGCGCTACGCCGAGACGCTGACGGGCTTCAAGTGGCTCGTGCGTGCCGGCGAAGGGCTGATCTTCGCGTACGAAGAAGCGCTCGGGGTGTGCGTGAATCCCGGCTTCGTGCGGGACAAGGACGGCATCGCTGCGTCGGTCTTCGCGGCCGGGTTCGCCGCGGCGCTCAAGGCCGAGGGCCGCACGCCGCTCGACGTGCTCGACGACATCGCGACGCGCCACGGCGTGCACCTCACCGACCAGGTTTCGCTGCGGGTCACCGATCTCGCCGTGCGCAGCGAGCTCGTGGCCGGCCTGCGCGCGCAGCCACCCGCGACGCTGGGCGGCATCGCCGTGACGCTGGAGGACCTGCTGCCCGGCGCCGACGTGCTGCGGCTGCGCGGGGAAGATCTGCGCGTGGTGATCCGCCCGTCGGGCACCGAGCCGAAGCTGAAAGCCTACCTGCAGGTCGTGGCGCAGGTCGAAGGTGACCTCGAAGCGGCTCGCGCCAGCGCGTCGGACCGCCTCAGCGCGGTGCGCCGGGACATCGACACGCTGCTGAGCTGACCGGCGCCGGGACCCCGCGTCCGGGGCCCGGTCCAGCAGGCTCGGTCCGAACAGGCCGGCGACGTCGACCACCAGCAGCACCACGAACGCGGCGATGAACTCCCGTCGCCGCAACGCGATCGCCGGCGCCAGGCCGGCGGGCGCGAGCCACGGACACAGTTCGTCCAGCCCACCGGACCACGGATCGCTGAAGCGGAAGATCGCGCTGACGAACGCTTCGATGAGCGTCACGAGCGTGCCGACGAGCCGGCCACGCCGAGTACCACCAGCGCGGACACGGCGAGCGCCGGCCGCAGTCTGTCGCCCCCCCCACCGGCCCCAGCCTGCCCCGCGCGCACGCCCGCACAAGTGGCAGGCTGCGGGCATGGCCACGTTGCTGATCGTGCACCACACGCCGTCGCCGTCGACGCAGGCGATGTTCGAAGCCGTGCTCGCGGGCGCGAAGCACCCGGACATCGAGGGCGTCGACGTCGTCCGCCGCCCCGCGCTCGGCGCGACCGCCGCGGACGTGCTCGCCGCCGACGGCTATCTGCTCGGCACGCCCGCGAACCTCGGCAGCATGAGCGGTGCGCTCAAGCACTTCTTCGACACCGTCTACTACCCGTGTCTCGACTCGACGCGCGGCCGCCCGTTCGGCGCGTACGTGCACGGCAACAACGACACGTCGGGCACGGTGCGCCAGCTGGATTCCATCACGACGGGGCTGGGCTGGACGCAGGTCGCGGGCCCCGTGCTGGTCACGGGCGAACCGGACAAAGCAGCGCTGGAAGCTTTGCAGGAGCTGGGTGCGACCGTGGCCGCCACGCTCATGGCCTGAATGGACCCCGGAGAATAAGGGGCCTGTCACCGGAAGCCCTGGGGGTCGACCTCCGGCAACAGGCCAGATCAAGGGTTCGCAACGAAGGCGATCAACCTTGACGCCGTCAAGCGTACTACAAACGGCTGATCATGACGAGCCGGGCGCAGGACAAGATCCCGCTCCGGGTTCCGGACACTCCCGGGGCACGGACGTCCGGAGCGGGACGCGGCCACGGTAAACCACTGCATACAGGACCTGTCAACAGATGCGTACAGTAGAGGCGGCGTTACGATCCGGCTGAACGGCGAAGGGGGCGGGCATGCCACGGCAACGCACCTTCGCGCAGAAGCTGAGCGCGTTGATCGAGGCGTCCCGCGCGGACGGCCGGGCTCCGCACAGCTACCGGGAGATGTCGGCGGCGATCGAGCGCGCGGGCGGTCCCGCGATGTCCCCCGCGTACCTGCAGCAGCTGGCCACGGGCAAGCGGATCAACCCGAAGATCCACTACGTCGAGGCGCTGGCGAAGCTGTTCGGCGTGCCCGTCACGTACTTCTTCGACGACGAGGCCGGCCAGCTCACCGACGACGGGCCCGCGGTCGAGGCCAAGCTGATGGCCATGCGCGCGCAGGAGCTCTCGCCGCAAGGCCGGCGGCAGGTGATGGATCTGCTCGACCTCGTCGAACGCTACGAACGCGCCGAACGGGAAGGCCGGAGCGGACCGTGAAGGAACGCGAACTGCGCAGGCGCTGCCGCCGGTCGCTGACGGACCTCGACCTCAGCCCGCCGCTCGACGTCGGGTTGTTGTGCGAGCGCCTCGGCGAGAGCCGCGGGCGGCTGATCCGGCTGATGCCGTACGCGTTGGAGGTGCCCGGTCCGTTCGGCTGCCGGATCGCGACCGCGGCCGCGGACTACCTCTTCTTCCAGCAGGAGACGACCGAAGCGCACCAGGACCACATCATCCTGCACGAGCTGGGCCACCTGCTCGCCGACCACGAACCCCGCGGCGACGCGCAGCCGGCCGCTTTCCTGCGCGGACCGGCGCCCGACCTGGAGGACATCGACGGTGACGCGGTGCGCCACGCGCTGCGCCGCACCTCCTACGACGAGGCCCACGAGTGGGGGGCGGAGACCGTCGCCACGATCATCCTCGAATGGGCGTCGGTGCTGAACTACACGACCCCGCGCAGCGCGGCCGACCGCGACCTGCGCCGCATCCAGGGCACGGTCGGAGACCGTGGCGCACCTACCAGCTCGTGCTCTCGCCGCGGCTGCCGAACTGGGCCGTGACGGTGACCATCGCGGCGTTCGCGCTGGCGTTCCTGTGGCAGCAACGCGGCATCTCCGCGTGGTTCGACGGCGTGACCACGCCGGGTGGTGCGCGGCTGGCGGTCAACGTGCTGCTGTCGTGCGGGGTCTGCTCACTGCTGATCTTCTTCCTCGGCTCCGCGCTCGGCCCGCCCCGGGCGCGGCGCGTCGCGCTGGAGTTCGTGCCGCTGGGCGCGGCGATCGCGGTGCTGACCGTCGGCACGGCCGTGACGCCGGTGCCGCTGCGGGGCGCGGCCCTCGGCCCGGCCACGGTGCACGAACCCGGGATCGCGCTGTTCTACCTCGGCGGCGGGCTGTACCTGATCTACGCGATCACGGCGTGTGCCGTGTGGATCGTGCGCTACCAGCGTGTGGCCGACCCGCACCTGCGCACGGGGCTGCGGATCGGTGCGGCGAGCCTGGCGGCGGCCGCCGCGGGGAGCGTGTTCCGGGCGCTGTACACGGTCTTCGCATTGTTCGGCGCGGTGGTGCCGGTACTGCTCTGGCCGGGGATCCCGCTGGTGATCGTCGGCAGTTTGCTCTTCCTCGCCGGCATCACCTACCCGGGGGTGCGGGCGCGCTTCGCCGCGCTGGCCCAGCGGCGGCGCCACCGGTCCGACCACGCGCGGCCGGCTCCACTGTGGACGTTTCTGGTCAAGGCGTACCCCAGCATCGTGCTGCGGACGCCACCCGGGCACCCGTGGCGCGAGCGGTTCGTCGTGCACCGGCGCTACTACCGGCGCGTGATCGAAATCCGCGACGGGCTGGTGCAGCTGAGCCCGTACCTGGAAGCGGATCCGGCGTCGCTCGCCGCCGACGAGCCGGCTGCCGCGGCGGCGGCGCTGCGTTCGGCGCTCGCGCGGCACGCAGCCGGCGAGGCGAGCGACGGGCGGGCCAAGCTCGTGCTGCCCGGCGGCAGCGACCTCGAATCGGACGTGCGGCCGCCGCTGTCGCTCGCGGCTTCGCTGTCTTCCGCGCCAGGAAGGGAAAACTGACCCGTGGACACGCTCATCACGGCGGCGCGCGTACTGGCGCGCCCCTCGGACCCGATCGACGGTGGCGCCGTCCTCGTGCGCGACGGTGTGCTCGCCGCCGTCGGCCACCGCGGCGACGTGGCCGCGGCGGCCGTCGACCCGGTGGTGCGAGACTTCCCGGACGCGACGGTGCTGCCGGGCCTGTTCAACGTCCACGTGCACCTGTCCTTCGACGCGACGCGCGAGATGCTGCCGGCGTTCCTGGCGAGCGACGACGCTTCGCTCGCCCGGGCCGCCGAAGACCACCTCGGGCAACTGCTGCGCAGCGGCGTCACGACCGTGCGCGACCTGGGCGGCCGGACGGTGCTGAAGCCCACGGGCGGCCCGCGCGTGCTCGCGTCGGGCCCGCCGCTGACCGTCCCGGATGGACACTGCCACTTCTTCGGCGGCGCGGTCTCCTCGGACGCCGAGATCCGCACCCTCGTGGACGCCAACGCAGCCGCGGGCGCCGACGTGATCAAGGTCATGGCCGGCGGCGGCCAGATCACCGAGGGCGGCGCCGAGATGTGGGAATCCCAGTTCTCCCAGCGGCAGCTGGAGATCGTCGTCGCGCAGGCCGCCCGCCACGGCCTGCCGGTCGCCGCCCACGCCCACGGCGCCGACGCCATCGCCGCGTCCGCCGAAGCCGGCGTCTCCACGATCGAACACTGCACCTTCATGTCCGGCCCCGGCCGGACCGACCTCCGCCCCGCGGTGGCCCGGTGGATGGCCGCCGCCGGAATCTCCGCGTGCTCCACCAGCAGCCGCAACTGGCGGCTGATGGCCGAGCGCATGGGCGAGGAGGTGGCGCGCCGCGTTTACGGCCGCCTCCCCTGGCTCGAAGAACACGGCGTGCGGTTGTTGTCCGGCACCGACGCCGGCCTCCCGGGCTCGACGTTCGACGATCGGATCCGCCGCCGGGAGAAGCCCAGCCACTCGTAGAGCTCCAGCGCGCCCACGGGACCTGTCGTCGGTGACGGGCCGGCTGGCCGCCGGGTTGTCGGCCGACGTGCTCGTCGTGAACGGGGATCCGCTGACCGAGCTGTCGGCGCTGCGGAAGCCGCTGCTGGTGCTGGCGCAGGGGGTTGTGGCTTCCAGAGCCCACGGCGCGCTGACCAGCACGTCGCCGCTGGTTGAGCCGTTCTCGATCAAGGTTGTTGACCTTGATCACGGCCCCTTTCGATACATGTGCGTATTGAGTACGCTCGTGTATCGAAAGCGGGAGGTCCCCATGAGTGAGCCGGCGGCGCAGCGCGTGCCGCGGCGGCGGGCGGAGACCCGGCGGCGCCTGCTCGAGGCAGCGCTCCCGGTGTTCGCGGAAGAGGGTTTCGGGAAGTCCACTGTGGAGCAGGTCTGCGAGCGCGCCGGGTACACGCGGGGTGCGTTCTACTCGAACTTCGCCTCGCTCGACGAGTTGTTCCTGGCCATGTGGGAGCACCGGTCGGCGGAGATGATCGCCGCCGTGCGGGAGAAGTTCGACGGGCTGGGCGAGATCGAGCTGCCCGACGTGCGGTCCGTGGTGGAGTTCGTGCTGCCCGCGATTCCCGTGGACGACGCGTGGTTCCGCGTGAGCGCGGAGTTCACTGCCCACGCCCTGCGCAACCCGGGCCTGCGACGCGTGATGACGGCCCGCGAAGAGGCGATCGCCGACGCCCTGCTGCCGCTGGTGGTGCAGCTGCTCGCGCGCGCCGGCCGCACGGTGCCCGACCGGGCCGCGCTGGCGCAGGCGCTCGTCGCGATGCACGACGGCACGAGTGCGCAGTGCCTGATGGACCCGGACAACCCGCGGGTGTGGGAGCGCCGCTCCGAGCTGTGCGAACGCGTGGTTCTGGCCTACACGGAGGAGCTGGCGTGAGATCGTTCGAACCGGACGCGCTGGTCATCGGCGCGGGGCTGGCCGGGCTCGTCGCGACGCACGAGCTGGTGAAGGCCGGCCGCCGCGTGCTCGCGGTGGAGCAGGAAAACCGCGCGAACCTCGGCGGCCAGGCGTTCTGGTCGCTCGGCGGGCTGCTGTTCGTCGACAGTCCCGAGCAACGCCGCCTCGGCATCAAGGACTCCTACGAGCTCGCGCTGCGCGATTGGCTCGACTCCGCCGGCTTCGACCGCGAAGACGAAGATTTGTGGGCCCGCCGCTGGGCCGAGGCGTACGTGCGCTTCGCGACCTTCGAGAAACGCCGGTACCTGTACGACCTCGGCCTGCGCGTGACGCCGCTCGTCGGCTGGGCCGAACGGGGCGGCGGCATCGCCGGCGGGCACGGCAACTCCGTGCCGCGCTTCCACCTCACGTGGGGCACCGGCCCCGAGGTCGTGCGTGTGTTCGCCGAGCCCGTGCTCACCGCCGAAAGCCGTGGCCAGGTGCGGTTCGCGTTTCGCCACCAGGTCGACGAGCTCGTGGTCACCGACGGTGCTGTCACCGGCGTGCGCGGCACGATCCTCGAGCCGAGCGGCGAACCGCGCGGGGTGAAGTCGACGCGCGACAAGGCCGGCGAGTTCGAGCTGTCGGCGAAAGCCGTGCTCGTCAGCTCCGGCGGCATCGGCCACAACCACGAACTGGTGCGCCGCAACTGGCCCGTCGAACGCCTCGGCCCGGCGCCGCGGACGATGATCCCCGGCGTGCCGGCGCATGTGGACGGCCGGATGATCGGCATCAGCGAAACCGCCGGCGCGCGTGTGGTCAACCGCGACCGCATGTGGCACTACGTCGAGGGCATCCACAACTGGGACCCGATCTGGCCCGACCACGCGATCCGGATCATCCCCGGGCCGTCGTCGCTGTGGTTCGACGCGACCGGGCACCGGCTGCCCGCCCCCAACTTCCCCGGGTTCGACACCAACAGCACGCTCAAGGCCGTGCTCTCGACCGGCTACGACTACTCGTGGTTCGTGCTCACGCAGACGATCCTCGAGAAGGAGTTCATGCTGTCGGGCTCGGAGCAGAACCCGGACCTCACGGCGAAGAGCCTCAAACAGACGCTCGCCGCCCGGGCGAGCAAGGGCGCGCCGGGACCGGTCGACGCGTTCAAACGCCACGGCGTGGACTTCGTCGTCGCCGACGACTTGCCCGCGCTCGTCGAGGGCATGAACAAGATCGCCCGCGGCCCGGCACTCGACGTTTCCGCGCTGGAGCGGCAGATCGTGGCGCGCGACCTGGAGGTCGGCAACCGCTACTCGAAGGACCTGCAGCTGATGGCCATCGCCAACGCCCGGCGGTTCGTCGGGGACCGCGTGGCGCGCGTCGCCAAGCCACACCGGATCCTCGACCCGGCGCACGGACCGCTGATCGCCGTGCGGCTGAACATCCTGACCCGCAAGACGCTCGGCGGCGTGCAGACGGATCTCGACTCGCGCGTGCTGCGGGCCGACGGGTCACCGCTGCCCGGCCTGTACGCGGCGGGCGAAGTCGCCGGCTTCGGCGGCGGCGGGGTGCACGGCTACAACGCGCTGGAGGGCACGTTCCTCGGCGGCTGCATCTTCTCGGGCCGCGCCGCCGGCCGGGCGATGGCCCGGGTGGTGCCGTGACCCGCCGCGTGACCGGCACCGTCGTGGACGTCGACGGGATCGCCCTCCACCTGTGCGAAGACGGTCCGGCCGACGCCCCCGCCGTGCTGCTCGTCCACGGCTTCAGCGGCTCACTGCACTCCTGGGACCGCCTCACGCCGCTGCTGTCCGGCCGCCACCGCGTGCTGCGCGCCGACCTGCGCGGCCACGGCTGCACGGGCGGCCACACCGGTCTCGACGCGCGCTCGCAGGCGACGACCCTCGCGGCCGCGCTGAAGCTCGCCGGCGCCGGCCGCGTGACGGCCGTCGGGCACTCGTTCGGCGCGGACGTCGTGCTGGAACTGGCCGCGCTGTCCGCGATCGTCGACCGGATCGTCCTCATCGGACAGGCGCCGGACTACAGCCTCGCCACCTTCCCGCCGGGCAACGGGTTGCTGGCGGTGCCGTTCGTCGGCCGCCTGCTGCACCGCCTGGCGGGTGCCGCGCCCGTCGAACTGGCGCTGCGACCCACCCGCCTGCGCCAGGCCCACGCCGACTTCTGCGTCACGAGCCCGGCCATGGCGCAGGCCGTGCTGATCGAACGGCGCCGGCTGCTGACCACGCGCCCGCTCGACGCGCAGGTCGCCGCGCTCGGCCTGCCCACGCTGGCCATCCTCGGCCGCCGCGACCGCCTCTACGACCAGGCGTCCGCGGCTGTCCGTTACCGGGCCGCCGGCGCGCGCGTCGAGGTGCTGGACGCCGGCCACACCCCCTTCACCGACCGGCCGGACGAGGTCGCCGCGCTGGTCGAGCACTTCGCGCGCGAAGGCTGAACCGGCCCCGCCGAGGGGGCGGGGCCGTTTGCGGCCACCTGCGCGCGAGAACGGGAACAGCCCCGCCGGATCGCTCCGGCGGGGCTGTTCCGCGTTGCTCGGTCGGTGGCTGGGTCAGGCGGGGTTCGCCGGCGTCACCAGCGCGTTCACCGTCGCCGCGACCTCGGCCAGCGCGACCTGCTGTTGCTCACGCGTGGCCAGGCTGCGGACGGTCACGTTGCCGCCGTCCCAGTCCTCCTGGCCGACGATCACCACGGCCGACGCCCCGGCCTTGTCGGCGCGGGTGAGTTCCTTGCCGAGCTTGCGGTGCTCCAGGGGCGTCGACGTGCGCAGGCCCGAGGCACGCAGCCTGGCCGCGACCTGGCGGGCCGCGTCGGCGAGCTCCTCGGTGACGGGGATGACCATCACGTCGACCTCGTTGCGCGGACTCGGGGTGAGGCCGTGGGTGTCGAGGAAGTCGATGAGCGTGACGTCGCCCATGCCGAAGCCGATGCCCGGGATGCGCTCCTTGGTGAACAGCGACGCGAGGTCGGCGTAGCGGCCGCCCCCGAACAGCGCGCGGCGGTTCTTCGGCGACGTGTCGAAGACCTCGAACACGGTCGACGTGTAGTACGCCAGCCCGCGCACGATCATCGGCTCGAACTTCACGAGGCTCGCGGCCGAGCTGGACAGCACCCGGACCAGGTTGGACTGCTCCTTGACGTCGGCGGGCAGCTCGTCGAGCAGCGCTTCGCCCGCACCCAGCAACTCGGTGAGCTTCTCGAACTGCTTGTCCGCCAGGCCGATCTCCTCGGCGGTCGCCGCGTGCTCCTCGTGCGACGACTTCTCCCAGCGGTCCACGAGCCCGAAGACGGCCGGCAGGTGCTCCGGCGCCACACCCACGACGTCGGTGAGCGCCGACGTCAGCAGGTTCCGGTCGTTCACGCGCACGGCGAACATGTCCGGCGTCGCGCCGACGGAACCCATCAGGTCGTGGATGAGCTCGAACATCTCGATCTCGCAGTTCGCGCTCTCGGAACCGAAGATGTCCGCGTTGATCTGCCAGTGCTCGCGCACGCGGCCGCGCTGCGGGCGTTCGTAGCGGAAGCAGTTCGGGTGGCTGTACCAGCGCACCGGGAACGACAGCGACTTCGCGTTGCCCGCGATCATCCGCGCGACCGACGGCGTCATCTCCGGGCGCAGCGCCAGCCGCTCCCCGCCGCGTGTGGTCAGCGTGTACAGCTGCTGGTCCGCGATCTCCTGCCCCGACTTCCGCTCGTAGATCTCGGCGGGCTCGAGGACGGGTCCGTCGTAGCGCAGGAAGCCGTAGCGCTCCAGCACTTCGTAGAGATGGCCGAACACCTGCGTGCGGACGGACATTTCGGCGGGGAGGAAGTCTCGGGTCCCCTTGACAGGCGCGGTCGACAGGTATTCAGGCACGTCATCAAGCTTAACGACCGCGTCGTGCGGTCACCCGAACGCACCCCATAGGCGGTGACCAGCAGCGCCGCGCCCAGCAGCGCCGCGCCCGCGGTGGTGATCGACATGCCGGCGCGCGTGCGCAGCATGGCGAGGAAGAAGCCGCCGGACTGCGCGAGCACGCCGAAGAGCAGCAGGAAGCAGACGACCCATCGCGTGGTGTCGCCCAGGGCCGTCCGGTCGAGGACCTGCAGCACGACCAGCGCGAGCACCAGCAGCACGCCCGCGTGCGCGTGGCCGGCGCGGAACAGGCCGCGCTGCCCGTCGGTGAGCTGCCCGCGCCTGAGCACGCCCATCAGCGCGTAACCCCCGTACATCACGGTGGGCAGCGACACGAGCGCGATGACGGTGAAGAGCTGAACGAGGTCGTGCAGGGCCTTCTCCTCCCAGGGGTTACAGGTGAGCATGACACTGTTTTAAAACGCTGTCACACTACGGGCGAATGGCCGCGTGCCAGCCCGTGATGTCGTGGTCGAGCTGGTGGTCTCACGGTGAGCCGAACTCGCTCTTCGGGGCCGTACAGTCGATCGATGACTTCCCCGCCGTCCACCGAGCAGTTCCTGCGCACCTTCCACGACCACCACCCCGGCAAGCAGAGCGAGAGCATCCGCGACGTCCTGACACCCGGTGGCCGGACCGCCTACGAGACGTTCGCCGACCACGTCGGCAGCGCCGAGCGGGTGCTCGACCTCGGGTGCGCGGACGGGGAGCTGCTCTCGATCTTCGCCGCTCGCGGAGCGCATCGGTTGGCGGGAATCGATCTTTCGCTGAACGAACTCGCGTTCGCGCGCAGGCGGCCGGAGCTGGCGAACGCGGAGCTGCGACTGGGCCGGGCGCAGGAGCTGCCGTGGGACGCCGGGGCGTTCGACGCGGTCGTCTCGCACATGGCGTTCATGGTGATGAGCGACCCGGAGGCAGTTGCGGCCGAGGCGGCGCGGGTGCTCGCCCCCGGCGGGCGGTTCGCGGTTGCCGTGGGAAGCGGTGGTGCCGAGGCCGGTGATGCGATCGAGTTGTTCCGGTCGCTCGCTGTGCCGCTCTTCCGCGCGGCTCGCGCCAAGGGGTTGCTACCGAAGTTCGGTGATCGGCGGCCCCGGACGAGGGAAGGGCTCGACGAGATCCTCGGGCCGGCGGGGTTCGCGCCGATGGCGTGGGAGCGGATCACCATCCGGCACCGTGGCACTCCGGCGAGGGTGTGGCAGGACAACGTGGCGACGTTCTACGAGATGTCGTCGGTGCCGGCGGATGAGGTTGCCCGGCTGCGGGAGAGGTTCCTGGCGGAGGCCGAAAAGCTTGCGGTGGACGGGGTGGTGCCGTGGGCGATGGGGATCGACGTTGCCACCACCCGGCTCGTGGGGGCCGGCGCGTAGTGCGGGGCGCGACGGTGCGCCCGGTGGAACGCCGACACCCCGCCGCCCCGGGCCCCGCCGCTGTTCGGTGGTGTCGGCGGCGGGGTTTCTCGCCGCACCGGGTCAGAAGCCGTCGCAGGAGGCGGTGGCGAACTGGCCGGTCGCGGTCGCGGTCTTCGACTCCTGGCCGTCGACGACGACCTTGCAGGTAGCGCTTCCGCCGTCGGCACCGGTCGTGACGGTGAGCGTGCCGCCCTTCAGCAGGCCCTGGGCGGTGACGTCCTTCGACCACGGCAGCTTGGCCTGTTCCTGGTTGGTGGACAGGTCGCTGCCGGACATCGTGGAGTAGGTGATCGTGGCGTCCTTCGCGGAGCCGGTCACCTCGTAGTGGACCGTGACGCTGCGGTTGGCCTCGGTGTTCAGGTCGTTGACGGCCTTGGTGGTCGTCGCGGCCCACACGATGCAGATGATCAGGCCGATCACGGACAGGACCAGGCCGGTGATCGTGAGGCCCTTGTTCGTCGCACGGTGCTTGCGGATCCGGCCGAGCCCGACGGCGGCGAAGATGATGCCGAGGATGACCAGAGGCCAGGCGACCAGCCCGATGATCGGGATGAAGGAGAAGATCAGGCCGATCAGCCCCAGCACGAATCCGGCGGTACCGAGCCCGTTCTTCGGGGCGGGCGGCACGGGCGCGGCCTGCTGGGGGAAGGACTGCTGCGGGTAAGGCTGGCTCAAGGTTTCGTTCTGCTTTCGGTGTCGGGGTTTTCGTGGTGAAGACGGCAAGCCTCAGGCATGTCGGCGCCCGCACCCTTTCGGTTACGCGCCACAGCAAGGTGTTATGTCCGTGTTATCTCGGCTCGCCGCGTTCGCGCGCGTCGTCCGGTGCAGGCGCCAGGCCCGTCCTGTCCGGGGAAGTCGCGGTGTCTACGCCTACGGCTGCGCTCGGGTGAACCGCAACGTGAAAGTCGCCCCCGCGCCGGGCACGCCGGCGGCCGCGATGGTGCCGCCGTGGCCGGTGACGACTTCGTGGACCAGGGCGAGCCCCAGGCCGAAGCGGCGGCCTTCGCCGGAGGAGCCGTGGGAGAAGCGTTCGAACAGGCGCTCGGCGTCTTTCTGCGGGAAGCCCGTGCCGGTGTCGGCGACGCGGAGTTCGACGTGGCGGTCGTCCGGGTTGGCGAGGGTCACCTCGATCGAGCCGCCGGGTGGGGTGTGGCCGAGGGCGTTGTCCAGCAACGCGGAGAGGACGCGGCGAAGCGCGGCGGGGACACCGGGCACCACATCGGCGAGGTCGGGTGAGCGCGACACCGAGATCCGGACCCGCCGGTCGCCCGCTCGCACCGACTCCGCCTCGACGGCCTGCTCCGCGAGCAACCCCAGCCGGACCGGCTCCAGGGACGGCCGTTCGTTGCAAGCCTGGGTGGCCAGCAAGAGATCCTCGACGACCTCGCCCAGTTCGCGAGTGCCGAACGCCAGCTGATCCAGCTCAGCGGACGGCACCGGCGACGAACGCGCGCGCCGGGCCAGCAGTTGCGCCCGCGTGTGCAGCCGGGTCAGCGGTGCCCGGAGTTCGTGCGACGCGTCGGCCACGAAGGTCCGTTGCCGGCGCAGGGCCTCGCCCAGGGGACGGATCGCGCGACCCGCCAGCACGAAACCGCTCGCCACTGACACCACCAGCACCACCAGTTCGGCCACGACCAGCCCGACGACGAGCTGCTGACGGTCGGCGATCAAGTAGTGCTCGTCCACGAAGACCTGCCACAGCTGCCCGTTCCGGCTGACCGTGCGGACGGTGTAGGTCGAACCGCCCAGCGAAAGCTCGGTGGTCCCCACCGCACCGGCGGGCGGTGGCACGAACGGCAACGCGGCGGGCACGTGGCCCGTGGGCGTCACCAGGAAAACGCACCCCGGCGGTGTGGCCGACAGCCCCTGCGCCAGCGTGTGGTCGATCTGCCGCGAGATCTCCACGCGCTGGCCGTGCACCAGCACGAAGTATGCGATCACCCCGGCGGCGAGCACGACCAGCGTGATCACCACGGCGATCTGGCTCGCGATCGTCCGCCGCGCGCGCCGGAGGGCGAGCGCGTCCGGGTCGACGACCGCCGTCACATGGCTCCGATCTGGTAGCCGAGGCCGTGGACGGTCTTCACGACGTCGCGGCCGAGTTTGCGTCTCAGGTAGTAGACGTAGGTGTCCACAATGGATTCACCGGTCGAGTCGGAGAACACGTGGGTGCGCAGGGAAGCGCGCGGGTGGATGGCCTTCGGCCGCTGCGCGAGCGTGCGCAGGAGCTCGAACTCGCGGCCGGACAGCGTCACGCGTTCGCCGCGCGCGAGTACGACTTCGCGGCGCTGCAGGTCGAGCGCGGCCGTCCCCAGCGGGAGGCACTCGGCGCCTTCCCAGTCCCGGCGGCACAACGCGCGCAGCCGGGCCAGCAGTTCGTCGGTCTCGAACGGTTTCACCAGGTAGTCGTCAGCACCCGCGTCGAGGCCGTGGACGCGGTCGGCCAGCTCACCCAGCGCCGAGAGCACCAGCACGCGCGCGGTCACGGCGCGGCGCCGCAATCCGGCCAGCACCGCCAGCCCGTCCATCACCGGCAGGCGGCGGTCGAGGACGATCACGTCGAAGCGCCCGGTGAGGCCGAGGTGCAGGCCGCGCTGGCCGTCGTGGGCAAGCTCGACGTGGTAGCCGGATTCGGTGAACAGCTCGGCGAGCATTCCGGCCAGCTCACGATCGTCCTCCACCAGGAGCACCCGGGCTGCGGTTCCTGCCTCATCGTGCACGTGTCCATACTCGCAGTCAGCAGCGCGATTGAGCCCTCAACTTTCGTAGGTAATCGATCATTTTCCGGCCGGCTGCGCCGAAAGGAGGAACTCCGGCAGCTGTTCGCCGGAGTACTTCCGCCGGTCGCGCCGGTCGAGCCAGCCGAGCACGGGCGAGGTCATGATCGTGGTGACCAACGCGACGAGCACCAGCACCGTGAACAACGCCGGCGACACGATCCCCGCCGCCAGCCCCACGTTCAACGCGATCAGCTGCATCAGCCCCCGAGCGTTCACGAGCACCCCGACGCGCAGCGCGATCGGCTGCGACTCCCCCACCAGCCGCGCCGCGCCCCACGACGCACCCAGCTTGCCGACCACTGCCACCACCACGCACACGACCGCGAACAGCAGCAGGTTCGGATCGGCGAGCAGCGCGAACCGCGTGTTCAGACCGGAGTAGGTGAAGAACAGCGGCAGGAACACGACCTGCCCGAGCGGCATGATCTTCGCGAGCACCTGGTCCGCCGCCTCGCCGCGCGGGAACGCGATCCCGATCACGAACGCGCCGAACACCGCGTAGAGCCCGATGGTGTCGGTGAACCACGCCGCCGCGAAGGGGATCATCGCCGTCACGAGCAGGCGCTGGTCCACCGTCACCCGCGGGCTCTCCATCGTCTTCACCAGCACCCGCCGCACGACGAGCCACACGAGCAGCGCGAACAGCAGTCCGCCGCCGACGGCGGTGGCGACCGGTCCCGCCGAGCCGGCGTGCAGGCCGAGCACCACGGCGAGCAGGATCCACGCCAGCACGTCGTCGAGCGCCCCGCACGCGAGCGCGAGCGATCCGAACCGCGTCGAGGCGATGCCGCGTTCGGTGATGATCCGCGTGAGCATCGGGAACGCTGTGATCGCGATCGCCACCCCGACGAACGCCGCCGACACCACCGGCGACACCCCTGGCTTGAGGATGTCGACCCAGCCGGCGCCGAGCACGCTGACCCCGACACCCAGCGCGAGCGGCACCACCGTGCCCGCGGAGGAAACGGCGGTCACCGTCTTCACGGAGCTCTTGACCGTCGCGACGCGGAACTCGTACCCGGCGCCGAACATGTAGATCACGAGCCCGATCTGGCCGCCCAGGTACAGCAGTTTCCGCACGTCGTCGGGGAACAGCCACTCCTGCGCGTCCGGCAGCAGCAGCCCGAGCAGCGACGGCCCGAGCAGCACACCCGCCACCATCTCCCCCACCACCGGCGGCTGGCCGAGCTTGACCGCGAGCGCGGTCACCAGCCGGACCACCGCCAGGATCACCACCACAGCCAGGAAGAACGCCGGTGCGGCTTCCGTCGCGGACATCATTCGCCTCCGTGATTCGCGAAGTATGCGACGCACAAGCGTTTCCGCCGCGCGTCGAGCACCATGTACGTGCCGAACACGAGCTGGGCCAGGCTCCGCCACACGTCCTCCCACCGGTCGCGCACGGCGAGGTACGCGAGGGTGCCGCGTGTCGACCGAGTCGAACCGCGCGGGGTGAGGAAAACGGGGCCGCGGTTGGGGATCGAGCGGGTGTGCGCAGCCGACGACGACACCGCGAAGCGGCGCAGGAACTCCCGCGTCACCACCCGCATCGTGATCGGCGCGAGCCCGCGGGCCGGGCACGCGCGGTTCTGTGTGACGCCGAACGGCAGGAAGTTCACGTCCTTCTTCAGGGGCGCTGCGTGGACTGGGCACCCCGTGGGCGGCTCCCAGCGCGACGGGTCGAACTCCTCGGGCCGCTCGAACCCGGCGTGGTGGAAATCGGGATAGCTGAACAGCAGCACGGTGCCGGCGTCGATCTTCTTGTCGTCGAGCTCGATGTCGGCGGTCGTGATGCGGTGCGCGATGCCGAACAGCGGGTACGTGCGCAACCCTTCGTCGATCACGCGGTCCAGGTACGCGTCGTCGTACGGGTTCTCGACGAGCCGCCGCTGCACGTCCGGGTGCTGCGCGATGATCATCAGCAGGTGGGCCATCGCCTCGGACATCTGCACCACGGCCGTGTTGAAGAACGTGCCTTGCAGGTAGAACACCTGCTCCTGGGGCGAAAGCCTTGACGGCAACGCGTGCGGCACGTCGGCGAGGCGCCGCCGCAGGTACTGGGTGAGCTTCGCGCGGCGGCGCATGTTCCGCGGCCGCACGCACTTCAGCGCCGAGACGACGTCGTCGGCGTGGCCGACGATGAGGTCGCGCGCCTCGGGCGGGCACGGTTCGCCGAACACGAGCTCGTAGTACAGCTCGGCCCAGATCGGCATCATCTCGTCGCGCAGCCGGATCAACCGGCCCTCCCCGACCTCCAGCTCGTCGAGCACGTGCGCCGCGACGCGCCGGGTCAGCTCTTCCGACTCCGCGCGCGGTTTCACGAGGATGTGCCGCGTGGTCTTGGCGACCTCGTCGTAGCGCGGGCCGGCTTCGAGGTGCTCCTGGTGCACTTCGGGGCCGGGCGCGAGCCAGTACCAGAACAGGTCCGACAGCGCCGCGCCCTTGCTGCGCCCCATCGCCGCCGGGTCGGCGTAGAGGCGGCGGAAGTCCTCGACCGGCACCGGCAGGCCTTCGTCGCCGTTGACCATCGCGAAGATCGTCACCCGCAGCGCGACCACCCGGCCGGGCAGCCACTTCGGCAGGGACCCGACGAGCGCGGCGGCCAGCGCGGCCGGCAGCAGGCGCCTCATCGGACGAGGTCCGCGGTCAGCTCGCCCGGCGCGGCGGCGCCGCACAGCGCCAGCGCGGTGTCCAGCTCCTCCCGCAGGCGTTCCAGCACTTCCGTCACTCCTTTCTCACCGGCCGCCGCGAGGCCCCACAGCACGGGCCGCCCGACGCCGACGGCGGTGGCGCCCAGCGCGAGCGCCTTCACCACGTCGGTGCCCCGCCGCACGCCGCCGTCGAGCACGAGCGGGATCGCGCCCGCCACGGCCTCGGCCACCGCGGGGAGGGCGTCCACAGTGGACACGGCGGCGTCGAGCTGGCGGCCGCCGTGGTTCGACACCAGCAGCCCGTCGACGCCGGCCGCCACTGCGAGCCGCGCGTCCGCCGGGTGCAGCACGCCCTTGAGCAGCACCGGGAGCGCCGTCGTGCGCTTGAGCCACGCGACGTGCTCCCATGACAGCTCGGCCGACATCTCGATGTCCCGCACTTCCCCGGAGCCGTCGCGCAGGTTCTCCACGACCAGCCCCGGCGGCAGGTCGTGGAAGCCGTTGCGGTGGTCGCGCTCGCGCCGGCCGAACACCGGCGAGTCCACGGTCACCACGAACGCCCGGACGCCCGCGCGCTCGGCCCGGCGCACCACCGACTCCGTGAACTCCAGGTCCGGCTGCAGGTACAGCTGGAACCAGAGCGTGGCCCCGGTGTCGGCGATGGCCTCCACGGCCGTGGTCGCGGCCATGCTCACCACCAGCACCGTGCCCGCCTTCGCGACCGCCCGGGCCGTCGCGCGCTCGCCCTCGTCGTGCGCGAGCCGGTGAAACGCCGTCGGCGACACCAGGACCGGCATCGACAACGGCGAGCCCACCAGTTCCGTCGCGAGGTCGCGTTTTCCCGCGCCCCGCAGGACCCGCGGCACGAGCACCCTTCGCGAGAAGGCTTCTTCGTTGGCCCGCAGCGTCAGCTCGTCACCGGCCGCACCCGCGTAGAAGTCGTAGTGCGCCGGGTCGAGCTTGTCGCGCGCCGCGGCCGCCAGCTCCGCGATCGTGCGCACGGTCAGGCCAGCTGCCGGCTGACGAACTCCGTGAGCGCCTCCACGTGCACGGGCCGGTTCCACTCGTTCTCGAGGTTCTCCGTCACGTGGTGCGTGGCGACGAGCTCACCGCGCCGGTAGTGCCGGACGATCGGGTGCAGGTAGTGGCCCTCGCCGCTGTCGTTGGCGACGTCCTGGCTCGCGCGCTTCACCGTGAAGTCGAAGGGGTCGACCTTGTCGTGGTCCGGCCCGTAGTCGAGGGTGATCAGGAACGCGTGCTCGGCCTCGCTGAGCGGGGTGTCGGCGAAGCGGTCCACCGGCACCTCTTCGAGGTAGCGCGCCTGGTCACCGTCGACGGTCAGCACGTCGGCGAGGAACCCGAACTGCTGGAACAGCCCGGACGTCCGGTTGATCCGCCGGAGCACGGCGTCGACGAGGTCGGCGGTCTCGGCCTTCAGCACGGTCTGCGGCCACTCACGGTCGTGGTAGCGCTCGTCGAGCACCTTCGACAGGGCGCGCACGCCGTAGCGGAAGCCGTGGATGAACGCGCTGGTGGCCTTCTTGAAGTCGCGTGCCTGCGTGATGGTGCCGGCGAAGTAGAGATCGGGCACGTTCACCGACTCCCACGACGACGTCTGCGCCGGGAAGCGGCCGTTGATCGTGAGCTCCGGCCGGCAGTCCTCGTCGAACAGTGACGCGTCGAAGCGGAAACCGGTGGCGGCGACCACGTAGTCGTAGCGCAGTTCCTTCACGATTTCGTCGGCGCGGGCGAAGGCGAACTTCACGTGGTAGCCGTCTTCGTCCTTGCGGATCTCGCGCACGTCGCCGTCGAGGATCGCGTGCTGCAGCTTGAGCTGGTACATGTCGAGCACACCCGCGTTGTACGCGCGCAGGTGACCGACGAAGTGCGTGCGCCAGGCCAGCTTCACCGGCCGCGGGCCCGCGACGTGCAGCACAGCGGCGTACGCGTTGACACTGTCGGCCGTCTCGAACGCCGAGTTGCCCTTGCCCAGCACGAGCACGCGCTTGTTGGTGAACCGCGCCGGGTCGGTGTCGAAGTCGGCGTACTGCTCGACCAGCTCCATGCCGGGAACGTCGGGGATGTACGGCTTGCTCACGCCCGTCGCCATCACGAGCCGCCGCGTGGTGAAGGTGTTCCCGTGGCTGTCCGTGGCGGTGAAGAGAGCGCTTTTCGGATCACGGCTGATCCGCGTCACCCGGGTGCCGTAGCGGATGGCGACACCGTGCTTCGCCGCGTAGTCGGCGGTGTAGCGCAGGAACGCGTCAGCGGGCGGGAACAGCTCCGCGCTGTAGTCGGTGAACAACACGGGATCGGGGCCGTCGTCGAGCAGGGAGTTCCAGTCGACGCGCAGGTTCAGCTCCGGGTCGGTCCAGCCCGTGTGCTTCTTGTTGACCGAGATCAGCGTGCGGTGGCGCGGGAACCGTGTGAAGAACGTGGCCGGCACGCTGCCGGCTTCCAGTACGAGGTAGCGGTGACCCGCCTGTTCGAGCTGCCGGCCGAGCTGCAGGCCCGCGGGCCCCGCACCGACCACCAGATAGTCCAGAACGTCGTCAACCACACCGGCCTCCAGGCTCGATCGTCTTCGTCCGACGGCCGACAGCCTGATCCGGAGATCTCAGAAAAGCTTCAGAGCGTCCCGATCAGTGAAATCGGGGGGTGACCCGGCGACGGCCCCCCGCGGCAGAGCCGCGAGGGGCCGTCGGTCGCACGCGTCAGCGCGAGACCAGTTTCATCGCCGCATCCGAGTACCGGGCACCGGCGACGCCGTCCAGCGGCACCGCGGTCTCGATGGCCGCGAGGTCCTCTTCGGACAGTTCGACCGCGACGGCACCGACGTTCTCTTCGAGGTACGTGCGCCGCTTCGTCCCGGGGATCGGGACGACGTCGTCGCCGCGCGCCTGGACCCAGGCCAGCGCGAGCTGCCCCGTCGTCACGCCCTTGGCCTCGGCGAGCGCCCGCAGGGACTCGACCATCGCGGCGTTCTTTTCGAAGTTGCCGTCCGCGAAGCGGGGCTGGGTCTGCCGGCGGAAGTCGTCGGCGCGCAGGTCGGTCTCGGACTTGAAGCGGCCGGTGAGGAACCCGCGGCCCAGCGGCGAGTACGGCACGAGCCCGATGCCGAGCTCACGGCACGCCGGCACCACGGCGTCCTCGATGTCGCGCGACCACAGCGACCACTCCGTCTGCACGGCGCTGATCGGGTGCACGGCGTGCGCGCGGCGGATCGTCTCCGCGCCGGCTTCCGAGAGGCCGAGGTGGCGTACCTTGCCGTCGCGCACCAGCTCGGCCATGGCCCCCACCGTCTCCTCGATCGGCACGTCCGGGTCCACGCGGTGCTGGTAGTAGAGGTCGATGTGGTCGATCCCGAGCCGCCGCAGCGAGTTCTCCACGGCTTCGCGCACATACGCCGCGTCGCCGCGAACGCCCCGCTTGGCCGGATCGTCCTTGTCACGCACGAACCCGAACTTCGTCGCCAGCACGACCTGGTCACGCCGGTCCGCGATCGCGCGGCCGACGAGCTCCTCGTTGGCACCGAAGCCGTACATGTCGGCGGTGTCCAGCAACGTCACGCCGAGGTCCAGAGCGCGGTGGATGGTGGCGATCGACTCGCTGTCGTCACCCTCGCCGTAGAACTCGCTCATGCCCATGCAGCCGAGCCCTTGCGCGCTGACCTCGAGCGCACCGAGCCGGCGGACGGGCAGCGTCGATCCGCTCATGAGCTCCCCCGTCACTTGCCGGCCGCGCGGGCGAGCCGCTCGGGGTAGCGCGCCCCAGCGACAGCGTCCTTCGGCGAGGCCGCTTCGATCGCGGCGATGTCCTCTTCGGACAGTTCGAGCTGCGCGGCCGCGAGGTTCTCCTCGAGGTACTTGCGCCGCTTCGTCCCCGGGATCGGCACGACGTCCGCGCCCTTGGCCTGCACCCACGCGAGGGCCAGCTGCCCGGCGGTCACGCCCTTCGTTTCGGCGAGCGCTCGCAGCGCGTCGACGATCGCCAGGTTGCGCTCGAAGTTCCCCTCCTCGAACCGCGGCATCCCGCGGCGCAGGTCGTCCTCGGGCAGGTCCTTCACCGACGTCACCGAGCCCGTGAGCAGGCCACGGCCGAGCGGCGAGAACGGCACCAGGCCGATGCCGAGCTCCCGGCAGGTGCCGAGAACCTCGTCCTCGATGCCGCGCGTCCACAGCGACCACTCGCTCTGCAGCGCCGTCACCGGGTGCACGGCGTGGGCGCGGCGGATGGTCTCGGCGCTCGCCTCCGAAATCCCGGCGTACCGGATCTTCCCGGCCTGCACGAGCTCGGCCAGCGCGCCCCACGTCTCCTCGACGGGGACGTTCGGGTCCACGCGGTGCTGGTAGTAGAGGTCGATGTGGTCCACGCCGAGCCGGTGCAGCGACTCGTCGCAGCACTGCTTCACGTACGCCGCGTCGCCGCGCGCGCCCATGCCCTCATCAGTCCACACGATGCCGAACTTCGTGGCCAGCACGACCTGGTCGCGGCGGTCGGCGATCGCGCGGCCGACCAGCTTCTCGTTCTCCCCCGATCCGTACACGTTGGCCGTGTCGAGCAGGGTCACCCCCAGCTCCAGCGCCCGGTGGATGGTCGCGACGGACTCGTTGTCGTCGTCGCGCACCCCGTAGGCCTGGCTCATCCCCATGCAGCCGAGCCCCTGGGCACCGACTGCCAGTTCACCGAGTTTCCTCGTACCGATCACGCGGAGATCTCCTCCATGGCGGGCGCGTGGCCGTGCAGCTTGCGCTCCACCTGGTCGTAGTTGTCGATCTTGTAGTCGAGCACGTCGAGGCAGGCCTGCAACTCGGTGATCCGGTCGGCCACCGACTGCCGCTGCTCGACGAGGATCGCCTTGCGGCGCCCGGCGCTCGCGACGCCGTGGCGGCGCAGGGCGGCGTACTCCCGCATGCTCTTGATGGGCATGCCGGTGAGCCGCAGCTTGGTGAGGAACCCGAGCCAGGTGAGGTCGTCGTCGGAGTACGCGCGCCGTCCCGCCGCGTCACGGGCCGGCGGTTCGAGCAGCTTGATCCGCTCGTAGTACCGAAGGGTGTCGATCGACAGGCCGCTACGTCGTGCGGCTTCCGCTATCGAGTAGCTCATGCGGTCGACAGTACGACCTGGAGTGCGCTCCAGGTCAAATCCCGACCGGCCCGGGTGACGAGCCCGAATCGCACTGGTCAGCCAGTGGGCCTCATCCGGTCAGCGCAGCGGAGATCCGAGCCAGCTCCTCGACGGCGTCGGCGAGCGGCGCCCGGTCCGGGGTGGCACACCAGTCCTGCAGAAGGCCGTTGACCGCGCCGAGGTACGCGCTCGCGGCCAGCCGGTAGTCGCGGTCGGGCACCTCGCCTGCCGCGGCGCCGGCCCGCATGAGCTCGCGGATCAACCCGGCCCACCGCGCACGCGTGGCCATGCGGTGCTCCTCGACACCCGCGTTGACCCCGACGATCTCCACGTACGCGACCTTCGCGCGACGCAGGTCCGTCGCCGTGCTGAGCGCGTACGCCGTGAGCGCGGCCTTGATCCGTTCCGCGAGCGGTTGCCCGGCCGAGTTTTTCACCGCCTCGGCCACGGCGGCCTGTGCTTCGGCGTTCACCTGGTCGTAGACGGCGATCAGCAGCGCCTCCCGTCCGGCGAACTCCTCGTAGTACTGCCGGGTGGACAGGTTCGCCGCCCGGCAGATCTGCCCGACGGTCGAGGCCGCGTACCCGGCTGTGCCGAACAGCTCCAGCCCCGCCGTCATCAGGCGCTCGCGCCGCTCGGCTCGACGGTCGGCGGCGCTGCGGCCGCCGTAGCGGCCCCGCGGTCCGGGCTGGGTCACGGCATCACCCTATTCGCCCTATTCGCCCGTGCGCCGCGAAATCGCGTTGTCGCTGCCGAACCCCTCGACGGCCTCGCCGACCTGGCCAAGGCGTTCCCCGCGGCGAAGCGCTGGTGGGGAGCCGCGTGCGCGGCGTGCGCGGACCAGGTCGCCGGGTCTTCGGTGGTGCGGGCCGTGAACGACGGGCCGATCGCGCAGCCCGGCGTCGCGTACCCGGTGATCGAAACCCGCATCGAATGGGTGGTGACGCCGGCCGGTTCGGCCGCGTTCATCGACGAGCATGGCGTGAACAACCTGTGGGTGCAGGACACGTGCCCGTTCGACTTCACCGGCCACGGCAGCCTGAGCTACTCGAAAACCGTCTACGGACTCACGCTCGACGCGCTCGACCCGGCCCACGCGCGGCAGGTCCACTGCTGAGCAGGGTCGCGATACGTAACACCGTTGCGTTACGCTGAGCGCATGCCCCGTCCCCGAACGCACGACGAAGCCCTCCGGCTGAAGCTGCTGGACCGGGCCGGCGAGCTGATCTCCGCCGACGGCCCGAAGGCCCTGTCCCTGCGCAAACTCGCGACCGACGTCGGCACGTCCACCACGGCCGTGTACTCCCTGTTCGGCAGCAAGCCGGACCTGGTCAACGCGCTGTACGTGGAGGGCTTCCGGCGCTTCGGCGAGCGGCTTCGGGCCGTGGAGCGCACCGGTGACGCCGTGGCGGACCTCGTCCGTCTCGGCGTCGCCTACCGCGAAAGCGCCCAGGCCGATCCGCACCTGTACGCGATCATGTTCACGAGATCCGTGCCCGGCTTCGAACCCAACGCCGAAGCCGACCGCATCGCCCGCACCACGCTCGAACCGCTCGAAGAGGTCATCCGCGAAGGGATCTCCTCGGGTCAGTTCGCCGACGTCGAACCCGCGGTGATCGTCGTCAGCTCGTGGGGGCTCGTGCACGGGCTCGTCTCCCTCGAGCTGTCGGGGAACCTCCCGCCGGAGTTCAGCGTGAGCGGTGCGTACGAGCAGGCGTTGCGCGCCAACGCATCCGGGTGGCTCACTTCAGCGGCACGTAACCGTTGAACAGGGAAACCCCCTCCCCGGTGTCGACGTCCACCCAGACCGTGCCGTCAGCGGGGTCGTCGACCTCGTCACCGGGCTGAAGCCAGCGCGCGAAGGTGCCCGCGACCACCGGGACGTCGACCGGACGGGATTTGCCGAAGTTCGAGATCATCTTCGCCGCGGACGAGGGCACGAGCCCGACGAACGGCACCTTGCCCCCGACGGCGGGCACCGAAAGCCGCCGCACGGGGATCGACTGACCGATGAAGGCGTCCCGCACCAGCTTGTAGGTGCCGGCCTCCTTCGTGCAGGCGAGCAGGTGCCCTGGCGCACGGCCGAGGGCCACGGAGTTCTCGCCGTCTTCGAGCAGGGCGCCCGGCTCGTACGCGGCTTGGTCGGCGGGTGCGTCGGGGACCCGGCCCAGGCAGTCGCCGAGCGCCCGGCCCGCCTTCGACGAGCGGTCGGCCGCGCGGTCGACCACGGTGAACAGCGGAGGCGGCGCCGGCGGCAGCGCCGCCCGCGGGTAGAGGCGCGTCTCCTGGCCGGGTTTCGCGCGGCCGATCCAGAGACCCGTGCCGTCGGTGCCGGTGAAGGCGGCGAACTGGCCGGTGCGGTGGTCGGCCCCGGTCACGACCACCCCCAGACCGTCCGGTTCGGACAGTTCCACCTGCTGCCACGCCGGATCGGTCACACCGGCGACCAGCCCGCTCGCGGTCGTCAGCAGCACGCCCGCGGCCTGGCCCGGCGGGCGCGCGGGCACCGCGGCCGGATCCGACATCGTCACCGTGCTGGGGGTGACTTCGCAGAACGCCGGCTTGTCGTCGGCGGTGAACGCGACCACGACGTCGTCGCCCTGGGCGTGGACCGAGGCGACGACCCACCGCGTGCGGTCGGGCAACCCGGTGACGTGCTCCTGCTGAGCGGCGGCCCAGCAACGGTCGAGGTTCCGGTTCGCCGAGCCGGCCGGCGCTTGCACCGGTCCGGGCACCACCTGCGTCACGGCCACGACCCCGCCGGCCAGCGCGACGACCGTCGCCGCGACCGCCCACCCGGATTTCCTGCTCTTCGCGTCGGCGCGGGTTCCTTCGGCAACGCGCACGCGGATGCGGTCACGCACCTCGGGCGGCAGCTCGCGCCTCGGCGGGAGGTTGTCGATCACTGGTCCTCCAGTGGCTTCTCGTCGAGAAGGGCGCGCAGGTGCGCCCGCGCCCGCGACAGGTGCGAGCGGACGGTGACCTCCGCGACTTCCAGCAGCGCGGCCGCGTCGGCGACAAGCAGGTCACCGAGCAGGCACAGCTCCACGACCTGCCGCTGCGCTCTCGGCAACCCGCGCACGGCCTCCAGTACTGCCCTCAGCCGCGCCTGTCCGTCCACTTGCTCGGCGACGGCCTCCGCGTGATCGGGAACGGGCGCGGCCCCGGGGATCCGGGTCAGCAGCCGCAGCCGCCGGCGCGCACCCCGGTGCTCCGTCCGCGCGAGGTTCCCCGCCACGGTGTACAGCCACGGCAACGCGCTGTCCCTGACCAACTTCACCTCCGCGCGTTTGCGCCACGCGATCAGGAACGTGTTCGACGCCAGGTCCTCGGCGGCCGCCCACGACCCCGTCAGCCGGTACGCGTGGTTCCACACCGCCTGCACGTGGCGCTCGAACAGCTCGCCGAAGGCCCGCTCGTCCCCGCCCGCCGAGCGGACGAAGAGATCCGCGTCCACGGACACCCCCTGGATGGTCACACCGGGAAGTGTCCGGCCGGAGGGGAAGTGTTGTGACCGGGTTGCCGAAATTTCCGCTGCTCTGGCGAAAAACCAGTGGAGCGGCGCCGCCGGGCGCGATTACCGTGTCGCCGAACCGAGCCGGCTGGACGAGGACGTGCCGTTGTACACCCTGTGAGACCTCCCGAGCGCTGATCTGTCACGCGTCGCGCCTGTGCGCCGCGTTCCTCCTTGCTGCGGACTTCTCACTGAAACCGGCGTACATCCATGCTCACAACCCGGGTGGTCATGCCCACCTGCCTGCCGCTCGTTCGCCGCCATTGCCACGCGTGCGCGTGCGAGCGCTTCCGGGCGAGCGGCAATTTTCACGTCAACGCCAACCACAAGCTCCTCGGCGCCTGGCTCGTCGTGCGCTGCACCGCGTGCGGGGACACGGCGAAGCTCACCGTCCTGGAGCGGACGAACATTCGCTCGATCCGGCCCGAGCTGCTCGACCGGCTTCATGACAACGACCTCGGCCTGACCGCCGAACTGCTCCAGGATCCGGTCCTGCAGCACGGCAATCGCATCGCCCTCGACTGGGACGACGCCTGGCGCCTCGACACCGGCGGCTCGGCTCACCTGGACCGCGAGGTGATCGACGTGGCGGTGCGCTTTGCGGCCCGGATCCCGGTGAGACCGGTGCGGCTGATCGCCGAAGGGTGCGTTCTTGCGCGGGCCGAGGTCGCGAGGCTGCTCTCGGACGGGAAGCTCGTTTCGGCGGTCCGGCTGAGCGGCAAGCGCTCCGGCGACTTCGCCTTCACGCTCAAGCGCTGAGCCCTGCCGGGACTGGGGCCTGTCCGGCGTGTTCGGCCGGACAGGCCCTACACCGCGCCGTACTGGCGGTCGCCGGCATCGCCGAGGCCGGGGACGATGAAGCCGGAATCGTTGAGGCGCTCGTCGATGCTGGCGGTGACCACGCGGACCGGCAGGCCGGTCTGCTCCAAGTGCTTCAGACCTTCCGGCGCGGCCAGCGCGCAGATGGCCGTGACGTCCGTGGCGCCGCGATCGGTGAGCAGCCGGATGGTGTACTCCATCGAGCCGCCGGTGGCGAGCATCGGGTCGAGCACCATCACGGGCCGGTCGGCGAGCGACTCCGGCAGCGATTCGAGGTACGGCGTCGGCTTGAGCGTCTCCTCGTCGCGCGCCAGGCCGACGAACCCCATCTGCGCGTCGGGAATCATCTTGTGCGCCTCGTCGGCCATGCCCAGCCCGGCGCGCAGCACGGGGACCAGCAGCGGCGGGTTGGTCAGCCGGTAGGCCTCCGTGCGGGCGACGGGCGTGTGGATCCGCTCGGTGCGCACCGGCACGTCGCGCGTGGCTTCGTACACGAGCATCACGGTCAGCTCGTGCAGCGCGGCCCGGAACGCCGCGCTGTCCGTCCGCGCGTCACGCATCGTGGAGAGGCGGGCCTTGGCCAGCGGGTGGTCGACGACGTGCACATCCATGCCGCCTAACTTAGCTGCCGCGCCCCGTCCGCGTCGCGGCTCATCTCGTAGTAGTTCACCGCCTCGAAGAAATGCCCCACCACGGGCGCGAGCTTGTCGAACGGCCACTCCGGCACATCCGCCGCCGTTGCATCATCCGGCGGCTCGATGCACACGATGATCCTCCAGTTGGCGTACGATCCACTGATCCGCCACGACTGGCGCATGGTTTTCCTCCTCCGCGAGAACACGAGCCCCACGTTCCCGCCTTGCCGGAAGCGCATGCAACCTACCTTCAGGTGAGCGATCTTTCGTGCCACCCTGGCAAGAGGACAAAGTGTGCGCATGAGCAAACAAAAAGGCACTTCGGTGCGTCAGCGCCGGGTCTCGGCAGAACTGCGCGCACTTCGCGTCAAAAGGCAACTGACCTGCAGAGACGTGGCGCTCGGCGTCGATTTCTCGGAGAGCAAAATCTCCCGCATGGAGACCGGCGACCGCGGCCTGTACGCCGACGACGTCGCGGCGATCCTCGGTTTTCTGCGCGCGCCTTCGGGTTTGCGGCAAGAACTCATGGCTCTCGTGAGGGAGGGAGAGGAGCGCAACTGGCATGAGATCCACGGGAAGCTGCCGCCCAACTGGAAGGACCTCATCCGCATCGAGGATGAGGCAACGGCCATCAAGAACTTCGAGCCGCTGCTCATCCCTGGGCTGGCTCAGGTGCCAGAGTACTCGCGCGCGCTTCTGCACGCGGTGAAACCCGAACTCACCGAATCCGAACTCGAAACCCTCATCTCCGCCCAGCTCAGCCGGCAACTGGTGCTGAGCCGCCACAATGCGCCGACAGTTCACCTCATAATCGAGGAGATGGTCCTGCGGCGAGTGGTGGGAAATCCCGATGTCATGCGCGCTCAGTTGCGAAACCTGCAGACCATGACCAACCGCTCGAACGTCACCATCCAAATCATCCCGTTCGCTGCCGGCGGACACATCGGCTTGACCGGTCCTTTCGTGCTCCTCGACTTCGCCGACAACCCGACTCTCGCCTATGTCGAGAGTTATGGCACGAGCAGCTTCATCGAGGAGGAATCGGGGGTCGCCCGTGCTAAGGTTGCCTGGAGCAGCCTTCGTGCCATCGCATTGTCACGCGAGGAATCCGCTCGGCAACTTGCCAAACTCATTGGCGAACTCCACCCACCCGAGGAGCCGCGAAGATGATCGCCCCGGATGCCGACCTCGCCGCCACTTGGCGCAAGAGCTCCTACAGCAGCGACCAGGCCAACTGCATCGAGGTCGGCGCATGGCGCAAGAGCTCCTACAGCAGCAACCAGGCCAACTGCGTGGAAGTTGCCGCTGCGCCGGACCTTGCCAGCGCCAGTGTCATGGTCGGCATCCGGGACACCAAGGACCGTGCGGCCGGCCACCTCAGCGTGCCGGCCGCTGGTTGGGTTGCCTTTCTCCAGGCAACTCGCCACTGAGGCAACTGTCTTGCCATCCCAGCGGCGCCTTGCCATCCCAGCGGCGCCTTGCCATCCCAGCGGCGCCTTGCCATCCCAGCGGCGCCTTGCCATCCCAGCGGCGCCTTGCCATCCCAGCGGCGCCTTGCCATCCCAGCGGCGCCTTGCCATCCCAGCGGCGCCTTGCCATCCCAGCGGCGCCTTGCCATCCCAGCGGCGCCTTGCCGTGGCAAGCGGCGCGGGTTACGGCAACTTGCCGCTGAACCAGGCAACCCACCACTCTTGCCACCTCATCTCCACGGCGCGGCGGGAGTGGTGTTGCCGTACCCAGGCGATTGCCTCTCGCGGTGGCAAGCCGGCGCACGTGGCGAGGCAGGCGAGGACCGTCCCGGTGCGGCCGACGCCGCCGTAGCAGGCCACTTCCACCGGGTCGCCGGCGAGGGCGCGGGAATGCAGCCCCAGGATCTTGCCGCGGGCATCCGCCCAGTCGAGGGGCAGGCGGAAGTCGGGCCAGCGGATCCAGTCGTGGGGCCACGTCAAGGTCGCGTCGTGCTTGGTGCGCAGGCGGGCGGAGCCCAGGTACAGACCGTAGGCCGGGAGTGGGCCGTCCGGGGCTGGGCGGTCGAGGCCGCGGCCGCGCACCACGGCGCCGTCGGGCAGCGCGATGGTCCCCACCAGTGCCGAAGCCATCGGGCCATCGTGCCCCTATCCGTCGTTCGATGGACGCCGGGCGCCACTCGATCGGGCTAGGCTGCCCCGGGTGAGTGACGACGCAGCCGTTCCGCCCGACGAGATGCGGGCCTCCGACGCCGACCGCGAACAGGTCGCGCAGGTCCTGCACCAGGCCCTGTCCGAGGGTCGCATCACGATGACCGAACTCGAGGAGCGGCTCTCCACCGTGTACGCGGCGAAGACCGTCGGTGAGCTGAAGCCCGTGACGCGCGACCTGCCGGTGGGCAACCCGACCCCCACAACGCTCCAGCCGGCCACCAGCCGCGCCCTCGGCATGCCCGACAACCGCATCGGCGGCCACCCGGGGTCGAACGTCTCCGTCGGCGTCCTCTCCGGTGCCATCCGCAAGGGCAGTTGGGTCCTCCCGCCGCAGCACACCAGCGTCGCGTTCTGGGGCGGCACGCAGATCGACCTGCGCAGCGCCCGCTTCGCCGACAAGCAGTCGACCATCACCGCCGTCGCCGTCATGGGCGGCATCGAGATCACGGTCCCCGACGACATCAACGTCGACGTCACCGGGATCGGCTTCATGGGCGGCTTCGTCCTCGAGGACAAATCCGGGGCCCCGCCCGCCTCTCCCACCGCCCCCACCGTGACCATCAACGGCCTCGCCTTCTGGGGCGGCGTGGTCGTGTACCGCAAGAAGGCGAAGAAGGACAGCAACCCGCAGATCGAGTCCTGAGCCGCGTCGACGAGCATCGAGGACGGGGGCACAGCAGCCGCTCGGCGGCCGGCCGAGCTGGGTTGCCGCGAAAATCGCGCCGGGGTTGACAGATGCCGAGTTCGCCCAGACCGCGGAGGAATACGGTTTCGAGTTCGCCGGCGACCATCGGGCGTTCCTGGCGGCAGGGTTGCCGATGAACAAGCCTGTTGTCCCGGAGCCGGGGACCTCGACCGCCCGGCAGAAACCGTGGCCTGAATGGCGTGACGCCGACGAACTGGGCAAGCAGGTCGGCCGGATGGTCCAGTGCATGCTTTGGTACGTCGAGGACGGCACATGCCGGCACCCGGCCTGAGGCCTCCGGCCGGACCCGCCCGAGACAGCCGGGCAAGCGGCCCGCCTGGCGCCGGCGGACGCACCCAGGCTGGTGCCTGTCTGCGGGCACCGGTTCCTCCGCGCCGGACGTGGTACGTCCGGACACCCCGTGCGGTCCGTGCCGGAGACGGACGCCATCTCCTACGGCACCGAGCTGGTCGACTACATCGACCGGGAGTCCGCAGAACCCCCCGCCCGAGCGTCCGGACGACTGGTCGCTCCTGGCCACGGTGCCGCTCTGGCACGACTACTCTGCCGCGCGGTCCGACGGCCCCGCAACCACGTGATCCGAATCTGTGGACAACCACGCCTCCCCGACGAGTAATCCACAGATTCCCGCGAGTGACCCGGCACAGCCGGTCGCCCACATACACTCACCGGTATGGCAACTACCACCAGCCCGGAAGCGGCACCGGACACCCCGGCGCCGCTGGCGGACGTGACTCGCGACGAGGCGAGCCTGCGGCGGTTCCTGCACGGGCTGCCCGGCGTCGACCAAGTCGGGGTCGAGCAGCGCGCGGCGGCACTGGGCACCCGCAGCATCAAGAAGGACGCCAAGCGCTGGGCGATCGACACGGCGATCTCGATGGTCGACCTGACCACGCTCGAAGGCGCCGACACCCGCGGCAAGGTCCGCGGCCTCGCGGCCAAGGCGCAACGGCCGGACCCGGAACGGCAGGACTGCCCGCGCGTGGCGGCGGTCTGCGTCTACCCCGACCTGGTCGGGGCGGCGGTCGAGGCGCTCAAGGGCAGCGGCGTCCACGTGGCGAGCGTCGCGACCGGGTTCCCGTCCGGGCGCACGAGCCGCGACGTCAAGCTGGCCGACACGCGCCTCGCGGTCGAGTACGGCGCCGATGAGGTCGACATGGTGATCGACCGCGGCGCGTTCCTCGAAGGCCGCTACATGGACGTGTTCGACGAGATCCGCGCGATCAAGGAGGCCAGCGGCGAAGCCCACCTTAAGGTCATCCTCGAAACGGGCGAGCTGGCGACGTACGACAACGTCCGCCGCGCGTCGTGGCTGGCGTTGCTGGCCGGCGGTGACTTCATCAAGACGTCCACCGGCAAGGTCTCCCCCGCCGCGACGCTGCCCGTCACGCACGTGATGCTGCAGGCGGTGCGCGACTGGCACGTCCAGACCGGCCAGCTGCGCGGCGTGAAGCCCGCGGGCGGTATCCGCACGGCGAAGGACGCGATCAAGTACCTCGTCGCCGTGCACGAGGTCGCCGGCGAGCAGTGGCTGACCCCGGATCTGTTCCGGTTCGGCGCGTCCAGCCTGCTCAACGACCTGCTGCTGCAGCGGCGCACCCAGGTGGACGGCCACTACAGCGGCCCCGACTACGTGACGGTGGACTGACCATGGGCATCTTCGAATACGCCCCCGCGCCCGAATCGCGCGACATCGCGAACCTCAAGGACCACTACCGGCCGTTCATCGGCGGCGAGTTCGTCGACGGCTCCGGTGAGCCGCTGAAGACGGTGAACCCGGCGACCGAGGAGATCCTCGCGGAGGTCGGCACCGCATCGGTGTCCGATGTGGACGCCGCGGTGCGGGCGGCGCGGGCCGCCTATGAATCCGTGTGGTCCAAGATGCCCGGCCGCGAACGGGCGAAGTACCTGTTCCGCATCGCGCGGCTGATCCAGGAGCGTTCGCGCGAGCTGGCGGTGCTGGAGTCGCTCGACAACGGCAAGCCGATCAAGGAATCGCGCGACTCCGACATCCCGACGGCCGCCGCGCACTTCTTCTACCACGCGGGCTGGGCCGACAAGCTCGAGTACGCCGGTTACGGGCCGGACCCGAAGCCGCTGGGTGTCGCGGGCCAGGTGATCCCGTGGAACTTCCCGCTGCTGATGCTCGCGTGGAAGATCGCGCCGGCACTGGCCACCGGCAACACGGTCGTGCTCAAGCCCGCGGAGACCACCCCGCTCACCGCACTGGTGTTCGCCGAGATCTGCCAGCAGGCCGAGCTGCCGCCGGGCGTCGTGAACATCCTGCCGGGTGCGGGAGACGTCGGCGCGGCCGTGGTGGAGCACGGTGACGTCGACAAGATCGCGTTCACCGGTTCGACCGAGGTCGGCAAGCTGATCCAGCGCACGGTGGCGGGCACGCGCAAGAAGCTCACACTGGAGCTGGGCGGCAAGGCGGCGAACGTCGTGTTCGACGACGCGCCGCTCGACCAGGCCGTGGAGGGGATCGTCAACGGGATCTTCTTCAACCAGGGCCACGTGTGCTGCGCGGGCTCCCGGTTGCTGGTGCAGGAATCCGTCGCCGAAGAGGTGCTGGAGAAGCTGCGCTACCGCGTCTCGACCCTGCGCCTGGGCGACCCGCTCGACAAGAACACCGACATCGGCGCCATCAACTCCGCCGAGCAGCTCGCGAAGATCCGCGGGCTCGTGGAATCGGGCGACGCGGAGGGCGCGCAGCGCTGGACGAGCCCGTGCCCCGTGCCCGACCGCGGGTTCTTCTTCGCTCCCACGGTGTTCTCCGACGTGCACCAGTCGATGCGGATCGCGCGCGAGGAGATCTTCGGCCCGGTGCTGTCGGTGCTCACGTTCCGCACGCCCGACGAAGCCGTGGCGAAGGCCAACAACACGCCGTACGGGCTGTCGGCCGGCATCTGGACGGAGAAGGGGTCGCGCATCCTGTGGATGGCGAACAAGCTCCGCGCCGGCGTCGTCTGGGCCAACACGTTCAACCGCTTCGACCCCGCCGCGCCATTCGGCGGCTACCAGGAGTCCGGGTTCGGCCGCGAAGGCGGGCGCACCGGCTTGGAGGCATACCTCGATGTCTGAGTCAACACAGGCCGGTCGGATCTCCGTCGCCAAGACGTACAAGCTCTACATCGGCGGCGCCTTCCCGCGGTCGGAGTCGGGCCGGGTGTACCCGGTCACCGATCCGCAGGGGAAGTTCCTGGCCAACGCGGCGCACGCGTCGCGCAAGGACGTGCGTGACGCCGTGGTGGCCGCGCGCAAGGCGTTCGCCGGCTGGTCGGGCGCCACGGCGTACAACCGCGGGCAGGTGCTCTACCGGGTCGCCGAAATGCTGGAGGGCCGGCGCGAGCAGTTCGTGAGCGAGGTCGCCGCGTCGGAGGGGCTCGCGCCGAGCCAGGCGGAGTCCCTTGTGGACGCTTCGATCGACCGCTGGGTGTGGTACGCCGGGTGGACCGACAAGATCGCGTCGGTGCTCGGGGCGGCGAATCCCGTTGCGGGACCGTACTTCTCGTTCACCGTGCCCGAGCCGACCGGAGTCGTGGGTGTGCTCGCGCCGCAGGAGTCGTCGCTGCTCGGCCTGGTGAGCGTGCTGGCGCCGGTGCTGGCGAGCGGGTCGACGGCCGTGGTGGTGTCGAGCGCGAACCGGCCGCTGCCGGCGATCACGTTGTCGGAAGTACTCGCGACGTCCGACCTGCCCGGCGGGGTCGCGAACGTGCTGACCGGCCGCGCGGCCGAGCTGGGCCCGTGGCTCGCCTCCCACGCCGACGTCAATGCCCTCGACCCGACGGGCGCGACGCCGGAAGACCGCGTCACGCTGGCACGCGAGGCGGCGGGCACCGTGAAGCGCGTGCTCACCGTGCCGGACAGGGAGCCTGATTGGACGGTGACGCCGGATCTTTCGCGGCTGCGGCGGTACTTGGAGGCGAAGACGGTCTGGCACCCGCTGGGCGTCTGACGAGCAAAGGGGCGGGCGGCACCCGCTGGTGCCACCCGCCCCCGGTCCCCACGGTCCGGGGTGTACCCGCACAGCGCGGTGGGTGCCGTGGTGTGCCCGAACGCCGCCGGGATCGAGTGCGTGTGCTCACCCCAGTACTGCGAGCACTGGAAATCGATGGCCGCGGCTGCCGTGCCGGCCTGCGCTCGCCTCGGCGGTGTCGTCGCAGCGGCGTCGCCCTGCTCTGCTTCGGTCGTGCCGGGGCCGAGGTCGATCTGGTCGATCCCGGTCACGCTGACGACGTCGGGGGCCAGCGGCGCCGGCACCGGGAACCCGCCCACGACGCCCGGCAGGCGGATCGTGGACGTTCCGGTTTTGGGGTCTGTGGTCGTCGTGTCGAATTCGCTGACCTGCGTGTCGAACGCGGCGTCGGCTTGCGCCACGGTCGCACTGACAGCGAGGTAGTGCGGGGTGCGCGCGGTGATCGTCATGCCCTGACCTCTGAGCCACGTCGTGACGGCGGCGACCTGTGCCGCGGTGGCACCGTACTGCTGGGCAGCCCGGGCGGGCGTGAGGAAGTGCGCGTACTCGGGATTCGCCGGATCGGAGACCGCCTGCGCGGCCGCCGCCAATCCGGGCCGAGCGGCCAGCTACACCCGCAGGTCCAGCTCTCGGGCCGGGTCGAGGGGCTGCGGAGTGCCGGTGATGGTGCCCTGGTTCGGACTGGGCAGTTGCACGCGCGACGGAGTGTCCGCGGCGGCCGGCAAGGCGGTGGCGATACTCAACACCAGCGCGGCCGAACCGGCCAGGACACCACCTCGGCGGAACCTCGTTTGTGTCTTCACATCCGGTTGTTGGCGCCACGGGAGCGAACCGTTCAGAAAATGCCCCCGGTGCACTCGGTCGACCCGGCCCGCCTGTGCACAGTGGACAGTCGAACCGGGGCGAAGCACCGACGCCGAGGCTGTTGCGCCCATAGAACCTCCTCCGAGGACGCACACGAGAAGGGCGGGCAGCACCCCCTGGTGCGCCGCCCGCCCCTGTCTCGTCAGGCCGAAGCCGTCACGCGGTCGGCGCGAGGCCCTGGGTCACGGGGCCGACGTCGATCGTGTGGCTGACCGAATCGGCGTCGACGGCGCCCAGCGTCCAGTCCATGAACACGGACGGGTCGATGTAGTCACCGCGCTGGTTCGAGTCCGACGGGGCCGCGACGCTGATGCCGTTGGGCGTCTGCTGGTTGTCGGACGGCTCGATGCCGGTCCAGTGCAGCGGCACGTATGCCGAGGAGCCGTCGACGATCGCGACGGACGGCGCGTCGGCCGGGATCTGGTAGTCGACGAGCACGTTGTGGGCGCCCGTGAGGGTCACCGGCAGCTGCGGCGTGAGCGAGCAGCGCTCGCCGGGGTTGGCGGTGAGCTGGATGGCGCCGTAGCGGTTGCCCGCGCCCGCACCGCCGTAGACCAGTTTCGTGGTGAACTGGTTCGAGGTGCACGGCTGCACGCTCGACGCCGGGTCCGCGCTCGCCGTGCCGGCCGCCAGAGCCGTCACCCCGGCCGCGACACCGGCAACGGCGACAGCGGCGATCGCCCGGCTGAAGATCTTGCGAGTGGTCATGTCGGACACTCCTCCCTGTGGTGGCCGGGCAGCCTCTCCGCCCGGTCGGAGCGATCCCCTCCGGTGATTCATTCACCTCGATCGCTCTCACCCGGGAAGACGCCCACCGTCGGCTCGGGATGCCCCGGTGTGGGATCGCCCGCAACCACGCAACCCCGGCCGGCCCGAGACGTCGGAAAGAGTTGAAGGCGCGCGCGGCCGCGCGCAGGTTACCGAGGGCTCACAGAAAACCCGCGCCACGTGTCGCAGCCCGCCCACACCCGGAGGTCGCGGGTTCGAAGCCCCGGAGCCCGGCACCGGCGACACGCAGGTTGCCGCTGGCCGAATCACCGGCCGCCGGCGCCTGATCAACGCTGATCAGTGCCGATCAGTGGATGTCGTGCCTGCTCAACGGCCGGCCCGGCAACGGCGTCCCCGGCCGGGCCCGCAACCCGTCGATCATGATCGTGATGCTGCGAGCCGTGGACATCTGCGCGATCTCCGGCGACGAGGACTCCAGCTGACGCAGCAGCAGGGCGAACAGCATCGCCACGTCGCCTTCCGCGACGTCCGGGCGCAGCGTGCCCTCGCGCTGAGCGCCGCGCACGAGGACTTCCAGCTCGGACAGCAGCGATTCGCGCAGAGCGGCGATGGCGGGATCCTCCTTGAGGATCTCCAGCGCCTTCTTCGACACCATCGCCAGCTGCACCGACAGGTGCAGTTCCACCGACTGGTAGATCAGCCGGACCAGCGCCTGCCACGCAGTGGGCTCCTCCGCGGCGGCCTGACGGGCGTCGTCGAGGACACGGGAGAAGTTGTCGACGGCGACGGCCCTGATCAGGGCTTCGCGGTCGGGGAAGCGGCGGTAGAGGGTGCCCACGCCGACGCCGGCCGCGCGAGCGATCTCCTCCATCGGCACCTCCGGGCCGTACTCGGCGAAGATGGTCCGCGCCGCGGCGATGATCTGGTCGCGGTTGCGCCGCGCATCGGCCCGCAGCGGGACCTGGGGGTCTGCGCTCATGGCCCACCTTCCGCTCGCCGGGAACTCGTTACGAGCGCAAATTCTCGCATGGTCAACGTCCGGCGGGCTGAACACACGAGCGGTCACCCTTTGCTATTGGACGGAGATCCTCCGCTTCGGTACCGTGGGTATTGAACCGGAATGTAATCCTCCACATACATACAGTACCGGATCAGCCGGATCAACGGCGCAAATCCACCAAGGGGGCTCCACCATGACCGAAGTTGCCGAACCCGAGCTCGCCAGCTTCCCGATGACCCGCACCTGCCCGTTCGCTCCACCACCGGAGTACGAACGCTTCGAGGACGAACGGGCGAAGTTCGTCCAGCTCGACTCCGGCCAGCACGCCTGGGTGTTCACGAAGCACGAAGACGTGCGCGCGATGCTGAACGACCCCCGGTTCAGCTCCAACCGCTTCAACCCCGGCTTCCCGATCCTGTTCCGCGACGGCGCGCCGCGGCGCGAGCGCAAGCTCAACCCGTCGCTGATCAACATGGACGCGCCGGAGCACGGGCCCGCGCGGCGCGAGGTCGTCGGCGAGTTCACCGTGAAGCGGATGAAGGCGCTACAGCCGCGCATCCAGGAGATCGTCGACGAGCACGTGGACGCGATGCTGGCCGGGGACCAGCCCGCGGACCTCGTCTCGGCCCTGTCGCTGCCGGTCCCCTCGCTCGTGATCTGCGAGCAGCTCGGCGTGCCCTACGCCGACCACGAGTTCTTCCAGAAGCACAGCTCACGCATCCTCAGCCGCGAAATCAGCTCCGACGAGCGGCTCGAATCCGTGCTCGCGCTCGAGGACTACCTCGACGAGCTGGTCACGGCCAAGGAAGCGAACCCGACCGACGACCTGCTCGGCCGCCAGATCACCAAGAGGCGCGAAGAGGGCGAGTACGACCACAAGGACCTCGTGTCGCTCGCGTTCCTGCTGCTCATCGCCGGCCACGAGACCACGGCGAACATGATCTCGCTGGGCACGGTCGCGCTGCTGGAGAACCCGGACCAGCTCGCCGCGATCAAGGCCGACCCCGGCAAGACCCTTGACGCCGTCGAGGAACTGCTGCGCTACTTCACCATCGCCGAGTTCGCGACCACCCGCGTCGCGACCGAGGACGTGGAGATCGCGGGCGTCACGGTCCGCGCCGGCCAGGGCGTGCTCGGCCTCAGCTACGCCGCGAACTTCGACGCGGAAGCCTTCCCCGAGCCCGCAAAGCTCGACATCACGCGTGGCGGCCGCAAGCACGTGGCGTTCGGCTTCGGCGCCCACCAGTGCCTCGGCCAGAACCTCGCGCGCATGGAGCTGCAGATCGTGTTCGACACGCTGTTCCGCCGCATCCCCACGCTCAAGCTGGCCGTCCCGGTCGAGCAGCTGCCGTTCAAGCACGACTCCGCGATCTTCGGTCTCCACTGTCTGCCCGTCACCTGGTGAAGGAGGAGCGATGACCACGATGGAGGAGCTCCCGGTCGCCCGGAAGTGCCCCTTCGCGCCGCCCGAGGAGTACACGGCCACGCGCGAAGAGGCGCCGATCCACCGGGTGAAGATCCCGGACGGCAAACAAGCCTGGGTGGTCTCGCGGCACGAGGATGTGCGGGCCGTGCTCAACGACCCGCGCTTCTCCGCCGACCGGTTCAACCCGGACTTCCCGACGCTCGTGCCCGGGGGGAACGTCACCCGCCGCACCGAGGCCGAGCGCACGATGCTGGCGATGGACGCGCCGCAGCACGGTCCGGAGCGCAAGGCGGTGCTCGGGGAGTTCACCGTCAAGCGCGTCGGCGAGCTGAAGCCGCGGATCCAGGAGATCGTCGACGGGCTGATCGACGACATCCTCGCTTCCGACCAGCCGGTCGACCTCGTCGAGACGCTGTCGCTGCCGGTGCCGTCGCTCGTGATCTGCGAACTGCTCGGCGTGCCCTACGAGGACCACGAGTTCTTCCAGGAGAACACCAAGCAGCTGATCAAGCGCGCCACCACCGCCGAAGCACGGCGGGCCGCGTTCGAGCGCGTGCAGTCCTACCTCGCAGACCTGATCGCCACGAAGGAAACCGATCCCGGCGACGACCTCCTCGGACGGCAGATCGTCAAGCGGCGCGAGGAAGGCACGTACGATCGGGCGAAGCTGGTGAGCCTCGCGTTCCTGCTGCTCGCGGCGGGGCACGAGACCACGGCGAACATGATCTCGCTCGGCACCGTCGCGTTCCTGCACAACCCCGACCAGCTGGCGCTGATCAAGGCCGACCCGGCCAAGACGCTGCCCGCCGTCGAGGAACTGCTGCGCTACTTCTCGATCGTGGACAACACCGCGCGCCTGGCGAAGGAGGACGTCGAAGTCGGCGGCGTCACGATCAAGGCCGGCGAAGGCGTGGTGCTCATGGCGTACGCGGCGAACTGGGATCCGGACGTGTTCGCTGACTCGGCGGCGTTCGACATCGAGCGCGGCGCGCGCCACCACGTCGCGTTCGGGTTCGGGCCGCACCAGTGCTTGGGCCAGAACCTCGCGCGCACCGAACTGCAGATCGTGTTCGACACCCTGTTCCGCCGCATCCCGACGCTGAAGCTCGCCAAGGAAGTCGAGGACCTACCGTTCAAGGACGACGCCCTCATCTACGGCCTCTACGAGCTGCCCGTCACCTGGTGAAGGAGGAGCGATGACCACAGCCGGCGAGCTCGAGCTGCCGGTGGCGCGCAAGTGCCCGTTCGCACCGCCCGAGGAGTACACGCAGATCCGCGAGGAACAGCCGATCACGCGCGTGCGGATCCCCGACGGCAAACAGGCCTGGGTCGTTTCGCGGCACGAGGACGTGCGGACGGTGCTCAACGACCGCCGCTTCTCCTCTGACCGCTTCAACGAGAACTTCCCCGTGCTCGTCAAGGGCGGCAACGTGTTCCGGCGGTCCGACGCCGAGCGCACGATGATCACGATGGACGCGCCCGAACACGGTCCGGCGCGCAAGGCCGTGCTGGGCGAGTTCACCGTCAAGCGCGTCACGGCGATGCGGCCGCGGATCCAGGAGATCGTCGACGGGCTGATCGACGACATCCTGGCCGCCGAACAGCCGGTCGACCTCGTCGAGATGCTGTCGCTGCCGGTGCCCTCGCTCGTGATCTGCGAACTGCTGGGCGTGCCGTACGAGGACCACGGCTTCTTCCAGGAGAACACGGCGAAGCTGCTCAAGCGCACGGTCGGGTTCGAGGACCGGCAGGCGGCGTTCGAGCGCGTGCGCGGTTACCTCGACCGGCTCGTCACGGCCAAGGAAGCCGAACCGGGTGACGACCTGCTCGGCCGCCAGATCGTGAAGCTGCGCGAAGAGGGGACGTATGACCACCGCGCCGTGGTGGGGCTGGCGTTCCTGCTGCTCGTCGCCGGCCACGAGACCACGGCGAACATGATCTCGCTGGGCACGGTCGGCCTGCTGGAGAACCCCGACCAGCTCGCAGCGATCAAGGCCGACCCCGGCAAGACGCTCGACGCCGTCGAGGAACTGCTGCGCTACTTCACGATCGTCGACACGGCCACCGCGCGCGTCGCGGTGGCGGACGTCGAGATCGGCGGCGTCACCATCCGGGCAGGAGACGGCGTGCTCGCGCTCGGTTACACCGCCAACTGGGACCCCGCGGTGTTCGACGAACCGGAGAAGCTGGACCTCACGCGCAGGGCGCGCCACCACGTGGCGTTCGGGTTCGGGCCGCACCAGTGCTTGGGCCAGAACCTCGCGCGCACCGAACTGCAGATCGTGTTCGACACGCTGTTCCGCCGCATCCCCACGCTCAAGCTCGCCGTGGACGTCGACGACCTGCCCTTCAAGGAAGACGCGTCGATCTACGGCCTGTACCGGCTGCCGGTGAGCTGGTGAGCTGGTAGACAACAGACGCTCCCACCACGAGCCAGGAAGAGGAAACCATGAAGATCATCGCGGACACCGGCAAGTGCGTCGGCGCCGGCCAGTGCGTGCTCACCGAACCCGCCCTGTTCGACCAGAGCGAGGACGACGGCACGGTCATCGTCCTGAACGAGACGCCCGAAGGTGAACTGGTGGACAAGGCGCGCGAGGCCGTGAACGTCTGCCCCAGCCAGGCGCTTTCGCTGCAGGAGTGAGTCACCGCTTCCCGGCGGTGAACAGCACCGTCGTGTAGTCGCAGGTGAACTGACCGCCGCGGGCGTCGATCGCGGCGCCCACGGCGGTCAGGACCGCGGCTCGCTGTTCGTCCGAGACGCGGGTGAGGCCGCCCTGGGTGGGGAGCAGGTCGAGGTACTCGTCGCGGGTGTAGTGGTGCTGCCACTCGTAGAAATGCTCTTCGAGCCCATCGAAATCGCTTCCGGCCAGCGAGTTTTCGACCACCGGCCGGTAGGCGTCGCGAGTGGGCGCGCGGTCTGCCTTGATCGGCGAGTCCGGCACGGCCCTGCGGAACGCTTCGCCGAACACCGCCGCGATGTCCTCGGGCGGCACGAACAGGTGCCAGAAGAGCCCCAGCAAGCCCCCGGGCTTGAGCACTTCCGCCGCTTTCCGGGCGCCTTGAGCCGGATCGACCCAGTGCCACGCCTGACCGGCGACGACGGCGTCGAACGTGCGGCCCTTCGCGTCCCACTGTTCGAACGTGGCTACCTCGACGTCGATGCCCTGGATTCGCGCGAACTCGGCCATGCGCTCGTCGGGTTCGACACCGAGCACCGCGCAGCCCCGTTCCCGCAGCTGACGGGCGGCGATGCCCGTGCCGCAGCCGACGTCGACGATTTCCCGCCCGGCGTCCGCGAGGCGGTCGATCAACTCCGCCGGATACCCGGGTCGCGCGCGGTCGTAACGCTGCACGTCGACGCCGAACGACTGGGCGGTCTGCTTCAACTGACGCGGATCCGGTAAAGTGGGCATGTGCCCACTCTAGTGGGCGTGCGCCCACTCACGCCAGGAGTTTTACTTGCCGACCGGGGTCCACCTGCGCGACGTGCGCACTCAGCTGTTCGACGCCGCCGAGCGCGTGCTGCTGCGCGGCGGCCCGAGCGCCCTCACGAGCCGTGCCGTGACCGACGAGGCCGGCTGCGCGAAAGGCGTGCTGCACAAGCACTTCACCGACTTCGACGGATTCCTCGCCGAGCTCGTGCTCGACCGCATCGCCCAGGTCCAGGCACGCTCGGAGACCCTCGTCGCGCAGGCCGGTACCGGGTCGGTGGTCGACACCGTGGCCGACGTGCTCACGGAGGTCTTCTCGTCCGTGGCCGTCTCCGTCGTCGCGCTCATCACCTTCCGCGACGGGCTGCGCGCCCGCTTGCGCGCAGCCCGGCCCGGCCCCGGGGTGCCGCTGGCGACGGACGCCGCGCGGATGCTGGCCCGCTACCTGACCGCGGAACGCGACCTCGGCCGGTTGTCCGCGGACGCCGACGTCGACACCCTCGCCCCCACGCTGGTCGGCGCGGGTCACCTGCTCTTCGCGGACCGATCCGGCGACGAAGCAGCGCTGCGGCCCATGGTCGCGTCGGTGCTGTCACCCGTGCTCGAGTGAGGGTGGCCGCCGGAGAGGGCAGCCACCCCGCACCTCAGAGGCGTTCTGACGTCGACGGGTCGAACGAGTGCGTCTCGCCTTCCCCGCGCAAGCCGACCCGCACGTTGTCGCCGATCCGCGGCGGCGTGCGCCCGTCCACGCGGACCACGAACCGGTCGTCGCCCACCTTGCCGTGGAGGCAGGCATCCGCACCGAGTTCCTCGACCAGCTCCACCACGAGCTGGAAGCCGTCCTCGGCCTCCCCGACCAGCCGCAACGACTCGGGCCGGATCCCGAAGATCACCTCGGACAACCCGCGGGAGCGCGCCGACGACACCACGTCCGCCGGCACCGGCACCACGACGTCCGCGAGCTGGACCCCACCCGGCACCAGCGGCAGCGTCGCGAGGTTCATCGCCGGTGAGCCGATGAAGCCGGCCACGAACGCGTTGGCCGGTGTGTCGTAGAGGGCCCGCGGCGTGTCGCACTGCTGCAGCACGCCGTCCTTGAGCACGGCCACCCGGTCGCCCATCGTCATGGCCTCGACCTGGTCGTGGGTGACGTAGATGGTCGTCGTGCCGAGCCGGCGCTGCAGGGCCGCGATGTTGGCGCGCGTCTCCACGCGCAGTTTCGCGTCCAAATTGGACAGAGGTTCGTCCATCAGGAACACGCTCGGCTCGCGCACGATGGCCCGGCCCATCGCCACGCGCTGGCGCTGACCGCCGGACAACGCGCGCGGTTTGCGTTCCAGGTACTTCGTGAGGTCCAGCAGGCGAGCGGCCTCCGCCACGCGCGACGTGATCTCCGCCGACGACATCCCGCGCAGCTTCAACGCGAAGCCCATGTTGCCGGCCACCGTCATGTGCGGGTAGAGCGCGTAGGACTGGAACACCATCGCGATGTCGCGGTCCTTCGGCGGCAGCTCGGTGACGTCGCGGTCGCCGATGCGGATCGCGCCCTCGTCGATGTCCTCCTGCCCGGCGAGCATGCGCAGCGCCGTGGACTTGCCGGACCCCGACGGGCCGACGAGCACCAGGAACTCACCGTCGGGCACCTCCAGGTCGAGCTTGTCGACGGCGCGCACCCCACCCGGGTAGATACGCGAAGCCTGTTCGTAGCGAACTCCAGCGGACATGGCTTACTTCACCGCTCCCATGGACAGGCCGCGCACCAGGTGGTTCTGCGCGAACCACCCGACGATCATCACCGGCAGCGAAGCCAGCAGCGCGGCGGCGGAAAGCTGGGCCCAGTAGAGGCCTTCACTCGTGATGAAGCCGACCAGGAACACCGGCACGGTGCCGGCGCGGGCGGCCGTGAGGTTGACCGCGTAGAAGAACTCCGTCCAGGAGAAGATCACGCAGATCAGCGCGGTCGCGGCGATGCCGGGCGCGACCACCGGCATGATGATCTTGCGCAGCAGCGTCGGCAGGGTGGCGCCGTCGATGTGCGCGGCCTCGATCATCTCGCCGGGCACCTCGAGGAAGAACGAGCGCATCATCCAGATCGCGAGCGGCAGATTCATCGACGTGTACAGGATGATCAGCGCCCACACCGTGTCGAGCAGGTCGGTGTTCTGCGAGATCACGTACAGCGGGATGATCGCCGCGACGATCGGCAGCATCTTCGTGGACAGGAAGAAGCTGAGCGCGTTCTTCGTCTTCTTCACCGGCGCCAGCGACAGCGCGTACGCGGCCGGGATGCCGAGCAGCAGCACCAGCAGCGTCGAGATGATCGTGACGAACGCCGAATTCGCCAGGTACGGCACGAAGCCGCCCTTGAGCACACCGGAGATCTGGTCGAACGTCGGGCTGAAGAAGAGCTTCGGCGGGTCGGTGTAGGCATCGGACTCCTGCTTGAACGCCGTGAGAATCATCCACAGCAGCGGGACGACGAACAGGATCGCCAGGACCCACGTGACGACGGTGAGCGTGCCCGGCCCGTAGCGGCGCTTGCGCGGACGCCGCGGCGCGCCGGCCGAAGCGGTGCTGGGTGCGGTGGCGGTTGCGGTGGTCACTTCGTGCCTCCGTCCACGGAGAACGCGCGGAACATCAGGCGCAGGGCGAAGGTCGCGACGATCATCGTGATGATCACGACGACCACGCCCATCGCCGACGACTGGCCGATGTCGAAGCCCTCGAACGCGCGCTGGTAGATGTAGAACGGCAGGTTGGTGCTGGCCGTGCCCGGTCCGCCCTGTGTCATCAGGAAGATCGCGTCGAAGCTGTTCACGATGTAGATCGCGCCCAGCAGCGTTGCCAACTGCAGGAACCGCGACAGGTGCGGCAGCGTGATGGAGTAGAACGTGCGCCAGCGGCTCGCGCCGTCGACGGAAGCCGCCTCCAGCACCTCCTTCGACTGGCTCTGCAGCCCGGCCAGCGTCAGCAGCATCATGAACGGCGTCCACTGCCAGATGATCTGCGCCATCACCGCGGCGAGCGGGAACTGCGAGAGCCAGTCGACGTCGGTGCCGAACACGAAGTGCAGCAGGCCGTACGTCGGGTCGAACATCGTGGTCTTCCACAGCAGCGCGCCCGCCGCGGGGAGGATCAGGAACGGCGTGATCAGCAGCGTGCGCACGAAACCGCGGCCGGCGAACTTGCGGTCCAGCAGGATCGCGAGCCCGAGCCCGAGCAGCAGCGACACGAACACGCACACCACGGTGAGCACCACGGTGTTGAGCAGCGCGCCGAGGAACGTCGAATCGGTGAAGACGTCGGCGTAGTTGCGGAGCCCGACGAAGTGCCGGGAGACAGGGCGCACCAGGTTCCACGACTGGAACGAGTAGTAGATGGTGAGCAGGAACGGGATCTGCGTCACCGCGATCACGAAGATCAGCGCGGGCAGCAGCGGCAGCCGCCGCTTCCCGGCAGTGCCGGTGGCCTTCTTGGCGGTGCTCGTGCGGGTGGTGACCGGCGCGGCGCCGGCGGGGACCGAGATCGTACTCATCCCTGCACCTCCTGGTAGGACTTGCCAACCGTTGCGGCGTACTTCTGGGATTGCGCCAAGGCGTCCGCCACGGAGGTCTGGCCCGCGATCGCCGCGGACAACTGCTGGCTGACGCGGGTGCCGAGGTCCTGGAACTCAGGGATCCCCACGAACTGGATGCCCGGGTAGGGCACCGGGTTCACCATCGCCTTCTGCTGGTTGGCGTCGGCGATCCCGTCGAGCGTCGGCTGGGCGTACGCCTTCGCCGCGTCGCGGTACTGCGGGATCTCGTACGTCGACTGGCGGGTGCCCGGCGGCACGCGGTTCCAGCCGTAGGCCTCGCCGACCTTCTTCCCGTACGCCTTGTCGGTCATCCAGGCCATGAACTTCCAGGCGGCGCCGGAGTCCTTGGCGACCTTCGGGATCCCCAGCGCCCACGTGTAGAGCCAGCCGCTGGCCTGCGTCTTCTCGACGGGAGCCGGCGCGTAGCCGTTCTTGCCGACGACCTTGCTGCTGGAGGGGTCCTCGGTGGTGCCGGTCATCGACGTGGCGTCGTACCACATCGCGGCCTGGCCCTGGGCGTAGCGCGTGCCGCACTCGGAGAACCCGGCGCTGGAGGCGCCGACCTCGCCGTGCTCGCGCACGAGGTTCACGTAGAAGTTCGCCGCCTGCGTGAACTCGGGGCTGGTGAGCTTCGCGTTCCAGTCCTTGTCGAACCACTGCGCGCCGAAGGTGTTGGCGACCGTGGTGAACGGCGCGAGGCTCTCGCCCCAGCCGGGCTTGCCGCGCAGGCAGATGCCGGACACGCCGGCCGCCTTGTCGTCGAGTTTCGCCGCGTAGTCGGCGATCTGCTGCCACGTGGGGTGCGCCGGCATGGTGATCCCGGCCTTCTGGAACAGGTCCTTGCGGTAGACGACGAAGGACGACTCGCCGTAGAAGGGCACCGCGTACATCTGGTTCTGGTACGACAGCGACTGGCGGATGCTGGGGATGAAGTCGTTCTCGTCGTAGCCCGGGGTGGCCTTCATGTGCGGTTCGAGGTTGTCGAGCCAGCCGTTGGCCGCCCACTGCGGGGCTTCGTAGTTGCTGATCATCACCACGTCGAACTCGCCGCCCTGGGTGGCGGTGGACGCGGTGATCTTCGCGCGCGCCTCGTTCTCCGGGAGGGAGACGAACTTGAGGTGCACGCCCGGGTTCGCCTTCTCGAACTCACCGGAGAGCGAGATGGCGTCCTTCATCTGGGGGTTCGAGACGATCGCGATGACGAGCGTCCGCCCACCGTTGCCGAACGATCCGGCTCCGGCGCATCCCGTGACGAACAACGCTGTTGCGGCAAGGAGGCACAGGAGCTTACGCACGGCCACCTCCGGGGAGCACCTGGATCTTGAGGCCCGAGCCGCTGCGCATCTTGGCCAGCGCCTCGGGGTACTGCTCGAGCGGCAGCGTGTCGGTGATCAGCGCGCCGGTGTCGATGAACCCGTTCGCCACGAGGTCGAGGGCCTTGCCGTAGCTGTTGAGCACGGCCATCGAGCCGACGATGGTGATCTCGTCGTTGTAGATGCGGAAGGGCGAGAGCGCCACGCGGGCCTCGGCGGGGGCGACGCCGAACACGAGCAGGCGGCCGCCGCGGCGCAGGGCGTCGAAGGCCGACTCGATGGCGGGCGCGGCGCCCGTGCAGTCGACGGCGGCGTCGTAGAGCTCACCGTCCAAAGCGGACACGTCCTCGGCGACGGCGGCGGCGCCGAGCTCGGTGGCGCGCGGCAGGCGGCTCGCGTTGCGGTCGACGACCGTCACGTGGGCGCCCGCGCGCTGCAGCAGCTGCTGCATGATCAGGCCCATGGTGCCGGCGCCGACCACGAGGAAGCGTTCGCCGGCCTCGACGCCGATGCGGCGCACGCCGTGCACGGCGCACGAGACGGGTTCCACGAGCGCGCCCTGCTCCCACGTGAGCGAGTCGGGCATCTTGTGGCAGGTGTCCGCGGGTACGGCGACGTACTCGGCGAAAGCGCCGTTGACGGTGTCGCCGGTCGCGTTCCAGTTGGCGCAGAGGTTGCCGTGGCCCGAGCGGCACGGCGTGCAGTACCCGCAGTAGATCGACGGGTCGACGGCCACGCGGTCGCCGACCTTCCACTCGGCCGGCACGTCGGCGCCGAGCTCGACGATCTCGCCGGCGAACTCGTGGCCGGGGACGATCGGGTACGGGGTTGGCGGGAAGTGCCCGTCGGCGATGTGCAGGTCAGTCCCGCAGATGCCGCAGGCGCCGACCTTCACGACCACCTGGCGCTCTCCTGGCTTCGGATCGGGCACGTCGCCGACCCGGATCTCACCGGGCCGGTCCACGATCGCGGCACGCATGCCTCATCCCCTTCCTAGGCGCTCATCTGAGCAGACTTCACCAGTGGTGCGGCTAATAGGTGGAAGCATTACAGGTGTTTTCTCGGCATTTCGTCAACCTTTCGAGGCACATTGCGCGCTATAGTGCTCATATGAGCAGAACGAAGAGGCGTCCCCGGCTCACGGAGAGCCTGGAGCTGGCCACCATGGCGCGCCGCTTCTACGTGCAGGGACGCTCGAAGCTCGAGATCGCCGGCGAGTTCGGGATCAGCCGGTTCAAAGTCGCGCGCTTGCTCGACACCGCGCTGGAAACGGGCCTCGTGCGGGTCGAGTTCGACCTGCCCGCGCCCATCGACGTCGAGCTGTCCGACGAGGTCCGGCGCGCCTATCGGCTGGATCGCGCGCTCGTGCTCGAACGAGCGGCTGTGAAGGAGCCGAGGGAGGTCGTGCGGAAGAAGGTGGGGGCGCTCGCCGCTCACCTCCTCGAGGAGATCGCGGGCCCGGCGGACGTGATCGGGCTGTCGTGGGCCCGGTCGGTCAATGCCATGACCGAGGCCATCAGGTCACTGCCGCGCTGCCCGATCGTCCAGCTCTGCGGGGTGCAGGCCGGCATGGACATGCGCGGGCGCTCCGTCGAAACCGTGAGCCGCGTGACCTCGGTGTCCGGCGGCGACGCCTATCCGATCTTCGGCCCGCTGGTGCTGCCGGACCGGCGGACGACGGAGATCCTGCGCCACCAGCCCGGCATCGCGGAGACTTTCGGGCAGTTCGGCAAGCTGACCAAGGCCGTCGTGAGCATCGGCGCGTGGCAGCCGGGCGAGTCGACGGTGTACGACGCGCTGGACGAAGCGGAGCGCGCCGCCATCGCCGCTCGTGGGGCGACGGCGGAGGTCGCGGCGCGGCTGTTCGACGCTTCCGGCAACGCGCTGTCGACGGGGCTGGCGCACCACGTGCTGGCGATCAGCACCGACGAGTTGCTCGCCGTGCCGGAAGTGATCGCGATCGGCTACAGCCGGCCCAAGGCGGAGGCCGTGGACGCGGTGCTGCGCTCGGGCATGGTGTCGACGCTGGTCACCGACACGGCCGCCGCGGAGCCGCTGCTGGAACTGGCGGCCGCGCGGCCGTTGTCAGAGTGACGCGTCCGCTGCGAGGATGCCGGCGAGCAGCAGGAAGCAGACCCCGGAGCCGGCGTCGACCTTGCGCTGGGTCTTCGCGCGGATGCCCGTGGCCCCGATGGCCCGGCCGACCAGCAGGTACCCGAGCCCGACGACGAGCTCGACCGCCAGGTACGCCGCACCCAGCTCGGCCAGCGCGGCGGGACTGCCGACGGTCGTGAACTGCGGTAGCAGAGCCGCGAACAGCAGCAGCGCCTTGGGGTTGGTGATCGCCACGACGAACTCATTGACGGCCAGCGCCGCCACGCTCTTGCGCGGCGCTTCTCGCGTGGTTTGCGCGATCTCCCTACGGGCGCGCAGGATGCTGCTGAGCCCCAGCCACACCAGGTAGCAGACGCCGATCCACTTCAGGATCGTCAGCGCTTCCGCCGACGCGGCCAGCAGGGTGCCGAGCCCGGCCGCCACCAGCCCCACCAGCACCACGAACGCAACCAGCCGCCCCACGACGCCCGTCAGCGCCGCGCCGACGCCGTACCGTGCGGCGTTGCGCAGCCCGAGCACCTGGTTGGCCCCGGGGATCAGCGACACCACCACCGCCGCGGGGAAGAATCCGGCCCAATCGACCACCTGCCGCCTCCTTCACGTCCGGCGGAAGGTAACCCGCGCTCGTCCGGCAGCGGGGGGTTTGTGATGGACTCTTCAGGTTTTCTCTGGGATCTGTCCGTGATCTCCGCGTGTGGTGGCCCGTTGGCCGGATGCTTCGATCGGGCCGAGGAGGGTTTCGCCTGACTTCCGTCTCGGGCCCGGCCGCTCTGCGCCCGCCACAACCACCCGAAGCGCGTCCTTCGTCGCCCCGACGACCCCGCCGGCGAGCGCCTCGCGGCAATCACTGGTTGCTGAGGCACCCCTGCCCCGGGCGGACAAACCCTCGCCCTCCCAAGGGGCGCGTGGTGCGCGGGGATCTTCGTGCTCTCCCCCGCGCTGGAATCCGCCGCCTCGACGGGCACCACCTCGTGGCGCCTGGCCGCCGGCGCTGGCCTCATGGCGGGCGGTTTGGCGTTCCAGGCCCGGGTTTCGGTCGCGAAACCGTGGTCCCGCACGCCATGGTCCGCCGCCGGGAAACCCCGCCCCGACGTGGGTTTTCGTGGCGGCCGTGGCAGCGCCGGTACTCGACACCGCGGTGGGATCGGTGCTGGGTTGTCCCCTGCCCGCGCTGTCGCTCGTCATGCTGGTCGTCCTGCTCGGCTCCCGCCGGCGGCGCCTGGCCGTCACGTGACCCCGCCGGCGGTTCGCGCTACTCGACGTCGCCGCCGCTGTCCGGCTTCGCCTCGCCGTCGCCGCCACTCGCCGGCTTGGCCTCCACGTCGCCGCCACTGGCCGGCTTCGCCTCGACGTCCCCGCCGCTGTTCGCCTTGTCCTCCGCCACGGTCCCCTCCTCTCGCTCGGGCCAGCCGACGATAGGCGGCCGACGAGGTCGCCCGCGGAGAGTCCCGACGAACGTCACTCCAACGGACCCGCCATCCCCGGCGGATCGGCAACCGAAACGCCGAACGCACACCGCCGAAGCGCGTAAAGGCAGGTGCTCGTGCGCGCGAGCCGAGGGAGCTGACTACGACGGCGGCCCGGAGGCCGGCGTGCGCTTCATCAACGTGCGCGCTGGCGGCAACCGCATCCCGATCGTCGTCTACAACGCCAGCGCTAAGGGCCAAGCCTCGGCCGAAGCGCGCCGGGCCACAACGGTCTTCGACCTACCCCACGAGACTCTGCAAACCCTCTCGACAACGCCGTCAGAGCTGATTCACGTCCACGACCCGCACCACTGCCGACCCCGCCTCGTCGGACGCGCGCAGGTCGACCTCCGCGGTGATGCCCCAGTCGTGGTCGCCGGCGGGGTCGTCGAAGATCTGGCGGACGCGCCAGACGTCGGGTTCCTGCGTGATGAGCAGCAGGGCCGGGCCGCGGGCGTCCGGGCCGGTGCCCAGTGACGGGTACTCGTCGAAGTACTCCGCCAGCGCGTCTTCCCACGCGTCGGCGTCCCAGCCGGCGCCACCGTCCAGTTCGCCCAGGGAGTAGTAGTCCCGGCGGGCGGCCAGTTCGACGCGCCGGAACAGCTCGTTGCGCACGAGCACGCGGAAAGCGCGCTCGTTGCGCGTCACGGCGGGCGGCTCGGCCGGCGGGCGCGTCGAGACCGGACCCTCCTCCTCGGGGTGGCGTAGCGCTTCCCACTCGTCCAGCAGGCTGGAGTCGACCTGGCGGACGAGCTCGCCGAGCCACTCGATGAGGTCGTGCAGCGCCTCGGTCTTCGCCTCGTCCGGGACGGTGTGGCGCAGCGCGTCGTAGGTGTCCGCCAGGTACCGCAGCACCAAGCCCTCCGAGCGCGCGAGCTGGTAGAAGCCCACGTACTCCACGAAGTTCATCGCCCGCTCGTACATGTCGCGCACGACGGACTTGGGCGAGAGCTCGTAGTCCGCCACCCACGGGTGGCCCTGGCGGTAGCTGGCGTACGCGGCCGACAGCAGCTCTTCCAACGGCTTCGGGTACGTGACGTCTTCGAGCAGCGTCATGCGCTCCTCGTACTCGATGCCTTCGGCCTTCATCGCCTGAACGGCCTCGCCCCTGGCCTTGAACTGCTGCTGCGACAGCACGGGCCGCGGGTCGTCCACAGTGGATTCCACGATGGACACCACGTCCAGCGCGTAGGAAGGCGACTCCAGGTCCAGCAGTTCCACCGCCGCCAGGGCGAACGGCGACAGCGGCTGGTTCAGCGCGAAGTCGAACTGCAGGTCGACCGTCAACCGCACGATCCGGCCGTCAGCGTCCGGTGTGGACAGTCGTTCGACGACGCCCGCGGCGAGCAGCGCGCGGTAGATCGCGATGGCGCGCAGGATGAGCTTGCGCTGCGCCGGCCGGTCGGAGTGGTTGTCCTCCAGCAGGTGGCGCATGTGGTCGAACGCGTTGCCCGGCCGGGAGATCACGTTCAGCAGCATCGAGTGGCTGACCTGGAAGCTGGAGGTCAACGGCTCGGGCTCGGCCGCGATCAGCCGGTCGAACGTGCTCTCCGTCCAGTTGACGAACCCCTCGGGTGCCTTCTTCCGGACGATCTTCTTCTTTTTCTTCGGATCGTCCCCGGCCTTCTCGAGCGCCTTCGCGTTCTCGACGACGTGGTCAGGAGCCTGCACGACCACGTACCCGTCGGTGTCGTACCCGGCCCGGCCCGCGCGGCCGGCGATCTGGTGGAACTCGCGGGCCTTGAGGTGGCGCTGGCGCACCCCGTCGTACTTGGTCAGCGCGGAGAACACGACCGTCCGGATCGGCACGTTGATGCCGACGCCGAGCGTGTCCGTCCCGCAGATCACCTTGAGCAGGCCCGACTGCGCGAGCGTCTCGACGAGCCGCCGGTACTTGGGCAGCATACCGGCGTGGTGCACGCCGATGCCGTGGCGCACGAGCCGCGACAGCGTCTTGCCGAAGCCCGCGGAGAAGCGGAAGTCGCCGATCAGGTCGGCGATGGCCTCCTTCTCGGCCTTGGTCGTGACGTTGATGCTCATCAGCGTCTGCGCCCGGTCGATGGCCGCGGCCTGCGAGAAGTGCACGACGTACACGGGCGCCTGGCCGCCGTTGAGCAGCTCGGACATCGTCTCGTGCACTGGCGTGAGCGCGTAGCGGAAGGTCAGCGGCACCGGGCGCTGCGCCGACGTGACGACGGCCGTCGACCGGCCGGTACGGCGGGTGAGGTCCTTCTCGAAGAACGAGACGTCGCCGAGCGTTGCCGACATGAGCACGAACTGGGCGTTCGGCAGCTCGATGAGCGGGACCTGCCACGCCCAGCCGCGGTCGGGCTCGGAGTAGAAGTGGAACTCGTCGGCCACGACCTGACCGACGGGCGCGTCGGCACCGAACCGCAACGCGATGTTCGCCAAGATTTCCGCGGTGCAGCAGATGATCGGCGCGTCCGCGTTGACGCTGGAGTCGCCGGTCATCATGCCGACCTTGTCGGCGCCGAAGATGTCGATGAGCTGGAAGAACTTCTCCGAGACGAGCGCCTTGATGGGTGCTGTGTAGTAGCTGCGGCGGCCGTGTGCGAGCGCGGTGAAGTGCGCGCCGACGGCCACGAGGCTCTTCCCGGACCCGGTCGGGGTCGACAGGATGACGTTCGCCCCCGAGACGACCTCGATCAGCGCCTCCTCCTGCGCCGGGTACAGCTGGATGCCCCGTTCGGCCGTCCACGTGGAGAAGGCTTCGAACAGGGCGTCGGGGTCGGGATTCGCTGGCAGGAGGTCTGTGAGTGTCATCGCGCTGCCCATCGTGCCATCCCGCGGCGGCCAGTTCTCCAGGGGCGATCGCGGCTGCTTGCCCGAACCCGTAGGCTTCGCGGTACCGCGCACCGACCGGGGGATGCTTCCGGGCAGGCGCGCGTCCACGGGCGGTACTCCGGAGGGTTCGAAGAATGGCACAGGACATCATCCCGATCGAGCTCGGGCTGCCGCAGGGCGACGTGGTCACCCTGTGGGCTCCGCGGTGGCGGGAAGACGGCGAGGAGTGGGAAGCGTTCCTCGGCGACGAGGACGACCTGTACGCCTTCCCGGACGCCGCTCACCTGGCTGCCTTCGTGCGCACGTCCGACCAGCACGACCTGCTGGACCACCCCGCGTGGGACGCGGTGCCGGCCCTGAACGTGCCCGAGCTGATCCCGGACGACGACCACTCCTACGACCTCGTCGGCGTGCCCGAGCTGGTGGCCGAGGAGCCCGATTCGTGGACGATCGGGGAGCTCGCGGAGATCGTCGGCATCGTCCGGTCGCTCGCCGACGTGTGCGAGCTGGACGAGGTGCACGAGGTCCTGGACGCGTATGAGGGCTTCTCGCTGCTCGAGCAGGGCCGGCTGCCCTTCACGGGCCGCGACGGCGAGGCGCTGTGGAACGACCTGTCCAAGGCGGTGTCCGAGAAGTGGGACATCGTGCTCGACGCGATCGACGGCATCGTGACCGTGCCCGACGTCGACGCCGCGGTGCTGGAGCAGACGGCCGAGGAACTGGCCGCGTTCCACGAAGAGTCCGCCGAGGCCGAGGCCGCCGAGCCGGAGGACCTGGAGGCCGTGGACTCCGCTTCCGACGACGAGGCCGACGACGAGCCCGTCGGCTTCTGGGGTGAGGTCGGCATCGACCCGATCAAGATCGTCACGGCGGGCGCCGAGTACTACACGCTGCGCTGCTACCTCGACGACAAGCCGATCTTCCTCGGCAGCGACGGTGAGATCGACGTGTTCCCGTCGGAGAAGAAGCTGCTCGCGGCCATCAAGGACGGCAAGGACCTCTCCGACACCGACATCGCCGACGTGTCCACTTGGGACGAGGTCGTGGCCAAGGCGACCGCGGGCGAGCTCGAGGTCGAGGTCGACGCGGAGAACACCTACGTCCTCACCGGCATCGACGACGACATCGCCGAGGGCCCGGAGTCCATGGACCCCAACCAGCTCGAGCTGGCCGTCGAGCTCATCACCGACGCGGCCGACTGGGCGGGCGACGACACCGTCGAGGTCGCCCTCTCGCAGAACGAAAGCCTCGGCTGGCTGGTCTCCTTCGTCCTGCGCCCCGACCCGACGCGACTCGAGCCGAGCGCGCCGTTCGACACCGAGCAGAGCGCCTGGCGCAAGTTGGTGGAGGACTTCGAAAACCGCCTTACGGTGGTCTGAACCACTGCCATTCGCTGAGGGCCACCCGTGGGGTTTCCCCGTGGGTGGCCTTCTTCGTCCGCGCGGGCACACCCCCGCCCTCCCAGGGGGGCGTCCCCGAGTCCATCGTATCCGCCACCACCGACAAAAACCGTGATCAAAGCCGCGGAGGGGCCGAGCTGTCCACAACTCGGTCGCAGTGTGGGCAACTGAAGGAAGCGTCCGCACCGCCGGCCCTTCTGGTCGGTGATGTTCGATATCCTGATCGCCGCGGAGGAACCGGAGTTGCCGCCGGCCCTTCCCGCTCAGCAGTGCTCGACAGCCTGCTCACCGAAGGAAGCAAGCTCACCACCAACCCGTCCCGATCGGCAGTGCTCGACAGCCTGCTCACCGAAGGGAAGCAGCCCCACCGCCAACCCCGCCCCGATCGGCAGCACTCACCCCCGCTCACCAAAGGAAACAGCCCCACCTGTTCCGTTCAGTGGTGCTCGAGTTCCCGCTCCGCCCGCACCGGCACCGCCGCGATGGCCAGCGCCGGGAAGACCGCGACGACGCAGAACGCCAGCGCGTACCGCGTGTCCCCGATGAGCAGGCCGAGCAGCGGGGGCGTCAGCGCTCCCGCGATGTTCTGCGCGGTGTTCTGGGTGCCCATCGCGCGCCCCGACCACGCGACGCCCGCCAGTTCGGCCGACGCCGTGAAGCCGAGGCCGTTGTCGGCGACCGTGATGACCGCGGCGAGGACCAGGGCGGCCAGCACGAGCCACAGCCAGGTCGCGTCGCCGACCGCGACGAGGAGCATGACCACGCAGCTGGCGACCGCGAGGTGCCGCATGGGGCGCAGGCGGCTGCCGACGCGGTCGGACCACCAGCCCGACCCCAGGCGGCCCAGCGCGCCGAGCACCTGGGCGACCGCGAGGAACACGCCGGCCTGCGACGGGCTCCACTGCTGCTGGGACACGAGGTACACGGGCGCGAACGCCGACACGGTGAACTGCGGCACCACCAGCAGCGCGCTCGCTCCGTGCACCCGCCACAGCCACGGCTTGCGGTACGGCGACGGCGGCTTCTCCGCGCCGGCCGCCGGGCGCGGCGGCCGCGGCGGGTCCTGCACGAACACCGCCACCAGCAGCGCCACGACGATCGCCAGCGCGGCCGGCAGCAGCATCGCCGCCTGGAAACCCCAGCGCGCGGCCAGTGGCGGCAGGCCCACGGCGGCCACGCCGACACCCAGTGGCTGCGCCGTCTGCCGGATGCCCATGGCGATGCCGCGTTCGGACTTCGAGAACCAGCCCATCACCACGCGGCCGCTCGCCGCGTTGACGGAGGCCGTGCACGCTCCGGCTACGAAAAACACGCCAAAGAGCAATCCGATCGGGTGGTTCCACAGTGCGGCGTACACCAGGAGTAACCCCGACGCACCCAGGCCGAGCGCCATGATCAACCGCTCTCCGTAACGGTCCGCAGCCGCGCCCCACGCGATGAGGGTGAGCAGCAGCCCGATGCTCGGAGCAGCGACGACGGTGCCCGCTTCGGCCAGCGTCAGGCCGTCGGCGGCCCGCATCGCGGGGACGAGGAACGGCAGGCCGTAGAGGAAGGCGCAACTTGCCGTCTGCGCGGCGAGGCCGAGGGCGAGGATGAGCCACCGTCGGGAACTCGCCTTCTCCTGCACTCTCGACCCGGTCTCGACCTGCGCCAACCCGCTCACCGTCTCACAGTTTGAGAATTGTCTCCTACATTGTGGACTTTAGTTGAGGCGCGCTAAGGAACGCAACCGCCTTCCGGGCGGTCGCGTTCGGCGGCGCGGGGTCAGGCCAGGGCGGCGTACCCGGGCTTGATGACCTTGTCGATCAACGCGAGCCGGGAGTCGAAATCGAGGAACGCGGATTTCATGGCATTGATCGTGAACCAGCGAAGATCATCGAGACCGAACCCGAACGTGGTCGCCAGGGCGGTGAATTCACTGGTCATCGTGCACCCGCTCATCAGCCGGTTGTCGGTGTTGACCGTGACCCGGAAGTGCAGCCGGGCGAGCTGCGCGATCGGGTGCTCGGCGAACGAGACGACCGTGCCCGTCTGGACGTTGGACGTCGGGCAGATCTCCAACGGTATGCGGCGGTCCCGGACGTAGCTCGCCAGCCGTCCAAGGTGGACGGTTCCGTCCGAATCGGTCTTGATGTCCTCGACGATCCGCACACCGTGGCCGAGCCGTTCGGCGCCGCAATACTGGATGGCCTCCCAAATCGACGGCAACCCGAATGCCTCGCCCGCGTGAATGGTGAAATGCGCGTTGTTCTGCCGCAAATAGTCGAATGCGTCGAGATTCCGGGTGGGCGGAAAACCGTCCTCGGGGCCGGCGATGTCGAAGCCCGCGACGCCCGAGTCGCGGTACCGCACCGCCAGTTCGGCGATCTCGAGCGCCCGGGCGTGCTGGCGCATCGCGCACAGCAACGTGCGGACCTGGATCGCGCCACCCGCAGCGGCCACGCGGCGTGTTCCCTCGACGAAACCGGTCTGGACCGCTTCGACCACCGCATCGAGTGACAGTCCGCGTTCGACGAACAGCTCCGGTGCGTAGCGCACCTCGGCGTAGACGACGCCGTCGGCCGCGAGGTCCTCCACGGCTTCGGCCGCGACCCTGACCAGCGCTTCCTCGGTCTGCATGACTCCGCAGGTGTGGGCGAAGGTTTCGAGGTAGGACACGAGGGAGCCGGAGTCGGCGGCGTCGCGGAACCAGCGGCCGAGCGCCTCGACGTCGGTGGTGGGCAGGGCGGCGTAGCCGGTCGCGTCGGCGAGCTCGACGACGGTGGCCGGGCGGAGGCCGCCGTCCAGGTGGTCGTGCAGCAGCACCTTGGGGGCGCGGCGCAGGGTCTCTGCGCTCAGCGGGGTTACGTCTGACATGCACCAACGGTAGTCTCGTTGTCATTCCCCTACATGGCGGTAACGCTCGGCGTCGAGGCAACCCTCAGCTTTGACGATCAAGGAAGGAATCGGCCATCCGGGTAACGGGCTTGTTATCCCGTCTTGGCGGGGGCCACACGCACAGCAATTTTTCAGTCGATAAGCTTCGGGCCACGTCCCTTCCATTTCCCCGCCGACGAAGGACACAGCAGTGACCACTGACAACCACATTGCCGCTCCGTCCTTCGACCGGATGCGCAACATGCTGGTGCGCGCGGCCGAGGTGCGCGAGAGCGAACAGCAGCAGATCTTCGACGCGCTGGACGACATCTACGCCCGGCTCGCGCCGGTCGACTCGCTGGGCGCGGTGCGCAAGCGGCTGTCCGAGATGCCCGACCGCACCGAGGTCGGCGTGATCGCGGAGCGCCTCGACGAGGCCATGACGCGCCTGGAGGCCCAGGACAACGCGATCGCGGCCCTCACGCACGCCGTCGAGAGCATCGTGGACAAGCTGGCCAAGCCCTTCGCGCAGCTCGACGGCCGGCTCGACGGCGTCGCGGCGCGCTTCGAGGGTGTCGCGGGCCGGATGGACGGGCTCGAGGACAAGCTGCAGAACATCCACCGCCGACTCGACGAGCTGGGTGGGCACTTGGACAAGCAGGACGGCAAGCTCGACACCATCCCGCAGACCACGCAGGGCCCGGTGCGCGAGCGCATCGAGCTGGCGGAGGCGAACCTGCGCGAGCGCATCGAGACGGTGGACCACGAGCTGCGCTCGCGCGTCGACGAGCTCGACCGCGCGACCAAGGAGCGCATCGGCAGCACCACCGACGCCCTGCGCACCGCGATCACCGAGACCGGCGAGATGGTGGACGCCTCCGAGCGCCTCGAGAACCTCGTCACCCGTCTCGACACGGTCACCCAGCGCCTCGACGACCTGGGCAACCGCCTCGACAAGGTCGAAGACGGCTTCGCCTCCCAGCTCGGCGACCTCGACGGCTCGATCAAGACCGGCCTCTCCAAGGTCGAGGGCACCCTCTCCAAGCAGCCCGACACCGACTCGGTCGACTCCCTGGTCCGCCGCTCGAACGACGAGTCGGTCCGCCGCATCGGCGGCCAGCTCGACGAAGCCATGGCGACGTTCGCAGAGCTCATGCTCGGTGGCGGGCCCGCGGTGCAGCAGATCGCCCCGCCGCCGCCGGCCCCGCGCCAGCCGCGCCGCAGCTCGCGCAACGGCCGCTCCCCGAAGGCCGCGGACCCGAAGGCGAAGAACGGCTCCGAAGCCGACGACACGGCTGGTGAGTGACGTCTGAGCGCTTGAACAGGTGCCCCCCGCCGGCCGGCGGGGGGCACTTTTGTGTCTGGGATTGGTTCGGTGGGTGTGGGCTACCGAGACCGCCGGCTGCTGGCTACCCGTTTCGGTCGGCGAACGTCTGGACAACGACGACCCCACGACCTGGCCTGAACCACCGCACGGACGCCTCGGCCCGCCTCTGCTACGGACCACACCGAGCCCATCCCGCATCGGTCCGACACTCGCCATAGACCCCACACCTACCTGCCGCGAGGGAGAACCCAAGGCCGCCACCACATCGGTTCAAACCACCCCGACCCGCCACGGCGGGGCTCTCGAGACTTCAGTACATCGGTTCAAACCAGACCGACCCGCCACGACACGCCCCCCAGACCACACCACACCGGGTTCAAACCACACCAACCCGCCACGACACACCCCCAGACCGCACCACACCGGGTTCAAACCATGCCGACCGGCCGCGACGCGGAACGTCAAGGCCACACCACATCCGCTCGAACCACGCCGAGCACATCGACGGAAGACCAGAGGCCGCGACATCGGCGGCAACCGGGCGCGTGAGAGCTGCCGGCTGCCAATCCCCCGAGTCGGAGACAAGCCCCCGCCCTCCCGAGGGGGCGTCCCCGAGTCCATTCTACCGGCCACCACCGACAAAACCCCTGGCCAAGCACGGAACGGGCCAAGCTGTCCACAACTCGGCGGTGGTGTGGACGAGTCGCCAAGACAGTCCAGCCGGCGTCACACACGCGGGTATAAGACCCGACCATGGAGGCCACAGCACCAGTGGAGCCCGGCGGTTGCGCACGAAGCCCAGGCGGCGGTTCTGGCACAACACACCACACCCCAGGCGAGGCCCAGCAAACAGCCGAACCTGGCCAGACCAAGAACATCGCCGAACGGGCCCATCGGAGGACTTCAGCCGAACCCGAACATCACCCAGACAGGCGGAACTGGCCGAACCAGGTGCATCGCCGAACCGCCGCCGAAGGACGTTGGCCGAACCCCGAACATCACCGAGACAGCCGGACCTGGCCGAACCAGCTGCATCACCGAACGGACCCACCCCAGAACCTCAGCCGAACCCCGACCATCACCCAGACAGCCGAACCCCACCGAACCAAGAACACCACCCAACGTCCCCACCGCTGAACCCCAGCCAACCCCGAACATCGCCAAGCAGGCCGGTCCTCACCGAACCACCTCAGGCCCGGATCGTCTCCAGGACGATCGGCCCGGGGGCCGGCGCGGTGTCCGCGACGGTGAACGCCCCGGTGAGCGCCTCCAGGGCCCCCGGCACCGCGGCGGGAGTGTCCGTGTGCAGCTCCAGCAACGGCTCCCCCGCCACTACCCGGTCGCCCGGTTTGGCGAGGCACAGGACGCCCGCGGCGGCCTGCACCGGGTCCTCCTTGCGCGCCCGCCCGGCGCCCAGGCGCCAGGCAGCGACACCGACGGCGTAAGCGTCGAGCGAAGCCACCACCCCCGAAGCCGGCGCCGGGACCACGTGGACGTGACCGGGCGCCGGCAGCGGGGCCGAAGGGTCACCGCCCTGGGCGGTGATCATCCGGCACCACACCTCGTACGCCTCACCCGAAGCGAGCACCGCGGCCGGATCCACTGAGGACAGCCCCGCGAGCGCAAGCATCTCCCGGGCCAGCGCCACCGTCAGCGCGACCACGTCGGCCGGACCGCCGCCCTGCAGAACGGACACCGACTCGGCGACCTCGACGGCGTTGCCGACGGCCCGGCCCAGAGGCACGTTCATGTCCGTGATCAACGCCGTCGTCGCGACACCGTGGGCCGAACCGATCGAGACCAAAGTGGAGGCCAGAACACGAGCGTCCTCGACGGTTTTCATGAAGGCACCCGAACCCGCCTTCACGTCCAGCACCAAGCCGGAAGCGCCCTCCGCGATCTTCTTCGACATGATCGACGACGCGATCAACGGCACCGACTCCACCGTCGACGTCACGTCCCGGAGGGCGTAGAGCTTCTTGTCCGCCGGAGCCAGGCCGTCGGTGGGCGCGCAGACGACCGCGCCCACCGAGGACAGCTGCGCGGAAATCTCCGACAACGACAACGCCGCGCGCCAGCCCGGGATCGACTCCAGTTTGTCGAGAGTCCCACCGGTGTGGCCGAGGCCGCGCCCCGACAGCTGGGGCACGGCGGCGCCGCAAGCAGCGACCAGCGGCGCCAGGGGCAACGTGATCTTGTCCCCGACGCCACCTGTCGAATGCTTGTCGACCGTCGGGCGCGACGCGGGCAAGGACAGCCGTGAGCCCGACTCGATCATCGCCAGCGTCCAGCGGGCGATCTCCTCGGCCGACATCCCTCGCAGGAAGATCGCCATGGCCAGCGCGGCCATCTGCTCTTCGGCCACCACGCCGCGTGTGTAGGCGTCCACGACCCAGTCGATCTGCGCGTCGGACAGCCGGCCGCCGTCGCGTTTGGTGCGGATGACGTCCACGGCCGTGAGGGTCACGGCAAGTCCTCCGGACCGAACGCGTCCGGCAGCACGTCCGACATCGGCAGCACGCCGCGCGGGGTGTCCACCAGGCACGCGGACCCGCCGAGTTCGAACAGGATCTGCCGGCAGCGCCCGCACGGCATGAGCAGTTCACCCTCGCCGCTGCGGCACGCGACGGCGACCAGTCGGCCGCCGCCGGAGAGCCGCAGCTGGCCGGCCATCGTGCATTCCGCACAGAGCCCCAGGCCGTACGAGGCGTTCTCGACGTTGCAGCCCGTCACGACGCGGCCGTCGTCCACGATGCCGGCAACGCCGACGTGCAGGCCCGAGTACGGCGCGTACGCCAGCGCAGCAGCCGAAACCGCCGAAGCGCGCAGCGCTTCCCAATCCACGTCAGCCATCAGTCGCCTTCACCTCGCCGGTACGGTGCGCCGTCGGCCTTCGGGGGCCGTAGCCGTTGCGACGCGACGGCCAGCACGATCAGCGTCACGAAGTGCGCCGTGTACGGGATCAGGTCGCTCGGCAGGGTGTCGTTCGTCCAGTAGATCGCGTACAGCACGCCCGCGCCGACCACGCCCAGGGCCGCCGCCAGCCACTGACGCCGGATCAGCTGCACCACCACGATGATGGCCAGCAGGATGACCGCGCCGTACAGCAGCGCGAGCACCGCCTCACCACCGCCGGCGAGCTGGAGACCGTCGGCGTACCCGAACAGCGCGGCGCCGCCGAGGAGGCCGCCCGGCCGCCAGTTGCCGAAGATCATCGCGGCGAGACCGATGTACCCGCGGCCGTTGGTCTGGTTCTCGAGGTAGTCCGCGCCGCCCTTGAGCAGCACCAGCGAAGCGCCACCCATGCCGGCGAAGCCGCCCGAGATCAGCACGCCCACGTACTTGTACCGGTAGACGTTGACGCCCAGCGATTCCGCGGCCACCGGGTTCTCGCCACAGGAGCGCAGCCGCAGGCCGAACCGCGTGCGCCACAGGATCCAGTAGCTCACCGGGACGAGGATGATCGCGAGCATCGTCAGCGGTGCGACCCCGGTGACGAGCCCGCGCAGGATGCCGGCGACGTCCGAGATGCCCACGCGCTGCTCGTTCTCGAGCGTGCCCAGCCAGTCGGACAGGCCCGACGCCGAGTACGTGTCGAACTTCGGCAACGGCGGCGACTGTCGCGGGTTGCCCGAGATCGGCTCGAAGATCAGGTTCGCGAGGTACTTCGCGACGCCGAGCCCCAGCAGGTTGATCGCCACACCGGAAACAATGTGGTTGACGTTGAACGTCACTGTCGCCACCGCGTGCAGCAGTCCGCCGAGCGCGCCGAACGCGATGGCCGCCAGCAAGCCGATCCACACACCGCCGTAGTACGCGCCCCAGGCCGCGCCCCACGTGCCGAGGATCATCATGCCCTCGAGGCCGATGTTGACCACACCCGCGCGCTCGGCCCACAGACCGCCCAGCGCGCACAGCAGGATCGGCAGGGCGAGCCGCACCGCGGTCGACGCCGTGTTGCTCGACGTCAGCGCCGAAACGCCGGTGGCGTAGGACGCCGTGGACATCACCGCGATCGAGACCACGGCCCAGATCACGCCGCGCAGCCAGCCCGGAACGCGGCGGCGCCGGCGCTCGACCGGCATCGGCATCCCGGCGTCGGGCTCCGGGCGGGAGAACTCCGTCACCTGGCTCACACCGCACCTCCTTCCGCGACCGACGCGGTCTTGCGCCCGTTGCGGCCGAGTGCCCGGCCCACCCTGCGTTGCTCGGCCGCCAGGTCGGCGCGGCGCACGATCTCGTACGCGACCACGACCGACAGCACGATGACACCCTGCATGATCGTCGCGATCTCCTTGGACACGTTGATCTGCTCCAGCGATACCGCGGAGGTGTCGAGGAACGCCCACAGCAGCGCGCCGAACGCGATGCCGCCGGGGTGGTTGCGGCCCAGCAGCGCGACGGCGATGCCGGTGAAGCCGTACATCTGTGTTGCCGTGATGCCGTAGCTGTAGTCGCGGCCGAGCAGCTCGGGCATGGCGACCAGGCCGGCCACCGCGCCCGAGAGGATCATCGCGATCAGCGTCATGCGCGTGGCGCTGACGCCGCCGGCCGTCGCGGCGGTCGACGACTCACCGCTGGCCTTGAGCTCGAAGCCGAACCGTGTGCGGTTGAGCATGAACCAGTACGCGATGCCGAGCGCGATCGCGATGAACACGAACCCGAACAGCACACCCGAGCCGATCGGGATGCCCGGGATCCGGCCCGACGGCGCGATCGTGCGCGTGCCGATGTTGTTGCCGGTCTGCACGCCGAACTGGTCGGCGTTGACGAGGAACGCGATGATGCCGGCGACGATCGAGTTCAGCATGATCGTCGAGATGACCTCGCTGACGCCGCGGGTCACCTTCAGCACCGCGGGGATCGTCGCGTACAGCGCGCCGGCGAGGACCGCGACGATCAAGATCACGATCGTGTGGATGACCGGCGGCAGCTGCAGCGCGCCGCCGATGATGGCCGCGACCACCGCCGCGAACCGGTACTGGCCCTCGACACCGATGTTGAACAGGTTCATCTGGAAGCCGATGGCCACCGCGAGCCCGGACAGGTAGTACACCGTCGCGAGGTTCACCGTGTCGACGGCGGTGGAGCCCTTGAACAGCTGCCCCACCATGGTCCCGTACGCCTGCAACGGGTCGGCGCCGGAGATGACGAGCGCGATCGCCGAGAGCACCACGGCGAACACGATCGCGAGCAGAGGCGGCAGCAGCCGCGTGCGCCACGAACTCATTGGTCCTCTTCACCTTCTTCGGCACCGGTCATGGCGGAACCGAGTTCCTGCGGGGTCACCGTCGCGGGGTTCGCCTCGCTCACGAGCCGCCCGCGCAGCATCACGCGGATCGTGTCGGACAGGCCGATCAGCTCGTCGAGGTCGGCGGAGATCAGCAGCACCGCCAGGCCCGCGGCGCGCGCCAGCCGGATCTGCTCCCAGATCAGGGCCTGCGCGCCGACGTCGACGCCGCGCGTCGGGTGCGACGCGATGAGCAGCACCGGGTTCCCGGACAGCTCGCGCCCGACGATCAGCTTCTGCTGGTTGCCGCCGGAGAGCGCGGCGGCCGGCACGTCGATGCCCGGCGTGCGCACGTCGTACTCGCGCACGATGCGCTCGGTGTCCCGGCGCGCACCGCCGATGTCGAGCAACCGTCCACTGGAGACCGGTTTCCGGGTCTGGTAGCCGAGGATCCGGTTGGCCCACAACGGCTGCGTGAGCAGGAGGCCGTGGCGCGTGCGGTCTTCGGCGATGTAGCCGATGCCCGCCTCGCGCCGGGCGAGCGTGCCCAGCTTCACCAGGTCGTGGGTGCCGCCGGCCTCGACGAGCTCGATGTGCCCGCCGCTGGTCTTGCGCATGCCCATGATCGCTTCGACGAGCTCGGTCTGGCCGTTGCCCTCGACGCCCGCGATGCCGAGCACCTCACCCGCGTGCACGGTGAAGTCGATGTCGTCGAGGATGCGCCGCTCGGAGTTCGGCGCCGTCATCTGCAGGCCGGTCACGCGCAGCACGGCCCGGTCGGTCACGGTCGACTCGCGGGTCTCCGGGCTCGGCAGCTCCGAGCCGACCATCATCTCCGCCAGCTCGCGGCTCGTGATGGTCTTCGGGTCGGTCGTGCCGACGGTGGTGCCGCGCCGGATCACCGTGACGGTGTCGGCGATCGCGCGCACCTCGTCGAGCTTGTGGGAGATGAAGAGGAACGTGTAACCGTCGGCCTGCATCTCGCGGACCGTGGCGAACAGCCCGTCCACTTCCTGCGGCACGAGCACGGCGGTCGGCTCGTCGAGGATGATGATCTTTGCGCCGCGGTAGAGCACCTTCACGATCTCGACGCGCTGGCGCTCGGCCACGCCGAGTTCCTCCAGCAGCTGATCAGGCTTGGCGTGCAACCCGGTCTGCTGCGAGAGCTTCGCGAGCCGGGCACGCGCGGCGCGCCCGATGCCGTGCAGCGCTTCGGCGCCGAGGAACACGTTCTCGGCCACGGTGAGGTTGTCGGCGAGCATGAAGTGCTGGTGCACCATGCCGATCCCGGCCCGGATGGCGTCCTGCGGGTTGCGCAGCTTCACCTCGGTGCCGTTGATCGCGATCGTGCCTTCGTCGGGCTGCTGCATCCCGTAGAGGATCTTCATCAGGGTCGACTTGCCAGCGCCGTTCTCGCCGCACAGGGCGTGGACCTCGCCCGCGGCCACGGTGAGGTTGACGTCGGAGTTGGCGACCACACCCGGGAAGCGTTTGGTGATCCCGGTCAGCTGGACGGCCGGGGTGCCCCGATCGGGGACGGCTTCGGCCTCGGCAGTGCTCATCGGTTGGGCATCCAGTTCTGGTCGAAACGCGTGAGGGCCCGGAAGGAAGATCCTTCCGAGCCCCGGCGCGTGCATGTACTACTTGGTCGGCTTGTCCGAAACCTGGATGGCGCCCGAGATGATCTGGGCCTTGTAACCTTCCAGCACGTCCTTGATGTCGTCGACCTTGCCACCCGAGGTGGCGTAGCCGACGCCGTCGACCTTCAGGTCGAAGCGCTTCGGCAGCACGCTGAGGTCGCCCTTCGCGTCGGCCTGCAGGAAGTCGAACACGGCGACGTCCACGCGCTTCATCATCGAGGTGAGGATGATGTCCTTGTCGGCGGCGACGGTGGCCTGGTTGTACTGGTCGGAGTCGACCCCGATGGCCAGCGCCTTGCCCGACGTCTTGGCGGCGTCGAACACGCCCTTACCGGAGGCACCCGCGGCGTGGTAGATCACGTCCGCGCCCTTGGCGATCTCGGCCGCGGCCTTGGCGTTGCCCTTCGGCGGGTCCTGGAAGCCGGAGAAGTCACCGGCCGGGGTCAGGTACTCGTCCTCGATCTTGACCTTGTTCGACACGGCCTTCGCGCCCTGCAGGTAGCCGGCCTCGAACTTCTGGATCAGCGGCGTGTTCACGCCACCGACGAAACCGATGTGGCAGGTCTTGCTCTTGTAGACGGCGGCGACGCCGGCCAGGAACGAGCCCTGCTCCTCCGCGAACACCAGCGGCGTCACGTTGGGGAGCTTGATGGTGTCGTCGTCGACGATCGCGAACTTGGTGTTCGGATGCTTCGGCGCGACGGCGGCGACCGAAGGCGCGTACGCGAAGCCGACGGCGATGATCGGGTTCATGCCCTGGTTCGCCATCTGCTCGAGCCGCTGCTGCTTGGCGGCTTCGCTCTCGCTCGGGCTCGCGGTGCTCTCACTCACGGTCGTGACGCCGAGCTCCGACTTCGCCTTGTCGACGCCGGCCGCGGCCGCGTCGTTGAACGAGGCGTCACCCCGGCCACCGATGTCGAAGGCCAGGCCGACCTTGAGCTTGCTGCCGTCGACCTTCTCGCCGGACGAGCTGCTCGTGGTGGCGGCGGCCGGAGCTGCCGGCGGCTTCGGAGCGGTGACGCAGCTCGTGTCCGAGCCGCCGCCCGAAGCGGTGTTGTTGCTGCTCCCACCGGTGTCCTTCGCGCACCCCGCCAAGGTCAGGACCCCAGCCATGGTCGCGGCGGCCAGCGCGGTTCCACGCATGCGACGCAACGTGTGTCTCCCTCCCCGCTGATCCAGCGGACGAATCGAGATCGACCCGGCCACAGTGCCGAGTTCAACCGCCAGACCGTACCCAACCGCCAGACGGGCGCCATAGGAAAGGCACGCTACGTAACACAAACGTTTACTCAGGGGTCCGATTCGCGACCGATCGTGTACTTACCGTGATCAACTGAATCCGGCATGCGGTCACCCGGAGTCACAGTCAGCCGCCGAGGTAACCGAGGTCGTGGGGTATCACCCGCTGGTGGAGCCGGCGTCGAAGGTGAAGAAGTGGCCGCACGCGGGCCGTCCGGCTCCGGCGCACCGGATCGCGCTGACCTCGAAGGGGTGACCGGGCGGTGCGACGGTCGCGCTTCCGGTCGCCGGCCTGGTAGTCGACGTCGAGCGAAAAAGCGACGTCGTCGCGCGTGGACAGGGACCGGAAGGTCATCACGACGTCCTCCTTGTCCTCGAGGTCGATCGACTTCGACGAGAAGTACGTGCCTTCGTACTTCGCGGCCCCGTGGTCGATCTCGAGCTGCCGGACGAGCAGTTGCGGGTCGTCGAAGTCGACCCCCCATCGGCTGGTGGTCGCTCGCGCCCTGCGGCGGGAACCGGAAAACGGTGCCGCCAGGCGGTGGTGCGCGGTGGACGCCGTCAGGCGTGATCCCGAGCAGCCGCACGTGCCGGGTCCGGTTTCCGCGCAGCACGATCTGCCAGGTCGCCTCCTGCAGCGGGACCGATCCGGCCGCCATCCTCCGCTGAGCGGCCGGAGAACCCGGGTTGCCGTAATCGCGCAGCACCGCCTGGTCGGCCGCGGAGGGGACGGAGGAGTCCGGCCGGACGAAGTCCTCGCCCTCGTCGCCAACGCGGGTTGGTGCGACGCGGACTCCCGGATGTCGGACTCGCCGGCGAGCTGGCACGCCTGGTCGGTGATCTCGTGCTGGTCGAAGACCTCGTGGAGCAGGGCTCCTGCGGAAGACGACGAGGATCGCGACCACGAGAGCCCCCGCGCCACCCGCGACCGGTTTCCAGAAGCGCCGCCAGAAGCTCCGCCGCGGCGCGGGCCTCGCTCACGTCGACGGCGGCCCGCCACGATCCGGTGATGTCGCGTGCCACCCATCGCCCGACCCGTTCGCACACCGAACCCGGCCATTCTCCGCAGCCGGGGAGGAAGGGGTCCGGAACGGCGGCTCCGGAACCCCGCCCGGACGATCTTCGCCCCGCCTGCGGCCGGCCCTCTCGCGAGCCCGCTCGGACCGGGCGTTGCGGACATCACGGAAGTGCGTTCACAACTGCCCTTTTTTCACTCACCGAAAGCCTCGGAACCGCCGTGCTGAATCGAACCGACCGGGCCGGAAACCCGCAGGTCGGATTGTCTGCCCACGGAGTCCGGTACGTGGTCGGCGCCACACGTCCGAGTGGTCCGCGACGCTCCCGGTGTCTGGTCCATCACAGAGACGAACCCGGAGGTGAGCCGGGTCGGGAAGGCGGGTCTAGCATCCACTCATCCACGCTCGATGGCCCTAGATCTCGGCACCGCTGCCGGAGTTGTCCCCAGTGGACCGACCCGGAAGCGAGTGCGGACCTCACCGGTCACCCGGGCACAACAGATGACGTTGGAGGCCGTTCACCGATGTCCACCACGGCGAGCACTGCCACCGAGGCAGGAGCGAGCGATCGGGCGGGTGCCTCACGCCGGCAGGGAACCTTTTACCGGGGCGACCCGGGCATGTGGTCCTGGGTGCTGCACCGCATCACCGGCGTGCTGACATTCTTCTTCCTGTTCGTGCACGTGCTCGACACCGCGCTCGTCCGCGTGTCGCCGAACACCTACGACCAGGTGATCGAGACGTACAAGACCCCGATCGTGAACCTGCTCGAGGTCGGTCTCGTCGGCGCGGTCCTCTTCCACGCTCTCAACGGCATCCGCGTCATGCTGGTCGACTTCTGGGCCAAGGGCCCGAAGTACCAGAAGACGATGCTGTGGGTGATCGGCGTCGTGTGGGTCGTCGTGATGATTCCGGGTGCGTTCTTCATGCTGAAGCGCACCGTCGAGACGCTCTTCGGGGGTGCCTGATCATGGCCGACCAACTCGTCATCGAATCGCCGCGCCAGCCGCGGCGACCGGCGGCCCGCCGCAGCAACAAAGAGCTGTACAGCTGGCTGTTCATGCGCATCTCGGGCCTCGCGCTGATCATCCTGGTGCTCGGCCACCTGCTGATCATGAACATCCTCGACGGCGGCGTGCACCGCATCAACTGGGGCTTCGTCGCCGGCCGCTGGGCCTCGCCGTTCTGGCAGTTCTGGGACCTCGCGATGTTGTGGCTCGCCGAAATCCACGGCGGCAACGGCCTGCGCACGATCATCGACGACTACGCGCGCAAGGACAACACGCGGTTCTGGCTGAAGATCCTGCTGTACGTCTCGATGGTCCTGATCCTGGCCGTCGGCACGCTGGTGATCTTCACGTTCGACCCCGAGATGCCCGCCAGCTAAGCGCACCCACCACCACACGTAGCGGAGTTCTTCCCCATGCAGGTCCACAAGTACGACGTGGTGATCGTCGGCGCCGGCGGCGCCGGCATGCGCGCGGCCATCGAAGCCGGCCAGCGCGCCCGCACCGCGGTCCTCACGAAGCTGTACCCGACGCGGTCCCACACCGGCGCGGCCCAGGGCGGCATGTGCGCCGCGCTGGCGAACGTCGAAGAGGACAACTGGGAGTGGCACACCTTCGACACCGTCAAGGGCGGTGACTACCTGGTCGACCAGGACGCGGCGGAGATCATGGCCAAGGAGGCCATCGACGCGGTCCTCGACCTGGAGAAGATGGGCCTGCCCTTCAACCGCACGCCCGAGGGCAAGATCGACCAGCGCCGGTTCGGCGGGCACACCCGTGACCACGGCAAGGCGGCCGTCCGCCGCGCCTGCTACGCCGCGGACCGCACCGGCCACATGATCCTCCAGACGCTGTACCAGAACTGCGTCAAGTACGGCACCGAGTTCTACAACGAGTTCTACGTGCTGGACCTCGTGCTGTCCGAGGACGACAACGGCAACCCGGTCGCCTCCGGCGTGGTCGCCTACGAGCTGGCCACCGGCGAGCTGCACGTCTTCCAGGCCAAGTCGATCGTGTTCGCCACCGGCGGTGCGGGCAAGATCTTCAAGACGACGTCGAACGCCCACACCCTCACCGGTGACGGCCTCGGCATCATCTTCCGCAAGGGCCTTCCGCTGGAGGACATGGAATTCTTCCAGTTCCACCCGACCGGTCTCGCGGGCCTGGGCATCCTGATCTCCGAAGCCGTCCGCGGCGAGGGCGGGATCCTGCGCAACGCCGACGGCGAGCGATTCATGGAGCGCTACGCCCCCACCATCAAGGACCTCGCGCCGCGCGACATCGTCGCCCGCTCGATGGTCCAGGAGGTGCTGCAGGGCCGCGGCATGGGCCCGAACAAGGACTACGTGGTCCTCGACGTCACGCACCTGCCGGTGGAGGTCCTCGAGACCAAGCTGCCGGACATCACCGAGTTCTCGCGCACCTACCTGGGTGTCGACCCGGTGAAGGAGCCGGTGCCGGTGTTCCCGACGTGCCACTACGTGATGGGCGGGATCCCGACCAACGTGCACGGCGAAGCCCTGCGCGACAACGAAAACGTGATCCCGGGCCTGTACGCGGCCGGCGAGGTCGCGTGCGTGTCGGTGCACGGTTCCAACCGCCTCGGCACCAACTCGCTGCTGGACATCAACGTGTTCGGCCGCCGCGCCGGCATCGCCGCCGCGGAGTACGCGCTCGCGCACGAGCACGTGGAACTGCCCGAGCTGCCGACCAAGCTGGTCGAGGACCAGCTGGCGGGGCTGCTTTCCGAGCACGGTGACGAGCGCGTCGCCGACATCCGCAAGGAAATGCAGCAGACGATGGACTCGCACGCTTCGGTGTACCGCACCGAAGACACGCTCAAGCAGGCGCTGACCGACATCCAGGCGCTCAAGGAGCGCTACGGCCGGATCACCGTGGCGGACAAGGGCAAGCGGTACAACACCGACCTGCTCGAGGCCGTCGAGCTGGGCTTCCTGCTCGAGCTGGCGGAGGTCCTCATCGTGGGTGCGCTGGCGCGCAAGGAGTCGCGCGGCGGCCACGCCCGCGAGGACTACCCGAACCGCGACGACACGAACTTCATGCGGCACACGATGGCGTACAAGCAGGGCGAGGGGCTGTCGGCCGACATCCGCCTCGACTACAAGCCGGTGACCTTCACGCGTTACGAACCGATGGAGCGGAAGTACTGATGACTGCGGCAACCACCGAAGAAGCTCCGGCGGCGGCGCAGGAGCACCAGCCGATCACGGTCACGCTGAAGATCCTCCGCTTCAACCCGGAGGTCGACAACGAGCCGCACTGGGAGTCCTACGACGTCCCGGCGCAGCCGACCGACCGTGTGCTGAACCTGCTGTTCTACGTCAAGGACTACATCGACGGGACGTTCTCGTTCCGCCGTTCGTGCGCCCACGGCGTGTGCGGTTCGGACGCCATGCAGATCAACGGGATCAACCGTTTGGCCTGCAAGGTGCTCATGAAGGACCTGCTCGAGTCCGGCGGCAAGAAGACCGTCATCTCCATCGCGCCGATCAAGGGTCTGACGACGCTGAAGGACCTGTACGTCGACATGGACCCGTTCTTCGAGGCGTACCGGGCCGTGAAGCCGTACCTGATCAACTACGGTCACGAGCCGTCCCGCGAGCGCATCCAGTCCCAGGCCGACCGCGACCGCTTCGACGACACCACCAAGTGCATCCTCTGCGCCTGCTGCACGTCGTCCTGCCCGGTCTACTGGAACGACGGCTCGTACTTCGGCCCGGCCGCCATCGTCAACGCGCACCGCTTCATCTTCGACTCGCGCGATGACGCGGCCGAGGAGCGCCTCGACATCCTCAACGACTCAGAGGGTGTCTGGCGGTGCCGAACGACGTTCAACTGCACGGACGCCTGCCCACGGGGGATTCAGGTGACGAAGGCCATTCAGGAAGTGAAGCGCGCACTGCTGTTCAAGCGCGTCTGAGAAATTCGTGGTCCAGAGGCCCTCACCCGGCTCCCGGGTGGGGGCCTTTCGGCGTATTGGGCGCCGTAAATTCAGACATAACTCGCCTGTTCGGCGCTTACACGACCGTGCGTTACTGGGCTATTCTTACGCGTTACCGATGTCTCGGACGGTCGTGCGACGGGGAACGAACAGATGAGCGCAGGTGCAGAACTGCGGAAGGTGCTTTCACAGCACTTGGCGCCGTTTATCGCCGATCTCGAAGAACTGGTGTTCCGGTATGGCTACTTGCGGGTGTTCGCCGCGACGGTGGCGGCGCTCGGCAGCGTGGGCCTGCTCGGCGAAGTGCTCGGCATGGAGTGGTTGCGCACGACGTTCGCCAGCATCGCGGGCGGGTTGTTCGTCATCGCCAGCGCGATTTCCTTCGCCGGAACCCACAAACTCCGTACGCGAGTGCAACACAGCGAGGAACTTCTTCACAACTACGCCGACGCGCTCGCCGTGCGGACGCGCAAGCCCATCGCCGTCCAGGAGTGGAAGCAGGAGGTGACCATCGAAGACAACGGCGACGCGTTCTGCCGGCGAGTGCTCGTACTCCACGAGGCGAACGACAACGTTCCGCGGTACCTCTCGGTGAACCTTGTTTACTACGGCTCCACGCCGTTGTCGGAACGCAGCCGGAGACTGGTCGAGTGCAAGGCTTTCCACGCCGGCCCTGAAGATCTCGATCAGCGCACCCGCGCCAATGCGACGTCCATCTGGTCCTCTTCCTCGAACGGGAAACCGAAACTCGACCTGTACATCCACCTCGGCACCGCGGTGCAGGAGGGCGATGTGGTCACCGTCGAATGGACGTGGCCGAAGTACTCGGTGGATTTGATGACGGGAGCGGAACCCGAGGCGTTCGACGTGCTGTTCACCAAGGAGGTCAGCAAGTTCGAACACCGCGTGATCTTCCGCAACGTCAAACACGACAGCATGTTCGTGGTCCGGAACCAAGGGGCGCAGGGACTGCGGCGGATCCGCCAGGGCAAGGACGTGATCGTGGAGTTCTCCGCCGCGAACCCGAAGATGGCTCACCGGATGGGGTTCATCGCAGATTACTCACGGCAAGGCTGAGCACAGAAAAGGGCCCGGAGCCGAGGCTCCGGGCCCTTTTCGGGTGTGCGATCGGGTGGACCGATCAGTTCCCACCCGTTTCGGAGCCGCCGCCGTGCATACGAAGTCCATTCACATTACCGAGCCGCCTCTTCACGGCCCTCCGGGAGCGCTGACACTACCCGGTCGCCGGTCGGTCGGCATGACGGGCCACCCGTCGGGAAATCCGGTTACCGAGGGGCGTCGGGTGCATTCACCAAGCCATGACCGGAGAACGTGTTGTGCTTCGCCGAAGCGCACCGGACGAGCCCGGCTCCGGCGTGGACACGGCAGGTGCCCGGCGCTGCGCGGATCGGCTCGAGCGAACGCGCGAAGCGGGTGCGCTGCCCGCCCGAGTACGCCCGTCACGGCCGCAGCCTACGTCAGGCACGACAGAAGCCGGGCGCGCCACGCCGAAAGTGGCGACGAGAGCGGCAGGCGGCAACCCGACGCGACGTACCGCCGAACAGCACGTACCGCGAACGCAATGAGCTCAGGCGCCGGGAGAAGTCTGTTCCTTCGATCGGGCGGCGCGCGAAGCCCGCAGCGCCCGCCAGCCGATGACGCCGATGATCGTGCCGAGCACGAAGGAAACGACCGTCAGCACGGCGTGCACGATGAAGTACCCGGTGGCCGAGCCGTCCGCCGCCCAGGACTGGTCGCTCGCCCAGAGGTTCTTGGCGAAGGTGATCCAGATGATCCAGGACCACACCCCGAAGGCGAGAAAGAAGATCGCTGTACCTCGCGAAATACGCATGTCCTTGAGTATGCAACCGGCACCGCGACGCTAGATTGCGTGGGTGCACAGCGCATTCCCCACGTCACTTCGGGTTCTCGCCGCGACGCTCACCGCCGGCCTCCTGGCCGTCGCCGCGCCCGCCGCCGCGACGGCGGCCACGCCCGCGCCCGCGCAGGCCCAGCCGTGCGCGGACCAGTCCGCGCCGCCGCCCCCGGTGGACACGTCGGAGAGGCCTGCACCGGGCAAGCCGGCACCGGCGCCGCTGCCCGTGCCGAACGAACCCGTCGGCGGGATCCTGATGGGCGGCTGCGGGCTGGTCCTGCCCGGGGGCGCACCGAACCCGCCGGACGGTGACACGGCCGCTTCCTGGCTCGTGCAAGACCTCGACACCGGCGACGTCATCGCGGCGAAGGACCCGCACGCGCGCGAGCGGCCGGCGTCGCTCATCAAAACGCTGCTCGCGCTCGTGGTCACCACGGAGCTCAAGCCCGACCGGATCGTGGTGCCGACGAAGGAGGACGCCGAGCAGGAGTGCACCTGCGTCGGCATCGTCGCGGGCGGGCGCTACACCGTCGACCAGCTGCTGCACGGTTTGCTGATGCACTCGGGCAACGACGTCGCCCACGCGTTCGCCACGGCGCTCGGCGGCGTCGACGCGACCACCACGAAGATGAACCTGCTGGCCAAGCGCATCGGCGCGACCGACACGCGCGCGGCCACGCCATCAGGCCTCGACGGGCCGGGCATGTCGACGTCGGCCTACGACCTGAGCCTGATCTTCCACTACGCGATGAAGCAGCAGGAGTTCGCGCAGGCCGTCGCCACGAAGGCGTACACGATTCCGGCGATCGGCGGGAAACCCGCCATTCCGGTCTACAACGACAACAAGCTCCTCGGCGTCTACCCCGGCTTCCTCGGCGGCAAGACGGGCTTCACCGACGACGCCCGCCACACCTACGTCGGCGCCGCGCAGCGCGACGGCCACCGGCTCGCCGTCGTGATGATGCGCGCCGAGCAGCGGCCCACGCGGGTCGTCGACCAGGCGGCGAAGCTGCTCGACTATGGCTTCGCGCTGCACGAGAACCACGCGGCGCCGGTCGGGCGCATCGCGTACGAAGCACTTGTCGCGACGGCACCGCCCGCTCCCCCGGCCAACGTCGCCGCCGCGGGCGCGGGGTCGACCGCCGCACCGGCGAAGAACGACTCGTTCGGCACCACGGGCTGGATCCTCACGCTGGTGGTGTTCGTCGTCATCGTCGCCGGGTTCGTGATCGGGTACCAGCGCAAGAAGCAGGCGCGGGGCTAACCAGTGGTGTCCGGGGACGTTGTCCTTGGGTGAGGTCGGCCTGTCGTCGCGTCCGGGCAGATCGTCGAGCACGGCTGGCGCGCCACCACCGCGGCGCGGATCTTCCTGGTCGCCCCACGCACGGCCCGCAAGTGGGTGATCCGCTATCGCGACGAAGGAGCGGCCGGCATGGTCGGCCGCAGCTCCCGACGACAGCACAGCCCCACCCGACACCTGGAGTACTCGTGCGCCGGATCGCGGCCCTGCGGGAGCACCAGCGGCTCGGACCGGCACAGATCGGTGGCCGGCTCGCCTCCACCGCGCGCGGTACTGACCCGCTGCCGGATCAACCCCCGCATCGACCGGGTCACCGGCGAACCGTTGCGTCGCTGCGAACACGACCACCCCGGCTCACTCATCCACGTCGACGTCACCAAGTTCGGCAACATCCCGACGGCGGCGGCTGGCGCTACGTCGGCAAATCGCGGGCAAACGCCGCACACAGACCGCGCACCGCACCGGGCAACGCGACCGACGCCGTAGCGCCATCGGCGGCCACCCACCCATCACCCGACCAACTACCCTGCCTGGACATACATCACAGCTAACCCCGCCTGCGCCCGAACCAGCCGAGCAGGGCGCCCACGCCGAACACGCCCGCGGCGGCGCCCATGCCGAACCCGCGCTGGACGGTCACGCGCGGCTCCAGCAGCACCGGCGCCGGCGGGCGCACGACCTTGCGCTGGTTCTCGCGCGCCGTCGCCGTCCACGCGGTCACGAGGAGCAGGAAGCGCGACACGAGGTTCGCGAACACCAGCAGACCGATGATCGGGCCGAAGATGGCGGCGGCCGGCGACTGCGTCACGCTCTTGAGGTAGATCGTGGCGACCTGCTGCAGGATCACGAACCCGATCGCGGCGACGATCGCGCCCGTCACCGCGCTGCGCATCGCCACGTGCTCACGCGGCAGGCGCGCGATGACCCACAGGAACACGAGCGCGTTGGCGGCCAGGCCGAGGATGATCGTGGCCACCCGCAGCACCCAGACCGCCCACGTCTGGTCCTGAAGGCCGACCAGCTCCAGCAGGTACTGACCGACGCCGCTGCCCGCGGCCGTCACGGCGAACGACACGATGAGCGCGATGCCCAAGCCGACGAGGGACAGCAGGTCCTTGATCGTCGTCTTCACGAACGGCTGCTGCTTCTTCTCCTGGCCCCACTGCGCTGTGAGGGCATCGCGGAGGTTCGACATCCAGCCTATTCCCGAGTAGAGGGCCAGCAGGAGACCGAAGATCCCGATGCCGCTGCCCGAAGAGATGGCCGCGTTCACGATGGTCATGACGAGGTCCTGCAGGCCTTCCGGCACCGAGTTCTTGATTCCGTCGGTGATCTTGCCGATCACGGCCTGGTTGCCGCCCACGACCTTGCCGATGACGGTGAACGCCACCATGAAGATGGGGAACACCGAGAGCACGCTGAAGTACGTGATGGCGGCGGCGTAGTGGTTGCCGTAGTGCTCGCCGAAGGATTCGTTGGCTCGGATCAGGTGATCCAGCCACGGGTACTTCCGCCGCAGCCGAGGCAGCAGCTTCTCCTGGTCACCGTTTTTGTTCGCCACCGTAAAACGCTAACCACGGTGGGTGAGGGCCGCAACGCGAGCGGGCCCGCGCGGGTCAGGCGATGCTGGTCAGAAAGGCGCGGTACGCGTCGTCCACCCGGCCGGAGGACGTTCCGACGACCCGCGCCCGCGGCCGCTTCGAGGAACGCTTCGAGCCGGTCATACAGCGCGGCGACCTCGGCGGTACCGGTTTCGTGGTGCTCGGGCCGAAGTGGGCGCTCGGCGAAGCGGCGCAGCACGTTGTCGCGGGTGTCCCAGAGGACGACCTCGAAGAACTCCGCTCCGACGTCGTGCGCGAGTTCTTCAAGCCGCACCAGGAACTCCGAGCGGGCCAGCAGTTGCGGGACGACCACGTCGTGGCCTGCCGTCAGGTGCGCGCGGGCGGCAGCGAGTGCCAGTTCACGCGCGGCGAGGCCCGACTCGCGCGGCTGCTCGCGCCAGCCGCCGACGAGGGAGCGCACGCGGTCGACGTCGAGGTTCAGCGTCGGCGGGCACGACTCGGCGAACCGCTCCGCGACGGTCGACTTGCCGATCGCGGGCGGTCCGTTGAGGACGATCAGGCGCACCTAGACCCCGCGGAAGCTCTGCGCGATCTGCTGCCCGGCGGGCAGCAGCGCGCTGGTGGCCTCCCCGAGCGCGAGCCCGTTGGGATGTCCGTCGTGATCGGCCAGCTGCAGCTCGAACGCGAAGCGGCCCTTGCGGAAGATCAGCACGCCACGGGTCTTCACCGACAGGGTGTCGGTCATGATCTTCGACTCGTCGCCGACCTGGGCCGCCGGAGCCTGCCCGCCGTGCGCGCCCGCGATGTTCTCGACGTACTTCTTCGCCCCGTCCTCGGAGAGGAAGCTCGTGACCCGCAGTGCGAGCGCCTTGCGGGAGAGCTCGTCGTCCTGACCGGTGCCGCGTTCGCACTCGAGAGCCACGTAGTTGTACGGCTGCGTCTCGTGCGGGAAGACGACATCGCCGACCGAGGTGCCCGGCAGCTCGGAGACGAGCGGCGAGGCGTCCGCGCCGATCGGAGGGGTGACGACGTCGGGCGTGAGCAGCGGGCACGGCTGCGCGACCGGCTGCGGGAACACCGGGCTCGAGTAGTCGATCGTGCTCGGGCCGGCGGGGTGGCGGGTCTGCGCCTGGAGGTTCTGCATGACCCGCTTGGCGATGGCCTGCAGCTGGCCCGCGTTGCCGGGACCCTTGAGGTCGAAGTCGAAACTGGCCACGGTGTCACCGAGGACCACGGCCGCCTCGCCCGACGCGTCCGGCTCCGGGACGTCGCGGCGCTTCGAGAACAGCCTGACCGAGCCGAGCGTGATGCTCGGGTGCACGCCGTCGTAGGCAGCGGCCGCCCCGGCGGCCGACGGCACGTACGCCGGCTGCGAGACGGCGACGGCCAGGGTTTCCTGCAGCGTGCCGTCCGCGGAGCGGAGGCTGTAGTTGAACTTGTCGAGCGCCAGGCCGCCGGCCTGCGAGTACGTGATGGCCGAGGTCTTGAGCGGACCCGGACCGTCACCGACGAGGTAGCTGCGCTGGAAGGTGACGACGTTCGGGTCCGGCCGCGGGTCGACCTTCACCCCGAGCGAAGTGAGGTCGGTCCACGACAGCAGGTTGCACGCCTCGATCACCGGCTTGCCGCCGAGCTACCCGGGCTGCGCGTTCGCCTTTTCCTTCACGAGCGCGGGATCCGGGTCGGTGGCGCCCTCGTACCCTGGCCGTGTCGTCGTCTGGCCGTCGCCCACCGGCGACGCCGATTGCTTGTCCGCAGTGGACGTTCCGCAGCCGGCAGCCAGCACGGAGGCAGCGAGGAGCCACGCGCCTGTTTTCAGTTTCACCTTTGTCCCCCGACAAACGGCTGATCAGCGCGCGGCGGGAAGGAACCCGATGCGCTCGTAGACGGTGGCCAGCGTCTCCGCCGCGACCTCGCGGGCGCGCTGGGCGCCGCGGGCGAGCACCTTGTCGAGTTCGGTGACGTCGTCCACATAGGTCTGGACGCGCTCCTGCAGCGGCGTGACCCACTCGACGAGCACCTCGGCCAGGTCCTTCTTCAGGTCGCCGTAGCCCTTGCCCTCGTAGGCCGCCTCGAGGTCGGCGATCGAGCGTTCGGTGAGCGCCGAGTAGATGGTCAGCAGGTTGGAGACGCCGGCCTTGTTCTCCGCGTCGAACTTGATCTCGCGGCCGGTGTCGGTCACAGCGGAGCGGATCTTCTTCGCCGAGCGCTTCGGGTCTTCGAGCAGCTCGACGAGACCGTTGGCGGCCGACGCCGACTTGCTCATCTTCGCCGTCGGGTCCTGCAGGTCGTAGATCTTCGCCGTGTCCTTGACGATGTAGGGCTCGGGGACCACGAACGTCTTGCCCAGCCGGTTGTTGAAGCGCTGCGCGAGGTTGCGCGTGAGCTCAAGGTGCTGGCGCTGGTCCTCGCCGACGGGCACCGCGTTCGCCTGGTACAGCAGGATGTCCGCGGCCTGCAGGATCGGGTACGTGAAGAGCCCGACACTGGCGCGGTCGGCGCCCTGTTTGGCCGACTTGTCCTTGAACTGCGTCATCCGGCTGGCCTCGCCGAAGCCGGTTTGGCACTCGAGCACCCAGCTCAGCTGTGCGTGCTCGGGCACGTGGCTCTGGACGAACAGGGCGCTGCGGTCGGGGTCGACGCCGATGGCGAGCAGCTGCGCGGCCGAGCGGCGCGTGCGCTCCAGCAGCACCTTCGGGTCCTGCTCGACCGTGATGGCGTGCAGGTCGACGACGCAGTAGAAAGTCTCGTGCGTGTCCTGCAGCTGCACCCACTGGCGCAGGGCGCCGAGGTAGTTGCCGAGGTGGAACGAGTCGGCCGTCGGCTGGATCCCGGAAAGCACCCGCAGGCGCCCGTTCTGTTCGTCGGACACGAGGCGATTCTTCCAGGCTCGGCCGGGGCGGGTCACAGGGAGGTCTCCCCGGAGACGGGTCGGGGGGTGGCGGCCTCGAGCCGGGGCGAGCGGCCGGGTCCGGCAGCGGCGGGCTCAGCGGCCCTGAGCGCGACCGATCAGGGGTGCCGCACCGGCGCGAGCGGCCGGGTGGGGTCCTCGGCGTCGGCGACGGCGGCCTCCGGCGCCACGACAGCGGCGGCGGTGGCGACGGCGGCACGGGCCTTGCGGCGCTGCCGCAGCACGCCGAGGGCCATACCGACGATGCCCAGCGCCACGGCCACCAGGCCGACCGGCCCGAGCATGCCGAAACCAGCCCAGCTGGTCTCTTCGCGGGCAACGTTGTCGTCGGCCAGAGCCGTGCCGCTGCCGGCGAGCAGCAGAACAGCCGGCAGGGCGACGAGGGTCGCCGACCGAGCCGAGCGCAGAGTGGACCGCAACAGGAGATGACCTGGGTTGCGCACCGGAGTGCCTCCCGCGAAATGACGTTCCTGGCGAGATCTCTCACCCGTAAGGATGAGCGTTGTCGTGAAAAAACTACCGAGTGTGTCAAGACCTGTCGGTTCTGATCAACTCGGGCGCCGAGACTAGCGCCCGTCCGGGGAGCCCTGGCGCCCGCCCCTGCGCTACCGGCATCACCGGTGGTCAGCGCTCTGCAGCGAGTTGATCAGTCCCCGCCGTGACCGGAATCGGTCGCTCCGACGGCGGTCGCGGAACCGGCGACGCCCGCTCCCGGTCGCTCGGCGCGCGCGAAACATGAGACACATTCACTCATCCGGCGGCACCGGGCTGCGAACAGAAAGTTATTCACCAACGTTCTTGCTCTGTTCGCGGCTTCTCGATCTTCAAGCGGTTCCGACCGCTTGAACGGTGGTCTATATCTCATTGGCGTCGACCATTTCCCATTTTCAGGACGTACAAAGGAGTGAGCCCATGTCTCTCCGCAGGATCCTCACCGCCGTCGGGATGGTCACCACCGTGGTCGTCGCCATGCTCGTCCCCACCACTGCGACCGCGGCTCCGGCCGCTGGCTTCGTGGTGAGCGAGGCGCAGTTAAACCAGATGTTCCCGAGCCGGAACTCCTTCTACACCTACAGTGGACTGACCGGCGCGCTCGGCGCGTACCCCGGCTTCGCGAACTCCGGCAGCGACACCGTGAAGAAGCAGGAAGCCGCGGCGTTCCTCGCGAACGTGAGCCACGAAACCGGCGGCCTGGTGTACACAGTGGAGCAGAACACCGCGAACTACCCGCACCACTGCGACACCAGCCAGTCCCACGGCTGCCCAGCCGGCACCGCCGCGTACTACGGCCGCGGACCGATCCAGCTCAGCTGGAACTTCGACTACAAGGCCGCGGGTGACGCGCTCGGCATCGATCTGCTGAACCACCCGAACCTCGTGCAGAACGACGCGGCCGTGTCGTGGAAAACCGGCCTCTGGTACTGGAACACCCAGTCCGGCCCCGGCACCGTCACCCCGCACGACGCCATGGTCGACGGCAGCGGCTTCGGCGAGACGATCCGCAGCATCAACGGCTCCATCGAGTGCAACGGCGGCAACCCCGCCCAGGTCCAGAGCCGCGTCGACGCGTACCGGAGTTCACCGGCATCCTGGGAGCCGACCCGGGTGGCAACCTCAGCTGCTGAGGTCCCCAGAGGGCCCCTCGGTGGCGGCCGAGTGGCCCTTCTCCTTGCCCCGTCGAGGAATCAGCGCGGGAACGGCACGTCGTACGTCGCGGTCACCGGAGCGTGGTCCGACCAGCGCTCGGCGTACGTGTCGGCGCGTTCGACGACCACGGACCGCACCGCGGCGGCCAGCCCGGGCGTCGCGAGCTGGCAGTCGATGCGCCAGCCGGAGTCGTTGTCGAAGGCCTTGCCGCGGTAGGACCACCACGTGTAGGGGCCGGGGCCGTCGTGGAGGCGGCGCTGGACGTCGACGTAGCCGGCCTCTTCGTAGACCCGGCCGAGCCACTCGCGCTCCTCGGGCAGGAACCCGGAGTTCTTCTGGTTGCCCTTCCAGTTCTTCAGGTCGACGGTGTCGTAGGCGATGTTCCAGTCGCCCACCACCACGACCTCGCGGCCGGCCGCGGCGGCCTTCGCGCGCAGCTCCACCAGGTGCGGCAGAAACGCCGCCATGAAGCGCTCCTTTTCGTCCTGCCGCTCGGTGCCGACGTCGCCGCTCGGCAGGTACAGGCTCGCGACGACGACGCCCGGCAGGTGCATCTCGAGGTAACGCCCGCTGTCCTCGAACTCGGGCTCACCGAAGCCGACGCGCACTTCCTCCGGCTCGACGCGGCTGTAGAGCGAGACGCCGTTGCGCCCCTTGACCGCCGACGCGGCGTGCGCGGCATACCAGCCTTCCGGCTCGACGACGTGGCCGGGCAGCTGCGCGGACTCCGCCCGCACCTCCTGGCAGGCGACGACATCGGCGTTCGTGGTGGTGAGCCACTCGACGAAGCCCTTCTTCACGGCGGCCCGGAGGCCGTTGACGTTCACGGTGGAGACGGTCAGCACCCCGCGCACGCTACCCGTCGACCCCGACAACTCCGTGCCAGACTGCGGTCATGGCCCGACTCACCGTGCTCGGCAGCTGCGGCGGCTTCCCCGAGCCCGGCCACGCGTGCGCCGCGTTCCTGCTGTCGCACAGCGTCCGGAACAACGACCACCACACCGTCCTCGACCTCGGTTACGGCGCGGCCGCCCGCCTGTTCACGCACGTGGAAGCGAAAGACCTCGGTGCCGTCGTCGTGACGCACGAGCACCCCGACCACATCGCGGACCTCACCGCGCTCAGCCGCGCGTGGCGCTACACGGTCGAGACCACTCGTCTGCCGCTGCACTGCACCCCCGGCGCGCTGCGCCGGCTCGAAGCGGCCGAACCGCGCCCGCACCCGACGACGATCTTCGACGTCCGCACCTTCGCCGGGCCCGAAACCGTCGGCCCGTGGCAGCTGACCTCGGCGCCGCACGCCGCACTTCGTGCCGAACCACGGCGTGCGGCTGAGTTCCGCGACCGCCACCGTCGCGTACTCCGGTGACACCGGCCCGTCGCCACTGCTCGTGGAGCTGGCGCGCGACGCGGACGTGCTGATCTGCGAGGCGACCGTCCAGGAACCCGAAGAGCACCTCATGACGGCCGCCGAAGCCGGCCGCACGGCGGCGACAGCCGGTGCGAAAACCTTGCTGCTCACGCACTTCTGGCCCGGCACCGACCGTGCCGAATCGGTCGCGCAGGCGAGCGCGGAGTTCAGCGGTGAGGTGCTGGCCGCAGAAGAGGGAATGAGGCTCGAGCTGTAGCCCGGCGGCACCTCTTGACGGCAGATGGCTAATTCCATTAGCTTTTTAGCTATGCCCATTAGCCACCGTGATGTCCCCTAGAGCCGGCCTCACGCCGGACGCCGTCGTCACCCTCGCGCTCGAGGTGGTGGACGCCGACGGCGCCGGCGCACTCACCCTCGCCAAGGTCGCGGAGCGCGCCGGCGTCGCCACGCCCTCGCTGTACAAGCACGTCGGCGGTCTCGCCGCCCTCCGGCGGCTCATCGACCTCGAGGTGGTCACCGAGATGACCGAGGCGTTGCGAGGCGCCGCGACCGGCCGGTCCGGCGAAGAGGCCATCGAGGCCCTCGCGGATGCGTATCGCGCATACCTGCGAAGACATCCACATCGGGTCGCCGCGCTGGAAACGGCGCCCGACGAGGCCGATGAGGAGCTCGCCAAGGCCACCCACGGTGTCGCCGAAGTCGCCTTCGCGGTGCTTCGCCCGTACGGCTTCGACCACGCCCGCAGCGTGCACGCGACGCGTTGCCTGCGCGCCGCCGTACACGGCTTCGCCAGCCTCGAAGCTTCCGGCGGATTCGGCCGCCCCGAAGACGTCGACGCCAGCTTCACGCTCCTGAAAACGATGCTCGTGCGAGGCATCGCCGGCTACGCCGAAACAAGCTGAGGAGAACCATGTCCTTCGTCATCGCCGTGCTGCTCTTCACCGTCGCGCTCGGGATCGCCGACGCGCGCTTTCCCTGGCAGGCCAACGGGATTCGCCGATGATCGCCGGACACTTCGGCCTCGCGGCCGGTGTCAATGCCGGCCGGCCTTCGATTCCGGTGTGGACGCTGATGCTCGCCACCGCGTGGCTCGACATCGTGTTCACCCCGCTGTACCTCACCGGCGTCGAAACCATCGACCAGCCGGGCGGAACCGGCTACGGCGAGGGCGTGATCCACGCCGACTACACGCATTCACTGGTGGGCGCGGTCGTCCTCTCGGCCTTGTTCGGCCTGGTCGCAGCGCGCTGGGTCGGTCGCGGCGCGGGTGTCACGCTCGGCGCGGTCGCGTTCTCCCACTGGCTGCTCGACCTCGTGGTGCACCGCGCCGACCTGCCGATCCTGCCCGGCAACGCGGGCGGCCTGCCGACGTTCGGCTTCGGCCTGTGGCGGCTCCCGGCGGTCTCGATGACCGTCGAAATCCTCCTGCTGGTGGCCGGTATCGGCCTCTACTGGCGGGCCGCCGCCAAACGCGACCCGCGCAAGGCGCGCGGCCTGGGCGTCATCGCCGCGGTGTCGGGTGCGGCCACCGTGGCGCTGGAGCTGATCGGCGGCTAGACCGTCAGCATTTCGCCCCTTCGACTGGCTTCACGAAGCTGCTCGCCACCCACTTGCCCTGGGCGACCTCGCGGAACCCGTTCTGCTGCACCGGCATGGCGTCGAACTCCGCGCCGTTGAGGTACTTCCCGACGATCTTGCCGTTGCCGTCGGGTGTCTCGCGGGCGTTGAGGACGTCGGCGGTCACGGTGACCTTGCACCCGGTCGGGGAGCCCTGCGCGTCGGCCTGGCCCTTCTGGTTGATCACGTAGAGGATCACCACTGCGGCGATGACGCCGATGATGATCAGCGTCTTCTTCGGCAACAACCCCAGGATCACGGCTGGCTCCTCCGACGAATCCCGAAAACCCGGCCCGACCAGGGTAGACACGGAGTGGGTCGGCCCGACAGGGCCGCCGGCCCAGACCACCCGGAGGCGCCAACAGCGTCACCTCCCGGTGACAATGGGTGATCGCGACGAAGGGGCACCTCGGAAGACTCCTCCGAGGTGCCCCTTCGCGGTGGTGGGAAAGGCAGTTCTGCCGGTGGCTCAGCCCTGGGCGATCTTCTTGGCCAGGTTCTCGTCGAGGGTCGCGAGGAACTCCTCGGTGGTCTGCCACTGCTGGTCGCCGCCGACGAGCAGCGCCAGGTCCTTCGTCATCTTGCCGCTCTCGACGGTGTCGATGACCACGCGCTCCAGCGTGTTCGCGAAGCCGATGAGCTCCGGGTTGGCGTCGAGCTTGCCGCGGTGCTCGAGGCCCCGGGTCCACGCGTAGATCGAGGCGATCGGGTTCGTGGAGGTCGGCTTGCCCTGCTGGTGCTGGCGGTAGTGGCGCGTCACGGTGCCGTGTGCGGCCTCGGCCTCGACGGTCTTGCCGTCCGGCGTGCGCAGCACCGACGTCATCAGGCCGAGCGAGCCGAAGCCCTGGGCCACGGTGTCGGACTGGACGTCACCGTCGTAGTTCTTGGTGGCCCAGACGTAGCCGCCCTCCCACTTGAGCGCCGCGGCGACCATGTCGTCGATGAGCCGGTGCTCGTAGGTGAGGCCCTTGGCGTCGAAGTCGGCCTTGTACTCGGCCTCGAAGATCTCCTGGAACACGTCCTTGAACATGCCGTCGTAGGACTTGAGGATCGTGTTCTTGGTCGACAGGTAGACCGGCATGGCGCGGTCGAGACCGTACTGCAGCGATGCGCGCGCGAAGTCCTCGATCGACTTGCGGTAGTTGTACATACCCAGGGCGACGCCGCCGCCCTCCGGGTACTTCGCGACCTCGAACTCCATCGGCGCGGAGCCGTCTTCGGGGGTGTAGGTCAGCGTCAGGGTGCCCGGGCCGGGCACCTTGAAGTCGGTGGCCTTGTACTGGTCACCGTGGGCGTGACGGCCGATGATGATGGGCTTGGTCCAGCCCGGTACCAGGCGCGGCACGTTCTGCATGATGATCGGCTCGCGGAAGACCACGCCGCCGAGAATGTTGCGGATGGTGCCGTTGGGGCTCCGCCACATCTTCTTGAGGCCGAACTCCTCCACGCGCGCCTCGTCGGGCGTGATCGTGGCGCACTTGACACCGACGCCGTGCTTCTTGATGGCGTTGGCGGCGTCGACCGTGATCTGGTCGTCGGTGCGGTCCCGCTCCTCGATGCCCAGGTCGTAGTAGTCCAGGTTGACGTCCAGGTACGGGTGGATCAGCTTGTCCTTGATGAACTGCCAGATGATGCGGGTCATCTCATCGCCGTCGAGCTCGACGACGGTGCCCTGGACCTTGATCTTGGCCATGAGCAGCGGTGCTCCTTCCGCGGATCTTCGCGATGCTTCTTCGACTCGTCGGTAGCGGTACAAGCGTACTGCTTACCGGGCCGGGGTGGTTCCAGAAGTGGTCGGCGTCAAGTCTCCACCCGGCGCTCGCGGCCCCGACGAGCGGGCACAGCACGCCTTCGTCGACCGCGGAACCGGGTGAGCTCGGCCACCATCCCGTCGGGGAACCAGCCACCCGGGAGGTCACGCTATGTCGTATTCCGGCTCGTACACCACTTTTCAGCCGCCGGAATTCGATAAGCCGGGCCGTCACGCGCGTGTTCAGCGGGCTGCTCGGGCTCGTGCTCACCCCGTCGCGCTGGGCCTGCTCGCGGCCGGTGGCTACCGCCGGCAGGCGCTCGTCGTGGAGGCGTTCGGCGCCCGCCGCGACGCGCTCGGCATCGCGAGGGGCGATGGCGGGCGCGATCCTGTTGCTGCTGGTCACGGCGCTGGGCGCGTGGTCTTCATCGGGTCCGTTTGCTCGGCGGGTTCGTGTGGGGGTGCTGCCGGGCGTCGTCGCACTGGCGATGCCGGAGTGGGGGGCCACCTGCTCGACGTGCTGCCGCGCGGCGGGCTGTCGTCCGGTGTGCCGTCGTCGCTGTTCTCGGGCGCGCTGCTCGCTGGCGGGTCCGGCTGGTCGGCGCGGGTCTGGCGGCCTGATCGCGCGGTGGCGGCCCGCTCGGTGACCAGTGCCTTCGCGCGCGGTGAGAACATCGTCACATGGGTCTGTTCACCGTGCCGGAGGCGCGCGCCGAGCTCGCCAGGTTGCTCCCGGTCCTCGCCGAGCTCGTCCGGGTGCGCGCCGACGCCGCCGAGCTCGCCGCTTCGCTGCGACCGGGCGGGCGTGACACCGACCTCGGCGGGTTGCCGGAGTGGAAGGCCGCGCAGGCCCGGCTCGACGAGTTGATGACGACTGTCCAGCGCACGGGCGCGGAACTCAAGGGCTTCGCTCCGCTGCTGGTGGACTTCCCGGCGTCGCTCGACGGCGACGACGTGCTGCTGTGCTGGCTCGAAGGCGACCGCGAACTGGCCTGGTACCACCGGGTCGACCTCGGCTTCGCGGGGCGCCGGCCGTTGAAGTGAAAATTCGCTGGTCAGCGCCGCTAGGTTGAGCCGGTGAGCACAGCTTCCGACGTCTTCGACGCGCTGGCCGACGGATACGACGACGACGAGTTCCACCCCCTGGTGGCCGACACCCTGGTGGCGTCGCTGCCGAGCGGGGCCTCCCTGCTGGTCGACGTGGCCACCGGCACGGGCGCGGCGGCCTTCGCGGCGCTGCGGCTGAACCCCGCCTCGATCGTCGCGGTGGACTTCTCGCCGGCGATGCTCGCGCTGGCGCGGACGAAGGCGGCCACGCTGGATCCCGCGGGCGTGATCTCATGGCACGAGGGCCGCGCCGTACCCCTCCCGATCGCCGACGGCGGCGCCGACGCGGTCGTGTGCGCCTCCGCCCTGCACTTCCTCGGCGCGACGGCGCTCGCGGAGTGGCTGCGCGTCCTGCGGCCCGGCGGCGTGGCCGCGTTCAGCATCTCCTCGGCCAAGCGCTTCTCGCGGACCGGCTCGCTGTCCGACCAGATGCCCCGTGACTTCCGCATCCCCGCCACTGAAGCCGACGCCGCCGCCTTGGCCACCGACGCCGGCTTCGGCTCCGCGTCGGCCACCACGGTGACCGCCCACCTCGGCGGCCGGGAGCGGCTGGTGTTCGCGGTGCGTGCGGTGCGCTAGCGGTGCAAGTGGACTTCGCCGGTCGTCGCGAGACCGGCGGGGCCCGAGCAGTGCCGGCACGAACGAGGCGTCGAAGCCGGTGGTGGTGCCATCGTCGGCCCGGACGAGCTGCGTGAGCGTGAAGTCGGCGGTGGGGTCTTCGGCGATGTCGGTGCAGGCCCGAGCGCCGCGGAAGACGGCGAAGCCCGGCCCGTCGAGCTGCGGCGCGTGCCCGCCGCGGAAGCGGGTGCCGGGTAGGTGACTTCGTGCAGCTGCTCGCCGGCGGGCGCCCTCAGCCCGAGACGAGCCCGTTGCAGGTGCCGTTGTCGGCTTTCGCCACGCCCCCGTACTCCGACACGGTCACCTGGCCGGCGCCCGTCGCCGGGCACGGCGCGCGCTGCGGGGGCTGCCGGCTGGAGGCAGACGGCCTGCCCGGCTCGGTTACTTCTTCGCCGCCGCCCTCTCCGCCTTTTCCGCCTTCTTGAACGCCCGCACTTCGGCGAGGGTCTTGGCGTTCACGACGTCCGCGATCGAGCGGCGGGAGCCACGGTCGCCGTACGCGCCGGCGGCGGTGCGCCAGCCCTTGGGTTGCACGCCGTACTGCTTGCCGAGCAGGGCGAGGAAGATCTTGGCCTTCTGTTCGCCGTAGCCGGGGAGGGCTTTGAGGCGCTGGAGGACCTCGGGACCGTCGGGCTTGGGGCGGCCTTGCGTCCAGATCGCTTCCGCGTCGCCGTCGTAGTTTTCGACGATGAACCGGCAGAGGGCCTGCACGCGGCGCGCCATGGAGCCGCCGTAGCGGTGGATGGCGGGCGGCGTGACGCACTTCTGCACGAACTCCTCGGTGTCGGCCTCGGCGATGCGCCGCACGTCGAACCCGCCCATGCGATCGGCGATCTTGCGCGGCCCGAGGAACGCGACCTCCATGGAGATCTGCTGGTCCAGCAGCATGCCGACCAGCAGCGCCACCGGGTCCTCACTCAGCAGCTTGTCGGCTTCGGCGTCGCCGCTCAGGTGCACTTCACGCGTCATGCGTGCCATTTTGGCAGGTCGCGACCCTCACGCGCAGCTCACCGAGCCGAGTGGCGCCGTACGAGAGGTCTGCGCCGTGCTCGCAGCCGACGACCGGCAGGCTCGAGAACGCGGCGCCGTCACATTCGGCAGGCCCACCATCCGCGGTGCCGGTCCACGCGCGCGGACCGAAGGAGCCGGAAACCCCGCGGATGCGGCAGGACACGTCGCGCCACGACGCGTTTCCCGGACGGCCGCAGTCAGGAGCGGGCGAACCACAGCACGTCCGGCTCGCCGCGCGGCACCGGGACCTCCACCACGCGCACGTCGGAGAACCGCTCCCGCAGCCGGTCCGTGAACGCGGGCGCCGCGCCGGCGCTCCACACCGCCAGCACACCGCCAGGGCGCAGGAGCCGCGCGAGACCGTCCACTCCGGACTCTCCGTACAGCGACGCGTTGCCGGGCGTGACCGTCCACTCCGGACCGTTGTCGATGTCGAGGCACAGCGCGTCGAACTTCTCCGCACAGCCGGCCAGCCACGGCACCAGGTCCGCCTCGACGACCCGCACGCGCGGGTCCGCCAGGGCCGAACCGTGCACCTCACGTAGCGGACCCGTACAATTCCACGCGATGACGGCCGGTTCGCGCTCCACCACCACAACCGCGCCCACCCGGGGATGATCCAGCGCCGCCCGCAGCGAAAACCCGACCCCGAGGCCGCCGATGAGCACCCGGGCACCCGCAGCCAGCAGGTCCGCGGCACCGGTCACGAGCAGGCGTTCGGACTCGCCGTTGCGGGTGTCCATGAGGAACACGCCGTTCTCGATCACCTCGAACGCGTCGCCTTCGCGGCGGAGCACAAGTTCACCGCCCATGCCGTGGGCCACCTCCAGCACCTCAGCCACGCGGCCAGCCTTTCACAACGGCCTGTACGCGACCGCGAGCCGCCCTTAGGCTGTGTAGCCAGGAGGTGAAACCTCATGCGCGCGACAGTAGGAGACGAGATCCAGGTCCACGGCCGCACGGTGGGAGCGGCCGAGCAGCGCGCCGAGATCCTCGAGGTGCGCGGCCCGGACGGCTCACCGCCGTACGTGGTCCGGTTCACCGACGGGCACGAAGCTCTGCTGTACCCCGGACCGGACTGCGAGATCAACCCGGATTAACCGACGGCCACTTCTTCGCGGACCGGCGCCCTGCGCGGCTCCCAGAAGAACGCCATCACCGCGACGGCCACCCCGGCGAGGACCGCCGCGACTTCCGGCAGCACCGTCGGGCCCGCCGACGTGAGCACGGCCCCGCCGACGACGCCGGAGAGACCGACACCGAGGTAGATCGCCGACGCGTTCAGCGAGAGCGCCAGCCCGGCGTGCCCGGGCGACAGCTCGATGAGCCGGTGCTGCATGGGCGGGTTGATCGCCCACGTGATCGTGCCCCACACGAAGAACGTGACGCCCGCGCCCGCGACGGTCACCGACGTGAACGGCAGCAGCGCCATCACGACGGTCATCCCGGCCAGCACCACGAGCACCGGCACGCGCGCGCCCCACCGGTCGGCCGCGCGGCCGCCGAGGTAGTTGCCCAGCGCGCCGCCGACGCCGTAGCAGAACAGCAGCACGGTGACGGTGCCGCCGGTGACACCGGCCGTCGCGGCGAGCAGCGACGAAGACAGCGTGTAGACCATGAACGCGCCGAGGCACGCGAGCACGGTCGTGATGAGCAGCGCGACCACGCGCTTGTCCCGCGCCAACGCGAAGCGCTCGGCCAGCCGCACGGCCGGCGGCGGCGCGACGCGCGGCAGCACGAGGCGCACGGCGATCGCGCCCGCCAGCGACAGCACGCCGACGAGCAGGAACGCGGCCTGGTAGTCCCACTGTTGCGAGACCAGACTGCCGAGCGGCACCCCGAAGATCAGCGCGACCGTGAGGCCGCCGAACACCAGCGCGACGGCGCGGCCGCGGCGTTCCGGCGTGGTCAGCTCTGCGGCGACGGCGCTGGCCGCCGGCGTGAACACCGCGGCGCCGACGGCCGTGACGACCCGCGCGACCAGCAGCGTGCCGTAGCCCGGCGCGACGGCGGCGAACAGGTTGCCGACGCCGGTCACGGCGAGCGCGGCCACCAGCAGCGTCCGGCGCTCCCAGCGGCCGGTCAGCGCCGCGAACAGCGGCGAGCCGAGTGCGTACGCGATGGCGAAGGACGTGACGAGCTGCGCGGCCGCGGTGGCGGAGACGTGCAGCTCGGAGACGAGCGACGGCAGGAGCCCGGCCACGATGTAGCCGCTGGTGCCGACCCCGAAGGCCCCGAACGCCAGCACGGCGTTTCGCGAGTTCCCGGTGGAAGTGGCGCTGGACATGAACGTGCCCCCAAGGGATGAAGCGGATTGGTTCGACGAACGTCGTAGTTCGATGACGACCGTACACGCCTCCCCTGACAATTTCGAGGATCGTCGTACTATGGACGCATGCCGGCCACCACGCACCTGAGCCCGCTCGTCCACCCCGAGCGCGACGAGATCACCGTCGAGGGCGTGCTGCGCGCGCTCGCGGACCCCGTGCGTCTGGCGATCGTGCGCCAGCTGGCCGCCGCGGGCACCGAGGTCTCGTGCGGCGGGCTCGACGTGCCGGTGACGAAATCCACACTCACCCACCACCTCGGGATCCTGCGCCAGGCCGGGGTGACCAGCGGCCGGCAGGAGGGCACGACCCGGTTCAACTCGTTGCGGCGCAACGATCTCGACGACCTGTTCCCCGGACTGCTCGACGGTGTGCTCGCCGCGCGCCGCTGACGGTCGCGCTACGTGAACAGCCTCACGCCGATACCGGGATGACAAACCCCGTCCGGTCGGTTGGAGTGGTGTGGGACAGCACGACGACGTCGGGGCTGTCTTGTTTTTTGGCCGCTTTCTAAAGCGCTTCAGATCGGGTTTGACCCGGACTGAGAGTAATCGATTTCTCACGGAAGGAGAGCCGTGCCCGTCGCGTTGCTCGCGCTCGCCATCGGTGCCTTCGGCATCGGGACCACCGAGTTCGTGATGATGGGTGTGCTGCCCCAGGCCGCCGCGGACTTCCACATCGCCATCCCCACCGCCGGCTACTTCATCTCCGCCTACGCGCTCGGCGTCGTCATCGGCGCCCCGCTGCTGACCGCGGTGGCCGTGCGGCTGCCGCGCAAGACGATGCTGCTCGCGATGATGGGCCTGTTCACGCTGGGCAACGGCCTGTTCGCGCTCTCGCCGAACCAAGCGTTCGGCGTGCTGTTCCGCTTCCTGGCCGGCCTGCCCCACGGCGCGTTCTTCGGCGCCGGGGCGGTGGTCGCGTCGAGCCTGGTCAAGCCGGGCGATCGCGCGAAGGCCGTGTCGATGATGTTCATGGGTCTCACGCTGGCGAACGTCGTCGGCGTGCCGCTCGGGACGCTGCTGGGCCAGCAGGTCGGCTGGCGGGCGACGTTCGGAGTGGTGGCCCTGATCGGACTGCTGGCAGCCGGGGCCATTGCCAAGCTGGTGCCGCACCAAGGCCGTCCGGCCGAGGCTTCGCTGCGCGGTGAGCTGAGTGCGTTCCGGCGGCCGCAGGTGTGGCTGGCGCTGGCGATCGTGACCTTCGGGCTGGGCGGCGTGTTCGCGTGCCTGTCCTACATCGCGCCGATGCTGACGGACGTCACCGGCTTCTCGCCCGCGGACGTGACGCTGCTGCTGTCCCTGGCAGGCGTCGGCATGACCGTCGGCAACTACCTGGGCGGGCGGCTCGCCGACCGCGCGCTGATGCCTTCGTTGTACGCCGCGATGCTTTCGCTGGCCGTGGTGCTGGGGATCTTCACGCTGACGGCGCAGTCCAAGGTCGGCGCCGCGATCACGATCTTCTTCGTCGGCGTCGCCGGCTTCATGATCGGCCCGATGATGCAGACCCGCATCATGCAGAAGGCCGGTGGGACTCCGTCGCTGGTTTCCGCGGCCGTGCAATCGGCCTTCAACATCGCCAACTCGATCGGCGCGTACCTCGGCGGGCTGGTGATCGCCGGTGGTCTGGGCCTCGTGGCGCCCAACTGGGTGGGCGCCACGCTGGCCGTGCTCGGCCTGTCCATCGCGGCGGTGTCGGGGACGTTGGACCGGCGGGATGCCCGGGCCGAGGAGCAGCGGGAGCTGGCGTTGGCTTCGTAGGGGTTCGGTTTCTCGGCTGTCTTGCGGTGGCCCCGCACCTGGGTCTCGGGTGCGGGGCCACTTCGCGCCCGGGGACCGCTCGTGCGGGATGCGGTGGCACGAGTGGACCGGTCGCGCTCGAGCTGCGTGCGCGAACGGCCCACTCGCGCTGGCCGCGATGTGCGAACGGTCCGCTCGCTCCACCCGGAATTCACGAACGGAGCGATCGCACGGGCCTCACAGCGCGGCGCGAATGGACCGGTCGCGCTGCTCAACTGCGCGAAGGGACCACTCGCACGCCTGCCGACGCTCGATGGAACCGCTTGTCGCGCACCAGCAGAAGCACGATCGGACCGCTCGCGCACCAGCAGACGCGAGGGGACCGGTCGCCCCTGGCTGAGCCGCGAGCGGGCCGGTCACACCCGGATCGAGTCACGACGGGACCGCTCGCCCCCCAGTCAAGTCACGACAGGACCACCCGCCCCAGTTGAGCCGCGACGGGACCACTCGGACTGGGCAGGGGCGCGAAGGGACCACTCGCGCACCGGCAGACACGCGAAGGGACCGGTCGCCGCCTGGCTGAGCCGCGAGCGGGCCGGTCACACCCGGATCGAGTCACGACGGGACCGCTCGCCCCCAGTCAAGTCACGACGGGACCGCTCGCCCCCAGTTGAGCCGCGACGGGATCGGGCAGGGGCGCGAAGGGACCACTCGCGCACCGGCAGCGTCGCGAAAGGTCAAGTCGTGCTGGAGGAGGGCACGAGAGGGCCACTCGAACCAAGCCGGGCACACGACGGGACCATTCGCGCCCCGGGCCAGCCACACGACCGGTCCAGTCGTGCCGAGCGATAGCGCGCGAACGGACCCGCCCGGACCAGAACCAGGAACTCGACGGGACCGTTAGCCTCCGAACCAGACAGCGCGACCAGTCCAGTCGTGCCGAGCGATAGCGCGCGAACGGACCCGCCCGGACCAATGCGGCACGAAGGGACCGTTCGCCCAGCGAACCAGCCGGCGCGAGTGGCCCAGTCACGCCGGCCAGCCCCCAGAAACGACAGTGGCCCCGCACCCAACCACCCGGGTGCGGGGCCACTCCGACGTCCGAACCCTCACGAAGACAGGTCGAAAGGTCCACCCGTGATCGTCAGCGCGATGTAGAACACCGCCGCACACAGGGCGGCGTACGTGACCACGTCGACGACCTTCCCGCGGATCGCCAGCAGGCCCACGCGGTCCTCGGGCAGCACCGCCCGCAGCAGGCCGCCCACGAGCAGCGCCACGCCGACCAGCACGGCCCCCTCACGCCAGTGGTACTGGAGGATGCGCAGCGCGGCGGCGAGCACCAGCAGGACCACCACCCCGAACGGCACGTGCACGGTCCACGGCCGGGAGGGGCGGGGCCGGTCGCTGCCGGAGGGGCCGCGGTGGCGGGAGGCGGTCATGGCCATCAGGCGGCGGCCGCGCGTTCCGCGGCTTCGACCACATTGGACACGAGCATCGCGCGGGTCATGGGGCCCACGCCGCCCGGGTTCGGGGACAGCCAGCCCGCGACGGAGGCCACGCCGGGGTCCACGTCGCCGGTGAGCTTGCCGTCGACGTGGGACACGCCGACGTCCAGGACGGCCGCGCCGGGGGCCACCATGTCGGGCTTGATGATGCCGGGCACGCCGGCGGCGGCGATCACGATGTCGGCGCGGCGGACCTCGGCGGCGAGGTCGCGGGTGCCGGTGTGGCAGAGCGTCACGGTCGAGTTCTCGCTGCGCCGCGTGAGCAGCAGGCCCATCGTGCGGCCGACGGTGATGCCGCGGCCGACGACCGTCACGCGCGCGCCGTTGAGCTCGACGCCGTGGCGCTTGAGCAGCTCGACGATCCCGTACGGCGTGGCCGGCAGCGGCCCCCGCTGGCCGAGCACGAGCCGGCCGAGGCTGGTGGGCGCGAGGCCGTCCGCGTCCTTGTCCGGGTCGATTCGCTCGAGCACACGGTTCGCGTCGAGGTGCTTCGGCAGGGGCAGCTGCACGATGTAGCCGTGGCACGCCGGGTCGGCGTTGAGGTCGTCGATGACGGCCTCGAGCTTCTCCTGCGAGATGTCCGCGGGCAGGTCACGGCGGATCGAGTTGACGCCGATCTTCGCGCTGTCCGCGTGCTTCATCCGCACATACGAGTGCGAGCCCGGGTCGTCGCCGACCAGCACCGTGCCCAACCCAGGGACGATGCCCCGCTCTGCGAGCACAGCCACCCGCGGGCGCAGCTCCGCGAAAATGGCGTCCTTCGTGGCCTTGCCGTCCAGAATCTTCGCCGTCACGGTCACCATTCTCGCAAAGAGCCGGTCGTCACCGGATCGCGCCCGGGGCGCACACGCAGCGTGCTCGGCGGACCACCCGATCGGCCCGCGCGTCGCAGCCGGACGCGCGGGATCACCCGACGTAGACTCCTCGTCACCCCCGGCGCCGGGACCCGCACGAGCTTGATGATCTTGAACATCCCGCGTCGCCCGAGGTCAGACCGCACGCGAGTGGCAAAAGACCCATGCGGGGTGCGTTCGCGCGCGCGAACAGTCAAAATGTTCACGTGGCACAACCGACGACGCAGCTGAACGCGACCGAGCAAGACACACTGGTCAAGCAGATCGGGCTCGCTCTGCTGCGCGCAGCCCCGCGCGACTGGCGCAAGGTCACGGTGGAGTACCGGGCCGTCGGCCGGTACCACGAGCTGACGGGCGACATCCGCACCGAAGACGGCACCGCCCAGGACTGGGTCGCCACCCACGACATCGCGACGCTGTTCGGCCGGCTGCGCGCCGGCATGTACCGCGACGGGCGCGGCACCTGGTTCAACGCGCGCTACCAGCTCGACCACCCGTCCAGCTACAACCTGGAGTACAACCGCGAGGAACCCGTCTGGCGCCTCGCGCCGCCGCCGCAGGCCTACCAGGACGAGCTGCGCATGTTCCCCCGCACCGAGGAGAACGTGCCGGAGTGGCTGATCCGCCGGCTGTCGGGCCTCGGCCCCGAGCAGCCCGGCCCGCACTTCCGCATCGCACGCATCTTCGACACGATCGGACCCGCGGGCCGGCCCGTGATCAACCGGCCCGACCTCGACGTCGCGGAGCAGAACCGCCTGCTCGAGTACCTCGACCACGCGCCGGTGGTCGTGCAGGACCGCGGCTACGACATCGACCGGCTCGCGCAGGCACCCGAGGCGACCGTGCCCGTGGCGTTCCACAGCGACGGCCAGTGGATCTGGCCCGCGGCCGTGAACTTCTACCTGCGTCAGTACGGCGTCTCGCCCGAGCCGGACCTGGTGGAGCACATCCGCGCCAACGGCTTCCAGCTCCCGCAGGTGGACGACCTGGCGTTGCAGGGTGCCGCCGCCTACCTCACGCGCGGTAGCCAGCAGCCGCCGCAGCAGCGGCCGGGTCCGCCGCCGCAGCAGCCGCCGGTGCAGCAGCAGCCCGCTCCCCCGGCGCCGCCCGCCGCAGCACCGCCGGCCCCGGCCCCCGAGCCGCCGGCGCCGGTCGACGTGCCGCTCGCCGTGCACACGCCGCCGGCCGAGGCCGACGAGCCGACGAAGCCGCCGTTCGACCAGGGCTTCGACGGCGCCGCCCCGCACGGCGAGCAGCCGGGTGAGGGCGGCCGGCCGTTCGAGGACGAGCAGTACCACGACGACGAGTTCGACGACCGCTTCGCGGACGAGGACGGCTACGACGACGAGCAGCACGCGGAGTTCGAACCGGCCCACGACCAGACGTCCAACGGCCAGGGCGCGACGCCGCCGGCCGAGCGCACCGCCCTGTACGCGCCGGTCGACCCGAGCGCCGCGCCGCCACAGCAGCACGAAGAGCAGCGAACGGCCCTGTACGAGCCGGTGGACCCGACCGTGGCCCCGCCGGAGGAGGACGCCGAGCAGACCGCGCTGTACGCGCCCGTCGACGCGGCGGGTCCGGCGCCCACCGGGCAACAGCCGCTCGAAGAAGAGCCGGTGCTGTTCACCCACGGCGACGAGCAAGCGGCCCGCGACGAACCGGCCCCGCCGCGCGGCGAGCAGCACGCCGCGCTCTACGCGCCGGCCGACCGCGACGAAGACACGCAGACGCACTTCGACAGCCGGCGTTTCGACGACGGTGGTCAGTACGAAGAATCCGGGCAGTACGACGAGGGTGGCCACTTCGAGGGCGAACAGCACTTCGAGGACGGCCAGTACGAGGAAGCCGGCCAGTACGAAGGCCGGCAGTTCGAAGACAACGAGCACTACGCCGCCGAGGACCACCGCGAGACCGGTGCGCCCGCCGACCGGGAGCCGGACTTCGACCCGGGCCCGCCGACCACGATGATCACGCCGGACGAGGGCGTGCCGGGTCTGATGCCCCTACCGACCGAGTCCGCGATCCCCGCTCGGCCGCCCGCTCGCCCGGAACCGCCGCAGACTCCGCCGCCGGCGCCCGAACCGCAGCAGGCCCCGCCCGCGAGGGCCACGCAGCAGCCACCGCAGCCGCCGCGCCGGGAGTTGCCCGCCGACCCGGTGCTCGCCAAGTTGCAGACGCGGCTCGACGAGCTGGAGGTGCCGGAGGCCGCATACCGGCTGGGCACGTCGACCGAACGCGGCTGGACGGTCGAAGAGGTGGACGAGGGCTGGCGCGTCGGCTGGTACGACGGCGAGCTGATCAACCCGGCGGTGTTCGGCGACGCCGACGACGCCGCCGCGTTCATGCTCGGCAAGGTCCTGCTGCACCCCGACGGCCACGAGCCCGCCGAGGAGCAGCCGGAGCCGCCGGCCGCGCCGGCTCCGGACCCCGTGGCCGACGCCCCGAAGCCGCCGGTGGTGGCGACGCTCTCGCCGGAGATCGCGACGGGTTCGTTCCCGGTCCGGCCGCGCGAGAACGTGCCGCCGCAGGAGCAGACGTCGTTCACCCCGGCCGAGGAGCTCTTCGCCGACGACGACGAGCCGCCCGCGCGGCAGGCGCCGCCGGCCCCGCCCGTCCCGCCGACTCAGGTCGCCCCGCCCGTGCAGCCGCCGCGCCGCGAGCCGCCAGTCGCGCCGCCCACCCAGGTCACACCGCCCGTTCCGCCGCTCGGTGGGCCCGGCCTGCCGGGTGGGCCCGGTGCGCTGGGCGGGCCTGGCGGTCCGGGTGCGCCCGGCGGGCCTGGCCTCGGCGGGCCGGGTGGTCCCGGCGGTCCGGGTGCGCCGGTTGCGCCGCCGCGTCGCGAGGAGCCGGTGCGCGCCAACGGAGCGCCGCGCACGGCCGCGGCCGCCAACGGCTCCGGCAACAACCAGTGGCCGATCTCGCCGCTGTCGGGTGAGCCGCCACTGACGCTGTTCCGCGGCAAGGAGATGCGTGAACTGCCGGCCGGCAGCGAGCTCGACCGCTTCGGCGGCCCGAGCGGCAACCTGACCTACGCCGCGGGCACGCCGTTCGAGGAGCGGTCGCTGGTGCCGGAGTGGATCAACCGGCCGTACCACGTGTACCGCGTGCAGCGTCCGCTGGAGACGCTCGCCGGGGTCGCGATCCCGTGGTTCAACCAGCCCGGTGGCGGGTCGGCGTACCTGCTGCCGGCGTCGATCGAGGAGCTGCTGGCCGAGGGCGACTTGATCGAGCTCGAGCCCGGCGAACCGCCGATCGACTGATCTTCGGAAGAGATGGGGGCGGGGCCCGCGGGTCCCGCCCCCTTCACGTGCCGCGCGTGTAGCGGTGTTTGACGCCGACCGGGAAGTACTCGGGGTCGCCCGCCGGGCGCAGCACGACTTCGGGTAGCTGCCGTTCCGCGGGGACGTAGTGGGCGAATTCGCTGTTGAGGCGCAGCAGCTGGTCGCGGATCGAGGCGGCCAGCGCGCCGGCATCGCCTTCACGGCCGGGCGCGAGCTCGACCGTGATGCGCAGCCGGCGGTCGCGGTCGGCGTCTTCGTAGGTCTCCAGCACGAACTTGCCCGTGACCCAGTCGCTGACGCCGGGCTGTTCGAGGCCGACGGTGACGTTCTCCGGGTAGACGTTGGCACCGAAGTAGGACACGGTGAACAGCGACCGTCCGAAGAGGAACACGAACGGCAGGTCCGGACCGGCCGCGGGGGTGAACGCGTTGGCAGCGCAGAACTCCAGCATCTCCGCGTGCGACACGACACCGCCTTCGTCGGCGATGTGGTATCGGATCAGCGGCGCGCCGTTGTCGCCGGAGAACAGCAGGGTGCCGCCGTCCGTCTCGAAGAAGCGGCTGGCCGGGTCGTATTGGACGAGCGTCGGCAGGCGGGAGTCGCCGAACAGCTCGCGCGCCAGCTCCGGCCGCGCGGCGAGGAAGCGGCGGATCGACACGGACGCCGGTGTTTCCGTGCCGAGCACGCCCGCATCGGCCGTGCCGTAGAGGGAAACCATGTCGCTGACGGGGTCCGCGACGCCCGCGCGCGCCGCGACGAGGTCGCGCCACTCCTCGCTGAACACCTCGCCTGCGAACACCATCTTGACGGCGTGGCCGGCCCAGCCGTCGCCGCTGTCGACCACGTCCTTCACGAACGGCGGGTAACCGAGCAGCACGACCTGGTCGAAGTGCGGCGCCAGCTCCGGCAGCACCCGCAGGATCTCGGCCTTGTTGTTACCGGGCGCGACGGTGGTGATCGGGAAACCCTTGGCGGCCAGGTGCCGCACGCACGCCGTCGTGAACAGCCCGCCGACCCACGTGCCCAGCGGGAAGCAGACCACGGCGAGCGTGCTGCGCTCGTGCGCGGCGAACGTGCGGAACACCTGCTCGAAGCGTTCGGCGATGTGCAGCTCGTCGGCCAGCGACCGCGGCCAGATCGTGGGGCTGCCCGACGAGCCGGACGACACGGCGACCAGGTCGCACGCGTCCAGCCGGCCGCCGCGGCAGAGTTCCGGCAGCGCGTACTGGCCCTGGTAGGTGGCCTTCGACGTCAGCGGCAGCCGTCGGAAGTCGTCCTCGCTGCGGATGCTCGCGGGGTCGATTCCGTGGGCCGCGAGGAACTTCCGGTACGCGGGCACGGTGGCGGCGACGTCGCGGAAGAAGCCCACGAGGTCGAGCTCACGCCGCTCGCCTGCGAAGAACGCCCGGTAGGCGCGGATCACGTCGTCGGGTTGCACACCGCCCATCATGCCCCGGTTCCCTCGGGGAAAGCGGATCCTTGGCCGGGGCCGCCCGATCGTCCCCCGTGCGGGTTCACCGGGTGTTCAAAGCCGCCGGGCGCGGGTGCTGCCTGGTACTGCTGTCAAGCTGATCACCAGCGTCGAGTAGCCGGCGCAACGGCTTGGTGGCCGTCCTCGGTGTAGCACCCCACTCGTCGAGGACGAAATGTCAGGCATGGGTGCGACCGTCTGAATCCGGTGAGCAGGCGATTGCGAAGGTGAAGCAGGGATGAGCTCGCTCGAAAAAGCGGTGTGGCAACTGGTCCGAGGCGACGAACTCCTCGGCCAGATCGTGATCGAGAACGCCGACCTCGCTTGGCACTTTGGCAGGTTCCTGCCGGAGCCCGCGTTCGCGGAGGTTCAGCCGCTCTTCGATGAGGAGCTCGCCTTAGTGGATTCCGGGCTCGATGACAACTACGACCCCTGGGAGCGGGTCCATGAGCGCATCACGGCATCGATGAGCCTCGTATCGCCGCGCGGCCCGGTGCCCGAATTCCTGCTCCACATCCAAGGCGGCGAAGCGTGGTTCCGGTGCAGCGATCAGCCCTTCGACGAAGACTGACTCGACGGCAACCCGCTCAGTGGAGCCTCGGCTTCCCAGCCCGCCGGCGCCGGCTCGCCCTCAGGAAGCCGGGCCGGTGCAGTACTGGAACACCGACGTCGCCGCGCGGCGTTCGGCGTACTCCTCGTTAAGAGGTTCGCCGTCTTCGCCGAGTTGCAGGACGTTCGCGAAGATCGCGAACAGGTGCTCCATCGCGGTGGGTTCATCAGTCAACGTCTGCCAGTACTCGATGTCGTCCACAAGCGGGTGCCCGACCCAGCCGCGCGCGACCCATGCCGCGATCCGCCGGATCGTGCCGGAAGCGGCGGTCGGCAGCCGCACGGTGGTCACTTGACGATCAGGCCGTGTGCGGCGGCGAAGCCGATGGCCGTCTCGATGTCGACGTAGGCGCCGCGCAGGTCGGCCTGCACGAGGGCGTTCGCGTCGAGGTGGGCGCCCCGGAGGTCGGCGCCGGGGAGTTTGGCGCCGAGGAGACGAGCGCCGGTGAGGTCGGAGTCGCGCAGGTCGGTGTCGGAGAGGTCGGCCTCGGTGAGGTTGACCTCGCGCATGCGCAGGCCCGACAGGTGCAGTTTGCGCAGCTGGCCGCGGGCCAGGGACGCCAGCGACAGGTCGCAGTCCGTGAGGGCGATGCCCTGGAAGCGGCAGTCCACAAAGGACGATCCTAGCAACGAGCACGCCGACCAGCGGCTGTCGGCGAGGACGGCGCGGTCGAAGGTGCACGAGCGGAACGCCGAGGCGTCGTGGCGCGAGCCCGCGAGGTCGACTTTGGTGAAGTCGCAGTTGTCGAACGTGCAGCCCCGGGTGCGCAGGTCACGCAGGTCGGCTTCGGTGAAGTCGCAGCCGGAGAAGCTCCGTTTTTCCCACCATTGCCCGGAAAGCACGGCGTCGCGGTAGTCCTCGCCGGTCTCGATCTCCTCGACGGGCCTGCTCATCGGCCCATCATAGCGACGGCGCCGCGGGTGTCGATCACCCGCGGCGGTCAGCGGAAGTCGCGGGACTTTGCCTTGATGCGCAAGGACATCGTCTCCAGTTTCTCCGCGCGGACGCTCACCACGCCGTCCGCCTTCTCCACCACACCCCGCACGAGCAGGGCGGAGCTGGTGCGCGCCACGCGGTGGAAGCGTTGCCACAGGCCGCGCGTGCAGATCACGTTGACCATGCCCGTTTCATCCTCGAGATTGATGAACGTGACGCCACCGGCGGTCGCGGGGCGCTGGCGGTGCGTCACGGCTCCCCCGACGAGCACGCGGGAGCCGTTGGCGAGGTCGAGCAGGCCGGCCGCCGGGACGACGCCCAGGGAATCGAGGTGGTCGCGCACGAACTCCGTCGGGTAGCTGTCGGGCGAGAGGCCGGTGGCCCACACGTCGGCTGCGGCGACGTCGAGGGCGTCCATGCCCGGCAGCGTCGGGGCGTCGACGCCGGGCGCGGTGCCCGGCAGCTTCTCCGGCCGGTCCTGCGCGACGGCACCCGCGGACCACAGCGCCTGGCGCCGGTCGCCGCCGAACGCGCTGAAGGCGCCCGCCGTGGCGAGGGCTTCCAGCTGAGGTGCGGTGAGCCGCACGCGGCGCGCGAGGTCGGACATGCTCGCGTACGGCCCGTGCGCGTCGCGTTCGGCCACGATCTTCGCCGCCGGCTCGTCGCCGATCAGCCGCACGGTGCCGAGCCCGGTGCGCACGGCGTGCAGCTTTCCCCCGCCCGGCAACGGTTCCAGCGTCGCGTGGGGCAGGCTGCGGTTGACGTCGGGCCCGAGCACCGTGACGCCGTGCCGGCGCGCGTCGGCGACCAGCGACTGCGGCGAGTAGAAGCCCATCGGCTGCGCGCGCAGCAGCCCCGCGCAGAACGCGTCCGGGTGGTAGTACTTGAAATACGCGCTGGCGAACACCAGGTGCGCGAAGCTCAGTGCATGGCTCTCGGGGAAGCCGAAGTTGGCGAACGCCTTGAGCTTCACGAAGATCTTCTCCGCCAGCTCCGCGTCGACGCCCTTGGCCGTGGCGCCCTCGACGAACCGCCGCCGGAGCAGCTCCATCTTGCGTTCCGAGCGCTTCGACCCCATCGCGTGCCGCAGCTGGTCGGCCTCCGCGGCGGTGAAATCGGCGACGTCGAGGGCGATCTGCATCATCTGTTCCTGGAACAGGGGCACGCCCTTGGTCTTGTACAGCGCGTTCTCCAGCAGCGGGTGGTCGTAGTCCCACTCCTCGCGCTCCTGCTTGCGCCGGATGTAGGGGTGCACGGACCCGCCCTGGATCGGGCCGGGCCGGATGAGCGCGACCTCCACCGCGAGGTCGTAGAACTCGCGCGGCTGCAACCGCGGCAGCGTGGCCAGCTGCGCCCGGCTCTCGACCTGGAACACGCCGATCGCGTCGGCGCGGCAGAGCATCTCGTAGATGTTCCTGTCTTCCAGGTCCAGGTCGGCGAGGTCGACGCGCTCCCCCTTGTACTCCTTGACGAGGTCGAGCATGTAGTGCAGGGCCGAGAGCATGCCGAGACCCAGCAGGTCGAACTTCACCAGCCCGGCCGCGGCGCAGTCCTCCTTCTCCCACTGCACCACGCTTCGGTTGTCCATCCGCGCCCACTCCACGGGACAGACCTGGCTCACGGGTTCCTGGCAGATCACCATGCCGCCGGAGTGGATGCCCAGGTGGCGCGGGAAGTCTTCGAGCGCGAACGCGAGCTGCACGACGTCGTCGGGGATGTCGTGGTCGTGGTCCTTCTCGGTGCTGCGCAACGCGCCCCAGCGGTCGATCTGCTTGCTCCACGCGTCCTGCTGGCCGGGTGAGTAGCCGAGCGCGCGGGCGGCGTCGCGGATCGCGGAGCGGGCGCGGTAGGTGATCACGTTGGCGACCTGCGCGGTGTTGAGGCGGCCGTGCTTGGCGAAGACGTACTGGATCGCCTCCTCCCGCCGGTCCGACTCGATGTCGAGGTCGATGTCGGGGTAGCCGTCGCGGTCGGGGGCCAGGAAGCGTTCGAAGAGCAGCTTGTACTTCACCGGGTCGACCTTGGTGATGCCGAGCGCGTAGCAGACGGCGGAGTTGGCGGCGGATCCGCGGCCCTGGCAGAGGATGTCGTGGTCGCGGCAGAAGCGCACGATGTCCCACACGATGAGGAAATAGCCGGGGAAACCGAGGTCTTCGATGATCTTCAGCTCGTGTTCGATCTGCCCGTACGCGGCTGCTTCGTCCTTCTTCCCGGCGTAGCGCTCCTCGGCGCCCTTCTTCGTGAGCTCCCGCAGGTAGGACGCTTCGGTGTGGCCCGCGGGCACGTCGAACGGCGGCAGTTCGGGCGCGAGCAGCTCCAGCTTGAACGCGCACTCCACGCCCAGCACGGCCGACCTCTGCACCGCGCCCGGGTAGCGCCGGAAGCGGTCCGCCATTTCGGCGCCTGAGCGCAGGAACGTGGCGCCATCGCCGGGAAGCCAGCCTTCGAGTTCGTCGATGCTGCGGCGCGCGCGGATGGCGGCGACGGCATCGGCGAGGCGGCCGCGTTCGGGCCGTGCGTAGTGCGCGGCGGTGGTGGCGACGGTGGGCAGGCCGAAGTCCCCGGCGAGCTCGGCGAGCAGGTCGTTGTGGGTGGCGTCGAGGGGCTGGCCGTGGTCGAAGAGCTCGACGTAAACGTTGTCGCGGCCGAAAAGTTCCACGAGTTTCCTCAGCTGCGTGGCCGCGGCGGCCGGGCCGTCGCGCAGCAGCGCCGAACGGACGGGGCCCTTGCGGCAGCCGGTGAGCACGGCGCACTGGCCGGTGACCTCCTCGGCGACGGCGCGCAGGTCGTAGACGGGCCGGCCCTTTTCGGCGTGCTCACCGGTGGCCCCGTCGTGGCCGCGCAGCTGGCCGGCGGTGATGGCGCGGCACAGCGCGCGGTAGCCGTGGTCGCCGCGCGCGAGCAGCAGCAGGTGCTCGCCTTCGGGGTCGGCGACGCCGTTCTGCGGACCGGACAGGCCGAAGCTCAGCTCGGTGCCGAACACCGTGGCGACACCGAGCTCCTTGGCGGCTTCGGCGAAGCGGACGACGCCGTACATGCCGTCGTGGTCGGTGAGCGCGATGGCGTCGAGGCCGAGCCGCGCGGCCTCTTCGACGAGCTCCTCGGGGTGGCTGGCGCCGTCGAGGAAGCTGAAGTTGGAGTGGCAGTGCAGCTCCGCGTACGGCACGCGCGGCCCGGACTCGACGTCGGCGCGCGGCGGCGGCACGTCGGCGGGCCGGCGGTAGACGTCGCGTTTGCGGCCCCACGCCGGACTGTCGCCGTGGTCGCCGGGCGGCACTTCGCCGGACAGGGCCCGCGCGAGGTCGTGCCACGGGACGGGCGGGTTGTTCCAGCCCATCTATTCGTTCTCGGGTGAGCTGCGGGGCGCCGGGATGAGCGGGGTCTCGCGGCGCACGCAGGCGTCCCAGGCGAGTTCGGTGTCGTCGTCCATCAGTCGTAGATCCCTTCCACTGTCCACACGGGAGTTTCGGTGCCGGAGCACAGGACGAGCACGGCTTCGTCGGTGTCGTCGCGTCCGGTGGCGGCGAGCAGCAGCTGCAGCCGGGCCTGCTGGGGCGCGGCCGAACGGCGGCTCGCCGCGACGGGCCACGGGCCGGCCCAGTCGAGCACCGTCCGCGGCGGGCCGCCCGCGACGCTCAGCCGGCACGGCGGCGCGGTGAGCTGCTTGCGGCTGGTGATGCCGACGGGCACGCCCTGCTCGTCGACGACCTGCACCGGCACGGGTTGTTCGAGCACCGTCGCCGGGGACGGCGCGGGCAGCCGGCCGGGCCAGGTGGCATCCGGCGGCGAGACGGTTTCACGCGGGTCGCCCCAGGGGATCAGGCGCACGCGGCCGGCGGGGTCGCGGCCGCCGTCGAGGAGCGGGGTGAGAACCCCCTCCGGCCCGAGCAGGCCTTGCACGCGGACGAAGGCGCGGGCGGCGCGTTCGGTGGTGAGCTCGTCGTCCTCGCTGCGGTTGCCCCCGTGCCAGAGGCCCAGCTGCAGGGACTTGCCCTCGACGGTTTCTTCGGGCTCCAGCCGCAGCCGCGCGACACCCGAGCTGAGACGCCGGTCTCCGCGCAGCCAGCCTTCGAACTGCCATCGCACTCGGTCGGCGACACCTTGGGGCGTCAGGGGTTCCGCGCAGCGCCAGACGCGGCCGAGCTGTTCGCCGTTTTCGGTCGTGGCGTAGATGCCGAGGCGGGTGCAGGCGAGGCCGCGGGCGGCGAGTCCCGCGTGGAAGCGCGCGCCGAGGTTCTTGGCGAGGAACGCCGCGACGTCGACGCGCTCTAGCACCGGGTCGAACGTCTCCGTGAGCGTGAGGTCCGCCGGCGGTTTGCGCCGCAGCGGCGGGCGTTCGGACAGGCCGCGCGCCAGGCGGTGGGCGAGCACACCGTCGAGTGCGAAGCGGGACATCACATCGCGCTCCGACAGCGCGGCGAACGCCCCGAGCGTCCGCAGGCCCAGGCGCGTGAGCAGGTCGACGAGTTCCTTGCGCTCGACGTCCGGCTGATCCAGCTCCGTGATGGGCAGCGGCGCGAGGAACTCCGCAGTCTCCCCCGCGGGCACGAACTCGCCCTGGCGCGCCGCGACGGTCGCGCCGAACAGCCCTTCCGCCACCCCGATCTGACACTCGACACCCGCGACTGCGGCCACCTGGTCCAGCAGCTTCTCCGCGAGGGGGTGCTCGCCGCCGAAGTAGCCCGCCGCGCCCGCCACGGGCACCGCGATGAGCCCCGGCCGCACCACTTCCAGGCCGACGACCAGCTCTTCCACCGCGCGCGCCACGTTCTCGAACAGCCGCGCGTCGCGCCCTTCATCGACGCCGAACACAGCCAGTTCGGGGCAGCGGGATTCGGCTTCGCGGCGCCGCATCCCGCGCCGCACTCCGCGGCTGCGCGCCACCGCCGTGCACGCGACCACGCGGTTGGCGAGGAACACTGCGCCCGGCCGGGTCAAGGGGACACCCGCCGCCGCCGTCGCCGCGACGGCGGGCCAGTCGGGGCACCACAGGACGAGCATCCTGGTGGGGAGTGTGGTGGCTCGTTCCGGGGCGATGGTCATGAAAGCGCTCCGGAGTGTCTGGTGTGGACGGTGAGGGTCGAGACGGGGCCCTTCCGGGCAAGGCCCGTCGTCGCGAGGTTTCCGCGGCTTCGCCCTGGCGCCGCGGGCCGGACCCGGTGGTGGAGGGCGCCGGTGGCGAGTAGCCGGCGCCGTGTGGAGAACCCCGCCGTCACGCGGGTGCAGCGAGGTGCGTGCGGTGGGGTCATCCCGCCACCTCCTGATCGAGTTCGTCGAGTGGGTCGAGTCCGTCGAGGCGCTGGACGGGGAGGAGAACCGGGGCCGGGTCGGCCGGGAGCGCTCGGCCGCCGGGGCCGGGGAGGGCGAGGGTGGCCGACCGGGGGCGGGCGGCGGAACCGCGGCCACGGGCGTGGACCTCGGCGTCGCGGGTGCGGAGGAAGCCCGCGCCTGCGCCGAGGAAGCCCGACCAGGGGCCAGGGGTGCAGTGGAGTTCGAGGTCGGCGGCGGGCCACGGGCCGAGGGAGAGCAGAACGGCCCCGCGGTGGCGCGCGCGCGCCGACAACCGCCGGGCGACGGGTGGGCGGACGGAGCGGGGTTCGGTGACCACGAGGTCGACGCCGTCGAGCAGGGCGGCGACCACGGCCGGGTACTCGGCGCCCGGCCGCGGCACCAGTGCGAGCCGCGACACGTCGACGCCGTGTTCCGCCGCCGCGGCGATGCCCAGGGAGGGCACGCCGACCACCGCCGCCCACGACCCGGCGGCGGTGGCCTCGGCGAGCAGGGCGAGCAGCAGCGACGTCGAGTGGTGGACCGCCACGGTGCTCCCGCGCCGGAGCCCCGGATCAGGCAGCAGGCCGGCCAGCGCCGCGGACACCGGGAGCACCCTTCCCGTCGTCTTGGCGTGCGCGGCCTGCTCCGCCACCCGGCTCGCCGTGCTCACGCCGGGCAACGCGGCGAGCCGAGCCACCGGCTCCACCACTGCCGTCACCGCATGCACCTCCCTCCGCGCACACGCCGGCCCCACCCCGCTGCAGGCCCAGGCCAGAGCCCCACGGGACGAGCACCGGCACACCGCGGGGAAGGCGGCTCCGATACCCAAGCGTCGAACACCTGTTCGACACCGTCAAGTACACCCGGATCCGGCGAGCCTGTCAAGCCGAGACTGATGCCGTTTTCCTGCCAGCCATCCGGGTCCGGCCGTCGCATGCTCGAGACAAGATCGAGAAAGGAGGCGGACGTGGTAAGTCCGTTCCGCAGCACCACCAGCGACGAGCAGCTCACCGACCTGAAGGACCGCCTGGCCCGAACCCGCTTCGCGCCCGCGTTGTCCGGGAGCGAGTGGACCCACGGCACCCCGCCGGGGTACCTCGCGGAGCTCGTGGACTACTGGCGCGACGAGTTCGACTGGCGCACCGCCGGAGCGCGGCTCAACGCGATGCCGCAGTTCCTCGCCGACGTCGGTGGCGCGACCGTCCACTTCGTGCACGCCGAGGGGGTGGGGCCGCGCCCGTTCCCGCTGCTGTTCTCCCACGGCTGGCCGGGTTCGTTCTGGGAAGTGCACAAGATCCTCGGCCCGCTGACGGACCCCGCGGCGCACGGCGGCGACCCGGCCGACGCGTTCGAGGTGGTCGCACCCAGCCTGCCCGGCTTCGGGTTCACGCCGCACCCCGGCACGCCCGGGATGAACCCGACGGCGATCGCAGGGCTGTTCGACCGGCTCATGACCGAGGTGCTCAGTCACCGCCGCTACGGCGCGCAGGGCGGCGACTTCGGCGCGCAGATCACCAGCCGCCTCGGGCGGGACCACGGGGGCCACGTCGCCGGCATCCACCTCAACCTGATGGGCGCCACGCCCGTGCTCGACTCGACGCCGCTCACGCCAGCCGAAGAGGAGTTCCGCGCGCAGGCCGCGGACTTCTTCTCCGAACAGGGCGCGTACGCGCGGCTCCAGGCCACCCGCCCGGCCACACTCGCCGCCGCGCTGTCCGACTCCCCCGCCGGACTGGCCGCCTGGTTCGTGGAGAAGTTCCGCGCGTGGAGCGACTGCGGTGGTGACGTCGAATCCGTCTTCAGCAAGGACGAGCTGCTCACCGACATCACGCTCCACTGGCTGACCAACACCAGCGCCACCGCCGCCCGCCTCTACTACGAGACCAAGCACACCGAAGGCATGCTGGGCGCGAACACCCCGGGCTACGTCGCCACCCCGACCGGCTTCGCTTCCTTCGCCCACGACAACTTCACACCGCCCGAGGAGTGGGTGCGCCGCGCCTACAACCTGACCCGCTTCACCGCTTTCGACCACGGTGGGCACTTCGCGGCGCTGGAGCGTCCGGACGAACTGGTCACCGAGATCCGCGAGTTCTTCCGCCCCCTGCGCGGCTGAGGGAACCCGGCGCGCCCCCACCGCCCCGGCTGGAGCGCGGGACCACGGGACCGCCATGGCCGGGCAGGACGAAATCGGGGTTGCCGCCGGTGGCAGCCGCGGAATAACCGTCCACACGAGACCGGCGCCGGATAGACTGGGCGGAAACCCGTCCAACGGAGCTGACCGTGAAGCGCATCGCCCTGCGGCCGTTCGCCGAAGAGGACCTGCCGGCGCTCGACCGGTTCGCGACGGACCCCGACGTGCTCGGCGCGTTCCAGTGGTCCGGGTTCGCGGACCCGAAGGCGCGCCGCCGCCGGTTCGCCGAGGACGGGTTCGTCGGCGACGAGTCGACGGCGCTCGCCGTGACTGTCGGCGGCGTCGTGGCCGGGATGGCGAGCTGGGAGGCCGCCGACCGGGGCGGGCCGGCGGGTGGGTGCTTCGAGGTCGGCGTGACGCTGCTGCCCGATTTCCGCGGCCACGGCGTCGGGACGAAGGCCCACCGGCTGCTGGCCGACCACCTGTTCCGCTTCACGCGCGCCCACCGGCTCGAAGCGTTCACCGACAGCGAGAACGCGGCCGAGCAGCGCGTGCTCGAGAAGGTCGGCTTCCACCGCGAAGGCCTGATGTGCCAGGTCACCTGGCGCGACGGCGCGTACCGCGACGAAATCGTGTACGCGCTCCTTCGCAGCGAGGCGTGACGAAGGGGCCGGCCCAGAAACCGGGCCGGCCCCGCCAACCTCAGTGCGCGAAGTGGCGCGTCCCCGTCAGGTACAGCGTGATGCCCGCCTTCTCCGCGGCCGCGATCACCTCGGCGTCGCGGATGGACCCGCCGGGCTGCACGACGGCGCGGACGCCGGCCTCGAGCAGCACCTCGAGCCCGTCCGGGAACGGGAAGAACGCGTCGGACGCGCCTACGGAACCGTTCGCGCGGTCACCGGCGCGCGCGACCGCCAGCCGCGACGAGTCGACGCGGTTGACCTGGCCCATGCCGACGCCGACGGTCGCGCCGTCGTGCGCAAGCAGGATCGCGTTGGACTTCACCGCGCGCAGCGCGCGCCACGCGAATTCGAGGTCCGCCAGCGTCTGCTCGTCGGCGGGTGCGCCCGTGGCGAGCTGCCAGTTGGCCGGGTCGTCGCCGGGCGCGTCGATCGCATCGACGGACTGCACCAGCACCCCGCCGGAGATCGGCCGGAACTCGACGGGCGCCGGGTTCTCGATCGCGGGCAGCTTCAGCAGCCGCACATTCTTCTTGCGCTGCAGGATTTCCAGCGCCTCCGGCTCGAAGTCGGGAGCCAGGACGACCTCGGTGAACACCTCGGCGATCTGCTCCGCCGCCTCGACGCTCACCGGCCGGTTCGTGGCGATCACGCCGCCGTACGCGGAAACCGGGTCGCACGCGTGGGCCTTGCGGTGCGCTTCGGCCACGTCGGTGCCCACCGCGATGCCGCACGGGTTGGCGTGCTTGATGATCGCGACGGCCGGCTCGCCGAAGTCGTACGCGGCGCGGCGGGCGGCGTCGGTGTCGACGTAGTTGTTGTACGACATGGCCTTGCCGTGCAGTTGCTCCGCGTGCGCCAGGCCCGGCTGGGCGCTCCGGTACAGCGCCGCCTTCTGGTGCGGGTTCTCGCCGTAGCGCAGCACGTCGGCGCGGTCCCAGGTGGCGCCGAGGAAATCGGGGAAGCCGGAGTCGTCCGCGGGCGCGTACACGTTGGCGAACCACGAAGCGACCGCCGAGTCGTAGGCTGCCGTGTGCGCGTACGCCTGCGCCGCGAGCCGCTTGCGGTCGGCGAGCTCGAAGCCGCCCGCCGCGACCTGCTCCAGCACCCACGCGTAGCGCACGGGATCCACGACGACCGCGACGCTGCCGTGGTTCTTCGCGGCCGCGCGCACCATCGCCGGGCCGCCGATGTCGATGTTCTCCACGCAGTCCTCGGCGCTCGCGCCCGACGCGACGGTCTGCGTGAACGGGTACAGGTTCACCACGAGCAGGTCGAACGGCGCGATCTCCAGCTGCTTGAGCTGCGCGACGTGGTCGGGGTTGTCGCGGTCGGCCAGCAGCCCGGCGTGCACGCGCGGGTGCAGCGTCTTCACCCGGCCGTCGAGCGACTCCGGGAACCCGGTCACCTGCTCGACCGGCGTGACGGGGACCCCGGCGTTCGCGATCACCTTCGCGGTGCCGCCGGTCGACACGATCTCCACGCCCGCGGCGTGCAGACCGGTCGCGAGCTCGAGCAGGCCGGCCTTGTCCGAGACGCCGATCAGCGCACGCCGGACCGGGCGTCGTCCCTCTGCAGTGTTCTCGAAGCTCACGAAAACCTCACCTTTCGTCCGTCCACGGTGCAGCCACCACGGCCGAGTCGCTCGATCGTTCCAACCAGCAGCCTGCGTTCCACGGCCTTGATCCGCTCGTGCAGGACGTCTTCGGTGTCGTCGGCCTCCACGGCCACCGCCTCCTGGGCGATGACGGGGCCGGTGTCCACGCCCGCGTCGACGAAGTGCACGGTCGACCCGGTCACCTTCACGCCCGCCGCCAGCGCGTCGGCGACCGCGTGCATCCCGGGGAACGACGGCAGCAGCGCCGGGTGCGTGTTGATCACCCGGCCGCCGAAGCGGGCCAGGAACCGCGCGCCGAGGATCTTCATGAACCCCGCCGACACGACCAGGTCGGGCTCGTAAGCAGCGACCGCCTTGGTGAGCGCCTCGTCCCACGCGTCGCGGTCGGCGTGGTCGGCGATGCGCACGGTGAACGAAGGCACTCCGGCGCGCTCGGCGCGGGCCAGCGCTTCGATGCCGGTGCGGTCGGCACCCACGGCGACGACCTGCGCCGGGAACGCGGGCTTCGCCACCGCGTCGAGCACAGCCTGCAGGAGCGTGCCCGACCCGGACGCGAGCACGACAATCTTCACCGGGGTGGGCAAGTCCAAGCGGCTGGCCAGAACGGGCTCCTCGCACAGCGGCACGCCTCGGGCGCGCCGCGCTTCACCAGGTCACCCCAACCCTAACGGTCGTCGTCGCGGCGCTCGCCCGCACCGGAGCCGTCGGTGGACTCGGTCACAGCCCCGGCGTCGCCGCCGCCGGGCTCCGGCTCGTCGAGCGGGACGTCTTCCGGCAGCTCGAGGCCCAGTTCGGCCTCCGCTTCGGCGTCGAAGTCGCCGTACTCGGGCTCGGCCGGCGCCCCGCCGGCCTCGGCCGCGGTGTCGTCGGCGGCTCCGCCGGTTTCTCCGGGATCGGTGAACTCGGCTTCGAATTCGTCGGTGTCGATCTCCTCCGGGTCGACGTCTTCGAGGACCTCGTCGGGATCGACCTCCGCGGCCTCGTCGACGCCCTCGTCACCGGCTTCGGCCTCGTCCCCCTCCGGGGCGGCATCCTCGACGTCCTCGACGTCCTCGGCATCCTCGACAGCCGCGGCTTCCTCGGCTCCGAACGCCTCGGGCGCCTCCGGCGGCGCGGCCGGCTCGTGGGCACCCGCGAAGAACGCCACGAACCCGCCCGGGATCACGATCCAGCAGAACGCCACGATCGACGCCACTCCGACCGGCACGCTGACCGGGTCGAACGGACCGTCGGCGAGCCGCCCGCCGGCCAGCGTCCCCAGCACCACGCAGCCGAAGCCGACCACAGCGCCCGCGACGGCCACGATCCGGATCCGGGCGGCCGGGTCGTCGTCGGCGTACCGCACCGACCAGCCGACGAGCGCGCCCACGGCCGCGGGCAGCACCAGCAGCGCGGGCCACCACGCGGCGGGGTGCTCGGGGATACCGCCGAGCAGCGGCACGGCAGGTACGGCACCGCCGCGGTAGCCGACGAGGCTGACGTCGAGCGACCCGATCGTGAACCCCGGCCCCGCGACGAACGACAGCGCCGCGACGACCGCGTTGGGCAGGTACAGCACCGAAAGCAGGAACAGCCCGAGGCTGTTGCCCAGCGACGGCTCGAACAGGTCGTCCACAGTGGACACCGAAAGCGCCGTGGCGGCCGCGAACACGATGGCGCCCACCGCCAGCAGCGCCGCGAGGCCGAGCGCCCCCGCGCGCAGGCCGCGGACCGCCACCGGGTCGAGCCGGTCGGCGAGCGCGGCGGGTACCCCGCAGCGGCGCATCACCCCCGATGTGGCCGCCACTGCGGCGAAAGCTCCGGGCACCACGAACGCGAGGATCGGGTTGGCCCGCACCGGCTGGCCGAGCGACAGCAGCCCGATGAGCAGGCCGAACAGCGCGTGCGACGCCGCGAGCACGGAGATCAGCGGCACGGCCTGGCGCAGCGTCGCGTACCCGAGGCGCAGCGTCGCGCCCGACGCTGTGCGCGCGACGAGCAGCACGCCCCCGATCGTCGGCAGCAGCGGCAGCACTCCCAGCGGGTGGCCGCCGATGCCGAGCTGCACCTGGTACGCCGCGAGCCAGCCCGGCCCGGCCGAGAGCAGCACGCTCCCGGCGGAGAACACGGTGCGTTCGGCGCTCAGCGCGACGAGGGCGAGCAGGGTCGCGACCACGGCGTACTGCGTGATCAGCGAACCCAGGGCGGCCGTGAGCAACACCCGCACCCGGGTGGCCGGAGCCACGTACGCGTCGGGCTCGACGGTGTCCTCGCCACCCGGCGGGCGTGAAGAACTGGTGAGCACCTGCATGCCTCGCACCATGACATCCCCGCTGGTCCGCCCGGGTGAGGCACGCCGCCCCCGCGGTGCGCGGCGAAGCCAACCCACCCGGACGGGGCCCTGCTGAAACGGAAAACACCCGCTGTGACACGGAGAGTCACAGCGGGTGTTTTCCCGAGGTAGGTCAGCCCTGCTGGCCGAAGCCGCCGGGCGGCGTGCCCGGGTTCTTGCCCTGCTCGGACGACGGCTGCTGGAAGAACTGGCCCTGCTGCGGCGCGTACGTCGTGGCCTGTTGCCCCGGCGGCTGCTGCCCCGGCGGCGTGGAGCCGGGCTGCTGGTACTGGCCGGGCTGCGGCGCGAACGGTGAGGACTGCTCACCCTGCTGCTGCGACGGGAACTGGCCGGGCTGGCTGTACTGCGTCGGCTGGTAGTGCGGCACGGCGGCCTTCGGCGCCGGCGGCTTGAGGATGCCGTACTCCATCAGCAGCGCACCGACCGAGACCAGCGCCTGCACGATGCCGAGGATCAGCACCACCGTGACGATGCCCGGCGTGGTCTGCTCGGCCACCACCGTGTCGAGCGCGCCGAGGGCACCGACCACGCTGAACAGCGCGGCGAACGGCAGCACCTTCGGCGCTCTCGGCAAGGCGTGCAGCGCCGAGAGCAGACCACCGGCGAGGAGGAAGATCGTGTCCTGGCCGACGTCACCGGCTTCGTCGGAGAAGCCGAGGAAGTACTGGACGACGCCCAGCACGGTCACCACGAGCGCAAGGACGAGCGGGAGGTTCTGGGGCAACGCGGGGCCTGCCCCGGGAGGCGGTCCCTGCTGCGGCTGCTGGTGCGGGAACCCGCCCGAGGGAGGCGGTCCCTGAGGGGGCTGCTGCTGGCCGCCGCCCTGCTGGGGGTAGCCAGGCCCACCGCTGGGGAAGGTCATCGGAAGCTCTCCTGTCGTTCGCCGGCAACTCAGGGGGATGTGCGGCGCCCGGACGACACACGCGACGCCCCGCGTTGGCGAAACGCTAGCGCATCCGGCGCTCCCCCGTCCGCGCCGTTGGACGTGCGGGGTACGCGATCGGTTGCCGAAGGATACGCCGCGGGCCGGGCACCAAGGTGAGTGCCCGGCCCGCGTGAACCGCGTTACCGCAGCTCAGAGGTTGTTGTACAGCTCGCGCGCGAGGACAGCGGTCTCGCTCGGGGTCTTGCCGACCTTGACGCCGGCAGCCTCGAGGGCCTCCTTCTTCGCGGCCGCCGTGCCGGACGAACCGGACACGATCGCGCCCGCGTGACCCATCGTCTTGCCCTCGGGGGCGGTGAAGCCCGCGACGTAGCCGACGACCGGCTTGGTCACGTTCTCCTTGATGTAGGCCGCGGCCCGCTCCTCGGCGTCGCCGCCGATTTCGCCGATCATCACGATGACCTTGGTGTCGGCGTCCTTCTCGAACGCCTCGAGGGCGTCGATGTGGGTGGTGCCGATGACCGGGTCACCGCCGATGCCGACAGCGGTGGAGAAACCGATGTCGCGCAGCTCGTACATCATCTGGTAGGTCAGCGTGCCCGACTTCGACACGAGGCCGATGGCGCCCGGGCCGGTGATGTCGGCCGGGATGATGCCGGCGTTGGACTTGCCGGGGCTGATCACACCGGGGCAGTTCGGGCCGATGATGCGGGTCTTGTTGCCCTTGGCGACGGCGTGCGCCCAGAAGTAGGCCGAGTCGTGCACCGGGATGCCCTCGGTGATCACGACGGCCAGCGGGATCTCGGCGTCGATGGCCTCGAGCACCGCGTCCTTGGCGAACTTCGGCGGCACGAAGATGACCGACACGTCGGCGCCGGTTTCCTTGATGGCCTCCTCGACCGTGCCGAACACGGTGAGGTCCTTGCCCTCGATGGTCACCGTCTGGCCGGCCTTGCGGGCGTTGACGCCACCCACGATGTTGGTGCCGGACTTCAGCATCTTGGTCGCGTGCTTCATGCCTTCGGAGCCGGTGAGGCCCTGCACGATGACCTTGCTGTTCTCGTTGAGGAAGATCGACATCTCAGTTCACCGCCGCGGCGAGCTCGGCAGCCTTGTCGGCCGCGTTGTCCATAGTGTCCACCACGGTCACGAGCGGGTGGTTCGCGTCGGCGAGGATCTGGCGACCCTCCACGACGTTGTTGCCGTCCAGGCGAACGACCAGCGGCTTGGTGGCCTCGTCGCCCAGGATCTTCAGCGCCTCGACGATGCCGCGGGCGACCTCGTCGCAAGCGGTGATGCCGCCGAAGACGTTCACGAAGACGCTCTTCACGTCGGTGTCGTTGAGGATCACGTCGAGGCCCGCGGCCATGACCGCGGCCGACGCGCCACCACCGATGTCGAGGAAGTTGGCGGGCTTCACGCCGCCGTGCTTCTCACCGGCGTACGCGACGACGTCCAAAGTGGACATCACGAGCCCGGCGCCGTTGCCGATGATGCCGACCTGGCCCTCGAGCTTGACGTAGTTGAGGTTCTTGGCCTTGGCCTTCGCCTCGAGCGGGTTCTCGGCTTCCTTGTCCACCAGGGCTTCGTGGCCCGGCTGACGGAAGTCTGCGTTCTCGTCCAGGGTGACCTTGCCGTCGAGGGCGATGATCTTGTCCTGGGGGTCGCGGACCAGCGGGTTGACCTCGACGAGGGTGGCGTCCTCGGAGACGAAGGTCTCCCAGAGCTTCACGACCACGTCGGCGGCCTCGTCGACGACCTTCTCCGGGAACTTGCCCGCGGTGAGGATCTCGACGGCCTTCGCCTTGTCGACGCCGGCGATCGCGTCGACCGGGATCTTCGCCAGTGCGTCGGGGCGCTCGACGGCGAGCTGCTCGATCTCCATGCCGCCCTCGGCCGACGCCATCGCCAGGAAGGTGCGGTTGGACCGGTCGAGCAGGAAGGAGAAGTAGTACTCCTCGGCGATGTCCGAGGCTTCGGCCACGAGCACGCGGCGCGTGGTGTGGCCCTTGATGTCGAGGCCGAGGATGGCTTCCGCCTTCTCCTTCGCCTCGTCCGGCGTCTGGGCCAGCTTGACGCCGCCCGCCTTGCCGCGACCGCCGACCTTCACCTGCGCCTTGACGACGACCTGGGTGCCGATCTGCTCCGCGGCGGCCTTGGCTTCTTCGGGGGTGTTTGCCACCGAGCCCGGCAGAACCGGTACTCCGTGGGCGGCGAAGAGATCCCTCGCCTGGTACTCGTAGAGGTCCACTACTCCAGTCTCCTGACGACACGCCACTGTGGTGGTTCGAACCCGGGTGGTCTGGATTCGAACCGCGCTGTCGGACCAGTCGAGGTTAGCGACCAGCGTGAACGCGCGGGCCGCCGCACCTGGTGAAGTCGGTCACCGTATGCGGTCAAGCGGTGTGAGAACGCACACCGGCGGGCGTTTTCGCGCCCGCTGCGGCGGTCGCGCCCGCTGTTGCCGTTGCGACAACAGCGGCGAGACCGAGCCAGGAGCCGAGCGCCGGGCTCCGGCCCGGGAGGTCCACGAAGAACAGTTGCGAGACGTGGAGCGCGAGCAGGAGCGCGGCCCCGGCGAGCGCGGCCGCCGCCGCACCCGGGCGGGAGCGGACGCTCAAGGCCAGCGCACCCAGCACCACGAGCACGGCGGTGAGCAGGCCCCACGACGGAGTGTCGAAATCGGACCAGAGCCCGGGCGTCGCGTAGTCCGGTGCGGAGAACACGGGCGTGCCGAAGGCCGCGATGGCGAGGACCGCCGCGGCGGCGACGGGAAGCAGCACGCGGGCGCGCGGGCCTTCGGTGCCTTCGTCGTCACGCTCGACGACGCCCGTGACGACCGCCGCGAGCCCCGTCAGCCCCGCGAGCCCGAGCGCGATCGCGGTGAACACAGCGCCGGCGCCGAGGCGGTAGGTGATCGCGCCGCCGAGTCCGCCGCCCAGGCCCGTCGCCGCCGAGGCGGTGAGGGCGGTGCTGAGCACAGCCGTGCCCGCGAGCACGACACCGGCCCACAGCACGGCGACGAGGCCACGCGCGGCCTTGTACTTGAACAGGAACGGCGCGGGCAGCACGACGAGGATCGCCGCGGCCAGGAGCCACCACCGGGCGGGGCTCTGCGTGGCGAGCCGGGCGTCCAGCTGGGGTGCGAGCGCCCCGACGGCGGCGGCCACGGCGGTGAGGAGTGCGGCCAGCGCCGTGACGCCCCGCCACAACGTGAGACTGGGGACACGCGCTTCGCCCGCGAGGTCCGTGCGTTCCGCGCGCGCCTGTTGCGGCGTCGTCCGCGGCGCGAGGAAGAGCACTATGAGCATCGCCACGACGGCCATCACCGGGCCGAACGCGAGGTGCAGCCCGCTGATGGCCAGCCCGCCGACCAACGGCGGCAGGGCGAGCGCGAACGTCGCCGCGGCCACGCCGCCGAGCGTCCCGCGCACGACGCCGTCGGCCGCCGCAGCACACCCGAGAACCACGGCGAGCAGCAACGCCCCCGTCGCGATGACGTACCCCGCGAGCGCCACACCCGGTCCTTCGAACGCCGAGTAGGCCGGCAGATAGGGATTGTCCGAGACGACGGGCGCCATCAGCAGGCCGACCGCGCTCACCACCGCGAGCAACGGCACGACCAACCGCCACCGCCGGTGGCCGCCGTCGTCACCGGCCACCTCGTTGACCTCACGCACCACCCGCGCGGCGACCACCCCGGCGACGATCGTGACGACGTGCCCGACCACCAGCAACCAGAACCCGGCGCCGACGGCGCTGCGGTCCAGCAGCCGGTCCGGCAGGAAGAGCTCGGGCCGGATGGTCTTGGAGGCCTGCGCGAAGAACTGGAAGTCGAGCAGCAGCCGCCCCGGCGCCAGCGCCGCCAGGCCGACGGTCAGGCCGGCGGCCAGCCCGTGGCGCCCGCTGTACGCCGCCGCGTTCGCGACGCCGGCGGGCACCAGCGCGAGCAGCGCGAGCAGTGGCCAGGACAGATAACCGGGCCCCGCGTCGGGCGACACGGGCAGGATCGCGCCGCCGGTGAGCGCGACCGCCCCGACGGCGAGGAGGCCCGCGGCGGCCTTGAGCCGAGGAGACGGAGCGCGGTCGATGAGATCGGCGAAGCCACCCCCGAAACCGACCCCCTCCTCCCGCCCACCGCGCCCAGACCGCGGCCTGACCCGAGTCGGCGCCGGGCGGGAATCGATCCGAGCCGGCGCGGCAGCGTTCCCAGGTTCGGCGTTGCGGCCGTTTCGCACACCGGCGCCGAGATGGCCACCCGGGCCGCCGCCGGCTGCGCCCTGTTGCTCGTCCCCGCCGGCGGCGCCACGGCGCCGCGCGCCAGTGGCCGCCTCGCCGCCGCGCGTGTCGAGACCGGAGTCGACGGCGTCAGCACCCGCACGTCCACGGCCACCGGCGAAGTCGGCCGCGGCACTGCCGGCGTCCGCCGCACTCGCGTTCGCCACATTCGGCTGCCCACCGCGGCCGCCAGTGCCGCGTTCACCGGCGCTCGGTGCACCCGGCGGCGATTCGACACCAACTGCCTCCAGGCCGGAATCAGCATCGTCAGCACCCGCACGTCCGCGGCCACTGGTGAGGTCGCCCGCGGCACTGCCGACACCGGGCCTACCAGCGGTTGCCGCATTCGGCAGGCCACTACCCGCAGCGCCGCGACCGCCGGCACCCAACGCACCGGACCTCGATGCACCCAGAGACGATTCGCCACCACCGGCGCCCAGACCGGAGCCGGCGGCATCAGCACCCGCGCGTCCACGGCCACCAGCGATGTCGCCGGCACTGCCGGTATCCAGCTCACCCGCGTTTGCCGCATCCAGCTGGCCACTACCCGCAGCGCCGCGGTCGTCGGCGCCCCGTGCGCCGGCGCTTGCGGCGCCGGGGCGCCGCTCGGCGCTGTTAGCGAGGCCGGAGTCGGGGGTGTCGGTGCGGGGGCCATCGGTCGTTGCGCCGTGGTTGGTGGGGTGGTCGCGGTGGGGAGCGTGGGCGGGTTCGGCGTCGCGCGGGGGTTGCGTGCCGCGGCGGGAGGTGGGTGCAGAGGGCTCTGCGGTGGCGTCGCTGGGGCGGGAGGAGACGCCGCCGGGTGAGGGGTCGCGCGCCGTGCGGCGGGTGGCGGCGCGGCGGGCGCGGTCGCGGGCGGCCGCCTTGCGTTCGGCGAGGCTGGGGCGACGGGGGGTGGACCGGGGTGCGCCGTCATCCGGATCGGAACCGGAACGGGCCGGGGACGAGTCCCCGTCGCGGGGTCCTTCGGACGAAGTCATCGGGGCGACGCTAGCAAGCCGGGCGCGAGTGGGGGGCGCAGTGGGGCGAGGGGCGCCAGTGAAGGGCCACCAAGGCGCTATACCCGCGGAGAGGACTGCGGTGGTGGCGCCGGGTGAACGCGGCTGACCTGGGAATCAGCCGATGGGGTCGTAATCGGACAGGCACCGGAGACAACGAGTGACCCGGGCCACACGGTAGAGGGCTGAATGCCCTTCAACAGCGAGCCGCAAACGTTTATTTCACCGGTTGCGTCGTTCGACCGCCTCCAGGAGGGCCGTTCGGAGGCCCGATCGGCCGAAAGTCGTGTAACAGAGATCACACTGATCGGAGTAGTTCCAGCTTAACTTTGGGTAATCCACACAGCTAGCCGCGTGACGGCAAGCCCACGTTCGGCCGAAACGGCGGGGACGCCTTGCCGAGAACAGTGCCCCTTCGTTACTGTCCCCCGGTCCCCATTACAGTCAGGTCACAAAGCAGGACGCCGAGCGAACCGCCCCCGAGGTCGCTCACGGGATCCCCCGCCCGAGTCCGCGAAGACCCGGCTCCCCGACGATGGAAGGCCCTGTCTTGGCTTCACACCGCTCCCCCGGCGGCCAAGCCCCTTCCCCGGCGCTGAAGGACGCACTGGACGGTGCGGTCATCCGCGTGCGGGGACAGCACCGCATCGCCCCGCCCTCCTCCGCCCTGCGTGGGCGGGTCGTGGTCGCGGCCGTCGCGGCCGGCGCGTTCGCCGCTGCCGCCGCGGGCCAGACCCTGAAGACCGTGACGGCCGACTCGGACGCCGCCGTAACCCCGCTCGCCAACGCGCAGGACGCGAGCGCCTCGTTCACCCTCGGCAGCGCGGGATCAGGGGGAGCCCCCGAGCTGCTGCCCGCCGGCCACACGTCGGATGCCTCCGCCGAAGCGGCCCGCATGGCCGACAGCCAGAAGGTCACCGAAGCCCGCGAGAAGGCCGAAGCCGACGCCGCCCGCAAGGCCGCCGAAGAAGCCGCCCGCCCGAAGACGTGCCTGCCGGCCCACGGCACGTTCACCTCCGGCTTCGGCGCCCGCTGGGGCAGCAGCCACCTCGGCATCGACATCGCGAACTCGATCGGCACCCCGATCTACGCAGCCTCCGACGGCACCGTCATCCAGGCCGGCCCCGCCAGCGGTTTCGGCCTCTGGGTCCGCATCCAGCTCGACGACGGCACCATCCAGGTCTACGGCCACATGAACAGCTTCTCCGTCCACGAAGGCCAGAAGGTCAAGTGCGGCGAGCAGATCGCCGAGATCGGCAACCGCGGCGAGAGCACCGGCCCGCACCTGCACTTCGAGGTCTGGCAGAACGGCACGAAGAAGATCGACCCGCGCCCGTGGCTCGCCGCCCGCGGCATCGTCGTCTGATCCTCCTTACGCACCAAGCCTTGGGGCCAGCCGGGCCTCCTGGTCAGCCGGCAGCCCCTGACACCTTCATCGCTCAGCCCCTCCTCCGCCACGGCAGCGCCCCCGTGCCCCGTGGCGGTTCCCATTTCAGGCACTGCCCACATCAAGACAATCTGTCCATTCCAGACGGTGCCCACTCCAGACGGTGCCCAATACCGACCATGGCCCGGGACAAACAGTGTCCTTTTCGGACCGCCGTACCCGCCAACGCATTCCCCGACGATGCGCAAAACGGATTCCGGCGACGAACGTCCACCGCTCACGAGATGACCCGAGTCAGCTTCTGCTCGACCCCCTCACCTCTCCCCGTTCGGCAACCGCCGGATGAAGTAGGCGACGGCGACCTGCCACACCGTGCACAGCCCCGTCTGATGGCGCCGCACAGGCCACCACCCCAACCGGATCAGCCAGGAGACCCGCGCCCCGAACCCCGGTCCAGCGGCCACGCCGGCCCCCCACGGTGACCGCGCCACCCACCGGCCCCCACCGCAGGACTGACAACGGCCGTCGTTGCCGAGCGAGTGCTGGTGCAGCAAGGCACGCCACGCCGCAGCCAATCGCCGGGCTTCCCCTGAGCCCGCGCCCGAACCCGGCTCGCTGAGAATCCTTCGCAGGTACTCCTGGACCCCACCGGCCAGGACTCCGAACAACACCGCGTCCACACCCTCGTCCTCCCCTTCCGGGGTGCCGGCGCGAGCACCAGCTTACCCCACTTCTTCGAACTTGTGTTCGACAGGAGTGACCTTAGGTGAGGGGTACGACAAAAATCAGAGCTTCACCATCGGGACGCTCCCGATCAGCATCAGGCGGATCGTCCCGGACGCGCCGAAGTCGATGGTCGCCGTGGCGCGGGGCCCGACGCCGTCGCAGGTGATAACGGTGCCGAGGCCGTATTTGTCGTGGCTGACGCGGTCGCCGACGTCGAGCTTGAGGGCCACCGTGTCCTTCCAGCCCTTGCCGAAGGGCGACGTCGAGGAAGTAGAGGACGACGAAGACCGCCGGCCCCACGTCGTCGCCGCGCGCGGGCCCGACGAAGAAGAGCCCGAGGACCCGAAGTTCCCGAACCCCGGCGACGACGGCTCCAGCCGCCGCCAGTCGACGAGGTCGCCCGGCAGCTCGTCGAGGAACCGTGACGCCGGGTTCATCTGCGGCTGGCCCCACGCCGAGCGCACCAGCGCGCGCGAGACGTACAGCCGCTGCCGCGCCCGCGTGATCGCCACATACGCGAGCCGCCGCTCTTCCGCGAGCTCCGTGGGGTCACCCAGCGCGCGCATGTGCGGGAAGACGCCGTCCTCCCAGCCCGTGCAGAACACGACCGGGTATTCGAGGCCCTTGGCCGTGTGCACCGTCATCAGCGTGACCACGCCGGCACCGCCGTCGCCCTCCTCGCCGCCGTCGGGCGAAGGGATCGAGTCGGCGTCGGCGACCAGCGACACGCGCTCCAGGAACGCGGCCAGCGAGCCCGGCGGGGGCACGCCGTCGTCGAGCACCAGCTCCGCGTTTTCGTCCTGCGCGACCTCGGTGGTGAACTCGGTGAACTCACGCGCGACCGTGACGAGTTCCGTCAGGTTCTCGACCCGCGACGCGTCCTGCGGGTCGTCGGACTCCTCCAGCTCCGCTCGGTACCCGGTGCGCTCGAGCACGGCCTCCAGCAGGTCGTGGACCTCGGCGCCGGACGTCACGAGCTCACCCAGCCCGTCGAGCAGCGCCACGAAGCCCGTGATCGCCTTTACCGAGCGCGGGTTCAGCAGCGCCACCTTGCCGTCGACGGCGTCGCGCAACGCGGCCGCGAACGAGATCCGCTCGCGCTCCGCGTGGGTCGCCACCACGGCCTCGGCGCGGTCGCCGATGCCGCGCTTGGGCACGTTGAGGATGCGGCGCAGCGACACCGTGTCCTCGGGGTTCGACAGCACGCGCAGGTACGCGAGCATGTCGCGGACCTCGCGCCGCTCGTAGAACCGCACACCGCCCACGACCTTGTACGGCAGGCCGAGGCGGATGAAGATCTCTTCGAACACGCGCGACTGGTTGTTGGTGCGGTAGAAGACGGCGACGTCGGAGTACTCCGCCTCGCCCTTCTCCGCCAGCGCGTCGATCTCGCCCGCGACGAACGCGGCTTCGTCGTGGTCGTTGTCCGAGACGTAGCCGACGATCTTCTCCCCGTCGCCCGAGTCGGTCCACAGCCGTTTGGCGCGCCGGTTGGGGTTGCGCTCGATCACGGCGTTGGCGGCCGACAGGATCGTCTGCGTGGAGCGGTAGTTCTGCTCCAGCAGGATCGTGTGCGCGTTGGGGAAGTCGCGCTCGAACTCCTCGATGTTGCGGATCGTCGCGCCGCGGAACGCGTAGATCGACTGGTCCGCGTCACCCACCACGCACAGCTCGGCCGGCTCGATCCCGGTGTCCGTGGTCTCCGTGCCCGCGAGCACGCGCACCAGCGTGTACTGCGCGTGGTTCGTGTCCTGGTACTCGTCGACCAGGACGTGGCGGAACCGGCGGCGGTAGTACTCCGCGACGTCCGGGAACGCCTGCAGCAACGACACCGTGCGCATAATCAGGTCGTCGAAGTCGAACGCGTTGGCCGCTTCGAGCCGCCGCTGGTACTCGGCGTAGACCTCGGCGACGCGGCGCTCCAGGTCGTTCGCCGCGTTCGCCTTGGCGGCGTCCGGGTCGACGAGCTCGTTCTTGAGGTTCGAGATGTGCACCGCGAGCGTGCGCGCGGCGTACTTCTTCGGGTCGATGTCGAGGTCGCGCGCGACGAGCGTGATGAGCCGCTTCGTGTCGTCGGAGTCGTAGATGGAGAAGCTCGACGACATGTCGAGCGTCTTGGCTTCGCGGCGCAGGATCCGCACGCACATCGAGTGGAACGTGGACACCCACATCGCGTTGGCACGCCGGCCGACGAGCGACGAGACGCGCTCGCGCATCTCCGCCGCGGCCTTGTTGGTGAACGTGATCGCCATGATCTCGCCGGGGTGCACGCGCCGCTCCGCGAGCAGGTACGCGATGCGACGCGTGAGCACGCGGGTCTTGCCCGACCCGGCACCGGCGACGACGAGCAGCGGCCCACCGGCGTGCGTGACCGCTTCACGCTGCGCCGGGTTGAGGTCCTCGAGCAGCTCGGCGGCCGCCTTCCGGGCAGGCGCGGGCTTTTCTGCGGGGAGATCGAAGAGGGTGTCCATCGCCTGTCCACGCTACCCCTGGGGTACGACAGGGACCGAACAGGCAGAGCGTGTCCGACGGTGAACTCGACAGCGCGTACGCATGCGCTCCCGGACGTACGCCGCGTTGTCGCTTCGCACCCGACGCGCACGGGCTTTCCGGCGCGGAGCATCGAACGGTATGGACGACAAGATCCCCGCCCGGTTGAGGGCATCCGACAGCGATCGCGAACGCGTGGCCGCGATCATCCAGTCCGCCGGCTCCGAAGGCCGGCTCACGCTCGAGGAGGTCGAAGACCGGCTGAGCACGGTCTACGCGACCCGCTACGTCGACGAGCTCGGCGAGCTCACCACCGACCTGCCGCGGCCCGGGCCCGAACGCCGTCCCGGCGCCGGCTGGCCGCTCACCCGCGCCGCGCTGCGTGAGCACCCCGCGCTGCGGGTGCACCTCGCCGCGGTGGTCGCGGTGGCCGTGCTGCTGATCGTGCGGTGGGCGGTGCTGGGCGCCGGATTCTTCTGGCCGGTGATGCCGGTGTTCTGGCTGTTCGTGACGCTCGTTGTCCACGCGCGCGTGCGGAGTTTCCGACGGGGCCCGCAAACTCCTGTGCCATACTGACCTCGTGCGGCACAGCAGCGAGCGATTTTTCTACGGGACCCGGACTCCGGCTCCCGTGATCGCGTAGTGCCCCACCCGCCATCACCAGCAGCCCCGGAGTCCAGCGGACCCGGGGCTTTCGCCGTCCCAGGGGCCGCTGGGGGTCCGGATTCCAGAGAGGTCCCGATGAACGCGCAGACGCAGAACGCAGACGGACAGCCCGCGGAGGACACCCCGACCGGCGAGGACATCTCCTCGCTGCGCCAGGAGATCGACTGGCTCGACGCCGAGATCCTGCGGCTCGTCAAGCGCCGCGTGGAGGTGTCGAAGACGATCGGCGCCGCGCGCATGGCCGCCGGCGGCACGAAGATCGTCTACAACCGCGAGATGGACGTGCTGGCGCGCTACCGCGAACTCGGGCCGGAGGGCCGGCAGCTCGCCATGGCGCTGCTGAACCTCGGCCGCGGCCGCCTCGGCCGATGAACTTCCGGCCACATCGGGGACTTCCCCGATCCGCGGGTCCGCGGAAACGGGCAGACTGGACCCATGATTAACGTCATCGCCGTCATCATCGCGATCGCGAGCGTGCTGGCGGCACTGGGCCATGTCGGGTACCTGGCGCTGCTCAACAACGCCGCGGGCAAGCGGGCCGGCGGTGCGCCTGTCGCGCAGTACGTGCGCAGCCGCTGGGCGGTCGCCGGTGGTACCACCGCGGCATCACTGTTCGCCTGGTTGCTCACTTTGGGGGGAACCGGGGCGGACATCGTCGCCATTGTGATTGCTGTGGGTAGTGGTGCTGTGGCGACGAAGGCATTGCAGTCGACCCGGGAGAAGTACCGCAGCGGAGGGTGACCGGTCCGGCGTCAGGCATAGCACTGCGTAGCGTGACCTCACGCTCGATCGGTAACGCTCGACAGGGTGAAACCTGTGCAAGGTGCAAGTAGCCCCGAGACTTTCGACTGGCGGTTTCCTAGTCTGGGCTCGTGAGGACCCCTGCGTCTGGGCCGGGCGACGCCCGGAGGATGCGCGGGAGCTGCGGCTCCATGCGCCCGCTGCCGCGTGCGCGTGCAGATGCGCGGGAGTCCGCAAGTGTGGACGCAAGTGACTCCGCTCGCGCTAGTGCTCCGATCGGGTTGATCGGGGTGCCGGCGCCGTCACGCCCACACCGGGGAGGGGTCGGACGGGCATGACGGGAAACGCGATGGGTGGTTCGAGGTACTCGAGCCACCCGGACACGGTGACGGCCGCCGAAGTCACGATGCCGGGCAGGCACCGCGCGCGCGGCGGCCCCGGCGCGCAGGCGTGGACGCCGGTGGTCCCGGCCGATTCCGCCGGGCACCACCGCCACCGGCCCGGAGCCGCCCCGGCGAGCCGGGCCGCTGATCCGCGAGCCGGGTTCGCGCCCGCGCAGGGCACGCTGCCGGTTCCCTCGGCGGCCGAGTCCTGGCTGCCGCAGCCGACGTGGATGCACGAAGAGCGCGGCGCGTTCACCCCGGCCGTACGAGGTCGGACGGAGCTGCCGCAGCCGGGCCGCAACGACCGTGGCTTCACGGCGGGGCGGCTGGACGAAGCCGAGGTGGCCGCCGGGGGCTGGGCCGGTGACCTGCCGCAGCCGAGCCGGGGACACAGCACGCCGGCGGCCGACCCGGCGGACTTCGCCGATGCCGTGGCCGAGGTCGCGGCGAGCGGCTGGGGTACCGCGCAACCGGGCGCCTCGGCTTTCACGCCCGCTCCCCCCGACTTCGACGAAGCCGCGAGCGGCTGGAGTACCGGATCGCAGCCGAGCACGAGTGCGTTCGCGGGCGATCCCGGCGCCGGGCCTCGGCCGGGTCCGAGCGGCCAGGCGGCCGGCGCTGAAGCGGCCACCAGCAGGTGGACGCAGTCCGGAGATCTCGGGGACCTTGCCCGCGTTTCGCTCGGGCGGCGCGTGCCGAACGGACGAGCCGTGGTGCCGGATCCGCAGCCTGTCAGCGAGATCGATCGCGCGTGGGCCGCGCCTGGCACGACGCGGTCACTGGCCGACGTGCAGCGTGACCGGCTCGCGCAGCCGCAGGCGCGGCGCACCCGCCGGGAACGCGTCGAGGCGACGGCGGCGACGCTGGCGCACGAGGCCGCGGCCCGGGAGAGTGTGGAGCCGAGCACGCAGCCCGAGCCGCCGCGGCGGCAGCGGGTGACGCTGCGCGCGCCCGCCGTCCGGGTGCCCGAGCCGGACGACGAGGAAGTGCGCGTGTACGCCGCGCCGCTGCTCGACGGGCTCGGGAAGTTCGACCTGGGGTCGGTGCCGGCGTCGGTGACGCCGCCCAAGACGTGGCGGAAGGCGGCGTGGTTCGCGACCGGCGCGTCCGGCGCGGTGGTCGTCGGGCTGCTGTTCGCGGGGACTTTCCTGGTCGGCGGGCCCACGACCACGACCGACGCGCTCGGCGGCGGCTGGCCGGGCCGGCAGAACGGCGGCAATCCGCTGATGCTGCCCGACCCGTCGGTGGGCGGGTACGTCGGCACGAGCGGCGACAGCCGCGGCAGCCGCTCGATCGACCGGGACAGCGGCACGAGCTCGTCGGACGACCCGGACACTCGCCCCCAGAACGCTGCGGGCACGAGCAGCTCCAGCGACGAAGGGACGCCGGCGAACCCGTCGAGCGAGGACTCGTCGAGCCCCGGCGCGACCGCGCCGACGTCGACGCCGCCGAGCGCGCCGGAGAAGCCGCCGGTCACACCCGCGCAGCGCGAGACCGCCCCGGCCACTCCCTGGTACAGCTCGCCCAAGGACACGAAGAAGATGGGCGACTACACCGAGCAGTTCTTCAACACGGTGACCACCGACCCGGCGGAGGCCTCCGCCGTGACCACCGGGGACCTGAAGTCGGAGGGCCCGCAGGGGCTGCGCCAGCGCTACGCGAAGGTCGCCTACTTCGAGGTGAAGAAGGTGGAGATCGACCCCGACGACAACACGACGGTGAACACCCTCGAAGTGACCCACACCGACGGCACCAAGACCGTCGAGCAGCGCACGCTGACCTTCGGCGACGACGAAAAGATCGCCGACGACGGCGTCTGACCAGGCACGATCGTCCGCCGAACGCGAAACGTTTCGTGCAAGTGCAGAGTGCCCGTTCCGATGCACGTGCGGTGCGGTAAGCGGTTGTTCCTGCTCCAGGTGGGTGACATAAGCTGCCGCTCATCGTGTGGCGACGGCATTCCGGCGACTGAGCCTGGCGGGTGGCCGTCGCAACAGGGTTACCTGGCGACAACCGGCAAGGACGCCGACCACGAATCGGCCGTCCGGACCAACGGCGTACGGCCGAACGGCCGTACCGCCGTCCCCGAACCCCAGAGCGAGGACATTCGTGCTTGATCGGCAGCGCACACGGCGAGAGGTCCGCGAGGCCACTGCCGTCCGCGTCGAGGACGTGATCCCGCCCGAGCTGCTCGACGGCGTCGGCGACGCGGACCGCGACTACCTCGAGCAGGTCTTCCGCGAGCCGCAGAAGTACCTGCCGCCGCGGCCGCACCGCGCGGAGGCCGTGAGACCAGCCGAGCCGGTCGAGGAGCCCGAGAGCCGGCTCGCCCGCCGGGCGAAGCAGGTCGGGCTCGTCGGTGCCGGCGCGCTCGTCGCGGGCGCCGTGGTCACCGCGGCCCTGCTCAGCGGAGGCCCGCGGCCGACGACCCCGGTCGCCGAGGACACCATTCCCCCCGGCTTCAGCGGCGCCGCCGCGCTCGGTGGCGCCGCCGTGCCCGACCTGCCGGAGCACGGCGTGGGCGGCACCACGTCCGGCCACCACGACGGCACGCCGTCGTCCTCGGGCGCCGGCACCACGCAGCCGACCCAGGACACCGGCGGGAACCAGCCGCAGACCGGCACCCCCACCTCGGCGCCGCCGAGCACCACGCCCGCGCCCCAGCACGGCAAGGCGAAGGGCCAGGGGGCCACGTCCGCCGCCGAGAAGCTGCAGGCCGTCAAGAAGTTCTACGCGTCGATCGACAAGAACCCCGACAACGCGCTCTCGCTGCTCGCTCCCGGCCTCGCGCAGGGCGAGGTGGGCAGCCTGGTCCGCGCGTGGAGCACGGCCGACCAGATCGACGTCCAGAGCACCGAGGTGCGCGACGACGGCTCCGTGCTCGCCGTCGCGGTGCTGCGCCAGACCGACGGCACACTGGTCCGCATCACGCAGCTGTTCGACGTCGTCGAGCGTGACGTCATCTCCGAAGCGCGACTGCTCTCAGCCGTCTCCTTCACGTGACCTGCGGCGATCCACTGCCGGGTAGAAGATCAGACCGTGCCGAGTGCGTGTGCGCAGAGTGAACGCCTAGCCTTGTCGCGGGCCGGTGTCGGGAAAACCGGCACACAGCCCACGACAGGTGCCTACGCTCCGGTGCTGCGGCCGGTTGGTAGTCGCATCTTCGGGGTGGGCACGTCCCGCTCCGGGAAGTCGGAGCCCCAAAGGGAGGTCGCGTGAGCGACGAGGGTCGTCTGGTCGCCGGCCGGTACCGGATCATCGGCCGGATCGGCACAGGCGCGATGGGTGCCGTCTGGAAGGCCCACGACGAGGTGCTCGGCCGAACCGTGGCCATCAAGCAGCTGCTGCTGCAGCCCCACCTCGAGGAGCACGACGCCGAAGACGCCCGGCAGCGCACGATGCGCGAGGGCCGCATCGCCGCGCGCCTGCACCACCCCAACGCGATCTCGGTGTTCGACGTCGTCACCGACGACAACGGCCAGCCGTGCCTGATCATGGAGTACCTCAACTCCACGAGCCTGGCCCAGGTCCTGCAGGAACGCGGCACGCTGCCGCCGCTGGAGGTCGCGCGCATCGGCGCGCAGGTGGCCGCCGCGCTGCGCGAGGCCCACGCGGTCGGCATCGTCCACCGCGACATCAAGCCGGGCAACATCCTGCTCGCCGGCAACGGCACCGTGAAGATCACCGACTTCGGCATCTCGCGGGCCAAGGACGACGTCACGGTCACCAAGACCGGGATGATCGCCGGCACCCCCGCCTACCTCGCGCCCGAAGTCGCCATCGGCGGTGACCCCGGCCCCGAGTCCGACGTCTTCTCCCTCGGCTCCACGCTGTACGCCGCGTGCGAGGGCCAGCCGCCGTTCGGCCTGTCCGAGAACACGCTGAGCCTGCTCCACGCCGTCGCCGCGGGCCAGATCAACCCGCCACGCCAGTCGGGCCCGCTGGCCAGCGTGCTCGCCGTGCTGCTGCACTTCGAGGTACAGCACCGGCCGACCGCCGACGAGTGCGAGGAGCTGCTGGCGGCCGTCGCGCGCGGCGAGACGCCGCTCGGCGGCTCGTCCGACGAGACGATGATGGCGCCGTCGGCCGGCACGCTCGGCGCGGCCGCCGTGGCCGGCGCGGCCGCGACGCACCTGTTCCCCGAAGAGGACCTGGACGCCGCGCACTCGGGCACCCTGCTCGACCAGCCCGGCCCGGCGCAGCAGTACTACGACGACGAGGACGAGTACCCCGCCGCCAGCGGCTACCCGGAGAACGACTACGACCAGTACCAGGCCGAACCGCCGCTCTACGGCGACCCGGGCCGAAACGGGCTGGCCGCCACCCGCGCCGTCCCGGTGCCCGACGGCTACCAGGACGACTCGTACGGCGACTACAACGACGGCTACGACGAACCGAAGCCCCCGCGAGGCCAGACCAGCCCGACCGACGACGAGGACGGCGAGAAGCCCGGCGCGTGGAAGAAGCCGGCGATCATCGGCGGCATCGTGGTCATCGGGCTGGTGGTGCTCGGCGTGTGGCTGCTGAGCTCGAACAACCCGCCGGACGCGTCGCAGCAGCCCACTCCCCCGAGCACTTCGGCAGCCGTGGTCCCGACCTCGGTGTCGGTACCGACGACCGAGGAAGCAACCACGAGCTCGGAAGAGACGTCTTCTTCAGAGGAGACCTCTTCACGCGAGAGGACGTCGTCTCGCCGGACGTCCGAGCGGAACACCGCGACGCGGGAGACGTCCTCCGAACAGGAGACGCCGACTACTTCGTCGAGCTCGAAGTCCGTTTCGCCTCCGAGCTCGCCGGACACGTCCACAGGCAGTCCGCCGTCGTCGAACTGATGCAGGAAAAGATTTGAGTTCAGAAGGCACCATCGTCGGCGGCCGGTACCGGCTCGACCAGCCGATCGGCCGGGGACGCGCGGGCATCGTGTGGCTCGCGTTCGACACGCGGCTGTTCCGCACGGTCGCGATGAAGCGCATGTACCTGCCCGTCGGCCTGCCGCCCGACCGCGCCGAGCAGGCGCGGGCGACGGTGATGCAGGAGGGCAAGGACGCGGCACGCATCGAGCACCCGAGCGCGATCACCGTCTTCGACGTGCTGCCCGACGGACCCGACGTCTGGTTGGTCATGGAGTACATCCCGTCCCGCGGGATGTCGACGTTCCTGGCCGAGCACGGACGGCTCACGCCCGAGCAGGCGGCGTCGCTCGGGATCATGCTGGGCGACGCGATGGCCGCGATCCACGCGGCCGACATCGTGCACCGCACGCTCGAGCCCGGCACCGTCCTGCTGGCCGATGACGGCAGTGTGAAGCTCACCGACATCGGCATCACCGGTGGCGGCCCGCACCCGGCCTACCGGGCTCCCGAGGTCACTCGGGGTGCCCCGCCTTCGCCGGCGTCCGACGTGTTCTCGCTGGGCGCGACGCTGTACACGGCGGTGGAGGGCACGCCGCCGTTCGGCGAGGACGGCGGCTCGTCCGAGCGACCGCCACAGAACGCGGGGGTGCTCGCCGGCGCGTTGCGCAAGATGCTGCGGCTGGACCCGGCGACCCGCCCGACCATGGCCGACACGGTCGCCGCGCTGAGCGCGATCACCGAGGGCCGTGAGCAGACGGCGTTCATCCCGCCGACGGCGCCCGCGATGCCAACCGTGCCCGTGTCCCGGCCGAGCCCCTCTCAGCAACCCGGGCAGCAGCAACCCGGACAGCAGAGTCCGCTCATGCAGCTGCCGGTCCGGAACGTGCCCTACGCGCCGGCCGCGCCGCAGCCCATGCACCAGCCGATGGCGCCGATGGCGGCCCAGCCGACCCAGCACCTCCAGCCCCAGCAGATCCAGGCGCCGGCGGCGCCGACCGCGAGGTTCACACCGACGCCCGCTCAGCAGGCGGTGTCGGCCGAGGCCGTGCGGCAGAAGGCGGCCGCGCGCCGGAAACTGATCCTCACGGTCGCCGCGATCCTGTGCGCGGTGCTGATCGGGATCGGCGTGTCGGAGCTGTTGTTCGTCTGACGCCCGAGTGTCAGGCCACCTTGGCCGTCGCCTCGCGCATGGCGTCGATCAGCGTCCGCACGGCCGGGTTCCCGGCGGCCCGCGCTGCGATGGCGGCGTGGATCATCCGGCACGGCTCGGGGTTGCGGATCCGCCGCACGGCCACGCCGGGGTGCGCCGTGCCGACGCCCAGCTCCGGCACCGAGCCCGGCGGCGATGAACCCCTGCGCGGTGAGGTAGTCCTCGGACTCGACCACGATGTTCGGTGAGAACCCGGCCGACGCGCACGCCCCGTCGAGGATCGCGCGGCACATCCCGGGCATCGGGTCGACGCCGACCCACGGTTCGTCGGCGAGGTCGGCCAGGTCGAGCGTGCGTTTGCGCGCGAGCGGGTGGGCGCGCGGCAGCACCGCGCGGTACGGGTCGTCCAGCAGGTGCACGAGCTCGACCCCCTTCGCCGGTGGCGCGGGCCGCGGGAAGACGACGATGGCGACGTCGGCGCGGCCTTCCTCGACCTCAGGCATCGGGTCGTCGGGGTCCACGAGCTTGAGGTCGAGCCACACGCCGGGGTGCTCGCGGCGCACGGCCGCGACGGCGTGCGGGATCACCGAAGCGCCGGCCGTGGCGAAGTAGCGGACGGCGAGCTTGCCGGTGCGGCCCTCCTTCAGCTCGGTGAGCGCGGCCTCGGCCTTGGCGAGCTCGGCGCTGAGCGCTTCGGCGTGCTCGCACAGCAGCAGGCCCGCCGGCGTGGGCCGGATCCCGCGGCCGACGCGTTCCAGCAGATCGGTGCCGGCCTCGCGTTCGAGCACCGTCAGCTGCTGGCTGATCGCCGACGGGGTGTACCCGAGGTTCCGGGCCGCGGCGGTGATCGACCCGCTGGTGATCACCGCGCGCAGCACCTGCATGCGCCGCACGTCGAGCATGCCCGAATCCTACAGCTGTGCTTAAGCGTTCCTGCAGTTATTTTCGCTTGTCCTTACGTCTGGGTGGGGCCACGCTGGCTGGTGGCCGAGAAGGAGGAACTGGGGTGGGCGAGACGAAGACCCTGCTCAGAATCGCCGCGCTGGCGCTGATGTGGGGTTCGAGCTTCTTCTGGATCAAGCTGGGCCTCGCGGCGTTCTCGCCGGTGCAGCTCGTGCTCGCGCGCCTGGTGCTCGGCGCCGTGGTGCTCGTGGCGCTGTGCCGGCTCGCCCGTCGCCGGCTGCCGTCGGACAAACGCACGTGGGGCCACCTCGTCGTGGCCGCGTTCTTCCACAACGCGGTGCCGTTCCTGCTCTTCGCGATCGGTGAGACCACTGTGGACTCCGGCATCACCGGCGTGCTGAACTCGACGACGCCCCTGTGGGTGCTCGTGGTGGCCCCGTTCCTCGGGGTGCGCCACCGCATGACGCTGACGCGCGCGGCCGGGCTCGTGATCGGGCTCGTCGGGATCCTGCTGATCTTCGCGCCGTGGGAGGCCTCGGGCCTGCTCAGCTGGGGCGCCCTCGCCTGCCTCGCCGCGGCCGCCAGCTACGGCTTCGCGTTCGTCTACGAGGGCCGCTACCTGTCGGACACCGGCGAATCGCCGTACGCGCTGTCGGGCGGGCAGATGGTGCTGGCCGCAGGATTCCTCGTGCTGGTGCTGCCCTTCGGCGGCCTGTCACCGGTGCACCTCACGCCGCTGGCGGCCGTGGCCGTGGTGATCCTCGGCGTCGGGTCCACGGGTATCGCGTTCGCGCTGAACTACCAGCTGCTGGCGAGTGAAGGCGCGGTGGCGGCGTCCGTGGTCGGCTACCTGCTGCCGATCGTCTCGGTGGCGCTGGGTGCGATTTTCCTGCACGAGCAGCTCAGCGTGCGCGTGATCGCGGGCATGGTCGTGGTGCTGGGCGGGGTCGCGCTCACGCGGGTACAGCGCAAGAACGCCGAAGCGCCGCAGCCGGTCGAGGCCGTGGCGGCCGAACACGTCTAGACGAGCCGGCGGTCCGACGCCCAGCGGGACAGCTCGTAGCGGTTGGACAGCTGGGTCTTGCGCAGGACGCTCGACACGTGCGTCTCCACCGTCTTCACCGAGATGAACAGCTCCGACGCGATCTCCTTGTATGCGTAGCCGCGCGCGAGCAGGCGCAGGACGTCGCGCTCGCGCGGGGTCAGCAGGTCCAGCTCGGGGTCGTTGATGGGCGCCGAGCCGGGGCGGTCGGCGAACGCGTCGAGCACGAAGCCGGCCAGGCGCGGGGAGAACACCGCGTCGCCGTCGGCCACGCGCACGATGGCGCGCACGAGTTCCTTCGACGAGATGGTCTTCGTGACGTAGCCGCGCGCGCCGCCGCGGATGACGGCGATGACGTCTTCGGCGGCGTCGGACACCGACAGCGCCAGGAAGACGACGTCGGGCAGCTCCGGGCGGACGCGGCGCAGCACCTCGGCACCGCCGCCGTCGGGCATGTGCACGTCCAGGAGCACGACCTGCGGTTTCGTGCGAGCGATGCCCTCGACGGCCTCGGTGACCGAACCCGCTTCGCCGACCACCCGCACCTCGTCGGTGATCGAATCGAGCTCAGTGCGCACCCCGGCGCGGAAGAGCGCGTGGTCGTCCACGAGGAAGACCTTCACCGGCTCCCGCTGGCTCTCCGTCACGACACCGCTCCCTCGCTCGCCTGCTGCTTCCCCCAAGCCAGAGCATAGCGAGGTCACGCCGCACCCTTGGCCGCTTTGAGCGGCATGGCCAGCTGGACTTCCGTGCCCTCACCCGGAGCGGTGCGCAGCTTGCACGTGCCGCCGTGACGTTCCATGCGACCGCGGATCGAGTCGGCCAGGCCGTGGCGGTCGGCCGGGACGACGTCGGGGTCGAAGCCCTTGCCGCGGTCGCGCACGAACACCGTGACCTCGGCCGGCTCCACCTCCGCGTACACGCTGACCTCCTCGACCCCCGCGTGCTTGGCCGCGTTGACGATCGCCTCGCGAGCGGCCTGCACGAGCGCGGTCAGCGGCTCGTTCAGCTCGACGTCGCCGACCACGACCTGGTTGACGGAGATCGCGAACTGGTCTTCGACCTCACCGCACGCGGTTGCCAGCGCCTCGGACAGCGGAACGGCGCCCTCTTCCTCTTCCTTCGACTTCTTGTCGCTCGGCTTGCCGTAGCCGCCGGCGCCGTAGAGCCAGCCGCGCAGCTCGCGCTCCTGGCCGCGCGCCAGACGCGCGACCTCGTGCGGCTGGTCGGCCTGCCGCTGGATCAGGGCGAGGGTCTGCAGCACGGAGTCGTGCAGGTGCGCGGCGATCTCGGCACGTTCGTCCGTGCGGATGCGCGCGCGGCGCTCGTCGCCGAGGTCGCGGACCAGCCGCAGCCAGAACGGCACGGTCAGCACGGCGACGCCGAACAGCGTCGCGAGCACGGCGAGGAGCGCGAACTTGACCTGGTCGAAGGTGCCGCTCTGGAACACGACGACCCCGATGCCCGTGGCCACGAGGGCGACACCCGCGAGGATCCGGATGATCGCCGCGCTGCGGCCACCCTGGCCGACCAGCGCGCCGGTGACCCCGCCTCGCGCGCCCGTGCGCCAGCGCCGGCGCTGCGACTCGTCGGCCTCACGCCAGACGACGGCCGCACCGAGCATCGCGATGACCAGTGGCAGGGCGACCCAGCCGCGGATGGTGCCGCTGAGCGTGCCGCTGGCGATGGCGAGGCCGATGCCGAGCGCGATGAGGCCGTACGCCTGCTGGCGCTCCTTGTTCGAGGACTCCGTCTCCTGCGCGTCTTCGGCTCGCTGCGGCACGAAGACCCACAGCAGCCCGTAGGCGAGCAAACCGGCGCCGTTGAGCGCTGCGAGCAGCGCGAACGCCAGCCGTACCCACACGACGGGCACGCCGAGGTGGTCCGCGAGCCCGCCGGCGACCCCGGCCACCGCGCGCCCGCTGCGCCGCCGGTGCATCTTCGGCCGCTCCGGCTGCTCGGCGACGGGCGCCGCCACGGGCGGCACCGGCGCACGCGCCGGCGTCGGCGCCGGGGTGGCGTCGAGGTCGAGGAAGTCCTGCACATCGTCCATCGTCACACGCCGGGGGCCGCATCGGCATCGGGGAAGCCCCTGATCACGACCCGGATGGATGCGGCTCTCAGGGGAAACCTCAGGGAACGTCCCCGATGTGAGCGCCTCGGGATTCCCGCATCCTTTGCCGTATGAGTGGTGCGAACGAAGCGCCGGGCCCGAAGTCGAATCCCTTCAACGGCTTCGAGGAGACGGTCAAGGACTTCTGGGTGAGCAGGCCGCGGCGCCCGCACACCGGGCGGAAGGTCGCGGGGGTCGCGGCCGGGCTGGGGAACCGCTACGGCATCGACCCGGTCGTGATCCGGGTGGCGCTCGTCGCGGCGATGGTGTTCGGCGGGTTCGGGCTGGTGTTCTACCTGCTCGGCTGGCTGTTCTTCCCGAGCGAGGGCGACGAGGTGTCGGGCTTCGAGGCGATGATCGGGCGCGGGCAGTCGACGATGTCGAAGGCCTTCGCGGTCGTGCTGTGCATCGCGCTGATCCCGGTGATCGGGTGGACGTTCGGCAACGGCTGGTTCGACGGCGGTGGCCTCATCGGGTTCGCGCTGCTCACGGCAAGCCTCTACCTCCTGCACCGCAACCGCGGGCAGGACAACCGCCCGGCACCGGTCGTCGCGTACCGCGCGTACCAGACGGCCCAGGCCGCGCCCGGAACCGGAGCCTTCACGATGACGGACACCTCCACCTCGGCGCCGACGGGCTCGGCCGCGCCCGGCTTCGATCCGCTCGCCGCCGACCCGGCGGGCTGGGACCTGCCGGACCCGGCCGGGCCGCCGCCCCAGGACCCGTACCGCTACGACTACGACGAGCCCGCCACCGCGCCGCGGCACCCGCGCTCCAAGATCGGCTCGGTGACGTTCGCGGCGGCCGTGCTGGTGGCCGGCCTCGGCGTGGTGCTGAACCTGAACGGCGTGGACTGGTTCTCGGTGAAGCACATCATCGGCCTGGTGCTGGGCGTGCTCGGCATCGGCATGGTCGCCGGCGCGTTCGTCCGCGGCTCGCGGGGGCTGATCGGCCTTGCGGTCCCGCTCGCGATCGTCGGCATGGTGCTGACCACGACCACGTTCACCGACATCGACCTGCGCGGCGGCGTCGGCGACCTGCGCTCGACGCCGCACTCGGTGGCCGAGGTGCAGCCGGTGTACCACCACGCGGCGGGCGACCTCGACCTCGACCTGACGCAGATTCCGCTGTCGGGTCCGATCACCACGTCGGTCAGCAACGGCGCCGGCGACACCAAGGTCACGGTGCCCGCGACCGCTGACGTGACCTACACCTGCAAGAACTCCGCCGGCGACGTCGACTGCCTCGACCGCTCGACCAACGGCGTCGGCCAGCCCGCCATCACCGGTACCGACTACGGCACGGACGGCGTGGGCGGACAGAAGATCACGCTCGACGTCACCAACGGCGCGGGCAGCGTGGAGGTGCTCCGTGGCTGACAACCCGTACTCCTACGACGAGCCGGCCCAGGCTCCGGTCCGCCGCCGCGGGGTGGACGTGTTCACCCTGATCGTCGGCCTGGCGACCCTGCTGGTCTCGGGCTACGTCCTCTCCGACGGCGCGAGCTGGCTGCCCGCCTTCGACTTCCGCTGGGTCGTCGCGGGCGGCGCGGTGTTCGTCGGCGTGCTCCTGCTGGCGGCTTCGCTGCGGCGCCGCCGGCCCTGACCCGGGAAACGTGAACGGGCCCCCTCGAACACCGAGGGGGCCCGTTCACGTTCGCGACGGGGAGGTCACTCCCATTCGATGGTGCCCGGCGGCTTGCTCGTCACGTCGAGCACCACGCGGTTGACGTCGGACACCTCGTTGGTGATGCGGGTCGAGATGCGCTCGAGCACCTCATACGGCAGGCGCGTCCAGTCGGCGGTCATGGCGTCCTCCGAGGACACCGGCCGCAGGACGATCGGGTGGCCGTAGGTGCGGCCGTCACCCTGCACGCCGACGCTGCGGACGTCGGCCAGCAGCACCACGGGGCACTGCCAGATCTCGCGGTCGAGACCCGCGGCGGTCAGCTCCTCGCGTGCGATCGCGTCGGCCGCGCGCAGGGTCTCCAGCCGGTCGGCCGTCACCTCGCCGATGATGCGGATGCCCAGGCCCGGGCCGGGGAACGGCTGGCGCTGCACGATCGTCTCCGGCAGCCCCAGCTCGAGGCCGACGCGGCGCACCTCGTCCTTGAACAGCAGCCGCAGCGGCTCGACGAGCTCGAACTGCAGGTCGTCGGGCAGGCCACCGACGTTGTGGTGGCTCTTGATGTTGGCCGTGCCCTCACCGCCGCCGGACTCGACGACGTCGGGGTACAGCGTGCCCTGGACCAGGAACTTGTAGTCGCCCTGCGCCTTGAGGTCGCGCTCGGCCTGCTCGAACACGCGGATGAACTCGCGGCCGATGATCTTGCGCTTCTCCTCGGGGTCCGTGACGCCGGCGAGCGCGTCGAGGAACCGCTCGCGCGCGTCGATCGTCACGAGCTTCACTCCCGTGGCGGCGACGAAGTCGCGGTCCACCTGGGTGCGCTCGCCCGCGCGCAGCAGGCCGTGGTCCACGAACACGCAGGTGAGCCGGTCGCCGATCGCACGCTGCACCAGCGCCGCCGCGACGGCCGAGTCGACGCCGCCGGACAGGCCGCAGATCGCGCGGCCCTCGCCGATCTGCTCGGCGATGCGCGCGACCTGCTCGTCGACGATGGACGACGTGGTCCACTGCGGCTTCACGCCCGCGACGTCGTAGAGGAAGCGCCGCAGCACCTCCTGGCCGTGCGGCGAGTGCGCGACCTCCGGGTGGTACTGCACCCCCGCGAACTGGCGGTCGACGTCCTCGAACCCGGCCACGGCCGCGCCGTCGGAGCTGGCGGTGACGACAGAGCCCTCGGGCGCCTTCGTGACGCTGTCGTTGTGGCTCATCCACGCCGTCTGGTGGCCGGGCAGGCCCGCGTGCAGCACGCCGCCCTCGCCGACCACCCGCACGTCGGTGCGGCCGAATTCACGCACGCCCGTCGGCTCGACGACCCCGCCGAGCGCCCGCGCGAGCAGCTGGTGCCCGTAGCAGATGCCGAAGATCGGCACGCCGGCCTCGACCAGCTTCGCGTCCATCGCCGGAGCACCCTCGGCGTAGACGCTCGACGGGCCGCCGGACAGGATGATCGCCGCCGGGTTCTTGGCCAGCAGGTCCTCGGCGGTCGAGCTCGACGGCACGACCTCGGAGTAGACCTGGGCCTCGCGCACGCGGCGGGCGATCAGCTGCGCGTACTGCGCCCCGAAGTCCATGACGAGTACCGGACCGGTGGGATTGGCCACCTACGACCTCCAGGCGAATGAGCGCTTTTGCCTCCATCGTCCCAGGTGGGCTGGGTCACCAGGACCTCGCCCCGCAAGTGGCGCCGGAACGAGGACCACAGCTGTCCGCGAAGCGTCTTACGGTTCTCCCATGACTGTCGCATGGACCACCGAACTCCACGATCAGCTCGACTGGCACTGGCAGCACCACGTGCGCCCGCGCCTCGACGGGATCACCGACGAGGAGTACTTCTGGCAGCCGGTGCCGGACTGCTGGACAGTGCGCCCGCGCGCCGAGAAGCCCGAGGGCCCCGGCAGCGGTGACTTCACCGTCGACTTCGCCTTCCCGGAGCCCGTGCCGCCGCCGGTGACGACCATCGCGTGGCGGCTCGCGCACGTCATCGTCGGTGTGCTCGGCATGCGGGCCGCCTCGCACTTCGGCGGGCCCGCGATGAGCTATGAAACCTTCCCTTACGCCGGCACCGCGGCCGAGGCGCTCGACCAGCTCGACTCCGCATACGCGAGCTGGATCGGCGGCGTGAAGGCGCTCGACGCGGACGCGCTGGCCCGCGCCGTCGGACCGGCGGAGGGGCCGTTCGCGGAGTACCCGATGGCCGCGCTGGTGCTGCACATCAACCGCGAAACCATCCACCACTGCGCCGAAGTGCTGCTGCTGCGCGACCTCTACCGCAGCCGGTGAACCGACGACGGTCCGGCCCGATCCCCCGACCGGACCGGACCGTCGTACCCCCAGCACCCTCGAGTCATGCGGCCGGCCGGACCCTCGGCAGCAGCAGGAAGCCGAGCACCATGCCCAACAGCGCCGGCAGGCCGTGGTTGTCGTGCAGCACCGTGTCGAACACCGCGAGCGGCGCGACGAGCACCGGCACGAGGAACACCTGCTTCGACAGCTGCACGCCGTGGCGTGCCGGCGCCCGCAGCAGCGCCACCGCGAGCGCGCCGAGGAGCCCCGCGACGCACATCGAGTTGCCCGCGCCGACCGGCCGCAGCCAGAGGTAGCTGAGAAACTGGCCGAACAGGCCGCAGCCGAAGTACAAGGCGATCCACCGAACGCGCCCGAAGGAGCTTTCGGCGAGCGCGCCGAAGACGGCCAGGACCGCCAGGTTGAAGATCCCGCCGAAGAGCCCGCCGTCCTGGAAGAACATGCCGGTGAGAAGGCGCCACCACTGGCCGGCGTCGATGGCCGCGCCGTCGCGGCGGACGTGATCGAGCAGCCCCGGCACCGCCGGCTGCGCGACGAGCGCCGCCGCCGTGACGAGGAACACCGCCCCCGTGAGCACGGGCGCTCGCCGCGGGCCGATGCGGTCGAAGACGGGCCGCGAACGGGTTGCCGTGCCAGCGTGCCAAGCCCGGATCGGCCATGATCCGAACGTAGGCGGGCAGCCCCGTGAGTACCCCCGACCTTTGTCACGTGAGCATCGGGGCATGCGTCACGAGGAATGAATCCAGCCCCGGATGACTCGGAACTGGTGACCGCGAAAACCTGGAAAGGATCTTCATGCGAGCGACACTCATCTACGGCGCCGGCGACGTCCGCGTGGAGACGCGCCCGGATCCGAAGGTGGCGGCGCCCACGGACGCCGTGGTCCGGGTCGTGCGCTCCTGCATCTGCGGCAGCGACCTGTGGCCGTACGGCGGGATGCCCGCGCAGGAGTACGGCCGCCCGATCGGCCACGAATTCCTCGGCATCGTCGAGGAAACCGGCTCCGACGTGGTGCACGTGCGCAAGGGCGACCTCGTGATCGCGCCGTTCGTGTACTCCGACAACACGTGCGAGTTCTGCCAGGAAGGCCTGCAGACCTCGTGCCTGCACGGCGGCAACTGGGGTGCGGACGGCGTCGACGGCGGCCAGGGTGAGGCCGTGCGGGTACCGCTCGCCGACGGGACGCTGGTGCCCGTACCGCACACCGAGGACCGCGACCTGCTGGCGTCTCTGCTGACGCTGTCGGACGTGTTTTCCACCGGACACCACGCGGCCGTGACCGCGGGCGTCGCGCCGGGCAAGACGGTGACCGTGATCGGCGACGGCGCGGTGGGCCTGTCCGCCGTGCTGGCCGCGAAGCGCCTCGGCGCCGAGCACGTCGTGCTGATGGGCCGCCACCAGGACCGCACGGACCTGGGCCGCGAATTCGGCGCGGACGACGTCGTCGCCGAACGCGGCGAGGAGGGCATCACGCGCGTCCGCGAGCTGACGGGCGGGCGCGGCACGCACACCGTGCTCGAGTGCGTGGGCACGCTGCCCGCGTTCGAGATGGGCCTCGGCGTGGTGCGTCCCGGCGGTGCGCTCAGCCGCGTCGGCGTGCCGCAGTACCCGCAGGGCCCGATCGGGCGGCCGGTGTTCACGCAGAACATCACCATCACCGGCGGCGTCGCGCCGGCGCGGAAGTACATCCCGGAGCTTTTGCCGGACGTGCTCGAGGGCCGCTACCGGCCGGGCCGCGTGTTCGACCGCACCATCGGCCTGTCCGACGTGCCGGCCGGGTACCGGTCGATGGCCGACCGCGAGGCGCTGAAGGTGCTCATCGAGCCGTGAGCGACGCGCCGCGTGAACCCCGTAAGGGTGGGGGTTCACGCGGCGGACACCACGGCCCCATACCTTGGTACGCATGGACATGATCACCCCGGAACCGCGGCCCGCGTGGATCGCCGGCCGGGCGGAGCAGGGCGCCGAGACGATCGTCGTGCGGCACCCGTTCGACGGCAGCGAAGTGGCGACGGTGGCGGTGCCCGGCGCCGATCAGGTGGAGCGCGCGGTGGCGGCCGCCGCGGGCGTCGCGCGGGAGTTCCGCCGCACGCCCGCCCACCAGCGGGCGCAGGCGCTGGTGCACGTCTCTCGCGGGTTGTCGGCACGCGCCGAAGAGATCGCCGAGGTGATCACCGCGGAGAACGGCAAGCCGCTCAAGTGGGCGGAGGCCGAGGTGAGCCGCGCGGTGTCGGTGTTCCGCATCGCCGCCGAGGAAGCCCGCCGGTTCAGCGGCGACGTGCAGCGCCTCGACGCCGACCCGTCCGGCGACGCGCGGCTGGCATTGACGCGGCGCGTGCCGCGCGGGCCCGTGCTCGGGATCGCGCCGTTCAACTTCCCGCTGAACCTGGTGGCGCACAAGGTCGCGCCGGCGTTGGCGGTCGGGGCGCCGATCATTGTGAAGCCGGCACCGCGCACGCCGTTGTCGGCGCTGATCCTCGGTGAGCTCCTGGCCTCGGCGGATCTGCCCGAAGGCGCGTTTTCCGTGCTGCCGCTGGGGAATGAGGCGACGCAGGCGCTGGTGGCCGACCCGCGGCTGCCCGTCGTGTCGTTCACCGGCTCGGGCCCGGTCGGCTGGTCGATCGCCGACGCGGCGCCGCGCAAGCACGTGGTGCTGGAGCTCGGTGGCAACGCGGCGGCCGTGGTGCTGCGCGACTGGCCGGACCCCGAGGGCGCGGCGCAGCGTATCGCGACGTTCGGCAACTACCAGGCCGGACAGTCGTGCATCTCGGTGCAGCGGGTGATCGTCGACGCCGCCGTGGCCGAGGAGTTCGTCCCCGCGCTGGTGGAGGCCGTCGAGGCACAGCACACCGGTGACCCGTACGACCGCAACACCGACGTCGGCCCGGTCGTCGACGAGGCGGCGGCCGAACGGATCATCGCGTGGGTCGAGGAGGCCGTGGCCGCGGGCGCGAAGGTGCTGGTCGGCGGCACGCGCGAGGGCACGAACGTCGCGCCGACGCTGCTCACCGATGTGCCGCCGGCCACCAAGGCCTGGTCGGAGGAGATCTTCGGCCCCGTGCTCGCGGTGTCCGTTGTGGACGGTGTCGACGAGGCGTTCGCGGCGGTCAACGACTCGGCCTACGGGCTGCAGGCCGGGGTGTTCACCAGCGACGTGCAGCTGGCCTTCCACGCCTCCGCCGAGCTCGAGGTGGGTGGCGTGATCATCGGCGACGTGCCCTCCTACCGCGCCGACCAGATGCCCTACGGCGGGGTGAAGGGCTCCGGGGCCGGGCGCGAAGGCGTGCTCTCGGCGATGAACGACCTCACGGAGGAACGCGTGACGGTGTTCACCGGCGTGGACCTCTGAGCCGTCTACGCTGACTGGGCGAACTTGAGGACGCCGTCCGGGTCGTAGGTCTTCGCGACCTGCTCGAGCCGAGCGGCGTTTTCGCCGTAGTAGGCGGTTTTCCAGTCGGGCATCGCCGGGTCGACGTAGTTGACGTAGCCGCCGCCGGCGCCCGCGTCGGCCAGCCCACTGACCACAGTGGACACGTTCTTCGCGACGCTGCTGTGGTTGCCCGTGGTGGCGGGCGCGTAGACCTGGATGCTCGCGAGTGCTTTGCGGTGCGGGAACGCGGTGTCCGTGGGCGAGAGGTCGGCGACGGCACCGCCGAGGCCGTCGATCAGCAGGTCCATGCCCTTGTGCCCCGCCGCGAGGTCGCTGACCTTCGCACCCTGTACGGGGTCGGTGATGATCCGCGACGAGGCCACGAACGTCTGGCGGGCGGAGCTGCCGGAAAAGTAGTTCATGGCGCCGCCGTAGCTCAGCGACTTCATCGTCCGGCTCGACGGGCTCGCGCCCAGCTTGCCGAGCAGCGCGGTCAGGTCGTTCGAGCTGCCGACGAACGCGCCACCGACGCGGCACGCGACCGGCGAACCGCCGGAGACGACCAGGTTCGACCACAACTCAGGCGGAGTCGTCGGGAGCCACTGCTGCCACGCGTCGAGGACATCGCCGGCCGAGCCGCCGGGGAAGTGCAGGGAGAACACCGTGATGTCCGGCGCCGGGTCGGTGCGGAAGGTGAACGACGTGACGATGCCGAAGTTGCCGCCCCCACCGCCGCGCAGGGCCCAGAACAGGTCCGGCTCAGAGTCGGCACTCGCGGTGCGGAGCTTGCCGTCGGGGGTCACGACCTGCGCGGAGACGAGGCGGTCGCACGTCAGGCCGTATTTGCGCGCCACGACACCGATGCCGCCGCCGAGTGTGAGGCCCGCGATGCCCACGGTCGGGCACGACCCCGCGGGCAGGCAGCGGCCGGCCTTGGCGAGCGCCGCGTAGACGTCGCCGAGCCGCGCACCCGCACCGATCACGACCTGCTCGCCCTGCACCTGGACCTGCGCCATCCCGCCGACGTCGACGATCAAGCCACCGTCCGGAGTGGAGTACCCGGCGTAGCTGTGCCCGCCACTGCGCGCGGCGATCGGCAGCCTCTGCGCGGCGGCCTCGAAGCAGGCCTGCACGTCCTCGGCCTTCGCGACCTTCGCGACGGCGGCCGGGGTGTGGCCGTCGAACAGTGGGTTGAAGCCGTGCCTGGCAGTGGCGAACCCGCCGTCGCCGGGCAGCAGCAGGTCACCGCTGAGCTTGCTCTTGAGGGCGTTCCAGTCCGGCGGCCCACTCGGCTTCGCACTGGTCGACGGCGGGGGCGTCGGTGTCGCCGTGGCACTCGGCTGCTGGGCGGGCTTCGCGTCCGGCGAGCACGCCGCCGCCACGACCCCGAGCGTGCCGAGCCCGGCGGCCCGCAGGAACGTCCTTCTCCCGACAGTCATGTTTGATCAGACGTTCCGGACAGCGGGATGGTTCATTTCGTCGCCCGAGTGAGTGTCAGTCACCGCACCAATCGCGAGGGCGGAAACGTGGTGACGTATGTGCACTAGTGAAACCACCGCATGATTCGGGTCCTTCTACGAGCAGACGGGATGGTCACGCATGAACCTGGCAGTGCCCGGTTCGGCGGCGAGGACCTGCCTCGCGGCTTCGAAAGCGGTGTGGACCTGGCGCGCGTCCGGTCTCCAGCTGGTGACCGAAGGTCACGGCGGCCTCGGGTGAGAGGGCGCTGACGCGCTGCTGGATGCGGGTGAGGCCGGCCTGCAGCTGGGTGTAGACGGTCCTCAGGCGGTCGCGCGTGGGGCTCGGCGCGGCGCTGGTGACGTGGGCCGCGTTGGTTTTCACGACCGTGAGCAGGGTCGCGAGGTTCCGTTCGGCGTCCCGCTGGGGCTGCCGGCGCTCGGCGAGGGTGGCGTCGGCCATGGCCGCGTAGGGGATGGCGCCGTAGCCGGTGTTCTTGAGCGCCAGCAGTGCGGCCGAGGGGCCGCAGCAGAACTCGCCGGCCCAGTGGTAGGCCTCGCTTTCCGCCGGGGACAGCGCGGGCGGCGACGAGGCCGGCGAAGGCGCGGGAGCCGGTGGCGGCGCGGCCGTGCACCCGGCAACCCCAGCCAAGACCAGCACGGCCACGATCGACAACCTGCGCATGTGTCGTCCTTCCCCCACCACTCGGGCAAAGCCAAGCACAACGGGAAAACCCGCTTCACACCAGCGACTTCAACTCCGGCACCGGACCGTCGAGCGCGTCGCCCGAGGCGCGGCCGGAGACCCACGCCAGGACCGCGCCGGGGGTGCCCGACACGAGTCCGGCCGAGCCGTCGGCCATGGTCCACGTGTGGGTGCCGTCGGTGAGGCGGATCGGGGGTAGTTCGCCCGGGTACATGCGGATCATGTTGCCCACCACTGCTCCGATGTGGTCGCCCAGCAGGGAGCACGCGCTGGTGAAGTCGTGGCCGGCGTCGAGGTCGGTGAGGTGGATGGTGGTCTCGGCCAGGCGCAGCGTCAGGGCGTCGGCGCCGGTGATGGGCTGGCCGGCGCGGCCGCGGACGGGCGCGGTCCAGGCGTGGTCCGGCAGAGAAGCCGCGAGGTCAACGAGCCGCTCCCCCGAGGCGACGACGTCGGCGAGGATCTCGGCGGTGTCGCGGGCGGCGCCTGCGTTGATGGCGTCGTCGCGGGCGCTGCCGGGGCCGTACATGGGTGTTTCGACGCCCGTCGAAGCCCAGTTCAGGAGGTTGCCGACGGCGTCGGCGTTGCAAGCGAGGTGCGTGAGCAGGTGCCCGCGCGACCAGCCGGGCAACGCGCTCGGCGCGCGCACCGCGGCCTCGTCGAGAGAGCCGATGACCAGGGCCCACTCGTCCTGCAGTTCCCGGATGCGGACCAGCGCCGCGTCGGTGCTCACGCGGCCGATCCTAGGAGCAGTGACACCCGAAGACTAGCGGCGCAGCGCGGCAGGGGCGCCGGAAGGAACGGCCGGGTTCTTCGGCGCCACCGGCTCCAGCCGCGCGTACGCCGAGTCCTGGTTCGGACGCTGATCGGCCTCCCCCTTGTTGGGCCACAACGCGAACGCCCGCTCGGCCTGCGCCGTGATCGTGAGCGACGGGTTCACGCCGAGGTTCGCCGTGATCGCCGAACCGTCCACAACGGACAAACCCGGATAGCCGTAGACGCGGTGGTACGGGTCGATCACGCCGGTGTCCACGCTGTCGCCGATGGGCACGCCGCCGATGAAGTGCGCGGTCAGGGGGATGTCGAAGATCTCGCCCCACGTGCCGCCGGGCAGACCGCCGATGCGTTCGGCCGTGCGTTCGTTCGCCTCGTGCCCGGCGGGGATGAAGCTCGGGTTCGGTTCGCCGTGGCCCTGCTTCGACGTGTACTTGCGGCGCCCGAACCGGCCCGGGCGCGTGTAGGTGGTGATGGAGTTGTCGAGGCTCTGCATCACCAGCAGGATCACGGTCCGCTCGCTCCAGCGGTAGCCGTTGAGCAGCTTCGCCGCCTGCACCGGGTGCTTGAGCAGGAACGTCACCGCCTGCCGCCACCGCGGCACCGGCGACGCGCCGTCGGTCGCGACGGTCTGCAGCAGGCTCATCGCGTTGCTGCCCTTGCCGTAGCGCACCGGTTCGATGTGCGTGTTCTCGTCCGGGTGGATCGACGACGTGATCGCCACCCCACGGCTGAAGTCCCGCGACGGGTCGACCGAAGTGCGCGCCGCGCCGATGATCGCTTCGGAGTTCGTGCGCGTCAGCTCACCCAGGCGCCGCGACAGCTTCGGCAGCGCACCCGTGTCCTTCATGCGGTGCAACAGGTTCTGCGTTCCCCACGTCCCGGCTGCGAACACGACCTGGCCCGTGGTCACGGTGGTGCGGAAGCGCTTCGAGCACGTGCCCGTCTTCTGCAGCGTGACGCGGTAGCCCCCGCGCGCCGGCTCCACGGACGTGACAGTGGTGAGCGGGATGACCTTCGCGCCGTCCTGCTCGGCGAGGTACAGGTAGTTCTTGACCAGCGTGTTCTTCGCGCCGACGCGGCAGCCCGTCATGCACGAGCCGCACTCGGTGCAGCCGACGCGATCGGGCCCGGCGCCCCCGAAGTATGGATCACGCACGGTCTCGGCCGGATTGCCGAAGTACACGCCGACCGGCGTCGCGTGGAAGGAGGCACCCACGCCCATGTCTTTCGCGACGTCGCGCATCACGACGTCGGACGGTGTCAGCGTCGGGTTCGTGACCACCCCGAGCATCCGGCTCGCCTGGTCGTAGTGCGGCGCGAGTTCCGCCTCCCAGTCGGTGATGTGCGCCCACTGCCGGTCGGTGTAGAACGGCTTCAACGGCCGGTACAGCGTGTTGGCGTAGACCAGCGACCCGCCGCCGACGCCCGCACCGGCCAGCACCATCACGTCGTTGAGCAGGTGGATGCGCTGGATGCCGTAGCAGCCGAGCTGCGGGGCCCACAGGTAGCGCTTGAAGTCCCACGACGTCTTCGCGAACTCGTCGTCCGCGAACCGCCGCCCCGCCTCCACCACCGCGACGCGGTAGCCCTTCTCGGTGAGCCGCAGCGCCGCCACGCTGCCCCCGAACCCGGACCCCACGACCACGACGTCGTAGTCGGGACCCGCCTGCGCTGTGGTGGTGTTACTGGCAGTCACAGGCCGAGCGTAACCCGGGGGTTTCGTTCTGACCAGAGGTAAGTTACTCGTCGGTTACCCCGGCCGGAGAGCGGCGGCGAAAAGCGCCCGTGTCCGGGCGGACGCGGGAGCTTCGGCGGCAGGACGTCAGCGGCGAACCGTCAGCCCCACCCGCTGGAACTCCTTCAGGTCCGAGTAGCCCGTCTTCGCCATTGCGCGGCGCAGCGCGCCGAAGAGGTTCACCACGCCCTCGGCATCCGAGGACGGGCCGAAGAGGAGCGTCTTCAGGTCCACGGCGTAGTCCGAGTCCGGGCCGGCGACCACGCGCGAGCGCGGCAGCGACGGGTGCGCCGCGGCGGCGGTCCAGTACAGGCCCTGGCCGGGGGCGTCCGAGGCGGTCGCCAGCGGCGCGCCGAGCACCACGGCGTCGGCGCCGCAGGCGATGGCCTTGGCGATGTCGCCCGAGGTGGTCATGCCGCCGTCGGCGAGGACGTGGACGTAGCGCCCGCCCGTTTCGTCCAGGTAGTCGCGGCGGGCGGCGGCCGCGTCGACGATCGCGGTGGCCATGGGGACGCCGATGCCGAGCACACGGTCGGTGCTGGTCACGCCCGCGGTGTAGCCGTGGCCGACGATCACGCCCGCGGCGCCGGTGCGCATGAGGTGCATGGCCGTGCGGTAGTCGCTCACGCCGCCGGCGATCACGGGCACGTCGAGGCGCCCGATGAACTCCTTGAGGTTGAGCGGTTCCGCGTCGCGCCGCACGTGTTCGGCCGAGATGATGGTGCCCTGAACCACGAGGATCTCGACGCCCGCGGCCAGCAGGTCGGGCGTGAGCTCGGCGGCGTGCTGCGGGCTCACGCGCGCGGCGACCGTGACGCCCGACTCGCGGACGGTCTTGATCGCCTCGGTGAGCAGGTCGAGCCGGATCGGCGCGGCGTGCAGCTCCTGCAGCTCGCGGACGACGGCCGTCGGGTCGTCGGCGTCCTCCGCAGCGCGGACGAGCTTGAAGATGGCGTCCTCGACGTTCGCGTGGCGCGCCCACAGGCCCTCGGCGTTGAGCACGCCCAGCCCGCCGAGCTCGCCGATCGCGACGGCCGTGCCCGGCGACACGATCGCGTCGGTCGGGTGCGTGACCAGCGGCAGGTCGAAGCGATAGGCGTCGATCTGCCACGCGGTCGACACCACCGACGACGACCGCGTGCGCCGCGACGGGACGATCTCCACGTCATCGAGGTCGTACGCCCGCCGCGCGGTGCGACCCATCCCGATCTCGACCAGATCCCGCACGTGATGTCCCTTCTCGCACCGACGACAACACCGTCCATTGTCGCTAGTCCGCGCGGGTGACGAACGCACGGGGCCCCTTTCGTGCACTGACAACCGGAGGTTGTGAAACGCCCCACGCGGTTGTTTGCCACCCGCTCGCCGGCCGCTGTTGGATTCCTCCGATCGACGACAGGGGGAGCACGAGTGGCACTGGGGCAGGACTTCCGAAGGCTTTGGGTCGCGTACGCGACGAGCGCCGCGGGCACATGGCTCGCGCTCGACGCGTTCCCGTTCATCGCCGTGACGGTGCTCCACAGCACCACCACGCAGGTCTCGGTGCTCGCGGCGGCAGGGCTGGCGGTGGGCTCGCTGATCGCGGTACCGCTCGGGCCGTGGCTCGAGTTCCGGCGCAAGCGCCCGGTGCTGGTCGCGATGGACGCCGTGCGGTTCCTCGTACTGCTCACGCTGCCGCTCGGGTACTGGCTGGACGGGCTCACCTTCGGGCACCTGCTGGCGGTGTCGGTGGCCGTGGCCGCCGCGGACATCGTGTTCACAGCGGGCAGCGGCGCCTACCTCAAGGGGATCGCGACCGGCGAGGACCTGCTGGCCGCCAACGCCCGCTTCGAGACGACGCAATGGACGGCCACCGCGGTCGGCCCGCCGTCCGGCGGCGCGCTGATCGGCGTGTTCGGTCCCGTCACGACGGTGCTGATCGACGGCGTGAGCTACCTGCTCTCCGCTCTCGCCATCGGCTCGATCCGCACGCCCGAAGCGCAGCCGGCCGCGCGCCCGGAGAAGGTCCGGACCATCGATATCCTCGACGGCTGGCGCTACATCCTCGGCCACCGGCGCCTGGCCGCGCTGTTCTTCAACACCGCGCTCGTGAACGGCCTGATCATGGCGACGGCGCCGCTGCTCGCCGTGCTCCTGCTGCGGGAGCTGGGGTTCTCGCCACTCGAGTACGGCCTCGCGTTCGGCGTCCCGTGCCTCGGCGGGCTGCTCGGTTCACGGCTCTCGCGCCGCGTCACGGCGCGGCTCAGCGCCGAGCGCGTGCTGCTGTGGTTCGGGACGGGCCGCGCGTGCTGGCCCGTGCTGCTGGCGTTCACGCCGCACGGGGCGTTCGGGCTGGGGTTCGTGATGCTCGTCGAGTTCGGGCTGATCCTGACCATCGGCATCTTCAACCCGGTGTCGGCGACATACCGGCTGCAGGAGACGGAGACCTCGCGCGCCGCCCGCGTGCTCACCGCGTGGGGCATCACGACGGGCGGGACCCGGGCCGCGCTGATCCTCGGGTGGGGCGTGCTCGGCGCGTGGCTGGGCACACGGGAAGCGATCGGGCTCGCGGGGGTGTTGCTGCTGCTCACGCCCGTGCTGCTGTGGCAGGTCAGAACAACGTCGCGCCCGCCACGGCCCCCGCGATCGCGGACAGCACGCCGACCGCGATCGACAGCGGCAGCACCCGCTTCCCGCCCCGGGCCATGAGCCAGCCCGCGTACCCGAGCACGACGACGCCGATCAGGCCGCCCCAGACGGGTCCGATCAGCGACGACGTGCGCAGCCGATGACCTCGGCACCCGCGGCGGACCTCGCGCACGGTGCCGGCCCGCGTGAGCTCCACGGCCGTCCCGACGCCGGAGTCGAGCTCGGGGTCCGAACTGGACACCTCGACGTCTTCCCCAGCGGTGGTCAGGAAGCTCACGACGTAGCGGGTCACCGGGTCGGCGGCGTCGCTCACCTCACGGCAGCTCACGACCTGGGCCGCTTCCACGTGGGCCGGCCCGGTCAGCTCCACCGCCACTCCCGCGCCGACGGCCGCCGGGACGGCGAACCCGACGACGACCACGAACAGCTCGGCGAGGCGATCCGTTTTCACCGCACCACTCAGCCGCATCCGCGCCGCCGCCGCGACGGAACAAATGCCCGGCTGACCGAAGACGCAGCCGCCGCGGAAGACGTGTGCAGCACGGATTCAGCGGCGGCCGCGTGCGGAAGGGCGGGACTACCGCGTGGTGTAGTTCGGCGCCTCGACGGTCATCGTGATGTCGTGCGGGTGGCTCTCCTTGAGACCGGCCGCCGTGATGCGGACGAGCTGCGCTTCCTGCATCTGCGCGATCGTCTCGGCCCCCGCGTAGCCCATGCCCGCGCGCAGGCCGCCGACGAGCTGGTGCACGACGTTGGCGAGCGGGCCGCGGAACGGGATGCGGCCTTCGATGCCCTCGGGGACGAGCTTGTCCTCGTTGAGCACGTCGTCCTGCGCGTAGCGGTCCTTGGAGTACGACTTGCCCTGGCCGCGCGACTGCATGGCGCCCAGCGAGCCCATGCCGCGGTACACCTTGAACTGTTTGCCGTTCACGAGGATCAGGTCTCCGGGCGACTCGGCGGTACCGGCGAGCAGGCTGCCGAGCATCACCGTGGAGGCGCCGGCCGCGATGGCCTTCGCGATGTCACCGGAGTACTGGATGCCGCCGTCGCCGATCACCGGGACACCGGCCGGGCGGCAGGCCTGGTCGGCCTCGTAGATCGCGGAGATCTGCGGCACGCCGACGCCCGCGACGATGCGCGTGGTGCAGATCGAGCCCGGCCCGACGCCGACCTTCACGCCGTCGACCCCGGCGTCGACCAGCGCCTGCGCGCCCGCGCGCGTGGCGACGTTGCCGCCCACGATGTCGACGGCGTCGCCGAGCTCCTTCTTCAGCAGCTTCACCGTCTCGACGACGGCGCGCGAGTGGCCGTGCGCGGTGTCGACCATGAGCACGTCGACGCCCGCCTCGGCCAGCGCCATGGCCCGCTTGTACCCGTCGGCGCCGACGCCCACGGCCGCGCCGACGATGAGGCGGCCGTCGGTGTCCTTGGTCGACTTGGGGTACTGCTCGGTCTTCACGAAGTCCTTGACCGTGATCAGGCCGCGCAGCTTGCCCGCGCCGTCGACGATCGGCAGCTTCTCGATCTTGTGCCGGCGCAACAGGCCCAGCGCGGCGTCGGCCGTGACGCCGACCTGCGCGGTGATCAGCGGCGCCTTCGTCATGACCTCGCTGACCAGGCGGGTGTGGTCCACCTCGAACCGCATGTCGCGGTTGGTGATGATGCCCACGAGCGCGCCGGACGCGTCGGTGACCGGGACGCCGGAGATGCGGAAGCGGGCGCACAGCGCGTCGACCTCGGCGAGGGTGTCGTCGGGCGCGCAGGTGACGGGGTCGGTGACCATGCCGGCTTCGGACCGCTTCACCACCTCGACGGCGGCGGCCTGCTCGTCGATCGGCAGGTTGCGCTGCAGCACGCCGATGCCGCCCTGGCGGGCCATGGCGATTGCCATGCGCGCCTCGGTGACGGTGTCCATCGCGGCGGAGACCAGCGGCACGTTGAGCGTGATGTTGCGCGTGAGCTTCGTGCTGGTGTCGACCCCGCTCGGCACCACGTCGGATTCGGCAGGCAGCAGCAGCACGTCGTCGAAGGTCAGGCCGAGCATCGCGAACTTGCTGGGCACGGGGGCGGTGATGCTTTCGCTGGTCATAGCGGGCGAAGGGCCTTCCTGGCTGGGGTGAGCGGTGTGGCCGGGGGCTGGCTGAGCCTTCCCCTCATGATATCCGGGGTCCGCCCCTGACCCGGGTGGGTGGGGACGGGCGCCACAGTGCGGGTACCGTGCAGGCCGTGCCGCACGACGTGTTGCCTCCCGACCCCTTCGCGGACGACCCGGACGATCCGGCCCGGGCCTTCCTCGACCCCGAAGACCAGCTGGACGAGCCCATCAGCTCGGACGAACGCACAGAACTGCTGGCCGACCTCTCCGACCTGGCGGTCTACCAGGCCCTTCTCGAACCCCGTGGGGTGCGCGGCATCGTCGTCGACTGCGGCGAATGCGACGAACCCCACTACCACGATTGGCACCTGCTGCGCGCGAGTCTGGAGCAGTTGCTGTCGGACGGGCGCATGCGCCCCCACGAGCCGGCGTTCGACCCGAACCCCGGCGACTACGTGAGCTGGGACTACTGCCGCGGCTTCGCCGACGGTGTCACGGCGAACGAGAGCGCGTACTAGTTCTGCGAGCGAACGGCCCTGGTGAGAGCCATCACCGGGGCCGTTTTTCGTGCGGAACGAGAAAACGCCCCGGCGGCGGGCCGGGGCGTTCTGCCGAGCTAGGGGTTCGACGGCGAGATGTTCTGGCTGCCGCTGCCGCTGACGCCGCCGCTTTCCGCGGATTCGTTGGATTCGTTGCGGGGGCTGTTGCCGCTGCTGCCGCTGCCCGGATCGTTGCCCGTGGCGTCGGTGGGCGTGGTGGGCGGCGGCGAGGTGGCGCTCGTCGTGTCCGGCGGCGGTGGGGGCGGCAGCACCACGGTCGTCGTATCCGGCTGGCTGGTGCTGCCGGAGCCCGTACCGGGCAGGGACGTCGGCTGGCCCGAGGCCTGCTGCGACGCCGGGTTGTTGCCCGGGTTGCTGGCCGGCGGGGGCGTCGACGGGTTGTTCGACGGGGTCTGGCCCGTGGTCGGTGACGTCGGGCTGCCGAGCTGCGCGGCGAGCTGGCGGTGCTGCTCGATCAGCTGGTCGCGGTTCTCGTCGTCGGTGACCTGGTTCAGGGCGGCCTGCGCGTCGTCGAGCGCCTTGCGGGCGTCGGCGAGGCGGTTGTCGGCCAGCGCGAGGTTCGCCTTCTCGAGGTCGAGCTTCGCCGCAGCGGCGGCTTCGACCGAGCGGGCGTGGTCGGCGTAGAGGACCTTCGTGAGGCCCCAGAGGGTGTCGCCGGGCTGCGCGTCGCGCGCGGCAAGGCCGGTGCCGGTGAAGGCGATGGCGGCGGCCGCGCACGCGGCGGCGACCGGCACCAGGATGCGGCGCCGGCGGCTGCGGCCCGAGCGCTTGCGGGCGAGCGAGGCGGTTTTGACCGTGGTCACGGCGGTGTCGACGTCGACGAGCTCGGCGAGCGGCTCGCTGTCGATGTCGCGGCGCCACGCGAGCAGCAGGGCGTTGAGCTCCTGGTCGCCGAGGCCGTCGGCGATCGCCGGGTCGGTGCCGCCGAGTGCGTCGAGCAGCGCGTCGTCGGCCTGGATGGCCGTGAGGTCACCGTCGGCCTCCGCCTCGAAGGCGGTCATGCCGCTCGCGAACGCGTTCGGCGACAGGTCACGATCGTCGTCGTGATCGCTCACTCAGATCACCTCCTCGGCGGCGAGCACCTTACGCAAGCGCGCAAGCGCCCGGTGCTGGGCCACCCGGACCGCGCCCGGAGTCGACCCCACAGCCTCGGCGGTCTCCTCCGCCGAGAGCCCGACCACGACCCGCAGCACGACGATCTCGCGCTGCTTGTCCGGGAGCACCTGCAACAGCTGAGCCATCCGCTCGTTCAGCTCACCCTGCAGCGCGCGCTGTTCGGGACCGACACCGCCCTCGACCTCGTCGGGGACCTCGGCGACCGGTTCCGCACGGTTGCGGGCCGCCGCGCGGTGCGCGTCGGCGACCTTGTGCTGGGCGATTCCGTAGACGAAAGCCAGGAACGGGCGGCCTTGTTCACGGTACGAAGGCAATGCCGTGAGCACCGCGAGACACACCTCCTGCGCAACATCGTCTGCCGAAGCGAACGAACGCTCCTGCCTGCCAACTCGAGCGCGGCAATACCGCACTACCAGGGGGCGGATGGCCGCCAGCAGCCGATCGACTGCCTGGGGGTCTCCCTCCACAGCAGCGGCGACCGGCTCATCCAATCCGTCCCCCACATTGGCCATCGCAGACAACAGTCCCAGTGTTACGTGTAGGCGTGCAAAGAATCCGGCGCGTGGTCATCGTGCCCCCGCCCGCCGGTGACAGTTACCGTACCGTCGGCTACTTCGCCGACAACCGCCAGAGGTGGCCTCCGGCATGCCGCGGTTGCTCCACCTTCAAGGACGCGTGAACTCGCCAAAAGTTCAACGACCGGCTGACCAGCGGGGTACGGATCGCTCCGCGGGCGGCCGGCGCCTTCTGCTGCGTGCCCGAGCGGCGGGGACGAAGGTGACGAACGTGACCGGTGACACAGGTACGGGCCAGGGCGGAACCCTGGCCCGTCGTCACCGTGGCGTCAGATCGGACAACCTGTCACGCGGAGCGTGAAACGTGCTTTCGGAGGTTCGGAAAAGGTTCAGGACACCAGTCCGCGGCGGAAGCCGTGGGCGACGGCCTGGGCGCGGTCGCGGACGCCGAGCTTGCGGAACAGCCGGCGCGCGTGCGTCTTCACGGTGTCCTCGGACAGGTACAGCTCGCGGCCGATCTGACCGTTGCTCTTGCCCTGGCTCATGCCGCGCAGCACCTGCAGCTCGCGCTCGGTGAGCTGCACACCCGGGTCGGACGGCTGGCGCGGAGCCGGCACCGAGGTGCTGGCGAGGGTGTGGGCGAGCGCGGCGACGAGCTCGGGCCGCGACGCGTCCCAGCGCAGGTAGCCGCGGGCGCCGCCGGCGATGGCGGCGGCGATGCTGCCGGCGTCGTCGGGCGCGCCGAAGACGATGACGTTCGCCTGGGGGTTCGCGGAGACGAGCCGGCGAGTGGCTTCGACGCCCGTCGGGACCGCTCGCTGCGTCCCGACCAGCACGACGTCGACCGGCTGACGGGTGTACCGGGCCAGCAGCTCGTCACCGTGTGCTACACAGTCGATGCGACTGACCCCTGGGACCGCGGACATCACACGGGTGAGCCCTTCGCGGACACTGCGTCGGTCGTCGCAGATCAAGACCGTCGTCACGGGGTTTCCTTCCTGCAGCCGGGTGACATTCCACTTCCCCTATCGGACGCTTTAGCCCGAACCTTGACACGATCCGGTGGCTTTTTTTGAAGTTTCTTAGCCCGGATGCCGGAACGGCGGTTTCCAGGAGGCTCAACCCGGCCCCGTGGGTACCCACGGCGATTCAAGTGCGATCCGCATCACGCAAGGATCTGCGCGTCGTAACACTGCGTGCAACACTTCGCGGCTTCTGAATCGATACTTCTCGGCGTGTCCAGCCCCCAGATCGGCCGCGACACGCGTCGCCACCCAAATAAGTGAATTTAGTTCGTATTTCTCGGCGTCGATGGCGGCATTTGTGACGACATCGATAGCCCAGGCCCGTTCCGCCGGATCACCGGCGGTCGCGAGCGCCACTCCGAGCACGATGTCGGATTTCACGATGTGCCGGCGCGAGCCGCGGGCGCGAGCCGCTTCCACAGCTCGCCGCGCGGGCGCCACGGCCTCGCGCGGCCGGCCGGCGGCCAGTTCGATCTCTGCGCCGACCCAGCCGCCGCGGACGGTCGCGCGCCACCGGTCGTCGGCCTGGGCCGCCCGGGCGGCGAACCGGCGCGCGGCGGCGAGGCGGCCGAGGGCGAGGTTGTCGGCGGCGAGGCCGAGGAGGGCGTCGGCCCGGGCGCCGGTGGCGTCGAGGCCGTCGGGATCGGCGGTGCCGTCGGGATCGTCGCCCGGGAGGAGCTTGGGCGTTTCCACGCCGACCTGGGCATCGACGCCGGGCGGACCGGTGCGGGTCGGGCCTTCCGCAGGGTTCGCGAGCATGGACAGGGCCGCGCCGTCGAGTGCGCGGGCCGCGACGTGACCGCCGAGCTGGCGGCGGTGGGACGCGAGCGTGCTGGCCGCCAGCGAGGCCGGCACGGGGTCGCCGCCGCGGCGCAGGCCGGCCAGTGCCGTGGTCGCGGCGGCATAACGGCCCTGGCCGCCAAGCACGATCGCAGCCAACAGCCGCTGCCGCGGCGGTGCCCAGCGTGGCGCCGTGACCGGCTCCGGCGGTGGGATGAGGTCACCGAACGCGAGCTCGGCGAGCGTGGACTCCTGCATGGGACCTTTTTAGCGTCCCGCTCCGACAAGAACGTGCTCGACGCGGTCGGCGGCGGCGGGCAGGTCGGCGAGCAGCTCCACCTTGCCGGGCAGCACGGCGGGATCCCAGCCGGGCCCGCACGCGAACAGGCGGCTGCGCTGACGACCGCGGGACACGCGCGCGAACAGCCGCGGGTCCGCACCCGCGCGGCGGTGGGCCCACAGCACGACGGCGGCGGGCGCGCTGCGCCGCACCGCAACCGCCAGCACCTCCGCCGGCAGCGGGACACCGAACAGCTGCGCCCCGATCCGGCGGCCCGCCAGCGCGGCGGTCAGTGCGTAGACGGGCATGGTGTCGCGTTCATCCGGTACGCAGGCGACCAGTACGGGCCGCAGGTTACGGGGCACGTCGAGCACGGGCGTCGAGCGCACGAGCGCCGCGTACACGCACTCGGCGAGCAGGTACTCGACCTCGGCACCGGCGCTGACGCCGCGCCAGCGCGCGCCGAGCGCCGTGAGCACGGGTTCGATCACGCCGGACCAGGCCGGGAGCACGCCCAGTTCGGCGAGCGCTTCGGCGAGCATGCGCTGGACGGCACCGACGTCCATGGCCAGCGCGGCCGTGCTCAGCCGGCGCGCCAGGCGGGTCGGGACCTCCCCGTCGTCCGGCGCGGGCTCCGGCGGCGCGGCGGGTTCTTCAACGCGTGGCTCGCCGTCCGTGCGCGGCAGCTGTTCGAGCGCGTAACGGGCGGCTTCGGCGGTCGAGGCGCCGCGCAGCAGGGCGCGTTGCATGAGTTCGAGGCGGTCGATGTCGGAGCTGCCGTAGCGGCGGTGGCGGCCGTCGGTGTGCCGGCTGGGGCCGAGGCCGTAGCGGCGGTCCCAGGTTCGCAGGGTCGACGGGGCGACCCCGAGCCGGCGAGCGACCGAGGCCACCGGCAGGGTGGGTTCTCCTTCACGCGTTCCGGATCCCACCCGGCCCAATATCCAGGGCCTCGACGGTGACGGCAACCGGAGCCAAAACCCCTGCTCACCAATCCGGGGGATGCCTAACGGCTGAATCGTCCCGAAGCTCTTGAACAACCTTTGGCGCGCTTCTAACGTTACCGCCGTTGCACCGAATGGAGTATCGGCACCACAGCAGAGCAGCTAATGGCATCGACCGGATGACGGAGGCGGTCAGGATGGCAGACACGCGCAGGCTCCCCGGCCCCAATGCGGACATGTGGGACTGGCAGCTGGAGGGGTCGTGCCGGGGGATGGACAGTGCGGCGTTCTTTCACCCGGACGGCGAGCGGGGGCCGGCGAGGGCACGTCGCGAGGCCAGGGCCAAGGCGGTCTGCCTGGCCTGCCCGGTGCTGGACATGTGCCGCCGGCACGCGCTGGCCGTGCACGAGCCCTACGGGATCTGGGGCGGCCTGTCGGAATCCGAGCGCGAGAACCTGATCAAGCAGGACAAGCGAGCACTGAGCATGACCTGAGCGGTTGTCACGACTTTGCCGGGGCGGTGTCCGATGTGGACACCGCCCCGGTGTCGTTTTCGGGGTTTTCGGGCTTTCCGGGCCACGAAGCGAGCGCGGCGTCGATGACCGCCGTGAGCTCGGGCAGGCCGGCGCCGTCACGGGCCTGCACGGACAGGCCGAACAGGACGGTCGAGAAGAAGCCGCCGAGCGCGTCGACGTCCGTGCCCTCGGGCAGTTCGCCGGCTTCGAGGCCGCGGCGCAGGCGCGTGCGGATCAGCTCCCGGACGAGATCGCGAGCCTCGCCGAGGTGCTCGCGCACGGACCGGTTGGCGGGCGCGCAGTTCGTGGCGGCGAGGACGACCATGCAGCCCGAGGGGTGCGCGGATTCGACGTACACGCGGGCGTTGTCGCGCAGCATCGCTTCGATGGCCGCGCGGGCCGTCGGCTCCTCGGCGAGCGCACGGGCCGTATGGCTGCCGTACGTGGCGCTGTACTGCTCGACGGCCTCGCGGAACAGGGCTTCTTTGCTGCCGAAGGCCGCGTACAGGCTGGGTGGGTTGATGCCCATCGCGCCGGTCAGGTCGGCGAGCGACGCGCCTTCGTAACCGCGCTCCCAGAACACGAACATGGCCGCGGTGAGCGCGCGTTCGCGATCGAACGCCCGGGGCCGGCCGCGCGGTGACATCGGCCACCTTCCTTAGCGAGCGATACAGAAAAACTTGACGAGGCGATCGTACGCCAGCTTTTATGTAGTCATCGATACAGAAAGGAGCCCTGATGGGCAACCTCGACGGCAAGGTCGCGCTCGTGACGGGCGGCAGCCGTGGCATCGGCGCGGCGATCGCAAAGCGGCTGGCCGCGGACGGCGCCGACGTCGCGATCACCTACGAACGTGCGGCGGAGAGGGCCGCGACCGTGGTCAAGGAGGTCGAGGCCCTCGGCCGGCGCGGCCTCGCCCTGCAGGCCGACGCGGCGGACGCCGGCGCGGTTTCGTCGGCAGTCGACCGCGTGGCCTTCGAGCTCGGCGGGCTCGACGTCCTCGTCAACAACGCCGGCGTGATGACGGCGACGCCCTTCGAATCGCTCTCGGTGGACGAGGTGGACCACATGCTGGCGGTCAACCTGCGGGCCGTCGTGGTCGCCACCCAGGCCGCCCTGCGCCACCTCCCCCGCGGCGGCCGCGTGATCTCGATCGGCAGCGACCTGGCCGAACGCGTGCCGTTCCCGGGCGTGACCCTGTACTCCGCGACCAAGGCCGCCCTGGTCGGCCTGACGCGGGGCCTGGCGCGGGACCTCGGCCCGCGCGGCATCACCGCCACCGTCGTCCACCCCGGTTCCACGGACACGGACATGAACCCCGCCGACGGGCCGGGCGCGGCCGGCCAGCTGCCGCACATCGCCCTGGGCCACTACGCGGAAGCCGCCGACGTAGCCGCGACGGTGGCCCACGTGGCGGGCCCGGACGGCCGGTACCTGACAGGTAGTGCGATCACGGTGGACGGCGGATTCACGGCCTGACCCAGTGCTCTCGGGCAGTTCCCCGCGAGACAGAAACTCCCCGCCTCATGGAGGGGCCGCCCCCTCCCGTTCTACTCGCCGGCATCGACAAAATCGGCTGGCGAGAGGGGTTGTCCACAGCGTTCCGAAGTTGTGGGCAACTTGGCAGGCGGGCGATCGGCCTGCGACTGGCGCTCGGTCTGACAGCCACAAGCGGATCGGCCGAGCAGCACACTCGGCAACGAAAGCCGACCGACCACGCAACAAACCCATCGGACCAACGAGAAACGGGGCGGCACTACCGAACGAAAGCCGACCCGGCCACGCAACAACCACGGCACGAACGAGAAGCGGGGCGGCACTCCCGAAGGAGTACCGCCCCGCTTCCGTACTGGAAGAAACTCAGTGCGCGTGCCCGTGACCGTGGCCGGTCTCGGGCTCCTCCTCGACCGGCTTCTCGACCACGGAGCTCTCCGTGGTGAGCACGAGCCGGGCGATGGAGGCGGCGTTGGCGACCGCCGAGCGGGTCACCTTGACCGGGTCGACGATGCCCGCGGCGATGAGGTCCGTGAGCTCGCCGGTGGCGGCGTTGAAGCCCTGACCCCAGCCCTGCTCCTGGACCTTGTTCACGATGACCGCGCCCTCGTGGCCCGCGTTGCTGGCGATCCAGAACAGCGGGGCGGTGAGCGCGTCGCGGACGATCCGGACGCCGGTGGCCTCGTCGCCGGTCAGGCCGAGGTCACCCTCGAGCTCCTTGACCGCGTGGACCAGCGCTGAGCCGCCGCCGGGGAGGATGCCCTCCTCGACGGCCGCCTTCGTCGACGCCACGGCGTCTTCGATGCGGTGCTTGCGCTCGTTCAGCTCGGTCTCGGTGGCCGCGCCGACCTTGATCACGGCCACGCCGCCGCCGAGCTTCGCGAGGCGCTCCTGCAGCTTCTCGCGGTCCCAGTCGGAGTCGGTGGTCTCGATCTCCTTGCGGATCTGCGCGATGCGGCCGTCGATGGCGTCCTTGGAGCCGGCGCCGTCGACGATCGTGGTGTCGTCCTTGGTGACGACGATGCGGCGCGCGCGACCCAGCGAGCTCAGGTCGATCTCGGACAGCTTGCGGCCGATCTCGGCGGAGATGACCTCGCCGCCGGTGACGAACGCGAGGTCGTCCAGGAACGCCTTGCGGCGGTCGCCGAAGAACGGCGCCTTGACCGCGACGGCGGTGATCGTCTTGCGCAGCGAGTTCACCACGAGGGTGGACAGCGCTTCGCCGTCGACATCCTCGGCGATGATCAGCAGCGGCTTCTTGGCCTCGACGACCTTCTCCAGCAGCGGGAGCAGGTCGGCCAGAGCCGAGATCTTCTCGCGGTGCAGCAGGACGTACGCGTCCTCGAGGATCGCCTTCTGGTCCTCGGGGTTGGTGGCGAAGTGCGCCGACAGGAAGCCCTTGTCGAACTGCACGCCCTCGGTCACCACGAGCTCGGTCGCCAGGGTCGACGACTCCTCGATGGTGATCACGCCGTCCTCGCCCACGCGCTCGACTGCCTCGCCGAGCAGCTGGCCGATCGTGGCGTCGCGAGAGGTGACGGTGCCGACCTGCGCGATGTTGTCGCGGCCCTTGACCGGGGTCGCCTTGGACTTGAGGACCTCGACGACCTTCTCGGCCGCAGCCTCGATGCCCTTGCCGACCGAGGTCGGGTTGGCACCGGCGGCGACGTTGCGGAGGCCGTGCTTCACCAGCGACTGCGCCAGCACCGTGGCGGTGGTGGTGCCGTCACCGGCGACGTCGTTGGTCTTGGTGGCGACGTTCTTGGCCAGCTGCGCGCCGAGGTTCTCGAACGGGTCGTCGAGCTCGACCTCGCGCGCGACGGTCACGCCGTCGAGGGTGATGGTCGGGCCGCCGAACTTCTTGTCCAGAACGACGTGGCGACCGCGCGGGCCGAGGGTGACCTTGACCGCGTCGGCGAGCTTGTTCACCCCGCGCTCCAGCGCGCGACGAGCGTCCTCGTCGAAGTTGATCTGCTTGGGCATGACTTGGTTCCGATTACCTTTCGGAGGGTGTGGCGGAGACGCAAAGACGCCCCGTCCCCGGCTTGAGCGGGGCCCGGGGCGTCATGCGCTGCGAGCGGTCGTCAGTTGATGACGGCCAGCACGTCGCGGGCGGAGAGGATCAGGTAGTCCTCACCGTTGTACTTGACCTCGGTGCCGCCGTACTTGGAGTAGATGACGACATCGCCCACGGCCACGTCGAGCGGCACGCGGTTGCCCTTGTCGTCGATCCGGCCCGGGCCCACGGCCAGGACCTTGCCCTCCTGGGGCTTTTCCTTCGCGGTGTCGGGGATGACGAGGCCGGAAGCGGTCGTCTCCTCGGCCTCGCTCGTCTGGACAACGATCTTGTCCTCGAGCGGCTTGATGTTCACGCTCACCGGGTTGACCTCCACGGTCGTCGAAAGCGTCGGCAGGATGACTACGGCTCCTACCACCCCCGCCGTCGCGGGTGCCGGGCGTGTTCGGGCCGTTCGATTAGCACTCTAGCCATGGGAGTGCCAGCTTTGCAAGGAGGGTCTCCCCTACTCGGGAAAACTTCGCTCCACCAGGCCTGACCGGGGGTTTTGTTCCGTGGTGGTTCCGCGAACTCTCCACAGCACCTCAACCTGGTCACCTCCAGTATGCCCGCCCGGTCTCCGATGAGGCGGCAGTTCGAGGCGCGCTGGCTGTGAGTCCGGTCGCCGTCGCAGACCAGCCCGCGCGCACGCGGCCGCGACCCGGTGGCGCCGTGCCCATTGAGGGCCTTTGCCGGGCAGGCACCGACCGCGCCACGGCCTCCGGCGTGGTCATCCCGCACAATGTCGCCAGCAACGCCGACAGCCCGGAAGAGGTCCAGTCGATTGCGGACGCCTTTGCCGCCGCCGGTGGCCGCGTCAGTTCTCGGCGCGCGGGCGGTGGGGTTCGGGGTGCCCGTCGGAGCCGAAGGGGAGGTCGCGGTCGACGTGGTCGGCGTGGTGCAGCGCCTGGGCAAGGAGGCGGCGGACGTGGTCGTCGGCGGCGGAGTAGAAGACGAACGTGCCCTCGCGGCGGCCCTTGACGAGGCCGGCGAGGCGCAGTTTGGCCAGGTGCTGCGAGACGGACGTCGGGGTGACGCCGGCGAGTTCGGCCAGGCACGCGACGGACGACTCGCCCTGCAGGAGGGCCCACAGGACCTTGATGCGCGTCGGGTCGGCGAGCAGGCGGAAGGACTCGGCGGCGAGGTGCACCTGCTCGTCGTTGGGCATGTCGAAGTCCGGCAGCGCGCTGTGCATGACGCGCACCCTACTCGGCTGCGTGCATACCTACATACCTTCATGCATACGCAGGTACGCTGGTAGGCTCCCCGCCATGACCACCGGTCACGGGCACCACCACGGCTTCGCCCGCGTGCGCCACGCCCTCGCCCCGCACAGCCACGACAGCACCGACCGCGTCGACGACGCGCTGGAGACCAGCCGGCGCGGGATCCGGGCGCTGGTCTGGTCGTTCGCCGCGCTCTTCGCGACCGCGCTCGTGCAGGTGGCACTCCTGCTGGTCACCGGATCCGTGGCCCTGCTGGGCGACACGATCCACAACTTCGCCGATGCACTGACCGCGTTGCCGCTCGGGCTCGCGTTCCTGCTGGGCCGCAAGGCGGCGACGCGCCGGTACACCTACGGGCTCGGCCGCGCCGAGGACCTCGCGGGCGTGGTGGTCGTGCTGATCATCGCCGGGTCCGCCGCACTGTCGGCGTACGAGGCGATCCGGCGGCTGGTCGACCCACAGCCGGTGACGCACCTGTGGGTCGTGGCGGTCGCCGGCGTGGCCGGGTTCGCCGGCAACGAGCTCGTCGCGCGCTACCGCATCACGGTCGGCCGGCAGATCGGGTCCGCCGCCCTCGTCGCCGACGGGCTGCACGCCCGCACCGACGGGTTCACCTCGCTGGCCGTCGTGCTGGGCGCGGCGGGTGTGGCGCTCGGTCTCCCGGCCGCCGACCCGATCATCGGCCTCGTCATCACCGCGGCGATCCTCCTGGTCCTGCGCGACGCCGCGAAGGAGGTGTTCCGCCGGCTCATGGACGGTGTCGATCCGTCCACTGTGGAACGCGCCGAGCGGGCCGCCCGCGCCGTCCCGGGCGTGCGCGATGTCGCGGACCTGCGGATGCGCTGGATCGGCCACCGCCTCCACGCGGACCTCGCCATCCGGGTCGACGACACCCTCACCGTCGAGGCGGCCCACCGGCTCGCGCACGAGGTCGAAGACCGTCTGCGCGAAACCACGCCGCGGCTCGCGGCCGCCGTGATCCACACCGAACCGGCGGAGAGAGCCGGAATCGCCTGAGCGCACCGCGATCCCGGTTACGCTCGGCGCGTGATCACCAAGATGGCCGACGACAGCGCGGGCGACGCGGGCTACGGCGAGATCGGCAAGGTCTACCGGGGGTTCCGCAACCCCGATCCGCGGATCGCGCGGGCGATCGCCGACGTGCTCGGCGACGCGGAGACCGTGGTGAACGTCGGGGCCGGGGCGGGGTCGTACGAGCCCGCGGACCGGGCCGTGACGGCGGTCGAACCGTCGGCGTCGATGCGAGCACTGCGGCCCGCCGGGCGGCCGGCGGTGGACGCGACAGCCGAGGACCTGCCGTTCGACGACGACAGCTTCGACGCGGCGATGGCGACCTTCACCGTGCACCAGTGGCCCGACCTCGCCAGGGGGCTGAGCGAGCTGCGACGGGTCACGACGGGACCGGTCGCGATCCTGACCTGCGACCCCGACCTCGTGCGCGGCTTCTGGCTCTACGAGTACGCGCCGGAGGTGCTCGACACCGAAGCACGGCGCTACCCGTCGATCACGGAGCTCGCCGAAGGCCTGGGCGGCGAGGCCGAGACCATTCCCGTGCCCATCCCGAAGGACTGCGCCGACGGGTTCAACGAGGCGTACTTCGGGCGCCCCGAGCTGCTGCTGGACCCGGCCGCGCGGCAGGCCTGCTCCGCGTGGAGCTTTGTCGACAAAAGTGCTCACGGCCGGTTCGAATCCGCGCTCGAGCGGGATCTTGCCGACGGCACCTGGGACGCCGGCCACGGCCACCTCCGGCAGCAGCAGGCTTACGACGGCTCTCTCGTGCTCGTCGTCAGCCACCCGGCGGACTGAGTGCACCGCTGAGCGGAACCGCCGTAACGACGGATTACCACTTGCCCCCGGTTCTGGTTAGGTTTCGCCCGAACAGCACCTATCACCTGGGGGTCCCCACCATGTCCCACACGCTTGCACGACGGCTCGCCGTCGCGGGTGGCGCGGGGTTGCTGGCGGTCGCGTTGGCGACGCCGCTGCCCGCGCAGGCACAACCGCCGAACCAGCAACGCCAGCAGGACTTCGCGCACGCGGCGCACGAATTCGGCGTGCCGCTCGACGTGCTCCTCGGCGTCTCGTACCTGGAGTCCCGCTGGGACTACAACGCCGGCACGCCCAGCACGGCCGCCGGGTACGGGCCGATGCACCTCACAGATCTGCGCGCGGCCGGCGTCGTGACCAGCGAGTACGACCAGGGCGGCGAAGACCCGCGCGGGGACACCGCCCGGCCCGCGTTGCACCCGAAGGCCGACGGGCCCGCCGCCGCGCCGCCGAGCCTGCAGACCGTCGACGAGGCGGCCGCGCTGCTGCACACCGACGCCGCCACGCTGCGTCGCGACCCGGCGCAGAACATCCGCGGCGGCGCGGCGCTGCTGGCCGAGTACCAGCGCCGCCTCGGCGTTCGCAGCACCGACGCGCAGGACTGGTACGGCGCCGTTGCCGCGTACAGCCATTCGGAGGACGTGACGGCGGCGCGGACGTTCGCCGACGAGGTCTTCGACACCATCGCGACGGGCGAGAAGCGCACGACCGACGACGGCCAGACGGTCACCCTCGCCGCGACGCCGGGCCTGACACCCGACCGCTCGCAGGCCGCCCGGCTCGGGCTGCGCGCCGACGCGCCGCCCGCCACGGAGTGCCCGGAGTCGGTTGCTTGCGAGTCCGTGCCCGCGCCCTACCAGGAGCTACCGGGCGGCGACTACGGCAACTACGACATCGCGAACCGGCCGCAGAGCCAGAAGATCGACACCATCGTCATCCACGACACCGAGGGCTACTGGGCCGACGCGCTCACGCTGGCGCAGGACCCGACGTACCTCGCGTGGCACTACACCGTGCGCTCGCAGGACGGGCTGATCGCGCAGCACGTGGCGACGAAGGACGTCGGGTGGCACGCGGGCAACTGGTACGTCAACGCGAAGTCGATCGGCATCGAGCACGAGGGCTTCGCCGCGCAGGGCACCTGGTACACGGAGGCGATGTACCGGTCGTCGGCGAAGCTCGTCGGCTACCTGGCGAAGCGTTACGGCGTCCCGCTCGACCGCGCGCACATCATCGGCCACGACAACGTGCCGGGCACCACGCCCGCGACGATCGCCGGCATGCACTGGGACCCTGGGCCGTACTGGGACTGGTCGCACTACTTCGACCTGCTGGGTGCGCCGATCAAGCCGACGGGCCGGCCCGGTTCGCCGATGGTGACGATCGCGCCGTCGTTCACCACCAACAAACCCGTGATCACCGGCTGCGACAAGATCGGGTCCGGTGACCCCTGCCCGGTGCGGGGTTCGGAAGCGGTGTGGCTGCACACGGCGCCGGACGCGTCGTCGCCGTTGCTGGCCGATGCAGGGCTGCACGGGTCATCACCGTCCACTGTGGACGTGTCCGATGTGGGCAGCCGCGTGGCCACCGGCCAGAAGTACGCGGTGGCTGGACGTCAGGGCGGCTGGACGGCGATCTGGTACCTCGGGCAGAAGGGCTGGCTGCCGAGTTCGGCGGTGATCCCGGCGAGCGGGCTCGTGGTGACACCTCGCCCGGGCAAGGCGACGATTCCCGTGTACGGACGGGCGTTCCCGGAGGCGTCGGCGTACCCGGCGGGGATCACCCCGCAGGCGCTGGCCCCGATGCCCTACACGTTCTCCGCGGGCCAGAAGTACACCGTCGGCGGCATCGTCGGCTCGGAGTACTACTCGGCGACGACGTTCGACGTGTCCCAGCACGTGGTCGTGCGGGGCAAGACGAAGTACGTCGAAATCCAGTTCGGGCACCGCATCGAGTACGTCAACCTCGACGACGTGCTGCTGCTGCCGGCGATCTGAGCTGACGGCAACGGCCCCTCCCGGAGGTTTCCGGGAGGGGCCGTTGCCGTCAGCTGTCGAGGGCCACCTTGCCGCCCGCGGTGGTCTCGGTGTTGCGACGCCCGGCCACGCGGCCGACCGAGCCGTCGCGGCTGTCGAGGACCTGCTCACCACGCGGCAGGCGCTGGACTGGCCGCGAACTAGAGCGACACGACCTCGACCGACAGTCCCGGGTTCGCGGAGAACTCCCACGGCGCCGTCGGCCGCCCGGCCGCGACGACGTGGGCGCCCAGCGCCGCGATCATCGCGCCGTTGTCCGTGCACAGCCGCGGGCGCGGCACGCGCAGCTCGATGCCGGCCGCCGCGCAGCGTTCGGCCGCGAGCTCCGAGAGCCGCGAGTTCGCTGCGACGCCACCGGAGATCACGATCGTGCCGATCCCTTGTTCCCGCGCCGCTTTCACGGCCTTGGCCGTCAGCACGTCGGCGACGGCCTCCTGGAACGACGCTGCGACGTCGTTCACCGGCACCTGACTCCCGGAGCGCTCGACGTTCTCCACCCAGCGGGCCACAGCCGTCTTCAAGCCCGAGAACGAGAAGTCGAACTTCGCGTCGCGCGGGCCGGTCATGCCGCGCGGGAACGCGATGGCCGATCCGTTGCCGAGCTTCGCCGCCTTGTCGATGGGCGGCCCGCCCGGGTAGGGCAGGTCGAGCACGCGCGCGACCTTGTCGTAGGCCTCGCCGGCGGCGTCGTCCACAGTGGACCCGATCTCGGCGATCTTCGACGCGATGTCGTCCACGCGCAGCAGCTGCGTGTGCCCGCCGGACACGAGCAGCGCCAGCACCGGCGAGGGCAGCGGCCCGTGCTGCAGCGTGTCCACGGCGATGTGCCCGGCCAGGTGGTTCACGCCGTACAGCGGCACGTCGAGCGCCGACGCGTAGGCTTTCGCCGCCGAAACGCCCACCAGCAGCGCGCCCGCCAGGCCGGGGCCCGCGGTCACCGCGATGGCGTCCACATCGGACAGTTTCAGCCCCGCCGTCGCGAACGCGCGCTCGGCCGTGGGCACCATCGCCTCGAGGTGCGCCCGGCTGGCGACCTCGGGCACCACGCCGCCGAAGCGGGCGTGCTGTTCGACGCTCGAGGCCACCTCGTCGGCGAGCAGCTCCACCTTGCCGTCGTCGTGCAGGCGGACCAGGCCGACGCCGGTCTCGTCGCAGGAGCTCTCGATTCCCATGATGACGCGCGACATCAGCCGGCCACCTCATCTCGTGCCGGGGTCCGCGCGGGGCGGACCATGGTGAAGGCGTCGGCGCCGGAGGGCTGGTAGTAGCGCTTCCGGATGCCGAGTTTCTCGAAACCGTGCCGTTCATACAGCCCGACGGCCGTGTCGTTGTCGGTGCGCACCTCGAGGAACACCGGTGCCGACAGTTCGTCGGCGCGTTCCAGCAGCGCGCGCAGCAGGGCCTTGCCGATGCCCTGGCCCTGCGCCTCGGGCACCACGCCGATCGTGTGCACGCTCGTCTCGTAGTCCCCGCGGCGGCCCACCACCGCGAGGCCGGCGTACCCGAGCAGCTCGGTGCCTTCATCGGAGCGGGCGGCGACGTACAGGTGGCCCTGGTCGAGTTCGGAGTGGAACGCCGCGGCGCTCCACGGATCGTCGCCCGGGAAGAGGACCTGCTCGATCTCCGCGCAGCGCCGGACGTCGCTGCGACGCAGGCGGTCGAGCTTCACGGTGCGGTCACCCGTTTCCGAGCCGTGGGCTCGACGGCGTCGGGGCGGCGCAGGTACAGCGGGGTCAGCCGCGCGGGTTCGGCGCGCGCCAGCAGGGCCTCCCGCGCGAGGGCGACCAGGCCGGCGGGCGAGGGGAACCGCGGCTCGATGGGCACGACGCCGATCGTGTCGGCGTACAGCAGGGCACCGTCTCCGGCGGCGACGCGCGCGCTGGTCTCGACTTCCGCGGGCTTCTGCACGTGGGGACCGCTCACGCGGACGCCCGCGGCGTCGTACTCGGCCCAGTACACCTCGCGGCGACGCGCGTCGGTGAGCACGAGGAACGGCTTGTCGGTGCGCACCACCTCGGCGGCGATCGCGTCGAGGCTGCCCACGGGGTGGACGGGGATGCCGAGCGCGTGGCCGTACGCGGCCGCCGTGGCCATGCCGGCGCGCAGGCCCGTGAACGGGCCGGGGCCGACGCCGCAGACGATCGCGTCGAGGTCGCGCAGGGTCACCCCGGCAGCTTCGGCCGCGGCCGTCGCGTGCGGGGTAATGAGCTCGCCGTGGGCTCGCGGGTCCACCGTCACGCGGTCGGCCCGGGTGGTCAGTTCCGCCTCGTCCACGGCGACGATGCCCGCGGTCACCGCCGGGGTCGAGGTGTCGATCGCCAGTACCAGCACGGTATCCCAGCTTACGTCCAGTCCCGGAGCACGAGGCTGGCGGGCCGATCGGGGCAACCCTCCAGCCGTGTGAATCGCGTCGCAGGTGGTGAGCGTCACCGCGCGGTACGGTGCGGATCTGACACCCGCCGATGCCGTGCTGGAGGTCCTCGCCGTGCCCGATCCGCTGTTCCCCGCGATCACCGCCGGTTCCCCGAAAGAGGCCTTGCGCTTCGGCGATCAGGTCCTCACCCACGCCGAGCTGGGCGCGGTCGCCGGCTCGCTCGCGGCCGGGCTGCCCGCCGGCCGGATCGCGGTGTGGGCGACGCCGACGCTGCACACGAGCGTCGCCGTGGTCGCCGCGCTGCTCGCCGGCGTGCCGGTGGTGCCCCTGAACCCGAAGATCGGTGAACGCGAGCTCGCTCACATCCTCGCCGACAGCACCCCCGAGCTGGTGCTGGCCGAGCCCGGCGCCGAGCTGCCGGCCGGGTTGTCCGGGCTCGAGCGCCGGGACATCCCGCTGACGGGAACCGGCCCGGTGCCCTCGGCGGAACCGGACGCCGAGGCGCCCGCGTTCATCGTCTACACCTCCGGGACCACCGGCCCGCCCAAGGGCGTGGTGCTCCCCCGTCGCGCCGTCGCCTCGACGCTCGACGCGCTGGAGGACGCGTGGCAGTGGTCGGCCGCCGATGTGCTGGTGCACGGCCTGCCGCTGTTCCACGTGCACGGCCTGATCCTGGGCATCCTCGGCCCGCTGCGCCGCGGCGGCTCGGTGCGCCACCTCGGCCGGTTCTCGACCGAGGGCGTGGCCCGGGAGCTGCGCACCGGCGCGACGATGATGTTCGGCGTCCCGACGATGTACCACCGCATCGCGGAGACGGTGGCGACCGACTCCGCGCTGGCCGACGCGTTGCGCGGCGCCCGGCTGCTCGTGTCGGGGTCGGCGGCGCTGCCGGTGCGCGACCACCAGCGCATCACGGCGGCGACCGGGCAGGAGGTCGTGGAGCGCTACGGGATGACCGAGACGCTGATGAACACCAGCGTCCGCGCCGACGGCGAACGCAAGCCGGGCACGGTCGGGGTGCCGCTCGCGGGTGTCGAGCTGCGGCTGATCGGCGACGCGGGAGAGGAAATCACCGAAACCGAGACGGTCGGCGAGATCCACGTTCGCGGGACCAACCTGTTCACCGAGTACCTCAACCGGCCCGACGCGACGGCGGCCGCGGTCGTCGACGGCTGGTTCCGCACCGGCGACATGGCGACACGCGACGCCGATGGGTACGTGAAGATCGTCGGCCGGAAAGCGACGGACCTGATCAAGAGCGGCGGGTACAAGATCGGCGCGGGCGAGATCGAGAACGCGCTGCTGGAGCACCCGGGCGTCGCGGAGGCGGCCGTGACGGGTGAGCCCGACGCCGACCTCGGTGAGCGGATCGTGGCGTGGGTGGTGCCCTCGGGTGGTGACCGGCCCTCGGCCGGCGAGCTCGCGGACCACGTGGCGAAACTGCTGGCGCCGCACAAGCGGCCGCGCGTCGTGCGGTACCTGGATGCCTTGCCGCGCAACGACATGGGCAAGATCATGAAACGGGCGCTGGGGTGAGGGCGTCGGCGCGCGAGGTGATCGCGCAGCTCGCCACCAGCTTCACGGAACTGTCTGTTGTGGACGGTGTGGACGACCCGATCGGCTGGCCGGGCTACGTCGAGGCCCACGCGGTGGCTTCGGAGCGCACGGGTGAGCACGAGTCCGTCGTCGTCGGCGAAGCGCTGGTCGGGGCGACGCCGGTGGTGCTGATCGTGTGGGAATTCGGGTTCCTCGGCGGATCGATCGGGCGGCGGACCGGCGACCGCGTCGAGGCGGCGTTCGCGCGGGCGCAGTCGCGGCGGCTCCCGGTGGTGTCGCTGATCGCGACGGGCGGCTCGCGCATGCAACACGGGATGCGGGCGTTGTCGCAGCTGCAGCGGATCGCGCGCGCGTCGGCGGCGGCGCGCGCGGACGGCGTCGCGCAGATCTCCGTGCTGCGCGACCCGACGACGGGTGGCGGCTGGGCGACGCTGGGCGCGAGCGCCGACGTGGTACTCGGATTGCCGCTGGCGCAAGTGGGCTTCGCGGGCTCTCGGGTGCGGCCGGCGACGTCGCCGTCGGAGGCCTATACGGCCGAGGCGCACTACGAGTGGGGCCAGGTCGACCAGCTCGTTTCGCCGGCCGACCTGGGCGCGGTCCTGGAGCGGTGGGTGCGGCTGGTGACAGCGCGCTCTTCGGACCCGGCGCCGCCACCCGCGGCTCAGCGGGCGGTCGCGCTGCCGGAGACGGGCTGGGAAGCCGTGCAGCTGGCTCGGTCCACGCGCCGGGCGCGCGCGGCCGAATACCTCGACACCTACTTCGACTGGCGCGAACCCATCCGCGGCGACCGCGCCGGCAGCGTCGACGATGGTGTCCTGTGCGGCTTCGGCTGGCGCGACGGGCGCGCGGTCGCGTACGCCGCGCAGTGCGGCACCGCGACGCGCCCGGCGGGCTTCCGCACAGCCGCGCGCCTGGTGCGGCTGGCCTCGCGGCTGGGGATCCCCGTGCTGACGCTCGTCGACACCCCCGGTGCGGCCAACGACGCGGACGCCGAAGAAGGCGGCGCGGGCCCCGCCATCGCGGACCTCTTCGAAGCCATCGCCGCGGCGTCGGCCCCGGTCACCACACTCGTCATCGGCGAGGGCGGCTCGGGCGGTGCGCTGGCCTTCGCAGCGCCGGACAACACGTGGATCGCCCCGGACGCCTACTTCTCCGTCACGTCCCCGGAAGCCGCAGCGGCGATCCTCAAGCGGCCGCTGGCGCAGGTGCCGGCCACCGCCGACGAGCTGCGCCTGCGGCCGCAGGACCTCGTCGCGCTAGGGCTGGCGCGCGGGATCGTCAAGCCTTAGCCAGGCAGTGACCTGGACCGAGGTGGCCAGGACGTTGGTTGCGAGGGTCTGGTTGACAGGGGAAGCCTCCGGTCGGGGTGTGGCTTGTCCACGACCCACTACAGCTCGGAGGCTCTCGTGTCACACCTGAGCAGCGGATCGTTGCGCTACGACAGCGGGAACGTGGCGGGCCTGGCTGGGCTGCGAGCTGGGTGGCCGCCACCGGCGGTGTCGCGGGTGCTGCCCCAGCGCGAGAGACCACGCCTGACGGCGCTGGACCCGGCCCACCGCTGGTCGCTCCGCGACGTCAGCGCCAAGCACGGCATCCGTCAGAAGCTCGTCGAACCCCACTGCCCCTGGCAAAACGCCGACGTCGAATGGCTCATCAGGACGCTGCACCCCGAATGGGCCTACCGCAAGGCCTTCACCAGCAAACGCCGAACGCGCCCGGAGCGCTTGCACCCCGCCCCGAGCGCTACGACACACCCAACACCCACCAGCCGACTGCCGCCAACCCAACGGCCAGCCACCTAAACCGTCGGCAACGGCATCCGCGACGCCCACGAGCCGTGCGGTTCCAGCGTCACCTCACGCACGTCGTCGTCGCGGCGTTCCATGCGCACCACGAGGTAGTCCTCCGACAGGCGTTCGGCCGAGCCCTCGCCCCACTCGACGACGAGGGCGGAGCGTTCGAGGTCGGTGTCGAGGTCGAGGTCGTCGAGCTGGGCGAGGTCGCCGCCCAGGCGGTAGGCGTCGACGTGGACCAGCGGCACCCCCGCGGCGCCGGCGGCGTGGACGCGGGCCAGCACGAACGTCGGGGAGCTGACGCGGCCGCCGACGCCGAGACCGTCGGCGATGCCGCGCGTGAGCGTCGTCTTGCCGGCGCCCAGCGGACCGGCCAGCAGCACCAGGTCGCCCGCGCGCAGGGACGCGCCGAGGGACCGGCCGAAGGCCATCGTGTCCTCAGGGGTCGCGAGAAGGAACGTCACCGTGTCCACCACCAGTTCCGCCGGTTCGGTGCGGCGCCGCCCGAGCAGCGCTGCAGGAGATCGATGAGATGGCCCGTCACGAGGTCGGCCTGTTCGAGCTGCACCATGTGCCCCGCCTCGCGCACGCGCACCAGTTCGGCCTCGGGGAGCTCGGCCGCGATGCGTTCGGCGTGCGCGAACGGCGTGAAGCGGTCGGAGTCGCCGCCGATCACGAGGACCTCGGCGTGCTTGAGGCCGGCCAGTGCGGCGTAGCGGTTGTGGCTGCCGAGCGTGTCGACGAAGTTCACCAGGCCCCGCACGGGCGTCACGGCGAGCATCTCGAGCATGAAGTCCACCAGCCGCGGCGACACGTCGCGGCTGCCGAACGCCAGGCGGCGCACGGCCTGGCGCTCCAGCTGTCCGCCGGCGGCCCGCACGAACTCCACGAGCCCCGGCTGCCAGCCCGCCAGGTTGCCGACACCCTTGGTCAGCGGGTTGTACTTCGACAGCAGCGAACGGGGCAGCCCGCGCGCCCCGACCTCACCCGCGGCCGTCGCCATGAACACCACGCCACACACGCGGTCCTCGAATAGCTCGGGCCGCTGCGAAGCGAGCTCCATGACCACCATGCCGCCCATGGAATGTCCCATGAGGACGATCGGGCCGTCGGGCACGGCGGCCCGCAGCACGCTGTCGAGGTCGTGCGCGAGCTGCTCGATGGTGCTGTTCTCCGCCGTCGCGGCGCCGGAGAGGCCGTGGCTGCGGTGGTCGTAGTAGACCTGCCGCACACGCGGCACCTTCAGCGCCGCGATCGCGCGGCGCTGGAAGTGCCACGACTTGCGGGACAACGCGAACCCGTGCACGCCGATGAGCGTCAGCTCCGGTTCGCCGCCGTCCTCGGGGTCGATCTCCTCGACGGAAAGCGGGGTGCCGTCCTCGGCCGCGACCGTGAACGCGCGGTCGGGCTTCAGCTCGCCCAGCGGCTCGTCCACGAACTGGTCCTCACTCTGCCTGCGGTGCTGCGCCGCGACGATGGCCGCGGCGGCCGTGCCGGTGGCGACCGCGCCGAGCCCGCCGGCGATCGCCCACAACCGGCTCGACGGCCTCACCGCCGCTCCCCCACGTAGCGGCGCCGCACGCGCGGCCGGTACATCGAGGTGACGATCTCGTAGTCGATCGTGCCCAGCGTGTCGGCCCACTCGCGCGCCGTCGGCTCACCCGAGGCACCGGCGCCGAAGAGCACGACCTCGTCGCCGACGGCCGGGGCGTCGTCGCCGCAGTCGACCACGATCTGGTCCATGCACACGCGACCCGCCACCTCGCGCCGGCGCCCGCCGAGCCACACCTCCATGCGCCCCGACAGCGAACGCGGCACTCCGTCGGCGTACCCGGCGGGCACGAGCGCGACCGTGGTGTCGCGGTGGGTGGTCCACGTGTGTCCATACGAGACGGATTCCCCGGCGGGCAGCCGCTTCGTGAGCGCCACGGCCGCGCGGAACGTCATGGCCGGGCGGAGGTCTTCCGCCTGCGGCACGGGATTCAGCCCGTACATCGCGATGCCGGGCCGCACGAGGTCGAAGTGCAGATCGGGCCGCGTGAGCAACGCCGCGGAGTTCGCCAGGTGCCGCAGCGGGTTCAGGCCCGCCGCGCGCGCGACGTCGTAGGCGTCGGCGAAGCGCTTGGCCTGGATGTCGATCGACGGGTGCCCCGGCTCGTCGGCGCAGGCGAGGTGCGACCACACGGCGACCACCTCGACGTCGGGGGTTGCCGCCGCGGCCGCGACCAGCTCGGGCCAGTCGGCGGGCTGGCAGCCGTTGCGCGACAGGCCCGTGTCGATCTTCAGGTGCACGCGGGCGCGTTTCCCGAGCTGCCGGGCCGCGGCCGCGATGCGCTCGAGTTCGTCGACGGAGCTCGCGCCCAGGTCGACGTCGGCCTCGATACCGGGGCCGAAGTCGACCTCCGGCACGTCGAGCCAGCTGAACAGCCGCACGGACAGCCCCGCGCGCCGCAGATCCAGCGCTTCACCCAGCGAGCACGTGCCCAGCCAGGTGGCGCCCGCTTCCACCGCGGCGCGCGCGACGGGCACCGCACCATGGCCGTACGCGTCGGCCTTGACCACGGCCATCACGGCCGAGCCGGACGCGCGCGCGGCCAGGAGGGCGACGTTGTGGCGCACGGCGCCGAGGTCGATCACGACCTCGGCTCGCGGGAAACTGGCAGTCATAACGGCTGCCAGTTTCCCATGCGAACCCGTCAGGGCAGGCGCAGCCCGGTGGTGCCGGAGAACACGTGCAGCTCGTCGGGCCGGATCCGCAGGTGCAGCGTGTCGCCCATGGCCGGGGTCGCGCGCGGGTCGACGCGCACGACCACGTTCTTCGAGGAGCCCTCGGCCGCGACGTCGACGGCGCCCGCGAGCTTGCCGTAGACGAACGCGTCGGAGCCCAGCTCCTCCACGAGGTCGACCTTGATGGGGAGGGTTCCGGCGGTGTCGGTGGTGACCTCCAGCGACTCGGGCCGGAAGCCCAGCGTCACGGTGTCCCCGTCGGCGGCCGAACGGATCGCCGACGTGAGCGGGACGCTCGCGCCGCCGACTTCGGCGCCGTCGGCGGTGAGCTTCGCCGAGACGAGGTTCATGGCGGGCGAGCCGATGAAGCCGGCCACGAACACGTTGGCCGGGTGGTCGTACAGGGCGCGCGGGGTGTCGCACTGCTGCAGCAGGCCGTCGGAGAGCACGGCCACGCGGTCGCCCATCGTCATGGCCTCGACCTGGTCGTGCGTGACGTACACGGTGGTGACGCCGAGGCGGCGCTGCAGCGCGGCGATCTGCGTACGCGTGGACACGCGCAGCTTCGCGTCCAGGTTGGACAGCGGCTCGTCCATGAGGAACACCTGCGGCTCGCGCACGATCGCGCGGCCCATGGCGACGCGCTGGCGCTGACCACCGGACAGCGCCTTCGGCTTGCGGTCGAGGTACTGCTCGATGTCCAGCAGCTTCGCGGCTTCGAGCACCTTCTGCTTGATCTCCGACGCCGGACGGCCCGCGATCTTCAGCGCGAAGCCCATGTTCTGCGCGACGGTCATGTGCGGGTACAGCGCGTAGTTCTGGAACACCATCGCGATGTCGCGCGAACGCGGCGGCAGCTGCGTCACGTCGCGGTCGCCGATCCAGATCGAGCCCTCGTCGACGTCCTCGAGGCCCGCGAGCATGCGCAGCGCGGTCGACTTGCCGGAGCCCGACGGGCCGACCAGCACGAGGAATTCGCCGTCGGCGATCTCCAGGTCGAGCGCGTCGACGGCGGGCCGCTCGGTGCCGGGGTAGCGCCGGGTCGCCTTGTCGTAGGTGATGGTGGCCATGGGTCAGTCCTCTCCGAATTTCGCGGGAACGTGATGCGCTGCTTCGCGTACCTCGAGGTGGCGGCGCTGGATCTCCTTGCCCGCGGCGCGCTGCGCCCCGGCCGGCTCGTCCAGCACGAGCCGGTTGCCAGGTCCTTCGCTCACCCACGCGGGCGCTTCGGCGGTGCCGGCCAGCGCCCACGCGGCCTGGCGCGCGGCGCCGAGCGCGACGTACTCGCCGGCCTCGGGGATCACCACGGGCACCCCGAGCACGATCGGCGCGACGGCCCGCACGGCCGCGGACTGCGCGCCGCCGCCGATCAGCAGCACGCGACGCACGTCCAGCCCCTGTGCGCGCACGGCGTCGAGGCCGGCGGCCAGGCCGCAGACCATGCCCTCGACGGTGGCCCGCGCGAGGTTTTCGGGTGTCATGTTCGCCCTGGTCAGGCCGTGGAGCGAGCCCGTGGCACCCGGCAGGTTCGGGGTGCGCTCGCCGTCGAGGTACGGCAGCAAAGTCAGCCCGCCCGCGCCCGGCTCGGCGGCGAGCGCGAGGCGGTCGAACTCGGACAGTTCGACGCCGAGCAGCGCGGCACCGGCGGTGAGTACCCGTGCCGCGTTCAGCGCGGCGGTGAGCGGCAGGAACTTGCCCGTAGCGTCGGCGAACCCGGCGACGAGGCCGGTCGCGTCGGCGGAGCCGGTCTCGGCCACTCCGAAGACGGTGCCGCTGGTGCCGATGGAGATCACGGCGTCGCCGGGCGCCAGCTCCAGGGCCAGCGCGGCGGCCATGTTGTCGCCCGTGCCCGCGGAAACCACCACACCCTTGTCGGTGTGGCCGGCGACGTCCGCGGGGCCGAGCACGGTCGGCACCTCGGGCGTGCGGCCACCGAACGCGTGGGCCAGCACGTCGAGGCGGTAGGCGTTCTCCGTCGGCGAGAAGTAGCCGGTGCCGGACGCGTCGCCGCGGTCGGTCACGGCCGTCTCCGGCTTGCCGAGCAGGCGCCAGGTGAGCCAGTCGTGCGGCAGCAGGACGCGCGCGACGCGGTCGGCGTTGGCGGGCTCATGCTCGGCGAGCCAGCGCAGCTTGGTGACGGTGAAGCTCGCGACCGGCACCGAGCCGACGGATTTGGCCCAGACACCGGCGCCGCCCAGTTCCTCGGTGAGGTCCTGGGCGGCTTGCGCGGAACGCGTGTCGTTCCAGAGCAGGGCGGGACGAACCACCTCGCCGGCCTCGTCGACGGTGACCATGCCGTGCTGCTGCCCGCCGATGCCGACGGCCCGCACGCCGTCGAGCACACCGTCGGTCGCCTCGCCGAACGCCTGCCACCAGGCCGCGGGGTCCACCTCCGTGCCCTCGGGGTGCGGCGCGCGGCCGGTGCGCACGACTTCGCCCGTGCGCGCGTCGCACACCACGACCTTCGTCGACTGGGTCGACGAGTCGATCCCGGCCACCAGCTCAGCTGTCATACGGCTGCCCCTCCTCGACGTGTTCCACGGTCTCCACGGCCGTGCCGGCGTTGAGCGCGGCCTCGATCTCCTCGGTGGGGGTGGCCTCGCTGGTGATCAGCAGGTCGTAGTCGCCGACGTCGCCGTGCGCGTAGGTCGCGGTGCGGCCGAACTTCGAGTGGTCGAGCACGAGCACGTTGCGGTTCGCCGCGCGCAGCACAGCCTTCTTGAGCTCGGCGTAGTCCCGCACGGGGTGGAACAGCCGGCCGACCGCGACGGCGCTCACGGACACGAACGCGACGTCGGCGCGGGTCCGGTCGAGCAGCGCCAGCACGTCCGGGCCGGAGCAGGAGTCGTACTCGGCGTCGTAGCGACCACCGGCGACCACGACATCGACACCGGTGCCCAGGAGCCGGGCGGCGCGCAGGGAGTTGGTGATGACGGTGAGTCCCGGGATCTCCGCGAGCCGCTCGACCAGTGGGAACAGCGTGGTGGAGTCGTCGACGAACACCGTCTGGCCGGGTTCGACGTGCTTGACGGCCGCCTCGGCGAGCGCGACCTTCTCCGCGGAGTGGAGCGTGAACCGGCTGGCCGTCTCCATCGTCAGCGCCGGGTAGGCCTCGACCTTGCCGCGCAGCTTGCGCAGGAGCCGGCGCTCGGCCAGGTCGTCGAGATCGCGGTGCATCGTCATGAGGCTCACGCCGAAGCGGGCGGTGAGGTCGTCGATGCGCACCTCGCCGCGCTCGATGACGTGGTCGAGGATGTCCTGCCGCCGCTGCTCGACCGCCGCGTCCGACGGCCGGGTCTTAGGCACGGCATACCCCCGCCGCGACCCGGTTGGGGGTCACCTGATCAGGGGCGCCAGTGCTCACACTGCGTTCTTACCAGATTTTCTCGCGAGAGTTAACACGTAACTCGATAACTCTGTCTGCAGCTTCCCTACCCGGCTACGGTTCCCGGATGCCCGACGCGATCTTCACCGACCCCCGCCTGGCCGCCGTCTACGACGCGTTCGACGGTCCTCGTGACGACCTGGCCGCCTACCTCGGGATCGCCGATGAACTGCGCGCCGAGCGGGTGGTCGACCTCGGCTGCGGCACCGGCAGCCTCGCGCTGCTGCTCGCCGCGAGCGGCCGCACCGTGGTGGGCGCCGACCCGGCCGAGGCGTCGCTCGAGGTCGCGAAGGCCAGGGCCGGCGCCGACCGGGTGCGGTGGCTGCACGGCGATGCGACGACCCTCCCGGACCTCGCGGCCGACCTCGCGGTGATGACCGGGAACGTCGCGCAGGTGTTCCTCACGGACGGCGACTGGGCCCGCACCCTCGACGGCCTCCGGGCCGCGCTGCGCCCGGGCGGCCACCTCGTGTTCGAGACCCGCCGTCCCGAGCGCCGCGCGTGGGTCGACTGGGCGGCCGCCGCTCCGGTCGTCCTCGACGTGCCGGGCACCGGGCTGGTCGAGCAGCGGCTGGAGGTCACCGGGGTGCACCTGCCGCTCGTCACCTTCCACTTCACCTACCGGTTCCTGTCCGACGGTTCGGTGGTCACTTCGGAGTCGACCCTGCGGTTCCGCGAGCGCGCCGAAGTCGAGAAGGACCTGCTCACCCACGGCTTCCGCGTGCGGGACGTACGCGAAGCGCCCGACCGGCCGGGGAAGGAGTACGTGTTCGTCGCCGAGCGGGCGCGCTAGGCGGTGTATGACCAACGTCGTGTGCAAAGGCCGGGATGCTGCCTGTCGTGTCGCGGTTCACTTACTGTCGGATAGCGGTGCGCGTTGACCGAGGACCTGCTGCCAGTGCGTACCGGTAAGGCGGGGCGTCTGTATTCGGATGCGCGGGCGATGGTGGAAGGGAGCGTCTGCCGCTATCAGTGCGGGATCGCGTGGCCGGATGTGCCGGAGTTGTTCGGTCCGTGGCCGACGATCTGGACCTGGCACCGTGGTCGGGCCCGCACCCGGCCGACTGCGTCCGAGGCGACAAGGCCTACTCCTCACGAGCGATCGGCAGGCACCTGCGCGCCCGCGGCACACCGCCGTGATCCCCGCACCTGCCGATCAGGTTGGGCACCGCACACGCCGAGGCTCGCGCGCCGTCGCCCACCCGGGTTCGATCGCGCTCCGCGGTCGTCCTCCACGCCGTGATCACCTGGACCAGGACTTTGTCAGACACGCGCTAGGCTAGCCGAGCGCGGCGGCGCGGACGGCCCTGATCGCCTCCGGAATGGCGTCGACCAGGCCGGACGCGGATGTCGGCACGCCTTCGGCCGCCAGTGATCCCGCGAGCGAGTGCAGCTGCGCGCCCGCGGCGGCCGCGAGCCACGGGTCGAGCCCGGCGGCCAGCAGCGACCCGATCAGGCCGGTGAGGACGTCGCCGGAACCGGCCGTCGCGAGCCACGAGCCGCGGGGAGTGTTGACGGCGACGCGCCCGTCGGGTGCGGCGATGACGGTGCAGTGGCCCTTGAGCAGCACGACGGCGTCGTACTTCGAGGCGGCGGTGCGGGCCGCCTTCACGCGGTCGGCGCCGGGGCGGCTGCCCATCAGGCGTTCGTACTCGCCGGCGTGGGGCGTGAGGACCAGCGGGGTCTCGGGGTCGCGCGCGTCGAGGACGTCGGGGTGCTGGGCGATGATCGTGGTGGCGTCGGCGTCGGCGCAGACGGGCACGCCCTGGCCGAGGATGTGGCGCAGCACGTCGCGACCGTCGGAGCCGGTGCCGATGCCCGGGCCGACGACCCAGGCCTGCACGCGACCGGCGTCGGTGACCGAACCCGTCGCGACGATCTCGGGCCAGCGCGCCCGCACGACGTCAGCCGCGGGGCCGGCGTAGCGGACCATGCCGGCGGTGGCGTGGACCGCGGAACCCGACGCGAGCACGGCTGCGCCCGGGTACGTCGCGGAACCGGCGGCGATGCCGACCACGCCCTGCGTGTACTTGTCGTCGTCGGGGCCGGGGACGGGCCAGAGCTCACCGAGGTCGGCCGGTTCGAGGCGGAGCAGGTCGGGGTCGCCGAGCTCGGGCCGCAGGCCGATGTCGACGAGCACGATCTCACCGCACTGCTGCGGGGCCAGCGCGTGGACGGGCTTGGGCGCGCCGAAGGTGACGGTGAGCGTGGCTGTCACGTGCGGGCCGTCGGCCGCGCCCGTGTCCGGGTCGACGCCGCTGGGCAGGTCGACGGCGACGATCGGCGCCCGCACGTGGTCGACGAGGGCGGCCGCGCCGGGCCGCAGCGCTCCCGTGCCGGAGATGCCGACGATGCCGTCGACCACCACGTCGGCCTTGGCGATCCACTGTGGACCGTCCTCGACGGACGCGGTGCGGCCACCGGATCGTTTGAGCGCAGCCAATCCCTTGGCGTGTGCCTTCTCCGGCTTCAGCAACACGGCGGTGACGGCCACGCCGCGCCGGCGCAGGAAGGCGCCCGCCCACAGCGCGTCGCCGCCGTTGTCGCCCGAGCCGACGAGCAGGACCACCCGCCGGCCGGCGACGCCGCCGGTGCGTTCGGCCAGCAGCTCCGCGACGTGCGTGGCCAGGCCGAACGACGCCCGGCGCATCAGCTCGCCTTCGGGCGTGACGGCGAACAGCTTGCCCTCCGCCTCGCGAATCCGTTCCGTGGTCCAGATTCCCTGCACGGCGGGCCTCGCTTACTCGACGGTGACGGACTTCGCCAGGTTACGCGGCTTGTCGACGTCGTACCCGCGGGAGCGGGCGATCTCGGCGGCCAGCACCTGCAGCGGCACGGTGGACACCAGCGGTTGCAGCAGCGTCGGCACGGCCGGGATCTCGATCAGCTCGTCGGCGAACGGGCGCACGGTCTCGTCACCCTCCTCGGCGATCACGATCGTGCGGGCGCCGCGGGCCTGGATCTCGCTGATGTTGGACACCAGCTTCGAGTGCAGCACCGCGCGGCCCTTCGGCGAGGGCATCACGACGACGACCGGCAGGCCCTCTTCGATCAGCGCGATCGGCCCGTGCTTCAGCTCGCCGGCGGCGAAGCCCTCGGCGTGCATGTACGCGAGTTCCTTGAGCTTCAATGCGCCTTCGAGCGCCACCGGGAACCCGACGTGGCGACCGAGGAACAGCACGGCGCGCGAATCGGCGATGCGGCGCGCGACGTCGCGCGTCTGGTCCACAGTGGACAGCACCTTCTGCACGGCGGCCGGCATGGCCTCGAGCTCCGCGAACTCGCGGGCGACCTCGTCGGGGTACTTGGTGCCCCGAGCCTGCGCGAGCGCGAGGCCCACGAGGTAGTTGGCGGCGATCTGCGCGAGGAACGCCTTCGTCGACGCGACGCCGATCTCCGGGCCGGCGTGCGTGTACAGCACGGCGTCGGACTCGCGGGGGATCTGGGCGCCGTTGGTGTTGCAGACGGCCAGGACGCGGGCCTTCTGCTCGCGCGCGTGGCGGACGGCTTCCAGGGTGTCGGCGGTCTCGCCGGACTGCGAGACGGCGACGACGAGCGTGTCGCGGTCGAGCACCGGGTCGCGGTAGCGGAACTCCGACGCCAGCTCGACCTCCACCGGCAGGCGGCACCAGTGCTCGATCGCGTACTTGGCGACCAGGCCCGAGTGGTACGCCGACCCGCAGGCGACGACGAAGACCTTGTCGACGTCGCGCAGGTCCTGGTCGGAGATGCGCTGCTCGTCGAGGATGATCCGGCCGGCCTCGAAGTGGCCGCGCAGCGTGTTGGCCAGCGCCTCGGGCTGCTCGTCGATCTCCTTGAGCATGAAGTACTCGTGGCCGCCCTTCTCGGCGGCCGACAGGTCCCAGTCGACGGTGAACGGCTTGGCCTGCGCGGCGTCGCCGTGGAAGTCGGTGACCTCGTAGCCGTCGCGGGTGATGACCACCAGCTGGTCCTGCCCCAGCTCGACGGCCTCGCGCGTGTGCTCGATGAACGCCGCCACGTCGGACGCGACGAACGTCTCACCCTCGCCCACGCCCACCACCAGCGGCGACGACCGGCGCGCGGCCACGATCGTGTCGGGCTGGTCGGCGTGCGTCACCACGAGCGTGAACGCGCCCTCCAGCCGCCGGCACACGGCCGCGACGCTGGCGGGCAGGTCGCCCTGGGTCTCACCGCTGGTGTACGCGCGGGCCACGAGGTGCGCCGCGGTCTCCGTGTCGGTGTCGCTCGCCATCTCCACGCCGTCGGCTTCCAGCTCGGCGCGCAGCGCGGCGAAATTCTCGATGATCCCGTTGTGCACCACCGCGACCCGGCCGGTGGCGTCCCGGTGCGGGTGCGAGTTGCGGTCCACGGGCGCGCCGTGCGTCGCCCAGCGGGTGTGGCCCATGCCCGCCGTGCCGGCGAACGCGTCCCTGCCCACTGCGTCGAGCTGCGCCTCCAGGTTGGCGAGGCGCCCGGCCTTGCGCTCGACGTTCAGGGCACCGGCGCCGTCCAGCACCGCCACCCCGGCCGAGTCGTAGCCGCGGTACTCCATCCGCCGGAGCCCACCCAGGACCACGTCCAGAGCCGGCCGGTGTCCGACATATCCCACGATTCCACACACGCGAACAAGCCTAACGAGGGATGTCCAGTCCCCTACTCCGGTACCTTCCCGGGGCATTTCAGCCCGCTTGACCAGGGGCGACGCCGCGGTGACGGCCCGCAACGGGGTGGATTCTGCCGAGTGATGACGAGGGGCCGCGGCTGGGGTGCCCGGGATCGGGGCACGGCTGGGGTGGACAGCGGGTTTGCCGCGCTCGACGGGCGTGGGCGGGCTCGGCCGGCAGTGGCTCCGCGGACCGTCGGCATGGGGTGGGCGGTGATGGGCTTTGGCCACAGCCCCCGCGAACACAGCCCCCGCGAACACAGCCCCCGCGAACACAGCCCCCGCGAACACAGCCCCCGCGAACACAGCCCCCGCGCTCCTCCAGGGGGGCGTCCCAGTTCCATTTTATCGGCAGCCACCGACAAGATCGGGCCGTCGGCGAAGTTGTCCACACGACTCGCGAGTTGTGGATAGCTGCGACGTTGCCCGCCACACGCTCACCACCTGCTCGCTACAAACACGCTCGCTACACGCTCACCACCCGCCCGCCACACGCCCGCAGGTCGCCCGCCACCCGCCTCCACACAACCGCCACACGTCCACCACAAGCGGAGCCGGGCGCCCGGAGCGGCGGACGGGCCGGGGCCGGGCACAGGCAGTAAGGTCACGCGCATGGCCAGCAAGCCCAAGCAACTGCTCGCGGAGCTGTCACACCCGGGGCCCCACGAGGTCCTGCGCGGCAACCTCGCCCTGGTCGGGCTGCCGGGGGTCGTGTTCACGCCCCGGCGCGGGCTGGGGCTGCCGGCGGTCGCGTTCGGGCACGGGTGGTTGCAGCCGGCCGCGCGGTACCGGCACCTGCTGCACCACCTGGCGAGCTGGGGCATCGTCGCGGCGGCGCCGGCGACCCAAGGCGGGCCGTTCCCGTCGCACCGGCTGCTGGCCGGCGATCTGCTGACGACCCTCGACGTCGTCACGACGGTCCGCCTCGGCCCCGACGGCATCAGCGTCGACCCCGAAAAGCTCGGCCTCGCCGGCCACTCCACCGGTGGCGGCTCCGCCGTGCTCGCGGCCGCCCAGGCCGCCGCGAGCGACGACACCGCGCGTCCGCGCGTCCGCGCCGTCGCGACGATCACCGCGGCCCAGACATTCCCCTCGGCCTCCGCGGCCGCGCAGCTCATCACCGCCCCCGGTCTGCACCTCGCCGCGGAGGAAGACCTGGTCGCCCCGGCCGTCGCCCACGCCGAGGCCATCGCGTCGGCTTGGGCGGGGCCCGTGCAGCTGCGCACGCTGGGCAAGTCGTCGCACCTCGCCGTCACCGAGGGGCGGCACTGGAGCCAGCTCCTCCTGCAGGGCAAGCCGCAGCGCCGCACGCAGCAGCTCACACGCGCGCTGTTCACGGCGTTCTTCCTGACCCACCTGACGGGCACGGACAAGTACCTGCCGCTGCTCGACGCGGACGTCAAGCGGGCGCCGATCGAGCTGACGGACGAGCCGGCGGCCTAGTCGACCATCCACCTGTTGTTCGAGAAGTCGTGGTCGTCGAAGGATTCCGGGCGCTCGTCGCGGCCGGGCAGCGGCGGGAGCGGTTCGTCGGCGGGTAGGTCGGCCGGCAGCGCCAGGTCGATGGTGCGGTCGCGGTCGGTGATGGTGCGTTCGGTGAGCCAGCCGCCGGTTTCGCGGTGTCGTCGGTGCAGGTCCTGCGCGCGCGTGAGGTAGCGGCCGTGGGTGGCGGCGTCGCGCTGGAGCGCGCTGCCGGCGGCCGACGTGGCGGTGGCGACTTGCCGGTCACGCAACGCGCGGCGGTCCTGGTGTTCGCGGGTGGCGGCGTCCTGGGCGGCGCGGGCCGCGGCGAGGCGATCCGCGGCGTCGCTCACCGCCCGCCGCCGGGCGGGTCGTCCAGGGAACCCGAGATGCGGCCGCCGGAGCCACGCGTGTCGAAGACGTCCGAGCCGAGGCGGGCGGCGCTGCGCTGCTGGTCCGGCGCAGCGCCGAGGCCGCCCATCGCGCCGAGCACGCCCAGGCCGCCGAAGCCGTTCATGTCCTCGGGAATCGCTTCGGAGCCGCTGCCGAGCGGGTCGAACGTGATGTCGCCGCCCGGCGCGGTGCCGAGTTCGTTGTCGGCCGGGTGGTGCTCGGGCGCGTCGAGGACGTGCTCGCCGATGTCCGAAAAGGACGATGCGGTTGTCGAGTCGTCCAGGCCCCCCGAGCTGGCACCCGATCCGGGGTCGAGCTCGCCCGCCCCGGGGAGGTCGATCGCCGGCAGTTCGATCATGGGCAGGCCCATCGCGGGTGTGTCCACCGCGGGCTCCACTGTGGACGTCCGCACCGGACCGAAGCTCGTCATAAACCGGTTGAGCGTTTGGAAGTGGGTGTCGATGGCCGAAGTCGCCGTGGCGCAGAGGTCGCGGAACGCCGTGTACCGGCCGCCGAACTCCGTCGCGAAAGGACCGTCGAGCCACTGCCGGGCCGCGCGCACGGCGTAGTCGTGGTCACCGGGCTCGCAGTCGCGCAGCCGGTCGTGGAGGTCGTTGCCGGGCGCGGCACCGTCGAGCCAGCGCGCCAGGTCCAGGAGCTCGTCCTGCGCCAGCGCCTCGCCCTGCGCGATGTGCACCACCCGCTGCGCGACGGCGAGCGGTGCCCCCGCAACCTCGTCGACACGCAGCTTCAGCGCTTCGTCCACTTCGGACTTCAGCACGGTGAAGACGTGCGTCATCGTCTCGGAGATGAGCCGGGCAGCGCCGTCGAGCTGGTCGGCGAGGGCGTCGGGCCGGATGCGGTCGAACGACGCCTTCGCGGCCGAGGCCGCGGCACTCTCCCAGTAGCGGAACAGCCTGGCCACGGCGCCGTCCGCGTCGGCGCGGGCCGCCGTGACGGTCTCGTGCGCACGAGCCAGCGCGTCGGCGTCGGCGAGGAACTTGCGGAAATCGAGGCCGGCGCTCTCCCGGAACTTCTCCCGGACGTCGTGCTCCACGTCGATCCGCGCCGCACCCGGCCGCGCGTTCCAGACCTCGGCCCACTGCGCGAAGAAGTCCAGCGCCGGCGCCGCGAGCGCGAGCACCTCGTCGGACGTCCCCACCTCCGCGGGGCCCCGCCACGCGTCGACGTCCGGCTCGGTCATCGGTCCCCCGTCTTCCTGATCCGGTCGACGTGGTCGGCCTCCAGGTCCGCGTAGTGCCCCGCCGCCACGTCGAGGGACCCGCCGAACGCCGTGAGCTCCCCCGCATACGCCCGCATGGCGTCGCTCAGCACACCGAACCCACTGCGGTACGCGGCGAACGCCCCGCCGTGCACCCGCCCGAAATCCGCCGCAGTGACCTGCGTCGCCACCCCGGCGACCTCCCCCGCCGCAGCTTCGAGCGCACCCCGCGCCGACCGCATCACCTCGGTGTCCGACCGGTGGCCGCCCTCAGGCATCACCCGCTCCTCACTCCGCTCACCCCCGTCCGACGCACCCGGGCGGCGTCCGGTGCCCTCCTGGGAAATCTACCGAGTGAACGAGCCCGGCAGAACAACACCGGCGACGCGATCAGGTCGCGAGCCAGTTGGTGTCGGCGAAGTCGCCGTCGTCGTCGGCCGCGTGCGCCGCCCTCCGGTGCCGCCCCGCCGGCTCGGCGGGCGCAGGCGCGGGATCAGGGGCCGACCGCCGGCCGGTCGTGAGCCCCGACTCCTCGGCGGTGCGGAAACCGGCCCGCCGCTCGTTCGCGGTCTCGTCCTCTTCGAACCCGAAATCGCCCTCGTCGTCGTACCGGTCGCCGACGGTCTTCTCCGTTGCCCAGCCACCGGCAGCCTTCGCCCGCCGGTTGCGTTCCTGCAGGCGGACGAACACTTCGCCCTGGATCTTCCCCTGCTTCTCGAGTTTCTCCTTGCTCTCCGCTACCGCGTCAGCGCGGCTGAGATCGAGCAGAGCCGCGCGAGCGGTGCTCTCGGCATCCAGTGTCGCCAGCTTGGCGCGCATCGCGGCCAGCGCGTCCTGTGAACCCATCGATCTCCCCTTCCGGACGCCCTGCTAGCTGCCCATCACCCGGTCGTCGTCGAGCGAACCGCTGATCCGGTTGCCGGACTTCGACGACTCGAACAAGCCGCGGTCGACGCGGAACGCGCTCGACGACCGCGCCTGGTCGTGACCGCCACCGCCCGCGCCACCCACGGCACCGCCCATCATCCCCATCGAAGCGGGCTGCTGGGCCAGATGGTCGGCCGGAGTCGGCGCAGTGCCCAGCTGCGACGCCGACGGTTCCGCCGCCCCACCGCCCAGCGGCGGGGCCGCGTCGGGAGTCGTGCCGAGTGCGTCGGCGTGGTGTGCACCGGCGGTGCTGTGGCTGTCGAGCGGATCGGTCAGCGACTGAGCCGTCGTCGAGTCGTCGGCGGGAGCCTCAGAGCCAGGATGGCCGGTCGCGTCGGCCGTGAACCCATCCGGCTGCGGTAGGCCGGCGAGGTGCTGGGGACCCGCGTCCGCGGCATGCGCGGGAACGGGCTGCTGAGCGGCTTCGTGGCCGTTCGCGGACACCGGCGAGTCCTGGCCGCCGAGGCCGCCGCCCGTACCTCCCGTGCGCCCGGGCGAGCCGAGGTCACCGGTGTGCGACCCGTCCGCCGCGTAGCCCGGCACGTCGGGCAACCCACCCTGGCCGTTCTGGGCCGCGGTGCCACCTTGGCCGAGCCCCGCGAGCGCGTCCGGCTTGCCGTCGTCACCGAGGGTGTACTTGACGGGGTCACCGCTGCCGTCGTCGACGGTTACGACCGTCGGGCCATCGGGACCCGACGGACGCTCTGCGGTGATCTTGAGACCGCCGTCCTCGATGTGGATCTTGCCATCGGGGCCGGGTTCGTACGTCTTGGGCGACGGATCGGTGGCCTGGCCCCCGCTGTGGCCCTGGGGCCCGAAGCCGGACGCCTGGCCGCCGCCCGCCGGAGCGGGTTGGCCCGGGTGACCGGGCTGAGCGGCCTCGTCACTCTGCCCGGGCTGGCCGGGCGCGGCCGCGGCGGCGTCCTTCGGATCGTCGAAGTCGAGCTGGTACTGCTTGGGGTGCCCGGTGCCGTCGTCGACCGTGATGCCCATGCAGCCGTCGGACCCCGGCTCGGTCATCGCGATCTTGTGATCGCCCTGCTGGACGGTCATCGTCTCCGGTTCGGCCGTCTTGATCGGCCGGCCGGTGTGCGGGTCGATCGGGTACGGCTTGCCCGTTTCGGGATCCGTCTCAAGCGGCTGATGCGTGACCGGGTTCAGGGCACCCGGCGTCTGGGGGGTCTTGGGCAACTCGACGTGCGGTATCGACGGCGCACCGCCGCCGCCCCCGCCGCCCCCGCCGCCGGACGGCACCCCGCTGCTACCGCCACCACCACCGCTGCTGCTGCTGCTCGACGGTTTCGTGTTGCCGGGGTCCGGCGGTGCGGCCTGGTCGACGTTCGAGAACGGGTCCTGCGGCAGCTGGGCGAAGAAGTCGGTGAGCGCGCGCCACGCGCCGTCGACCGCGTCGTGCGTGTTGCTGCACATCGTCTTGAAATCGCGGACGTAGCCGTCGAAGAACTTCCCGAAGTTGTCCTTCAGGTACACGCTGCATTGGTCGACGATGTGGTTGACCGTGTCGTCGTCGAGATCGCAGTCGTCCTCTTTGATCATGTCCTGTGACTGCTGGTCCAGGAACTTCGCGCAGTGCTTGAAGTCGTCCTGGCTCGCGTTGCTGCGCAGCTCGGCGATGCGGATGATGCGGTCGAGGTCCTGGGCGGTGACCGGGCCGAGCGAGTCCACCCGGTACTTGATCACCCAGTTCGCCTTGTCCCGGCACGCTTTCCCGACCGCACCGCACGCGGATTTCATCGCCTCGGCCGCGTTCGTCCCGGCATCGGACACGACCTTCGCGCCGGCTGTGTAGTTCTTGCGGAAGTTGTCAGCTTGGTCGGCGGCGTCGCCCTGCCAGTCGGCGAGGTTGGTCGAGAGCTGGCCTTCGACGTCGGTCGACGCGTTGACGACGGCCCCGCTCAGTGCCCTGAACTCGTCGGCGCCGGTCATGAACTTGGTGAACGGGATCTTCCGCTGCTCGTCGTAGCGCTTGTAGAGATCGTCCTTGTCCGCAGGCTGGTAGGTGCCGACGACCGCGACCGCCCGGTTGAACAGCGGCACCCAGATGTCGAACGTCTTCATCCCCGGAAGCCCGAGGTTGAGGATCTCGTCGGAGGTGTTCGCGCCGGCGTTCGTCTTCGACGCCCTGCCCGCCTGCTCGTCGAGCTTCCCCTTGGCGTCGTCGGCCGCCTTCTTGTCGGCCGCGCGGGCGTTCGCCTGGCTCTGGTCGTAGATGTCCTTGGCGTGTGAGTACGAGTCGTAGACGTCGTCCTCGCCGTACTCGAGGTCCTCGGGCGGGTCATTGCTCAGCGCCAGGTCGCGCTTGACCTTGTCGCGCCACTGCTCGAACTCCGCGCGATCCTTGAAGCCGTACTGGGTCGGATCCTCGTCGTCGACGTACCGCAGGTACTTCCACGCCAAGTCCGATCCCGCCTGGGTCTTGGCCAGCTGCGGGTCGTAGAGGATTTGCTCGATTTCCTGCTTGGTCGGGACGTCGTCTCCGGCGCTCGCGCTCACTTGCCGGCCTCCTTCAAGGTGGCGCCCGAGGCTGCCTGGCCGGCCTGGTAGTGGCCGCCGGCAGCCTTGAGCTTCTGCGCGAAGGCATCGGAAGCCTTGAGGTACGCGTCGACCATGCCGGCCAGCCGGAGGACACCCGTGTGATACGGGCCGAAGTTCATCCCGTGCGATTCGCCGAAGTCACCGGCCACGAGCTGAACGTCCTTGACCGCCGCGAGGGGCTGCTGCACCGTGTTCCGCGGCATTTCGCTCAGCGCTTTCGCCGCTCTGGTCAACGCCTCAGTATCGACCTTGTGGCCGCCCGCCATCGCTCGCCCTCCCTGGAGCACCCGTGTACAGCACTCTAGGACGCACGAAATCCGCCCTCGGTGCCATCACACCCGCACACGGAATGTACCCGGGCTGTGACGACGGGCGCAGTGAATCGGGTAATCGAGGACGTTCAGGAGACCGCCGACACGACGCCGGCCAGGCGGTCGGCTGCGGCTTGGGCCGTGGAGTGGGCCGGGGCTTCGACCATGACGCGCACGAGCTGTTCGGTGCCGGACGGGCGCAGGAGGACGCGGCCTTCCTCGCCCAGTTCGGCTTCGACCTCGCCGACGGCGTTGCGGACTTCCGTGGAGGAGGCGACGGCCGCTTTGTCCGCGACGGGCACGTTGACCAGGACCTGGGGCAGGCGGTTCATGACCGACGCGAGCTCGGACAGGTGCTTGCCGGTGGCGGCCATGCGGGCCATGAGGCGCAGGGCGGTCAGCAGGCCGTCGCCGGTGGTGGCGTGGGCGGGCAGGACCACGTGGCCCGACTGCTCGCCCCCCAGGGCGAGGCCGGAGGCGCGCAGCTCTTCGAGCACGTAGCGGTCGCCGACGGACGTGGTGACGACCGTGATGCCGTGGGCCTTCATCGCGAGGTGCAGGCCCAGGTTGCTCATCACGGTGGCGACCAGCGTGTCCTTCACGAGTTCGCCCTCTTCGGCGAGCGCCAGCGCCAGCACGGCCATGATCTGATCGCCGTCCACGAGCTCGCCGGAGGAGTCGACCGCGACGCAGCGGTCGGCGTCGCCGTCGTGGGCGATGCCCAGGTCGGCGCCGTGCTCGACGACGGCGGCGCGCAGCAGGTCGGGGTGGTTCGAGCCGCAGTGCTCGTTGATGTTGATGCCGTCCGGCTCCGCGTGGAGGGCGACGACGTCGGCACCGGCGCGACGATAGGCCTCGGGCGCGGCGACGGACGACGCGCCGTTCGCGCAGTCGACCACGACTTTCAGGCCGTTGAGCCGGTGCGGCGTGGCCGAGACGAGGTGCTCGACGTAGCGGTCCAGCGCGTCGGTGACGTCGGAGACGCGGCCGACGCCCGAGCCGGTGGGGCGGACGACGCCGGCGCCGGCCAGGCCGGCCTCGATCTCGTCCTCGATGCTGTCGGGCAGCTTGTGCCCGCCCGCGGCGAAGAGCTTGATGCCGTTGTCGGGCATCGGGTTGTGCGAGGCGGAGATCATCACGCCCAGATCGGCCTCCAGCGCGCCCACGAGGTACGCAACGCCGGGTGTCGGCAGCACACCCAGGCGCAGCACGTCGGCGCCGGCGGACGCGAGGCCCGCGACCACGGCGGCCTCCAGCATCTCGCCACTGGCCCGCGGGTCGCGGCCGACCACCGCCACCGGGCGGTGCGAGCGGTCGTGCGCGGCCAGCACCCGCGCGGCGCTCGCCGCGACGGACAGCGCCAGCTCCGGGGTCAGCTCGGCATTGGCCAGACCACGAACCCCGTCGGTGCCGAACAGGCGAGCCATCTCCACGACCTCCAAGGTCTCGATCGACCACGACAACCTAGCGGCGGCCGCGATCGGTCCGTGCCCCTGCCCCCTACCCCTGTGAAGTCGCAGGTGGGACGCGAAACGCATCACTCTGGGGCAGATGGGACGCGAGTGGTCCCGAAAGGGAATGACCGGCAGAACCCGCCGGAAAACGCGAAAGCGCCCATCCGATGGACGGATGGACGCTCCTGAGGTTGCCCCAACTGGGGCTTGGAGGTACGCACCCCACGAACTCCCGGCGTGAACCCGGCTCCGTGCCTACAGGCACGACCAAGATCCACTCGAGGACGAAAGCATCGTCAGCTACTCAGCCAAACCGACGCACGACGCGCCCGGAGCCGGACCGCCCTGGGCGCCATCGACGAAGCAAGTCCCGCCACGCGTCATCGGCACCAGCAGGGCTTACCTGACAACCAAGTAACCGAACAAGCCAACGCAACCCACCTGCAGGTCCAGCAGGCTTGCCCCTGGCGAGGGTTGGGAGGTCGACCCCCAATGTGGTCGTGAAGAGAGCCCTGCGAGGCGCCGCCAGGCGCGAGCAGGGCTCTCTTCACGAACGAAAACGAATCAGCGCTTGCTGTACTGCGGAGCCTTGCGGGCCTTCTTGAGGCCGTACTTCTTCCGCTCCGTGGCGCGCGCGTCACGGGTCAGGAAGCCGGCCTTCTTGAGGGCCGGGCGGTCGTCGCCATCCACCTCGACCAGCGCACGGGCGATGGCGAGACGCAGCGCGCCGGCCTGACCCGAAATCCCGCCGCCCTTCAGGTTGGCGAAGATGTCGAAGGAGTCCGGCTTGTCGACCGTGACCAGCGGCTCGCGGATGAGCTGCTGGTGCACCTTGTTCGGGAAGTACTCCTCGAGGGTGCGGCCGTTGAGCTTGAACTCACCGGTACCGGGGACGACGCGGACGCGGACCACGGCTTCCTTGCGACGGCCGACGGTCTGGGCGTTGCCACCCGCGGCGCGCGACGGACGCGGGGCGGCGGGCGACTCGCTGGTCGCGACGGCCTCGCCCTCAGGGGTCTCCGTCGAGGCGACGACCTCGGTCTCGGTGCTGGTCACAGACTGTTCCTCACTCACTGCGCGACCTGCGCGATCTTGGTGATCTCGCGCGCCTGCGGCTGCTGCGCGGCGTGCGGGTGCTGCGGGCCGGCGTACACCTTCAGCTTCTTGGCCATGGCGCGGCCGAGCTTGTTCTTCGGCAGCATGCCCTTGACGACCTTCTCGACCAGGTGCTCGGGCTTGGTGTCGAGCAGCTCGCCGAAGGAGCGCTTGCGCAGACCACCGGGGTAGCCGCTGTGGCGGTACGCGAACTTCTGGTCGCGCTTGTTGCCGGTGAGCGCGACCTTCTCGGCGTTGACGATGATGACGAAGTCACCGGTGTCCACGTGCGGGGCGTAGGTCGGCTTGTGCTTGCCGCGCAGCAGCGTGGCGACCTCGGTCGCGAGCCGGCCGAGCACGACATCCTCGGCGTCGATCACGTGCCAGGCACGAGTGACGTCGCCGGGCTTGGGGCTGTACGTGGGCAAGGGTCTACCTCGTCGTCAACATTGCGTGTGGGTTCTGTGCGGGCCTAGCGCTGACGCGCCGCAACGCACAACGACATATGAAGATACCCCCCTGCTCACGCGACCCGTGCAGCGGGGGTGGTCCGAGCCGTGATCACGGGTCCGGGCCCGCGGTCATCCTACCGGGCGACGAGTTCGAACCGCCCCCGCGCGACACGCCGAGATGAGAAGATCCGCGCCGACGGCACGAGACCCGGGGGACCACGATGACGAAACGGACAGCGAGGGCCGCTCTGGTCCTGGGCGCCGTGCTGCTCGCGACCGCCTGCGGCCACGCCCGCGCCGGCACGGCCCTGCCCGACGGCGACCAGGTGTCCGCGTACGTCGGCGCCAAGTTCGAGAAGGCCATGCCGAAGCTGGAGGACTCGATCCTCGCCGCGCGCGACGTCACCAACTCCTTCGACGCGTACTTCCGCTTCGACGAGAAGTCGCTCAAGAACACGATCACCTCGGCCCGCGCCGGCAGTCCCGAGAGTCGTGTGGTGCACAACCGCTCGCAGCGCAACCCCGACGAGATCATCGACACCTTCACCCCCGCGGACGGGACGCTGGAGTACCTCTACCTCGGCCCCGAGTACAAGTCGCTCGAGCCGACGTCGTGGGTGTCGATGCCGAAGCCCGACGCCGGCCTGGTGCAGCCCTGCGTCTGGGGCGGCGTGCTCAGCGTCTGCAAGATGGCCCAGGCGGTCGACGGCTCCTACCAGGCTGACAAGAAGGCGGTGCTCGGCGCCAAGAGCACGCCTGACGGGTCGGTCGAGCTGACCGTGAACGTCCCCTTCTCGCAGTTCCTCGACAAGCGCGTGGAACTGCTGCCGCCCGACCTGGTCGCGGAAGTCGGGCCCCAGCTGAAGAAGGCCGTGATCCCGACGACGATCAAGATCAAGCCGGACGGATCACTCGACTACTTCACGATGGCCGCCGAGTTCTCCGGCGACGGCCACAACCTCGAGCTGCGCTACGACTTCCGCTTCACCGGCAAGGCGACGGCCGCGGACATGCCGAAGCTGCCGGACCCGAGCCAGGTCACGAACCTGCCTGATGACAACGCGAAGCAGGACTTCTACCGACGGCTCGCCCAACTGCAGGGCAGCTGATGAACACCCGAGGGGACCTCCGATGACGCAGCCGCCCGAGCAGCCGCAGCAGTGGCCGCCCCCGTCCGGGCACGGGACCCGGCCGGGGAACACCGGCGCGTGGGAGGCCGGTGGCCGGCAGTACCGACCGCAGCAGAACGGTCAGCCGCCGGTCACGCCGACGCCGGATGCAGGTGGACAGCCCTATCCCGGCGCGCCGCACACCGGCCCGCAGCCGTATCCCGCGCAGCCCTACACCGGCCCGCAGGCGCAGCCGTATGCCTCACAGCACGTGCCGGGAGGGGCGCCGCAGCACCGGAATCCGCCGTACGGCGGTGGTTTCCAGCCGTCGGCCTACGGCGGCCTCGGCGCGTTCTCCGCCGAGGCGGTGAAGAAGGCGCCGAAGTCGCGGCGGCCGTGGGTGATCGGCGGCGCGGTGGTGGTGGTCGTGGTCATCGGAGCCGGTGCGGCGTGGCTGTTCGGCGCGTTCCGAGGGGACACTTTGGACCGGAAATCATTGCAAGACGGCGTGGCTCGTGTGCTCGCGGAGAACTACGGGGAGCCGGACGCGAAGAACGTGGTCTGCCCTTCCGGTGAACCGGCGGTGAACGGCACCACTTTCGACTGCACTGTGCAACTCGGCGGCCACACTCGAAAGGTGACCGTGCGGGTGCTCAACGACAAACCGGAATACGCGGTCGGCGCGCCCCGCTGACGAAATCCGGACCGGAGCCGGCAAGGTCTAAAAAGAACAATCGCCGGTCCGCGGTGAACGCGGACCGGCGATTGCGGAAAGCGGGATCAGAAGAGGTTCTGAACGCTCTTGTCGCCCGCGCGCAGTTCGTCAGCGACCTCCGGCAGAGCCTTGGACATCTTCTCCAGGAAGTCCTCGAGCTGCATGTAGCTCTGGTACCACTTGTCCTGGAGCTGCTTCCACTGGTCCTGTGCGTCACCCGTCCACTCGTTCATCAGCGGGGACAGGTAGCTCTGAAGCTGGTCGTGCTCCTGCTGCAGGGACTGCTTGGCGGCACCGCAGTCGGCGCCGGCCTGGTCGATGGTCCCATAATCGACGACAATGCGGCCGTCAGACATCGTTCACTCCTTTTCGAGTGGTTTGGCGAATGGTGAAAGTCTTGGGTCAGAATTGTCAGCCGAGAACGCTGCTGATGCCGGAGCTGCCGAGGCTCTTCACGCGGGAGTTCGTCTCGTCCTGGTTCTGGCTGTACGCGCTGCCAGCCTTGTCCAAGCGGTCGGCGATGTCGGCGAGCGCATCGTTGACCTTCTTGAAGTCCTGGTCGAACTCGGTCATGATTTCGTTGAACGTCCGCGCCGCGTCGCCCTGCCAGAGGCTGCGGGTCGACTCCATTTTGGCCAGCAGCTGCTGCTTGTGGCCGTTGAGCTGCTGAACGTTGTCGTGAACCTGCTTTGAAGCCTTGGTGAGCTCCGCCGGATCTCCCGTAAAGCCGCCAGCCATGGGAGCTACCCCCTTCATTGGTCGTTGTGAGCACTGGGCTCATGTGCGCCGTACAATCCTACGACGAAGACAGTGCCAGGTTCGGTTCACACCCGGTGCGAGATTTCCCAAGGTGTTTGCGTTAGCTAACGTCAGGCCGGGGAACCGCCCTCGCCGACGGCCGCGCAGCGGGTCCGGAAAGCACAGCTGACCTGGCGCTGAACCCACCTCGAAGGACTTTCAGGTGGGCCGGTTCAAGATTCGCAACTGCGAAAAGTCCTCTTCGTCATCACTCGTCTGAGGTCGCGCCGGCGGAACCACTGGTCCGGACCGCGCTGGATCTTCGACGGGCACCGGCAGGCCGCAGGCCGTGCGGAACCGCTGGGCCGCGCCGCGCAGCGCGCTGGGGGTCACCTCCCCGCCGCCCGCCGACCGGTGGCGGCCGTAGGCCTTCAGCAGTTCCCGGTTCTCCTCGCGGTGGTGCTCGGTCCGGGCGAGCGCGGTGCCCGCGACCCGGCGCGCGTACGTGACCGCGTCCTGCCCCACCCTGGTGAACGCCGCCGCGGCTGACTCGGGTTCCGACCGCACGGGCACTCCTTCAGCTGGTGATCTTCAGCGTCCGCACGACCTGCTCGCAGGCCGTGTCGACGCGCTGCCGCAACGCGGGGGCCTCGTACTGGCACCCGACGTGCACCCGGATCCGGCCTCGCACCACCACGAACCAGTTCACGGTGAGCTGGTCGCTCTTGCGCTGGTGGTACCCGATCACGGTGCGGCCACCGTACGTCAGGTCCGGGTCGAACGCGCTGTAGTTCGCGTTTCCCTCGGCCTGCGAACGCAAAGTGTCCACGAGTTGTGCCCGATCGGCCGTCGCGTCGTAGTCCATCACGTACTCCTGCGCGACCAGGAGGTCGTTGCCTTCTACGACGTCCTGCGGGTGCAGGATCACCTGCCGGTCGGCGACCTGGTCGGAGGTCTGGACCCAGTCGGCGGGCGCGACGAGGCTGAAGTCGTACTGGACGAACGTCTTGCCCTGCTGGGCCTGCGGTTCGTCACTCCGCTGGTTCACAACGAAGAACACCACCACAGCCGCGACGATCGCGACCACCACCGCGATCGCGACGATCCCCCACGCGAGCCGCTTCCGGGACTTGCCGGAAGCTCCGTCCGACGACCACGCCCCGGCGGGCGGCACTCCGGGACCGCTGGGACCACCGGCGCGGACCGGTGCAGGTCCGGCCAGGGCCGGACCACCCGGCGGTGGTCCGGAAAACCCGCGCCCCGGCGTGGGCCGCCCGGCGGGCAACGGTCCCGACGGCGGGTTCGGCGACGTCGGCCGAGGTGCGGCCTGGCGTGAGAGCAACTCCGCCCGGGCATCGCCCTCGGCGCGCTGCAGCTCCCGCGGGCGCACGACATCGGTGCGCCGCTCCGGCAGCGGGGCGGCCGGCGGGCCGGCGAACCGCGCCGCCGAAGCACCCGGCAAGGCCCCGGTGCGGTCGGGGTCCACGAGCACCGCCCGCAGTGCACCGCGCGCCACCACTGTCTCCGGCTGGTCGAGGCTCGTGGGCACGACGCCGGTGCGCTCGTGCACCAGCCGCGAGATCATCGGAATCCGGCTGGACCCGCCGACAAGGAAGATCGCCGTGAGCTGCTTGGGGCGCAGCCCGGCGTCGGCGATCGCGGCGCTCGTGAGTTCCACCGTGCGCCCGAGCGGCGCCGCGATCAGCTTCTCGAGGTCGTCGCGCGTCACGTGCGCGTCGGTGAACGGCGGCGGCATCGGCACGTCCGTGTAAGTGTGGCGCGACAACGTCTCCTTCGCGCCGCGCACGTCCTGCCGCAGCACGCGGCGGCGGCGCCGGTCGGTGAGTTCGTGGCCCGTGACGAGCTGCCGCCACGCCTGCGGGTCCGCGTCCGAGACCAGCGAGCCGATGTGGTCCAGCAGTGCCTGATCGACGTCCGCACCACCGAAACCCGGGTCACCGCGCGTGGCCAGCACCTGGAACCCGCCGCGCTGCGGGGGCCGGCCGGGCGCGGAAGCGCCTTCCGGCAACCTCTGCACGACGCTGACGTCGACCGTGCCGCCGCCGAGGTCGAGCACCGCGAGCGCGTCGCCGGGCCGACCGCTGAACTCGACAGTCCGGCCGTCCGGCTGGGGGACGGGAGTGAACGTCGCCGCGTGGTAGACGGCCGCGGCCACCGGTTCGGGCACGAGCGCGACCTTGCGCGCCAGCCCCCCCGCCGCCTGCCGGAGCAGCCGGGTGCGGATCGCGCCCCAGTCGGCGGGGTGCGTGAGCACGAGCAGGTCGGCCTCCGCGTCGGCCGCGAGGCGCCGGGCCTCACCGACCGCGCGGGCGAGCACGGCGTGGATGACGTCGGTGACCCGCAGCACGGAATCGCCGAGCAGCAGTTCACCCTCGTCGATCCGCCGCTTCGGGTTCGGCTCGTAGCGCGACGGGTCGACGGCCGCCTGCCGCTCAGCCTCCTGCCCGACGAACAGGGTGCCGTCGGCGGCCGCGTAGACCGCCGACGACATCAACGGCTGGCCGTCGACGACCACGACCTGCGGCTCGCGGCCGTTGACGGAGGCGACGACGCAGGTGCTGGAGGTGCCGAAGTCCACCGCGACCCGCAGCGTCACCCGGCACCTCCACCCGCCGCGTCAGCTCCTCCTGCTCGGTTCAGTCGGGCTCGATCCACGACACCTGCACGAGCTGCCGGCCGTTCTTGCGGCTCAGCATGATGCCCCGGCCCGGCGGCATGTTGCTCGGCTTGATGTTGCCGATCAGCGCGCCTTCGTCCTTCGACCCGTTGCCGACCATGCCCGGGGCCGCGATCTCCTTGAGCTTGCCGATGATCGGGTCATACGTGGCCCGCGACGCACCACCGGTGCGGCGCGCGATGACCAGGTGCAGACCGACGTCCTTCGCCTGCGCGAGGAAGTCCGACAGCGGCCGGAGCGGGTTGTTCGATTGCGTGGCCACGAGGTCGTAGTCGTCGACGAGGACGAACAGCTCCGGCCCGGTCCACCACGACCGGTTCTTGAGCTGCTCCTGCGTGACGTCCGGGCCCGGCAGGCGCCGGGTCATCGACCCGACCACGTCCCGGATCATGTCGTCCAGCTGGTTGGCCGACACCGCGTAGCCGAGCAGCGAGTCGCCCTCGAGGAAGCCGAGCATCGTGCGCCGGTAGTCGACCAGCAGGATCACGGCCTCCTGCGGCGTGAAGCGCTCGGCGATCCCGCGGCCGATCTGGCGCAGCAGGTTCGTCTTGCCCGACTCGCCGTCCATGAACGCGAAGAAGTGCGGCTCGGCGTCGAAGTCGAGGTACACCGGCGCGAGGTTGTCCTCGGCGAGGCCGAAGGGCACCAGCTTCGTGTTGCGGTGGGGGTCGATCTTCAGGACCTCGTCGTAGGTGACCATCTCCGGCAGCAGGCGGACCTGCGGCGCCGGGCGGCCCCGCCAGGCCGCGCGGACCTTCTGCACCGCGTCGGCCACGCCCGCGGCGAGCGTTTCGGGATCGCTCGACCCGTCGATGCGCGGCAGGCCCGTGAGCAGGTGCAGCTTGTCCCTGGTCATACCGCGGCCGGGCCGGCCCGCGGGGACGTTCACCGCGACCTTGCGGTCCATCTCCGACTCGGTCGGGTCACCGAGGCGCAGCTCGAACCGGGTGCCCAGCATGTCCTTGATCGCCGGGCGGATGTCCGCCCACCGGTTGGCCGTGATGACGATGTGGATGCCGTAGGCCAGCCCCTGTGTGGCGAGCCGGGTGATCGCCCCTTCGAGCTCCTCGAAGTCGTCGCGCAGCGCTCGCCAGTTGTCGACGAGCAGGAACGCGTCGCCGAACGGGTCCTGGTCGGGCGAGATCTCGCCGCGGCGCTTGCGGTTGCGGAAGTCGACCATCGAGTCCACGCCCAGGTCGCCGAACCGGGCTTCGCGCTCGACCAGGAGCGTGGTCAGCTCGGCCACGATCCGGCGGGCCTTGTCCGGCTCGCGCCGGGCCACCGCGACGCCACCGACGTGCGGCAGGTCGGCGAGCCCGGCGAGCGTGCCACCACCGAGGTCGAGCGCGTAGAACTGCACTTCCTCGGGCGTGTGCGTGAGCGACATCGACATGATCAGCGTGCGCAGCAGGGTCGACTTGCCCGACTGCGGACCACCGGCGATGACACCGTGCCCGGCGGCGCCGGAGAAGTCGGCCCACAGCAGGTCACGCCGCTGCTCGAACGGCCGGTCGACGATGCCCAGCGGCACCTGCAGCCGGCCGTTGCCGAAGAACCCGACCGGGGACAGGCCGCGATCGTCGGTGGGGTTGAGGTTCGGCAGCATCGTGTCGAGCGCGTTCGGCTCGTCGAGCGGCGGCAGCCACACCTCGTGCGCCGGTGGGCCCTGGCCGATGAACCGGTCGACCATCACCTCGAGCTCGCTCGGTTCGGTGGCCTCGTCCTGCTGCGGCTTCGGCGCCTCTTCGACGGGCTTGGGCTCCGGCTCCGGCTCGGGCGGCAGCTCGATGAAGTCGGGCACGAACAGCTGCGGCCGCTTGTCGGCGCGCACCACCGCGGCGGCGGGGCCGGCGGCCTTGATGCCGGCGGGCCGGTACGGGCCCGACACGTACGACGCCTTGAACCGCACCATCGTCGAGGTGTCGAACTTGAGGTAGCCCGAACCCGGGATCGACGGCAGCTCGAACGCGTCCGGCACACCGATCGCGGCGCGGGACTCCGCGGCCGAGAAGGTCTTCAGGCCGATCCGGTAGGACAGGTACGTGTCCAGACCACGCAGCTTGCCCTCCTCCAGCCGCTGCGACGCCAGGAGCATGTGCATCTGCAGCGAGCGGCCGACGCGCCCGATCTGGAGGAAGATGTCGATGAAGTCCGGCTTCGCCGTGAGCATCTCGGAGAACTCGTCGATGCAGATGAACAGCGCGGGCAACGGGTCGAGGTCGGCGCCGGCTTCGCGCGCCTTCTCGTAGTCCCAGACGTTCTTGTAGTTGCCCTTCGCCAGCACCTCCTGGCGCCGCGACACCTCGCCCGCGATCGCGTCCTTCATGCGGTCGACGAGTGTGAGGTCACCCGCGAGGTTGGTGATCGTGGCGGCGACGTGCGGGGCCTTGTCGAGGCCGAGGAACGTCGCACCACCCTTGAAGTCGACGAGGATCATGTTGAGCGACGTGCTGGAGTGCGTGGCGAGCAGCCCCAGCACCAGCGTGCGGAGGAACTCCGACTTACCGGAACCGGTCGCCCCGATGCACAGGCCGTGCGGGCCCATGCCCTCCATCGCCGCTTCCTTGATGTCGAGCTCCACGGCCTGGCCGTACTCACCGACGCCGAACGGCACGCGGTAGCGGTCGCGCACCGGGCGCGGGCGCCAGGCCTGCTGCACGTCGAACGTCATCGGGTCGCCCGGGATGCCGAGCAGTTCCAGCAGCGTGGGGTTGGACAGCAGCGGCTCGTCGTCGTTGGTCTCGGCGCCGCCACCGCCTCCGACGCGGTACGGAGCGATCAGCCGGGCGAGCGCCTCGGTCTCGACCACGGACAGGGTGTCGGGCCTGCCGAACCACTCGACGCCGCCGGCGCTGCGCGCGCCGAGGCGGTCGGGCTCGGCCACGAGCCGCAGGCCGCGGCGGGCGGCGAGGTTCCCGAGCGAGTCGGACAGGTCGATCAGCGTGACGCCGACCAGACCCTCCTCGAGGATGATCTGCTCTTCGCGCGTGACCTCGGCGTCGTCGATGACGATCACGATGTGCGGCTGGTCGGGCGCGGGCGTGGCGTTGCGCGAGAACCGCTGGCGGTCACGCAGTTCCTCGTCGAGCCACGCCTCGATCTGCGCCAGCGAACCCGCCATCATGCGCATCTGGCCGATGCCGTCCGACAACGTGGGGTGCTGGACGTGCGGGAGCCACTTGGCCCACTCCCACTCCTCCTTGGCCCGGCCCGCCGTGGCGACCGCGATCATCACGTCGTCGGGGCTGTGGAAGGCGATCAGCTGCGCGAGCATCGCGCGGGTGAGGCCGCGGGTCAGGCTGCGCTCACCCTGCACGCTCACCGCGGCGAACCCGCGCAGGGTGATCTGCGTGGGCAGGTCCGGCACGATCGAGTGCGCGCGCACGAACCGGCGCAACGCGAGCGTCGCGATCGGCTCCAATTCGTCGACCGGGCCGGTCTGCGGCGGCACGAGCCGCGTCGCGAGGCGGTGCGAGCTGCGGCCGACGCGCAGGTGCAGGAAGTCCTGGTCGTTCTGGCGGCGCTCCCACATCCGGCGGCTCGCGGCCAGGGACCACAGCGATTGCGGGTCGGGGTGCACCCACTCGAGCGCGGCGCGCTGGTCGACCATCGCCTCACGGGCGCGGTCGCGCATCTGGCCCAGGTACCGCAGGTAGTCCTTGCGGTCCTCGTCCATCTCGGCCTTCTTGGCCCCGCCGCCCTTGCCGCCACCGCCGGCGAGCATGCCGACGGTGCCCATCAGCATCATGCCGCTCATCATGATCGTGGTCGGGTTCTTCCCACCCGCCGTGAACATGAAGACCATCATCCCGAGCGAGGCGAAGATCATCACGCCCGGAATCGCCTTGGCGACGATGTTGCCCGGGATCGTGCGGGGTACTTCGGGTGGGGGCTCGAGGTGCACCTCGCCGCCCGGCGGGCGCGGCGCCGCAAGCCGCGGCGACTTCTTGAACTGAAGCGTGCTCATCGAAGGACCCCTCTACTCCAACTCGACGATGGCCGGCCGGCTCCCGCGCCCGGGCGCGCGGGACAACTTATCGAACGCCGCCGGGAATTTCCGGCCAACGCCCGATCGTGCACCGCAGCTGCCCCCTCGACAGACACCGACGGCTCCGGCGGTGTCACCCGCGGATCCGTTACCTCTGATCAAGGGAGTGTACGGCCCGGCACCGACGGGAAGTGATCGAATCATTCGATCCCACCTGGTCGCCGGGCCCGTCCGGCATCACCCGGGTGTACTTTCGCCAAGGATTTTCGGACAGTCGGTGATGCGCCACCCTGGGTTCGGTATAAGTTCCCCCCGGGAGTTGACTCGTCAGAGCGGGGGCGTCAAGTGGCAACGGGCACGACGGTATTCAGCAGGGTGACGGTGGTCGCGCCGAACACCCGGATCGACGTCGCGCTGCCGGCCGACGTCGCGGTGGCCGACCTGCTGCCGATGCTGCTGGAGATGGCGCGGGAGACCTCGCCCGACGGCGGCGCGCGCCACGGCGGCTGGGCGCTGGCCAAACTCGGCGACGCCCCGCTGGACCCGAGCCGCACGCTGGCGTCGCTCGGTGTCGTCGACGGCGAGCTGCTGCAGTTGCGCAAGCGCAACGAGAACCCGCCGCCGCCGCTGTACGACGACGTGGTCGACGCCATCGCGGAGTCCACCCCCGACACCTTCCGCCCCTGGACCAAGGAGACGGCGCGCCGCTTCGGGCACGTCGCCGGTGGGCTCGCGCTGTTCGCGTCCGCGCTGGCGCTGCTGCTGGGTGGATCGCTCAACGGCGGCAACTCCCTCGCCGCGGCCATCGCCGGCGGGCTCGGCGCGATCGCCTGCGTGGCGGTCGGCGCGACCCTGGTCAAGGGCTACCAGGCCGAGGGCACCGGTGTGCTGATCGCCGCCGCCGGCGGCCTGCCGCTGGCGTTCGTGAGCGGCTTCTACATCGTCCCCGGCCTCACCGTGCGGGCCAACCTGCTGCTGGGCGCGGTGCTCGTGCTCATCGTCGCGGCGGTCTGCATCCTCGTCATCGGCGCCGGCATCCGTGTGTTCATCGCCGCGGCCACGGCGGGCGCGTTCGGCGCGATCGCGTTCCTGATCGCGACGCTGGTCACCGTGACCCCGGCCGGCGTCGGCGCCGGGGCGGTCGCCGTGTCGCTCGCCTGCATCTCGATCCTGCCGCGGGCCACGATCTGGCTCGCGAAGCTCCCGCTGCCGCACGTGCCCAGCACCGCGGAGGAGCTCAAGGAGGACTCCGGGTTCCCGGACTACGAGGCGATCGAGAAGCGCACCGCGGTCGCCCACGACTACATGACCGGCTTGCTGATCGGCTGCGGTGCCACCACGGCCGTCTCGGCCGTGATCGCCGCGACCGCGCCCGGCGTGTTCGGCATCATCCTCGGGGTGGTCGCCACGCTCGTGCTGCTGCTGCGCGCCCGCGCGTACGCCAACGGCGCGCAGGCCATCGCGCTGCTCACCACCGGCATGGTGTCCGCGGCCGGGATCCTGATCGGCTGGCTGTTCTCCACCACCGCCGAGAACCGCGTGCTGTACGTCTTCGGCGCGCTGATCCTCGTCGCCGCCGGTTCGCTCGTGGTCGGCGTGATCTTCCCGAACCAGCGCTTCTCCCCGCCGCTGCGGCGCACCGTCGAGATCTTCGAGGCGATCTGCATCGCCGTGGTGCTGCCACTGGCCCTCGGCGTGATGGACCTCTACACGACGCTGCGCCACCTGAACCTCAAGTGAGCCGCCAGATGCGCGCGCGACGACCGTTGTCCCGGCGGCTCGGGCTCGGGGGCCGCACCGGTGTCGCCCTGCTGGCGGCCGGGATCGGGGTGCTGTCCCCGTTCGCCGCCGTCTCGCCCGCGTCGGCGCAGCAGGCCACCGACGCGGCCGGCACGTGGGCGAAACCGCCGCAGGTCGACCGGGGTGCGCTGCCGAACGACACGCGCAGGCCGGACAAGACCTACAAGCAGAAGACGGGGTGCGTTCAGCGCAGCCTGGACAACAACGTCCCGATCAACATCATCCCGTGGGGCCAGGCGTACCTGCAGCTGGACAAAGCCCAGCAGATCGTGAAGGCGGCGAAGGGCACCATCGGCGGTGACCAGAAGATCGCCGTCGTCGACACCGGCGTCACGCCGCATCCGTGGTTCCAGGGTCGCGTCGAAAGCGGCGGTGAGTACGTCGCCAACCCGACCAACCACCAGCCCGGCGGTCTGCAGGACTGCGACGGCCACGGCACCGAGGTCGCCGGCATCATCGCGGGCAACCCGCAGGACCCGAAGGTCGGCTTCATCGGGGTCGCGCCCGACGCGACGATCGTCTCCTACCGGCAGCTGAGCGAAAACTACTCCGAAGACACGAGCTCGAACAGTTCGAGCAACACCGGCCAGCCCGGCGGGCAGCAGGGCGGTCAGCAAGGGGGCCAGCCAGGCGGCCAGAACGGCGGGCAGCTGCCCCCGAGCACCGGTGGCGGCGGCCAGGTCGAAGGCACCGGCCCGCAGCAGGACAACAACGGCGACACGCGCCAGCTCCAGAAGGAAGGCACCGCCGGCACTCTGGACACGCTTGCCCAGATCATCCGCGGCATCGCCGACCGGGGCGACATCAAGGTCGTCAACATGTCGGTGGACCACTGCCGGGCGGCCGACGGCACCGGTAGCATCCAGAAGGGCGAGCAAGAGGTCCAGGCCGCGGTGAAATATGCGGCGGACCGCGACGTCGTCGTCGTCGCGGCGGCGGGCAACGTCTCCGACACCTGCCCGCAGAACGACCAGCCCGACCCGAACAAGCCGAAGTCGATCGTCACGCCGCCGTGGTTCTCCGACGACGTGCTGTCGGTCGGTGCGATCGACCAGAGTGGCGGTGTGGCGTCGTTCAGCGTGCACGGCCCGTGGGTCGGCGTCGCCGCGCCAGGCACCGACATCGTGTCGCTCGACCCGGCCGAAGGCTCTACGGGCCTGGCGAACCTCACGATCAACAACGGCCAGCAGTCGAAGATCCAGGGCACGAGCTTCGCCGCGCCGTACGTGGCCGGCTTGGCCGCGCTCGTCCGCTCGATGTACCCGAACCTCAACGCGCGCCAAGTGATCCAGCGCATCGAGGCCACCGCGCAGCACCCGGCCGCGCCGGGCGGGCGCGACGACTTCGTGGGCTACGGCGTGATCGACCCGGTGGCCGCGCTCACCGCGAACTTGCCGGGCGACGTCGGCATGCTGGCGCCGCCGAAGCCGGTGGTCCAGGCCGCCCAGCTGCCGCCGGCCGACAGCACCAGCTCCACGCCGATGATCGTCGCGCTGGCGGGCACCGGCGGTGGTGTGCTGGCGCTGCTGATCACGCTCTTCGTGATGCACACGATCAGGCGCAACCGGCCCAACAGCTCGCCGGGCTGAGCATTCCCGTCCTGAAGCCCGAAGGGGCCGCACACCGGTTTTCGACGGTGGCGGCCCCTTCGGTCACTTCTGGGGTTTCTTGGCCTTGTCGGGCTTCTGAGGGCGCGGGTCCTCCCCGATCACCGGTGGCGTGACGTGCTCCGGTTCACCGAGGAGCTCCGACGGTTTGGCCGACGTGCGGTTCTTGGGCTGGCGCGTGCCACCGCCACCGCCGCCCGCGCCGCCGCCGAAGCCGCCCATCATGGGCATCATCGGCATGGCCATGCCCGGCTGTCCCTGCGCCGGCTGCGCGGGCGCGGGCGCGGGTTCCGGCTGGACCGGGAGCACGCCCGCGTCCACCTGCTGCAAGTGCGGATCGACGCCGGATTCCTTGCCCTGGTGGACATCCTCGGCCGCGGACGGTGAGACGGAGTCGTCGGCCGAGGACGGCGCGGTGGTGTCGGAGGTGGCGGTGTCGAACGGGGCGGTGTCTGAGGTAGCGGCGTCGGGCGCGGTGTTTTCGACCTGATCGGGTGCATTTCCGTGCTGCGCGCCGGAATCAGGAGCCGTCGAGCCGGCCTGCGCGGCCTCGCCGGCCTCGGCTGGGCGCGCGGAATCGCTGCCGTGGAGCCGGAACTGCTCCGCCGGGTAGTGGCGGCGGACCACGATGCTCGACTGCTCGCCCGCCGGCGCGTCTACGCCGTCGCACAGCCGGCCGAACTCCTGCAGCACGTCTTCCGCCGCGTCGTAGAAGGACCTCATGGACTGCTCGGTCTCGCGCAGCTGTGCGCGCGAGCGGCTCACGCCCCCGACGGGCAGCATTGCCGATTCGGACAGCAGATCGGCCGCGTCGGTGAGCACGTGGGTGGCATCGCCGACGATCTTGCGCAGCGTGCCGGCGAGTTCGTCCAGCGCGCCCGCCAGCTCGTCGAGGGCGTCCTCGACGCCTTCGCTCGCGGACCGGATTTCGCCCAGGTAGGTGACGAAGGCATCGGCGTCCGCACCGGACCACGACGCGTCGAGCCGGCCCAGTTCCTCGGCCAGCTCGGCGGAAACCCCGCCCGCTGTCTTCGCGGCCGTGCGCAAGCGCTGCGCTTCCTCGTCGAGGTCCGCCCAGCGGCCGACGAGCGGGCGGTAGTACGCCGCGACGGGGTCGGTCACGCCGAGCTCGCCCGCGAGTTCGGACACGAACGTCAGCGACGGTTCCGTCACGACCGCCTCCCGGCGCGCTTGAGGAGCTCGGCCGCGTCGGCGTCACGCTGTGCGTGGGCCGCGGTCAGCTGTTCGAGCGCCTGCGCGGCCGACCGCAGCGCGGTCGCGCCCGCCTGGAGCTGCTGCCGCAGCGCCGTCGACGCACGCACGTACGACCGGTCCAGACCGAGCCGGCCGCCCAGCTCTCCGTACGTCTCCGCCGTGGTCGCGCCCGTACCGATGCCGGACGCCGCCGAGTCCAGCTCGCCGGCGGCGTGCGCCACCTTCGCCGCGTAGCCGTCGACGACCGCTCCGTCGATGTTCAGCGCGTTGTTCCCCGCCGCCACGACACCCTCCTCACCCGACTGTGTTCGAGTGTGACGGACACGGCCGCGCGGTGGTTCCCGGTTCAGCCGCCCGCCTGCTGCCCGGCCTGCTGGGCCGGGAACGAACCCGCGTTCGGGTCGATCGGCACGGAGTCGAACTGCTTCTGCACGTCCTGCGTGTTCAGCGACGAACCCGTGGGCAGCAGCCCGATGATCGACTCCGGCGCCGGCAGAGGCCTGTCCAGACCGAGCACCTTGGCCGTGGCCTGGTCCGGGACGCCGTAGCGGAGGCCGCGGTCCGAGATCAGCTGGATCGGCCCCTTCCCGAACGTCGCACTCGACTCGGTGGCCGACGACACGACCGCGCCGAAGCCCGGCGGCATGAAGAACCCGGTGATGGGCAAGCCGTTCGGGCCCGCGGTGCTCACGCTCTGGACCTTCGACGTGTTGTCCGGGTTGAACGTCTCGGCCGGCAGGCGGTTGCTGACGTACACCGACGTGTGCGCCGTGTTCTTCCCCTGATCGAACGACCAGCCGAGGCACGCCACCGGCGAGCCCTGGGTCGCGTCGAGGACGGTCGGGGTCTCCTGCGGGTAGTTGCTGACGTCGACGAAGCCGTCGTCGCCCTTCTGCAGCTGCCTGACGCCGTTGATGCTGCTGAGGGCGAGGTCGACGACCTTGCTCGAGCTGGCACCGTTCTTCGCCACGCGCACGATGTCGGCGACGGCGCTGGACACCTTCTCGATGCCCGTCTTCGTGATCAGCCAGAACTCCGGCTGCCCGCCCGAAGGAGTGGTCGAGAAGACGTCGCCGACCACGAGGCCTTGGAAGTTCTGCTGCGGCGTCTCCCCGGCGCCGTCGACCTGCGGCGGCACGAGCGGGTTGGCGTCGGGGATCGCGTTGAGGAACGCCTGCGAGACCTTGCGCGCCTTGGACGGCAGCTGCAGCGCGGCCTTCACGGGGTCGTTGTTGTCCAGGCTCACCTCGGCGCGCACGGTGTTGGCGTCCGGCCGCGCCTGCGTGGGCGAGAGGCGGTAGATCAGGTACGTCTTCCCGTTGCCGGCGTCGCCCAGCAGCGCCTGGCCGTGGTTGAGTTCCGTGCCGACGTTCGCGACACCAGCGATCACCGTGGTGTCGGTGCGGTTCACGCTGTCCGGAACCGGCAGCGACGGATCGAGCTCCACCTGGTCGCACACTGCCCAATTGGGGGAAATGCGTTGGGATTGATCGGGCAGAAGTTGTGGCCCATCGGGAATTCCGGTCAGCTTTCCGCGCGGAATATTCTTGAGCTGTTCATCCGAGACGACGGTCGGTGTCTTCAGCTCGGTCGACGCCGAGGCGGCAGCCGGCTGCGCGCCACCCTGGCCGCCTTGCGACGACTGCTGTTGCTGCGCAAGCAGGATCAACCGGGCGGACGCCAGGTTGAAGGTCGGGATCAGCTTCTGCGGATCGCCCGTGACCACGTACACGGTGCCGGACTGCTCGCCGATCACGATGTTCCCCGACGCAGGCACCGACGGAGCCGGGCTGAGCAGGGCCCACAGCACGAAGACGACCGCACCCAGCACGCCGAGGATCACCCCGACGACGGTCGCCCGCGCGTGGGTGCGCATCGGGTCGTGCAACATCACCGCGTCGCGGCGGACGAGCGCCGACTGCATCCGGCGCATGACGAACTTGTAGGCCTGAACCTGTGACTTAGTCGTGGGTGTTGATGGCATTTCCGACCTACAGTCCTCCCCGTCGCGGTACGGTTCCGCAGGATAGCCGTACGGGGACCGTCTGGTGTGGGGTTTCTACCAACTCAAGCTAGGGTCGGACACCTCGGTACCGGCTTTCCGGGAACGTAGCACTCACGAGGGGAAGAGAACGCGCGGATGTCCGTCACCACGCCTCCACGTCCGCCTGGCCCGCCCGGGCCGCCACCGCCACCCGGAGGACGGCCTCCGGGCCCGCCGCAGCGGCCCGGCAGAGCGGGTGGACCGGGCGGGGTGCCGGGTGGTCCTGGCGGACCCGGCGGTGTGCCGCGCGGTCCCGGTGGACCCGGCGGACCCGGCGGACCTGGTGGGCCCGGTGGGCCCGGCGGTGGCGGCCGGCCCGGTGGCCCGGGCGGCCCCGGTGGCCGTGGTCCGGGGGGACCCGGCGGTCCGGGCGGGCCCGGCGGTCCGGGCGGGCCCGGCGGCCCGGGCGGGCCCGGCGGCCCGGGAGGACCTGGAGGACCCGGCGGCCCAGGAGGACCCGGCGGCCCGGGTGGGTCCGGCGGCTCCGGTCCGGACGGCCCCGGCTCCGGTGGGACGCCGCAGGCCGGCACCGCGACCGCGACCCGCATGGCCCCGCCTTCGCGGCAGCGCTCCGGGGGGATCAACCTCGGCCCGCTGCCCGTGTCGAACCTCGTGCTGCTGGAGCTCGGTGTCGCGATAGGACTGATCCTGCTCGCGATCGACTCCGAGAAGCTCAAGTACGTCGCCGCCGGCGTGGTCCTCGTTTTCCTCATCTTCGCGTTCCTGCGGTGGGGCGGACGCTGGTTCACGCAGTGGCTCGGCCTGACGCTGCGCTACCGCTTCCGCTCGCACGACCGCGTCGCCACCCCGCCGCCGCCCAGCAGCGTCGAGGAGCTCGCGGCCGAGGACGCCACGGTCACCGGCCCCGACGACGCGCGCGTGAACCTGTTGCGCCTGGCCGTGCCGGACCTCGTGGTGGCCCACGGCGTCGACCACGAACGCCAGCAGGTCGGCCTCGCGTGGAACGACGGCACGTGGACCGCGGTGCTGCTCGTCGAGCCGGCGCCCGCGCTGATCACGCAGGCGGGCGGCGCGCCGAGCCTCCCGCTGTCGGCGCTCGCGCCGTGCCTCGAAGACCGAGGGGTGGTCCTCGACTCGATCCAGATGATCTGGCACAGCTACCCGGGTTCCGCGGCGCTGCCGTCGGACTCGCCGGCGCTCAGCTCGTACATGGAGGTGCTCGGCCCACTGCCCGCGGCCGCGCGCCGCACCACGTGGATCGCGGTCCGCCTCGACCCGCGGCGCTGCCCGGACGCGATCCGGGAACGCGGCGGCGGCGTCGTCGGCGCCCACCGCGCGCTGATCGGCGCGCTGTCGCGCGTGCGCAACGCGCTGGAATCCCAGGGCGTGCCGACGCGGCCGCTCGACCCGGACGAGCTGCTGCGCGCCGGTATCTCCGCCGCGGAGCTCACCGCCGTCGCGGGTTCCTCGGCGAACGTGACGTTGCAGGAGAGCTGGACCGGCGTCACGGCGGCCGGCATCGGGCACTCCAGCTACGCGATCACGGGCTGGCCGAAGGGCAAGATCAGCGGCAGCCTCGAGGCACTCACGAGCGTCCGCGCGCTGTCGGCGACGGTCGCCATGTCGATTTCGCCGGCGTCGGACGAGGGCCGCATCGGGCTGCGCGGCGTGGTGCGCGTGAGCGCCCGCAACCCGCGTGAGCTCGAGGCCGCCGATCAGCGGCTGAAGTCCGTTTCGGAGCGGCTGGACGTCGACCTGACCCCGATGCGGGGCCTGCAGATCGCCGCGTTCGCCGCCACCCTGCCCATCGGAGGTACGGCATGAGCACCCGTCTGCGCGACGCCGGGCAGAACGCCGGCGTCGCCCCGGAGTTCACCGTCGACCCCGCGATGCTCGACGCGATCAGCCCGTCCGGCGACCGGGGCGGCATCGTCCTCGGCTCGGGCCTCAAGGGCGAGCCGCTCACGATCTCGGCCCTGCGCTCCACGCCGACGCGCATCGTGCTCGTCGGCGGTCTGTACCTGGCCCGTCAGGTGGCGCTGCGCGCGATGGCCGTGGGCGCGTGGGTGGTCGTGGCCACCGGGCGCCCCGCGGCCTGGCAGGTGCTGTCCCAGTCCGCCGGCACGCGGGACGGACGCCCGTCGCCGCTCGTGCAGATCCGGCGCCTGTCGCCGGTCGAGCTGCCGCGCCCGTCGGAGGACGCCCCGCTGCTCGTGGTCACCGACGGCGGCCCGACCCCGCAGGACCTCTTCCCGCCGCGCTCACCGTGGCAGACCACCGTGTACGTCCTGCCCTACCTGCACCCGCAGGCCGGCGCGACGGCCAACGCCGCGGACCTGGTGCTGATGCAGCGCCTGCCCGCGGGCCAGGCCGAGCTGGCGGCCCGCATCTGGCGCCTGCCGCCGCAGATGATGCGCCAGCTGACCACGCTGAAGGACGACCAGGTCGTGGCCCTGGGCCGCAACCTCTGGCGCCCCCTACGGCTGGTCACGACGCAGAAGGAACAGCAGATCCTCGGCCCCGTCCGCCGGGGCGACTGAGCGGTTTTCGTGCTGTGGAAGGCCTCTCCGGGCTCGCTCCGGGGAGGCCTTCACTGCGTTCGGCGGGCCTCCGGGGAGCGGCTCGGCGGACCGGTCCGCTGGCCGGCCGGAGAAGCTACAGGTCCGTGGCCGAGCGGAGGTTGCGCGTCTGCTCGGCGCGGGCAGCCAGCTCAGCGTCCGGCGGGTAGTCCACGGCCGTCAGCGTGAGGCCGTGGGCCGGGGCGACGGCGCTGTCCCGCGTTCCGCTGGCGAGGACGTCGGCGGGCCACGAGCGGGCGCGGCGGCCGTCGCCGACGAGCAGGAGGACGCCGACCAGGCTGCGGACCATGGAGTGGCAGAAGGCGTCGGCGGTGACGCGGACTTCGAGGAGGTGCTCGTCGAGGCGCGACCACTCCAGCTGCTGCAGCTCGCGGATCGTGGTGCCGCCCTCGCGCTGTTTGCAGTAGGCCGCGAAGTCCTGCAGGCCCAGCAGCCCGCGGGCGGCCTCGTTCATCGCGTCCGTCGAGAGTGGCCGGCCCCAGGCGAGAGTGTCGTTGCGGCGCAAGGGATCCACGCCCCACGGCGCGTCGGAGACCCGGTAGCGGTAGTGGCGGCGGATCGCCGAGAACCGGGCGTCGAAGCCGGCCGGGGCGACGCGGGCGCCGAGGACGCGGACGTCGGCGGGCAGGAGCTTGTTCCAGCGGCCCGTCATGCGCGTCAGATCCGGGATGCCGTGCTCGTCGACGGGCACGCGGCCAGGGGCGCCCGGCGCGAGCGGGGCGACGTCGACGTGCACGACCTGACCGGTGGCGTGCACCCCGGCGTCCGTGCGGCCCGCGACGACCACTGACTTAGCGATCGACGCGCCCGGCGGCTGGCGCTGCAGGGCCTGCTCCAGCTCGGCCTGCACGGTGCGGCGGCCGGGCTGGCGCGCCCAGCCGGAGAAGTCGGTGCCGTCGTAGGAGACGTCCAAACGCAGACGAACGAGCCCGCCCTCCCCGGGGGGAGTGGCGGGCTCGTTCGGTGTCGACTGTGCCGTCAGGACTCAGTCCTTCTTGGCGTCCGCGTCGTCGGCGGCAGCCTCGTCCGAGTCGGAAGCAGCGGCTTCGTCCGAAGCAGCCTCCTCGGTCGCGGCCTCGGCGGTCTCCTCGGCCGGAGCCTCGGTGACGGCCTCTTCCGTGGTCTCCTCGACCACAGCAGCCTCAGCCGGCTTCTCGTCCTTCGCGAACTTGGTGCCGCGAGCCCGCTCGGCCTCCGACGTCACGGTCTTCTCCGCGACCAGTTCGATGACCGCCATGGGGGCGTTGTCACCCTTGCGCGGCATCGTCTTGGTGATGCGGGTGTAACCGCCGGCGCGCTCCGCGAAGTGCGGGCCGATCTCGGCGAACAGCTTGTGCAGCACGTCCTTGTCACGGACGACCTTCTGCACCTGGCGACGGTTGTGCAGGTCGCCCCGCTTCGCCTTGGTGATCAGCTTCTCGGCCAGCGGGCGCACCCGCCGGGCCTTCGCCTCGGTCGTCGTGATCTTGCCGTGCTCGAACAGCTGCGTGGCCAGGTTGGCCAGGATCAGCCGCTCGTGCGCGGACGACCCGCCGAGACGGGGTCCCTTCGTGGGGGTGGGCATCGGTTCTCCTCGTTCAGCTGCACAGCTTGTGGCCTACGCGGCCTTAGAGCTGTTCCGTCTCTGCGTAGTCCTGGCCATCGTCGTGGCCGTCGTCCGAAATCCCGCCGCCGATGCCGGCGACACTCCCCGACCAGCCTTCACCGTCGTAGCTGGTCGCAGCCGCGGTCGGGTCGAACCCGGGCGGGCTGTCCTTGAGCGCCAGGCCGAGACCGACGAGCTTCATCTTGACCTCGTCGATCGACTTCGCACCGAAGTTGCGGATGTCGAGCAGGTCCGCCTCGCTGCGCGAGACGAGCTCGCCCACCGTGTGGATGCCCTCGCGCTTGAGGCAGTTGTACGACCGGACGGTGAGGTCCAGGTCCTCGATCGGCATCGCGTAGGCCGCGATGGTGTCCGCTTCCTGCGGCGACGGGCCGATCTCGATGCCCTCGGCGTCGACGTTCAGCTCGCGAGCGAGACCGAACAGCTCCACCAGCGTCTTGCCCGCCGACGCGACCGCGTCGCGCGGCGTGATCGACGGCTTGGTCTCGACGTCCAGGATCAGCTTGTCGAAGTCGGTCCGCTGCTCGACACGAGTGGCCTCGACCTTGTACGTCACCTTCAGCACGGGCGAGTAGATCGAGTCGACCGGGATCCGGCCGATCTCGGCACCCGCCTGCTTGTTCTGCAGCGCCGGGACGTAACCGCGGCCGCGCTCGACGACGAGCTCGATCTCGAGCTTGCCCTTGCCGTTCAGCGACGCGATGTGGAGGTCCGGGTTGTGCACGGTGACGCCGGCCGGGGGCACGATGTCGGCAGCCGTGACCTCACCGGGGCCCTGCTTGCGCAGGTACATGGTGACCGGCTCGTCCTCCTCCGAGGACACCACGAGCTCCTTGAGGTTCAGGATGATGTCGGTGACGTCTTCCTTCACCCCGGGAACGGTGGTGAACTCGTGCAGCACGCCGTCGATGCGGATGCTCGTCACGGCCGCGCCCGGGATGGACGACAGCAGCGTGCGCCGCAGCGAGTTGCCGAGCGTGTAGCCGAAGCCGGGCTCCAGAGGTTCGATCGTGAACCGGGAGCGGGTCTCGTTGACCGTCTCTTCGCCGAGAGCCGGCCGCTGGGAAATCAGCATTGTTCCTTGTTCCTTTCCAGACGGCGCCCGCCATATGACGCCGAAGGGATGGCGCGGCGGCGGCGCACTCGGGGCGCCGCCGCCCGTAACCCACCCGGGAGCGGGTTACTTGGAGTAGAGCTCGACGATCAGCTGTTCCTGAACCGGAACGTCGATCTGCGCACGCTCCGGCAGCTGGTGGACCAGCACGCGGAGGGTCGACGGGACGACCTGCAGCCACGCCGGGATCGGACGCTCGCCGAAGGCCTCCTTGGCCGCGACGAAGGGCAGCATGCCCAGCGACTTCGGCCGCACGTCGATGATGTCCCACTTGGACACCTGGAACGACGGGACGTTGACCTTCTCGCCGTTGACCAGGAAGTGGCCGTGGCTCACCAGCTGGCGCGCCTGGCGGCGCGTGCGGGCGATGCCGGCGCGGTAGATCACGTTGTCCAGCCGGGACTCGAGGATCTGCAGCAGGTTCTCACCGGTCTTGCCCGGACGCCGGACGGCTTCCTTGTAGTACCGGACGAACTGGCGCTCGAGGACGCCGTAGGTGTAGCGAGCCTTCTGCTTCTCCTGCGACTGCAGGAGGTACTCGGACTCCTTGATGCGCCCGCGGCCGTGCTGGCCCGGCGGGTAGGGGCGACGCTCGAAAGCCTGGTCGCCGCCGATGAGGTCAACCTTGAGGCGACGCGAGATACGCGTCGCGGGGCCGGTGTAACGAGCCATTTCTTCTTACTCCTCCCCGTTCCTCAGACCCGGCGCCGCTTGGGCGGGCGGCAGCCGTTGTGAGGCTGCGGGGTCACGTCCTGGATGGTGCCGACCTCGAGACCGGCGGCCTGCAGCGAGCGGATCGCCGTCTCGCGGCCCGAACCCGGGCCCTTCACGAAGACGTCGACCTTCTTCATCCCGTGCTCGGCAGCCTTGCGGGCGGCGTTCTCGGCGGCCATCTGCGCGGCGAACGGGGTGGACTTGCGCGAGCCCTTGAAGCCCACGTGCCCACTCGACGCCCACGCGATCACGGCACCGGTCGGGTCCGTGATCGAGACGATGGTGTTGTTGAAGGTGCTCTTGATGTGCGCGTGACCGTGCGCAACGTTCTTCTTTTCCTTGCGGCGGACCTTCTTGGCCCCGGCCGCGGTACGAGACTTCGGTGGCATGTTCTGAGGGTTCTCCTGTTAGCGCGCGTTCTCTTGGTGAGCGGCGGCGGCTTCCTGCTGGCCGCGCCGGATGATGGACCCGGCGTCGGTGTACAGGTTGCGCAGCGCCATCGGGCGGGCGTAGAGCGCCTTGGGCGAGACACAAGCCGTGGAGCGGCGCACCGCGCCACCCATGCGTACGACCTTCTTGCCCTGGACGCTCACTTCTTGCCAGCCTTCTTCTTGCCGGCGACCGTCTTCTTCGGACCCTTGCGGGTGCGGGCGTTGGTCTTCGTCCGCTGACCGCGGACGGGCAGACCACGACGCCAGCGCAGGCCCTGGTAGGTGCCGATCTCGATCTTGCGACGGATGTCGGCGTTCACCTCGCGACGCAGGTCACCCTCGACCTTGAAGTTCTCGTCGATGTAGTCACGAAGCTTGATGAGGTCCTCATCGCTGAGGTCCTTCACGCGGGTGTCCGCGTTCAGCTCGGCAGCAGCGATCATCTGCTTCGAGCGCGTACGGCCGATGCCGTAGATGTAGGTCAGCGCGATCTCCAACCGCTTCTCGCGGGGGAGGTCGACGCCAGCGAGTCGTGCCACTGGTGCTCCTTCTTCGTGTTCGTCTTCAGGTCTGCTCCCCGTCCGGTTCCGGAACCGACTCGCCTGTCGTGCCCGGGGCTTGCGCTCCGGGTGTCCCGGCCCCGGCCTGAAGTCCGGGGGTGTACCAGTCCGCTCACGCGGTCCGGCAGGTGCGGGGAGGGTGTGTAACCGTCAATCCGCTCTGCAGTGCGGTGCTCAGCCCTGGCGCTGCTTGTGGCGCAGGTTCTCGCAAATCACCATGATCCGGCCGTGGCGGCGGATCACCTTGCACTTGTCGCAGATCTTCTTGACGCTCGGCTGGACCTTCACGTCTCCTGCTTTCTGCTTCTTCTCAGCTCTACGTGATCACTTGTAGCGGTAGACGATGCGACCACGAGACAAGTCGTAGGGCGACAGCTCCACGACCACCCTGTCCTCGGGCAGGATGCGGATGTAGTGCTGCCGCATCTTGCCGCTGATGTGGGCAAGAACCTTGTGGCCGTTCTCCAACTCGACGCGGAACATCGCGTTGGGGAGCGGCTCGACCACGCGGCCTTCGACCTCGATGGCCCCGTCTTTCTTAGCCATGTCCTCCGCAATCCCTGAATGCACGCTCCATGCACACAGCGTGATCGGTTTGAGCTCGAGTCTTGCTGACTGGAGTGGTGCTCCGGCACACTCCACCCCGACTCCAAGTTCGTGACAGTTCACGAGCGCGCTGGAACCGGCGCGATGAGTACGCCGACTTGACAGTGTACGCAACTCGTGTCGCGACCCCCAAACGGGGGGTAACTGTGCTACAAGCCGGCGGCGAGGCGCCTGACTACCAGTATGCCTGAAAACGGCTGGACCTGCGAGAACCGCCTGGTCAGGTGAACTTTTTTGCCGGGTTCAGTCCTGCTCGGGCGCGGTGAGCACCCAGGGACCGTCCTCGGTGACCGCGACGGTGTGCTCCCAGTGCGAGGCCCTCGAGCCATCGGCCGTGACGACGGTCCAGCCGTCCTCGAGCTCCACGGTCTCGCCGCCGCCGCTGGTCAGCATGGGCTCGATGGCGAGCGCCATACCGACCTTGAGCCGCGGACCCTTGCCGGGCTTGCCGACGTTGGGCAAGAACGGGTCCATGTGCATCTGGCGGCCGATGCCGTGGCCGCCGTACTCCAGGATCATCCCGTACTCGACGCCGTTGTCGCGGCCCGCTTTCTCGGCCGCGGTCTGCACGGCGAACGAGATGTCGGTGAGCCGGCCGTCCGCGCGCACGGCCTCGATGCCGGCCCACATGGCCTTTTCGGTGGCCGCAGACAAGGCGAGGTCGGCGTCGCTGACGGCGCCGATGGCCAGGGTCACGGCGGAGTCACCGTGCCAGCCGTCGAGGATGGCACCGCAGTCGACGGAGATCAGGTCGCCGTCGGCCAGCACCTGCCTGCCCGACGGGATGCCGTGCACGATCTGCTCGTTGACCGAGGCGCAGATCGATGCGGGGAAGCCGTGGTAGCCCTTGAAGGACGGCACGGCCCCCGCGTCGCGGATCGTCTGCTCGGCCAGCTCGTCGAGCTCGGCGGTGCTCACCCCGACCTGCGCGCGCTCGCGGACGGCCGCCAGCGTCTTCGCGACGACCAGCCCGGCCGCCCGCATCGCCTGCAGCTCGCCGGGCGACTTGACCTCGATCATGCGCCCACGGCGGAGCACTTGCAGAACACGCAACCCTCCGAGATTCACGTGCGGTCGCGCAGCGCTTTCAGCACGCGGTCGGACACCTCGGCGACGTCGCCGACCCCGTCGACGGCCACCAGGATGTCCGCGTAGTACTCGAGCAGCGGCGCCGTCTCCGACCAGTAGATCTGCTGGCGGCGGCGGATGACCTCTTCGGTGTCGTCGGCACGGCCGCGGGCCATCAGGCGCGTGACGACGACGTCCTCGGGCACTTGCAGCTGGATGACCGCCTCGAGCGCGCAGTCGGCCTCGGTCAGCATGTCGCCGAGGACCTCGGCCTGCTTGGTGTTGCGGGGGAAGCCGTCGAGCAGGAAGCCGGCCTTCGCGTCGGGCTCGGCGAGCCGCTCGCGGACCATTTCGTTCGTCACCGAGTCGGGCACGAGCTCGCCCGAGTCGAGGTAGCGCTTGGCCTCCTGGCCGAGCGGGGTCTCCTGTCCGACGTGGGCGCGGAACAGATCACCCGTCGAGATGTGCGGAACCCGCAGCTGCTCGGACAGGGCCACTGCCTGCGTACCTTTGCCCGCACCGGGCGGGCCGACGAGAACCAGGCGCGTCACTTCAAGAACCCTTCGTAGTTGCGCTGCATCAGCTGGCTTTCGATCTGCTTCACGGTGTCGAGGCCGACACCGACCATGATCAGCACAGCCGTGCCACCGAACGGGAAGTTCTGGTTGTTCCCGCTGCCGGTGAGGGACAGGAAGAAGTTCGGGAGGATCGCGATGATGCCCAGGTACAGCGAGCCCGGCAGGGTGATGCGGCCGAGCACGTAGCTCAGGTACTCGGCGGTGGGCCGGCCGGGGCGGATGCCGGGGATGAACCCACCGAACTTCTTCATCTCGTCCGCACGCTCGTCCACGTTGAACGTGATCGTGATGTAGAAGTACGTGAAGAAGATGATCAGGGCGAAGTACAGCAGGATGTGGACGTAGTTGCCCTGGTTGACGATGTAGTTCTGGATGAACGACTGCCAGCCGGAGTTGCTGTTCGGGTCGCCGACGAGCTGGCTGATCAGCTGCGGCAGGTACAGCAGTGACGACGCGAAGATGACCGGGATGACACCGGCCTGGTTCACCTTGATCGGCAGGTAGGTCGATGTGCCGCCGTACATCCGGCGGCCGATCATGCGCTTGGCGTACTGCACCGGGATCCGGCGCTGCCCCTGCTCGACGAAGATGACGCTCGCGATGATCACCAAGCCGAAGATGCAGATCATGACCAGGGCGATGCCGCCACCGTTGCTCATGATGTTCGCGCCCTCAGTGGGGATGCGCGCCGCGATGTTCAGGAAGATCAGCACGGACATGCCGTTGCCGACGCCGCGCTCGGTGATGAGCTCGCCCAGCCACATCATCACGGCCGTGCCGGCGGTCATCGTGCAGACGATGAGCGCGAGCGAGTAGATGCTGTTGTCCGGGATGATCTGCTGCTGGCAGCCCTGGAACAGCGTGCCGCGGTCGGCGAGCGCCACGACGCCGGTCGCTTGCAGGATCGCGAGCGCGATCGTGAGGTACCGCGTGTACTGCGTGAGCTTGTTCTGGCCGGACTGGCCCTCCTTCTTCAGCTCCTCGAACCGCGGGATCACCACGGTGAGCAGCTGGATGATGATGCTCGCCGTGATGTACGGCATGATGCCCGTCGAGAACAGCGACAGCTGCAGCAACGCGCCGCCGCTGAACAGGTTCAGCAGCTGGTAGACGCCCTGCTGGTCGGCCTGGGAGCTACAGGCCTGCACCGCGGAGAACGAGATCCCCGGAGCCGGGATGGCGGCACCGATCCGGTAAACCGCGACGATGGCTAGCGTGAACAGGATCTTCTTGCGTAGATCCGGCGTCGCGAGAGCCGAGCGGAATGCGCTGAGCACGCGGGGGACCTCCTCGGCGTCGTCGGCTGTCCTACCGACGATCGGCTTGGCCGGCACGGGGCCGGCGGGAACACAGCTCACTGGCGGCAAGCCAGGAACGCCTCAGGGCACAGTGGTCCCGAAGCGTGACGCCGACTCTAACAGCTTCGCGGGGCGTGTCCGCAGCGCGTGTGCGTTTTCCGGTCCGGCCACGCTCTCCCGGCCCGCAGCTCCTCCGCAGGTTGGGCCGATCGACGGGATGTTGATCACCTGTTCGGCCGCGGTCGTCGGTAGGTGTCCCGGTGATTGACGCATGGATCGGGCGGAGGTTGCGTCGGCCGGGATTCGCCGGGTGTTGGGCGGGAGTCCGCGGTGCTTCGTTTGGGGGTAAGGGTTCCGGTGATCGCGTCCGGGGTGGAGGGTGCCGCCGGCCGGGTGAGCCGGGTGTGGAAGCCGGGTGTGGTGGTGGCCGGGTGTGGTGGTGGCCGGGTGTGGTGGTGGCCGGGTGTGGTGGTGGCCGGGTCAGGTGGATCTTGTCCGGCCCACTGCGCTGGAAGCGGCGGGCGCGCCACAGCGCGGGTGGTGTTGTGTGCCGGTTCCGCCGGCCTGCCGAAGGCATCCACGGCTACGCGGTGTTGAGCACGCGGCTTCGTGGCTCGCTGCGATGCTGTCGCTTCATGCCGCGCTCGCGGCCGGTGGTTCGGGCCCCTTTCGACGCTGTGGCCCGCTTCGGCACTCGCAGCCGGCGACTCGCTGGGCGCTGTGGCCCGCTTCGACACTCGCAGCCGGTGACTCGCTGGGCGCTGTGCTCGCGCACGCGTCTCGTGGCCGCTTCGGCTGGCGCAGGCGAGTAGCTAACTAGGCGCTGTGCTCGCACGCGCCTCGTGCCCACTTTCGGCGGCCGCGGGCGAGTCACTCACTGCGCGGTGTGCTCGCACCCGCTTCGCGGCGCTTCCGCGGTCGCGGGCTACTTGCTCCTGAACTGCCACCAGCCGCAGGCTTGACGCGCCCGGAGGTGTGCGCCGGCACGCCGGTCGCCGAGTCAGCGCCTGCCATCCCGGCGAACGGCGTCCGCATCGCGGGCCCACCCGCACTGTCCTCTCAATCAACCTGCGCCAGCGACCCGCACCAGGACTCCGTCACGACCTACCGCCGCACGAGTCTCCGGCTCTCTGCTGACGCCATCGGCACATCCGTCCCCCGCCTCACCGGCCGCCGACACACCCCCACCCTCCTCAGGGGGGCGCGCCCAGTTCCATTCTACTGACGGAGGGTGACAAAGCCGGCCGTGCACAGGAGTTGTCCACAGGGGAGGCACGTTGTGGATAGTTCTTTTGAGCGGCGCCGACCGGCGAGTGCGGGCGTGCGATGCGGGCTGGGTCCGAAGGTCCAGCGAACCGCTACCGCAGGCAATGCAAGCCGCGGCCGGGTGTCTTCCGGGCCGGCCCGGGCGCTTGTCCGGGAAGCGGGCCAGCCTTGGTGGCCACGCGAGCCCGGCCCGGTATTCGTGAAGCCAGGCAAAGGACGTTCGGGGGCGAGCTGCAGAGTCTGCAGCTACAGCGGCGGAGGGGCAAGCCGCGGTGGCCCAAGCCGCAGCGGCCGGGTGCAAACACTGGTGGCCCTACGCCGCAGCCGCGCACCCGCAGCGACAGAAACCCAACGTCTCAACACGGCGACAACCGGCGGTGGCCGCGCGCCCCAGCGGGCAGCCGCACGAGCAGCGATCGCCCCGGCCACAGCGGTAGCCGGAAGCGGAAAACCGCCGGCGCTGAAAACCCAGGACCGAAAGGCCGACAGGGCCGAAAGCCGCCAGCCCACAAACCCGCAGTTCAAAACAACTCGGGCCCACCCAGCGAACGCTGAGTGGGCCCGAGCCGGATCAGGAACTTCAGTTGACGGTGGCGGTGCCGCCGGCCGCTTCGAGCTTTTCCTTGGCGGAGGCGGAGAAGCCGTCGGCGGTGACGTCGAGCTTGGTGCCCGCGACGTCGCCGTTGCCGAGAACCTTGACGAGGCTGCCCTTGCGGACGAGGCCCGCGTTGACGAGCTCCTCGACACCGACCGTGCCGCCGCCCGGGAAGACGCGGGCGATGTCGCCCACGTTCACCGGCTGGTACTCGGTGCGGAAGCGGTTCTTGAAACCACGCAGCTTCGGCAGCCGCATGTGGATGGGCATCTGCCCACCCTCGAAGGCGGCGGGCACGTTCTTGCGGGCCTTGGTGCCCTTCGTACCGCGACCGGCCGTCTTGCCCTTCGAACCTTCACCACGGCCCACGCGGACCTTGTCGCGCTTGGCGCCCGGGGCCGGACGCAGGTGGTGGATCTTGATGGCGGTCATGCCTGGACCTCCTCGACCTCCACCAGGTGGCGGACGGTGTGGATCAGGCCGCGCACCTGGGGGGTGTCCTCACGCACGACGCTCTGGCGGATCTTGCGCAGCCCGAGGGTGCGCAGCGATTCGCGGTGAGCGTGCTTCGTGCCGATCTTGCTCTTGACCTGGGTCACCTTCAGCTGAGCCACGTCAGACCCCCTGGCCCGCGCGCTGGCGCAGCATCCGAGCCGGGGCGACGTCCTCGAGCGGCAGGCCGCGACGAGCCGCGACCTCCTCCGGACGCTGCAGGCCCTTCAGGGCCGCCACGGTCGCGTGCACGATGTTGATCGCGTTGTCGGAGCCGAGCGACTTCGACAGCACGTCGTGGACGCCCGCGCACTCCAGCACCGCGCGCACCGGGCCACCGGCGATGACGCCGGTACCGGCGGACGCCGGACGGAGCAGCACGACACCGGCGGCTTCCTCACCCTGGACCGGGTGCGGGATGGTGCCGGCGACGCGAGGCACGCGGAAGAAGTTCTTCTTCGCCTCCTCGACGCCCTTGGCGATGGCCGCGGGAACTTCCTTGGCCTTGCCGTAGCCGACGCCCACCTGGCCGTCACCGTCGCCGACGACGACGAGGGCGGTGAAGCTGAAGCGACGACCACCCTTGACGACCTTGGCGACGCGGTTGATCGTCACGACCTTCTCGAGGTGCGGGGTCTTGTCCTGGGCCGCCCCGCCACGGCCGCTGTCGCGCCGGTCCCGGCGGTCGCGACGGTCACCGCGGTCGTTGCCGCCCTGACCGCCCGGTCCGCCCTGGCCGCCGCCGAATTGCCGCGTACGTCCCGGCATCAGGCTTTCCTTCCATTGACGAGCATCTGCATCAGAACTCCAACCCCGCCTCACGGGCGGCGTCGGCGAGAGCCGCGATGCGGCCGTGGTAGGCGTTGCCACCACGGTCGAACACGACGGCCGAGATCCCGGCGTCCTTGGCACGCGCCGCGACCAGCTGGCCGACCTTGGCGGCCTTGGCCTTCTTGTCGCCCTCGGTCGAGCGGACGTCCGCCTCGAGGGTGGACGCCGACACCAGGGTGTGGCCGGCGAGGTCGTCGATCACCTGCACGGCGATGTGCCGCGAGGAGCGCTTGACGACCAGCCGCGGACGCACCGGCGTGCCGCTGACCTTCTTGCGGAGGCGGAAGTGCCGACGGGCCTTTGCGACGCGGCGGCGGGTCGAGATGTCCTTGCCGACCGGCTTGCGCTTCGTCGTAGTCGTGTCGCTCATGATCACTTACCCGTCTTTCCGACCTTGCGGCGGATCTTCTCACCCTCGTAGCGCAGGCCCTTGCCCTTGTACGGGTCGGGGCGGCGCAGCTTGCGGATGACCGCGGCGATCTGGCCGACCTTCTGCTTGTCGATGCCGGAGACCGAGAACCGGGTGGGCGTCTCCACCTTGAAGGTGATGCCCTCCGGGGCCTCGATCTTCACCGGGTGGCTGTAGCCGAGGGCGAACTCGAGGTCCGAGCCCTTGGCCTGCACGCGGTAACCGACGCCGTGGATCTCGAGCTTCTTCTCGTAGCCCTGGGTCACACCCACCACGAGGTTGTTCACCAGCGTGCGGGTCAGACCGTGCAGGGCACGGCTCTCGCGCTCGTCGTCCGGACGCTTCACCAGCAGAGCACCGTCTTCACCGCGCTCGACGGTGATCGGCTCCGCGACGGTGTGCTCCAGGGTGCCCTTCGGCCCCTTGACCTGAATGTGCTGACCGTTGATGGTCACCTCGACCCCGGAAGGGACGGTGACCGGCAGCTTTCCGATGCGTGACATGTGCGGCTACCCCCTTCCTCACCAGACGTAGGCGAGGACTTCCCCGCCCACGTTGTTGCGCTTGGCCTGACGGTCGGTCTGGAGCCCACCGGACGTCGAGATGATCGCGACGCCGAGGCCACCCAGCACGGACGGCAGTTCGGTCGATTTTGCGTACACCCGCAAACCCGGCTTCGACACGCGCCGGAGGCCGGCGATGCTGCGCTCACGGTTGGGGCCGTACTTCAGCTCCACGACCAGGTTCTTGTGCTTCTCGCCCGGCTCGTCGCGGTAGCCCGCGATGTAGCCCTCGCGCTTGAGGATCTCGGCGATGTTCGCCTTGATCTTCGAGTGGGGAAGCACGACCTCGTCGTGGTACGCCGAGTTCGCGTTGCGCAGACGGGTCAAGAAGTCTGCGATGGGGTCGGTCATCGTCATGGTGACCTGTCAACCTTTCTCGCCTGGTTCCCCACCCTGCCCTGGGTCCGGGTATCCCGGAAGGGCAGCGGTGGGGCCTGTGGCGAACTGGGAAATAGAGTTTCGAGCCTTACCAGCTGGACTTGTGGACACCGGGCAGCTCGCCCGCGTGCGCCATCTCCCGGAGGCAAATCCGGCACAGCCCGAACTTGCGGTACACCGAGTGCGGCCGGCCGCAACGGTTGCACCGGGTGTAGGCGCGCACCGCGAACTTCGGCTTCCGCGCGGCCTTGCTGATCAGCGCTTTCTTGGCCATCGGCTCAGTTCTCCTTGAACGGGAAGCCGAGCTTGCGCAGCAGCGCCCGGCCCTCGTCGTCGGTGGTGGCGGTCGTGACGACGGTGACGTCCATACCGCGCGGACGGTCGATGTCGTCGGGGTTGATCTCGTGGAACATCGACTGCTCGTTGAGACCGAACGTGTAGTTGCCGTTGCCGTCGAACTGCTTGCCCGAGAGGCCGCGGAAGTCGCGGATACGGGGCAGCGCGATGGTGAGCAGCCGGTCCAGGAACTCCCACATCCGGTCGCCGCGCAGCGTCACGCGCGCACCGATCGGCTGGCCCTCACGCAGCTTGAACTGCGCGATGGACTTGCGGGCCCGGCGGACCTCCGGCTTCTGACCGGTGATCAGGGAGAGGTCGCGGACCGCGCCCTCGATCAGCTTGCTGTCGCGAGCGGCGTCACCCACACCCATGTTCACGACGACCTTCACGACGCCGGGAATCTGGTGCACGTTGGGGATCGAGAACTCCTTCTGGAGCTCACCCTTGATCTCGTCGCGGTACCGGGTCTTGAGACGCGGCACGATCTTCTCTGCGGTGGTCATGTCAGATGTCCTTGCCGTTCCGGCGCGAAACCCGGACCTTCTTGCCGTCCTCGCCGATGCGGTAGCCCACACGGGTCGGCTTGCCGTCCGAGTCCACGACCATCACGTTCGAGACGTGGATGGGCGCCTCCTGGGTCACGATGCCACCGGACTGCGCACCACGCTGCGTCTGGGTGATCCGGGTGTGCTTCTTGATCCGGTTCACGCCCTCGACCAGCACGCGGTCGCGCTCGGGGTAGGCCTGGATGACCTTGCCCTTGGCGCCCTTGTCCTTGCCGGCGATGACGACGACCGTGTCGCCCTTCTTCACCTTCATCACAGCACCTCCGGCGCGAGCGAAATGATCTTCATGAACTTTCGGTCGCGCAGCTCGCGGCCCACCGGGCCGAAGATGCGGGTGCCACGGGGCTCGTTGTCGTTCTTGATGAGCACAGCGGCGTTCTCGTCGAAGCGGATGTAGGAACCGTCCGGACGACGACGCTCCTTCACCGTGCGGACGATGACGGCCTTGACCACGTCGCCCTTTTTCACCCCGGCAGCCGGGATGGCGTCCTTCACGGTGGCGACGATGATGTCGCCGATACCCGCGTAGCGCCGCCCGGAACCGCCGAGAACACGGATGCAAAGGATCTCCTTCGCACCGGTGTTGTCGGCAACCCGAAGCCGCGACTCCTGCTGGATCACGTCAACTCCTGTATGTCGCGCTGGTTCTCGCTCGCGCGAGCCTTGCGGAACCAAGGACTCCGAAGAGCCCTGCTTACTTGGCCTTCTCCACGACCTGCACCAGGCGCCAGCGCTTCGTCGCCGACAGCGGCCGGGTCTCCATCAGGGTGACCCGGTCGCCCACGCCCGCCTCGTTGTTCTCGTCGTGCACCTTCACCTTGGTGGTGCTGCGGAGAACCTTCGAGTAGCGCGGGTGCTTCTTGCGGTCCTCGAGCTCGACCACGATCGTCTTGTCCATCTTGTCCGAGACGACGTAGCCCTCACGCACCTTGCGGTAGTTGCGCACGACGGTCTCGGTGGTGGGCTCGCTCATGCGGCACCTTCACTCTCGGCGTCGGGGGCCACGGACAGGCCGAGCTCACGCTCGCGCATGACCGTGTAGATCCGCGCGATGTCCGTGCGGACGGTGCGCAGCCGACGGTTGTTGTCCAGCTGCCCGGTCGCCATCTGGAAGCGGAGGTTGAACAGCTCCTCCTTGTACTCCTTCAGACGCAGCACGAGCTCTTCCGCGGTGAGCTCACGAAGCTCGGATGCCTGAGCGGCTCCGCTCGCCATCAGAACTCACCACCTTCACGGGAAACGATGCGGCACTTCATGGGCAGCTTGTGGATCGCGCGACGGAGCGCCTCGCGGGCGGTCTCCTCGTTCGGGAAGCTGATCTCGAACATCACGCGGCCCGGCTTCACGTTGGCGATCCACCACTCGGGCGAACCCTTACCGGAACCCATGCGGGTTTCCGCCGGCTTCTTGGTCAGCGGGCGGTCCGGGTAGATGGTCGTCCACACCTTGCCGCCACGCTTGATGTGACGGGTCATGGCGATACGAGCGGACTCGATCTGCCGGTTCGTCACGTAGCTGTGCTCAAGTGCCTGGATGCCGTACTCGCCGAAGTTGACCTTCGTGCCACCCTTGGCGGCGCCGTGGCGCTTCGGGGAGTGCTGCTTCCGGTGCTTGACCCTGCGCGGGATGAGCACGTCTCAGCCCTCCGTCTTTTCTGCGGTCTCGGCAGCCGGAGCCGCCTCGGTCGCCGCGGGCGCCGCGTCTTCGCTCTTCGCGGCAGCAGCCGCCCGACCGGCTTCGGTCGAGGTCGCCGTCGTGCCCGAGGCGCCGGAACGACGCGGGCGGGACGGGCGGTCACCGCGATCGCGGCGCGGGGCCCGCTCGGCAGCCGCGGCGGCGTCGCGCGCCTCGCGGGCCTTGAGGCCACCCACCAGCTCGCCCTTGTAGATCCACACCTTCACGCCGATGCGACCGAACGTCGTCTTGGCCTCGAAGAAGCCGTAGTCGATGTCGGCGCGCAGCGTGTGCAGCGGGACCCGGCCGTCGCGGTAGTGCTCGGAGCGGGACATCTCGGCACCGCCGAGACGACCGCCGCACTGCACGCGGATGCCCTTGACCTGCGGCGAACGCATGGAAGTCTGGATCGCCTTGCGCATCGCGCGGCGGAACGCCACGCGGTTGCTCAGCTGCTCCGCGACACCCTGGGCCACGAGCTGGGCGTCGGCCTCGGGGTTCTTGACCTCGAGGATGTTCAGCTGGACCTGCTTGCCGGTCAGCTTCTCCAGTGCGCCGCGGATGCGGTCGGCCTCCGCGCCGCGGCGGCCGATGACGATGCCCGGCCGGGCGGTGTGGATGTCGACGCGCACGCGGTCACGGGTGCGCTCGATCTCGACCTTGGAGATGCCGGCGCGCTCCATGCCCGTGGAGAGCAGCTTGCGGATCTTGACGTCCTCGGCCACGTACTCCGCGTACTGCTTGTCGGCGTACCAGCGCGACTTCCAGTCCGTGGTGATACCCAGGCGGAAGCCGTGCGGGTTGATCTTCTGGCCCACTACCGGCCACCTGCCTTCTTCTTGCTCTGCGCCTTCTTCGCGTCGGCCTTCGGACGCGACTCCACCTCGACGGTGATGTGGCTGGTCCGCTTGCGGATCCGGTACGCGCGGCCCTGGGCCCGCGGGCGGATGCGCTTGAGGGTCGGGCCCTCGTCGGCGTACGCGTTCTTGACCCAGAGCGTCTCCGGGTCCAGCTGAAGGTTGTTCTCGGCGTTGGCCACGGCGCTGGCGAGCACCTTCGCGACCGGCCCGCTGGCCGCCTGCGGGGCGAACCGGAGCACGGCCAAGGCGTCGGCGGCGCTACGTCCCTTGATGAGCTCGATCACCCGGCGCACCTTGGTCGGCGAGTCCCGGACGAAGCGAGCCCGCGCGTACGCCGTAGGCAGGGCCTCGGTCGTCGCGTCGTTCTGGGCGTTCATCGCTACTTCCCTTGTCTCTATCTCGTGCCCGCTCAGCGGCGGCGCGACTTGCGGTCGTCCTTGATGTGGCCCTTGAAGGTCCGCGTCGGGGCGAACTCGCCCAGCTTGTGACCCACCATGGCCTCGGTGACGAACACCGGGACGTGCTTGCGGCCGTCGTGCACCGCGATCGTGTGACCCAGGAAGTCCGGGATGATCGTGGAGCGGCGCGACCAGGTCTTGATCACGGTCTTCTTGTTGGCTTCGTTCAGCGCGTCCACCTTCTTGAGCAGGTGGTCGTCCACGAACGGGCCCTTCTTGAGGCTGCGTGGCATGTGCTTCTACCTCCCTGCTCAGCGCTTCTTGCCGGTACGCCGGCGGCGGACGATGAGGGCGTCGGACGGCTTGCGCCGGCGCGTACGGCCCTCGGGCTTACCGTTGGGGTTGACCGGGTGGCGACCACCGGAGGTCTTGCCCTCACCACCACCGTGCGGGTGGTCGACCGGGTTCATGACGACACCGCGGACCGTGGGGCGCTTGCCGCGCCAGCGGTTGCGGCCGGCCTTGCCCCAGTTGATGTTCGCGTGCTCGGAGTTGCCGACCTCGCCGACCGTGGCGCGGTTGCGCACGTCCACGTTGCGGATCTCGCCCGAGGGGAGACGCAGCTGGGCGTACGGACCGTCCTTGGCGACGAGCTGCACGCGGGCGCCGGCGGAGCGGGCCATCTTCGCGCCGCCACCGGGGCGGAGCTCGATCGCGTGCACCACGGTGCCGACCGGGATGTTGCGCAGCGGCAGGTTGTTGCCCGGCTTGATGTCGGCGCGGGGGCCGTTCTCGACGGTGTCGCCCTGCTTCAGCTTGTCCGGCGCGATGATGTAGCGCTTCTCGCCGTCGGCGTAGTGCAGCAGCGCGATGCGCGCGGTGCGGTTGGGGTCGTACTCGATGTGCGCGACCTTGGCCGGCACGCCGTCCTTGTCGTTGCGACGGAAGTCGATGACGCGGTAGGCGCGCTTGTGGCCACCACCCTTGTGGCGGGTGGTGATCTTGCCGGACGAGTTGCGACCGCCCGAACCGCTCAGCGGACGCAGCAGCGACTTCTCCGGCGTGGCGCGGGTGATCTCGGCGAAGTCCGAGACGCTCGAACCGCGACGACCCGGGGTCGTCGGCTTGTACTTGCGGATGCCCATTGTCAGCTCAGTCCTTTACGCGGTGGGTCCGCCGAAGATCTCGATCGCCTTGCTCTCGGGCGAAAGAGTCACGATGGCGCGCTTGGTGTCCTTGCGCTTGCCGAAGCCGGCGCGAGTCCGCTTCCGCTTGCCCTGGCGGTTGGCCGTGTTGACGCTGACCACCTTGACGCCGAACACCTTCTCGACCGCGATCTTGATCTGGGTCTTGTTGGCGTCCGGGCGGACGATGAACGTGTACTTGTGGTCCTCGAGCAGCCCGTAGGACTTCTCGGAGATGACCGGCGCGAGCAGGATGTCGCGGGGGTCCGGAATGGCGACCGAGCTCACTGTTCGTCACTCCCTTCCGAAACCTCGCCCGAACGCGCAGAGGCCTTCACGGCCTTGCCACGAACGGGGCCCGCCACGAACGCGTCGTACGCGGCCTTGGTGAACACGACGTCGTCGTTGACCAGCACGTCGTAGGTGTTGAGCTGGTCGGCCCAGATCAGGTGCACGTACGGCAGGTTCCGCGCGGACACCCAGGTGAGCTCGTCGTCCCGGTGCAGCACCACGAGCACGCGCTTCGCCTGCGTCACGGCGGCGATGGCGGTCTTCGCGGTCTTGGTCGACGGCTTCTCACCCGTGACCAGCTCGGTCACGACGTGCAGCTGACCGGCGCGTGCCCGGTCGGAGAGGGCGCCACGCAGGGCGGCGGCCTTCATCTTCTTCGGGGTGCGCTGCGTGTAGTCGCGCGGCGTGGGGCCGTGGACGACGCCACCGCCGGCGAACTGCGGCGCGCGGGTCGAACCCTGGCGGGCGCGACCGGTGCCCTTCTGCCGGTACGGCTTCTTGCCGCCACCGGAGACCTCACCACGGGTCTTCGTGTCGTGCGTGCCCTGGCGCGCGGCGGCCAGCTGGCCCACCACGACCTGGTGCATCAGCGCGACGTTGGCCTGCACGTCGAAGATCTCGCCGGGGAGATCGACCGTGCCGTCGGCTTTACCGGCCGGGGTCTTCAGCTCGACGCTCGTCATCGTCAGTTACCACCCTTCGCGGCGCTGCGCACGAACAGCAGGCCGCCCTTGGGACCGGGCACAGCGCCCTTGATCAGCAGCAGGCCGTCCTCGGCGCGCACCGCGTGCACGGTCAGGCCCTGCGTGGTGACCCGGTCGTTGCCCATCCGGCCCGCCATCCGCAGGCCCTTGAACACACGGCCCGGCGTCGCGCAGCCACCGATGGAGCCCGGGGCGCGGTGCTTGGCCTGGTTACCGTGGCTCGCGCCCTGGCCCTTGAAGCCGTGGCGCTTCATGACGCCGGCGTAGCCCTTGCCCTTGCTGGTCCCGGTGACGTCGACCGCCGCGCCGGCGTCGAACACCTCGGCGGTGATCTCCTGGCCGACCTCGTAGGTCTCGGCGTCGGTGGTCCGCAGCTCGGCGAGGACGCGACGCGGGGTCACGCCGGCCTTCTCGAAGTGGCCCGTGCGCGGCTTGTTCACCTTGCGCGGGTCGACCGCGCCGAACGCCAGCTGCACGGCCGCGTAGCCGTCCTTGTCCTGGGTCCGAACCTGGGTGACCACGTTCGGACCGGCCTTGACGACGGTGACCGGGACAACCCGGTTCTGCTCGTCGAAGACCTGGGTCATGCCGAGCTTGGTGCCCAGGATGCCCTTAACTTCCCTGTCAGACATGAGAGTCTCTATCTCCGCCGCTCGCCGCGCTCTACTGGATGTTGACGTCGACGCTCGCCGGGAGGTCGATGCGCATGAGCGCGTCCACCGTCTTCGGCGTCGGGTCGAGGATGTCGATCAGACGCTTGTGCGTGCGCATCTCGAAGTGCTCGCGCGAGTCCTTGTACTTGTGCGGCGAGCGGATGACGCAGTAAACGTTCTTCTCGGTGGGCAGCGGCACCGGCCCGACAACACGGGCGCCGGTGCGCGTGACCGTTTCCACGATCTTGCGAGCCGAGGTGTCGATCGCCTCGTGGTCGTAGGCCTTGAGCCGGATGCGGATCTTCTGTCCCGCCATGGTGGCTGCGTTCCTTGTCGTCTCGTGCCGCTTTGTCTCGTCAACCTGGGCCGGGGCCCGGGTTTCAGCAGTTCAACGGCCCTGTCCCCGGTCCACGCGGTCGGGCGTGTCGCGCCCGCCGCACAGACGGATCCCGTGGGATCGTCGTCTTGCCTGGTCTTCCTCTACGTGAGGAGGCCGCGGGCCGGCTGTGGTGCTCGAGCGCCGTCCCTACTGGCCCTTGCCCGCTAGCCTCACCCGAAGGAAGAGCTCCACGGACCGTGGCCACTCGTGCCGGGGCGGCCGGAACCCCCGTCAGTTCAAATCTGTCGATTCGAGAACCGGTAGGAATTCGGCCGCCCCTGGACGAGCAACCTGATTAGTGTCGCACACGTGATTTGACGCCCCTGACCCGGGGGTGTAGTGACCCCCGGGAGGGGCGTCTGAATCACTTGTTGATCTTGGTGACCTGGCCCGCGCCGACGGTCCGGCCACCCTCGCGGATGGCGAACCGCAGACCCTCGTCCATCGCGACCGGCTGGATCAGCTGGACCGAGATGTCCGTGTTGTCGCCCGGCATGACCATCTCGGTGCCCTCGGGGAGGGTCACGACGCCGGTCACGTCGGTGGTGCGGAAGTAGAACTGCGGGCGGTAGTTGTTGAAGAACGGGGTGTGACGGCCACCCTCGTCCTTCGACAGGATGTAGACCCGGCCCTCGAAGTCGGTGTGCGGGGTCGTGGTACCCGGCTTCACGACGACCTGGCCGCGCTCGACGTCCTCACGCTTGATACCGCGGAGCAGGAGGCCGACGTTGTCGCCCGCCTGGCCCGAGTCGAGCAGCTTGCGGAACATCTCGACGCCGGTGACCGTGGTCTTGGTCGACTTCTCGCGGATACCCACGATCTCGACCTCTTCGTTCACGTTGACCTGGCCGCGCTCCACACGACCGGTCACCACGGTGCCGCGGCCGGTGATGGTGAAGACGTCCTCGATCGGCATGAGGAACGGCTTGTCGAGCTCACGCACCGGGTCCGGCACGTTGTCGTCGACGGCGTGCATCAGCTCGAGCACGGCCTCGCCCCACTTGGCGTCGCCCTCGAGGGCCTTGAGGCCGGACACGCGCACGACCGGCGCGTCGTCGCCCGGGAACTCCTGCGAGGACAGCAGCTCACGGACCTCCAGCTCGACGAGCTCGAGGATCTCCTCGTCGTCGACCATGTCGGCCTTGTTCAGCGCCACGACGATGTAGGGCACACCGACCTGGCGGGCGAGCAGCACGTGCTCACGGGTCTGCGGCATCGGGCCGTCGGTCGCCGCGACCACGAGGATCGCGCCGTCCATCTGGGCCGCGCCGGTGATCATGTTCTTGATGTAGTCAGCGTGACCGGGGGCGTCCACGTGGGCGTAGTGGCGCTTCTCGGTCTGGTACTCGACGTGCGAGATGTTGATCGTGATGCCGCGCTGCTTCTCTTCCGGCGCGTTGTCGATCTGGTCGAACGCACGAGCCTCGTTCAGCTCCGGGTACGCGTCGTGCAGCACCTTGGTGATGGCCGCGGTCAGCGTGGTCTTGCCGTGGTCGACGTGACCGATCGTGCCGATGTTGACGTGCGGCTTGCTCCGCTCGAACTTCGCCTTCGCCACTGGAATGTCCTCCTGGACTGGTTTCGCTTCGTGCACGCGGGCCGGCGTGGCTGCCGGCCCGCGATGTTTTCGTCGGTGCTGCGGACGTTCAGGAGAGTTCCCTCAAGCCCGCGAGCGGGAGGGGGATTACTCCCCCGTCGCCTTCGCGATGATTTCCTTCGCGACGTTCGCGGGAACCTCGGCGTAGGAGTCGAACACCATGGAGTAGTTCGCGCGACCCTGGGTGCGAGACCGCAGGTCGCCCACGTAACCGAACATCTCCGACAGCGGCACCAGTGCCTTCACGACACGGGTACCGGCGCGCTCCTCCATGGCCTGGATCTGGCCACGGCGGGAGTTGAGGTCGCCGATCACGTCACCCATGTAGTCCTCGGGCGTCGTGACCTCGACGGCCATCATCGGCTCGAGGATGACCGGGCCGGCCTTCCTCGCGGCTTCCTTCATCGCCATGGAACCGGCGATCTTGAACGCCATCTCCGAAGAGTCGACCTCGTGGTACGCACCGTCCAACAAGGTGAACTTCAACCCGACGAGCGGGTAGCCGGCCAGCACGCCGTACTGCATGGCGTCCTGCGCGCCCGCGTCGACCGACGGGATGTACTCCCGCGGCACGCGACCACCGGTGACCTTGTTGTCGAACTCGTAGAGGGCACCGTCGGTGCTCTCGAGCGGCTCCAGCTTCACGATGACCTTCGCGAACTGGCCGGAACCACCGGTCTGCTTCTTGTGGACGTACTCGAGCTTGTCCACGGTCTTGCGGACGGTCTCGCGGTATGCCACCTGCGGCTTACCGATGTTCGCCTCGACCTTGTAGTCGGACTTCATGCGGTTGACGAGCACCTCGAGGTGGAGCTCGCCCATGCCGGCGATGATCGTCTGCCCGGTCTCCTCGTCGAGCTGGACCTGGAAAGTCGGGTCCTCCTCGGCGAGCTTCTGGATCGCGAGCGACAGCTTCTCCTGGTCGGCCTTCGTCTTCGGCTCGATGGCGACCCGGATCACGGGATCCGGGAAGGTCATCGACTCGAGAACGACCGGGTTCTGCGGGTCGGCCAGCGTGTCACCGGTCGTGGTGTCCTTCAGGCCGATGACCGCGTAGATGTGGCCGGCCTGGGCCTCCTCGACCGGGTTCTCCTTGTTGGAGTGCATCTGGAAGAGCTTGCCGATGCGCTCCTTGCGCTCCTTGGTCGCGTTGACGACCTGGGCGCCTGCGGCGACCTTGCCCGAGTAGACCCGGATGTAGGTCAGCTTGCCGAAGAACGGGTGCGCGGCGATCTTGAACGCGAGCGCGGAGAACGGCTCGTCGACCGAGGGCTTGCGCGAGACCGGGGTCTCACCGTCGGGCAGCGTGCCCTCGACGGCCGGCACGTCCAGCGGGGACGGCAGGTAGTCGATGACCGCGTCCAGCATCGGCTGCACGCCCTTGTTCTTGAAGGCGGAACCGGTGAGCACCGGGTACGCCTCGCGCGCGATCGTGAGCTTGCGGATGCCGGCCTTGATCTGGGCCTCGGTGAGCTCCTCGCCCTCGAGGAACTTCTCCATCAGCGCGTCGTCGGCCTCGGCAACCGTCTCGACGAGCTTCTCGCGGTACTCGGCAGCGCGGTCGGCCAGCTCGGCGGGGATGTCCTCGACCGAGTAGTCCTCACCCTTCTTGACCTCGCCGCGCCAGGTCAGCGCCTTCATGCGGACCAGGTCGATGACACCCTCGAAGTCGTTCTCGGCGCCGATCGGCAGCTGGATGACCAGCGGCCGCGCCCCGAGGCGCTCCTCGATGGTGCGCACGGTGAAGTAGAAGTCCGCACCCAGCTTGTCCATCTTGTTGACGAAGCAGATGCGCGGAACTTCGTACTTGTCCGCCTGCCGCCAGACCTGCTCGGACTGCGGCTCGACACCTTCCTTGCCGTCGAACACGGCAACGGCGCCGTCGAGCACGCGCAGCGAGCGCTCCACCTCGACGGTGAAGTCGACGTGCCCGGGGGTGTCGATGATGTTGATCTGGTGATCGGCCCAGAACGTGGTGGTGGCAGCCGAGGTGATGGTGATACCCCGCTTCTGCTCCTCCTCCATCCAGTCCATGGTGGCGGCGCCGTCGTGGACTTCGCCGATCTTGTAGTTGATCCCGGTGTAGAACAGGATCCGCTCGGTGGTGGTGGTCTTACCGGCGTCGATGTGCGCCATGATGCCGATGTTGCGGACCTTGTTCAGGTCGGTCAGCACTTCACGTGCCACGAGAATGTTCCCCTGTCTCGAACTTGGGGCCCGGCATGGCTTCTATCGGCAGCCGGGCGGTCATCACCAGCGGTAGTGCGCGAAGGCCTTGTTGGACTCGGCCATCTTGTGCGTGTCCTCACGGCGCTTGACGCTGGCGCCAAGGCCGTTGCTCGCGTCGAGCAGCTCGTTCTGCAGGCGCTCGATCATCGTCTTCTCGCGGCGCTGCTGCGAGAAGGAGACCAGCCAGCGGAGGGCGAGCGTGGTGGAGCGACCGGGCTTGACCTCGATCGGCACCTGGTAGGTGGCACCACCGACACGGCGGCTCTTCACCTCGATGGTGGGCTTCACGTTGTCGAGCGCGCGCTTCAGCGTGACGACCGGGTCGGTGCCGGTCTTCTCGCGAGCACCTTCCAGCGCGCCGTACACGATGCGCTCGGCCAGCGACCGCTTCCCGTCCTTCAGCACCTTGTTCACCAGCTGGGTGACCAGCGGCGAGGCGTAGACGGGGTCGGAGATCAACGGCCGCTTCGGGGCCGGACCCTTGCGAGGCATCAGCTCTTCTCCTTCTTCGCGCCGTACCGACTGCGCGCCTGCTTGCGGTTCTTCACGCCCTGCGTGTCGAGGGAACCGCGGATGATCTTGTAGCGAACGCCAGGCAGGTCCTTCACCCGGCCGCCACGCACGAGCACCATCGAGTGCTCCTGCAGGTTGTGGCCTTCACCGGGGATGTACGCCGTGACCTCGATGCCGCTGGTCAGCTTCACACGCGCCACCTTGCGCAGCGCCGAGTTCGGCTTCTTCGGGGTCGTGGTGTACACGCGGGTGCACACGCCACGACGCTGCGGGCTCCCCTTGAGGGCCGCGGTCTTCTGCTTGGCAGCCTTGTCCTGGCGGCCCTTGCGGACCAGCTGCTGGATCGTGGGCAATGGACCAGCTTTCTGTCTGCGATCTTGCTTCTTCGTGTCTTCACCGGCCCCCGCGGTCGGGCGTGTCGGCCCGAGTCACGGTCTCTCGACCGGTAACTTCCCGGAGGGGTTTTCCGTCGGAACCCCACGTGGACGAGGCCGGTGAACCGGGTGCGCAAGCACCCCGCTCATGCCGCACGGCACGCGGAGCGGCCCGACGCCTGCCGGGCACGGTCTCCAAAGATACCCGGCCACCTCGCGGGCGGTCCGGGCGGGGGGTCGGAAGTGACGGTGACCGCCCATCGTAACCCCAGATGGGGGCTGTGCGGGCAATGCCGCGCGAAGGTCCCGTCACTAACAACGTGACGGACGTCCCGCCTATTCCTCGTCGGGCTTCGCGTGGTCGGCCCGCCCGGGGTGGGGGTCGCGCGACAGGTCGATCAGCGGGTGGACGCCGGCCCCCTCAGGCGCGGCGTGACTCCCCCGGGTCTCGTTCGACTCCTCTTCAGGCCGGTCGGCGGTGCCGTTGCCGTCCATGACGCACTCCTCTTGTCGGTTTCCCTGCGAATCGCACCGTACCCAGTTCCACGATCGGGTGACACCGCGGGACCGAACGTCCCTTTGCCGAGGTGATCGACATGCCCGTTATCCAGTGGACGCGCCGGTGACGATGGATCCGTGCCGATCTGGACCATCGCGGTGACCCCCGTCCACCATCCTGACGCGCGCGCGATCCTGCGCGAGTACCTCACCGACGTCGCCGGTCGGTACTGGGGCCGGCCGGCCACCGAGGCCGAGGTGGACCAGGCCCTGGCCGAAGAGCCGAGCGACGACCTCGTCGCCCCGACCGGCGCGTTCCTCATCGCCCGGTTGCCGGACGGCACGATGACCGGCTGCGCCGGCACGCGTGTGGTGCGGCCGGGGCTGAACGAGCTGACCCGGGTGTACGTGCGGCCGGCGCACCGCGGCCGCGGTGGCGGCACGCGGCTCGTCGCGGCGGCCGAGGACGCGGCACGGGCCCTCGGGGCCGACGTGATGCGGCTCGACACCCGGTCCGATCTCGTCGAGGCCCGGGCGCTCTACGCGCGCACGGGATACGCGGAGGTCGAGCCGTTCAACGACGACAAGTACGCGGAGCACTGGTTCGCAAAGGATCTTCGCTGAGTCCGGTGCCCGGCAACGGATTCCGAAAGTCCGGTGTGGACCTTCGACCGTCCACACCGGACTTTCGGGCGGCGCCGGAAGCTTGATCACCACCGGCCGGACGCGGGAGTGGCGCTTTCTCCCGCTTCGGAAAAAATTCACGACTCGCCAGCGCAAATCTGGCAGAAGCGGCATAATCCGCACGTCCGCACACCCGTCTTGTGCACGTGAGGGGGCCGCCGTGTCGGCTGAGATGGATCGTCTCGTCGCCGAGTTCGAGAAGTTCCAGTCCAAGATCAAGCAGGCCGAGGCGCAGTTCGCCAAGGTCGGCGATCTGCAGAACGAGGTGACGGCCCTCGAGGCCGTCGCGATGTCACCCGACCGGGCCATCACGGTCGTCGCCGGCCCCGGCGGCTCGGTGAAGGACATCCGGCTGACGCCCGAAGCGCTGCGCCTGCCGCCGCAGCAACTGGGGTCGAGCATCCTCTCGACCCTGCACCGCGCCGTCGCGGACGCCGCCGTGCAGCAGGCCGGCATCGTCGACGCGCACGTCGGCGCGGCGTTCGGCCTCGACGTCAGCGGCCAGGTGCTCGAGGCCCAGGCCGAAGCGATGGGAACCACGGCGGACCAGCTGAAGTCCCAGACGTCGGAGGAGCAGCCGCCACCGGCGCGTCCGGCACCCCGCCGGCCGGCCCCGAGCGACCCCGACGACGACTTCGGCCAGGGTGTCCTGCGCCGCGACGACCCCCCGGCCGCTCCTCCGCTGCAGCCGCCGGCCCGCCCGGCCGACGACGGCGGCCGGAAGTTCTGGGACCACGAGGAGTACTGATGGGCCACGAAGTAGACCTCCCCGCGCTGCGGAAGTACGCGTCGAGCACGCTGCCCCACTACAAAGACGCGGCCGCCAAGTTCGGCAACCTCGTGGACCAGGCCGACGTGACGGACAAGTCGTGGGGCCTGATCGGGCTCGCGGTGAAGCAGACGTACACAAGCAAGCTGGAGAACCTGCGTGAGCTGCTCGAACTGATGAAGACCGGGGTCGACACGTTCAGCGGGAAGATGAGCCAGGCCGCTGACATCTACGACGGCAAGCAGAAGGACGCCGTCCTCAAGCTCGGCAAGACCAAGGTGACCATCGACGGACCGCTCTGAGCTGGGGGAAGAGATGGCGGACAGCATCGCCGACGGCGTCAAGCTGAAGCAGGACGAAGAGGGCTTCGGCCACAACGCCATGGAGGCGGCCAAGAAAGCGCCGATCGTCGGCAAGGGCGTGGAGGGCGTTTCGAACGCCATCGACAACTACGGTGACGCGGACAGCGTCGGCGACTTCGCCGGTGCCACCGGCCAGATGCTCAAGGACGGCGCGGGCTTCGTCGCCGGCGCGGCGGTCGACGTCGCGAGCTTCGCGCTCGACCCGGTGAACTGGCTGGTCAGCAACGGCCTGAACATGCTCCTCGAGCTGATCTCGCCGCTGCAGGACGCCCTGCACTTCGTGACCGGCGACGGTCCCGCGCTGAAGGACGCCGCAGGCAACTTCAACGAGATCGGCATGGGCTTCATCAAGCTCGGCGAAGACTTCACCGAGAAGGGCCGCGACGAGCTGAAGGGCTGGCTGGGCGACGGCGGCGATGCCGCCCGGAAGGCGCTGGACCAGTTCTCCGAGGGCATCAAGGGCATCGGCTACACCACCGGCGGCGTCGGCGAGACGTTGCAGATGTGGTCGATGGTCATGACCGTGATCGAAGAGGTCGTGAAGGCGATCATCTCCGAGCTGGTCAGCTGGCTGATCTACATCTGGCTGCCCGCGCTCGCCGCTTCCATCGTCAGCCTCGGCTCGTCGGTGGCGGGTGCGATGACGGCGTCGATTGCCAAGGCGGCCAGCGCGTTCACGAAGATCACGAAGCACCTCGGGAAGCTGGGCGAGCTACTGCAGAAGTTCGTGAACTTCCTCGCGAAGTGGAGCGACAACCTGATCAAGGAGGGCTCGAAGCTGAGTCCGTCCGGCCGCGGCGGGATGACACCGGGCGCGGAGAAGGTGGTGGCGAGCGCGTTCGCCAAGGAGAGCGGCACCCGCGGCGCGGCGACCGTCGATGCGCTCGCGGACGCCGCCAAGGCCGGCGGGGACGAGGCCGTCAAGCAGGTGGTCGGGGTCAGCCCGGGTGACTTCGGCAAGGGCTCCGGCACCAACAAGAAGATGGGATTCGACTTCGTGAACAAGGCGATCGACAACGCCAAGGACATCGCCAAGGCCGGCGAAGCGGCCGAATCCGGTTACAGCTCCGACAAGGAGACCCGCGAGAACCTCGACATGGGCGGTTGAGCGGAGTGCTCGGCCCCTGGTTCATCGTCGGCGGCTACGCGCTGGCTTTTGTCCTGCTGTGGCTCGGCACCTGGTTCGAGCGGCGCAGCACGGTCGCGGCTGCGGTGTGCTTCGGGCTCTGCGGTGTCGCGTTCTCCGAAACGTCGCTGTACTGGCTTTCGGCCGGAACGGGCAGCGACGTACCGCAGCTGCTGTGGTTCGCGTTCCCGCTTGCCTTCGCCGCGCTCGTCGCGTGGCGGGGCTGGCGGCAGCGGACGTGGATCGCGAGGATCGCCGGCGCGTCCGAGCGGCAGACGTTCGGCGTGCTCCCCCACCTCGGCCGCGGTGTGGCGCTCGACCACCCGGATCCCGATCCGGTCCGCACGACGGTCGAGTTCGACCTGCGGGGCCACCGGGTGCTGGGCATCGAATACTCGACCACCCCCCGCCGCGAGGACGAGCGGTTCGCCGAGGTCGCCAAGGTCGCGGAGCAGATCGACGCGATCCACTCCGCGGTGCAGCTGCGGATCCCGGCCGTGCCGGCGCTGGTGATTTCACCGAAGACCGGGGCGTTCGAACCGGAACACTTCACCCCGCTGGAAGACGCCCGGATCACCCGCAACTCCTTCGGCTGGCTGAAGCCCGACACCGCGCTGGACACCTTCGAGGCCGGCGCCGAGTTCGACCGCCGGTTCTCGGTGACCACGTCCGACCCCGAGTTCGCCACGGCCGTGCTCACCGACGAGGTCCGCACGCTGATCCTCGACGACCTCTGGTTCCGCGTGCACCAGGTCGCGTTCCACGGCGACGCGATGTGGACCAGCGAGTCGGGTGGGCTGACGGAAGACCGCATGTTCGGCAACTCACGCCGGCTCGCGGTGCTGGCTTCCGCCGTGCCCGCACCGGTCTGGGAAGTGTGGGCGGCCGACGCTGAATTCAGCTCGGCGGCCGCCGGTACCGACACGGGCTACGACGCTTGGTACGGCAAGCGCGGCGGCGCCGTGCGCACCCCGGTGAACCGCTTCCGAGAGGCCGCGGACCGCCAGCCGGTCACCTCGGTGTCGCTGACCACGCGCACGGTGATCGCGGCCGGCCTGGTGGTGGGCTCGTTGTTCCCGATCGCCAACTCGGTGGCTGCGGTCGCCGGCGTGGCACCCGAGGTGCAGCTGACCGTCACCGCGTTCGCCGAAGGCCGGTCGGGCTGCGCAGGGCGCTCCAGCAGCTGCAACAGCAGCTTCCCGCAGGTCAGCGGAACCTACCAGCTCGACGGCACCACCCACGACGTCACCACTTCCTGGTTCGGCGCGCTACCGCGCCGGGGCGACGTCCTCGACGTGGCGATCGGCCCGCTGTGGTGGCACCCGGTGCTGGAGAACAACCGGGCGTCCGTGCTCACCCTGCTCGTCGGCCTCGTCCCGCTGTTGCTCGGTGCGGGCCTCGCCAAGGCGACTTACCGGCCTCGCCCGCCGCGGCGGGTGCGGAAGCTGCGCAAGAGCCGGGAAGCTGCCATCGCCTAGTTGGGCCTCGCCGGCCGGTGGCCGCCCGCCCGGCCGGCGAGGCGAGTCAGGACGCCATGCGAGGCCCGGGAACCCGGCCCCACGTACGACGAAGGCCCCCGGCCGGGGAAACCCGGCCGAAGGCCTTCTTTCGACTGCTCAGCTACGTCCGGCTCAGCGGAAGTCGCGGCCGAAGTCGTAGTCGTCGAGCGGCACGGCGGCGCCGGTGCCCGACCCGAAGACGTCCGGCGTGTAGTAGCCGTCGTCGTAGGACGGGATGGCGTACGCGGCGACGCGCGCCTCCTCGGTCGGCTGGACCTGGATGTTCCGGTACTTGTTGATGCCGGTACCGGCCGGGATCAGCTTACCGATGATCACGTTCTCCTTGAGGCCCACGAGCTTGTCCGAGCGGCCGTTGATGGCCGCGTCGGTCAGGACGCGCGTGGTCTCCTGGAACGAGGCGGCCGACAGCCACGAGTCCGTGGTCAGCGACGCCTTCGTGATGCCCATCAGCACCGGGCGACCCGAAGCCGGCTCGCCACCTTCGGCGACCGCGGCCCGGTTCGTCGCCTCGAACTTCGTGCGCTCGGGCAGCTCGCCCGGCAGGAAGTCCGTGGCACCGGAGTCGATGATCGTCACGCGGCGCAGCATCTGCCGCACGATGACCTCGATGTGCTTGTCGTGGATCGAGACACCCTGCGCCCGGTACACCTTCTGGACCTCGTCGGTGAGGTGCATCTGCGCCTCACGCGGGCCCATCACGCGGAGCACCTCGTGCGGGTCGGGCGTGCCCTCGAGCAGCTGCTGACCGACCGCGACGTGGTCGCCATCGCCCAGCGGGCCGTTCGGGGTGTTGGCGAGCCGCTGCCGCTTGGACAGCTTGTCGAAGACGATCTCCTCCGACCCGTCGTCCGGGATCAGGGTGATCTTCCAGAACCGCTCGCTCTCCTCGATCCGCACGCGGCCGTCGACGTCCGCGATCGGCGCCTTGCCCTTCGGCACGCGAGCCTCGAAGAGCTCCGTGACACGGGGCAGACCGGTCGTGATGTCGTCACCGGCGACACCACCCTGGTGGAACGTACGCATCGTCAGCTGCGTACCCGGCTCACCGATCGACTGGGCGGCGACGATGCCGACGGCCTCGCCGACGTCGACGAGCTGGCCCGTCGCCATCGAGCGGCCGTAGCAGGTCGCACACACACCGACCGCCGACTCGCAGGTCAGCACCGAGCGGACCTTGACCTTCGTGATGCCGCTGGACAGCAGCTTCTCGATGGCCGGGTCGCCCACGTCGTCGCCCGCGTTGAGCACGACGTTGCCCTTGGCGTCCACCGCGTCCGTCGCGAGGTTCCGCGCGTACACACTGGTCTCCACGTGCTGGTCGCGCAGCACCTTGCCGTCGCCGACGTCCTCGCCGACGGTCATGGTGATACCGCGCGTTGTGCCGCAGTCGATCTCGCGGACGATGACGTCCTGCGAGACGTCCACCAGACGACGGGTCAGGTAACCCGAGTCGGCGGTACGCAGAGCGGTGTCCGCCAGACCCTTCCGGGCACCGTGCGTGGCGATGAAGTACTCCGCCACCGACAGGCCCTCACGGAAGTTGGACTTGATCGGGCGCGGGATGTACTCACCCTTCGGGTTCGACACCAGGCCACGCATGCCGGCCAGCGACCGGACCTGCGTCATGTTGCCCGCCGCGCCCGACTTCACGATCATCGCGATCGGGTTGTCGTCCGGCAGCGCCGTCTCCATGATCTTGTGGACCTCTTCGGTGGCCTGCGTCCACACCTTGACGAGCTCGTTGTTGCGCTCGGAATGCGACAGCTGACCACGCTGGTACCGCTTCTCGACCTGGTCGGCCTTGGCCTCGTACTCGTCGAGGATGGCCTTCTTTCCGGCGGGCACGAGCACGTCGGAGATGGCCACCGTGACGCCCGAGCGGGTCGCCCAGTAGAAGCCGGCGTCCTTCAGCTTGTCCAGCGTCTGGGCCACCTGCGTCATCGAGTAGCGCTCGGCGAGGTCGTTCACGATCGCGGCCTGCCGCTTCTTCGGCATCGGCTCGTTCACGAACGGGTAGTCCGCCGGCAGCAGGTCGTTGAACGTGACGCGGCCAAGGGTCGTCTCGGCCAGCCACGTCTTGCCCGGCTCCCAGCCTTCCTCGGCCAGCCGCGCCTCTTCCGACTTCGGCGGCTGCCGGTCGGTGATGCGGATCTTGATCGGGGCGTGCAGGCTCAGCGCCTTGCGGTCGAACGCCATGATCGCCTCGGCCGGCGACGAGTACGCGTTGCCCGCACCCACGGCCTTCTCGTCGAGGCGAGTCAGGTGGAACAGGCCCGTGACCATGTCCAGTCGCGGCATGGCGAGCGGACGGCCCGACGCCGGCGACAGGATGTTGTTCGCCGACAGCATCAGGATCCGGGCCTCGGCCTGCGCCTCGGCCGACAGCGGCAGGTGCACCGCCATCTGGTCACCGTCGAAGTCCGCGTTGAACGCCTCGCAGACCAGCGGGTGCAGCTGGATGGCCTTGCCTTCCACCAGCTGCGGCTCGAAGGCCTGGATGCCGAGGCGGTGCAGGGTCGGCGCGCGGTTCAGCATCACCGGGTGGCCGGTGATGACCTCTTCGAGCACGTCCCACACCTGCGGGCGCGAGCGCTCCACCATCCGCTTGGCGGACTTGATGTTCTGCGCGTGGTTCAGGTCGACCAGCCGCTTCATGACGAACGGCTTGAACAGCTCGAGCGCCATGTCCTTCGGCAGACCGCACTGGTGCAGCTTCAGCTGCGGACCGACGATGATGACCGAACGGCCCGAGTAGTCGACGCGCTTGCCGAGCAGGTTCTGGCGGAACCGACCCTGCTTGCCCTTGAGCAGGTCGGACAGCGACTTCAGCGGCCGGTTGCCCGGGCCGGTGACCGGACGGCCGCGGCGGCCGTTGTCGAACAGCGCGTCGACGGCCTCCTGCAGCATCCGCTTCTCGTTGTTGACGATGATCTCGGGCGCGCCGAGGTCGATCAGCCGCTTGAGGCGGTTGTTGCGGTTGATCACGCGGCGGTACAGGTCGTTCAGGTCCGACGTCGCGAAGCGGCCACCGTCGAGCTGCACCATCGGGCGCAGGTCCGGCGGGATGACCGGGACGGCGTCGAGCACCATGCCGCGCGGGTCGTTGCCGGTCGCCTGGAAGGCGGCCACGACCTTGAGGCGCTTGAGGGCGCGCAGCTTCTTCTGGCCCTTGCCGTTGCGGATGGTGTCGCGCAGGCTGTCGGCCTCCGCGGACACGTCGAACTCGGTGGCCAGCTTCTGGATGGCCTCCGCGCCCATGCCGCCGGTGAAGTACTCGCCGTAGCGGTCGATCAGCTCGCGGTACAGCAGCTCGTCGGCGATCAGCTGGCGCGGCTCGAGCTTCGTGAAGGTCGTCCAGACCTCCTCGAGACGGTCGAGCTCACGGCCGGCGCGGTCGCGCAGCTGGCGCATCTCGCGCTCGCCGCCCTCCTTGACCTTGCGGCGGACGTCGGACTTGGCGCCCTCCGCCTCCAGCTCGGCCAGGTCGGCTTCCAGCTTCTGCGCGCGGGCCTCGATGTCGGCGTCGCGCTTCGTCTCCAGGTTCTTGCGCTCGACGCCGATCTCGTTCTCGAGGGTCGGCAGGTCGTTGTGGCGCAGCTCCGTGTTCACGCCGGTGATGACGTAAGCAGCGAAGTAGATGATCTTCTCGAGGTCCTTGGGCGCCAGGTCCAGCAGGTAACCCAGGCGCGACGGGACACCCTTGAAGTACCAGATGTGGGTGACCGGCGCGGCCAGCTCGATGTGGCCCATCCGCTCACGACGCACCTTGGCGCGAGTGACCTCGACGCCGCAGCGCTCGCAGATGATGCCCTTGAAGCGCACGCGCTTGTACTTGCCGCAGTAGCACTCCCAGTCCCGGGTCGGACCGAAGATCTTCTCGCAGAAGAGACCGTCCTTCTCGGGCTTGAGGGTCCGGTAGTTGATGGTCTCCGGCTTCTTGACCTCGCCGTAGGACCACTGACGGATGTCGTCGGCAGTGGCGAGGCCAATGCGGAGCTCATCGAAGAAGTTGACGTCCAGCACGTCTAAATCCCCTTGGGGTTGTCTCGGCTAGAGGAGGGATCGGCGGTGGAGCGGGGACCCACGGGAGGCAGGTCCCCGCTCGACACCGGTCAGTGAACGACGTCGTCGACGCTGGGCGACTCGTTGCGGGACAGGTTGATGCCGAGGTTCGCGGCGGCGCGCTCGAGGTCCTCGTCGTCGGAGTCGCGCATCTCGATCGCCGCACCGTCGCTGGAGAGCACCTCGACGTTGAGGCACAGCGACTGGAGCTCCTTGAGGAGCACCTTGAACGACTCCGGGATGCCCGGCTCGGGGATGTTCTCCCCCTTGACGATGGCCTCGTACACCTTCACGCGGCCCACCACGTCGTCCGACTTGATCGTGAGCAGCTCCTGCAGCGTGTAAGCCGCGCCGTAGGCCTGCATCGCCCAGCACTCCATCTCACCGAAGCGCTGGCCACCGAACTGCGCCTTACCACCCAGCGGCTGCTGCGTGATCATCGAGTACGGGCCGGTGGAGCGGGCGTGGATCTTGTCGTCGACCAGGTGGTGCAGCTTCAGGATGTACATGTAGCCGACGGACACCGGGTACGGGTACGGCTCGCCGGAGCGGCCGTCGAACAGCGTGGCCTTGCCGTTCTCCTTGACCATGCGCTCGCCGTCGCGGTTGGGCTTGGTCGAGCCGAGCAGGCCGGTGAGCTCCTCCTCCTTCGCGCCGTCGAACACCGGGGTGGCGGTGTTCGTGTTCGGCGCGACGTCGTGGAGTTCCTCGGAGAGGTTCTTGGCCCATTCCGGGTTGCCCTCGATCGTCCAGCCCTGCGACGCCAGCCAGCCCAGGTGCAGCTCGAGGATCTGGCCGATGTTCATCCGTCGCGGCACACCGTGGGTGTTCAGGATGATGTCGACCGGGGTGCCGTCCTCCATGAACGGCATGTCCTCGACCGGCAGGATCTTGCCGATGACACCCTTGTTCCCGTGCCGGCCGGCGAGCTTGTCGCCCGGCTGGATCTTGCGCTTCTGGGCCACGTAGACGCGGACCAGCTCGTTGACACCCGGGGGCAGCTCGTCGTCGTCCTCGCGCGAGAACACGCGGATGCCGATGACCTTGCCGGTCTCGCCGTGCGGCACCTTCAGGGAGGTGTCGCGGACCTCGCGGGCCTTCTCGCCGAAGATCGCGCGGAGCAGGCGCTCCTCCGGGGTCAGCTCCGTCTCGCCCTTCGGCGTGACCTTGCCGACCAGGATGTCGCCGTCACGGACCTCGGCACCGATGCGGATGATGCCGCGCTCGTCGAGGTCGGCGAGGACCTCCTCGGAGACGTTCGGGATGTCCCGGGTGATCTCCTCGGCGCCCAGCTTGGTGTCGCGGGCGTCGATCTCGTGCTCCTCGATGTGGATCGACGTGAGCACGTCGTCCTGCACCAGGCGCTCGGAGAGGATGATCGCGTCCTCGTAGTTGTGGCCCTCCCACGGCATGACCGCCACGAGCAGGTTCTTGCCGAGTGCCATCTCACCGTTCTCGGTGGACGGGCCGTCGGCGATGACCTGGCCCTTCTCGACCCGGTCGCCTTCGTTGACGATCGGGCGGTGGTTGAAGCACGTGCCGTGGTTGGAGCGGCGGAACTTGTACAGTCCGTAGCTCTTCCGCGTGCCGTCGTCGTGCATGATCGTGATGATGTCCGCGGACAGCTCCTCGACCACGCCGGCCTGCTCGGCCACGAGGACGTCACCGGCGTCGACGGCGGCGCGCAGCTCCACACCCGTGCCCACGTACGGGGCCTGGTTGCGCAGCAGCGGCACGGCCTGGCGCTGCATGTTCGCGCCCATCAGCGCGCGGTTCGCGTCGTCGTGCTCGAGGAACGGGATCATCGCGGTGGCGACGGAGACCATCTGCCGCGGCGACACGTCCATGTAGTCGATCTCGAGCGGGTCGATCAGCTCGACCTCGCCGCCCTTGCGGCGACCGAGGACCTTGTCCTCCTCGAAGTGACCGTCGTCGGTCAGCGGCGCGTTGGCCTGCGCCTTGACGTAGCGGTCTTCCTCGTCGGCGGTCAGGTAGTCGACCTGGTCGGTGACCTGGCCCTCGACGACCTTCCGGTACGGCGTCTCGATGAAGCCGAACGGGTTGACCCGCGCGTAGGAGCACAGCGAACCGATCAGGCCGATGTTCGGGCCTTCCGGCGTCTCGATCGGGCACATGCGGCCGTAGTGCGACGGGTGGACGTCGCGGACCTCCATGCCGGCGCGCTCACGCGACAGACCACCCGGGCCCAGCGCCGACAGGCGGCGCTTGTGGGTCAGGCCCGACAGCGGGTTGTTCTGGTCCATGAACTGCGACAGCTGCGAGGTGCCGAAGAACTCCTTGATCGCCGCGCCGATCGGGCGGATGTTGATCAGGGTCTGCGGCGTGATGGCCTCGACGTCCTGCGTGGTCATGCGCTCGCGGACGACGCGCTCGGTGCGGGAGAGGCCGACCCGGATCTGGTTCTGGATCAGCTCGCCGACCGTGCGCAGGCGGCGGTTGCCGAAGTGGTCGATGTCGTCGGTCTCGACGGGCACCTCGACACCGGCCGAGCTCGTCATCTTGTCCTCGCCCGCGTGGAGGCGGACCAAGTACTCGATGGCGGAGACGATGTCCTCTTCGGTCAGGGTGCCGGTGTCGTACGGCGTGTCGAGACCGAGCTTCTTGTTGACCTTGTAGCGGCCGACCTTGGCCAGGTCGTAGCGCTTCGGCTTGAAGAACAGGTTCTCCAGCAGCGTCTGCGCACTCTCCTTCGTGGGCGGCTCGCCCGGACGGAGCTTGCGGTAGATGTCGAGCAGCGCTTCGTCGGTGCCGGCGGTGTGGTCCTTCTCGAGGGTCGCCAGCAGCGTCTCCGAGAAGGAGAAGCGCTCGCGGATCGCCTCAGTGGTCCAGCCGAGCGCCTTCAGCAGCACGGTGACCGGCTGGCGGCGCTTGCGGTCGATGCGGACGCCGACGGTGTCGCGCTTGTCGACGTCGAACTCGAGCCACGCGCCGCGGCTCGGGATCACGCGCACGCTGAAGACGTCCTTGTCGGTCGTCTTGTCGACACTGCTGTCGAAGTACACGCCCGGAGAACGCACGAGCTGGGACACGACGACCCGCTCGGTGCCGTTGATGATGAAGGTGCCCTTGTCGGTCATCACCGGGAAATCGCCCAGGAAGACCGTCTGGCTCTTGATCTCGCCGGTGTTGTTGTTGACGAACTCGGCGGTGACGAACAGCGGCGCCGCGTAGGTCATGTCCTTGTCCTTGCACTCCTCGATCGAGGCCTTGACCTCGTCGAAGCGCGGAGCGGAGAAGGACAGCGACATGGAACCGGAGAAGTCCTCGATCGGCGAGATCTCGTTGAGGACCTCCTCCAGGCCGCCGACCGGGTTCTCTTCACCTTCGTTGACACGGCGCTCGAACCACGCCTCGTCGCCGGTGAACCACTGGAACGACTGGATCTGCACGTCCAGCAGGTTGGGGGTGGAAAGGGGTTCGCGAATCTTTGCGAAGGAGACCCGCTTGGGCGCTCCGGGGATACCCGTGGACTCCGAGCGGGATACAGCCGAGGTGGTCGCAGCAGTGGCCTGGTTCGCGGGAGAGACTGCCAAGATGCGTCCTTCCGGGGACAATGAGCGGTGAGCAGCCGCGATGGCAACAGCTGTCGCGGACTGTCAGGGGTGCCGTGTGCCCACTATCCTAACTACCGGCTCCGGGCAGCCTGAAAGAGGGCAGCGCAAAGAGGCAGTCTAGCCCGAACGACGCGGTCTGTCCAGGGGGCGCTCCCGACGGGGCCCAGCCTGCTACGCGGCGCTTCAGCAATGCCTCCCGGTTCCCCCCGGTTTCGCGTCCCTCCCGCAAGGTCCGCAGTCCCCGGCCGTCACCGTTGGCAGTAAGCCTGAACCCACGAGGCCCTCCAGTCAAGATGCCACACGGGGGTCCCGCCGGTTGGCGCAGCGTCGAGCGGAGCGTGCGGAGTGTGACAAGTGGGATGATCATCCCGGTTACTGGTCGGTACCTGCGGAAATCGGGCGCTTTGGCTGGTGCAGGGCGGGTGAACGGTGTTCTCAAACGGTGTTCTGCGTCACTGATCGGCGGTGTCCAGTGGTGGATTTCTCCGGGTGAGGTGAGGCGGAGAGGCTGCGTGGGTGTGGGGTTTGGAGCCGGGGCTGGGGGTGGGTGTGGGCGGTAGATGTGGTGGTTGCGGTTGGGGCTGGTGAGGTAGATGGGGTTGGGTTGGCGGGGCGGCGGTCGGTTGGTCTAGGGGTCGGCGGGGGGTCGGGGTCGGTTCGCCGGCGCAAGGGTTCGCGTGCGGCCGGTTCAGCGGGCGTGGGCGGGACGACGCTGCCGGTGCAGCCGGCGCAAGGAATCGCGTGCCGCCGTTCAGCGAGTGTCGACGGGACGACGCTGCCGGTGCAGCCGGCCCAAAGCATCGCGTGCCGCCGTTCAGCGAGTGTCGACGGGACGACGCTGCCGGTGCAGCCGGCGCAAGGACTCGCCTACCGCCGGATCAGCGAGGATCGGCGGATGCGACTGCGATGGACAGCGTCGCGTTGGCTGGAGTGGTGGTTCGTGCGCCGCCGGCGCAGCCGATTGGCGGGGCGCGGCGGGTTTGGCGCGCAGCGGGTTTGCGTGGGCGGCAGTGAGTCCGGGGCGCAGCGGGTTTGGGGCGCAGCGAGTTTGGCGCGCAACGGGTTTGGGCGGCAGTGAGTCTGGGGCGCAGCGAGTTTGGCGGGACGCACTGGGGTTTCGCGCGCAGCGAGTTCGGGGCGCAACGGGTTTGGCGCGCCGTGAGTTCGGCCGCAGCAAGTCTGGGGCCCAGCGAGTCTGAGGCCCAGCGGGATCCGGGAGGCTCGGGTCCGCTGTGACCGGCACCGCCGGCAACGGCCGACACCGGCAATCGACGGCGGGGTTGATGTCAAGCCCGGTTCGGTACTTGTCCACAGGACACCCGGCCGGGGACAGGGCTGTCCACAGATTTCTGTTCGGACGTTTTTCGAGGTCAAGGGCCGATAGACTGGGACGGGGACGCCCCCCAAGAGGAGGGCGGGGGCTGCGCTGCGGCCGGGGCCTGTGCTGCATCGGCGACTGCGTCACAACGGAGACCACCCCACGACAACTGTCCCGGGATTACCGTCGCACGACGGCGACGCAGGTCGGCGGCCCTGCCAGCGCGTCAGCGCGGCATTGCGACGGCGGACCGAGTCGCCACGTCGGCAGCCGTGTCACCACAGCGGCGGCGGCGCCACGTCGGCGGGCTCGTCACCACCACAGCGGCGGCGTCACAGCGACTGCAGGTGTATCACCACAGCAGCGGCGGCGGCGTCAAAGCAGCGGCGTCACCACGTCGGTAGCCGTCTGACCCGCAGCGGCGGCGTCACCAAAGCGGCGCAGTCACCGCGACGGCAGCCGTATCGCCAGGTCGGCGCTGTGCCGCCACGGCGGCAGCCGCATCACCACGGCGGCGGCCGTGTCCGCGGTGGCGGAGCAAGCGGGGCAGGAAAGCCCGCGGTTCGTTAGGCGGCTGATGGATCCAGCCACAGCGAGCTGCAGCACACGGGTGTGTCCGGGTGCGATGAGAGTCAGGCCCACGGGCACAGCATGGACAGGAGCACGGTGCGCAGCCGGACGCACCACAAACAGCGCACCGGCTGTCCTCAGGCCCAACGCCGCAGGTCCAGAGCCAGGGCCGGGCGAGCACAAGAGAACACGCCGGGCGGGTCCAGTGGGCCCCCGTGGCCGTACGTCCGGGCAGACAAATCCGGCGAAGCCGCGATTGTGCGTCCACCTCGCGGGAATGTCCGGATTTCGTGAATTCCCCACGGCTAAAATCGGATCCGATCCTGGGTTGCCGGGTAGGTGGGCTGCCGCGTGCGGGAGCGCGGTGGGCTCGCCGGCCCGGCGGCCGTGTCGAACGTCGGAGGCAACGCTGGCCATGGCCGCACCCGAAGAGTCCGCAGTCGGACGCGAGACCGTCGCGCACGCGTTCGGGCCGTTGGGTCCGCTGGCCGACCTCGTGGTCGAACGGTTGCTGGTCGGGGACCGAGTGGCGGCGTCGAAGTTCGGCAGCGGCAAGGCGATCGACGATCCCGCGCGCGAGGAGCAGGAGCTGGCCGCGGTGCGGACGCGCGCGTTCGCACTCGGGCTCGACCCGGAGCGCACCGCGGGGTTCTTCCAGGACCAGATCACGGCGAGCAAGCTCGTGCAGCGCGGGCTGTTCGACCGCTGGGCCGCGAACCCCGAACAAGCCCCCACGACCAGTCCGGACCTCGCCGAGATCCGAGCCGAGCTGGATGTGCTGACGACGTCGCTGCTGAACGAACTCGTGGCCACCGACGCGATGCGCCGGGTGGAGGTCCTGCGGGCCGAGATCTCGGCCGACGTCGCCGACCACCTCGACGAACTGCACCGCGACGCATTGAAGACCGCGCTGCAGTCGATCCGCTGAGCCCTACTTCGAAGGCGGCGCCGACGGGGCCGGGGCCTTCGCGGCCGGCGGCGGCGCGGCCTTGTAGGTGTCGAGGTCGGTGATCTTCCACGTGTCGCCCTGGAGCTGGGCGTCGACGTGCAGCTGGGCGGAGCCCGCGGTCGTCTGCTTGGTGTCGGCGCGCGTCGAGGTCTGGTCGACGAACACCATCACGCGCGCGAGGTCCCCGTTGAGCAGGATGACGGCACTGCGCGAGACCTTGCAGGTCACCACCATCTTCTGCTGCGGCGCCAGGCGCTTCACCTCACCCATGAGCGAGTTGTACTTCGCCTTGACGTCGTCGTTGGCCAGCAGGTTGGCGGCCGCGTCCTCGGTCTTCTTGATGTTGTTGTAGTCGTAGGAGAACAGCGCCTCGGTCGCCTTCGAGATCTGGTCCTTGACCTGCGCGGTCTTCGCGACGTCGAGCAGCGCGGTGTTGCTCGTGCTGTCGGACACCGAGTCGTACTGCAGCTTGAAGATCACGGCACCCGCGGCGAACACGAGGCCGACCACGAGCAGCACCACGGTCAGCGCGACGGTGCGGTCCTGCCCCTTCTTCGCCGCCCACGGCGCGGCCGGGAACGGCGTGCCCGCCGCCTCCTGCTCGGCCTCCTCGACGTCCACCGGCTTCGCCCGGCCCGAGTCCCGGTGCTTGCGGCGCGGAGCCGGCCGGACCGGTGCCTCGTCAGCGGCGTCCTCCGAAGCAGGAGCCGGCGGATCCTCGACGACCTCCCGGGTTAGCGCGTCGACCTCGGCCGGTGCCTCCTCGGCCTCCTCGACCGGTGCGGTCTCCTCCGCGAGTCCCTTCGACCGGCTGATCCCGACGCTTGCCGGGAACCGGATCTCCTGCGTGACCTCCGTCGGATCCGCGCCGGTCAGCGGGCCCGTCCGCGGCACCGGACGCGGGCGGGGCTTCGCCGGGGAGGTGGGCCGTTCCGCGGACGCGGGTGCTTCGTCCGCGCTCGACGGCTTGCGCAGCCCGGCGACCCGCGGCCGGCGGGCCTGCGGGGTGCTGCTGCGGGGCGGCTGACGGCGGGAGGGGGGCACTGGGGAACTCCGTTCTGCGGTGAAGCCGGTGAAGCTACTGGCCGGAGGCGACGAGGGGCACGTTGTCGATGCCGGACAGCTTCCAGTCGTTCCCGACGCGGGTCATCGAGACCTCCAGCCGCAGTGCCTTCGACGAGGTCTGCGTGCCCTGGGTGACGTCGGTGGTGATCGCGGCGAGGAAGCTCGCCTTGCCCTCGTGGTCGTCGAGCTCTTCGACCGCGATGTCCTGCACGGTGGTCGTGACCTTGGTCTTCGCGTCGGTCAGCGCCTTGCCGTAGGTCGGCTTCAGCTGGTCGATCTGCTTGGCCATGTCGTCGTCGGACACGGACTTCTGCCGGGCGAACACGTCGTCGAGGTGCTGGTAGTCGACCTCGGTGTAGGCCTTGACCGCGTTGGCGCCCGCCTGCACGACCGCGTCGCGCGACCTCGCCAGGTCGGCGTTGTCGCCGGTGCCCGCGACCCACCACATGATGCCGAACACCACCGCGACCACGAAGGCCGCGAGGGCGAACGCGCCGGCCCCGAAGAGCCACCCGCGCGGCGAGCCCGGAAGGGTCCGCTTGCCCGGCGAAGCGGCCGGCTCGGCGGGAACCGTGGGCGGCTCGGGCGCCGAAGAGGTCACCCCTTCCTCGGCGGCGGCCTGTTCGGAACTCATATCACTCCAGAGTAGGTAACGGTCAGCAAATCCACGTCAGCCCGTGGCCGGCTCAGGAACCGAGGCCGAGCAACGCTCCCAGGCTGTTCAACGAGACACCCGGGCTTCCGGCTACGCCCGGCACGGCGGCGTCCCGCATGTCCTGCAGTTCCTGGCCCGGCCGGCCCTTGTTGGCGTCCACGTCCGCTTGCGAAGGCGCCACGGGCGCCCCGCCGTACGGCGCGTTCTGAGCACCGCGGACGTTGATCGGGCTGCCCTTGGGCTCGGCACAGTACACGTTGTCGTCCGCCGGCCTCGGCGATGTGTCCGCCCCCGTCCGGTACTGGCTGTAAGGGAGGTACCCCTTCGTGCAGGCCGGCGGGTTGAACAGGTTGAGCACGAGACCGAGGTGCGCGGTGCCGTCACCGGGCGCGACGCTGGCGGCCGCACCCGCGAGCGCCGGGTAGGTCACCAGGCCCTGCTCGATGCCGTCGAGGCGGGTCACGGTGACGTTGGCCGTGGTCAGCAGGTTCGCCGTCAGGGCCCCGAGGCCGGGCCCGGTCTCGTTGACGACCTGGTCGATCTGCGCCGCGACCTGCGGCGTGATGCCGATGAGCTTGCGCAGGTCGCCGTCGGAGCTCTTCAGCGTGCCGGACAGCTCGTTGAGGTTCTTCGAGAAGTCCGCGAAGTTCGACGCCTCGTGGTTCTGCGTGTCCAGCGCCTGCCCGCCGGCGTCGAGCAGCTGCACGGTCTGCGGCAGGTACTGCTGGGCCGTGGTGGTGAAACTGCGCGCCGTGTCGAGCAGCTTCTGCAGGTCACCGCCAGTGCCGCGGAACGCGTCGTAGGACTGGTCGACGACGGTGCGCAGCGAGTCGGTGGGCACCGACGAGGCGAGCGAATCGAGGTCGGCCAGCAGCGTGTCGGTGCTGATCGGCGTCTTCGTCTTCGCTACCGGGATCACCGACCCGCCCTCGAGGTACGGGCCGTTGTCGTTCTTCGGCTGCAGGTCCACGTACTGCTCACCGACCGCCGAGCGGTTCGCGACCACGGCGCTGAGGTCCGCCGGCACGCGCGGCGCCGACGGGTCGATGTTCAGGTCCGCTTCGAGGCCCGTCTGGGTCAGCCGCAGCTGGCCGACGCGGCCGATGTTGAAGCCGCGGTAGGTGACCTCGGCGCCTGCGAAGATGCCGCCGGACTCGGTGAGCTCGAGCTTCACGGTGTAGCCGCTGCTGCCGAACACCGAGCCGAGGCCGGCGAAGCGGATCAGAGCGTAGGCGATGAAGACGACCGAGATGACCGCGAACGCCACGAGCTGGATCTTCGTCTTGCGCAGCAACATCAGCCCGCACCTCCCGAGAGGATCCCGAAGAGCCCGGACAGGCCGCCCTGCGACGGCTGGCCGCCGCCCTGGCCGCCGGTGGAGTTCGGCTGCGCGTTCGACCCCGGCTGGCCCCCGAGCGGCAGCAGCGGCGGCTGGTCGCCCTGCGTGCCGCCGGTCAGGCCCGGCACCGGCAGCAGGTTCGACAGCCCGTTCTGCCTGCTGCGGCCGAGGTTGTCGATGACGTCCTTCAGGTTCAGGTCGACCTTCGCGAAGAGGTTGAAGTAGTCGCCCTTGACGTCGTTGTAGGCCTGGTCGGTGAACGGGAAGGTCAGCAGGATCTGCAGCGCCTGCGGCAGGTCGTTGCCCGCCTCGCCGAGCTTCTGCAGCGTCGGCGTGAGGGCCTTGAGGTCGGCCACGAGGTCCGCCTTGCTCTTGGTCACCGTGTCGGTGGCGACGCCGGAGAGGTTGTCGAGTGCGTTGAGCATGGTCACGAGCTGGCCGCGCTGCTGCTCCAGCACGCCGATGCCGGGACCGAGGTTGTCGACGGCGCCGACCAGCTTGTCCTTCTGGTCCTTGAGCGTCATCGACAGCCGGTCCAGGCCGTCGAGCGCGCGCGTGATGTTGCGCGACTGCTCGTCGAGGTTCGACACGAGCTCGTTGGCGTTGTCGAGCAGCGCCTTGATGTCGGGCTCTTTGCCCGACGTCGCGTTGTTGAGCTCCTTGGTGATCGTGTTCAGCTGGTCGACACCACCGCCGTTGAGCAGCAGCGACAGCGCGCCGAGGACTTCTTCGACCTCGACGTCGCGGCCGGTGCGCGAGAGCGGGATGGTCGCGCCGTTCTGCAGCTGCCCCTGTGCCTGGTCGTCGCCGGGCGAGGACAGCTCCACGTACTTCTCGCCCAATAGGCTCGACTGCTTCACGTTGGCCAGTGCGTTGGCCGGGAGCTTGACGTCGCCGTTGACCTCCACGGTGACCTCGGCGTGCCAGCCGTCGGGAGTCAGCCCGACGGACTCGACCCGGCCCACCGGCACCTCGTTGACCTTCACACCGGCCTGCGGCACGAGGTCCAGCACGTCCTGGAACTGCACCTTGATCGTGTACGGGTGGCTGCCGACGTCGGCGCCACCGGGCAGCGGCACGTCGTAGATGCCGGTGAACCCGCAGCCGGACAGCAGCAGCGCGGACGCCGTGGTGACGGCGCCGGCTGCGGCGAGTTTCCTGAGGCGCTTCATCGGCTCAGCTCCCCGTCCCGTAGACCTGGCCCGCGAGCGGGAGCGGAAGCGGCGGCAGCTGGCCGTTGGACATGGCCTGCACCACCTGCGCCGTCGAGGGCAGCGGCACGAGGCCGTCGACCACGCCGGCGATGGAGTTGCACGTGTTGCCGAGCATCTTGAGTGCGTCGGGCGTCTCCTTGAGCAGGTTGCAGATCATCACCAGCGGTGGCTGCGTCAGCTCGTTGAGGTTCGGCCGCGCGTCGAGCGTGCCCGAGGAACCGTTGTAGACGTTCACCAGGTTCGACAGCGCGACCGGCGCGACGTCGAGGATCTCCGACAGCGCGCTGCGCTGGTCCACGAGCACCTTGGTCACGCTGGCCAGCTTGTCCACATTGGACTTCAACCGGCCGCGGTTCTGCTCGATGAAGCCCTGCACCGACTGCAGCGTGGTGCTCAGCTGCCGCACGGTCGCGGCGAGGTCGTCCTTCTCCCCCGCCAGGTAGCCGCTCACGTCGGCGAGCTGGCTCTCGAACTGGCGCACCTGGCCGTCGCTGTTCACCAGCGTCTGGGAGAACTGGCCGAGGTTCTGGACGGTCTGGAACAGGTCGTCCTTGTTGCCGGCGAGCGTGCCCGAAGCCTGCCCGAGCTTGGCGATCGTGTCGTGCAGGGCCTGGCCGTTGCCGTCGACGTTCTTCGCGGCGGTGTTGAGCAGGTCCGACAGCGACCCGTTCTTGTTGGCGCCGTTGGGCCCGAGGTCCTGGCTGACCTTCGCGAGGCTCGCCGCGAGCTGGTCCACCTCGAGCGGCACCTCGGTGCGGTTGAGCGGGATCACGGCGCCGTCGGAGATCCGCGGGCCGCCGGTGTAGGCCGGGGCGAGCTGCACGTAGCGGTCGCTGACCAGCGACGGCGCGACGATCAGCGCCTTCGCGTCGGCGGGCACCGGCACCGAGCGGTCGTACTCGACGTCCACGCGGACCTGGTTGCCCATGGGCTGGACCTTGGTGACCGTGCCCATGTCGACGCCGAGCATCCGCACGCTGTTGCCCTCGTAGAGGCCGACGGCGCCGGAGAAGTAGGCGGTGAGGTGGTTGCGCCCAGCGTCTTTGAGCGTCCACCAGATGCCGCCGGCGACCACGAGGGCCAGCACGACGGCGATCGAGGCACCCCGCAGGAGCGACTGGCCGAACCGGGTGTCACTCATTTCGTGTTGCACCCCTCTTGGTTGATCGGTCCGACCGAGGGCAGCACCAGGCCGCAGATGTAGTTGTCGAACCAGTGCCCGGTGCCGATGGTGTTGGTGAACACGCGGACGAACGGGGCGAACTTGGCGATGCCCTGCGCCAGCGAGTCCTGGTTGCGCTGCAGCATCGAGGTGAGCTGGTCGAGCTGCGTCAGCACGGGGTCGAGCTGCTTGTCGTTGTCGTCGACGAGGCCCTGCAGCTGCGTGGCCAGCTCCTGGGAGCCCTGCAGCAGCGCCGTGATGGCCCGCTCGCGCTGGGAGATCTCGTCGAGCAGCTTGTTGCCGTCGGCGATGAGCTTCTGCACCTCGGCGTCGCGGTCGACGAGCGTCTGCGACACCTCCCGGGTATTGGCCAGCAGGTTCGACAGCTGCGTGTCACGCGAGGCGATCGTGTCCGACAGCTTCGACAGGCCCGACAGCGCGCCCTTCACGTCCTGGGGCGTGTTGGCGAACGTCTGGGTGATGGTGTCGAAGCTCTTCGCCAGCTGGTTCGTGTCGATGTCGTCGACGGTCTGTGAGAGGCCGCGGAACGCGTCGAGCACGTCGTACGGGGACATCGTGCGGTCGCGCGGGATGGTCTGGCTGGGGTTGAGCGTGCCGACGCCCTGCGGGTCCAGCGACAGGTACTTCTGTCCCAGCAGCGTCTTGATCTTGATGGCTGCCGTGGTCTTGTCGCCGAGCCAGGCGTCCTTGACCTTGAAGGACACCTTGACGCTGGCGCCGTCGAGCTTGATCGCCGACACCTTGCCGACCTTGACGCCGGCGATGCGCACGTCGTTGTCGGCCGTGAGCCCCGCGGCTTCGGAGAAGTCCGCGCTGTAGGTCGTGCCGCCGCCGATCACCGGCAGGTCGTCGGAATTGAGGGCGGCGATGAAGCCGAGCACCAGCACCGCGAGGCCGATCAGCGCGATCGGGACCGGGTTGCGCTTCTGGAACGACTTCATCCGCTGCACCTCTCACGGTTGGACGGCAGCAGCGGCACGTCGATCGGCTTGTTGAGGACCGGCGGCAGCGACACGTTGCCCGTCATCTCGCACGCGTAGAAGTTGAACCACGAGCCGTAGTCCGCGGTCCTGGTCAGCGCGCTCACCTTCGTCGGCAGGAACTGGATGAAGTGTTCCAGCGTCGGCTCGTTCTTGTTGAGCTTCGTGGTGAGGTCGCCCAGCGCGCTGATGTCGTCCTTCAGCGGCTGGCGCGCGTCGCCGAGCAGGCCCGCTGTGGTCTGGGCCAGGTTGCCGAGGCTGTCGATCGCGTCGCCGATCGGCTTGCGGTCCTGCGCGAGGCCGGACACCAGCTGCTGCAGCTTCACGATCAGGTCGCTCAGCTGCGGCGTGTGCGCGTTGACGGTGTCGAGCACGGAGTTGAGGTTGTCGATGACCTCGCCGATGACCTTGTCCTTGTCGGCGATCGTGGTGGCCAGCGACGCCGTGTGCGACAGCAGGCTTTCGACGGTGCCACCCTCGCCCTGCAGGACCTGGATGACCTCGTAGGAGAGCTTGTTGACGTCGTCGGGGTTCAGGGCGGTGAACAGCGGTTTGAACCCGTTGAACAGCTCGGTCAGGTCCAGCGCGGGCGTGGTGCGCTCGAGCGGGATCGTGCCACCGGGCTGGAGCATCCGGCCCGAGGTGTCGGTGCCCTCGCCGAGCGAGAGGTAGCGCTGGCCGACGAGGTTGCGGAACTTGATCTGCGCGGTCACGCCCGCGGGCAGCCGGCGGCCGGCGTCCACCTCGAAGTCCACCTGCGCCTGGCGCTTGTCGACGATCTTCACGTCCTTGACCGTGCCCACGCGGACGCCGGCGATGCGCACGTCGTCACCGTTGAGCAACAGCGTCGCGTCGGTGAAACGCGCCGAGTACTCGTTGGTGCTGGTGGTGTTGATGTTCGCGATGCTGATGCCGAGGATCGCGGTGAACAGCACCGTGATGACCACGAAGATCGACAGCTTGATCAGCGGCGCGGCGAGTCCCCTCACTTCACCGTCACCTCCGCGCCCCGGTAGAGCGGGCCGACGAGCAACGAGCCCCAGCCCGGGAAGTCACCCTGCTGCATGCCGACCTGCGGCCCGAGGAGCCCGGCCAGGAAGTCGTTCTCCGCGGCCGTGTTCGCCGGGTTGCCACCGCCGTCGCCGCCGCCGGAGTCGGCCGGGTTGAGACCGATGCTGTGCGAGTTCGGCGACGTGGTGTGCGTGGTGCCGTCCTTGAACGCGCCGTCGGGCGGGTCCTGCGGGAACGGGTTCGGCAGGTTCTTCAGGTCGTAGCAGCGCGGGCCGCGCTTGTCCTCGAAGCGCGGTTCGTCCTGACCCGCCTTGTAGGGACCCCGGTTCACCGTCACCTCGATCGTCGCGTGCAGGCCGGGCTGCTTCGTGCCCTTGCCGAGCGCCTGGTCGACGACCGGCACGAGCTTGGCCATCTGCCCGATCACGCACGGGTACTCCGGTGCGTACTTGGCGAGCAGCTCGGCCGTGGGCCGCGCGGTGTCGGCAAGGCTGATGATGTTCTGCGAGTTGGCTTCCAGGAACGACTGCAGGTCCTGCGACGCCGTCGTGAGGTTGCCGTAGAGGTTCGCCAGGTTCTGGCGCTCGTCGACCACGGTGCGCGTGGTCGTGCTCAGGTTGTCGAGGCTCTGCACCAGATCCGGCGCCGAGGCCCGCAGGTTGTCGGAGAACTCCGCGAGCGCCTTGAGGTTGTGCTGCAGTTCGGGCTCGTGCGGGTTCAGCTTGCCGAGGTAGTCGCCCAGCTGCGACAGCGTGTCGCCGAGCTGGGAGCCGCGGCCCTGCAGCGCGGTGGAGATCGCGGTGAGTGTGCTGGAGAGCTTCTGCGGCTGCACCGCCTGCAGCACCGGCAGCAGGTGCTGCAGCGCCTGCTCCAGCTCGATCGCGCTGGAGGTGCGGTCCTGCGGGATCACGTCGCCGTCGGTGAGCGTCTTCGCCGACGGGTCCTTCGGGATCTGCAGCGACACGTACCGCTCGCCGAAGAGCGTCTTCGGCAGGAAGCGCGCGGAGACGTTTTCGGGGATCAGCTTCGTGTACTGGGGGTCGAGGTCGAGCGTGAGCTCGGCGCCGTCGTTCGTGGCGGAGATCGTCTTGACCGACCCGACGATCAGCCCGCGCACCTTCACGTCCGACTGCTCGAGCAGCTGGTTGCCGATGCTGTCGGCCTCGAGCTTCACGGTGACGAACTTGGTGAACGCCTTGTCGTACAACGCGATGCTCAGGGCCACACCTCCCACGAGCAGCGCCACGAGCAGCAGGCCCAGGAGCCTGCGCCGCAGTGTTGCCACCGGCCCACCCACCCCTCCTGTGGTCATCCCGCAATCCTCACCGTGACGTCGGTTCCCCAGATGGCGAAACCGATGAAGAAGTTCACGATCGAAACCGTGACGATGGAAAGGCGAACCGCGCGGCCCACGGCCACGCCCACCCCGGCGGGCCCGCCGGAGGCGCGGTAGCCGAAGTAGCAGTGCGAAAGAATGATCAAGACGCTGAAGATCAGCACTTTGATGAACGAGTACAAGACGTCTTGCGGCGGTAGGAACAGGTCGAAGTAGTGGTCGTAGGTCCCCGCCGATTGGCCGTAGATGTAGATGACCACCAGCCGCGACGCGAGGTACGAGCTCAGCAGGCCGATGACGTAGAGCGGGATCACGGCCACGAAACCGGCGATGATCCGGGTGGTCACGAGGTACGGGAGGCTGGGCACGCCCATGACCTCGAGCGCGTCGATCTCCTCGGAGATCCGCATCGCGCCCAGCTGTGCGGTGAAGCCGGCGCCGACCGTGGCCGACAGCGCCAGCCCGGCGACGAGCGGCGCGATCTCGCGGGTGTTGAAGAACGCCGTGAGGAAGCCGGTGAACGCCGAGGTGCCGATGGAGTTCAGGGCCGAGTAGCCCTGCAGGCCCACGAGGACACCGGTGAACAGCGTCAGGCCGACCATCACGCCGACCGTGCCGCCGATGACCGCGAGCGAACCGGAGCCGAAGCTGACCTCGGCGAGCAGGCGCAGGACTTCCTTCAGGTACCGGCGCAGCGTGCGCGGCGTCCACAGCAGAGCGCGGCCGTAGAAGGACATCTGGTCGCCCAGCGTGTCCAGGGTCTCGAGCGGACGGTGGGCGACCCGCTTGGCACCCGCGATGAACGTCATGGTCAGTCCAGCTTTCCGGGCACGAGCTGCAGGTAGATCAGCGTGATCACGAAGTTCACGACGAAGAGCAGCAGGAAGGTGATGACCACCGACTGGTTCACCGCGTCGCCCACGCCCTTCGGGCCACCGCTGGGGTGCAGGCCCCGGTAAGCGGCCACGACCGCGGCGATGAAGCCGAAGATCAGGGCCTTGAGCTCACCCACCCAGAGGTCGGATTCCTGCGCCAGCGCGGAGAAGCTCGCCAGGTACGCGCCCGGGGTGCCGCCCTGCAGCACGACGTTGAAGAAGTAGCCGCCGAGCACGCCGATGACGCTGACCATGCCGTTGAGCAGCAGCGCCACGAGCATCATCGCGAGCGTGCGTGGCACGATCAGGCGCTGGACCGCGGAGACGCCCAGCACCTCCATCGCGTCGATCTCCTCGCGGATGGTGCGGGCGCCGATGTCCGCGCAGACCGCGCTGCCGCCCGCGCCGGCCACCAGCAGCGCCGTGACCAGCGGGCTGGCCTGCTGCACGGTGGCGAGCACCGAACCGGCGCCGGTGTAGGACTGCGCGCCGAGCTGCCGGGCCAGCGCGCCGAACTGCAGCGAGATGACCGCGCCGAACGGGATCGCGACGAGCGCCGTCGGCAGGATCGTGACGCTGGCGATGAACCAGGCCTGCTGGATGAACTCCCGCAGCTGGAACGGGCGCTGGAAGATGCCGCGGATGATGTCCAGACCGAGGGCGAACAGGTTCCCGGTCTCGCGGAGCATGCCGTAGCCGGGGATCTTCGCCGGTGCTGCGTTCGAGCTCACGCGCCACCCGGCCCGTTCTGTCCTGGCCCGAAGCCGCCTGGTCTCGGCGCGCCACCCGGGATGCGGGCGACCTGGTCGGCCGGCAGCTGGCCCTGGTGGCGGTCGGGGGCGGGGCTGCGGTCCTGGATCCGCGGGATCTGCTGCGTGTCCTCGGGACCGGGGCGGTTCTGCGGCGGCTGGTGCGGGTGCACGTTGTAGTGCCGCTGCTCCTCCGGCGTGAGGGACTCGATGATCCCCTCCTGCGCGGCCGGTGGGAGCGTGTGGAGGATCCGCATCACCCGGTCCATGCGGCGGCGGGCGCCGGCGCGCTCGGGCAGGCCGGGGCTCGGCTGCATCTGCGGGACGACGCCGCGGACGTCCTCGTCGGGCGACCCGTCGTTGTGGCCCATCGCGGCTTCCGCTTCCTCGCGGGCCATCGTGGCGGAGTCCTTCTCCTCGGACATCCCGATGGGGCCGCGCTTGCGGCCGTTGAGGAACTGTTCGACCACGGGCTCGTCGCTGGTGAGCAACACCTCGCGCGGGCCGAACATCACGAGTTCCTTGCGGAAGAGCATGCCCAGGTTGTCGGGCACCGTGCGCGCGAGGTTGATGTTGTGGGACACGATCAGGATCGTCGCGTCGATCTGCGCGTTGAGGTCGATGAGCAGCTGTGAGATGTACGCGGTGCGCACGGGGTCCAGACCGGAGTCCGGCTCGTCGACCAGGATGATCTGCGGGTCGAGCACCAGGGCCCGCGCGAGGCCGGCGCGCTTGCGCATACCACCGGAGATCTCGCCGGGGAGCTTCTTGTCCGCGCCGGCCAGACCCGTCATCTCCAGCTTCTCCTGGACAATGCGGCGGATCTCCGACTCGGACTTCTTCGTGTGCTCCCGCAGCGGGAACGCGACGTTGTCGTAGAGGTTCATCGAGCCGAACAGCGCGCCGTCCTGGAAGAGGACGCCGAAGAGCTTCCGGATCTCGTACAGCTTGTGCTCGGAGCAGGTGACGATGTCCACGCCGTTGATCACGCAGCGGCCCTTGTCGGGCTTCAGCAGGCCGATCATCGACTTCAGGAACACCGACTTGCCGGTTCCCGACGGGCCCAGCATCGCGGACACCTCGCCGGGAGGCAGCGTCAGCGTCACGTCCCGCCAGATGGTCTGCCTGCCGAAGGACTTCGTGAGACCTTCGATGACCACCTCGGCACCCATCGCACCTCCAGGAGCTGTTCCGCGTCGTCGCGCACCGCCGCCCCGCGCCACTGGCAACGGGAGCCCGCGCCGATGCGCGCCGCGATCTCCGCGTCAACCAGGTGCAACGAGCTGGGTGCGAACAGGTTACTCACCAGTTTTCTTCCCTGACGAGGCCAGTGAGCACCTCACCCGTTCGGGCTGTTTTCCGGCGACCGCTGGCAGCACGGTAGTGCACGTCACTCAGGGACGCAGATCCAGATGGCCTAAACCAGGTCACTCCACGGGGCTAACCGGAGCAAACGGAACAGATCGACGGCCCACCCGAGGTGATCGAGTGGTTCGCCTTGGTCACCAGAACGGCTAAGACTATGGCGCAGACCAGGCTGGCGCGCACAACGAGCACGGTGATGGTCGCGAGGAAGAGGGTGCAGCGACCTGCTGGGCGAGTGGGCCGCGGTGGTACGGACCCGTGATCACAAGGAAAGGGGCGGGCATCCGCGTGGATGCCCGCCCCTTCACGAGGTGGTGCACAGGGCGCTGACGCGCCCGGGGATCACTTGATGGTGATCTTGGCGCCGGCGGCCTCGAGCTTCTCCTTGGCGGCGTCGGCGGCCTCCTTGTCGACCTTCTCGAGGAGGGCCTTGGGAGCGGCCTCGACCAGCTCCTTGGCCTCCTTCAGGCCCAGGCCCGAGACGACCTCGCGGACGACCTTGATGACCTGGATCTTCTTGTCACCGGCCGACTCGAGGACGACGTCGAACTCGTCCTGCTCCTCGGCGGCGGCCGGGGCGGCACCCGCGGCACCCGGGGCGGCGGCGACGGCGACCGGCGCGGCGGCGGTGACGTCGAAGGTGGTCTCGAACTCCTTCACGAACTCGGACAGCTCGAGGAGGGTCAGCTCCTTGAAGGCGTCGATCAGCTCGGCGGTGCTCAGCTTCGCCATGATGGCTTCCTCTCAGAAAAACGAACTAGGCGTTCGGGGTGGGGTGGTTCAGCTCTCGGCGGGTGCTTCGGCTGCTTCGGTACCGGCGGCGCCGCCCTGCTTCTCCTGCAGCGCAGCAGCCAGGCGGGCGACCTGGGACGCCGGCGCCTGGAACAGCGCGGCGGCCTGGGACAGCTTCGCCTTGAACGCGCCCGCCGCCTTGGCGAGCAGGACCTCACGGCTGTCGAGATCGGCGATCTGGTTGATCTCTTCCACGGACAGCGTCTTGCCGTCCATGTAGCCGCCCTTGATCACAAGCGCGTTGTTGTCCTTCGCGAAGTCGCGAAGCGCCTTGGCGGCGTCGACGGCTTCGCCCTCGACGAAGGCGATCGCGGTCGCGCCGACGAACAGGTCCTCGAGACCCTCGATGCCGGCGTCCTCGGCGGCACGCTTCACGAGGGTGTTCTTCGCGACCCGGTACTTGGCACTGGTGCCGAGAGCGCGGCGCAGCTGGGACAGCTGGGACACGGAGAGGCCGGTGTACTGGGTAACGACGGTGGCCGAGCTGCTGCGGAAGCTCTCCGCGATCTCGGCGACGGCCGCCACCTTGTCGGGCTTCGCCATGGTCGCCTCCTCTCTTGGCTAGTGTTTCCACTGGTCCTTCGAGAGCCCCCTGAGACGGAAAAACGCCCACGCGCAGCAGCACGGGGCGTTCGATACGGCACAATCGTGCCGAGCCTCGTTCCTCCTGCGCGGGCCGCCCGCCGTTTCGCGGGACCTTCGTTCCGGGCACTCAGCGAGCACTCGGAAAACCAGCGGTCTTCGGTAGAACCGTCGACCAGTGTACGGGACGGTTCCGGCGGTCGTGGCGGGGCCCCCTCGCTGACCAGCGACAAGCCGCCCGGACTCGGGGATCCGGTCGCCAGCGGGCATCATTGGTGACGTGGCGGAGCAGCGTGATCACGGACAGCCGGACAAGCCGACCGATCCTGCCGAAGGCACACAACCGGTTGCGGAGTGGTTGCCGCAGCCGTCCGGGCAGCCCCCGGCCACGAACCGGTCCTGGAACCCGCAAGACGCGCAGCCGAACGGCCGGCCGCAGCTTTCCGCCCAACCACACCTGAACGTGCCGCAGCCGAACGGCCACCAGCCACCCACCGACGCCGCGCCGGCGTCGAACCTGCCCGCGCTACCGCAACCCGGCGGGCAACCGCCCGCGCCGCAGCAGTCCGGCGCCGAGGCCCAGCCGCAGATCGACCCGGCCGAGCTGGAGCAGTTCCGCCAGTTCCAGCAATTCCAGGACTACCTCCGCTTCACCCAGGCCCAGCAGGGCACCCCACCCGCCCCGCCACCCGACGCCGGCCTCGTCCCCGCGGGCACACGTCAGCCGCAGACCCAGCAGGGCGGCCGGCAGCCCCCCGCACCCCCGAACCACCCCGGCGCACTCGCCCCGTACGACGAGCCGCCCCGCCGTCGCCGTCCGGTGCCACGGTGGCTGAAGCGGCTGGGCGGGAAGGTCCTGGGCTGGCTCATCGTGCTCGTGCTCCTCGGGATCGCCGGCACGTGGGCGTACCGTCACTTCTTCCCCAGTGACGAAGGGAAGTCCTCGGCGCAGATCGCGGCCGAGGGCGGCGGGACCTACCACACGAACCACATCTTCTCGACGAACCCGTACGAGGCCGTGCGGTTCGTCTACCACAACATCGCGCAGGGCCGGGTCCAGGACGCGTGCGGCCGCTTCCGCGAGGACATCCAGACCAAGTTCGCCCAGGACGTCGGCCAGCCCGATTGCCAGGTGGCCGTGCAGAAGCTGCACGCGCAGGTCACCAACCAGAACGACTACGCCGAATCGCTGCCCTCCTACGTGTCCGGCCCGCCGCCCGAGGGGGTGGTCACCATCGACTCGTGCACCTTCGCCGTCCAAGGTGGACCGGCGCTCGGCGTGTTCACCGTGACCCAAGTGGACAAAGGCCAGTGGCTGATCACCGGGCACGCGCCGGGTCCGGAGAAGTGCGGGCCGCCGAGCGCGCCGGGTTCCCCTCCCCCGACGACCTGAGCAGGTCCGCCAGCCCCGCCTCGGTGAACACACGAGCGAGCTGCTCGCGGAGCTCGGCTACGCGGGTGCGGAGATCGCGAACCTCGTCTCCCCCGTGTCCGAGTAGGCGAAGAAGTCCGCGAGGGCGCGGGCGAACGCCGGGTCCGCGACGGCGGTCATGTGGTCGCCCGGGACACGGACGAGGCGGGCGCCCATGATGGCCACCGCGAGGCGTTCGGGCTGGGTGGCGAGGTGGTCGCGCTCGCCGGCGAGGACGAGGGTGGGCGCGGTGATCGCCGTCAGAGCGATGGGGGCGTGGTGGGAGGCGCGCAGGACGGCGGCCAGCGCGGCCACGTCGGCGCCCGTGCGGCGGGCCAGGCGGCGGAAGGGGCGGACCTCGGCCGGCACGTCGGCGTGGTTCTCGGCCAGCAGGCCGTCCGCGAGTTGCTCGGGGTTGACCACGCGCGTGTCCACGCCGCCGAAGTCGATGACACCCGCGCCGACGCCGCCGACCGCCAGGCAGCGCACGCGCTTGTCCGTGGTGGCGACGATCAACGCGACGATCGCACCCATCGAGTAGCCGGCCAGCGACACCTCTTCGAGGCCGAGCTCGTCGAGCAGGGCGGAGACGTCGCGGGCCATCGCGTCGTGGCCGTAGCAGGTGGCGTCGTGCGGTTTGTCCGAGGCGCCGTGGCCGCGGGCGTCGAGGCCGATCACCGTGAAACCGGCGTCGACCAGGGTGCGGACGACGCCCGTGCCGACCCAGTTGACCTGGGCGTCCGCGGCGAACCCGTGGTGGAGCACCACGGGACGGGGGTGCCGGCCGTCGCCCTCCCACACCGTGTAGCTCAGGAGGAGCCCGTCGGGGGCGGTGAAGGTCGTCGTCGGCATAGCTCCATGAGACACGAAAAAAGGGCGGCCACGCGTAATGCGTGACCGCCCTTTCGCGTGATGTGCGACTCAGACAGCCGCTTCCTCGCTCAGGAGGTTGCGGGTGCGCAGCGGGTCGACCGGGATGCCCGGGCCCATCGTCGTGGTGAAGGTGACCTTCTTGACGTAGCGGCCCTTCGCCGACGACGGCTTGGCGCGCAGGATCTCGTCGAGCGCGGCGGCGTAGTTCTCCACCAGCTTCTCGGTGTCGAACGAGGCCTTGCCGATGACGAGGTGCAGGTTGGCCTGCTTGTCGACGCGGAAGTTGATCTTGCCGCCCTTGATGTCCTTCACGGCCTTCTCGACCGCGGGGGTCACCGTGCCGGTCTTCGGGTTCGGCATGAGGCCGCGCGGGCCGAGGATGCGGGCGATGCGGCCCACCTTCGCCATCTGGTCCGGCGTCGCGATCGCGGCGTCGAAGTCGAGCCAGCCACCCTGGATGCGCTCGATCAGCTCGTCGGTGCCGACCGCGTCGGCGCCGGCGGCCTCGGCCTCGGCGGCCTTGTCGCCGACGGCGAAGACGATGACGCGGGCGGTCTTACCGGTACCGTGCGGCAGGTTCACGGTGCCGCGGACCATCTGGTCGGCCTTACGCGGGTCCACGCCGAGACGCATCGCGACCTCGACGGTGGCGTCCATCTTGGTCTTGGACGTCTCCTTCGCCAGCTTCGCGGCCTCGAGCGGCGCGTACAGGCGCTCCTTGTCGATCAGCTCCGCGGCCTGGCGGTAGGCCTTGCTGTGCTTGGTCATGCTTCTGTCCTTAACTTCAGCGGATCAGTGTGGTGGCGAGCCAGCACTGGCTCTCCCACGGTGTCGAATTGCCTCGGCTCCGCCGGGGCGGCGAGATCGCCTTGAGCCGATTTCTTCCTTCCCGATTCCGCTCGGCCCGTGGGGCCGATCGAAATCGCTCAGTCCAGAAACCGGCGCGCTCTCGCGGGGTGCCTCAACCTTCGACCGTGATGCCCATGGAGCGGGCCGTGCCGGCGATGATCTTCGCGGCCTGGTCGATGTCGTGCGCGTTGAGGTCGGTCTCCTTGGTCTTGGCGATCTCGCGGACCTGGTCCCAGGTGACCTTGGCGACCTTGGTCTTGTGCGGCTCGCCGGAGCCCTTCTCCACGCCCGCGGCCTTGAGCAGCAGCTTGGCGGCCGGCGGCGTCTTCAGCTTGAAGTCGAACGACCGGTCTTCGTACACGGAGATCTCGACCGGGACGACGTCCCCGCGCTGCGACTCGGTCGCGGCGTTGTAGGCCTTGCAGAACTCCATGATGTTGACGCCGTGCTGGCCCAGCGCCGGGCCGACCGGCGGGGCCGGGTTGGCCTGGCCCGCCTTGATCTGCAGCTTGATGATCGCCGCAAGCTTCTTCTTCTTGGGTGGCATTACCTTGTGTCCTTCTTGCTGACGTGAGTCCCCCGCACACCTGCCAGTACGCGGGGACTGCCGGTGGGTATTCCCCGACCGGTCAGATCTTGGAGACCTGGTTGAACGAGAGCTCGACCGGGGTCTCCCGGCCGAAGATCGACACCAGGACCTTCAGCTTCTGCCCGTCGACGTTGACCTCGGAGATCGTCGCGGGCAGCGTGGCGAACGGGCCGTCCATGACGGTGACCGACTCGCCGACCTCGAAGTCGACCTCGACCGCGGCGGCACCCGACGGCGCCGACGCCGCGGCGGCCTCGCCCTTGCCGGCCTTCGCCGGGGCTTCCTTCTCGACCTGCGGCGCGAGGAACTTCAGCACCTCGTCCACGGTGAGCGGCGACGGGCGCGAGGTCGCGCCGACGAACCCGGTGACACCCGGCGTGTTGCGCACCGCGCTCCACGACGCGTCGTTCAGGTCCATCCGCACCAGGATGTAGCCGGGCAGCACCTTGCGCTGCACCTGCTTGCGCTGGCCGTTCTTGATCTCGGTGACCTCTTCGGTCGGTACCTCGATCTGGAAGATGTAGTCCTCGACGTCCAGCGTCTGGGTGCGGGTCTCCAGGTTGGTCTTGACCTTGTTCTCGTACCCGGCGTAGGAGTGCACGACGTACCACTCGCCCGGCGCGGCCATCAGCTCGGCGCGCAGCGCAGCGACGGGGTCGTCGGACTCGGCGGCGGGTTCGGCCTCGGCGATCCCGGACTCGACGGGCGCGGCTTCCTCGCCCGCTTCGGTCTCGTCGCTGCCCGTCTCACCGTCGTCTTCGGCGGCTGCGTCGACCTCTTCGCCGGCGTCGGGCACCTCGACGGGCTCGAGGTGAGCGGAGTCCTCGTCGCCGAGTACCTCCTGCACCTGCTCGTCGGAAAGCTCGGTCAGGTCGCGACCGGCTTCTGTGCCGTTGTCGGAGGTCACGTTCCGTCCTCTCAGTTGATCACTTGCCGGGCTCGGGCAGGCCGGCCCGCGCGGCGCACGGTGGCGCGCCTCTTCGGCGTCAGCCGAAGACCAGCCCGATGACCTGCTTGAAGGCCAGGTCGAGGCCGCTCACGAGGGCCACCATGAACACCACGAACACCAGCACGACCGCGGTGTAGGTGACCATCTGCTTGCGATTGGGCCAGATGACCTTGCGCAGTTCCGCCCAGACCTCACGGATGAACCGCATGATCCGCGCGAAGACCGACGCCTTCTTCGGCTTCTGATCCCGCTTCGGGGTCGGCGCACCCTTGGCGTCGGCGGGCTTCGCGACCTTGTCGCCCGCCTTGCCGGACGGCCGCGTGCCGCCCGAACGCGCTTCGGACTTGCCGGACGGGCGGGCGGAAGCGCGGCGCTCGCGCCGAGCCGCGGCGGTCACCGGGCGGGACTCGACCCGGGGCTGCTTGCCCGACTCGTCCTGCTCGTGCTCGCCGCTGGCGTCGCTGTCGCTCACGACCACTCCTCCGCTCCACCAGTTCCCGTACGCAGGGGTGACAGGACTTGAACCTGCAACCTGCGGTTTTGGAGACCGCTGCTCTGCCAATTGAGCTACACCCCTGTGGAGCCCGGTCGCCCGGGCTCCGGAGGACGCATTCCATCGTCCCCACCATCCAGCGGGGACGACCGTAGTGCGTTCCGAGTTCCGAAGTCTACGGCAAGCCGGATCGAGACCCGCAACCGCGCCCCCTTCGATGGTCGGGCACCCCCGCGGGGACCCCCTCGACCTGCCGGCGCAGCCCGTCTGCGACACGCGCGGCACCGGCGGCCGCACCGTGCCAGGATGGCCCCGTGCGCCCATCCGCGATTAATCGGAAAACCGGTTCCAGCGCCGTGGTCAACGCTGCTTCCGCTCCCGTTCTCCCCCGGCCCACGACCGGTGCGCGGGTGCGTCGGAATGCCTTGTGGCATCGGGGAAATCACCGGTCGCTCCCGCTGATTCCATTGAGCTACCGCGAGGTTCGGCCGGGCGTGCGCGATCTTCGTCGTCACGCAAGGAAAACCGTCTTCGAGGAGGCCCGGTGACAGCGTTGCGACTCGGACTCGCCCTGCCGCAGTACGGCAAGCTCGCCGACCCCACGGCCGTCGCCGGATTCGCGGCCGCCGCCGAGGAGCTCGGGTACACCTCGCTGTGGGTCGGCGACCGCGTGCTCACCCCGCTCGAGCCCTCGGACCTGTACCCGGGAGGCGGGACACCGGAGCGGCCCTACCCGCCGGAGTTCGTCCGCTTCGTCGACCCGTTCGTCGCGTTGACGGCCGCGGCGAGCGCCACCCGCTCGGCGCGGCTCGGCACGAGCACGCTGTCCGCGCCGCTGTACACGCCGGTGCTGCTCGCACGCACGCTCACGTCACTCGACCTGCTCTCGGGCGGCCGCGTCGACGCCGGGTTCGGCCTCGGCTGGCTGCGTGACGAGTACACCGCCATCGGCGTGCCGTGGGCCGGCCGCGGCGCGCGCCTCGGCGAGCTGATCGAGGTCCTGCGCACGCTCTGGACCGCCGACCCGGCCGGCCACGACGGCGAACGCTGGCGGATCCCCGATGCGCACGTCGGCTTGCGGCCGGTGCAGAACCCGCACCCGCCCGTGCTGCTGGGCGGGATGTCGGAACGCGCGCTGCGCCGCGTGGGCGCGGTCGCCGACGGCTGGCTCCCGACGCTGCTGCCGAGGGAGTACTTGCGCCGGATGTGGTCCGTGATCACCGCGGCCGCGGCCGAAGCCGGCCGTGACCCGGCTTCGCTGCGGCGCGTGCTGCGGATCAACCCGCGCGAAGGCACGCCCGTCGGCACCGTGACCGACCTCGCCACGAGCCTCAAGGCGGTCGCGGACGAGGGCTTCACCGAAGCGTTCGTGGACCTGCACTACGTCGCGAACGACGTGGCGCACGCGGTGGAACTGGCCGGGGAGCTGCGCGCGGCCGTCGGCGCCCTCGTCGCCTAGGGGTCCGTGATCACCCGGACACCAGTCGTGGCGCCCTCGCGCGGACCGGTAGAAACGATCAGGTGGCGGGGAAGAAGCGCGGCGGCTGCGGGCTGCTGGTCCTGGTGGTCGTGGTCGCGCTGCTCGGCGTGGGCTACTCCAAGGCGAAGCACGGGTCGTCGACCGAGCCGCCGTCGGGCGCGGACACCGGCGGTGGAACCGGGCGCTACGTCGCGCTCGGGGACTCGTACACGTCGGCACCGCGGACCGGGCACCGGCCGGCACGCCGGTGGGCTGCGCCCGTTCGGACAACAACTACCCGCACCTGGTGGCGGCGAAGCTCAAGCCCGCGCAGTTCGTGGACGTGAGCTGCAGCGGTGCCACCACGGCGGACCTCACGGGCTCCCAGCCGACCCAGAACGGCACGAACCCGCCGCAGCTGGACGCCGTCACGTCGGCGACCACGCCGGTGACCCTGGGCATCGGCGGCAACGACGTCGGGTTCATCGCGCTGGCCCCCGGCTGCGTCACCTCGCACCGCGACGGCGCACCGTGCCACGACCGCGTCACCACCGGCGGCCACGACCAGCTCGCGGACCGCATCGAAGCCGTGGCGGGCAAGGTGGGCGCGGTGCTCGACCGGATCCACACCAAGGCGCCCAAGGCCCGCGTCGTGGTCGTGGGCTACCCGACGGTGCTGCCCGACGGCGACGGCTGCCGGCCCGCGCTGCCCCTCGGCTCCGGCGACGTCGCGTACCTGCGCAAGGCGCTGAAGCACCTCGACGACGTGCTTGAGGAGCAGGCCAAATCCCACGGCGCGGGCTACGCCGACACCGCCGGCCCGAGCAAGGGCCACGACGTCTGCACGGGCTCGGACACGCGCTGGATCGAGTGCCTGGCGCCGACGTCGGCGGCCGCCCCGCTCCACCCCAACGCGCGGGGCGAAGCCGAGATGGCGACCGTCGTCGAGTCGGTGGTGAGCTAACCGCGCACGAGCGCCTGTGGCTTGCCCAGCACGGTCTTGCCGTCGAACTTGACGACCAGGTCCACGCGGGCGACGCCGTCGTCCGAGATGGCGCCGACCTTGCCGGTCATCTCCACGAGGGCGCCCTCGGCGTCGTCGGGGACCACGACGGGGCGCGTGAAGCGGGCGCTGAAGTCCAGAAGGCGCGTGGGGTCGCCGAGCCAGTCGCTGACGACGCGACCGGCCAGCGCCATGGTGAGCATGCCGTGGGCGATCACGTCGGGCAGGCCGACTTCCTTGGCGAAGCGCTCGTTCCAGTGGATCGGGTTGAAGTCCAGCGCGGCGCCCGCGTAGCGGACCAGCTGCTCGCGCGTGACGCGGACCTCCAGCGGAGGCAGTTCGTCGCCGACGTTCACGCGTCCTCCCCTCGCACCACGAGCTGCGCCCGCGTGGTGCAGACCAGCCTGCCCTCGGCGTCGGTGATCGCCGCGCTGACGTTGATGAAGTCGTTGCCGGCCCGGGCCATGATGTTCTCGATGGTCGCCGAGATCTCCAGCGTGTCGCCCGCGTGCACCGGACGCTCGTAGGTGAAGCCCTGGTCGCCGTGGACCATGCGCGAGTAGTCGAGTCCGAGCTCCGGATCGGCGACGATCCCGTTGACCTTGGGCAGGTTCAGGATCGTGAGGAACGTCGGCGGCGCGACCACGTCCGGGTGGCCGGCCGCGCGGGCCGCCTCGGGGTCGCGGTAGATCGGGTTGCGGTCACCGATCGCGTCGGCGAACTCCCGGATCTTCTCCCGGCTCACTTCGTACTTGCTGTCGGGCGGATAGCTCCGCCCGATGAACGACTGGTCCAAAGGCACCCGCAGAGGCTAGCCGACCAGCGCCGCGCCGCCGTCCGCCACTCGGCCGCTTGCGACACCGGTCACGGCGGTCCCGAACGGGCTCCCGAACCGGCGCTGGACAGCGAAAAGCCGCCCCGGCGCAGTGCCGGAGCGGCGTCTCGAAGCTGGGAGAACCGCCTACGTCAGCGGGTCTCTTTGTGAGTCCGGTGCGTACCGCAGTTCGGGCAGAACTTCTTCATCTCCAAGCGGTCCGGGTCGTTGCGCCGGTTCTTCTTGGTGATGTAGTTGCGGTGCTTGCACTCTTCGCACGCCAGCGTGATCTTGGGTCGCACGTCGGTGGCAGCCACAGCGTTTCCTTCTCTCTCAGATCCGGGGGCCAGCCCCGTCGTTACCGCGTAGCGGTGGCCGGACTTGAACCGGCGACACAGCGATTATGAGCCGCTTGCTCTGCCAACTGAGCTACACCGCCATAACCAACGCCCACCCTGCCAGCGCAACCCCCGTTGAGGGTCCAGGGGGCGAAGCCCCTTGGCGGGGTCTGGGGGTTCGACCCCCAGACGGACGCCGCGAAGCGAGCTAGACTTGCGTTTCCCGCAAGCATAGCTCGCCCACTCGCGAGCCCCTTTACGGAATCGAACCGTAGACCTTCTCCTTACCATGGAGACGCTCTGCCGACTGAGCTAAAGGGGCTTGCCTCTTGCGAGGACTCTGAAAGATTAGCAAGGGGCGTCACCCGGCTGTGCAACCGGGGTCGGCTAACGGCAAAACCTCAGGTCAGCAAGGTCAGCACCGTCTCCGAGTGCCGGCCCGGGGAGCGCGCCGTGCGGGCCTGCAGCCAGGCCTCCAGGCGGTCCTCCGGCAGCGGCCGCGAGATCAGGTACCCCTGCGCGACGTCACAGCCCATCGCCTCGAGCTGGTCGCGGGCGACGTCCTCTTCGACGCCCTCCGCAACGACCGTCAGGCCCAGTGAGTGACCCAGCTCGACGATCGAGCGCACCACCGCGAGATCGCCGAGGTCGGTGCCCATGCCGAGCACGAAGCTCTTGTCGATCTTGACCTGGTCCACCGGCAGCTGGCGCAGGTACGCGAGCGACGAGTAGCCCGTGCCGAAGTCGTCGACCGCGAGCACGATGCCGAGCGAGTGCAGTTCGCGGAGGATCGGCAGGGCCTTCTGCGGGTCGGACATCACGCCGGACTCCGTGAGCTCGAACGTGAGCAGCTCGGGCGGCACGTCGTAGCGCTCCAGCTCGCGCTGCACCTTCGCCGGGAAGTCCTCGTCCGCCAGGTTGCGCACGGACAGGTTCACGGCCGCGGAGATGCGCAGGCCCTCGTCGAGCCACTTGCGCACGCGCTTGAGCGACGCCTCCAGCACGAAGGACGTCAGCACGCCGATCAGGCCGGCCGCTTCGATGGCGGGCACGAACTCGTCGGGGCCCAGGCGGCCGAACTCCGGGTGCACCCAGCGCACCAGCGCCTCGACGCCCTGCACCTGACGGTTGGGCAGCGTGATCTTGGGCTGGTAGTGCACGGATACGTGCCCGTCCTCCAGCGACTGCCGGAACTGCGTCACCATCTGGAACCGGCGCAGGAAGATCTGGCCCATGCTCGGCACGTAGCCGCGCACCTCTTCGCCACCGCGGGTGGCGCGGACGGCCACGTCGGCGCGCTGCAGCAGGCCGTCGACGTCGACCGCGTCGCCGTCTTCGGCCGAGGTGGTGGCGTAGCCGATCATCGCGTTGGCCTCGACCGAGAGCCGGTCGACGGGGTACGGCGCGGAAAGCTGCGTGCGCAGCCGTTCGGCGGCCGCGTGGGCGTTCTCGGGTGTGCACCCCACGAGCAAGGCGGCGAAGGACGCGCCCTCCAGCCGGGCGAGCGGCACGTCGGGGCCCAGCGCGTCGCGGATGCGGCGACCGGCGGCGATCACCATCCGGTCGGCCCACGAGTAGCCCAGCGCGTCGCTGACGGTCGAGAAGACGTCGAGGTCGATGCGCAGCACCACCGCGTTGGCGAAGTCGCGCAACGGCTCCTTGGCGACCTGCTGGAAGCCCGGCCGGTTGAGGTGGCCGGTGAGCGGGTCGTGGTACGCGTCGTGGCGCAGGGTCGCGAGCAGGCGCCGGTTGTCCAGCGACGTCGCGAGGTGGCTGGCCATCGTGCCGAGCAGCTGCACGTCGTACTTGCCGAACCCGCGCCAGCGCGAAAGCCGGTCGTGGGCCTCGACAACGCCCAGTAGCTGGTTCGCGCTGCGCAGCGGCACCACGAGCGCCTCCTGCGCGCCGCGGTTGAGCAGCGCCGCGCGGACGTCGGGGTTGGCCTCGGTGATGCGGAAGTGGCGCACGTGCGCGCCGGGCAGGCGCTGCAGCGGGTCGTCGGCGTTCGGGTCGACGGGCGGCAGTTCGTCGCCGGCCACCACGACGCGCATGGTGTCCTTCGCCTCCAGGCGCAGTCGCAGCACGACGCGCCCGGCCGCCAGCTGGTCCTTGATCCGCTCGGCGATGGTGGCCCACTCGCGCACGTCGACGCCGCCCACGAGTTCGTCGGCGCGGCTCGCCGGGCGCGCGGCGGCCTGCTGGCCCGAGCGCGCCACCATGAGGCTGACGTCCGAGAGCGCCTCCATGTCCCGTTGCTCGCGCAGCAGGTCGGAGTAGGCCCAGTACAGCGCGGTGAGGCCCAGGAACACTGCCAGCACCAACGGCCATGCCTGCGGGGTGTTCGCGATCACCAGGTAGCCCGACAGGCCGACCGACGCGTTCACGAACCCGACCACGAGGATGCGGCCGGTGAGCCGGATGGCGGTGCTCACGCGCATGCGGCGGCGCAGCACGCGCACGGCGGCCAGCGCCAGCAGCGTGCTGACCAGCGGCGCGGTGAGGGTGCCCGCCAGCGCGGCGACCCACGGCATGGTTTCGCCGCCGCCGACGGCCTGTTTCACCAGCCCCGCGATGGCGAACGCGCCGGTGATCTCGAGCAGGAACGCGCCCGCGTTGTAGAGGACGCGCCCGGCCACCTTCCGGGCGAGCAGCGTGCCGATGCCCGCGACCAGGTGCGCGGCCAGCACGACCTCGAAGGGCGCGACGAAGAAACCGATTACCAGCGGAATTTCTGTGAACGAGATCGTCCACGAGATGCCGCTGCGGACGTCGACGTTGATGCCCAGCTGTTCGGCGAGCAGGAACGCGAGCGCGAGCACTGGTCCGATCCACCAGAGCTTCGCCGAGCCGTGAAAGGGCAACCACGACCCGACCGCGAAGGCGGTGATCAGGCCGAGACCGAGGACTGCGAAGGTGTAGACCCGGAACCGGCGTTCGTCCGTGCGGGCCTCGGCGAAGGTCCCGGAAACGGCGCCCCCCTTGCCCTGTTTCGCCCCTGGGGCGGCATCAGGCCTGCCGTTGCTGTCCGGCATCCGACCTTCCTTCCCGGCTGGCCACCGGTCGCGCTCGTCCGTGACGTCAGGTGTGGACAAGGGCCATACCGTACCCCGTAGGGCGTACCCGTGTCCCTTTCGAGACAGTAGGAGATCACCCCAGGGTTAACAATGGGCGTGTGGCGCTGACCTGCGTGGACCAAGGAGTGAAACTGCCCGTTCGTGCCTGATCCGGCGCTGTGGGGTGTGTCCAGGGGTGCCGCCGGGCAATGCGGAGCGACAATGAAGTACATGCACAACGACGTGACAGCCACCGGGCACGCGGCGCGCATCGCCACGGTGGACGCGCTGCTTCCCGCGCCCCTCCCCTTCGAGGTCCACGGCGAGGCCACACTCCTGTCGGCGCAGGTCGGGGACACCACGGCCGCCGGGCTGGCCACCAGCACCGAACTCGGCCCGGACAGCCCCCGGTCGATCTGGCGAGCGCTGGCCGAACACCGGCTCGAGGTCCAGCTGGCCGGTCCCGACCCAGCCGCCGGCCTCGGCGCGTTGCTCACTCGATGGGATGAACACCTGGGGACCATCGCCCGGCCGGGGGATCCCGAGTGCGCCGCGGTGCTCTCGCGGCCGAGCCGCGACACCGCCGGCACCACCGAACTGCTCCGCCACGGCTTCGCGCCCGTCGGCGTGATCGCCGTCCGCCCGGCCGAGCGCATGGCCGCGCCCGGCCCCGCGACGACCCCGGGCGTCTGCATCCGCCACGCGACACCGGACGACCTCGGCACAGCCATGCGCCTGATGCTGGAGCTGCAGCGCTACGACTCGCAGTTCGGCAAGGTCACGGTGCGCCCGGGCATCGAGGAGCTCGTGAGCAAGGAGCTGCAGCGCCAGCTCGAACGCCCGGAGTCCCAGGTGTGGATCGCCGAGCTCTACGGCAAGGCGCTCGGGATGGTCGTGCTGCAGATGCCCGACGAAACGGCGTGGATCAAGCACCGCGTGGCCGCCGAGCGCATCGGCTACCTGTCGTCGCTGGCCGTCGCCGAGGCCGCCCGCTCGGCGGGCGTCGGCACCGCGCTGGCCGCCCACGCGCACCAAGTCTTCGACGAGGCCGGCGCCGACGTCGTGCTGTTGCACACCGCAGTGCCCAACCCGCGGTCGACGCCGTTCTGGTACGCGCAGGGTTACCGGCCACTGTGGACCGGGTGGCAGCGCCGGCCCGCCGTGCGCTGAGTTCTGCCGGTTTGGCGGCAGGTGTGCAGGCCGGTGCGCGACGAAGTGGAGCAATCCACAGCACAGCCCAGTGGTGGACAACCAGGGCGTGTCCGACCGGGTCTGACGATGCCTTGGGCCAGCTGATCACCGCGCGGAGGACAACTGCGCGGCGGTGAACGATGGCCGGCCAGTCGCAGCGCAGGCCCAGATCGTCTGCCACGGACCGAACACCGCCGGCGCGTACCGTCAGGCGATCCCACATCGATACCGGTGGATGACGCTCGACCATCGCCCGCGCATCCGAGAACGGCCGGCTGTCCCGCCCGTTTGCCCCGACGCGGATTCGGCGTTCCTCCGAGACGCTCGCCACGCGTTCCGGCCGCGTTCGTTTGCAGCGCGGCACCGGGTTCTCCGTCTCCGCGGACCGCGCCGTCGTGGGTGCTCGCTAGTCTGGCCACCGACGACGAGGGGAGACCCGACGTGAGCGATCAGCCGGCGTCCGCGCCGAAGGCGCCCGAAGGCGTCGACACCGAGAAGCCGTCGGCGGCGCGGATCTACGACTGGTACCTCGGCGGCACCCAGAACTGGGCCGTCGACCGCGAGTTCGGCCGGCGCGTCGAGCAGCAGTGGCCCCTGGTGCGGCCGGGCGCGAAGCAGAACCGCGAGTTCATGAACCGCGTGGTGCGCGGCGCGCTGGCCGCCGGGATCCGGCAGTTCGTGGACCTCGGCTCGGGCGTGCCGACGGCCGGCAACGTCCACGAGGTCATCGAGGCCGAGCTCGACGACGAAGACCGCGCGACCGTGCTGTACGTGGACTACGAGCCCGTGGCCGTCGCCCACGCGACGCTGATCCTCGAAGAGGGCGCGGCCACCGACTGGGCCGGCATCCTGCAGGCGGACCTGCGCGATCCGAAGTCCGTGCTGCGCGCGCCGACCACGCGCGAGTACATCGACTTCAGCCGGCCGGTGTGCCTGCTGATGATGGCCGTGCTGCACTTCGTCGGCCCGGACGACGACCCTGACGGCCTGGTCAAGGCGTACCGCGACACGCTCGCGCCCGGCAGCTGGCTCGCGATCTCGCAGATGAGCGAGGGCAACGGCAGCGGCCCGGCGCTCGACGGTCTGCGCTGGTTCGTGGAGCAGTACCGCAAGACGAGCAACCCCGTGTGGATGCGCGACCGCGAGGAGATCGTGCCGTTTTTCGGCGGGTGGCCGCTGCTTGAACCGGGCATCGTGCACCTGCCTGACTGGCGGCCCGAGCGCGAGCTCAACGCGGTCGAGGCCGAGGCCCGGCCGTTCGCTTGGTGCGGCGTCGCCGAGAAGCCGGCGGAGTGAGCGCACCGGAAGGCCCCGCGGGCGTGGACGTCGAGAAGCCCTCGGCTGCGCGGGTCTACGACTGGTACCTGGGCGCGACCAGAACTGGGCCGTCGACCGCGAGTTCGGCCGGCGCGTGGAGAAGGTGTGGCCGCTGATCCGGCCGATCTCGAGGCAGAACCGCGCGTTCACGAACCGCGTGGTGCGCGCGGCGCTCGACGCGGGGATCCGGCAGTTCGTGGATCTCGGCTCGGGGGTGCCGACGGCGGGCAACGTGCACGAGATCGTGCGCGAGCGGCTGCCGGAGGACGAAGGCGCGACCGTCGTGTACGTGGACTACGAGCCGGTGGCGGCGGCGCATTCGCGCGTGATCCTCGAACGCGAGGGCGCCGGCGACCGGGCGGGCCTCGTGCAGCGCGACATCCGGGACCCGAAAGCGCTCTTCGCCGACGAGACGACAAAGCGGCTCATCGACTGGTCCGAACCCGTGTGCCTGCTGATGATCACCGTGCTGCACTTCATCGGCCCGGACGACGACCCCGACGGGCTGATGGCGACCTACCGTTCGAAGCTCGCTCCGGGTTCGTGGCTCGCCGTGACGCACGCCACGTGCCGCGACGACGCGCCGCCGGACCGCGCAGCCGAGGTGAAGGCGTTCATCGAGGCGTACCGCGACACGAGCAACCCGGCGTACCTGCGCTCGGACGCGGAGATCCTGCCGTGGTTCGGCGGCTGGCCACTGCTGGATCCGGGGATGTCGGCGCTGCCGGACTGGCGCCCGGAACAGCCGGTGTCGGCGCTGGAGGCCCAGACACGGCCGTTCGCGTGGTGCGCGGTGGCCGAGCGGCCCTGACGTGGCGCACGCCTCAGCGCGGAGCCTCTTTCCCAGGTCAGCGGCACGTCCGCTGCCAGCGAACACTCCTCGGGAAACAAACCCGCCCCAGAGATAGTTGAGCACTGCAGACTCAACTATCCGAGGAGTGCACATGTCTGATCCCCGCCTCCTGCCCGTGCTCCCGCTCGATGACGACGTCGTGCTGCCGGGCATGGTGGTCCCGCTCGACTTCACCGATGTCGAGATCCGGGGCGCGGTGGAGTCCGCCCAGGCCAAGACGCCCGCGACGGCGTCGTTCCCCGGCATCCGCTCCGGCGCGGCCACCAAGGCCGAAGTGCTGATCGTGCCCCGGGTCCACGGCGAGTACGCCGAACTCGGCACGGTCGCGACCGTCGAGCGCATCGGCCGGGTTCCCGGCGGCAAGGCCGCCGTGCTCCTGCGCGGCACCGGCCGCGCCGTGGTGGGCCGCATCGCGGACGGTCCCGGCGCCGCGCGCTGGGTCCACGCCGACGAGGCAACCGAATTCACCGACGACCGCTCCGCGCAGCTCGCCACGGAGTACAAGGCTGTGGTCATCTCGCTGCTCCAGCAGCGCGGTGGCTGGCAGATGATCGACGCCGTCCAGCAGGTCGAGGACCCGTCGGCGGTGGCCGACCTGTCCGGCAACGCGCCGTACCTGAAGACGGAGCAGAAGATCGAGCTGCTGACCACGCTCGACGTGAGCAAGCGGCTCGAGAAGGCCATGGAGTGGAGCAAGGAGTACCTCGCCGAGCTCGAAGTGACCGACACCATCCGCAAGGACGTCCAGGAGGGCATGGACAAGCAGCAGAAGGAATTCCTGCTGCGCCGCCAGCTCGAGGCGATCCGCAAGGAGCTCGGTGAGCTCGACGGCACCGACAAGGACGACGACTACCGCGCCCGCGTCGAGGCCGCCGAACTGCCCGACAACGTGAAGAAGGCCGCGCTGGCCGAGGTCGACAAGCTGGAGCGCACCTCCGAGCAGTCACCCGAGGGCGGCTGGATCCGGACCTGGCTCGACACGGTGCTGGAGCTGCCGTGGAACGAGCGGACCGAGGACGTCTACGACATCGCCGCCGCGCGCGCCGTGCTCGACGCGGACCACGCGGGCCTCGACGACGTCAAGGAGCGGATCATCGAGTACCTGGCCGTGCGCAAGCGTCGTGCGGAGTCGGGTCTCGGCCCGATCGGCGGCCGTCGTTCGGGTGCGGTGCTGGCGCTCGCCGGTCCTCCCGGGGTCGGCAAGACGTCGCTCGGCGAGTCGGTCGCGAAGGCGATGGGCCGCAAGTTCGTCCGTGTCGCCCTCGGTGGCATCCGGGACGAGGCGGAGATCCGCGGGCACCGGCGCACGTACGTCGGCGCGCTGCCCGGCCGCGTGGTGCGGGCCATCAAGGAGGCCGGTTCGATGAACCCGGTCGTGCTGCTCGACGAGATCGACAAGGTCGGCGCCGACTACCGCGGCGACCCGACGGCCGCCCTGCTGGAGGTGCTGGACCCGGAGCAGAACCACACGTTCCGCGACCACTACCTCGAGGTGGAGCTGGACCTGTCCGACGTCGTGTTCCTCGCGACGGCCAACGCGCTGGAGACCATCCCCGGCCCGCTGCTCGACCGCATGGAGCTCGTCACGCTCGACGGGTACACCGAGCACGAGAAGGTGACGATCGCCCGTGACCACCTGCTCCCGCGCGAGCTGGAGCGCGCCGGCCTCGCGTCCGGCGACGTGGTGATCGCCGACGAGGCGTTCAGCCGGATCGCCGCCGAGTACACCCGCGAGGCGGGCGTGCGCGACGCGAACCGCACGATCGCCAAGCTGCTGCGCAAGGTCGCGACGAAGGTGGCTCTGGACGAGGTTTCGCTGCCGGTTTCCGTGAGCGCCGCCGATCTGGAGAAGTACCTGGGCCGCCCGCGGCACGTGCCGGAGTCGTCGCTGCCGACCTCGACCCAGCGCACGTCGATCCCCGGCGTGGCAACGGGTCTGGCCGTGACGGGCGCGGGTGGTGACGTCCTGTACATCGAGGCGTCGCTGAACGACCCCGAGAGCGGCTCGACGGGTCTGCAGCTCACCGGCCAGCTGGGCGACGTGATGAAGGAGTCCGTGCAGATCGCGCTCTCCTACCTGCGTTCGCACGGCGCGGAGCTCGAGCTGCCCGTCAGCGACCTGAAGGACCGCGGCATCCACGTCCACGTCCCCGCGGGCGCGGTGCCGAAGGACGGCCCCTCGGCCGGCGTCACCATGACGACGGCTCTCGCCTCGCTGCTCTCGGGTCGCGTGGTGCGGGCGGACGTCGCGATGACCGGCGAGGTCTCACTGACCGGCCGCGTGCTGCCGATCGGTGGCGTGAAGCAGAAGCTGCTCGCCGCCCACCGGGCCGGGATGAAGACCGTGATCATCCCGCAGCGCAACGAGCCGGACCTGGACGACGTGCCCGCCGAGGTGCTGTCGCAGCTGGACGTGCACGCCGTGGCGAACGTGCGTGAGGTCCTGGAACTGGCCCTGACACCGGCTTCGTCGGAGGTTCCGGCGGCAGCTTGATCCACGTGCCGGAAGGCCCCCGTTTCCCTTGGGAGACGGGGGCTTTTCACTTCTCGAAGGCCTCCACCACGACCCGTGCGCCCTCGCCCGCGGCGAAGTGGGCGGCGCGCCGCTCGAGGTCGGCCAGCTGGGCCGCGGCGTGCGGACACGGGAACCCGAACCGCTCCCGCACCCGCTCTGACGCGACCCGTCAACGCCGCCCTGCGGCGCTCGACGAACTCCGCGACCGAGTACCCCTCCCCCGCGGCGAAGTGCTCTTCGACCACAGTGGACGGTGAGTAGCACCGCTGCACCGAATCATCCGGCCACCGCACTCGGAACACGACTTCGGGCATGGTGGCTCCTCGCGGCTCTCCTGGCGCGCCTGAGTGGACACCACCCGTGTTTCCCGGATGTTGCGGGAGACTGGGATGTGAGCACTGCCACTGCTCAGAGGTCGAGCTTGCGCCATTCGAACCGCTGCCGCCACGACGGATCGCCCGTGGCGAAGCCGGTGAAGGCCGTGATGACGTCGTCGAGGGAGCGGACGTCGGTGCGGTGGTGGCGGTCCGGTGAGCCGTCGCGGTGTTCGAGGGCGTAGTGGCGGGCCGGGGCGCCCGCGGACTTGCCCTGGCCGACCTGGACGTAGGAGTCGCCGCGTTCGAGGACGGCGTACCAGTTGGTGCGGGACAGGCGTTCCAGGGCGCGGCGAATGGCGATGGCGTCCGGGTTTTCGGCGTGGGAGCCGTCGCAGGACGTGAGGGTGAGGGCGCCGGGGTGGTGGACCGCGCCGGATTGCGGGTCGTAGGCCACGAGGCCGTGGCGGCGGGCCAGGTCGAGCACGAAGCGCCGCACGGCCTCCGCATGTGCCCGGGCGATGGGCATGACGACGGCGTCGGCGAACTGGCTCAAGCCGGCGTTCCACGGCGACCGCTCGGGATCGTCGGCGTCGACCAGCTCCGGGTACTGGGCCGTCAGGTCGCGGTAGAACGCCGCGACCTGCGGCTGCCGGACGCCGTCGGGCTCGTTGTCGGCGAGCCGGTCGTACCGGGCCTTCGGCTCGGTGTCGGCAGCGGACCACACGACCAGATCGAAACTCACGCTAAACCTCTCCCCCAGGCGAGACCGTGAGTCTACGGCCTCGCCTGGGGGAGGCGGCGCAGTGTGGCCAGCGCGAAATGAATGTCGATGTGGACTACGACGATCACCGGGCATGAGTCGCGTGAACATGGAAGCGCCCCCGGACCGTGCTGATCGGGGGGCGCTTGCGGTGTGGCAGGTGAGGGATTCGAACCCCCGAAGGCTGAGCCGTCTGATTTACAGTCAGATCCCTTTGGCCGCTTGGGTAACCTGCCCAGGCCGGGTGACCGGCCGGGTAGAAGGATACCCAACGGCCGGACCCGAGGATCAACCGGGTGGCAGGGTCTAGGCTGGTGGCCCCTGACGAGCGAGTACGAGGTGTGAGGACACGTGGCGGATCCCTCTTTCGACGTGGTGAGCAAGGTCGACCGCCAGGAGGTGGACAACGCCCTGAACCAGGCGAGCAAGGAGCTGGGCACGCGGTTCGACTTCCGGGGCACCGGGACGACCATCAGCTGGGCGGGCGAGGAAGCCCTCACTATCGAGTCGGAGACCGAGGAGCGGGCGCTCGCCGCCGTGGAGGTCTTCAAGGAGAAGCTGATCAAGCGCAACATCTCGCTCAAGGCGTTCGAAGCCGGCGAGCCCGCGCTCTCCGGCAAGACCTACAAGATCGGCGGCAAGATCCTCCAGGGCATCGCCTCCGACAAGGCCAAGCAGATCGCCAAGTTCATCCGCGACGAAGGCCCGAAGGGCGTCCAGGCCCAGATCCAGGGCGACCAGCTGCGGGTGTCGGGCAAGAAGAAGGACCAGCTGCAGGACGTGATCGCGTTGCTGAAGGGGAAGGACTTCGAGATCGCGTTGCAGTTCACCAACTACCGGTGACGCACCCTCGTTGACCTGCGGGTATCCGCTAGCGGGTGCCCGTGGGTACAACCCAGCGCCGGCGTCCGGCCGATGTAGCTGCGCGATCTCACCGAACCGGAGCACTGGTGGACTCCTCATCGCCGCCTACCGGGTGCTGGACGGTGCCACGTGGAGCGACCGGTTTCCGCGACGTCGGAGCGAGCCCGCTACCCAGCACCGACCGGAAGGCCTTCGCGGCGCTCACCCATGACACGGCCCGGCTGCTCGGCGCCACGGTGGAGCAGATCACCGCGCCGGAGCTGTACAGCACCTTCCACACAGCGACGCTCACCCATCGCGGACAGCAGCAGCGACGGTTCGCCATCGTGTGCCACCGTCATGTCCCCGTGCTCGCCCTCGCCGAGCCGGTCACGGGCTGGGGTCCGGTCACCATCATCGAAGACGCGGTCATCCAGGCAGCGCTTGCGACTCAGACGTCGTTCCGGCTTCTCACCATCGACGAGCTCACCAGCCCGCTGAACCGCGCCGACCTGTCCGCTCTGGCCAAAGCCGAACTGCGCCAGATCGCGCACTGGAAGCCACGCACCATCAGCGACCTGCTGTTCAACCACTGGGACTGACCGCGGCCTCCACCGACTGCGTTCGTGGCGAAGCCCGGTAAAGGCGGTACCGGGCACAAATCCGCGGCACCGAAGGCCAATCCTGAGCCAAACGCCGCCGCGACTCCCGAGCGCGGGAGGCGCTCGGCGCGTGAAGACCCACCCGGTGGGCGGTGACTACAGGTCACTGCGGGGTGAGCGTCCACTGGCCGTCCCACGCCTCCACCTGCACGTAAGTCGGGCCCGGGACCGGGAATGAACCGGTGTAGGGGCCGATCTGGTTCACCACCAGGGCCATCGTGCCGCCGCCCTGGACCCAGACGGCGGTGTCGCCCCGGTTCTTCGCGGTGAACGACGCGAGCGAAACGTCCGGCGGGATGGCCACGACGGCGTCACCCTTGCCCGTATACGGCTTGCCGGCCGGGGCGGTCGGGAGGGTGCGGTGGTCGGAGACCGTGACGGTCCAGGCGGCATCTGCGGAAACGCTGAGGGTGTGCGACGGCTTGGCTGATTCGCGGACGTTGAACCAGACCGTGCCGTGGTAGGCGCCGATGGCGTTGACGAGCAGACCTTCGTCGCCGTCGGTGTGGACGATGACGTTGGACGCGCAGTGCGGGCAGTCGAAGGTCAGGAACCCGGGGACGTCGGCGGGCCAGGAGAGGGTGACGGTGCCGTCGCCCTTGCCGGTGTGGGTTTCCGTCGGGGCCTCCAGGCGGCGGGGTGGCGGGGCCGGTGACGACGACGGAGCCGAGTGGCCGCCCAGCGACCCCAGGAGCACACCGCGCCCCGACGGCTGCACGCTGCACGAAGCCGTGACCAGCGCGATCAGCACCACGGCGGCAACGCGCCCGGCGATCCGCGTCATTTCCCGTTCCCCCTCGTGAGCCACCGCGCGGCCCTCCGCTGATCTTTCGTCACCCTTCGACGATCCGTTACCTCCTCCTGACACCCGATCGAGCAGCCGAAACCCCACGACCGGGTGGAGTCTGCGCGCTGACCTGCGGAAGCGCCGCAAAACGGCCCGGGCCGAGGCCGGTTGCGTGGTGTAATCGCGCGGCCACCCGTGAGAGAGGTTCAGGATGCGCCGTTGGACACCAGTGATCGCCCTCCTCACCTCGCTGGTGGTGATCGCCGCCGGGCTCACGCCCGCGTCCGCCGTGGTCGACAAGCAACAGCTGGTGCCGGGCTACGGCTCGTACGCGCGGCTGATCCGGCTGCAGTACTCGCCGTTCGGGCGCGGCCACATCCTGGCGTCGCTCACGAGTGAGGACGCCGGCGGCAAGTTCACGCCCATCATGGAGAGCACCGACGAAGGCGCTTCGTTCCACGAGATCGGCGAGATCCGCGACCCCGACGGCAAGCTCGGCGAGTGCTGCGGCACCCTGTACGAACTGCCGCAACGCGTCGGGCGGCTGCGCGCGGGCACCGTGCTGTGGGCCGCGAGCTACCGGCAGGACGCGGGCGCGCAGCGGCGCATCGGGATCAAGGTCTGGGCCAGCATCGACGGGGGGAAGCACTGGTCGTTCCTGGCGGAGGCCGCGCGGTCGCACAACCACGACGGCATATGGGAGCCGGAGTTCAACGTCGACGCAGGCGGCACGCTCTGGCTCCACTACGCCGACGAGACGCAGGCCCCGAAGTACGCGCAGGTGCTCAACCGCGTCGCGACGACCGACGGCGTCCGCTGGGGCACGAAGCAGCTGACGATGGCCATCCCGCCCGACCGCGTCCGCCCGGGCATGCCGATCATCCGCCGCCTGCCGGACGGGCGGTACTGGTTCAGCTACGAGATCTGCAACTACGGCGACCGCTACTGCGACCCGTACTACAAGATCTCGGACGACGGTGCGAACTGGGGTGATCCCGCCGACCCGGGCACGCGCGTCATGACCGCAAACGGCGACTACTTCCAGCACGCGCAGACCGTCTCGCTCTTCCCCGGCGGTCCCCACGGCGTGCGGCTGGTGATGGTCGGGCAGATCTTCACCGACGCGAAGGGCGTGCCGCAGCCGGGCAACGGCCAGGTGCTGCTCGCCAACGACAACCTCGGCCAGGGGAACTGGTACCCGCTGCCGGCACCCATCGCCATCAGCGGCATCTACAACAACTTCTGCCCCAACTACTCCTCGACGCTCCTGCCGGTGGACGGTGGCAAGAACGTGCTGGAGATCGCGACCGAGTACAACCTCGGCTGCAAGGCCTACTTCGGCAAGGGTCCGATGGGCTGAGACACTCACTCGGTCCGGTGAGGGTCAGGAGTGAGGAGTGGGATGAAGGGCATCGTGCTGGCGGGCGGCAGCGGGACGCGGCTGCACCCGATCACGCAGGCCGTGTCGAAGCAGCTGCTGCCCGTCTACGACAAGCCGATGATCTACTACCCGATTTCGGTGCTGATGCTGGCCGGGATCAGGGACATCCTCGTGATCTCCACGCCGGCCGACCTGCCGAACTTCCGCGGGCTGCTCGGCGACGGCAGCCAGTTCGGGCTGTCGTTCTCCTTCGCAGAGCAGCCCAGCCCCAACGGCTTGGCCGAGGCCTTCGTCATCGGCGCCGACTTCGTGGGCGACGACTCCGTCGCCCTCGTGCTGGGCGACAACATCTTCTACGGCCAGGGCTTCTCGCGGACGCTCCAGACCGCCGCCACCGACCTCGACGGCTGTGTGCTGTTCGGGTACCAGGTGAAGGACCCCGAGCGCTACGGCGTCGGGGAGCTCGACGGGTCGGGGAAACTCGTGTCCATCGAGGAGAAGCCCACTTCACCGCGGTCCAACAACGCCATCACCGGGCTGTACTTCTACGACAACGAGGTCGTCGACATCTCGCGCGCGCTGCAGCCCTCGCACCGCGGCGAGCTCGAGATCACGGACGTCAACCTCACCTACCTGCGCGCCGGGCGCGCCACCCTCATCGAACTCAGCCGCGGCTTCGCCTGGCTCGACACGGGCACCCACGACTCCCTGCTCGAGGCGGGGCAGTTCGTGCAGGTGCTGGAGCACCGGACGGGGGTACGAATCGCCTGCCTGGAGGAGATCGCGCTGCGGATGGGGTTCATCAGCGCGGATGAGTGCTTCGCGCTGGGGGCGAAGCTGTCGAAGAGCGGGTATGGGGAGTACGTGATGAACGTCGCGAAGTCTTCGGGGGCGGCCGGCTGAGGTTGTTGGGGGTTCCGGCGTAGAACGAACGGGCGGGTCGCGCCGCCCCGTCGGTGCGAGTAGACCGGTCGCGCCGCGAATGGACCGGTAGCACGGCATCGGCGTAGCGCGCGGACCAGTCGGTCGGCGCCAGCTGCGACTGGACCACTCGTGCCGCGACGCGGACTTGGCGAGTGGACCCCAGCAGCACCCAGACGGCGCCAGTGGATCTTTCGCGCCGCAGCACGGGGCGACACGAGCGGAAGTGTCGAGCCACCCGGGCGCAGCGAGTGGATCAGTGGCGCGATGCCGCCGCAGCGACTGGACCGGCAGCACCGCGCGAACGGTACAAGTGGACCCCTCGACCAACGTCACCTCCGTGAGTGGACCGGTCAGGCCACGCAGTCGGCGCGAGTGGACCCGTCGGAGTCAGAGGCCGCGCGCCAGCTGTTCCAGGCGGTCGATGCGGTCTTCGATCGGGGGGTGCGTGGAGAACAGCTTGGACAGCCCCGCGCCCGGGCGGAAGGGGTTGGCGATCATCAGGTGTGACTGCGACACCACGGCCGGCTCGGGGGCGAGCGGGGCGGCGCGCGTGCCGCGCTCCAGTTTGCGCAGGGCGGAGGCCAGGGCGAGCGGGTCGCCGGTGAGCTGGGCGCCCGAGGCGTCCGCCTGGTACTCGCGGGAGCGGCTGACGGCGAGCTTGATGACCGACGCGGCGATGGGGCCGACCAGGATGATCAGCAGCGAGGCGATCGGGTTGCCCTCGCGGTCGTTGCCGCCGAAGAAGAAGGCGATGTTGGCGAGGAAGCTGACGACGCTGGCGAGCGCGCCGGCCACGCAGGAGATCAGGATGTCCCGGTTGTACACGTGCGAGAGCTCGTGGCCGAGGACCGCGCGCAGCTCGCGCTCGTTCAGCAGCTCGAGGATGCCGGCGGTGCAGCAGACGGCGGCGTGCTGCGGGCTGCGGCCGGTGGCGAACGCGTTGGGTGCGACCGTCGGGCTGATGTAGAGCGCCGGCATCGGCTGGCGGGCGGTGGTGGCCAGCTCGCGGACGATGCGGTACATCGCGGGCTGCTCGACCTCGGAGACGGGCCGCGCGCGCATGGCGCGCAGGGCCAGCTTCTCGGAGTTGAAGTAGGCGAACGCGTTGACCCCGAGCGCCACGACCACGCCGATGATCAGGGCACCCCGGCCGAACAGGCCGCTGATCCCGATGATGATGGCCGACAGCAAGCCGAGCAGCAACGCCGTCTTCAGCCCGTTCTGGTGCTTGTGCACGCGGCTCGCCTCCGTCCGCACTGAGGGGTGGTTACTCACCGGAAACAACGCGATCGGGCGACCCGAAGTTCCTTCACGTGATCCACTCGCGAGTTAGGGTCGACCGAGCGCCCCGACCGAGGAGGTGGGCGATGCGGGGTCCGGAACTGAGCAGGCGGAGCCTGTTCGCCCTGGCCACGGCGGGTGTGGCCACGGCCGCGCTGGCCGGTTCGGCGCGGGCGGAGCAGGTGAGGGTGGTCGACGTCGGCGGGGCGCTGACGGCCGTTGCCGTGAACCCGGTCACGGGGCTCGTCTACGTCACCGACTCGAACTCGGGCACGGTGGCCGTGCTCGACCCGAACGCGGGGCGCGTGATCACGCTCATCCCGGTCGGCGGCAAGCCCAGCGACGTCGCCGTCGACTCCGCGGCCAACCGTGTGTACGTGGCGAACCCGCCCGGCGGCACCGTGATCGCGCTCGACGCACTGAGCCACCAGGCGGTGAGCGTCGTCGGCGCGGGCGCCGGTGCGTCGTCGGTCGCCGTGGACCCGGCGGCGAACAAGGTGTACGCGGTGAGCGGCTCCACCGGCACCTTCGCGATCCTCGACACGCTCAGCCTCACGACCCAGCGGATCGTGGCCGCGCCGAAGTCCGGGCTGGCCGGCATCGCCCTCGACACCGGGCGGCGGCTCGCCTACTGCACGAGCCCGACGACGGACTCCCTCGAGATCTTCGACCTCGACGCCGGAAAGTTCACCGGCAGCACCGGCGTCGGGGCCTCGCCCACGGGCGTCGCGGTGCACCAGGCGAGCGGCACGGTGTTCGTCGCGAACTCCGCGATCCACCACATGTCCATTGTGGATCCGGTGTCGCGGACGCAGAGCAAGACCGTGCTGCTGCGCAGCGAAGCGTCGGCGATCGCGGTGAACCAGGCCACCGAGACCGTGTACACCAACGGCGGCCAGAACGGACTGTCCCGCGTGGACGGAAAGGCCGGCGTGCTCAACGGCGAGCTGAGCCTCGGCGTGAACCCCGGCGACCTCGCCGTCGACCAGCGGACCCGTGCCGTTTACGTGACGGATCCCTTGCACGGCACCGTTTCCGTCGTCCGCAACTTTTGACCGCGCAGGTGGTGTAACTCCAGGTATACCGTCGAACGCATGAAACTCGGACTGCAGATCCCCAACTTCACCTGGGCGGGCGGGCCGGCGACGCTCGGTTCCGACCTCGCCGCTGTCGCGCGCACGGCCGACCAGGCCGGTTTCGACTACGTCGGCGTGATGGACCACTTCTTCCAGATCCGCGGCGTCGGGCCGAGCGAGAACGACATGCTCGAGGCCTACACGACGCTGGGCTTCCTCGCGGCGCACACCGAGCGCGCCAAGCTGCTGACCGTGATCACCGGCGTCATCTACCGCCACCCCGGCCTGCTGGCGAAGACGATCACGACGCTCGACGTGCTCTCCGGCGGCCGCGCGGTGCTCGGCATCGGCGCCGGCTGGAACGAGGAGGAGTCGAAGGGCCTCGGTTTCCCGTTCCCGCCAACCGCGGAGCGCTTCGAACTGCTCGAGGAGAACCTCCAGTACATCCTGCAGATGTGGGGCGAGGGCGACGCCGCGTTTTCGAGCAAGCACTTCGAGGCCGAGCGCCTGCTGAACTCGCCGCAGGTCCTGTCGCGCCCGCACCCGCCGATCATGATCGGCGGCGGTGGCGAGAAGAAGACGCTGCGCTTCGTCGCCAAGTACGGCGACGCGTGCAACATCTTCAACACCCCCGACGTGGAGCACAAACTCGACGTGCTCAAGCAGCACTGCGAGAACGAGGGCCGCGACTACAACGAGATCACCAAGACCGCCTACCACACCCTCGACATCGGCGAGAAGGGCGAAAAAGCGGGCGAACTCCTGGCCGACCTGGAGCGCCTCCACAACCTCGGCTTCGACGCTGCGATCGGCAGCGTCCCCGGCGTGCCCGACGTGTCACTGCTGGAAAAGTTCGCCACCGACGTGATCCCCGCGGCTGAAAAACTGGTGTGAACTGAGTCTCTCACTTCCACTCCGGGGCAACGACTCGTTCACGATCCCGCGGCGTGGTTTGGGAAAAACACGCCTGTCCGGTCGCGGCGTTACTCTCCGCACCTGCCGTGGGCCGACGTGAAGCCCACCCGTTCCTCCTGCTCCCACCCCGCGAGATCGCGCCGGCTTCTGGACTGAGCGGTTTCCGCGCGGCCCCTCGGCCGCGCGGAAACCGGGAGGCAACCGGGTTCAAGCGATCTCGCCGCCTCGGCGGAGCCGAGGCAAAAGATGCAGAGCACATCTCATTTCGAACTCGGTGCTCCACCCCTCGCGCGCTCCCTGTAACGACCATCCGCTGGTCATCGACGTGTCTAGCACGCAAGCCGCGAGCCGAGGAGCCCGTTGATGACCACATGCCGACTCTGCGGTTCGACAGCTCTGGTGAGTGTCGTCGATCTCGGGGCGACCCCGCCGTGTGAGCGGTTCCTGACCGCGCAGCAGCTGGCCGAGCCAGAGCACACCTATCCGCTGCACCTGCAGGTCTGCACCGAGTGCTGGCTGGCGCAGATCCCGCCGCTGATCACGCCCGAGGACACGTTCACCGACTACGCGTACTTCTCGTCGTTCTCCACCTCGTGGGTGGAACACGCGCGCGAGTACGTCGACGAGTCGGTGGAGCGGCTGGGACTGGGGCCTGATTCGTTCGTGGTGGAGGTGGCCAGCAACGACGGTTACCTGCTGCAACACGTGGTGGCGAGGGGTATCCGCTGTCTGGGCGTCGAGCCGTCGGTGAACGTCGGGCAGGCCGCGCGCGACAAGGGCGTGCCGACGAAAACCGCGTTCCTCAGCCCCGAGACGGGGCGCGACGTGCGTGAGGAACACGGGCCGGCCGACCTCGTCGCCGCCAACAACGTGTACGCGCACATCCCCGACATCATCGGCTTCACCCACGGCCTGCGGGCACTGGTCGCCGACGACGGCTGGGTCTCCATCGAGGTGCAGCACCTGCTCACACTGATCAGCGAGAACCAGTACGACACGATCTACCACGAGCACTTCCAGTACTACACGGTGGAATCCGCGCGACGCGCGCTCGCGGTCGGCGGACTGTCCGTTGTGGACGTCGAACTCCTGCCGACGCACGGCGGCTCGATCCGGCTGTGGGCGCGGCCGACTGAGGTCGCCGGTGAGCCGAGCGCGCGGATGGTCGACGTGCTGGAGCGCGAGAAGGCCGCGGGCCTGCACGAGCTGTCCGGCTACACCGAGTTCGCCGAGCGCGTCACGCGCGTGCGGCTCGACCTGCTGGAATTCCTGGTCAAGGCGGCCAAGGAGGGCAAGACCGTGGTGGGCTACGGCGCCCCCGGCAAGGGCAACACGCTGCTGAACCACTGCGGCATCCGGCCCGACCTGCTCGCCTACACGGTGGACCGCAACCCGTACAAGCACGGCCGGTTCACCCCGGGCACCCGCGTGCCGATCCTCGAACCCGAGCGCATCGCGGCCGACAAGCCCGACTACGTCCTCGTCCTTCCCTGGAACCTGCGGAAGGAACTCACCGAGCAACTGTCCTACGTAGACGACTGGGGCGGGCGGCTCGTGTTCCCGATCCCCCGTCTGGAGATCGTCGAGGTGAAGCAGTGAAGGTTGTCCTCTTCTGCGGCGGCTACGGCATGCGCATGCGCAACGGCGACGCGTCCGACGTGCCGAAGCCGATGGCCATGGTGGGGCCGAGACCGCTGATCTGGCACGTGATGCGCTACTACGCGCACTTCGGCCACACCGAGTTCGTGCTGTGCCTGGGCTACGGCGCCCACCACATCAAGGAATTCTTCCTCGACTACCGCGAGACGACGTCCAACGACTTCGTGCTGCGCAACGGAAAACCGGAACTCCTGTCCACCGACATCGCCGACTGGACCATTTCATTCGTCCAGACCGGCATCGAGTCGCCGATCGGCGAACGCCTGCGCCGTGTGCGCGAGTACCTCGACGGCGACGAGATGTTCCTCGCCAACTACGCCGACGTGCTCACCGACGCGCCTCTGGACGAGATGGTGGAGCGCTTCTCCGAGACCGAAGCCGGCGCGTCGATGATGGTCGTGCCACCGCAGTCGTCGTTCCACTGCGTCGAGATGGACGAGGGCGGCCGGATCGGCGCCATCACACCGGTGAGCGACATGCCGCTGTGGGAGAACGGCGGGTACTTCGTGCTGCGCCAGGAGATCTTCGACCACATCCCGGAGAACGGCGACCTGGTCGCCGACGGCTGCGGCGAACTCGCCAAGCGCGGCCGGCTGCTGGCCTACCCGTACCGCGGGTTCTGGAAGCCGACCGACACGGTCAAGGAGCGCTACGCGCTCGACGCCGCCTACACCCACGGTAACCGGCCTTGGGCCCTGTGGGAGCGGGACAAGGTGCACGCGTGATCAAGCTCGGCACGGAACGGCTCGACCGCGTCGTCGCACTGGGTGCCCACTGCGACGACATAGCGATCGGCGCCGGCGGGACGCTGCTCACGCTCTGTGGCGAGCGGCCCGGCGTCCGGGTCGACGCCCTGGTGCTGTCGGGCGGTGGCACCGAACGCGAGGACGAGGAACGGGCGGCACTGGCCGCGTTCTGCCCGGGCGCGGACCTCGACGTGACGGTGCTGAAGCTGCCCGACGGCCGGCTCCCGGCCCACTGGGACGAAGCCAAGAACGCGCTGGAAGAACTCAAGCAGCGCACCGACCCGGACGTGGTCTTCGCGCCGCGCACGGTCGACGCGCACCAGGACCACCGTGGCCTGGCCACGCTGGTACCCACGGTCTACCGGGGGTACCTGGCGCTGGGCTACGAGATCGTGAAGTGGGACGGCGACCTCGGCCGCCTCCCGGCGTACGTGCCGCTCACCAGTGAGCTGGCCGAGCGGAAGGTGCGGCTGCTGCAGGAGCACTACGCGTCCCAGCGGCACCGCCCGTGGTACGACCGCGAGGCCTTCCTCGGCCTCGCCAGGATCCGCGGCATCGAGTGCCAGGAGCGGTACGCGGAGGCCTTCGAACTGAACAAACTCGTTCTCGACCTGAGGGGCTGACTGACATGCGGGTGTTGCTGACCGGGCACACGGGTTATCTGGGCACGGTGATGGCGCCGGAGCTCGAGGAGGCCGGGCACGACGTCGTCGGCCTCGACTCCGGGCTGTTCGCGGGGTGCCTGCTGGGCCCGGCCCCGAAGGACCCGCCCTCGATCGACGTGGACCTGCGCGACCTGCGCCCCGAGCACCTCGAGGGCTACGACGCGGTGGTCCACCTGGCCGCGCTGTCCAACGACCCGCTGGGCTCGCTGGCGCCGGAACTCACCTACGACATCAACCACCACGCGTCGGTGCGGCTGGCCGAGCTGGCCAAGGACGCGGGCGTCGGCCGGTACCTGTATGCGTCGACGTGCTCGGTCTACGGTGCCTCGGGCGGCGGCGGGCTCGTCGACGAGGACGCGCCGCTGCGGCCGGTGACGCCGTACGCCGAGTCGAAGGTGCGGGTGGAGGAAGAGGTTTCGAAGCTCGCCGACGACACCTTCACACCGGTGTACATGCGCAACGCCACCGCGTTCGGCTTCTCGCCGCGGCTGCGCGCCGACATCGTGCTGAACAACCTCGTCGGCCACGCGTACCTCTCCGGCGAGGTGCTGGTGCTGTCGGACGGCACGCCGTGGCGGCCGCTCGTGCACGCCAAGGACATCGCCCGCGCCTTCACCGCCGCGCTCGAAGCGCCGCGCGAGGCCGTGCACAACCGCGCGTTCAACATCGGCACCGAGCGCAACAACGTGACGGTCGCGGAGATCGCGCAGGAGGTCGTGGACGCCGTGCCCGGCTCGAAGCTGCGCATCACCGGCGAAGCCGGGGCCGACCCGCGCTCGTACCGCGTGGACTTCTCCCGCTTCCGCGAGGCGATCCCGGGCTTCGACTGCGAGTGGGGTGTGAAGGACGGCGCGCTGCAGCTGATCGACGCCTACCGCGACTACGAGCTCACCAAGGCGCAGTTCGAGCGCCGCTTCACCCGGCTCAACTGGCTGTCCGACCGCCAGGCCGACGGCTCCGTCGACGAGACGCTGCGGCGCCACTGATGCTCACGGGGGGCGAGATGCACGCGCTGGTGGAGCGGATGTACCCGCTCTGCCGGAGCATCACGGGCGACGGGGTCCGGGCCACGCTCGCGATCGTCGGGGAGCACCTCGGGCTGCAGCAGCACGAGGTGCCGACCGGCACGCAGGTGCTGGACTGGACCGTGCCGCAGGAGTGGAACGTCCGCGACGCCTACGTCGCGGATTCGTCCGGCCGGCGCGTGATCGACTTCCGGGAGTCGAACCTGCACCTGGTCGGCTACTCCGTACCGGTCGACGAGACGATGAGCCTCGCCGAGCTGCGGGGGCACCTGCACACGCTGCCGGAAAGCCCGTCGTGGATCCCGTACCGCACCAGCTACTACTCGCCCACCTGGGGTTTCTGCCTCGCGCAGGACGTGCTCGACGCCCTGCCCGAGGGCGACTACCACGTGAAGATCGATTCGACGCTGGCCGACGGCTCGCTCACCTACGCCGAGCACGTGGTGCCCGGCGAGGTGAGCGACGAGGTCATCGTGTCGTGCCACGTGTGCCACCCGTCGCTGGCCAACGACAACCTCGCCGGCATCGCGGTGGCCGTGTCGCTCGCGCAGGCGCTGGCCGAAACCGGCAAACCGCACTACACGTACCGGTTCCTCTTCATGCCCGGCACGATCGGCGCGATCACCTGGCTCGCCCGGGGGTCCGAACGCGTCGACCGTGTGAAGCACGGCGTGGTGCTGGCGTGCGCCGGCGACCGCGGTTCGCTGACGTACAAGCGCAGCCGCCGCGGTGACGCCGACATCGACCGCGTGATGGCATACGTGCTGAAGGACAAGCCGCACGAGATCCGCGAGTTCTCGCCCTACGGCTACGACGAGCGGCAGTTCTGCTCCCCCGGCTTCAACCTCGGCGTCGGCTCGCTCACGCGCACGCCGTACGCGGGCTATCCGGAGTACCACACGTCGGCGGACAACCCGGGCTTCGTCTCGCCCGAGGCGATGGAAGACACGCTCGCCACGCTGCGCACCGCGTTCTCCGTGCTCGACCGCAACCGCCGCTACGTGAACCTCAGCCCCTACGGCGAACCGCAGCTGGGCAAGCGCGGCCTGTACGACTCGCTCGGCGGCCGCAGCGACGCCAAGGCAGCGCAGATGGCGATGCTGTGGGTGCTCAGCTACTCCGACGGCGAGCACAGCCTGCTGGACATCGCCGAGCGTGCGGACCTCCCCTTCGACGCCGTGGTCACCGCGGCCCGGGCCCTGCAGGTCGCGGGCCTGCTCAAGGAGTGAGTCCGGTGCCCGCGATCCTGCGCTCGCGGGCCGTCCGTGCGATGGCGGGACGGCTGAGCTGGGGCCTGGGCGACCAAGCCGTGTCGAGCCTGACCAACTTCGTGGTGGGGCTTTACGTCGCGCGCTCGCTGGGCGCGACGGCGTTCGGGCTGTTCAGCATCGCGTGGGTGACGTACGGGGTCATCCTCAACGTCTCGCGCGGCCTTGCGACCGACCCGCTGATGGTGCGCTTCTCCGGCGTCGCCAAGGCGCGCTGGCGCGAGGCGCTGGGCCGGGCCGTGGGCACGGCGCTGGTGGTGGGCGTCGCGACCGGGCTCGTGTGTGTCCTCTTCGGACTCGCCGTGGGCGGCTCGCTCGGCGACGCGTTCCTCGCGCTGGGTGTGGTGCTGCCGTTCCTGCTGGTGCAGGACGCGTGGCGGTTCGGCTTCTTCGCCGCGGGCACCGGGCAGCGGGCGTTCGTGAACGACGGGATCCAGGCCGTGGCGCTGTTCCCGGCGCTGGTCCTGGGCGCGCGCTACGGCACGGTCGTCGCGTTCCTGCTGGCGTGGGGCTGCTCCGCGGGTGTCGCGGCGCTGTTCGGCTGGGTGCAGACGAGCGTGCTGCCGAAGCTGGGCGCGGTGCGCTCGTGGCTGCGCGACCACCGCGAGCTGGGTGTGCGCTACCTCGTGGAGAACGTGAGCAACAGCGGGTCTTCGCAGCTGCGCGCCTACGGGCTGGGTGCGGTCGCCGGGCTGGCCGCGGTGGGCACGGTGCGCGGCGCGGAGCAGCTGCTCGGGCCGTTCCTGGCGTTGCTGATGGGGCTTTCGCTGGTGACGGTGGCCGAGGGCGCGCGGGTGCTGCAGCGGTCACCGCACCGGCTGTGGCACTTCTGCGTGGTGCTGGGCGGCGCGCAGGCGGCTGCCGCGCTCGCGTGGGGCCTCGGACTGCTGCTGTTCGTGCCGGATTCGGCCGGGCGGTTCGTGCTCGGCTCGCTGTGGGACAGCTCGTCGCTGCTGATCCTGCCGGTGACGTTCGCGGTGGTGGGCGCGAGCTTCACGACGGGCGCGACGGCGGGCCTGCGGGCGCTGGGCATGGCGAAGCGGAGCCTGCGCTCGCAGCTGATCGCTTCGGTGTTCTACGTCGTCTTCGGCCTGATCGGTGCCGCGCTGGGCGGTGCCGCGGGGTCGGAGTGGGGCGTCGCGATCGCGACGATCACGGGTTCGGCCGTGTGGTGGTGGCAGCTGCGGATCGCGTTGCGCGAGTACTTCGCCGACCGCGCCGCCGCCGTGGATCTTCCGAAACTCCCGCCGGCGCCCGAGACGCCGGCACCCCGGTCACCGGAGGGCTCGATGGAGTTCCGCCCGGTGTCGGGTTCGTTCAGCCACGAAGAGCTCGATGCCGCCTCCGACGGCAGGACAGAAATGAGAACGGGATGAGCGCGGTTCCCCGGCTGACCATCGGTCTGCCCGTGTACAACGGCGAGGAGTTCCTGGGCGAGGCGCTCGACGCGCTGCTCGGCCAGACCTACGAGGACTTCGAGCTGATCATCTCCGACAACGCCTCGGCCGACGCGACCGAGGAGATCTGCCGCCAGTACGCGGGCAAGGACGCGCGGATCCGGTACGTGCGCCAGGCCCGCAACATCGGCGCGACGCCCAACCACAACGTCCTGCTCGACCTGGCGCGCGGCGAGCTGTTCAAGTGGGCCTCGCACGACGACCTCTACGGGCGCGAGCTGATCGCCAAGTGCGTCGAGGCGCTCGACGAGCGGCCCGACGTGATCGTGGCGCATTCGCACCAGGCGATCATCGACGGCGACGGCGCGGTGACCGTGCCGCTCGAGTACGTGCACAAGACCGACTCACCCCGGCCGTCGGTGCGGTTCAAGAGCCTGTTGTTCGAACCCGGTGGCGACGACTTCTACGGGGTGATGCGCACCGACGTGCTGCGCCGCGTCACGCCGATGGACAGCTACCACCACGCGGACCGCACGTACGTCGCCGAGCTGGCGCTGCACGGGCCGTTCTACCAGGTACCGGAGCTGCTGTACTTCCGCCGCGACCACCCGGACCGCGCGGAGCGCGCGAACCCGAGCAAACGGTCGCGGTGCGCGAACCTCGACCCCAAGCGCGGCAACCCGATCACGAACCCGACAGCTCGGCTGCTGGCCGAGTACGTGTGGGGTTTCGTGCACGGCATCCGCACCGCACCGCTGTCGTCGCACGAGCGCCGGGCCTGCTACCTGGCGCTGGTGGAGTGGTTCACGAGCCGGGCGCGGCCGGGCGGTGGGGGCGAGCGCGTGGAGGACCGCGCGCCCGTCGAGGCCGGCGAGCTGTCACTGACCGTCGACCTGGTCGTCGCCGGCCGCGAACGGCGGATTTCGTGACCACCCGGGTCGGTGTGTTCGGGTTGCTCGGCTCGGGCAACCTCGGCAACGACGGTTCGCTGGAAGCGGTGCTCGGGTTCCTGCGAGCCGAGCACCCCGACGCCACGGTGTCCGCGTTCTGCGGCGGCCCGGACGTGGTCCGGGCGCGCTACGGGATCCCGGCGACGCGGCTGAACTGGAACAGCGACGAGTACCGCACGGCGTCCGGGGTGCGGTCGATCGCCACCAAGGCGTTCGGGAAGCTCGTCGACGTGGTGCGGACGGCGTCGTGGGTGCGCCGTCAGCACGTGGTGATCGTGCCGGGCATGGGTGTGCTCGAAGCGACGCTTCCGTTGCGGCCGTGGGGTTTCCCGTACGCCCTGTTCCTGCTTTCGCTGCTGGGCCGGCTGTTCGGGACGAAGGTGGCGCTGGTCAGCGTGGGAGCGGATCGGATCAGCGTGCCGGCCACCCGGCTGCTGGTGCGGTCGGCGGCGCGGTTCGCGGCGTACCGGTCCTACCGCGACGAGCTGTCGCGCTCGGCCATGGCGGACATGGGCGTGCGCACGGCCGGCGACGGCGTGTACCCGGACCTGGCGTTCGCGCTGCCGACCCCGGCCGCGAACGAAGACCCGCGCGCGGTCGGCGTCGGTCTGATGGCCTACTACGGCGGCAACGACGACCGCGCGCGCGGCGAGGAGATCCACCGGTCCTATGTGGACTCGATGACGGAGTTCGTGCGGCACCTCGTCGCGCACGACCGGCCGGTGCGCCTGTTCATCGGCGACCGGGCCGACCTCGCGGTGGTGGACGAGATCGTGGCTGCGGTGGATTCGCCGCTGATCACGGCAGAGCCACCGGGTGACCTCGATTCGCTGATGCGGGCGATGGCGGGCGTCGGCTCGGTCGTCGCGACGCGTTACCACAACGTGCTGTGCGCGTTGAAGGCCGGGAAACCGACGCTCGCCATCGGGTACGCGAAGAAGAACGACGTGCTGATGACCGAGATGGGGCTCGGCGAGTTCTGCCAGGAGGCGCGTGCGATCGACGTGCCGCGGCTGATCGCGCAGTTCGAGGATCTGGAACGGCGCGGACCCGAACTCAAGGCCACGCTGGCCGAGCGCAACGACGAACACAAGCAACAGCTGAAATCGCAGTTCAACCTTCTTTCGGCGACCCTCTTCCCCCCGGAGTTCTCCACGGAGGTCCGATGAAAGCCATTCCCGTACCGGCCATCGCCGGCCTGTACCTGTTCCAGCCCACCCCGCACCGCGACGAGCGCGGGTTCTTCTCGCGCACGTTCGACGCCGGCGTCGCGCGGTCCGTCGGCCTCGATCCGGACGCTTTCCTGCAGGACAGCGTGTCGCGTTCGGTGCGCGGGGTGCTGCGCGGGCTGCACCTGCGATCCGGTGCGGGCGAAGCGAAACTCGTGCGCTGCTCGTTCGGGGAGGTGTTCGACGTGGTCGTGGACCTCCGCCCGGATTCGCCGACTTTCCGGGCCGTGGAAACGTTCCGGCTTTCCGGCGACACCCAGGTCAGCATTTACATTCCCGCAGGCTGCGCGCACGGATTTCAAGCACTTTCCGATATCGCTGACGTCTCGTATCGCATCGACCGGGTGCACAATCCGGACGAAGACGTCACAATCGCCTACAACGACCCCGAACTCGCGATTCCGTGGCCGCTGACGCCCACGCTACTGTCCGAACGCGACAAGACCGCTCCCTCGCTCGCCGAGGTGCTGCCGACCTAGAAGGTGACCACAATGGACCTGCCGCGATCCCGAGCCGCGAACGAGCGCCTGCACCGGGTGATCCCGGGTGGTGCGCACACCTACGCGAAGGGCGAGGACCAGTACCCGCAGGACCTCGCTCCGGTGATCTCCCACGGGCGCGGCGCGCACGTGTGGGACGTCGACGGCAACGAGTACATCGAGTACGGCTCGGGATTGCGGGCGGTGAGCCTCGGGCACGGGCATCCGCGCGTCGTCGAGGCGGTGCGGCGGGAGATCGAACGGGGCAGCAACTTCGCGCGTCCGTCCATCGTGGAGGCCGAAGCGGCGGAGCGGTTCCTCGAAACCGTGCCGACGGCCGAGATGGTGAAGTTCACGAAGAACGGCTCCGACGCGACGACGGCCGCCGTGCGGCTCGCGCGCGCGGTCACGGGCCGGCCGCTGGTCGCGCTCTGCGCCGACCACGCGTTCTTCTCGACGGACGACTGGTTCATCGGCACCACCGCCATGTCGGCGGGTATCCCGGGGCAGATCACGGACTTGACCGTGCGCTTCCCGTACGGCGGCCTCGCGGCCACCGAAGCGCTGCTGCAGCAGCACGACGGGCAGATCGCCTGCCTGATTCTGGAAGCGGCGACCCAGCAGGACCCGCCGGAGGGCTACCTCGCCGGGCTCCGCGACCTCGCCCACCGCTACGGTGCGCTGCTGGTGTTCGACGAGATGATCACCGGTTTCCGCTTCTCCGAGCACGGCGCGCAGGGCCTCTACGGAGTCACGCCGGACCTCTCGACGTTCGGCAAGGCCCTCGGCAACGGCTTCGCCGTCTCGGCGCTGGCCGGCAAGCGCGAGTACCTGGAGCTCGGCGGCCTGCGCGACACGCGTGACCGCGTCTTCCTGCTCTCGACCACGCACGGCGCCGAGACGCACTCGCTGGCCGCCGCGATGGCGGTCATGGACACCTACGAGGCCGAGGACGTCACGGCCCGGCTGCACTCGCTGGGCGCGCGTCTGGCCGAGGGCGTGCGCGAAGTCGCCGCGGCGCACGACGTGGCCGACCACGTCGTCGTCCGGGGCCGCGACTGCAACCTGGTGTTCGGCACGCTGGACGAGGCGGGCAAGCCCTCGCAGGACTACCGGACGCTGTTCCTGCGCCAGCTCGTGACGGGCGGGGTGCTGGGCCCGTCGTTCGTGGTCAGCGCCGCACTGTCCGAGGACGACATCGACCGCACGGTGGAGGTCGTCGCGCAGGCCTGCGTGGTCTACCGCAAGGCGCTGCACGCGGGCGACCCGTCGCCGTGGCTGGGCGGGCGGCCGGTGAAGCCGGTGTTCCGCCGCAAGGCCTGAGCTACCGCACGAGCACCAGGTAGGCGAACCCGAGCACACCCCGGTACGCGGTGACGTACTCGCGCTCGCGGGTGTCGAGCCAGTCGCGCGTTTCCGCGGCCCGCGGGTCGCGGGGGTGGGCCAGCAGCCAGTTCAGCCGGCCGGCGCGGGAGGTCGATTCGAAGTCGTCCCACTCGCGCTGGTCGGCGGTGCTCAGGTGCAGCACGCGCCAGCCGGTTTCGCGGCACGCTTCAAGCAGATTGGGCAACGCGAGGACCTCGTCGCCGAAGATCGCCTCCGCCGCGGGGGTGGGTTCGCCTTCCCAGCACCCGTCGCCGTAGAGCAGGCGGCCGGTGACGCCGGCGAGCGCGGCGAGGGCCTGGCGCGTGCCGCCGAACGCGTGGGACGCGCCGATGCAGATCGCGCGGTCGGCCGGGCCGCGCCAGCTCGCGGCGTCCTGCTCGACGAACTCCACGGCCGCGCCACGGTCGCGCGCCGCACGCCGGCCGCGTTCCAGCGCGACCTCGTCGGTGTCGACGGCGATGCCCCGCGCCGCCGTGCCCTCGACCGCGCGGATCAGCAGCTCCCCCCACCCCGCGCCGAGGTCGGCGACGGTGCCGCCGGTGACGTCGAGGCGTTCGAGCAGCAGCGCCGCGTGCCGCTCGTCGAGCGGCGCGTTCCAGCGCATGGCGGACCGGCGCACGAGGGCGGAGTCGTCAGGCACGGCGTCAGACTCGCGGCCCGGCCCTTCGCTTGTCACGCGGTTTTCACGACCGGCGACACGTGATCAACATCTCTCCGGCGAACACGGGGTGAACCGCCGGGGTCTCTGGCACCGTGTGGCATCCATGACCAACCCGTTGATCGCTCCGACCGAGGACTCGACGAAGTCCTACTCCGGGATCACGCTCCTCGAAGACGCCAACGACGTGAAAACGGCGATCGAGACCGGCGACTGGGCGTCGGTCGCGATGGGCGCGGTGGGCACCGCGCTCGACGCGCTGTCGATGGCGATGGACCCGTTCGGGGCGATCCTCGCGGCCGGAGTCGGGTGGTTGATGGAGCACGTCGGGCCCCTGAAGGAAGCGCTCAACGGGCTCACCGGCAACGCCGACCAGATCAAGGCGCAGTCGGAGACGTGGTCGAACATCGCCAAGGAACTCGAATCCATCGGGTCCGACCTGCAGGACATGGTCAACGCCGACCTGCAGTCGTGGTCCGGCGAGGCGGCCGACGCCTACCGCAAGCGCGCCCAGGACTTCACTCAGCTGCTCGGTAGCGCGCAGAAGGGCAGCGAGGGCGCGGCCAGCGGTGTGAAGACCGCGGGTGAGGTCGTGGCCGCCGTGCGCGCGCTGGTGCGCGACATCATCGCCGACCTCGTCGGGCACCTGGTCAGCTGGGCGTTGCAGGTGGTCGCGACAATCGGGATCGGGTTGAGCTGGGTCATCCCGCAGGTCGCCGAGGCCGTGGCGAAGACGGCTTCGAAGATCACGCAGATCACCACCAAGCTGATCAAGGCGATCAAGGCGCTGATCCCGCTGCTCAAGAAGACCGGGACGGTGCTGGAAGACACCGCCAAGGCACTGAAGAACATCAAGGGCGGCAAGGTCGACGCGGCGCCGACGCCCAAGAGCATCGGCCCTGTGCCCAAGGGGATGGACGTGCCACCGGCCAAGGGCGGCGGTGGCGGCACCACGCCGGCGTCGGACACCCCGCCCCCGCCACGCGACACGCCGCCGCCGGCCAAGACCGGCGACTCGACCGATACCCCGCCACCGCCGGCCAAGACCGGCGACTCGACCGATACCCCGCCACCGCGCGACACCACGGACACCCCGCTGCCGAAGTCCGACCCACCGCCGCTGAAGACGGACGACTCGACCACCGCGTCGTCGGCGAACACTCCCCCGCCGCCGCGCGACACCCCGCCGCCGGCGCCGAAGGACACGCCGCCGCCCAAGTTCGACGACACCACCACGGCCTCGAGCGCCGGTGACACCCCACCGCCGCCCAGGAGCGACCCGCCGCCGCCGAAGGCCGATCCGGCGCCGCCGAAGAGCGACCCGCCGCCGTTCGACCCGCCGGCGAGCGACCGCGGGCTCCCGGGAGGTGGCGCGGGCAAGGACGGAGGTGGCGCGGGCAAGGACAAGACGTCGGCGCAGAGCACCACGATCAAGGACGCCAACACCACTCCGCGCGCCAACGACACCCCCTCGGCCGACCGGCTCGCGTGCGGTGACCCGATCGACGTGTCGACCGGCCGCGTCATGCTCACGCAGGAAGACGTCCGGCTCGCGGCGGCGCTGCCGCTCGTGCTCACGCGCACGCACCTGTCGTCGTACCGGATCGGCCGGGGCTTCGGCTCGGCGTGGGCCTCGACGCTCGACCAGCGCGTGGAGGCCGACGCCGACGGCGTGCGCTTCGCGGCCGAAGACGGCACCTTCCTCGAGTACCCGGCCCCGGTCGTCGGCGCGGACGTGCTGCCGGTGACCGGCCCGGCGTGGCCGCTGACCCGTGGTGCCGACGGCTCGTACGTGCTCACTCAGCCGGACCTCGGCCGCGCGCTGCTGTTCTCCGGTGTCACCGGGCAGCTGGTGACGGTCAGCGATCCGGTGGGCCACCAGCACTTCCGCCTCGACTACGACGAGAACGGCGCGCTGACCGACGTCGTCCACTCCGCCGGCCACCACGTCGGCGTGACCACCGCCGGCGGCCGCGTCACGGAGCTGACGCTGCTCAGCGGTGGCACGCCGGTCGTGCTCGTGCGCTACGGCTACGACGAGCACGGCGGCCTCGCCGAGGTCTGCAACTCTTCGGACCTGGCGCTGCGCTTCGGCTACGACGCCGAGGGCCGGCTCGCGCGCTGGGAAGACCGCAACGGCATGTGGTACCGCTACGAGTACGACGAGCAGGGCCGCTGCGTGCGCGCCGAAGGCCGCGACGGCGCGCTGCGCTATTCGCTCGCCTACGAGCCGCGCCGCACCACGGCCGTCGACTCGCTGGGTGCCACGAGCGTCTTCGACCTCAACGACGCGTTCCAGGTCGTCGCGGTCACCGATCCGCTCGGCGCCACCACCCGGATGGAATGGGACGACCGCGACCGGCTGCTCGCACGCACCGACGCGCTGGGCGCCACCACCCGCTACGACTACGACGAGGCCGGCGACCTCGTAGCGGTCGAGAACCCCGACGGGACCCGCACCACCGCCGAGTACGACGAGGAGCACCGGCCGGTCCGGGTCGTCGAGGCCGACGGCGCGGTGTGGCTGCGCGAGTACACAGAGGACGGTGACATCGCGGCGCGGGTCGACCCGCTCGGCGCCCGCACGACGTTCGAGTACGCGCGGCCCGGACTGCTCTCCGCCGTGACCGGCCCGCTCGGCGAGGTGACCCGCTTCGAGTACGACGCGGCGGGCCTCCCGGTCGCGGTCACCGACCCGGTGGGCGCGACGGAGCGGACCGCGTTCGACCGCTTCGGCCGGCCCAGCGTTTCGACCGCCGCGCTCGGCGCGGTCACCCGCACCGCGTGGACCGTGGAAGGCGAACCGCTGAGCGTCACGCGGCCGGACGGCACGAGGCTGTCCTTCAGCCACGACGGCGAGGGAAACCTCCGCGAAACCCGCGACGGGACCGCCGTCACGCGCACCGCGTATGCCGGGTTCGACCGGCCCGTCGCGATCACCGCGGTCGACGGGTCGCGCGTGGAGCTGAGCTACGACACGGAAAACCGCGTCACGGCCGTGCGGAACGAGCAGGGCCTGCAGTGGCGCTACGAGTACGACGCCGCCGGCCGGCTCGCCGCGGACACCGACTACGACGGCCGCCGCCGCCACTTCCGCCACGACGCGGCGGGCCGGTTGATCGAGCAGGCGTCGGCGAGCGGCCGCGTCCTGCGGTTCACCTACGACGCCGCCGGCCGTATCACGCGGCTGGACGCGGACGGTGCCGTGGCGACGTACGAATACGACCGCGCCGGGCGGCTCGTCCGGGCCGTCAACGACGACGCCGACGTGCGCCGCACGTACGACGCTGTTGGCCGGCTGGTCGCGGAGACCGTGAACGGCCGCGTGCTCACGTCTGTATTCGACGCTTCTGGCCGGCGCACCGCGCGCACGACCCCGGGCGGCGCCCACGCCGAATGGCGCTACGACGCCGCGGGCCGGCCGGTCGCACTGCGCACCGCGGGCCGCGAGCTCACGTTCGTCCGCGACCTCGAAGGCCGCGAGGTCGAGCGGCGGCTGGGGACCGCGCAGCTGCGTCAGAGCTGGGACGCCCGCGACCGGCTCGTGACGCAGACACTGACCACCGCGGCGGGGCCGGTGCAGCAGCGCGCGCTGCACTACCGGCACGACGACGCCGTGACCGCGGTCGAGGACACCCTCGCCGGACCGCGGCAGCTGCGGCTGGACCCGGTCGGCCGTCCGCTGGCCGTCGAAGGTCCCGCCGCGCACGAGACCTACGGCTACGACGCCGCGGGCAACCTCGTCCAGCCCGGCAACCGCGTGTACGCCGGCAGCGTTCTGCAGCGCGACGACACCGCGGTGTACGAGTACGACCCCGACGGCAAGCTCGTGCTGCGGCGGACCGCCGACGGCGAATGGCGTTACGAATGGGACGGCCACGAACGGCTCGTCGCCGTGTACACGCCCGCGGGGCACCACTGGCGCTACCGCTACGACGCGCTCGGCCGGCGCGTCGCCAAGGAACTGCGCGACGCGACCGGCACCGTGCGCACCCGCACCGAGTTCACCTGGGACGGGCAGCAGCTGGCCGAGCAGGTCACCGACGGCGTGCGCGCGCTGGTCTGGCACAGCGAGCCCGGCAGCGGACGGGTGCTCACGCAGACCGAGCGCGTGCTGCACCAGGCGAGCGGCGCGTGGCGGGACCACGCCGTGCGCGGCATCGTCACCGACCTCGCGGGCGCCCCGACGGAGCTCGTCGACGCCGACCAGGGCCTCGTCTGGCACGGCCGCCTCACCACGTGGGGCGCGGCCACCGGCCCGATGCCGACACCCCTGCGGTTCGCCGGCCAGTACCACGACGACGAAACCGGGCTGCACCACAACTTCCACCGCTACTACGACCCGCGGACGGCGCGCTACCTCAGCCCCGACCCGTCGGGCCTTTCGCCGGCGGCGAACCCGTACGCGTACGTCGCGGACCCCGTCGGCTGGACGGACCCGCTGGGACTGGCGCCGTGCAAGCTGACCTACGACCAGGCGCACAGCACACCGAACGGGCCGTCGCTGGAGCTGCGCGGGCCGCGCACGTCGTTCAAGCCGGGCAAGACGCCGAACAAGATCGACGACAAGCAGACGTTCACCAGCATCGCGAACAACGCCGGCGTGCCGAACCCGCACAAGCAGCGGCTGTCCTTCAACGACGACGCCCAGACCATTCGGGAGAACCACGGCCTGGAGCTCGGGAACCAGCTGCACGACCAGGCGGTGAAGCAGAATCTGGTCCCCCAGGCATCCAAGAACTCGGAAGCCATCGAGGCGCTGGGCCGCAACGACCCCAACACCAAGGACTTCTGGGACATGCAGGATCGGCGTGACCAGCACACGGCGAACCAGTCGGTGGAGAACAACAAGCAGGACCACCGCGACTACGACCGCGACGAAGACGTGGACGCGCGCCTCCGGCCCGTGCTGGACAAGCCGGAAGCCACCCACTCGCTGCTGGACAAGTACGACGGCGTGGTCGTGGGCGGCGCGCACGACGGCAACCACCCGGGCCTGCAGATGATGCGCGACAACATGGGAGACCTCAAGAACAGCGGCGTCAACAAGGTCTACCTGGAGAGCCTGCGCGACGACGCGCACAACGCGCACGTGCAGGACTACCTGAACTCGCCTCCGGGCACCCCGATGCACCCGGACCTGCAGAAGTTCATCAACGCCAACCCGAACAACCGGCTGGTGGGCCAGGTCATCGAGTCGGCGAAGGCGCACGACGTCGACGTGATCGGCATCGGCGGCAACCCCGCCCGGCGCGACCAGCTCGGCGGCGCGGGGTTGTTCCAGCGCCACGCGATGTTCAATTCGTACGGGGCGGAGTCGGTCCAGCACCACCAGGCGGCCAACCCGGGCAAGTACGTGATGGAGATCGGTGAGCAGCACGCCAAGCCGCACACCTGGAACGGCGCGAACCCGGTCAACGTCGGCGGGGTCGACCTGCCGAAGACGTCCGCCGGCATCGGCGACATGCTCGGCGTGCCGCAGGTGAAGCTGAACAACGCCGGGGACGCCTTCACGCGGATCGACGGGTCGACGAACCTGGGCTGATCGCGGGTCCGTCCACTGCGGAAATGATCCACGAAGTGCGCAACTTCGGAGAAATGTGTTGTCCGGGAAGGGAAGTTCACCCGTCGGGGCGCCGGCCGAACCCCATCAGGGAAGTTACGCAGGCGTGGGCGACTCGTAGCGTTCGAACCATGGGTGGATCCGGGGCCGTCGTGGCTGTGTTCGTGCTGCTGGCGAGTGGCGTGAGCGAAACACCGGCCGCGGCGACGCCCGCGGGCGTGTGCGCCACGGTGGTGACGGAGTACGAGTCGCCGCCGGCGGGGGCCGTGGTGGTGGACCCGGCGCGCGACGGCGACCTGGCCGCGGCGACGCAGGCCGGCCCGGCCGGCACGACGTTCTGGCTCAAACCCGGCACGCACACGCTCGGCGCCGACGCGTTCGGCCAGGTCCAGCCCAAGGACGGCGACACCTACCTCGGCGCGCCCGGCGCCGTCCTGGACGGCCGGAACGTGAACCACGCCGCGTTCACCGGGCGGCGAAGGACGTGACGATCCGCGGCCTGACGATCCAGCACTTCGCCGCGCCACAGGACCAGGGCGTGGTGAACCACGACTCGGGCACCCACTGGGTCGTCGAGGACACGACGATCCGGGACAACCGCGGCGCGGCGCTCATGGCCGGTGACCGGCAGGAGGTGCGGCGCAGCTGCCTGGCCGGCAACGGGCAGTACGGCCTGAACGCCTACCGCGCCGGCGACGGCATCACCGGGCTCGTGCTGGCGGACAACGAGATCACGGGCAACAACACCGACGACTGGGAGACGAAATCGCCGGGCTGCGGGTGCAGCGGCGGGGTGAAGTTCTGGGCGGTGAACGGCGCCGACGTCACCGGCAACTGGGTCCACGGCAACCACGGCCCCGGCCTGTGGGCCGACACGAACGACAACGACTTCCTCGTGCAGGACAACGTCATCGAGGACAATGACGCCGAAGGCCTGTTCTACGAGATCAGCCACAACCTCACCGTCCGCGGCAACGTGTTCCGCCGCAACGGGATCGTCGCCGGCAAGAAGCGCGCCGCGGCCGGCGACGACTTCCCCGTCGCCACGATCTACGTCTCCGAATCCGGCGGCGAGCCACGGCTGAGCGCGCGCACGCACCAGATCGACATCGGCGGCAACACCTTCGAGGACAACTGGGGCGGCGTGACGCTGTGGGAGAACGCCGACCGCTTCTGCAACAGCCCGGCCAACACGTCGACGGGTTACTGCACACCGTTCGCGACGAAGGTCCAGTGCACCGCGCCCGGCATCACCCAGCGGCCGCTCTACGACGACTGCCGGTGGAAGACCCAGCACGTGACGGTGCACGACAACACGTTCACGTTCGACCCGGCCCACCTCGGCTGCACGCAGTACTGCGGGCGCACAGCCGTGTTGTCGAACTACGGCAGCTACCCCGACTGGTCCCCGTACCGGGGCGAAGCGGTCGAGCAGGCGGTGACCTTCGACCAGGACAACCACTTCACGGACAACACCTACTCGGGCCCGTGGACTTTCGTCGCCCACGACACCAGCCGGGTCCTCACGCCACAGCAGTGGCAGGCGGGGCCGTACCACCAGGACGCGGGCAGCACGTTCCAGGGATCGCCCGGCTCGTACCCGAGGCGCGGTTCGCGTTCGAGCCCGCGGTGCCTGTCGACGGAGTGCGCGCGCCCTAGATGTGCTGCTGTCGTTGGTGGTTGACAGGTTGGGCGTGGGGTTGGGTCTTCTGTAGCAGCCTCTCATACGGGGTCTGGCCGGCGAGGCCGCCGTGAGGGCGGTGGAAGTTGTAGTAGTCCTCCCATTCCTTGAGTTTGTCGTTGAAGGCACCGATGTCGCCGAGGACGACGCCGTCGAGCAGGCGGTAGAACTCTTCGGCGTCGATGCGGTGGGAGCGTTCCACTTTGCCGTTCAACCGTGGCGTGGCGGGCCGGAGGTAGGCATGGCCGATGCCCTGGTCCAGGAGGTGCCAGTGGAAAGCGGTCTGGAACTGGCGCACCGTTGTCGGTTTGGATCTTCTCGACCTGGAACGGCAGCCGGGACCGGACGTAGCCGAGGAACTGGATCGCGGTCTTCTGGTCCGAGCGCGGGTAGATCCGCAGGATGCGCAGGCGGGTGCAGTCATCGATCGCGGTGTGCTGGTGGAACTTCCGCCTGCGCTGGTCGGTGCTGGTGGTGATCGGCTCGACGAACTTGACGTCGATCTGCAGCTGGTGGCCCGGACGTTGTTTCTCGTAGCGCTTCCACCGCTTCTGGTGGCGCTGGTAGCGCTGCGAAGCGGGCAAGCGGTTCATGCCCAGGCGTTTGAGGATGCGGTAGATCGTCGAGGCAGCGACCTCGACGTCGTGGTAGCGACGCAGATACATCTCGATCTTCAGTTGGCCGAAGTGGTAGTGCTGCCGCGGATGGATAATCTTCTCGACCACCTCGGGGTGGGTGATGGTCGGGCAGTGCAACGCGGGGCGCTCGAGCGGTCCTCCAACCCATCCGAGCCCCAGTCCTCCCAAAGGCGGGTTTCCACCGGTCGAAGATGTTGCCGCGGATCCCGAAGTACCGGCACGTCGCCGCCACGTTCCCGCTGACCTCCTCGACGTGACGAAGAACGGCCAGACGCCGGTTCGCACGCCTGACCAGGTCCTTCTCACTCCACACTCGCTCAGCCATAGGCCTCCCAAGATCAGGAGCCCAAGACTGTCAACAACCTCAGTCAGTTTTAGACCTAGAGCCGGTCGGCCACGCGGTCCACGGCGTACGCCGTCGCGGGGATGATCGCGAGTGCCGCGCCGAAGCCGCCGATGGTGTCGGTCGGGTAGTGGGCGCCGAGACCGACTTCGGTCCAGGCCATCAGCGCACCGCACGCCACGGCGAGCGCGGCGGTGACCGTCAGCGCCGCGGCGCGGCCCAGGCGGTCGGCCAGCACGAACGCGCCGATGAGCGCCAGTGCGGTCGCGAACGCCGTGTGGCCGCTCGGGTAGGAGAGGAAGCCGCCGTGGATGGTGCGGCCGGTGAGGGGCTTGAGCAGCGACGTCACCGCGATCGTCAGCCCGCAGCCGACGAGGACGAGCAGGGCCGTGCGCACCCGTCGCGCCAGGAGCGCCGCCCCGACGAACAGCACGAGCACGATCGCCGACCCCATCGGCTCGCCCACGAAGTCCACCACCGTGGCGACGTACCACCACGGATCCGGCAGCAAGTCCGGTCCGGGCAGCAGCGGCGCGTCGAACGCACTCGCCGCGGTGTCCCCGGCGAAGCCCACACCCAGCACCACCACGACGACGAGCCCGGCCACCGCCGCCACCAACGACGGCGTGCGCACCACGGCGGGCAACGCCGCCGGCGCCGTGCGGACGGCGGTTCTCATTGCCCTGATCTCCGCCGCGCAGCGACCGGCGCCGGACCCGGCAGCGCGGGAGTAGCTGGCACGGAGCACGCCGGGCTGGAGCCCGCCTGCGCCGAAGCCGGCACCGAACCGGGCGCCACGGACGCGGAACCCGGCAAGGCCGAGCCGAGTGCCGCCGGCGCTGGGTTTTCCGGCGGAAAACCCGGCCGCGCGGAGGTCGTCAGCGTGAAGTTCTTCATCGAGCCGAACGCCCTCTCACCCGCGGAACCCAGCGAACCGTTAAATCCATTCGAATCCATCGCATCGATCGAGCCGGCCGCAGCCGGTGGGTCCATCGAATCCGAAGCGCCGTCACTTCGGTGTCAAGCCGAGCCGTGGGCGGCGATGGCGGCTTCGTAACCCTCGATGAGACGGCGGAACCCGACCTCCGGGGTGAAGTCGTCGTCGTAGCGGTGGCGGGCGGCCTCGCCCATCTTGCGGTTGCGGTCGCGGTCCGAGACGACGTCGCGCAAGGCGTCGGCCAGCGCCGCGGCGGAATCCGGCGCGTGCAAGACACCCGTGACGCCGTCGGAGATCAGTTCGGGAAAGGCGCCGTGCGCGGGCGCGACCGTCGGCACGCCCGCCGCCATCGCTTCCACCACCACGAGCCCGAAGGCTTCCAGCCAGGCCGACGGCGCGACCACCGCCGCCGCGGATGCGGTGAGCGCGCGGCACGAGTCCTTGTCCCGCAGGCCGACGTACGACACGTCCGACCGCGATGAAGCCCAGGCCGAAACCTCGTCCGACAGCGGCCCGGTCCCGGCGATCACCAGCGGCAGCCCGAGCGCACCGCCGAGGAGGTCCCACGCCGCCATCAGGAGCGGCACGCCTTTCTCCGGCGTCAGGCGGCCGAGGAACAGCACGTGCTCACCGTCGCCGGACCGCCGCACACCGGGGTCGGTCACGAAGTTGTGCTTCACGGTCATCCGGGCGACCGGCATGCCCGCGTCCACGAGCACCCGGCGCTGGGCGGCGGAGATGCAGAAGAATCGCGTGACGCCGCTGCGCCAGCGCGCGCGGTTGAGCAGGAGGTTCACCGCCATCGGCAGCGTCGCCACGGCCGATCCGCGGTAGCACCCGTGCCGCACCGCGGGGACAGGAGCGCCGCCGACGCAGTCGGTGCAGACCTTCCCGTCGCGGTACAGCGTGCCGGGCGGGCAGACCAGGCCGTAGTTGTGCAGCGTCGCCACCACGGGCACGCGCGCGTCGGCGCACGCCGCCAGCACCGACGGCGACAGCAGCGGGAACGTGTTGTGGACGTGCACCACGTCCGGCCGCTCCACCCGCAGCCGCGCCGCGAGGGCGGCACGGGCCGACCGGTTCCACGGCACCTGCAGCGGCACGGAAGCCTTGCCCGGCAAGGACATCGCCGCGATGTCGTCGCTGCGCCGCTCGAACAGCCCCACCTGCACGCCGCCCGCGGAAAGCAGCGCGACCTCCGCGTCGACCACGTTGTTCTCCCCGCTCGGCTGCTCCGAGCGGTACCGGTTGTGGACCACGAGCACCTTCATACGGGCTGCCCCTTCGGGATGAACTCGTCTTCGGTGTCCTTGACCGTGCCCTGCGCGAGCAGCGTCGCGGCCAGCGCCAGGTGCAGCAGGTACGGCGACGCGTCCCCGAGCCCGGCCTCGGTGTAGGAAGCTGAGATGCAGTAGGTGATCAGGAAGATCGCGCACGCGCGCGCCAGCGACGGCGGCCGCAGCACCGCCACGGCCACCAGCACCAGCAGGAACGCCGCGACGATGGCGATGCCCGTGAACCCCTGCTCGTGGTACACGGCGAGCCAGCTGTTGTCGATCGGCAGGCCGTCGTAGGACTTGTCCGTGAGCCCGACGCCGAAGATGTACTCGTTGATCGTGCGCGGCGCGGCCAGCAGCGCGTCCCACACCTTCGCGCGGCCGGTGAGGCTCGAGAAGTTCTCCTCGCTCTGCCCCCGCAGGAACCACGCTTGCAGCAGGCCGGCGAGCGCGACCGCGGCGAAGCCCGCCACCAGCACGAACGTGGTGAAAACCTTGCGCGCGCGGGCGTTCGTGGTCGCCAGCGACAGCAGCGCGACCACGAGCCCGGCGACGAGCCCGAGCGTGGCCGTGCGGGTGTGCGTGAGCAGCAGCAACCCCAGCGAAGGCACGATGATGACCAACGCGCTCGTCGCCGTCGTCCGCTTGCCGAGCCACAGCAGGGCCGCGAGCCCGCTGATCACGGCCGCGTACTGCCCGACCTGCGGTGGCGTCAGCGGCCAGACCGCGCCCGAAAGCCGGCCGCCGTAGACGTCCGGCATCGCCTTGCCCGGCGCGATCACCAACCCGATCGCCACCGACACCAGCACCCCGTAGAACATCCGGATGTGGTGGCGCACGAACGTGAACGAGCCGTTCCACCAGCGCGTGAGCAGCCACAGCGTCGCGATGAACACCGCGAAGCGGAAGCAGCGGAACAGCGAACCGAACCCGGCTTCCAGGTGCAGGCTCGCCACCACGCTCGTGACCAGCAGCAGGGTGAGCAGCAGCAGGTACGCGCTCGGGCGGAGCTTCAGCCGGGGGTTGAGCGCCAGCGCCATCACGAACGCCAGCATCAACGCGCCCATGGTCACGAGCTGGCTCACCGCGCGCGGCAGCGGGATCACGGTCTGCGCCCCGGTCGACCCGAGCGTGTTGAGGATCAGCAGCGCCCATGCCGCACCGACGAGCTTCGGCGTCCGTTCGGCGGTTTCGGCGGCCGTGGGCTGCCGGATGCTGCTCAGCAGAGCCATGTCAGCCGCCCCCGCCGCGCTGGTACGTGGTGCGCGCGTCCTGGTTGTACGGCGCGCCCTCCCACTCCCCGATGCCGAGGACGTGGCTCATGTCGGTGGCGATGAACGTCCACGGGCCCACGTACGCGTTGTCGTGCCAGGTGTTGCCCTGTTTGAAGGTGATCGCCTGCTGCACCACGTCGCCCTTGTACGGCGACCAGTCCGGGTACGTGCCGAAGTTCGACAGCAGCCCCATGCGCCCGCACGTCTCCTGGCAGTCGATCGCCGAGGGCTGCAGGATGAACCGGTTGTTGTGCACCTCCACGCGCTGGGTCTTCCACCGGCAGTCGTCCAGCAGCGGCTTCTTCGCGATCGCCGGCGCGGCGCACTTGCCGACATCCGGCACGAGCTTCGTGCAGACGCCGCTGGACGTGTTGGCCGGGCTGTTGCAGAAGCGGTCGGCGTTCTCCCACAGGGTGACGCCGTTCCAGTTGTTCTCGAAGACGTTGCCGTAGATCTCGAGCTTCGACGTGCGGGCCGTCACGCGCGGTTCGCCGCCCGACTCCGAAACGTAGATCGTGGCGACGGGGAACGTGTCGCCGCGGTCGGTGTAGGCGCGGCCGTCGGCGAGGTTGTTGCGCCGGATCGTGTTGTTGCGGATCACGGCGTTGTAGCTGGTCTCGTAGGTGATGGCCGAGCTGTCGTTGTTCTCGATGAGGTTGCCCTCGATGAGGAAGTCGTTGTTGTTCGTGTCGGCCCACAGCCCGGTGCCGCGGTTGTCGTGCACCCAGTTGCCGATCACGTCGGCGCCGTTGACGGCCCAGAACTTGATGCCGCCGGTGCAGCCGCAGCCGTCGATCTTGTGCTCCCAGTCACCGGTGTTGTTGCCGGTGATCTCGTTGCCGCGCACCACGAGCCCGGTGATGTCGTCGCCCTCGGCGAACGCGTTCATGCCGTACTGGCCGTTGCGGCGCAGGCAGCTGTCGAGCACCTGCTGCTTGGCGCCGGCCATGAGGCCGGCTCCGTCGTTGTCCTGGATGGTCGCGTGCAGGATCACCCAGCCGTCGCCGGAGTCGTGGTTGACCACGCCCTCGTCGCGCGGCGCGGTGAAGTTCTGCACGGTGAGGTTGGTGATCTTGACGTTCTTCGCGTGCCCCGTGAAGGCGTACTGGTTGAGCTTGCGCCCGTCGAGCACGGCGCCGGGCGCGCCGACGAAGACGTCGCCGTCCTTGGGCTCGACTTGGTCGAACCGGTCGTTGCCGAGGTGGTGGCTGCCCGGGGCGAGCCAGAACGTGGTGCGCGCCGCGGCGCCCCGCACCTTGGCCGCGAGGTCGTCGGCCGCCGCCACGGTCACCGCCCCGGCGGGCGCGGTGGCGGGTCCGGGCGGCACCTTGTCGCACACGGCCGCGATCGGCCCGGCCGGCGCCGCCGACGTCGCCGCGACCTGGCTCGACGCGACGTCGTTTTCGTCGGACGACCCGGTACACCCCGAGAGGACGAGCGGGCACAGCAAGCCCAGGAACAGCACCAGCCTGCTGGTCGAACGCACCGGGTCGGTCCTTTCGGGTCAGAAACGCAAGGTCGTGGTGAAAGCCGGCGCGGCGGGTCCCGAGCCGAGGAGGGTGGTCGCCGGTTCGCGGCGGCCGAAGCCCGCCGAGTACCAGCCGAGCGGCGGGTTCGTCTCGCCGCGGTGCGCGGTCCACGCCAGCTCGGCCGGGAGGTCCAGCGTCGCCGTGTGGCCGGGCCAGCTCAGCCGCGCCGTGCTGCCCTCGAGCGTCACCTCGACGAGCGGGCCGAGGTGGAACGCGAGTTTCGCCGGCAGCGAGAGGTCGCCCTCAACCTCGTCGACGATCGTCAGCGCCCGGTCGGCGAGCTCAACACAACGGCGGTGCACGGCCGGGGCGTAGCCGTCGTGCTCGGCGCGCCAGCGCACCGGGCCGACGGCGAGCGTGCGGGTGCGGGCGTGCCGCGTCCACAGGAACGGCCCGCCGGACGCCGACTGGTCGGTGCCGCCGAGCTGCAGCGTGTTGTGGCCGAGCGTCGAGCGGAAGTACGACCGCCACTCGGGTTCGCCGTGGTAGCAGTAGGTGCCCGGGTCGGCGAGGATGTTTACGCCGTCGTGGCGGACCTCCAGCGACAGCGCGTCGGCGTGCGCGTGCGCGGCGATGGCGAGGAACCCGTGCGGGCCGCCGTCGCAGCGGCACCAGATCTCCTCGGGTTCGCCGGCCGGCGTTCGCAGGATCGTCATGCCCGCGTCGAACAGGTCGTCGACCCGCCGAGGGGGCCGCGGGCCCGTGAGCTCTCCGACGCCGCCGAGCGAGGCGAACAGCACGGTGCGGACGTCGCCGCCCGCCACCTTCGGCCACCACTCCTGGCGGCCGAACAACGCGTCGCCCGTGGCGAGCAGCGACGCCCAGCGGCTCGTGCCGGTGCCGTCGACGATCAATCCGTAGCCGTCGTCGGCGTCGCCCTGGCGCGGCGGGCGCAGCTTCGAGTCCACAATGGACGCCAGTGCGTCGCACATCCGGCGCAGCACGAGCCAGGTCGACTCGGGCACGAGCGGGCCGGCCTCCAGCGCGGCCGCGAGGCCCAGCTCCAGCACGAGGCCGTGGTACTCGGTCGCGAGCTCGCGGTTGAGCCCGGACGCGAACGTGTTGGCCTGCAGCTGCGTGTCCAGCGACTTCAGCGCCGCGTCGCGCCAGGCGGGCGACTCGGGGAACCAGTCGAACGCGCACGCGGCCACGAGCTGCCCAGCGTCCTCGGCGATCACGTGGTTGTTGGCCGACGAGCCGCGGCTCGGGAACGCTGCGAGCCAACGCTGGTGGTGCCAGATCTGGTGCAGGGCCTCGGGGTTGTCCTCGAACAGGCCGGACGCGCCGGCCCAGCCGTCGAGGAGCCGGCGCAGCCACACCCACGACAGCAGCCGGATGCCGAGCTCGATCCCGCTCACCCAGTGCACGCCGCGCATGGGCGGGTTGGCCGCCCACCACGACTTCAGGTGGTCGGCCACGCGGTGGGCGAAGCGGTCCTCGCCGGTCAGCGCGTACGCGGCGGCCAGCACGGTGAGGTGCTGGTGGCGCGAGGGCTCCCAGATCTGCTTGATGTCGCCGACCGTGTCCTCGCTGCGGTAGGCGATGTCGAACGAATACGCGTCGGCGGGTGCGCGCCGGCCCATCTTCGGGTCGAACGCCCAGTCGGGCGCCACGAGGTCATCGCGCTCGACGCCGAAGTAATCGGCGTGGCCGTCCATGAGCCGTTCGGCCGTGGCCAGCAGCTCGGCGCGGGCTTCGGCCGACACGCCCTCGACGCTCGCCGTTCGGGCGAACGCACGGTGCGGCAGCCAGGTCGCCTTCTGCTTCGCGACGCCGCGCCACTGTTGCTTGCGCACCACGTCGGTCGCGCGGCCCGCGACCTCGGCCGGGCTCATGGCCGAGAGTCTTCGCAGGTACCAGGCGGGGTCCATCAGCCGAGCACCTCCTTCGGCTCCAGCCGCACCGGCGCGCCCGTTTCGAGGCTGCGGTTGACGGCGAGCGTGGCCAGCGTCGTGTTCACCAGCGACTCGACGGTGATCGGCATCGCGACACCGGTGGTCAGTGCGGTCACGAACGCCTCGACCTCGGCCTTCTGGCCCTTGTCACGGCCCTTCGGGATCCGCGAGCTGGCCCAGCGCTTCTTGCCGTACACGCTCGCGCGGGCGAAGTCGTCGAACTTCAGCACCTTGCCGTCGGCCAGCACCTCCAGCGTCTCCTTCTGGAACGACGTCGAGCCGCTGGTGACGTAGCTGATGGCCGCGGTCGAGCCGTCGGCGTAGCGCAGCAGCACCTGCAGGTCGTCGTTGCCCGGGGTTGCGGTGGCGTAGACGGAAACCGGGTCGCTGCCGAGGAACCAGCTCACCGTGTCGATGAAGTGCCCGCCCTCGCCGACGAAGCGCGTGCCCTCCGAGTCGGCCTTGGTGTACCAGCTGTTCGACTCCAGGCGGCCCGCGTTCACGAGGTAGCGCACCGACGCCGGGCCCAGGCGCGGCCCGAACTGGACCTTGGCTTCGTTGAGCAGCGGCGCGAACCGGCGGTTGAAGCCGACCTGCAGCCGGTTGTTGCCCGATTCCTCGATGGCCTCGACGATCCCGCGCAGCTCCTTCTCCGAAAGCGCCAGCGGCTTCTCCACGAACACGGCCTTTCCCGCGAGCAGCGCCCGGCGGGTGAGCTCGGCGTGGGAGCTGTGCCGCGTCACCACGAACACGGTGTCGACGGAGTCGTTCTCCAGCAACGCGTTCAGGTCGGTGTTGGCGCGAGCGAAGCCGAACTTGCGCTTGGCGTTGGCGCCCGAGAGCGCCGACGTGGTGACCACTTCGGACAGTGCCACGCGCTCCTGCTCCACCAGGTGCGGCAGCAGCATCGACGACGCGTAGTTGCCGGCCCCGACGAACCCGACGCGCAGGCGGCTGCGCGGGGTGGCCCGGGTACCCGTCGCCGCGGGCGGCGCCACCGCCGACACCACGGCCCGCGGCTCGGTCTCCGGGCCCTCGGGGTAGCGGAAGAGCACCGCGACGGCCTTGAGCTCGCCGTCCTGCAGCGATTTGTACGTCTCCACCGCGCTCGAGAAGTCGGCGACGTGCGTGATCAGCGGTTCGACGTCGAGCTTGTCGCGCGCGGCCAGGTCGAGGAAGCACTCGATGTTGCGGCGCTCGGTCCAGCGGACGTAGCCGATCGGGTAGTCGCGGCCCTCGAGCTCGTACTCGGGGTCGTAGCGCCCGGGCCCGTACGAGCGTGAGAACCGGACGTCCAGCTCCTTCTCGTAGTAGGCGTTCCAGGGCAGGTTGAGCGAGATCTTGCCGATGTCGACCACCCGGCCGCGGTCGCGAGCGAGCTTCGCGGCCAGCTCCACCGGGTCGTTCGAGGCGCCGCCCGCGGCCAGGTAGACCTGGTCCACGCCGTGGCCACCCGACAGCTCCGCGACGGCGTTGTCCACCACCCCCGACCCGGGGTGCGCGCACGCCAGCGCACCGAGCTGTTCGGCCAGCTCGCAGCGCGCCGGGTCGGGGTCCACGCCGACGACACGAACGCCCGCGGCGATCAGCAGCTGCACCACGAGCTGCCCGATCAGGCCCAGCCCGATCACCAGTGCGAGGTCACCGAGCTGCGGCTCGCCGCGGCGCACGCCCTGCATCGCGATCGACCCGACCGTGCCGAACGCCGCGAAGCGCGGGTCCAGCCCGGCGGGCACGCGCGCGTAGAGGTTCTTGGGCACCCAGTTCAGCTCGGAGTGCAGCGCGTGCTCGTTTCCGGCGCACGCCACGACGTCGCCCACCGCCACGTCGTCGATGCCGGCGCCGACCTCGACGACCACGCCGGCCAGCGAGTAGCCCAGCGGTGTGTAGGAGTCGAGCTTGCTCGTCACCTTGCGGTAGGTCGCCGCGAGCCCGTTGGTGGCGACGCTCTGCATGACCTTCGCGACCTGGTCCGGGCGTGAGCGCGCCTTGCCGATCATGGACATGCCGGCCTCGGACACCTTCATCATCTCGGTGCCGGTGGAGATCAGCGAGTACCCGGTGCGCACGAGCACGCCGCCCGGCTTGCAGGCCGGGACGGGCACGTCGAGGAGCGCCAGCTCCCCGCTCTTGTAGTTCTGCACTACCTGCTTCACAGCACTCCTAGCTGCCAGAGAGCGCGCCGGACCGGGCGCCGCGGTACCAGTACTCGAGGGTCAAGACGTGCCAGAGGTGCTTCGCCCGGTCCTGCTGACCGGCGGCGTCCTCGGCCACGAGCTTGCGCAGCGCGTCGCGCTGCAGGAAGCCGGATTCGACGAGGACACCTTCGTTGACGACTTCCTGGACCAGCGGCGCCAGGTCGCGGCTCATCCACGCCCGCAGCGGGGCGCTGAAGAGACCCTTGGGGCGGTAGACGATCTCCTTCGGCAGGATCGCCATCGCCGCTTCCTTGAGCGCCGCCTTGCCCTGGCGGCCGACGATCTTCTTGTTCCCCGGCACCCGGAACGCCGCCTTCACGACCTCGACGTCGACGAACGGCGTGCGCACCTCGGTGGAGGCGGCCATCGTCGAGCGGTCGGTGTAGGTGAGGTTGAGGCCGGGCAGGAACATCCGCGAATCGGCCAGGCACATGCGGTTGACGTAGTCGGACAGCACCTGGTCGTGGTAGGTGTCGGCGTGTTCGGTCAGCACGTCGTCGACGGCGCCGGCCAAGTCGGGGTTCACGAGGCCGAGCAGCTCGCCGCGGTCGTACATCGTGTAGCTGCGCCGGAACGCCGTCTCCTCCGGCAGCTCCGCGAACGACAGGAACCGCTTGGCGAAGCGCACCGTGCGGTAGCCGCGGCTCGCGGACGCGACGGGCAGCCGGTCGACGACCGTCGAGATCGGCTTGCGCACCACCCCGGGCACGCGCTGGTAGCGCAGCGCGAGCTGGTTCGCGTAGTGCTTGCGGTAGCCGGCGAACAGCTCGTCGGCGCCCATGCCGGACAGCAGCACCTTCACGCCGGCCTCGCGCGCGGCCGAGCAGATGAGGAACGAGTTGATGGCCGCGGGATCCCCGATGGGCTCGTCGAGGTGGTAGGTCATGCGCGGCAGCAGGTCGAGCACCTGCGGCGCGATCTCGATCTCGTGCAGGTCCACGCCGAACTGCCGGGCCACGATCCGGGCGTAGCGCAGGTCGTCCGGCATCGCCTCGAACTTGGCGTCCTCGGCGCGGAAACCGATGGTGTAAGCCGAAATCCCGGGCCGCTGCCGCGCGGCCAGTGCCGTCAGGTAGCTCGAGTCGAGACCGCCGGAGAGGAACGTGGCGACCGGGACGTCGGCGAGCAGGTGCTTGCTCGTCGAATCGGCGATGACCTCGTGCAGGTCGACGTCGCCCCGGTGCTCGCGGCTGTACTCCTCGCCTTCCTCGGCGACCCGGCGCAGCGACCAGTACGCGCCGCGCTCGACCGGGGCGCCGGGGCGGAAGCGGATCCACGTGCCGGGCTGCAGCTTCTCGACCTCGCGGTAGGCGCAGCGGCTGTCAGGCACCCAGTAGTAGAGCAGCGACGCGATCAGCGCGGCTTCGTCGACCTCCAGCGTGCCGCCGAGCTCGGTGGCCAGCGCCTTGAGCTCGGAGGAGAACGCGACTGCGCCCCCGCGCTGGACGAAGAACAGCGGTTTGATGCCCAGCTGGTCGCGCACCAGCACCAGCTCGCCGGTGCGTTCGTCGAAGATCCCGAACGCGAACATCCCGCGCAGCCGCGGCAGGCAGCCGACGCCCCACTCGCGCCACGCGCGCAGCAGCACCTCGGTGTCGGACGTGCCGCGGAAGCGCGCGCCCTTGCCCTCGAGTTCCGCCCGCAGCTCCGGCGCGTTGTAGAGCTCGCCGTTGTAAGTCAGCGCGAGCCCCTCGGCCACCATCGGCTGCGCACCCGTCTCCGACAGGTCGACGATCGACAGCCTGCGATGTCCGAAGTGGACCTCGCCGTCGCCGGCCTGGTGGTCGTAGCGGCCCGAACCGTCCGGCCCGCGGTGCGCGAGGCACTTCGTGAGCCGATCGGTGAGCGGGCCGCCGTCCGGCCAGTGGTAGGCACCTGCGATGCCGCACATGTGCGTTCGCCCTCTCTAGCTTTCCGGACCGGATTGGACGGGCGCGAAGTTCCTCGTCGGCAGTTCCGAATCGGCAGACTGGTCCGGGCGGCGCTGGTCCGGCTTGCGCGGCTCCGGCGTCGGGGTGCGGTCTTCGGGCTTGCGCGGCACCGGGCTCAGCCGGCGAGTCGGCGCCTCGTGGTGGTTGCGCTTCGGCTCGACCGCGTTGACCGGCCTGACCACGGAGCTCTCGATCGTCTTCTCGTTGTCCTGCTCGACCGGCCAGTCGATGGGCTTCTCGGGCTCCTGCGCCACGAACTTCTGCGGCCGCTCGGGGACCTTGTCGTTCGTCGCGCCGGCCGGCTTCTCGTCGGCGATCCGGGCGGCCGGCTGGAGGGCGGGCTGGGCCGCGGGCTGGGCCGCCTGCTTCGCCGCGACCACACTCGCCCGGCCGCGCAACGCGGTGTGCAGGCCGTCCCACAGCGTGCCGTCGGTGTGGTCCTTGGGGTCCGGGTCCACGAGCACCACGCCGAGCACCGGGATGCCGCAGTCGGCGAGCTGGCGCGCGACCGTGTGCAGCCACAGCGTGTTCGCGTAGCCCGAGCGCACGACCAGCACCGTTTCCCGGCCGAGGTACGCCAGGTCCGTCCACGCCGTGCCGGGCGCGACCGTGCCGACGCCGATCAGGTGCGTCGCGCGTTTCGCCGCCGGGTCGCCGGCCTCGACGACCGTCACGTCGCCCATCGCCGGCTGCTTCGCCGCGTCGCGGTGCGGCAGGTCGTCGACGACGACCACGGGACCGTCCTCGGCCAGCTCCTTCGCGATGTCCAGGGCGAGCCCCGCGGCCACCCCCGGCGCGCCGAGTTCCAGCAGCGACAACGGACCACGTTCGGAGCGGGCCGCACGCACCAGCGTCACGGCCACGCGCTTGCGGTCGATCACCGGCCGCGACCGAGCCCACAGCCGGGCTGGGCCACGCGGCTTCGACCGCAGCTGTGCGATCACCGACGCACCGAGGTGCGCTGAGAGCTCCCGCCGCAGCACCGGCCGGTCGCGCACGAGCGCCGTCACCATGGCCAGGCCGAGCCCGAGGGCGAGTCCCAGCGCCAGGCCGATCGCGCCGTTGGTGGCGACGGTCTTGAGGAACGACACCTTCACGATGGCCGGCGCGTCGACGATCTGCGTGCCCGCGGCCACCTGCGGTGTGCCGATGCCCGCCTGCTGAGCCTGGTTCTGCAGATCCGCAATCTTCGACACGAGGTCGGCGCGCTGCGAGTAGAGCTGCTCCAGCGTGCCGGCGTTGGCCCGGCTGCCCTTGTCCGCCTCCGCCGCAGCCTGGGAATCGACCTGCGTGAGCTGTTGCTGCGCCTGCGTGCGCTGGTCGAGCAGCGCCTTCGCCTGCGCGGTCGCGGCGGCCTGGTTGCGCTGCACGTGGTCGGCGATGAAGACGTCGGCGAGCGCCTGCGCCTTGGCCAGCGCGTCGGTCTGCGACTTCGCCTTCACCGTCACCTGCATGACGTTGTTGGTGAGGCCGAGCCCGGCGTAGTCCTTCAGGAAGTCTTCGGTCGACTCGGTGCTGCCGGCCTTCTTCAGCGCAGCCGAAGCGATCTTCGCGGTTTGCAGCACGGCGACGTCGGTGCGCATCAGCGTGCCGCTGTCGGTCGGTGAGTCGTCCGGGTGGATCACGATGACCTTCGTGACGGCGGTCGGCGGAGCCGGGAGCAGCACGGCCACCGCGCCGCCGACGACGAGTCCCAGCAGCGCGAAGGCGAGCCACAGCCGGCGGTGCCGGCGCACGGCGACCACGAGCCGCTGCAGGTCGATCAGCGGCGGTGAGGAAAACCTGTCTGTGGTCACGGCGAACCTGCCATCACGTCACGGTCCACCGGGACCTGGGGTGGACCCGCCGCGGCGGGTTCTCTGCGCGGTTTTCCGGTGACGCGAACCTGGCGGGTCAGCACCGCGCCCAGCACTTCGTGTCCGGCGTCGGCGCAAGCCTCCGCGACCGCCACGAGCTCCCACGCGCTGCGGGTGCCGAGCGAGAGGACCACGAGCACGCCGTCGGTGCCGTCGGGCACGGTCGGCTGCACCCCCGCGGCCACCACGATCTCGGTGACGGTGAGCTGCACCCGCACGCGCTCGGCTCGGGCGACCTTCGCGAACTGCTCGGCGGCCTGCTTCGCGGCCCCGTCACCGGCGGCGACGAGCACGAGCAGCCGCAGCACGCCGTCGCGGTCGGCGCCGAGGCGCGCGAACACACGGCGGTAGCGCACCTCGCGGCTCGCGTCGTCGGCAGACACCGGCACCTCCGGCAGGTTCCACGGCTTGTCGCTGCCGGTGATCCGGCGCAGCACACCGCGGACCCCGGCGGCCGGCTCGGGCTCGCCGGACTCCGGCACGTCGACGCTCGCCAGCACGGGTGCGCCGAGCGCGGAACCGATCTCCGTCTCGCTGCGCAGCCGCCGGTCGGTGCGCGAACCGAACAGGTAGCCGAGGACCCCGATGAGGAAGAACAGGATCGCGCCACCCCCGGCGAGCTGCGTCAGGGTCGGTGCCGCGGGCGACGTCGGCTTCTCCGACGGCCCCATCACGACCATGTTCCCTGCGCCCGTGGCCGCGTCGGCGGCGTTGAGGTTGTTCATGGCCTGCTCGAGCGAGGTCCGGAGCCCCTGCAGCTCGGTGCGGACCTGCACGCCCTCGACCGTCTGCCCGTCCTGCACCGAACGGGACAGGTCGAGGATGCGCTGGTTGGTCTGCGCCACCTGCTGGCGCAGCGCCTCCCGCTGCTCCTGGGCCAGCTGCGCCGACGTGTCGGCCGAGTTGGCGAGCAGCTGCGTGGAGTACTTCACGAACTCGTTCGCGACTTGGTCGGCGAGCTGCTGCGCGTGCTGCGGGCTGTCGCCGTCGGCGGTGATCGCGACGACGTTGCCCTGCGCCACCGAGGCGCTCACCTTCTTCTGCAGGTCCGTGCCGGTTTCGCGCAGCCCCAGTGCCGCGCCGGCGCGGTCGAGCACCACGGAGCTGGTGGCCACCTGGGCCTGGGTGAGCAGTTCGTCGGCCTGGCGCGGGCCCTGCAGCAGCACGCTGGCAGTGGTCTCGTAGCCGGGCGAGAGCACCAGCGATGCCCCCGCGCCCACCCCCGCCCCCACGACGACCAGGATCAGCAGCGCTCGCCAGCGCCTCCGCAGGACCTGCCCCACCGTGGAGAGTCGTACCGTGTCGTCACTCAAGATCGGGGTCCCCCTCCCGCATCGGGCAGTTGAAGTGGCGTACCGGTCACTGACCCCGTCGTCGTGCTCGACGCGTTGGTTACACCGAACGCAGGAAGCTTGTTCAAACCGCGATCAACCGTCCGGAGTCAGTGGATCGCGCGAACGTACGCGGCGAGCAGCGCCTGCTGTGAGTTCTCCCAGGCCAGCGGGCCGCTGACGCGCGCCTTCCCCAGCGCCCCCATGCGGGCGCGCTGCTCCGGGTCGTCGAGCAGCACGGCCACGAGCTTGGCGAACTCGGTGACGTCGTTGGCCGGCGCGTAGAGCGCCGCGTCGCCCGCGGAAACCCGGGCTTCGCGCAGTTCGAACGACACCATCGGTTTGCCCATGGCCATGTACTCCATGACCTTGTTCATCGTCGACACGTCGTTGAGCGGGTTGAGCGGGTCCGGCGACAGGCACACGTCGGCCGCGGACAGGTAGCGCAACAGGTCGGCGTCCGACACGCGGCCGGTGAACTCGACCTGGTCGGCCAGGCCCAATTCCTTCGACAGGGCGACCACGTCGTCGAACGTGTCGCCCGCGCCGACGAACACCGCGTGCCAGTCGGTGCAGCCGATCTCGTCGCGCAGAGAAGCCAGCGCACGCAGCGCGTAGTCCACGCCGTCCTGCGGCCCCATCACGCCGAGGTAGCAGAGCAGGTGCGGTTTGCCGCGCTTGAGCTCGGGTTCCACGGGCACCTCGTGGAACCGCTCGACCACGGGCGCGCTGCGGACCACGAACACGTCCTCGGGGCGCTTGCCGCCGCGGATGAGGGCGACCTGGCGGTAGCTCTCGTTGGTGGCGATCACGACGTCGGCCGCGCGGTAGGTCGAGCGCTCCAGCGCGCAGACGCCGCGGTAGAGCAGGTCCTGGCCGCGGTCGAAGCGCGAGAGGTACAGCTCCGGCACGAGGTCGTGCTGGTCGAAGATGAACTTCGCGCCCTGGCGCTTGAGCATGCGCGCGACGAGGAATAGCAGGTCCGGCGGGTTGCAGGCGTGCACCACGTCGACGCGGCCGACCTTGCGGGCGAGCCGGAACGTGTGCCACAGCGCCGAGCCGTACTCCTGCAGGTACCCCGCGGGCCCACCGGTCGCCGCCTTCAGCGGGTAACGGTGGATGTGCACCTCGTCGACCACGGCCTCGGGTTCGGTGTCGCGTTTCGTGCCCCGCGGGCAGATCACGTGCACCTCCCAGCCGGCGTCGCGCAGCGTCTGGCACTCCTGCCACACGCGGCGGTCGAACGGCACCGAGAGGTTCTCGACGAGGATCAGCGCTTTCTTCTTGTCACCAGGCAAGACCGACGTATCCCTCTTCGGCCCGGCGCGCCTCGGCGTCGGGGAGGCGGACGAGGTCGACGAGCGTCTGCTCGCCGCCGTGGGGCAGGGCCGCGAGCACGGCCGGGTCGGCGGTGCCGACGAGGCACACGTCGGCGTGCGCCAGCACCTCCTCGACCGACCCCGCGAGCAGCTGGCCCAGGTGCGGCAGCCGGCTCTCGATGTACTCGCGGTTGGCACCCATCAGGCGCGACAGGCTCACGTTCGCGTCGTAGATCTTGAGGTCGTAACCCTTGCCCAGCAGCCGTTCGGCGAGTTCCACGAGCGGGCTCTCGCGCAGGTCGTCGGTGCCCGGCTTGAACGACAGGCCGAACAGGCCGACCTTGCGCTTGCCGGTGCGCGCGACGAGGTCGAACGCGCGCTGCAGGTGGTCGGAGTTCGACGGCAGCACGTGCGCGAGGATCGGCACCGACACGTCGGCGCGGCGCGCGGCGTAGACCAGCCCGCGCAGGTCCTTCGGCAGGCACGAACCGCCGAACGCGAAGCCCGGGCGCAGGTACGCGGGGCTGACGTTGAGCTTGCGGTCGGCGAGGAAGACGTCCATCACCTTGTGCGAGTCGAGCCCCAGCGCGCGGCAGATGGCGCCGAGCTCGTTGGCGAAGCCGATCTTCAAGCCGTGGAAGGCGTTGTCGGCGTACTTGGTCATCTCCGCGACCGGGATCGGCACGCGGAAGACGTTGCCGGGCAGCCCCTCGTACAGCGCCGCGACGATGTCGCCACTGGCCGGGTCGAGCTCGCCGATGACGGTCTTCGGCGGGTCGTAGAAGTCACGCACGCTCGTGCCCTCGCGCAGGAACTCGGGGTTCACCGCCACCCCGAAGTCGACGCCCGCCGTGCGGCCGCCGGCCTTCTCCAGGATCGGCACGAGCAGATCGAGGCACGTGCCCGGCAGCATCGTGCTGCGGAACACCACCGTGTGCCGGGTTCCTTTGTGCGCCAAGACTTCGCCGATTTGTTCGGCGACGCGCTCGAGGTACTCGGTGGACAGGCTGCCGTTGGGCGCCGAAGGCGTGCCCACGCACACCAGCGACACGTCCGTCGCCGCCACCGCCTCGGCCACATCGGTCGTCGCGCGCAGCGCCCCGGACGCCACCACCTCGGCCGTCAGCTCACCGATGCGCTCCTCGACCACCGGCGCGTTGCCGCGCGTCACCAGGTCGACCTTCACGGGGTTCACGTCGACCCCGACGACCTCGTGCCCGCGCCCCGCCAGGCAGGCCGCGGACACGCACCCCACGTACCCCAGCCCGAAGACACTGATCCTCACGCTTGAACCTCCGCCCGCATTCGCTGACCGGTTGGTCGGCGCGCGGCGGCCGTTCGTTACCCGTTCAGACCATTCGGTGAATGGCAACCGGATTCGCGTATCGATTTCGCGCTTTTTCGGCTTCTTGTCGGTCCGGCGACAGCTCTTTCCGTTGCGGTAGCGGCGTTTCGGGCAAGAATCGACGAAGCGCCGGGGAAGCGTGCGAATACTTCCCCGGCGGTTCGGATGGGTCGATCAGGCTGATTTCAGTTGTTGCTCACGAACCGGCTCGCGAGGTCCTCCCCCGTACTGGTGGCCGAGCCGTGGTTCTCGATCGGCGAAACCTTGGAGTTCTTGAAGCAGAGGTAGGTCACGCCGGAGTCCGCACCGCCGTTCGAGGGGTCCGGGTTGATGCCGAGGTCCTTGGCCGTCGCGTACGACGCTTCGCCGATGATCCCCGTCGGCCCGGTATCCCCGATCACGGTGTACTCGATTTTCCCGTTGTAGATCACCGCGCAGCTCCCACCGCCCTTGAGCCCGGACGACCCGTAGTTCCACGCGCTGCTCGAACTCGGCACCACGATGTACGGCAACGCCGCGGCGTTCAGCGGCCGCCCGTCACTCTGGTGGAACGCCGTGTCGTCCTGGAAGCAGCAGTCGGTGTCCTCGTTGCACTGCGACGTCCGCTGCCCGTCGCAGTCGATGTCCATGTCGGCCTTCCAGAACACCGCCCCGTTCGCGTCGCACACTGCGACGGTCTTCGAGCCGGCGTCCTCGTCGGTCTTGTACTTGCCGTTCGAGATCTGCTTGCAGCTGGTCATCTTCGCCAGCAGCTGCGCCGCGGACGGCCCGGCCGCCGGTTGCGCCTGAACCGCGGTCCGTGCCGGGTTCTCGGCTGACGCTGCTGCTGCCGCTGCCGGCAAGACCGTAGCGGCGATCGCCATGGTCGCGAACAGGAGCAGCTTCCTCATAGAGGCTCCCTGTTAGTTAGGAAAGTTTCCTTACAGTTGCGGCGTAGCGCACAGGATGCACCTCGATGCGGTGCGTGACAACTTTCTCGAGTCAGTGGTTTTCCCACCGGGTAGGGAAGGTCACGAATCTGCAGGTGGTCTGGGGAACTGGTTACGGAAGGGGGGAATTGGGGTCCCGAACAGCGGCACGTCGTGGAGGTTCTGGCGGTGCGTGTTGCGTTGCGCCGAGGTGCTGATGCGGTCCTGCGCAGGGGCGTGTCGCGCGGCGTATGCACCCCGAAGCTCAAGTGTGACTACGGCCGTACTGAAGCTTCGGATCGAGGTGCCGGGTGGGGCTGGGCGCATCCTCGGTGGGTGGTTTGGCGGCGGATTCGCAGGTAGGCGTCCGTCGGGTTGGCGGATGGTCTGGCGGTGGGTTGCGGGGCGTTGCACGTTGTGCCGGTGGGCCTAGAAGGTCGAGAACTCGCCGAGGAACCAGCGTCGGCGCTTCTTGCCGGCGAGCACGTGTTCGGCCCAAGCCTCATCGAAGTCGTGCCGCACCTCCACGCGGTGCTGCAGCCACTCGCCCCCGCGCCCTGACCCGCGCTCGCCCGTATACACCCGCGTCGCGCCGGCCGCCTTCAACCGCCCGAGCACCCGCCGGTCCACCCGCCCCTGGGGCAGTGCGTACCGGCACACCGGGCGACCGCTCAGCTCCCCCAGCACCCGCGGCGCCACGTCCAGCTCCCGGCGTAGCACGCGCTCTTCGAAGAACCGTTCGGCACCGAACCGGTCCCAGCCGTGCGAGCCGACGTCCATGCCGGCTGCCACCAGGTCGCGCAGGCCGGAACGGTCGACGAACCCGCGTGACCCGACGCGGCCGGCCAGTGGGAAGAACTCGCCCCGAAGCCCCCGTGCCACCAGTCGCGGCAGCGCGACCTCGACGTCGGACGAGTTGCCGTCGTCGAAGGTCAGCCGCACGTCCGGGCGTGACCCCACCAGGTCCAGCAGCGTCTCGAACTGGTCGACGGTGATCCAGCGTTCGTCCTCCCCCGGGTCGAGTGCTCGCTGGGGTCTGCCGATGCCGTGCACCGCGAAGTTGACCATCACACCTCGTCCCGGTTCGGACCGCTGGACCTCCTGTGTTCCGATTAATCGATGGGGCAAATGGAGTAGTTACACTATCTACACAAAGTTATTTCCGGATCTCCAAAGTGCAGCACTTCGGGCCGCCGCCGGCCTTCCGCAATTCGGAAACATCGAGGTAGACGGGTTCGTAGCCGCGGGCGACCAGCTGCGCACCGAGCCCGGTGGCCTCCAGCGGCAGCACGACGTTGCGCCCGTCGGACACCCCGTTCAGCCCGAAGCACTCGGCGTCGGCCGCCGTGGCGATCACCGCGTCGGGGAACAGCCGGCGCAGCACGCGCTGGGAGCCGGGCGAGAAGGCCGCCGGGTAGTACGCGACCTGGGCCGGCGCGGTGTCGGTGTCGGCGTCGGCCTCGGTGAGCACGAACAGCGCCGTGTCGAGGTGGTAGTAGCGCGGGTCGACCAGGTTCAGCGACACCACGGGCACGCCGAGCACCTCCTGCGCCTCCGCGTGCGCGGCGGGGTCGGTGCGGAAACCGGTGCCGGCGAGCAGCAGCTTGCCCGTCCAGGCGAAGTCGCCCTCGGCTTCGTTGATCCGCTCCGGCATCGTGAGGTCGCGGTAGCCGTGCTCGACGAACCAGCGGCGGAAGTGCTCGGCCTCGGCCGCGCGCTGTGGTGCCCGGAAACGCGAGCCGAGCACGCGCCCGTCGACGACCGTGCCCGAGTTCGCGGCGAACACCATGTCCGGCAGCCCCGGCTGCGGCTCGATCTCCTCGACCGTGTGACCGAGGCGGCGGTAGGTGTCGCGCAGCTCGGTCCACTGCGCCACGGCGACGTCGGCGCTGACCGGCTGGGTCGGGTCCATCCAGGGGTTGATCACGTAGTCCACCGCGAAGAACCGCGGCGGGCACATCAGATAACGGCGGGTGGTGGGCACGCGCTGCACAGACTCTGCCTGCATGAGTGCAGAGTAAGTTCGGCCCAATTCGCAATCAATCGCTGTTCGCTGCGCACATACCTGCTAAACATTGCGTGTGAACACCATCGACCAGCGAATCGTTTCCTGCCTGGTGGCGAACGCGCGCTCCAGCTACGCGGAGATCGGGAAAGTTGTCGGACTGTCCGCTCCGGCGGTCAAACGCCGAGTCGACCGGCTGTTGGAAACGGGCGTACTGCGCGGCTTCACGGCTGTGGTCGACCCCGAAGCGCTCGGCTGGGGCACCGAGGCGTTCGTCGAGGTCCACTGCCAGGGCAACGTGGCGCCCGGGCGCATCCGCGCGCGGCTTGAACCACTGCCGGAGGTCGTCGCCGCATACACCGTCTCCGGAGCGGCGGACGCGATCGTCCACCTCCGCGCCGCCGACATCCACCACCTCGAGACGGCGCTCGAGCGGCTGCGCGGACTCGAGATCGTCGACCGGACCGTGTCGACCGTCGTACTGTCCCGCTTGTTGGAACGGCCGCCGAATCCGCAGTCCTGAACCGGCCCTTGGCGCTCATCGGAACTCCGATCGGCCGGGTCCCCCTTCGAATTGTTCCCACATCCCGGGAAATTTGTGCAGCGCCGGGCCATCCGGTGTGCTGTGCGCGGCCGTTCCAGGACCCGACCCGGCCGGTTTACACCAACAGTGGGAGACGCGCGTCACTCCGGTTCGCCTGGAAATACCGTTACCATCGGTTACAGGTAACACAAACCGCCCGGTCCGCCACCGCGCCGAGCAGTTTCGGAGTCCGGGTACCCCACACTTCGGCAACTCCCGAGTCCCCGACGAGTAACCTCGGGAGTGGCCTGGTGATCCAGCCGACATCGCCGGGCGGGCGTTTTCCCCGGGGGCCGACCCGGGGTCGCAGCACGTCGGGAGAGAGGGATTCCCTGACCCATGAGCACGAGTTCGAACGGCGGTCCTGGGGGCGCAGCGGCCGGCAACGGCCACGCCGCCTTGACCAACTCGAGGTCCACCGAAGTCAGCAAACTGGACCGGGTGGTCATCCGGTTCGCCGGTGACTCAGGCGACGGTATGCAGCTGACCGGCGACCGGTTCACCTCGGAGGCCGCGGCCTTCGGCAACGACCTGTCGACGATGCCGAACTTCCCGGCCGAGATCCGGGCCCCGCAGGGCACGATCCCCGGCGTCTCGTCGTTCCAGGTGCACTTCGCGGACTACGACATCCTCACGCCGGGCGACCGGCCGGACGTCCTGGTGGCGATGAACCCGGCCGCGCTCAAGGCGAACCTGCGCGACGTGCCACACGGCGGCACGATCATCCTCAACACCGACGAGTTCACCAAGCGCAACCTCGTGAAGGTCGGGTACGACAACGACCCGCTCGACGACGACACGCTCTCGGCGTTCCAGATCCACCGCGTCGCCATGTCGACCCTGACGCAGGGCGCGCTGGCCGACACCGGCCTCGGCAAGAAGGACGCCGAGCGGTGCAAGAACATGTTCGCGCTGGGTCTGCTGTCGTGGATGTACCACCGGCCGACCGAGGGCACCGAGCGGTTCCTTAAGGAGAAGTTCGCGAAGAAGCCGGACATCGCCGAGGCCAACATCCTGGCCTTCCGCGCCGGCTGGAACTACGGCGAGACCACCGAATCGTTCGCGACGACGTTCGAGGTCGCGCCCGCGAAGCTCGACAAGGGCACCTACCGGCAGATCACCGGCAACACCGCGCTCGCGTATGGGATCGTCGCGGCCGGCCAGCAGTCCGGGCTCCCGGTGCTGCTCGGCACCTACCCGATCACGCCGGCGTCGGACGTGCTCCACGAGCTGTCCAAGCACAAGAACTTCGGCGTCATCACCTTTCAGGCCGAGGACGAGATCGCCGGCATCGGCGCGGCGCTGGGCGCCTCCTACGGCGGCGCGCTGGGCGTCACCTCGACCTCGGGCCCGGGCATCGCGCTCAAGTCGGAGACCATCGGCCTGGGCGTGATGACGGAGCTGCCGCTCGTGGTCATCGACGTGCAGCGCGGCGGCCCGTCAACGGGCCTGCCCACCAAAACGGAGCAGGCCGACCTGCTGCAGGCGATGTTCGGCCGCAACGGCGAATCGCCCGTGCCGATCATCGCGCCGCTCTCGCCCGCCGACTGCTTCGACGCGGCACTGGAGGCCACGCGGATCGCGCTGAAGTACCGCACGCCGGTGCTGCTGCTGTCCGACGGCGCGATCGCCAACGGCTCCGAGCCGTGGCTGGTCCCGGACGTCGCGAACCTGCCCGACCTGCGGGTCGAGTTCGCGAAGAAACCCAACTCCGACGGTGCTTCTGCCGGCTCCGGCGAATTCTGGCCCTACGTGCGCGACCCCGAGACGCTGGCGCGCGAGTGGGCCGTACCGGGCACGCCCGGCCTGCAGCACCGCATCGGCGGGCTGGAGAAGGCCGACCGGACGGGGCACATCTCCTACGACCCCGACAACCACGACAAGATGGTGCGGCTGCGCCAGGCGAAGGTCGACGGCATCGACGTGCCCGACGTGGTGGTCGACGACCCGTCCGGCGGCAAGGCCCGCGTGCTGGCGCTCGGCTGGGGCTCCTCGTACGGTCCGATCGGCGCGGCGTGCCGGCGCGTGCGCAAGCTCGGCCTGCCGATCGCGCAGGCGCACCTGCGGCACCTGAACCCGCTGCCGCGCAACCTCGGTGACGTGCTGCGGTCCTACGACAAGGTCGTGGTCCCGGAGATGAACCTGGGCCAGCTCGCGCTGCTGCTGCGGGCGAAGTTCCTGGTGGACGTGCACTCGCACACCAAGGTCGCGGGGCTGCCGTTCAAGGCCGAGGAGCTGCAGAACGTGTTCGCCGACATCATCACCAGCACCATCCCGGAGGGCGTCAAGTGACCGCCATCGACCTCGGACTGCCGCAGCTCGGTGGTCTGGACCTGGTCCCCACCACCGACGAACCGCAGAAGGCCAAGGACTACAAGTCCGACCAGGAAGTGCGCTGGTGCCCCGGCTGCGGTGACTACGTGGTGCTCAACGCCGTGCAGTCGTTCCTGCCGACGCTGGGCCTCAAGCGCGAAAACATCGTGTTCATCTCGGGCATCGGCTGCTCGTCGCGCTTCCCGTACTACCTCAACACCTACGGCATGCACTCGATCCACGGCCGCGCGCCGTCGATCGCGACCGGGCTCGCGACCACGCGCCCGGACCTGTCGGTGTGGGTCGTCACCGGCGACGGCGACGCGCTGTCCATCGGCGGCAACCACCTGATCCACGCGCTGCGCCGCAACGTGAACATCAAGATCCTGCTGTTCAACAACCGGATCTACGGCCTCACGAAGGGCCAGTACTCGCCGACGTCGGGCCAGGGCATGGTCACCAAGTCGACCCCGATGGGTTCGGTGGACACACCGTTCAACCCGCTGTCGCTGGCCATCGGCGCCGAAGCGTCGTTCGTGGGCCGCGCGCTGGACTCCGACCGCAAGGGCCTCACCGAGGTGCTCGAGGCGGCGGCCCGCCACCGCGGCTCCGCCGTCGTCGAGATCTACCAGAACTGCCCCATCTTCAACGACGGCGCGTTCGACGTGCTGAAGGACAAGGACGAGGCCGCGACGCGCCTCATCCCGCTGCGCTCCGGCGAGCCCATCCGCTTCGGCCCGGAGGGCGAGCTCGGCGTCACCCGCAGCGGCTGGGGCGGCCTGGAGGTCGCCAAGGTCACCGACATCGGCGAGGACAACCTCGTCGTCCACGACCCGTCGATCCCCGACACGGCCTACGCCTTCGCGCTCTCCCGCCTCGGCGACCAGAACCTCAACCACGTCCCCACGGGCATCCTACGCTCCGTCGAACGCCCCACCTACGACGACGCCGCACGCGCCCAGGTGGACGAAGCCCGCGCCGCCCGCACGCCCGACCTCCAGGCCCTCCTGCGCGGCAAAGACACCTGGACTGTTGCTTAACGGTTCTTGTTCCGGAACGGCCTCCTCGCCGCGCGAGGAGGCCGTTTTCGTGTGCGACCCCGGCTCCACCGACACGGTTGCGATGACGCCGCAACCGACCGGCCGAACTCCAGGACACGGGCCCCGCAGGATCCCTTGGCGGACAAGACAACCTACCGCCCGGCCACACTTCGGCCACCCACAACAAATTCCATCAGCTATGGATAGCCAGCTCCGCACAAGGGTCACCACACCGCGAGATCCCGCCGGCTTCCTCCCCACGATGCGCCCGACCCCCACGCCAAGCACAAACCCGCCGGCCGAACTCCGGGACACGGGCCCCGCAGGATCCCTTGGCGGACAAGACAACCTACCGCCCGGCCACACTTCGGCCACCCACAACAAATTCCACCAGCCATGGAAAGCCAGCTTCGCACAAGGGTCACCACACCGCGAGATCGCGCCGCCTCGGCGGAGCCGGGGCAGACAACACAGCTTCTCTGATTGCCCCGGCGAAGCCGCAGGCAATCAGAGAAGCGGCCGGAAGCCGACGCGTTCCGCGTCGGCCGGTGTGCGGAACCAGACTTCGGCCACCATGCGCGGGAATTGGGGCGACTCGTCGGTGCAGTAGCGCAGCGCGGTGACGCTCGCTTTGACCGTAAAGGCGTCGGAGGGGCGGCCGCCGCCCGGACGGGGCATCGCGGAGCCCGGGCCGAACGGGCCGGGCGGTACGGAGTCTTCGGGAGTCTGGCGGGCCGGCGGGGGTTCGGGCGCCGCCATGGCGGCGGCGACCTGGTTGGGTTGCACCGACGGCTCGAACAACGATCCACTTTGGGCACCGGTGAGCTCCGGGTCGCGGCGTTCGACCGAACGCATCGACGGCTCGATCGGCCGCGGAGGCTCGAACCCGCCTCGCGGGGATTCGCGCGGCTGGCGCTTGGGCAGGGCCCCCGGCTCCAGCGAGTCCTCGACTGAGTCCTCTGTGGACTCCACAGACTCCGTGGACCCGACGGACTCCGCCGCGGCGCCCGGCGGCGAGGTGGGCGTGAGGTGCTCGGTGGCCTCGTGCTCTTCGAGGTAGTCGCCGGTTCCTTCGTGGTCGCCGGGTTCTTCGAAGGGTGAGCGCTCCTTGGTGAACCAGTCCGATTCGGCCGTTTCCGGCCGGGCCTCCGGTTCCGGGGCGGCCGCGGGCTTCTGGAACAGCGACACCGGTTCGCCGGTAGCGCCGAAGGACGCCTCGGGCTCGAGCTTGCTTTCGATCGACGCCGGCTCCGGCGCACGGTGGTAGCCGCTGCCGTGGTCCTCTTCGTCCGGTTCGAACGCGGGCTCCGGCGCGGCGTGGTAACCACTGCCGGAATCGCGGGCGACGGGGTTCAGGTATTCGGTCGCGGCCGCGCGGTACGCGGCGCCACTGTCCACGGAGGACGGCGCGGCGGCCGGCTCGAAGTCGTCGGCGACGGGCTCCGGGTCCGGTGCCGTCCGGTACTCCGCCTCGTACTCGGCCTCGGGCTCGAACCCGGGCGACGGCGTCGCGCTGATCAGCTCGGTCGGGGCGTGCTCACGCTCGTCGCGGGCCCACGACGGGGTGAGATCCGGCTCGGCGAAGTCGTGGTCGTCCGAAGACACCGAGGACACCGAAGACACCGAAGTCGTCTCGGACCCCGAGAACTCCGGTGTGACCGGCGCCGGCACCGCGGTGCCGGTCGCGGCCAGCGCCGCCGCGTTGGCCGGCGTGCGCGCGTTCTCGGCGTGCGCCGCGGCCAGCGCTTCCTCCAGCTCGCGGACCCGCTTGCGCGCCGGCAACACGAGGACCAACCAGGCCACGAGCGCACCGACGAAGAAAGCCAGCAGACTCCACAGCCAGACCTGTCCGAAAATGGACATCTTTCCTGCCCCTTTTAGTGCGTTCGCGCGACCAGGTAGTCGGCGACCGACTCGCAGGCATCGCGCGCGGGGGAAGCGGGCAGCGCTGCGAGCTCGGCACGTGCTCGCGAAGCGTAGTCGGAAAGGGTGACGCGCGCGCGTTCGAGTCCGTGAGAACTTCGCAAGAGCTCGAGGGCCTCCTCGACCAGAGCGTCCTCGGTGATGGGGCCGGCGAGCAGCTCCACGAGCCGCGGGTCGGTGGCCGGGTCGGCCAGCGCGTACAGCATGGGCAGCGTGCGGACGCCTTCGCGCAGGTCCGTGCCCTGCACCTTGCCCAGCTCGTCGGAGGGCGACGCGATGTCGATGATGTCGTCCGAGATCTGGAACGCCGTGCCGATGAGCTCCCCGAAGCGGCACAGCGCCTGGATGTACTCCTCGGGCGCGCCGGACATCATGCCGCCGAACCGCCCGGACGTCGCGATCAGCGAGCCGGTCTTCTGCGCGATGACCGTGAGGTAATGCTCGACGGGGTCGTCGCCGGGGCCCGGGCCGACCGTCTCGCGCATCTGCCCGGTCACGAGCTCGCCGAACGTCTCGGCGATGATGCGCGCCGCGTCGGTGCCGAGGTCTGCGACCAGGCGGGAGGCGTGGGCGAAGAGGAAGTCGCCGGTCAGGATCGCGACGGTGTTGTCCCAGCGCGCGTTGACGCTCTCCGCGCCGCGCCGCATGGTCGCCTCGTCCATCACGTCGTCGTGGTACAGCGTCGCCAGGTGCACCAGCTCCACCGCGGCGGCCGCGATGAGCACGTGCTCTCCCTGCTTGGGCCCGAACTGCGCCGACAGCAGCGTGAACAGGGGACGGAAACGTTTGCCCCCCGCCTCGACCAGGTGCAACGCCGCGTCGTGCACCGCCTGCACATCGCTCTTCACGACGTCCCGCAGCATCGCCTCGACGTCCGCCAGCCCCCCGGCAACCGCCCGCAGCAGCTCCTCGTCCTCGATCTGCAGCCCGACGGTCGCGCGCAGGTCCTCGACAGCGCCATCCCGCGCAGCGCCATCCCGCGCAGCGGCGGCTCCCGCCCCCGGGGGTGGTGAAGACACAGACACGTCGGCTCCGCTCTCTCATGCGCCGGCAGGTTTCCGGTCTTCAGAGTAGTGGCTACCCCTGGGCCGCCGTTTAACCGCTGTCCAGGGGAAACGGTGACGAACATGACATCGGGCGCCGACGGACGTTCTCCCACCGACCCGGACACCTCGGGAACCACGAACGGGTTGAACCACCCGCACGGACGGGTGATCGACGCTCAGCAGCGCAACGGGCGAAACGGGCGCGCGGATATTCACTCAGTGGGAGATCACCGGCGCGCTCCGGGCAGCGGGGAGAGCGGCGCGGTCGAGAGAACGGCACAGCGGAGGACAAGTATGCGCAGGAACAGCAGGCGGGCGGGGCTCGTCGCGGCGGTCGTGGTGGCCGGGGGCGTGGTCACGGGCGGGATGGCGCACGCGGACACGCCGGCCGGGGTGGCGGACCTCGGTGAAGCGAGTTTCACCAAGGGCGCGACCACGGTGACGGTGCCGACGCTGGCACCGTGCGCGGTGGAGGGGCCGACGAGCGCGTCGGCGGAGTCCGTGACCAAGCCGGGGCTCACGTTCGGCGGCGGGACGTCGTCGTGCACGACCACCGTCGTGGATCCGGACAACGACACGACCACCACCAAATCGACGGCCACCGGGAAGAATTTCGAGCTCTCGGCCCTCGTGAGCGCCGGCGGGCCGCGCATCCGCCTGGCGAGCTACACCGTCACGTGCGACGCGGCGCAGCGGCAGACGAACGCGAACTGGACGTTCAGCGGCCTCGCGGGCATCACCGGCCTGCCGTCACCGATGCCGGCGAACTACACCAAGCCCATCACCAAAGCCAACGGCACCGTGCTGGCCAACGCGGTCTTCAACACCCAGACCCTCCCCGGCGACGGCAGCATCAGCCTCACCATGCTGCGCATCGACTTCGCGCCGGCATCCGGGATCACCGGCGCTGTCACCGTCGGTCGCACTTCGTGCTCCCCTGTGTAGTTTTGCCTCGGCTTCGCCGAGGCGGCGAGATCGCCTTTGAGCCGGCTTCTTCCGCACGATGTGTTCGGGCTGGGGGCCGAACACATCGTGCGGAAAAACCGGCGCGATTTCGCGGGGTGGTTCAGCCCTTTGCCCGTCAGCAGGGCAGCCGCAAGGCCGGACCCTGCAGCAACGGCGCCAGCTCGGCCGAGGGCCGGGCAGCGTCGCGCGGTCCAGAAACGACAAGGCCTCGCGGGGTGGCGCACCGGCTTTCTCGCCGGCGCCACGCCGGCCAGAAACCGGCGCGACTCGGCGAAGTAACTCAGCGCCGCTGTCGCCTCAACAAAAGCACGCGAGCCACAAGCGGGCACGGCCTCGCCGTGTGGTTCAGCAGTCTCGTCACCTCAACAGCGCCACGCGGAACTAAAAAACCGCGCGATTCGGCGAAGTAACTCAGCGCCGCTGCCACCTCAACAGCGTCACGCACGCCAGAAACCGATACGACCCTGGAGTGGCTCAGCGGCGCTGCCGCCTCAACAGCGTCACGCGGGCAGAAATCGGCGCGACTCGGCGAAGTCGCTTAAGGGCACTACCACCTCAACAAAAGCACACAAACCACAAGCGGGCACGGCCTCACCGTGGTCGTTCAGCAACATCGCCACCTCACCAGCGCCACGCGGACCAAAAACCGGCACGACCTGGCGAAGTCGCTCAGCGCGCTGTCACCTCAAACAGCGTCACACACGCCAGAAACCGATACGACCCTGGAGTGGCTCAGCGGCCCGGCCACCTCAACAGCGCCACGTGATCCAGAAGCCGGCGCGATCTGGCGGAGTGGTTGAGTGGCCCTGCCACCTCGGCAAGATCACGCGGACCAAATGCGGGCGCGGCCTCGCGGGGGTGGTTCAGGGGCCTTGCCACGTCGACAGCGCCACGCGCAATAAAAACCAGCGCGACCTTCGGAGTGGCGCAGCAGCGCTGCCATCTCAGCGGCCGCGCCGGGCCACGAGCCGGCGCGGCCTTGCCGGGTGGGCAGAGGCCTGTACCTCAGCGGCGTCGTGCGGACCAGAAGCCGGCGCGGGTCGCTCGGGGCGCGTCGGCGGTTTCACGTCTGCAGGGCGGTGCGCAGGGCCGGATCCTGAAGCAGCGGAAGCAGGTCGGGGTCCAGCACCCGCGAAGCGCCCGGCAGCGAGGCCTGGCGCAGCATCGCGTGCAGCACGTCGGCGTGGGGTTGGTCCTGCAGGGTCCACACGGCGCGGCGGCGGGCGTCCGCGGAACCGAGCCACCAGTGCGTCACCAGGGCCGCCACCTGTTCCACCGCGGCGGCGCGCCCGCGTTCCAGCAGGGGCCGGTTCAGGCCGCACACCTCGATCGTCGCGCGGCCCTTGTCGGTCAGTGCGCGGTAGGTGCCGATGGACAGCACGAGGAACAGGTGGTCCAGCGGGTCGTCGACGGTGGGGTCGATGAGTAGCGGCTCCCCGGCGTTGTCGACCGGGAACCGGTCGCGCTTGTGGTGGCTGTTGCAGAACTCGCACGCCAGCAAGTGGTTCAGCCAGTCGAACGCCCGGCGCGGGTTGCGGGCCACCGGTTCGAAGTGGTCCACAGTGGACCCGAGGCCGTCGCCGCAGTACATGCAGTAGCCGCGGCCCGAGGCCATCACGCCGAGCTGGGCGCGGATCGCCCGCCTGGCCCCGCGGGCGGAAGTCCACAAGCGACGCGCGGTTTTCGTGTCCCCGTGCGGGATACGCGCCGTCAACCGCAAGAGCTCCGAAGACACCGAGGCAGGCAGCGCCACGCGGCGCAGCGCGATCACCGCTCGTCGAAGTTCCGCGTCACGTCCTCGACCCGGCTGGGCGGCGAGCTGCTCAGCCGCCGGCGCAGCTGCTCCCACTCACGCACGCCGGCGGCGTCGGCCTGGCCCGTCGCTACGAGCAGCTCCAGCTCCGCCAGGTGCTCGCGCAGCTCGACGGCCCGCGGTGAGTAGGGGCTGTCCAGCCCGAACAGGTCCGACAGCACGGCGTCGTCACCGCTGCCGTAGACCACGCGCCGGTACAGCTCGTCGGACACCACCCGCGGCGGCTCCTGCTCGTCCGGCCCTGGCAGCCGGATCAGCCCGCCCGGGTCGGCCGCCTGGCACACGTACGGGCTGTGCGTGCTCACCACGAACTGGATCCGCGGGAAGTGCGCCTTGAGCCACGGCCCGATCCGCTTCTGCCACGACACGTGCAGGTGCGCGTCGACCTCGTCGATCAGCACCACACCCGGCGCGTCCACCCCGAGCCCGGCCTCCGCGAGCTGCCGCACGAGGTCGACGACCAGAGCCGTGACGGTGCGGTACCCGTCGCTCATCTCGCGCAGCGGGAAGCGGTCGCCGCGGTAGGACACCCACAGGCCGTCGGAGTCGACGTCGCGCACGCGGTAGCCGTCGGGCAGCAAGCCGTCGCCGAGCAGGCCCAGCACGGAATCCTTCAGCTCCCGCGCACCCGCCTTGCCCTCCAGCGCGCGCAGGTGCTGGTTGATCAGCCACGCGACGCCCTCGGCCAGCGACGCGTCCTCGCTGAACAGGCTCGCCACGCGCGCGAACTCGCCGCGCATCAGGGACTGCGCCTCCGGCGCGCCCCCGGCCAGCCGCCGGAACGGACCGTAGCCGGCGCAGAACGCAGGCCCCTCGCCCACCACCTCGACGTCGATCGAGCTGTCCTCACCGACCAGATCGTCGGCGAACGGCGGCCGCACGATCGCCTGCGCCAGCGCGCGCAGGAACGTCGTCTTGCCCGACCCGTTGCGCCCGGCGAGCACGATCCAGCCCGGTCCGGGCAGCCGCAGGTCCACCGTGCGCGGACCGCGGAACCCCAGCACGTCCGTGATCCGCACTCGCTCGATGACCATGCCCTGAGCTTATCGGCCGGACACGACGAAGGCTGCCGCGAAATCCTCCGCAACAGCCTCCCTCACCTACTGACCACCCCACGAGATCGCGCCGGTTTTTTTCCTCACGATGTGTTCGGGCCCCCCGGGGTCGAGCACATCGTGAGGAAGAAGCCGGCTCAAAGGCGATCTCGCCGCCTCGGCGAAGCCGAGGCCGACTACCCAGCGAAGCCGCCTGAAGCCGCCCAGTTCAAGGCGAAGGTCGGCACCAGGCCCAGCACCAGCGTGACCACCACGCCGAGCGTGATGGCCGCCGTGGTGAAGCCGCCCGGGATGGCGACCGTCGGGCCGTCGGCGGCCGGCTCGGAGAAGTACATCAGCACGATCACGCGCAGGTAGAAGAACGCCGCCACCGCGCTGAACACCAGGGCGACCACCACCAGCGGGGCCATGCCGTCGGACAGCGCCGCGGAGAACACCACGAACTTGCCCACGAAGCCGCTCGTCAGCGGGATACCGGCGAGAGCCAGCAGGAGGAACGTGAACACGCCCGCGAGCACCGGCGAGCGCTTCGCCAGGCCCGCCCACGCCGACAGGTGCGTGGCCTCCCCGCTGCCGTCCCGCACGAGGCTGATCACGCCGAACGCCGCCAGCGTGGTGAAGCCGTAGGCGAGCAGGTAGAACAGCGTGCTCGACAGGCCGTCTTCGGTCATCGCGATCGCGCCGACGAGCAGGAAGCCCGCGTGGGCGATCGAGGAGTACGCGATCATGCGCTTCACGTCGGTCTGCGTGAGCCCGAGGATCGCGCCGATCGCCATCGAGATGATCGCCACGGCCCACAGCACGCCGCGCCACTCCCAGCTGGTCGAGGAGAACGCGACGGACAGCACGCGCAGGATCGCGCCGAACGCCGCGACCTTCGTGCACGCGGCCATGAAGCCCGTCACCGGCGTCGGGGCGCCCTGGTAGACGTCCGGCGTCCAGGTGTGGAACGGGCCGACCGAGCCCTTGAACAGCAGGCCGACCACGAGCAGGCCGAGGCCGGCGAACAGCAGCGTGTCCGAGCGGTCCGAGCCGGCGGCGGCGTTGGCGATGTCAGCGAGCTTCACGGAGTTCGCGTAGCCGTAGAGCAGCGCGAGGCCGTAGAGGAAGAACGCCGAGGAGAACGCGCCCAGCAGGAAGTACTTCACCGCCGACTCCTGCGAGATGAGCCGGCGCCGCCGGGCCAGGCCGCACATGAGGTACAGCGGCAGGCTCAGCACCTCGAGGGCGATGAACATCGTCAGCAGGTCGTTGGCCGCGGTGAAGGCCATCATGCCGCCGAGCGCGAACAGCGTCAGCGGGAACACCTCGGTCTGCGACCTCGTCGCGGTGGCGACCTGCGCGCGGTCCTGCACGGTACCGGGGCTGATCGCGGCCTGCGCCACGAACGCGCCACCCGGCTCGACCTTGCGGTCGGCGATGAGGAACACCGCGCCGAGCGCCAGCAGGAGCAGCGTGCCCCAGAGGAACAGCGACGGCCGGTCCACCGAGATGGCTCCCGCGAACGTGGTCACACCCGCCTTCGGCGAGTTGTCCGTCGCGTAGAACACCAGCGCCGCACCGGACGCGACGATCGCGAGCAGGCTCATGAACACCTGCAGGCCCCAGCGCAGGTTCCTGGGCGCGAAGGCCTCCACCAGCACGCTGACGCACGCGACGCCGAAGACGATCAGCAGCGGCAGCACGGCTGCGTAGTCGATCGAGGGCGTCGGCAGCTGCGCCGGCGCCTGGGTGAGGAACATGTCGAGCACGGGTTACTTGCCTCCCTGCACGGCAGACAGCGTCGCCTGCACCGACGGGGTGATCGTGTCGAGCAGCGGCTTGGGGTAGAAGCCCAGGCCGATGATGAGGAAAACCAGCGGGGCCAGGATCGCGATCTCCTTGCCGCCGAGGTCCTTGATGGCCTTCTTGGCGCCGAGTTCCGGCGCCATCGCGGTGCCCGGGCCGCCGCCGACGCCGATGAGCGCGTCGCCGCGCACCGGGCCTTGCATGATCCGCTGGTAGAGCCACAGCACGTACGCCGCGGCGAGCACCATGCCGACCGTCGCGATGATCGCGTACACCGGCTGCGTCACGAAGGAGCCCAGCAGCACCAGGAACTCGCTGATGAACGAGTTGGTGCCCGGCAGCGACAGCGCCGAGAGGCCGGCGATCAGCAGCATCCCGCCGAGCAGCGGGGTCACCTTCGCCATGCCGCCGTAGTCGGAGATCCGTGTGGACCCACCGCGCATCACGATCAAGCCGATCACCACGATCAGCATCCCGGTCGAGAGGCTGTGGTTCAGCATGTACGACACCGAACCGACCATCGCCTGCTCGTTGAAGGTGAAGATGCCGAGCGCGATGAACCCGAAGTGGGCGATCGAGACGTAGGCGATGAACCGCTTCATGTCCGACTGCCCCGCGGCGAGGATCGAGCCGTAGAGCACGCCGATCACCGACAGCACCAGCACCAGCGGCGCCAGCGTCTTGCTCGCTTCGGGGAACATCGGCAGGCAGTAGCGCAGGAAGCCGAACGTGCCGACCTTGTCGAGCACACCGACCAGCAGCACCGCGACCCCGATCGGGGCCTGGCCCGCGGCGTCCGGGAGCCAGGTGTGGAACGGCACCAGCGGCGCCTTGATCGCGAACGCGAGGAAGAAGCCGAGGAACAGCCAGATCTGCGTGCCCGTCGGCGCGTCCCGCACCACGGTGACCAAGGTGGCCCAGTCGAACGTGCCGTGGCCCAGCTTGTCCGACGCGAGCGAGTACGCGCCGATCGCCGAGGCCAGCATGATCAGGCCGCCGAGGAACGAGTACAGGAAGAACTTCACCGCCGCGTACTGCCGGTTCGCGCCGCCGTAGCCGCCGATCAGGAAGTACATCGGGATCAGCATGATCTCGAACAGCACGTAGAAGAGGAACACGTCGGTCGCCGCGAAGACGCCGATCGTGATCGCCTCCTGCAGCAGGATCAGCGACAGGAACCCGCCGGCGCTGCGGCCGGCCGGGAGCTTGTCGGTGAGCCCGAGCGCGCCCACCACGATCGGCACGAGCAGGGCGATCACCGCGATCATGATCAGCGAGATGCCGTCGGTGCCGAACGCGATGTGGATGCCGAAGGTGGGGATCCAGTCCATCGAGGTGGCCTGCTGGATCCGTGCGCCCGAGGGCGAGTAGCTCGCCCAGAACGGGATGATCAGCAGGAACTCCGCAATGGACACGACCAGCGCGGTCGCGATCGCGGCCCGGTCGTTCCCCTTCAGGAACGCCAGCACCAGCGAGCCGGCCAGCGGCAGCAGGATGAGCGCCAGAAGCCAAGTCATGTCAGGAGAACCTCACCAGCAGAAGGGCCGCCAGAAGCAGGAACGTGCCGCCGAGCATGGACAGCGCGTACGACCGGACGAACCCGGTCTGCAGGCGCCGCAGGCGCCCGGACCCGCCGCCGAGTGCCGCGGCGAGGCCGTTGACCGCCCCGTCGACCCCGCGGTTGTCGACGTACACCAGCGCCCGCGCGAGCCAGGTGCCCGGGCGGGCGACCAGCGTCTCGTTGAGGGCGTTGCCGTACAGGTCCTTGCGCGCCGCCCGGACGATCCAGGACACGCGCTCCGGGCGCTCGACCGGGATGTCGCGGCCGGGGCGGAAGATCCAGATCGCGAGCAGCGCCCCGATCAGCGCGAGCAGGAGTGTGAGCCACGGGATCGTCGCCGCCGGGATCGGGGCGTGCTCGGCCTCGTGGTACGGGCCGACGGTCGGGGCCAGCCAGTCCTCGAACCGGTCGCCGATCGCGAAGAACGCACCGGAGCCGACCGACCCGATCGCCAGGATCGCCATCGGGACCCACATGATCGGCTTGGACTCGTGCGGATGGAAGTCGCGGCCGTCGGAGCTCTTGATGTCCTTCCAGCGCGATTTGCCGAAGAAGGTCATCATCATCAGGCGCGTCATGTAGAACGCGGTGAGCCCGGCGCCGATGATGCCGGCAAGGCCGAACACCCAGCCGCGCCAGGCCTCCTGGCCGAACGCGGCCTCGATGATCGCGTCCTTCGTGTAGTAGCCCGCGAGGAACGGGAAGCCGATCAGCGCGAGGTAGCCGAGACCGAAGGTGACGAACGTGATCGGCATCTTCTTGGCCAGGCCGCCGAACTTGCGCATGTCGACCTCGTCGTTCATGCCGTGCATGACCGAACCGGCGCCGAGGAAGAGCCCGGCCTTGAAGAAGCCGTGGGCCACCAGGTGCATGATGCCGAGCGCGTAGATGCCCGGCCCGAGGCCGACCGCCAGCATCATGTAGCCGATCTGGCTGACGGTGGAATACGCGAGCACCTTCTTGATGTCGTCGTACGCGCACCCGACGATGCACCCGATCAGCAGCGTCACCGCACCGACGAGCGTGACGATCAGGCGCCCGTCCGGCGTGGCGCTGTAGATGACGTTGGAGCGGGCGACCAGGTAAACGCCCGCCGTGACCATCGTTGCGGCGTGGATCAGGGCCGACACGGGGGTCGGGCCCTCCATCGCGTCCGGCAGCCACGCCTGCAGCGGGAACTGGCCGGACTTGCCGCACGCGCCGAGCAGCAGCAGGATGCCGATCGCGGTGATCGCGGCCGGCGGGATCTGCCCGTTGGTCAGGCCCGCGAAGACCTGGGTGTACCCGGTGGAGCCGGTGTACTTGAACATCAGGAAGATCGCCAGCGCGAGCCCGCCGTCACCGACGCGGTTCATCAAGAACGCCTTCTTCGCGGCGGTCGCCGCGGACGGGCGGTTCTGGTACCAGCCGATGAGCAGGTACGACGCGAGACCCACGCCTTCCCAGCCGAGGTACAGCGTCACGAAGCTGTTGCCCAGCACCAGGATCAGCATCGAGGCGACGAAGAGGTTGAGGTAAGCGAAGAAGCGGTACCGGCCCTCGTCCTCGGCCATGTAGCCGATCGAGTAGAAGTGGATCAGCATGCCGACGCCGGTGATCAGCAGGACGAACGTCAGCGACAGCGCGTCGATGCGCAGCCCGAAGTCCACCTGCAGCTGCCCCACCGGGATCCACGAGTACAGGTTGACGTTCTCGGTCGCGGCACCGTCCGTCGAGAAGAACAGGATCACGCCGTAGACGAAGGCCAGGAGAACAGTGGCGGTGCCGAGCAGGTGCCCCCACGCCCTCGCCCGTTTCCCGGCAAGAAGCAGGATCAGGGCGCCGAGGGCGGGAAGGGCCACCAGCAGCCACGATGATGCGGTCACTCGGTCGTCTCCCTCAGTACTTCAGCAGGTTCGTGTCGTCGACCGAGGCCGAGCGCCGGGTGCGGAAGATCGACATGATGATCGCCAGGCCCACCACGACTTCGGCGGCGGCCACGACCATCACGAAGAATGCCATCACCTGGCCGTCGAGCCCGCCGTTGATGCGGGCGAAGGTGACCAGGGTGAGGTTCACCGCGTTCAGCATCAGCTCGATGCACATGAACACGACGATCGCGTTGCGGCGCACCAGGACGCCGACGGCGCCGATGGAAAACAGCAACGCCGACAACAGGAGGTAGTAGCTCGGGGTCACTTTCCTTCCCCTTCTTCGTCAGCGCGGGCCGCGGCGGAGCCGTTCTCCGACGGCTTTCCGCCGACCAGCGCGTGCGCGTCGGGCTTGGGGCCCTCGTCGGCGATGAGCTTGCGCTCGCGCATGAGCTCCAGCGCCGAGGTGGATTCGATGATCGCCGAGAGCGACTCCGGCGCGATGGAGCCGTCGGGCAGCAGGGCCGGGACGGCGACCGAGTTGGCCGTGGCGAACACACCCGGGCCGGGCAGCGGCGACGGGCGGTCGTGCTCGCCGCGGAAGCGCAGCTTGACCAGTTCGCGCTGCGGCAGCTTGCCGCCCTTCTTGCCGCGGTCGGTGAACGCCAGCACCATCGCGCCCAGCGCGGCGGTGATGAGCAGCGCCGAGGTGAGCTCGAACGGGAACAGGTACTGCGTGAAGATGATCCGCCCGAGGCCGCCCGCGCCACCGCCGTTCGCGGCGTACGGGTCGAGCGCCGGGGCCGGCGTCACGTTCACCAGCGAGCGGAAGACGCCGGCGGCGATCAGGGCGGCGAGCCCGATGCCGAGCACGGTCGCCGCGAGCCGCTGTCCGCGCAGCACCTCGACCACGGAGTCGGAGCTCTCGCGGCCGACCAGCATCAGCACGAACAGGAACAGCATCATGATCGCGCCGGTGTAGACGATGATCTGCGTGAACCCGAGGAACGGCGCCGACTGCGTCATGTACAGCGCGCCCAGGCTCAGCATCGTCAGCACCAGCCACAGCGCCGAGTGCACGGCGTTGCGGGAGAAGATCATCCCCAGCGCGCCCAGCAGGGAGAGCGGGCCGAGGATCCAGAACGCGATGGCCTCGCCCACCGACACCGTGGACGACGCGGCGGCGGGCGCCTGCGCCAGAAGGGCCGTGATCATTGCTTGGCCTCCTGCTGCTGCGCCTTCGCGAGTTCGGGGCCGTTCACGTAGTAGTCCTGCTCGTTGTCGCCCAGGCGCATCGGGTGCGGCGGCTGCTCCATGCCCGGCAGCAGCGGGGCGAGCAGGTCTTCCTTCGTGTAGATGAGCCGCTGGCGGTCATCGTCGGCGAGCTCGTAGAAGTTGATCATCGTCAGGGACCGCGTGGGGCAGGCCTCGATGCACAACCCGCAGCCGATGCAGCGCAGGTAGTTGATCTGGTAGTCCTTGCCGTAGCGCTCACCCGGGGAGTACCGCGCCTCTTCGGTGTTGTCGCCGCCCTCCACGAAGATCGCGTCGGCCGGGCAGGCCCAGGCGCACAGCTCGCACCCGACGCACTTCTCCAGCCCGTCCGGGTGGCGGTTGAGCTGGTGGCGGCCGTGGTACCGCGGCGCGGCCGGGGCGCCGGCCTCCGGGTACTCCTCGGTGGCGACCTTCTTGAACATCATCCCGAAGGTGACACCGAAACCCTTGATGGGGTTGAGGAAGTCAGTTGCCCCCATTGTCTGCCCCTTCCTGTGCTGGCGAAGCGGTGACGCCCGCGGGTTTGCGCCGCGCCGCCCTCGCCTCCGCCTTGGCCAGCGCCTTCTGGCGCGGAGTGCTCTCGGGGACCTGCAGGTCCAGCGGGGGCACCGGGAAGCCGCCGCCCGTGAGGTCGACGTAGTCGTCGTTCTCGACCTTCTTGTTCGGCACGGCGAGGCTGATCAGCACCAGCACCACCAGGACCACGCCGACGCCGACGAGGATCTGCGGCCAGCTCCACTGGATCGTCTTGATTGCGACGACCACGAGGATCCAGATCAGGTTGATCGGCACCAGGACCTTCCAGCCGAGCCGCATGAACTGGTCGTAGCGCAGCCGCGGCAGCGTGCCGCGCAGCCAGATGAAGCAGAACAGCAGGATGAAGGTCTTGGCGAAGAACCAGAGCATCGGCCACCAATTCTGGTTCAGCGGCGAATCGTCGCCGACGAACGGGAACCGCCAGCCGCCGAGGAACAGCGTGGTGCAGAAGGCCGAGACGATGACCATGTTCACGTATTCGGCGAGGAAGAACATCGCGAACTTCATCGAGCTGTACTCGGTGTGGAAGCCGCCGACCAGCTCCGACTCGGCCTCTGGGAGGTCGAACGGCGCGCGGTTCGTCTCGCCGACCATCGAGATCAGGTAGATCACGAAGCTCGGGATCAGCATGTAGAAGTACCAGCCGTGGGCCTGTGCCTCGACGATTTGCGACGTCTGCAGGGACCCCGAGTAGAGGATCACCGCGACGATCGAGAGGCCCATCGCGATCTCGTAGGAGATCACCTGCGCCGCCGAGCGGAGCCCGCCGAGCAGCGGGTACGGCGAGCCCGACGACCAGCCGGCGAGCACGATGCCGTACACCCCGATCGACGAACAGGCGAGGATCACCAAAACGCCGACCGGGAGGTCGACCAGCTGCAGCGTGGTCGTCTCGCCGAAGATCGACACCACCGGGCCGAACGGGATCGCCGAGAGCGCGATGAGCGCGGGGATCGCGGCGAGCACGGGGGCGAGGAAGTACACCTTGCGGTCGGCGGTGTCCGGCACGACCTGCTCCTTGAACGGGAGCTTGATCGCGTCGGCCAGCGACTGCAGGTACCCGCCCGGGCCCACGCGGTTGGGGCCGGGCCGGTTCTGCATGCGGCCGACCGCCTTGCGCTCCCAGACGATCAGGAAGATCGTCAGGATCGGGCCGATCAGCAGGATGACGACCGCCTTCAGCAGGATCAGCCACCACGGGTCGTCCGCGAGCAGGCGCGCACGCTCGGCGGCGTCCGGCATCTGCGCCAGGAACGGCGTGAGCTGCGGGCTCACTGTTCACCTCCGGAGATCTGCACCAGCGCGCCGTGGCCCGCGGCCAGTGCGGCGCGGACGGCGGAACCGTCGGAGTTGCCCGGGAGCCACACGACCCCGTCGGGCAGGTCGGCGACCTCGACGGGCAGCGTGATCGAGCCGCGCTCGGTTTCGACGCGGACCGTGGCGCCGAGGCCTTCCGCGGTCTTCGCCGACAACCGCGCCACGGGCTTGCGCTGCGTGCCCTTGAGGTGCGGTTCGCCGTCCTGCAGCGAGCCGTTGTCGATCAGCTGCCGCCAGGTGGCGAGCACGGCCTCGCCGGTACCCGGTACCGGCGCGGCCTGCGCTCCGGTGACGACGTGGCCCCAGCTCGCGGTGCCCTGGCCGAGCTTCGCGAAATCACCCGCCGCGGCGGCCGGCGTCTGCGTGAACAGGTCCACGTCCATCTCGACGGCGAGGGTGTCGAGCACCCGGCCGTCGGTCAGGGCACCGGTGCCCTCGAGCGTGATGTCGAACTCGCGGCGGCGGCCCTCCCAGTTGAGGTAGCTGCCCGCCTTCTCGACCGACGGCGCAACCGGCAGGACCACGTCCGCCCGCTCGGTGACCTCGCTCGCCCGCAATTCCAGGCTCACGATGAAGCCGGCGTTGTCGAGCGCGCGGCGCGCCAGGTCCGGGTCGGGCAGGTCGTTCGGGTCGACGCCGCCGACGACCAGCCCGTCGAGCTCACCGCCGGAGGCGGCCCGCAGGATGCCCGTGGTGTCGCGGCCCGGCTGCGCCGGAAGCTCGGCGCCCCAGCGCTTCGCCACCTCGGCGCGAGCGGTGTCGTCGGACACCGACCGGCCGCCCGGCAGCAGCGTCGGCGCGCAGCCGGTGGCCAGTGCGCCGCGTTCGCCCGCCCGCCGCGGGATCCACGCGAGCCGCGCGCCCGTGCGCTCGGCCAGCGCCCGCAGCGAGGAGAACAGCCCGGGAACCTCGGCGGCGCGTTCGCCGACGAGGACCACGGCGCCGCCGGCGCTCAGCGCCTCGTCCAGGTCGGCCGCGTGCTGCGCGATGCCGTCGACCGCCGCGGCCTCGCCGCCCGGCACGCAGGCCAGCAGCTCGCCGAAGGTCTTGCGCACCGACGAGGTCGTCCACTGTCCCAAGTGGACCACGCGGGTGCGGTTCTTGCGGGCTGCCTTGCGCAGCCGCAGGAACACGATCGGCGCTTCGTCCTCCGGTTCGAAGGCGACGCACAGGACGGTGCGGGCCTTTTCGAGCTCCCCGAAGGTCACGCCGGTCTCCGGCGTCGTCGCGACCACCGACGAGGTGAGGAACGCGAGCTCCTCGGCCGAGTGCGCGCGGGCGCGGAAGTCGATGTCGTTGGTGCGCAGGGCGAGCCGGGCGAACTTCGAGTACGCGTAGGCGTCCTCGACGGTCAGCCGGCCGCCGGTGAGCACCCCGACGCCCTTGCCGTCGCGGGCCTTTTCGAGCCCGGCGGCCGCGGCGCGCAGCGCGTCGGTCCAGGAGGCCTCCTCCAGCACGCCGTCCTCATTGCGCACGAGCGGGCGGCGGATGCGGTCGTCGGCCTGCACGTAGCGGAAGGCGAAGCGGCCCTTGTCGCAGAGCCACTCCTCGTTGACCTCCGGGTCCTCGCCCGCGAGCTTGCGCTGCACCTTGCCGCGGCGGAAGTCCGTGCGCTCGGCGCAGCCCGACGAGCAGTGCTCGCACACGCTCGGCGCCGACACCAGGTCGAACGGGCGTGACCGGAACCGGTACGCGGCGCTCGTGAGCGCGCCCACCGGGCAGATCTGGATGACGTTGCCGGAGAAGTAGCTCTGGAACGGCTCACCCGAGGTCGTGCGCGAAGCCAGGTCCAGCACGTCGGCCGTCTCGGCGGTACCGATCTGCTGATGCGCGCCGCGTTCGAGCAGCTCGATGAACGGGTCGCCGGCGACCTGCGCCGAGAACCGCGTGCAGCGCTGGCAGAGCACGCAGCGCTCGCGGTCCAGCAGCACCTGCGCCGAGATCGGCAGCGGCTTCGGGAACGTGCGCTTGGTGTCCACGAAGCGCGAATCGGTGCGGCCGTGGGCCAGCGCCTGGTTCTGCAGCGGGCACTCGCCGCCCTTGTCGCAGATCGGGCAGTCGAGCGGGTGGTTGATGAGCAGCAGCTCCATCACGCCCTGCTGCGCCTTGTCGGCGACGGGCGAGGTGAGCTGCGTCTTCACGACCATGCCGTCGGCGACCGTCATCGTGCAGGACGCCTGCGGCTTCGGCATCGGCCTGCCACCCATCTCCACCTCGACGAGGCACTGGCGGCAGGCGCCGGCCGGGTCGAGCAGCGGGTGGTCGCAGAATCGCGGGATGACCGTGCCGAGCCGCTCGGCGGTGCGGATCAACAGCTCGCCCTTGGGTGCGATGACCTCTTCGCCGTCGATGATCAGCTTGACGTGACCCTCGGGGACCGGGGTCTCTTCGGTCGCTGGTTTGTCGGGCGCGATCGTCATGCCTGAGCTCCCACCAGTTCGGGCTGGGCGGCCTTGTTCTTCTCGCACAGGTCGAGGAACTCCTGGCGGAAGTACTTGATCCCGCTCTGGATCGGCGACACGGCGCCGTCGCCCAGCGCGCAGAACGAGCGGCCGAGGATGTTGTCGCAGACGTCCAGCAGCGTGTCGATGTCCTCGGCGGTGCCGTGGCCCTCGACCATGCGCTCCAGGATCTGCGCGAGCCAGTACGTGCCCTCGCGGCACGGCGTGCACTTGCCGCAGGACTCGTGCTCGTAGAACTGCGTCCACTTCATCACGGCCCACGGCACGGACACGGTCTCGTTGAAGACCTGCACCGCGGTGGTGCCGAGCATCGAGCCGGCCTCGGCGGCGCCTTCGAAGTCGAGCGGGATGTCGAGGTGCTCGGCGGTGAACATCGGCGTGGACGAGCCACCCGGCGTCCAGAACTTGAGCGGGATCCCGTCCTTCATGCCGCCGGCGAGTTCGAGCAGCTCGCGCAGCGTGGTGCCGAGCGGGCACTCGTACTGGCCGGGCTTCTCGACGTGGCCGGAGATCGAGTAGATCTTCGGGCCGGGCGACTTCTCGCGGCCCATTTCGCGGAACCAGTCCGAACCGGCGTTGACGATGAACGGCGCGCTGGCGATGGTCTCGACGTTGTTCACCGTGGTCGGCGCGGCGTAGAGGCCGGCGGCCGCCGGGAACGGCGGTTTGAGGCGCGGCTGGCCGCGGCGGCCCTCGAGCGAGTCGAGCAGCGCTGTCTCCTCGCCGCAGATGTACGCGCCGGCACCGGCGTGCACGGTCAGCTCGAGGTCGTAACCGGTGCCGAAGATGTTCTTGCCGAGGTAGCCCTTCGCGTACGCCTCCCGCGCGGCCGCGTTGAGCCGGCGGATGCAGTGCAGGGCCTCACCGCGCACGTAGATGAAGCAGTGGTTCGACCGCATCGCGTACGAGGCGATGATGCAGCCCTCGATGAGCGAGTGCGGGTCGGCCATCATCAGCGGGATGTCCTTGCAGGTACCCGGTTCGCCCTCGTCGGCGTTGATCACCAGGTAGTGCGGCTTGTCGAAGTTCGGCGGCATGAACGACCACTTGACGCCGGCCGGGAAGCCCGCGCCGCCGCGGCCGCGCAGGCCGGAGGCCTTCACCAGCTGCACCAGCTGCTCGGGGGTGCCGGCGAGCGCCTTGCGCGCGGCGGTGTAGCCCTCGAGCTGCTCGTAGGTCTCGATGCGCCAGGAGTTGGGCGACAGCCAGCGCTTCGTGAGGACCGGAGTGATGGGATCAGGCATCTACTTCTTCTCCAGTTCCGGCAGTGGGACATCCTGCGTCGCCGGGGCGGTCCACCCGCGGTCGGCCGCGATCTGCGCGCCCCGAAGGGTTTCGACGGCCTGCGACGGCCCGTCGACGTCCCCGCGGTAGGTCTGCTCGTCCTCCGGGAAGAACCCGGCCAGCTGCAGCTCCGCGCCCTTGAAGTTCGTCAGCGGCGCACCGCGCGTCGGAGCCGGCTTCTTGCCCGCCTGCAACGCGTCGACCAGCGCGACGGCCTTCTCCGGCGTCTGGTTGTCGAAGTACTCGTAGTTGACCTGGATGACCGGCGCGAGGTCGCAGGCCGCGAGGCACTCGGCGTGCTCGAGGGTGATCGAGCCCGGCTCGTTCGGCGTGCCCGCCGTCTCCTCGTGGCCCAGCGGCGCGTCGGCGGAACCGAGGTGCGTCTGGAGCTTCTTGTAGATGGCCTCGCCGCCCATCGCCGCGCACAGCGTGTTGGTGCAGACGCTCACCAGGTGCTCGCCGCACGGGCGGCGCTTGTACATGGTGTAGAACGTCGCGACCGCGCTGACCTCGGCGTCGGTGAGGTCGAGGTGCTTGGCGCAGAAGGCGATGCCCTCCTGGCTCACGAACCCCTGCACCGACTGCACGAGGTGCAGCATCGGCAGCAGCGCCGAGCGCGCCACCGGGTAGCGCGCGATGATCTCCTCGGCCTTCGTGTGGATGTCCTCTTCGAAGACGTCCACCGGCGGGTTGTCGGCGAGGATGCCCGCCGCCGCGGCCGGGTCCGGCGCGATGGCGACGACATCGGTGTCGCCACCCGCGGCGGCGTGCGTCTCCTTCGCGTGCCGCGGCCCCGGCTCGGGCGTCGCAGTCGAGTACGTCATCGGTCCACTCCCCCCATCACCGGGTCGATCGAGGCGACCGCGGCGATCACGTCGGCCACCAGCCCGCCTTCGGCCATCGCGGGCATCGACTGCAGGTTCACGAAACTGGGCTCGCGCATGTGCACCCGCAGCGGCCGGGTGCCGCCGTCGGACACCAGGTGCGCGCCGATCTCGCCGCGCGGCGATTCGACCGGCGAGTAGACCTGGCCCGCCGGCACGCGGAAGCCCTCGGTGACGAGCTTGAAGTGGTGGATCAGCGACTCCATCGACTGACCCATGATCTTCTTGACGTGCTCGAGCGAGTTGCCCATGCCGTCGCTGCCGATGGACAGCTGCGCGGGCCACGCGATCTTCTTGTCCTCGACCATGACCGGGCCCGGTTCGAGTTTCTTCAGGACCTGCTTGATGATCCGCAGGCTCTGGTGCATCTCCTCGACGCGGATGAGGTAGCGCGCCCAGCAGTCGGCGTCGGTCGAGGTCGGGATGTCGAATTCGAACTCGTCGTAGCGCGAGTAGGGCTCTGTCTTGCGCAGGTCCCAGGGCAGGCCCGCCGAGCGCAGGATCGGGCCGGTGACGCCGAGCGCAAGGCACGCGTCCACGGGCAGCACGCCCACGCCCTTGAGGCGGTTGCGCCAGATCGGCTGGCCGGTGAACAGCTTGTCGTACAGGGGAAGGCGCTTGTCCATCACCTTGACGAACTCGGTGACCTTCTCCTCGAAGCCCTCCGGCATGTCCTGCGCGAGGCCGCCGGGGCGGATGAACGCGTGGTTCATGCGCAGGCCGGTGAGGAACTCGAGCAGGTGCAGCACCTCTTCGCGCTCGCGGAATCCGAGCGTCATGGCCGTGGTGGCGCCGAGCTCCATGCCGCCGGTGGCGATGTAGACGAGGTGCGAGCCGATGCGGTTGATCTCCAGCAGCATCACGCGCAGCAGCTCCGCGCGCGGCGGGGCCTGGACGCCCAGCAGCTTCTCGACGCCGAGGCAGTAGGCCATCTCCGTGGACAGCGGCGCGAGGTAGTCCATGCGCGTCACGAACGTGACGCCCTGGGTCCAGGTGCGGAACTCGCAGTTCTTCTCGATGCCGGTGTGCAGGTAGCCGATGACCGACCGCAGCTGCGTGACGGTCTCGCCCTCCATCTCCAGCACGAGCCGGAGCACACCGTGCGTCGACGGGTGCTGCGGGCCCATGTTGATGACCATGCGCTCGTCATGCTGGGCGTCGGAGACGACGTCGTCCCAGTCGCCGCCGGACACGGTGTAGACGCGGCCCTCGGTGGTGTCGCGCGAGTCGGCGTACTCGAAGCTCTCGGCGCCTTCGGCGGACGTGTCGGTGCCGGTGGTGACGTCCGAAAGGTTCTCGCTGGTAGTCACGAGTAAGACCTCCGCTGGTGCTGGCAGAGTCGGGATTTCCGCGCCCGACGCGGCAGGTTCCCGGTGCTCACGAGTACGACCTCCGCTGGTCGGGCGGCGGGATTTCCGCACCCTTGTATTCGACCGGGATCCCGCCGAGCGGGTAGTCCTTGCGCTGGGGGAAGCCGTCCCAGTCGTCCGGCATGAGGATCCGCGTCAGCGCCGGGTGGCCGTCGTAGACGATGCCGAACATGTCGTAGGTCTCGCGCTCCTGCCAGTCGGCCGTCGGGTAGAGCCCGACGAGCGAGGGCAGGTGCGGGTCCTCGACGTCGAGGGTGACCTCCAGCCGGATGCGGCGCCGGTAGGTCATCGACGTGAAGTGGTAGACGGAGTGCAGCCGCTGCGGCACGTCCACGCCGTAGTCCACTCCGGACACCGACGACAGCAGCTCGAACCTCAGGCCGGCGTCGTCGCGCAGCACGCGGGCGACGTCGACGAGGTGGGCGCGGTCGACGTAGAACGTGATCTCACCGTGGTGGACCGTGGTCTGCAGGATCGCCGACGGCGGGATCTTGTTGTCCGCCAGCGCCGCGAGGAACTCGTCGGCGAATTCGTCGAACCAGCCGCCGTACGGGCGCTCCGCCGGCGCCGGGCTGTAGGCGGGCAGCCGCACGCCGCCGTAACCGGAGGTGTCACCGCTGCCGGTGACGCCGAACATGCCCTTGCGGACGCGACCCGCGACGACGGGTTCGGCCGGCGCGGCGGGTTCGGTGCCGTGCGGTTCGAGGCCGCCCGCGGGCCGTTCGGCGCTGGACTGCTCACCGCCCGTTTCGGGCTTGCCGGGGGTTTCGGGGTTCTCGGGGTTCTCAGCCACCGGGCTCACTTCTTCGCGTACTTGATCGACGACGGGATCAGCTCAGTGCGCGCGCCGCTGGCCGCGCGGATGGCGGCGCGGCGGGCGTTGATCGGCTCGTCCTGGATCTTCGCGTGCAGCTTGAGGATCGCGTCGAGCAGCATCTCCGGGCGCGGCGGGCAGCCGGGGAGGTACATGTCGACCGGCACCACGTGGTCGACGCCCTGCACCACGGCGTAGTTGTTGAACATGCCGCCGGAGGAGGCGCACACCCCCATCGCCAGCACCCAGCGCGGCTCGGCCATCTGGTCGTAGATCTGGCGCAGGACCGGAGCCATCTTCTGCGTCACGCGGCCGGCCACGATCATCAGGTCGGCCTGCCGCGGGGTCGCGCTGAAGCGCTCCATGCCGAAGCGGGCGATGTCGTAGCGGGAACCGCCGACCGTCATCATCTCGATCGCGCAGCACGCGAGGCCGAACGTGGCGGGCCACAGCGAGTTCTTGCGCGCCCAGTTGACCAGGCCCTCGAGGCTGGCCAGCAGGATGCCGTTGGGGAGTTTCTCTTCGAGGCCCATGGTCTTCTAGTTCCAATCCAGGCCGCCGCGCCGCCACACGTAGGCGTACGCGAACCCGACCGTAACGATGAACAGCACGATCTCCACCAGGCCGAACACACCGAGCGCGTTCGCGTTCACGGCGAACGGGTAGAGGAACACCATCTCGATGTCGAACAGGATGAAGAGCATGGCCGTGATGTAGTACGCCACCGGCATGCGACCGCCACCGACGAGCGGCTGCGGCGAAGGCTCGATCCCGCATTCGTAGGCCGAGAGCTTGGCCTTGTTGTACCGGCTCGGGCCGACGAGCGGACCCAGGAGCACGGAGAACGTGGCGAACGCGGCCGCCAGCACGAACAACAGGACGAGCGGCAGGTACACCTTCAGGCCGGGCGCGGCCGCAGCTCCACTGGGGTCGGCCTGCGCCAGCACGGGCAACATCAGCACGGGGTCTTCGCCATCCTTTCCGCGCCGCTGCGGGTTGCTTCTCGGGTGGTGGTCCGCTTCCTCGACGGCACCCTAAGGGAGCTGGGTCACACCGCCGAGGGTCAGGGCACCCTTACGGCCCGTGGCCGGGCCGCGGGTAGCTTGTGAAATAGTTCACAAGCCACTCGTCGTGGATGTGAAGCGATTCACAAGCATGGGGGGAGTGTAGGACTCGACTCACACCGGTGTCGCTAGGGGCCGTGGTATAAGGCTTACCTAACTTGACCGCCCGGCCAGGACGGGGCAGCGCCGGCCGCAGTCGCGGGACCAGCGGTAAAGGGTTCCTCAGGTGGGTAACGGGCGGACAATCCGGACGTGATCTTGTGACGTATCCCACCTGACCGGCCGGGCAACCATTGCTCCAGCCGGGTATTCCGGCACCGCCTCACGGGACGGTCCCGGGGTGTTCCAGAAGTGTGGCGCGGCCTCAGCGGGGGCTGGGGGTGACCCGCGCGAGAGCAGCGATGAGGCGGTCGACGCCGTCGCCGCCCTTGGCGTCGTAGCAGCCGGAAAGTCCCTTGTACACCAACGGAAGGATCTTGTTGATCCGCAGCCCGTACTTGGTGCACACGTGCATGACCTTCGGGTTGCCGATGAGCTTCGCGAAGACGTTGCCGAGCCGGTAGTAGCCGCCCATCAGCTCGCCGACCGCGCGCGGGTAGCCCTCGAGCGCGCGCTCGCGCGACGGCCCTTCGCGGCGGGCCAGCGCCTGCACCACGACCTCCGCCGCGAGCTGCGCGGACTCCATGGCCGCGGAGATGCCTTCGCCGTTGAACGGGCTCACCATGCCGCCGGCGTCGCCGAGCAGCAGCAGGCCGTCGCGGTAGTGCGGGGTGCGGTTGAAGCCCATGGGCAGGCCGGCGCCGCCGACCTTGCCGATGGCGTTCTCCTCGCGGTAGCCCCACTCCTCGGGCGTGCCGTCGAGCCACTGGCGCAGCAGCGCGCGGTAGTCGGTGTTGCGGAACGAGCCGGACGTGGAAAGCATGCCGAGCCCGACGTTGACGGTGCCGTCGCCGAGCGGGAACGCCCAGCCGTAACCAGGCAGCAGCTTGGGGTCGCGCGGGTCCGAGCGGTCCCACAGCTCGAGGTGGCCCTCGATGAACGGCTCATCGTGGCGCGGGCTCTTGTAGTACCGCCGCACGGCGACGCCCATGGGGCGCTTCTCGTTCTTCTCGATCCCGACACTCAGCGCGAGCCGCGCGGACACCCCGTCGCAGGCCAGCACGAGCGGCGCGCGGTAGCTGACCGGCGTCTTTTCGGGCCCGACCTTGGCTTCGACGCCGACGACGCGGCCGGCGGAGTTGGTGATGGCACCGGTGACGGTGGTGCGCTCGTACAGCCGCGCGCCCGCCTTGACGGCCGTCTTGGCCAGCAGGTCGTCGAAGTCCTGGCGCGTGCGGGCGACACCGTAGGGCGGGTAGCTGGTGAGGTCGGGCCAGTCGAGTTCGAGCGTGAGGTCGCCCGTGATGATGCGCAGCCCGCGGTTGTGGACCCAGCCCGCGCCCTCGCTCGTGTCGAGGCCGAGGTCGATGAGTTGCTTGACGCCGCGGGGCGTGAGGCCGTCGCCGCAGACCTTCTCGCGGGGGAACTCGGTCTTCTCCAGCAGCAGCACGTCGACACCCGCGCGCGCGAGGTAGGTGGCCGCGGTGGAGCCGGCCGGTCCGGCGCCGACCACGATGACGTCGGCGTCGTGGTCGGGGTTGCGGCGGGTGATCGTCATGCTGTCAAAAATACAGCGTGGCGGCGCTACTCCGTGGAGGGCGGCGGTGGGGAGGCCGGCTTCTTGGCCCGGTGGATGGCGACGACCCCGAAGGTGAGGTTCAGCCATTCCACCTCGGTCCAGCCGGCGCTCGCGATGATCTCGCCCAGCGCCCGCTGGTCGGGCCACGCGAGCATCGATTCGGCCAGGTAGGAGTACGCCTCAGGGTTGGTCGAGGACCGGCTGCCCACCCAGGTGAGCAGCTTGAGGATGAAGCGCCGGTACACGAACCGGACGGGCGCGAATGTGGGCGTCGACACCTCGCAGATCACAAGCCGGCCGCCCGGCTTGACCACCCGCAGTATTTCGGCGAGTGCCGCCTTGGTGTCGACGAAGTTGCGCAACGCGAGCGAGATCGTGACCGCGTCGAAGGAACCGTCTTTGAACGGCAGGTGCAGCGCATCGGCGGCCACCATGGGCAGCTTCCGCCGCAGGCCCGCCCTGAGCATGCCGAGCGAAAAGTCGGCTGCGACGCAGTACGCGCCGTTGCGCGCGTACTCGACCGTCGACACGCCCGTCCCGGCCGCCAGGTCGAGCACCTGTTCGCCCGGCTTGGCGTCCAGCACGCGCGCCGTGGTGGTCCTCCACCGCCGGTCGAACCCGAACGTCATGAACGAATTCGCCCGGTCGTACCCGGACGCCACACCATCGAACATGGCGGCGACTTCGTGCGGATCCTTGTCCAGGCTTGCGCGGGGCATGCGTCGAATCTAGACACCTCGGGCGGGGGTTGCGTTCGAGGGTCGCCGGGGTGCTGGTCAGGTGGGGTGTCGCGGTTGGCTGGCCAAGGGTCGGTCGGGGGTCGGTCGCGGGCGGCGTGCGCGAGCGGTCCCGTCAGACAGTCGGATCGGGGCAGGCGGGCCTGCCACGCGGTCGGATGGGGCCGAACGGTGCCCCCCACGCGGTCAGGTCGGGGCGAGCGGTCCCGCCACGCCGTCGGATGGGGACGAGCGGTCCCGCCACCCGGTCGGGTCGGGGCGAGCGGTCCCGCCACGCCGTCGGATGGGGACGAGCGGTCCCCTGCGCGGTCGAATCGGGCGACCGTCCCCTCCGCGGTCGGATCGGGTGAGCGATCCCGCCACGCCGTCGGATGGGGGCGAACGGTGCCCTCGCGCACGGGAGTCGGCGCGAGCGGCGCCTTCGCGCGCGGGTGCGGACGCTGACCAAGCAGTCCACTCGCGGCCGGGATCGGCTCGCCCGGTCCCCTGCTCACAGCTCGTGGGCACCGCAGGTTCACTCGCACCCACTGCAGCGCACGAACGGTCCACCCACGCAGGCAGCGACGCGCCAGCAGTCCAATCGCCTTCCGTGCGACACAGCGGTCCGCTCCCGCCCGACGCAACGGTCCCGCCGCCCGCACGCGGGGCAGGAAAAGTCCATCCCGGCCGGCAACCAGGCGCGAACGGTCCACTCACACAGGCGCCACGGCGTCAGCGGTCCACTCGCGCTCCGGCCGGGACCAGCGGTCCCCTCGCTCCCCGGCGCTGGCGGTCCCACCGCCGGCCACGCACGGCACGAAAGGTCCCGTCACGCCGCCAACCAGAAGCGAACGGTCTCACAGCAACACGCGGCGCGGCGTCAGCGGTCGAATCGCTCTCCGTCGCCACCGGTCCCAAAATTTCGGCCACGGCACGAAAGGTCCATTCACGCCCCAACCAAGCGCGAACGGCCCACTCACACAAGCGGCACAGCGTCAGGGGCCCACTCGCGCTCGGCCCGGTGCGGGCGGTCCACTCGCGCTCCGGCGCTCCAGCGGTCCCGTCGTGAGCCGAGCACCGGTGTGCGGGGTCAGCTCGTGCCGTCGGTGTGGTGCGAGCGGGCCGTTCGCGCGCGAGTAAAGGCTGAACCCGAGCCAGGAGTCACCCCAGTGCGGCGAGCATCCCGCGCACCGATTCCGGCCACGCGAACTCCTCCGCTCGCGCCCGGGCCGCGGCGCGGCGGAGGTCCTCCGGGCTGTCCAGGAGGCCCGTGACGGCGGAGGCGAAGGCCGGGGCGTGGTCGTCCACGGCGGCGCCGCAGCCGGGGCCGACGATCTCCCGGAGCGCGGACGAGGCCGAGACGACGACGGGCGTGCCCGAGGCGAGCGCCTCCAGGGCGGCCAGCCCGAAGGTCTCATGCGGCCCGGGGGCCAGCGAAACGTCAGCTGTGGCCAGAAGCCGCGCCACTTCGTCGCGCCCGGACAGGAAGCCTAGGAAAGTGACCGGCAAGCCGCGGGCCCGGCGTTCCAGCGCCCGTCTTCGGGGCCCGTCCCCCGCGATCACCAAGCGGACCCGCGCACCCGAATCCGTGAGCTCCGCCACGGTGTCCACGCTGCGCTCCACGTGTTTCTCCGGAGACAAGCGTCCACAGTGGACAAGGAGTGCGTCCGCGCCACCGGCCAGCGAGAGGCGCCAGGAGTCCGAGCGCATCGAGGGCGCGAACGTCGACAGATCGACACCCAAGGGGACCCGCCGGACGTTCGGCACCGAGATGCGGTCGAACTCCGCGCGGGCGAAGGCCGTGGTGCACACGACCGTGTCGTAGCTGGCGGCCATGCGGCGGTTGGCGACGTCGGCGACGGAGCGGGCCATCGGCCGGGGCAGGAAGAACTGCTCCAGCAACCGGTCGAGCCGTTCGTGGGAGATGACCGTGCTCGGGACGCCGTGCCGGCGGGCCCAGGTGCCCATGCCGCGCAGGGTCAGGCGGTCCGACACCTCCAGCCGGTCGGGCTCCAGCCGGCGCAGAACTGCCCGCACGCGGTGCGGGTCGACCGCCCGGTAACCACCCGTGCCCGGGATCCGGGGCGCGGGCAGCGAATACCGGCGCACCCCCGTCGGCAACGTCTCGACCGCGTACCGCGTGCCCGGCACGACCAGGGTGACGCGGTGTCCACTGGCGACATACCCGGCACCGAGGTGGTGCAGCGCGGTCCGCAACCCACCCGAGCGCGGCCCGTAGAAATTCGCCAGCTGGACGATGTGCATCGCTCAGGCCGCGCGCGCGGCCCGGCCCTGCACCGCCTCGTAGTGCCCCACGAGCTCGCGGCAGACGGCGGGCCAGGTGCGCCCCAGCACGACCTTGCGCGCCTTCTCCCCCAGGCGCGCCCGCAGCGCCGGGTCGCGCAGGTCGTCGAGGCGTTCGACGAGCGCGCGGCCGAAGCTCTCGCGCTCGGCGGGCAGCAGGTAACCCGTGCGGCCGGGCAGCACGAGGTCCTTCGGGCCGCCCGCGTCGGGAGCGAGCACCGGCAGGCCCGACGCCATGGCTTCCTGCACGGCCTGGCAGAACGTCTCGTGCGGTCCGGTGTGGACGAACACGTCGAGGCTCGCGTACGCGACCGACAGCTCGTCGCCGTACTTCGCACCGAGGAACGCGGCCTCCGGGAGTCGCTCGCGCAGCACCGGCAGCTCCGGGCCGTCGCCGACGACGACCACGCGGATGCCGGGCACGCCGGCCAGCGCGGTGAGCCGCTCGACCTCCTTCTCGGGCGCCAGGCGGCCGACGAATCCGACGAGCAGTTCGCCGTTGGGTGCGAGCTCGGCCCGCAGCGTGGGGTCGGCGTGCGCGGGCGAGAAGCGGTCGATGTCGACCCCGCGCGCCCACCGGTGCACGCGGGGCACGCCGTGCAGGCGCAGCTGCTCGACGGAGTCGCTGGACGGCGCGAGCGTCCGGTCGGCCCGCGAGTGCACGCGGCGCACCCAGCGCCACGCCGCGCGGGCGCCGATGCCGAAACCGTACGACGTGGCGAAGCCCGCGATGTCCGTCTGGTAGACGGCGATCGACGGCACCCGCAACCGCCGGGCCGCGGCGAGACCGCGCGCGCCGACCACGAACGGGGACGCCAGGTGAACCACGTCGGGCCGGAATCCGGTCAGGGCCGTGAGCACGGTGCGCGTCGGCAGGCCGATCGGCAGCGAGTGCACGCCGGGCACGTCGAACGCCGGGATGCGGACGACCGGGGCGCCGCGGTAGGACTCCGGACCGGGTCCCGGCGCCACCACGAGCACGTCGTGGGCGCGGTCGACCAGGTGCTCGACGACCCGCAGCACGGAGTTCGTCACGCCGTTCACCTGGGGCAGGAAACTTTCGGTGACTATGGCGACTCGCACGTGGCCACTTTCGCAAAGGCGTGCGCGAACCGGACCAATCCCGTGTGACAGGTGGGCCAACGGTGTCCGAACACTCGCATGTGGTGTTCACGGGAACACAGTCCGTCGACAGATTCGCGACGACATGTCACCTCAAGGTCGTGTCCCGGAAACCAGGACGGCCCAGACTAAGCAGGCATGACCCTCTTGTCCTCCAGGCCGTCGCAGCCCGTGGAGCCGGGGCTGCTCTCGAGGGCTCTCGAGGTGGCCGGCCGGCTGGCCAACGACGCCACCGACGTGATCACCGCGACGGCAGGCCGCGGCGCCCACCCCTCGACCCTGGACTCCCCGTTCGACTGGGTCACCGACACCGACCGCATCCTCGAGCGGCACACCCGGCGGGTGCTGACCGCCGAGTTCCCGGGGATCCCGGTCGTCGGCCACGAGCTCGGCGCCGACCACGGCGCGGACGTCGCCGAGTATCGCTGGGTCGTGGACTCCGTCGACGGCACAGCCAACTACGTCGCCGGCGTGCCGTGGTGCGCCTACAGCCTCGCCCTGATCGACGCGTCGGGCCCGGTCGTCGGGGTCGTCGCCGACCCGTACCGGGCGCAGATCTACGCCGCCGCCCGCGGCCGCGGCGCTCGCGCGAACGGCAAGCCCATCCAGCTGGTCGACCGCCGCGTGACGGCCGGCGCGATCGTCTGCACGGAGCTCGCGCGCAAGGGGCCGTGGCCCGGCATGGGCGGGTTCATCGAACGCGCTGCCGCCGCGCACGCTGGGGTGCGGGTGCTGGGTTCGGCCGCGCTGTCGATCGCTCAGGTCGCGCTCGGGCACGCCGCCGCCGCGGTGCTGCACAGCTACCACGAGTGGGACGTCGCCGGCTCCGTCGCCATGGCCATCGAGGCCGGCGCCGTGGTGCTCGACAAACACGGCGAGGACACCGCCCTGCCGACTGACGGGCTGCTCGTCGCCGCCCCGGGCGTCGCCGACGAGGTCTTACGCTGGTGGCAGGAGACCGCGACGGTCGCGAGCTGAGACGGGTTCGGGCGTTCCGACCGGGCGCGGTCGGCGGCTGTGCGGTCGGCGACTGTGCGAGCTGTGGCGGCGGCTGTGCGAATCGGGACGCCGCCGGTGCGAGTCGGGACGTCGCCGGCGCGGATCTGATCACCGGCTGAGCGAATGAGCTCGCCGTCCGTGCGGACCGCGCCACCAGCTGCACGAATGGGCTCGCCGCGGATGCGGACCGCGCCACCAGCTGAGCGAATCCGCTCGCCCCCGTACGGACCGCGCCACCAACTGAGCGAATCACGTCGCCCCATGTGCGGACCGGGCCACCAGCTGCGCGACTCAGGTCGCCCCATGTGCGGACCGCGCCACCAACTGCGCGAATCGGAGCATGGCTGTTCAGATCCGGCCGCTGGCTGTTAGAACCTCACCACCGGTTGCGCGGCGCCGGCCACCGAATGTGCGAGCACGGCCACACCGCTGTTCAGACCCGGTGGCAGGCCGTGCTGACCAGACTGCCGACCGTTCGAAGCACAGCACTTGCTGTGCGGAGTCGACTATCGGCTGCGCGAACGAGGTCACCGGCTGCGCGGCATCAGGCACAAGAGGACACCCGGCGATCGGGCGGGAGTCGCCCGCTGTGGTGACCAGGTTGTGGCGTGTCGGGGGCTGATCGTCGGCTGTGTACGGGAAGCCGTGGGCTGGGCGAAGGCAAACACCAAACGTGCGAGTCCCGCCAAACGCTGTGCGTAGCTGATCACGAGCTGTGCAGATCGCGTCGAGAGCTGCGCGACGCCACTCAAGCAGCCGTGACTTCAGGCACCTCGGTGGCCGCCCGAGCAGCCCGGTCGCGTTTGAGCAGCCGACGGAGCCACCACATGAGGGGGCCGGCGACGGCCCACGTGACGAGGATGGTGGTGCCCAGGGGCAGGAGCGTGAGCGTCGCGGTGCGGCCGGCGACGCGGGCGAGCCGGTCGGGGTTCGTGACGTCGTACTCGATGGCCACGAGCTGGCCCGCCGCGAGGCCGGCGGGGTAGAGCACCCCGTTGGCCGGGCTGTGGACGATGCCGTCCGGGCTCTGGAACTGGATGATCGTGCGGTCGAAGCCCACGGACTCGACGGTGGCCGTGGCGGTGCCGAGGTGGTCTTCGATCGCGTTGTCGTTGCGGATCGCGGCGAAGAGCAGGCTCACGCAGAGCACGGTGAGGAGCGAGGCGACACCGAGGACGGCAAACCATCCGATGCGCCTCGCCCGCTCACTCCTGGCCGTCACACCGCGAGCTTAGAGCCTCAGCGCTCGCCCGCGGCGGCGAGCATCCGGTGGTTGGAGCGGATCTGGTCGTACGACTTGGGCTTCTCAACCGCGTGTGCCGCCCGGGCCGCGGCCGCAGCGGCACCGTTCGGGCCGACGGCCGGCTTGCCCTTCGTGAACAGCCACGTCTGGAACAGCGCCTGCAGCGGCTTGCCCGACACCTGCTCGGCCAGCGCCTCGAACTCCGGGATCACACCGTGATCACCGGCCTTCACCACCTGCCACTTCTGCAGAATCGCGAAAAACGCGTCATCGCCGACAGCCGTGCGCAGGGCCTGCAGGGCCATCGCGCCGCGGTCGTAGACGGCGCCGTCGAACTGGTTCTCCGCACCCGGATCGCCGGGCAGGACCTGCCAGAACGGGTCGTCGGCGGCATAGGAGTCGTAGGCGTACTGGGCGAGCTCGGCCGTGGTGCCCTCGCCCTCGTGCTCGGACCACAGGTACTCGGCGTAGGACGCGAAGCCCTCGTTGAGCCAGATGTCGCTCCACTTGCCGAGCGAAACGTTGTCGCCGAACCACTGGTGGGCGTTCTCGTGGGCGATGAGCGTGGTGTTGGAACCGGCGAGGAAGTTCTTCAGACCGTATGTGGGGCGCGTCTGGTTCTCGAGGGAGAACGTGATGCCGCTGGTGACCACGCCGCCCTCCGCCTCGAACGGGTAAGGCCCGAACTGCGTGGCGAGGAACGCGTCGATCTCCGGCGTCCGCTCGACGCTCGCCTTGGCCGCGTAGAGCGAGTCACCGAGGTCGGCGCCGTAGGCCGTGATGAACGGCTTGTTGTCCGGCGTCGTCGACTGGACCACCTCGTACTTCCCCACGATGAACGACGTCAGGTACGTGGCCTGCGGCTTCGTGCTCCGCCAGTTCCACCGCGTCCACCCGGCGCGCGACTGCGTCTTGCGGACGAGTGACCCGTTCGTGATGGCGGCGAGGCCGTCCGGGGCTTCGATCGAGACGTCGTACGTGGCCTTGTCGGTCGGGTGGTCGTTGGACGGGAACCACCACTGCGCGCTCTGCGGCTCGTCGACGCCCAGCGCGCCGAACGCGCCGTGCTTCCACCCGTGGATCCCGTCGACCGTCTCGGCCGAGGGCGTGTCGTCGTATGCCACGACGACGGTGGTGGTCTGCCCCTTCGCCAGCGGGTGGGCGGGCGTGATGACGAGCTCACCGTTGCCGTTCTGGTTCCGGAATCCGGCGGCCTCGTTGCCGACGAGCACGCTCCTGGCTTTCAGCGCGAAGTCCAGGTCGAACCGCGACAGGTCCTGCGTGGCGGTGAGCAGCAGGGTCGTCGTGCCGGCGAGGCGGTCGGTGTCGGGCTGGTAGGTCAGGCGGATGTCGTAGTGCAGGACGTCGGTGCCGCCGTTGCCCGCATTGGGGTAGTACGGGTCCCCCACGCCGGGCGCCCCGTGCCCCGGCGCGGCGCCTGCCGCCCCCGCGACCAGAACCGACACCACTCCCGCCGCGACCAACCCGAGCCCGGCCCGTCTTCCACGCATTGGCGTTTCCTCCCAGAAGGTGATGAACGCGCTCGAACGTAACCAGGGTTGGAGTTGCGAGGTACGTCCGTTGGGCGGTTCTTACCCGCTGAGATCCCCGGCAGTTACCGGTTGACTGGACCGCCAGACTCGATCGCATGACCGAAGTTCCGCTGGCCGGCAACGTGACGGACGGCGTCGTCCGCATCGGCGACACCGTGCGGCGCCCGGCCGGGCCGTGGACCGACGCGGTGGACGCGGTGCTCACCCACCTGCACGACGTCGGGTTCCGCGGCTCGCCGCGGGCGCTCGGGCGGGACGAGCGGGGACGACAGGTGCTGGAATTCGTGCCGGGCAGCACCGGGGCCGAGCAGGGGCTCTACGCGCCGGCCGAGCTGCGGGAACTCGGCCGGATGCTGCGTGAACTGCACGACGCGCTCGCCGAGTTCACGCCACCACCGGACGCCGTGTGGCACCGGCTCATCCCGCCGGATCGCGAGGAGCTGGTGTGCCACAACGACGTCGCGCCGTGGAACCTGGTGCGCGGCGACCGCGGCTGGGTGCTCATCGACTGGGACTGCACGGCCCCGGCGTCAACGGTGTGGGACCTGGCGTACGCGGCGCAGAGCACGGCGGGCCTGCGCGCTGATCGCGGGCTCGCCGACTCCGCAGCCCGGCTGCGAGCCTTCACCGACGGCTACGGACCGGACGACCGTCAGCGGGCAGAGCTCCCGGCAACGCTGGGCCGCCGCGCTCGTGCGATGCACGACTTCCTCAAGGCCAACGCGCACCGCCGGCCGTGGGCCCGCATCTGGCTCGAGGACGGCGCGTACTGGCGCGAAACGGCCGAGCACCTCGACGGCCATGAAGCCGTCTGGCGCGAGGCGCTCAGCTGATTCAGGCCTGTCCGACCGCCGACGCGACCGCTTTCCGCAGCCGGGCGTGGAGGCCGCGGTGCTGGGTCCGGTCCACTCGCACCTCGACGACCCGCAGGCCCGGCGCGGGGACCAGGGCGGCGCGGAACTCCTCGACCGTCGTGGCCAGGGTGTGGGGCACGCGGTACCCCGCGCACAACGCGCCGAGATCAGCGCCGTGCGGGGTGCCGAAGACGCGTTCGAAGCTGGCCGCGTGCTCGGGCGCCCCCTGTTCCAGCAGGGAGAAGATGCCGCCGCCGTCGTCGTTCAGCACGACGATGGTGAGGTCTGGACGTTGCTCCGCGGGCCCGGTCAGCAGGCCCGACGCGTCGTGCAAGAAGGTCAGGTCGCCCAGCAGCGCGTACGAGGGCGCGCGGTGCACCGTGGCCGCGCCGAGGGCTGTGGACACGGTGCCGTCGATGCCGGCCACGCCGCGGTTGCGGTGGACCAGGACGTCGGGGCGCAGGGAACCGACCAGGGCGACGTCGCGGGTCGGGTTGGAGGAGCCCACCACGAGCAGGGCACCTTCGGGCAGGGAGTCGATCAAGGCGGCGGCGACCGTCAGGCCGTTGGGCCACGGCTCGCTGACCAAGGCCGCGGAAACGGCCGCCGCGGCGGCCGCGTCGGCGCGTTGCCAGGCGGCGAGCCACTCCGGGTCGGCGGGTTTGGTGGGCTCGGCGAACCACTGGCCGACCTGGCGGACGTTGTGCGCGGGCGCGGGCCAATCCGAGTCGGGGCGCACGAGCAGGACCTCGACAGCCGGGTCGGAAAGGACCTTGCCGACCTGGCGGAACACGGTGGGGCGGCCGAGGCACAGGACCTGCTCCGGCTTGTGCTTCGAGATGAACTCCTCGACGCCCAGCAGCCACGCGCCCGACGAAATCGCGGTCGTGCCCGAAAGGCCCAGGCCACCGGTCTCCGACACCACGGGCCAGCCGTGTTGTTCAGCCCACTCGCTGGCCGCCTGTACGCCCGTGTCGCACGCGATGACGAGACCGTGGCGGGCCGAAGGCACCACGAACGACGGCAACGCGCCGAAGTCCGGCAGCTCCGTCCAGCGCTCGCCGTCGGCGCGGCCCTCGATGGATTCGTACCACTCGGCGTCATCTCCGACGTCGGGCACGAGCGGCTCGCGGAACGGGATGTTCAGGTGCACGGGCCCGCTGCGCCATTCGCCGTACGCGGCGTTCCACGCGCGGCAGATCTGGCTGCGCCAGTACGAGTTCTGCCCGGCCCGGCGCTCGGCGACGGCGAGCTCGTCGAAGTAGCGCACGGCGTCGCCGTAGAGCCGGTACTGCTCGATGACCTGGCTCGCCCCCGCGGCGCGCAGCTCGGGCGGACGGTCGGCCGTCAGCACGATCAGCGGCACTCCCGCGCGGTCGGCCTCGAGCACGGCCGGGTGGAAGTTCGCCGCGGCGGTGCCGGAGGTGCAGACCACGGCCGAGGGCCGGCCCGTGCGCGCGGCGATGCCGAGCGCCAGGAACGCCGCGCCGCGCTCGTCGATGCGCACGTGCAGCTTGAGGCGGCCGGCCGCGGCGGCGTCGTAGAGCGCGATCGACAGCGGCGCGTTGCGTGAACCCGGGCACAGGACCACGTGGGACACGGTGTTGCGGACCAGTTCGTCGACGATGACCCTGGCCTGCGCGGTCGACGGGTTCACCGGCGGGCCCCTGGTGCGTCTACCGCCGACGCACACCCTCCCGCGGAGGCGGCATCAACCACAGCACAAGTGTCCACAGGTCCTATTCTCCCAAACGTGGATGACGCCCGAGTTTCCGAGCTGTTCGACCCCTCCGCGTGGACCGAGGTCGAAGGTTTCGCCTTCACCGACATCACCTACCACCGCTCCGCTGAGAGCCGCTCCGGCAAACGGGTGGTCCGGGTGGCGTTCGACCGTCCGGAGGTCCGCAACGCCTTCCGCCCGCACACGGTCGACGAGCTCTACCGCGCCCTCGACCACGCCCGGATGAGCTCCGACGTCGGCTGTGTCCTGCTCACCGGCAACGGGCCGTCGCCCAAGGACGGGGGCTGGGCGTTCTGCTCCGGCGGTGACCAGCGTATTCGCGGACGCTCCGGATACCAGTACGCGAGCGGGGAGACCTCCGACACGGTCGACCCTGCGCGCGCGGGCCGGCTGCACATCCTCGAGGTCCAGCGCTTGATCCGGTTCATGCCGAAACCCGTGGTCGCGGTCGTGCCCGGATGGGCCGCGGGCGGCGGGCACTCGCTGCACGTGGTGTGCGATCTCACGCTCGCCTCGGCCGAGCACGCGCGGTTCAAGCAGACCGACGCCGACGTCGGCTCGTTCGACGCCGGCTACGGCTCCGCGTACCTCGCGCGCCAGGTCGGCCAGAAGTTCGCGCGTGAAATCTTCTTCCTCGGCCGCGACTACACCGCCGAGCAGATGCACCACATGGGCGCGGTGAACGAGGTCGTCCCCCACGCTGCGCTGGAGACCGTCGCGCTCGAGTGGGCGTGGACCGTCGTCGGCAAGTCGCCGACGGCGCAGCGCATGCTGAAATACGCGTTCAACGCGATCGACGACGGGCTCGTCGGCCAGCAGCTCTTCGCCGGTGAGACCACGCGCCTGGCGTACATGCAGGACGAGGCGGTGGAAGGCCGCGACGCGTTCCTGCAGAAGCGGGACCCGGACTGGTCCGACGTCCCGTACTACTACTGATCGTTCGGGAGGGCTTGTGCGGGTCGTCTGGCTCGACGGGAGCGCCGAGGCCGTGTCCGCGCTGGACTCGGCCGTCGCGGCGGCGCTCGACGGCGGGGACGCCGTGCTTCCGCTGTCCGCGGGTGACCCGGCGGCGCCGGCGCTGCTCGAGGCCATGGCGCCGGACACCCCGGTGGAGCCGGACACGGCCGTGATCATCGCCACGTCGGGGTCCACCGGGACCCCGAAAGGCGTGCTGATCTCGCCGGGCGCGCTGACGGCGTCGGCCGTGGCGACGCACGCGCGGCTCGGCGGTCCGGGCCACTGGCTGCTCGCGACGCCCGCGCACTACATCGGCGGCCTGCAGGTCCTGGTCCGCGCACGGCTGGCCGGCACGAAACCGGCGTTCCTCACCGGCACGGGCTTCCGGACCGACGACTTCGCCGCGGCCGCCGCGGCCGTGCTGGCCGAGGACGGCCCGCGGTACACGGCGCTGGTGCCGACCCAGCTCGTGCGGCTGCTCGACGACGGCGGCGCGGGCCTGGCCGCGGCCCAAGGCTTCGACGCGATCGTGCTGGGGGCCGCCGCGACGTCGCCGAAGCTGCGCGAACGGGCCCACGACGCCGGGGTGCGGATCATCCCCTCGTACGGCATGAGCGAGACAGCCAGCGGCTGCGTCTACGACGGCGTGCCGCTGGACGGCGTGCGGGTGGAGCCGGACGCGTCCGAGCGGTTGCGCATCTCGGGCCCGGTGCTCGCCCACGGCTACCGGCTGGCGCCCGAGCTGACGGCCGAGTCGTTCCAGGACGGCTGGTTCCGCACGTCGGACCGCGGGCTGCTGCTGCCCGGCGGCCGCGTCGAGGTCCTCGGCCGCGCCGACGACGTCATCAACACCGGCGGGGTGAAGGTGTCGGCGGCTTCGGTGGAGAAGGTCCTCGGCGCGGTCGATGGGGTGCGCGACGCGTGTGTGGTGGGCGTTCCGTCGCCAGAGTGGGGTGAAGCCGTGGTGGCTCTGGTGGTGGCGGAGGGCGCGGTCGACCCTGCCGCGTTGCGCGCCGCCGTACGGGCCGAGCTGGGCGGCGCGGCCACGCCGAAGCGGATCGAGTTCACCGGCGAGCTGCCGCTCCGCGGCCCGGGCAAGATCGACAGATCGGCTGTCAAGGCGCGGTTGAGTTCCTGAAACGCCGCACAGACGGCTCGAAAACCGCCCGGGTCGTTGACAGGGTGCCAGTGATCGCGGTTGCCTCGGGGGATGAAGACGTGGACGAAGGCAGCGCTGGCGGTGGTGGCGGTGGTCACCGGGCTCGTGATCGGCGCGGGGGCCGCGTCGGCGGACGAGCCGGACAGCAGCGGGACCCTCACGTGGGAGGTCACGGGTTCCTGATCGGGTGAAGATCGCATGGGTTTGAATAACGCCCATGGCGACAGTGAGTGAGTGGATCGAAGGCGCCCGTCCGCGGACGCTGCCCAACGCGATCGCCCCGGTGGTCGCCGGGGTCGGGGCGGCGGTCGCGCTGGACGCGTTCTCGTGGTGGCGTTCGCTGCTGGCGCTGCTGGTCGCGCTTGCGCTGATCATCGGTGTCAACTACGCCAACGACTACTCCGACGGCGTCCGCGGCACCGACGAGAAGCGCGTCGGCCCGCTGCGGCTGGTCGGGTCCGGCACAGCCGCCCCGAAGTCCGTCCTCACCGCGGCGCTGGTGTGCCTGGGCCTGGCGGGTGTGCTTGGCCTGCTGCTCGTGGCCCTCACCGGGTTCTGGTGGCTGCTGGCCATGGGGGCGCTGTGCATCCTCGGCGCGTGGTTCTACACGGGCGGCAGCAAGCCCTACGGCTACTACGGCTTCGGCGAGATCGCCGTGTTCGTGTTCTTCGGCCTCGCGGGCGTGCTGGGCACCGTCTACGTGCAGGCCGGCCGCGTCAGCTGGGCCGGCCTGGGCTGCGCCGTGGCGGTCGGCTGCTTCTCCACGGCGGTCCTCACGGCCAACAACCTCCGCGACATCCCCACCGACATCGAGTCCGGCAAACGCACCCTCGCCACCCGCCTCGGCGACACCGGCACCCGCCGCCTCTACCTGGCGCTGGTGGCTGTGCCCTACGTCATCACCATCCTGCTGGGCATCCGGCACCCCCTGCAGCTCATCGCCCTGGCCACGGTCCCCATGCTGCTGAAATCCGTCCGCGCCGTCGGCGGCGGCAAGGTGGGCCGCGAACTCATCCCCGCCCTCCGCGACACAGGCTTGGCGATGCTCGCCTGGGCCGTCTTGAGCGCCCTCGCCCTGGCCTTCTGAACCAGCCCCACAAGGCGACGCAAAGCCACCGACGCAGCAAGTCTGCACCCAGCCCCGCCCACCACCTCGAACGGCGACGCAAAGCCACCTACACAAGCGCCGCCGAACCGCGCAACAACCCTCGCACCCAGCCCCTGCCCCGCACCCCGATCCGAAGCTCCTCCACGGCACAATCCAGCTTCAGGGTGCACGCGCCCCGCAACACGCTCCCGCGCAGGACCGCATCAACCCACAGACCAACCGGAGGGCACCAAGAACCGAGAAATCCCTCAGCCCTCGAACCGCCCACTGATCAGGAACTCATCAAACCTCGCCCGATAAGGCGCGATGTCGATCCCCTGCTCCGCCAACCACTCATCGTCGTAATACGTGTGCGCGTACCGGTCACCGCCGTCACACAACAACGTCACGACAGACCCAGCCTGCCCCTCAGCCACCATCCGCGAGATCAACGCGAACGCCCCGTACAGGTTCGTCCCCGTGGACCCCCCGGCCCAGTGCCCCGTGTGATCACGCAGCAACCGGATAGCCGCCAGCGACGCGGCATCCGGCACCTGGAACATCTCGTCGATCACCCCGGGCACGAACGACGGCTCCACCCGCGGTCGCCCGATGCCCTCGATGCGCGACGGCATCCCGGTCGAGTAGTCCAGCTCCCCGGTCTCCCACGCCCCGTAGAAGGACGAGTTCTCCGGATCCACGACCGCGATCTTCGTGGTGTGCCGCTTGTACCGCACGTACCGGCCGAAGGTCGCGCTCGTCCCACCGGTGCCGGCGCCCACGACGATCCACGACGGCACCGGATGCCGCTCCGCCCGCATCTGCGCGAACACGGATTCGGCGATGTTGTTGTTCCCCCGCCAGTCCGTCGCCCGCTCCGCGTAGGTGAACTGGTCGAGGTAGTGCCCACCGCACTCCGACGCCAGCCGCTCCGCTTCCGGGTACATGTCCGGCGCCCGGTCCACGTAGTGGCATTCGCCGCCGTAGAACTCGATGAGGGCGATCTTCTCCTTGCTCGTGCGGCGCGGCACCACCGTCACGAACTTCAGGCCCAGCATCCGCGCGAAGTACGCCTCGGAGACGGCCGTGGAGCCGCTGGAGGCCTCGATGAGCGTGGTGTCCGGGCCGATCTGGCCGTTGACCAGGCCGTAGAGCAGCAGCGACCGGGCCAGCCGGTGCTTGAGCGAGCCCGTGGGGTGCACGGACTCGTCCTTCAGGTACAGGTCGACGCCCCACTCCTGCGGCAGCGGGAAGACGTGCAAGTGCGTGTCGGCGCTGCGGTTCGCGTCGGCCTCGATGATGCGGACGGCCTCGCGCACCCAGGCGCGGTTGTGGAGCCGGCTCATGCGGCGTCGTCGCCGGTGGAGCCGTCGCCGCGGAGCTCGGCGCGCAGGGCCGCCCGGGCGCGCGCGCGGGCTTCGTTGCGCTTGGCCAGGCCCGCCGTCACGCGCGTGTTGAGCGAGCGGAAGAGCAGCAGCCCGAGCGGCAGACCCACGACGAGCCCGATCAGGAGGGCGACCAGCAAGGGCACCCCGACCAGCGTCAGCACCCACGCGACCACGGCCACCAGCGCGAAGCGCGCCACTAGGTAGACCGTCAGGTCGCGGTACAGGTTCTTCGGCGTTTCGCTCACATCGAAGCAGGCTACGCCTTGTTCCCGTCCTCTTCGCCCAGGCCCGTGTTGTTCGGACGGCCCTCGAAGCGCGTCGAGAGCACCACGGTCGTGTTGGTGCGCCCGACGCCCGGGATGCGGCGCAGGCGCCCGAGCGTGTGCTCCAGCTCGTCGACCGTCGACACGCGCACCTTCACCACGAACGCTTCGTCACCGGCCACGGCGTAGCAACTCTCCACCTCGGCCAGCTCGCCGAGCGCGGACGCGACGTCGTCGTCGGTCGCGGTGTCGGTCGGGTGGATGCCCACGAGCGCGGTGACACCCAGTCCGACGGTGCTCGGGTCCACCATCGCGTGGTAGCCGGTGATCACCCCGGCCGCTTCGAGCTTGCCGACGCGCTCGTGCACCGACGAAGCCGAAAGCCCCACGGACCGGCCCAGGTCGGCGTAGGTGGCCCGGCCGTTGACCCGCAGCGCGGCGATGATCTTCCGGTCCAGCTGATCCACCGGCTCATTATGCTGCGCGGCTCCCCGGGCCCGCAGGCAAGGTAATGCCCGGAGTGTCTACTGCGTCACAACGTCGCGGATGGTCCTGATGGCCCGCGATGCCCCTTTGGCGTGCCTTTACCTGAGTGAGCGCCTCCGCAGAGGAAAACGCGCAGGTCAGCGCGATCCGAACGGAGACTTCACGCCACGGAGAGCCGCAGAGGTTATGTCCCTTTTGCACTTTAAGGGCTCTTTACTCTTGGACAACCGTTCGAGTACCCGACGGGTGAAGTGCCACGATTGCCGCGTTGGCTACCCCGGCGCGACGGGCGAAAGGCCCGATGCCTCCGGTATAGCAAGTAGTTCGTTAAGGAGGCGGAAAATGACCGCGACGATGGGCGGAAGGCTGCTCACCCCGGGTGAGGTGGCCGCCTTGTTCCGGGTGGACCCGAAGACGGTCACCCGGTGGGCCACGGCCGGCCGGATCGGCTCGATCCGGACCCCGGGCGGGCACCGCCGGTTCCGCGAGTCCGAGGTGAACGAGCTCCTCGCCGAGCTCACCACCGACGCGAGCGAACCGGCCCGCAAGGCCTGAACCACCACCACGCAAGGGTCGTGAGTGGTAAGGGGTGACTTCCCGCACCTCTTACCGGTCACGACCCTTCGTCGTACCCGGGGTTCGGGCCGGTTCGCGGTTTTGGGGCTAACCTGGGGAACCGGCAAGGCCTTGCACGACGGAAGGACCGGGCATGATTCCTCTGCTCGCAGCGGTGGGCGCGATCACCATCGCCGTTCTGTTGTGGCGGGTCTTCGCGGCGGGGCAGCGCATCGGCGTGCCGGACCGCCGATCCACCCGCGGCCCGGACGACGACCCCGACTTCCTGCGCAAGCTCTCCGAAGAGCAGCGCAAACGCCCCACGTCCGACGACGGCGACTCCTGACGGCTCCGGTGCCGAAGCCCGGACACGACTCGGCGCCCCAGCTCCGCGAAGCCGGGGCGCCGTCCGCGCGTCAGCGGTACTGCTGCGCGCCGAAACCGTCCGCGACCGTGGCCGCCAGCTCCAGCAGCGCGAGGCGCGTGTCCCCGCCCAGACGCTCCAGCTCGATTTCCGCGCCCTCCTCCAGGTGTGCGTCGAACGGGATGCGGCAGACGGCGCGGACCTTGGCGCCGAAGTGGGCTGCGAGCTTGTCCAGGTCGACCGAGCTGCCCTTCGGGCGCACCGAGTTGATGACGACCACCGAGCGCTTCACCAGTTCGCCGTAGCCGTGGGCTTCGAGCCAGTCGAGCGTGGCCGACGCGGACCGCGCGCCGTCGACCGAACCGGACGACACGACGACGAGTGAGTCGGCCAGGTCGAGCACGCCCTTCATCGCCGAGTGCATCAAACCGGTGCCGCAGTCGGTGAGCACGATGTTGTAGAAGTGCTCCAGCAGGTTCACCGTGCGGCGGTAGTCGATCTCCGAGAACGCCTCCGACACGGCCGGGTCCTGTTCGCTGGCGAGGATCTCCAGGCGGCTCGACCCCTGCGACGTGTACGAGCGCACGTCGCTGTACCGGGTGATCTTCTCGGCGTCGCGCAACAAGTGGCGCACGGTCGCCGTGGTTTCGATGGCGATCTTCTGCGACAGCGTGCCGCGGTCGGGGTTCGCGTCGACGGCCACCACGCGGTCGCCGCGCAGCGACGCGAAGGTCGAGCCCAGCGTGGTCGTGGCGGTGGTCTTGCCCACGCCGCCCTTGAGCGACAGCATCGCGATCTTGTAGCACCCGCGCAGCGGCTGGTTGACGCGCGCGATCAGCTCCCGCCGGCGCGTGTCGGCCGGGCTCTCACCGGGGTTCACGAGCTTGCCCGTGCCGAGGTACAGCGCCTTGCGCCAGCCCGACTGCGGCGTGCGCTTCGCCTGCTTCACCAGGTGTGCGGTGGCCAGGTCGTCGGGCACGGCCGACGCGGGGCGCCCGCCCGGCTGCGGCAGGCCCGACGGCTGCTGCTGCGAGGGCGGGTACCCCGTGGGCGGGTACTGCTGCTGGGGTTGCTGCGGCTGGTGGGGTTGCAACGGGGGCAGGTTCTGGTCGTACTGCTGCTGCGCGTACCCCGGCGGCACCTGGGCCTGCTGTTGCGGCACGGCGTGCGGCCCGGAGTTCGGGTTCGGAGACGCGACGACCTGCGTCGGCTGTGCGTCGTAGGGCCCCGAAGGCGGGTGCGGCGCCGAGTCCGTGCGTTCGTCGGAGAACAGCTCGGCTGCCGGTTCCTGCGCCTGTTCGGCCTGCGCCTGAGCCTCTCCGGCCGTAGCCCGGGCCGCTTCTTCACTGGGTCCGGTCACCGCTGCCAACCTCCCGGGTACGCCGCTGCTGGATCTCTCCGGTATCGACGGTAGTCGGGGGGAGCGTTACCGACCGCGTGGCCCCCCGATCAGCTGACCCCGGCGTAGGAGTGCAGCCCGGCGGTCACCAGGTTGACGAAGAACAGGTTGAAGATCGTCACCGCGAACCCGACGATGTTGATCACGGCCGCGCGCGTGCCGCGCCAGCCGGCGGTGGCGCGGGAGTGCAGGTAGGAGGCGTACACGACCCACGCGATGAAGGCGACGGTCTCCTTCGGGTCCCAGCCCCAGAAGCGGCCCCACGCGGCCTCGGCCCACACGGCGCCGCACAGCACGCCGAAGGTGAAGATCGGGAACGCGATGATCGTGGCGCGGTAGGCGATGCGGTCGAGCACGTCGGCGGCCGGCAGCTTCGGGCCGAAGCCGGGGAACTTGGCCGGGTTGCGGTCGTAGGCGGTGCGGAACAGGTACAGCACGCTGGCCACACCGGGCACCAGGAACACGCCCGAACCGATGATCGCGGCCGACACGTGGATGTAGAGCCAGTAGGACTGCAGCGCGGGCACGACCGGCGCGGCCACCGTGTACAGCAGCGTGCCGTTGATGAACATCAGGATCACGACGGGCAGCAACACGAAACCCGTGAGGTGGCGCACCGGGAACTTCTTGATGACGACCAGCCACGCGACCACCGTGATGAAGGTGACCGCCATGCCGTACTCGTACATGTTGCCCCACGGCGCGCGGTGCACGGCGAGACCACGCAGCACGATCGCGGTGAGCTGCAGCGCAGCGCCCAGCACCAGCAGCGCCGCGCCCATGCGCCCGATGCGCTCGGGCCGCCCGACCTCCCGCGGGGCCTCGGGCTCCGCCGGCTTGTCGACGTCCTCGATCACCGGCGCCCCGGCGCCGACGAGGGTCTTCTGCGCGCTGCGCTCGTGGGCCAGGCGGCCCTTGGCGCCGAAGGCCTGCTCGAACAGCGTGAGCAGGAGCGCGAGGACGTAGATCGCCACCGTGGTGGTGTAGAACCAGTCGCTGTACTGCGACAACGTCTCGTTGATCTGCATGCCTCAGCTGCCTTTCCGGCCCGTGACCAGCCGTTCGCCGATCCGCTGGAACTCTTCGCCGTACCCTGCTTGGTCGGTGCGCGCGAGGCCGGCGACCTCGATCACGGTACCCGCGTGTCCGTCGTCACCGCGGCTCACCCGCACCCACAGTCGACGCCGCTTGACCAGCAACGACGCCCCGAGACCCGCGAACATCACGATCGCGAAGCCGAGCACGTACCCCTGCGTCGGGTCGTGCGAGATCTGGAGGTTCACCCACTCGTTCACGCCGTCGAAGCGCACCTTGGTGCCGTCGTCGAGCGTGAGCTCCTGGCCCACGGCCAGGTTCTGCCGCGCGACGCGCTTGAGGCGGCCGTCGGCGACGCGGTCCTGGTCCACGTCGAACACCGACTGCCCGCGGCCCGCGTCGAGGCCGAGGTCGCCGCGCAGCACGTCGACGGCGACCATCGGGTTCTTCAGCTGCGGCGCGGTGGAGGTGAGCACGCCGGCGTGGACGAACGACGTCGGCGCGAGGATGCCGGTGATCGCGAGCTGCTTCGTGCGGCGCTGGATCTCGTCGGTGATGCCCGGCGTGTCGAACTTGGTGGCGCCCTGCGAGAGCATCGTGCCCGTGTCGGTCGGCCGCCACTGCGTGTTCTGCGTGCGCTTCTCGCCGTTGGGGAAGGTCACGGTGAACTGGGGTGAGTAGCCGTTGCCGAGCAAGTAGACGCGGTCGCCCGCGGTGCGCAGCGGGTCGTTGACCTGCAGGTTGTACGGCCGCCAGGTGCCGGTCTGCAGATCCGGGCCGGACTGGTACTGGATGTTGGAGTGGTAGTAGTCGGCCTCGTTCGTGTCCGTGTAGTGGGCGGTGAAGTCGTTGACCTTCACGCAGAACGGGTCGAGGTCGGTGCCGTCGATGCGCAGGCCGGCTTCGAACGAGTCGTAGTTGTAGATGCCGGAGTTGCAGAACTGGCTGCCGTCGGCCTGCACGATGACCTGGCCCTCGTAGCTGTAGAGCTTGCCGAGGGCGAAGAAGATGATCAGGCCGAGCATGCCGAAGTGGAAGAGCAGGTTGCCGGTCTCGCGCAGGTAGCCGCGTTCGGCGGAGACGCTGAAGCCGCCGTCCTCCTCTTCGCGCTCGACCTTGCGCCAGCCGGACAGCTGCTTGAGCACGTCCTCGCGCACGGCCTCGGCGGTGCGCGAGGTGCGGGCGATGCGGTGGTGCGGCATGCGGGCGAGGTTGCGCGGCGTCAGCACCGGGCGCGCGCGCATCTGCTTGACGTAGTCCCAGCTGCGCGGCGTGAGGCAGCCGACCAGCGAGATCATCAGCAGCAGGTAGATCGCGGAGAACCAGACGCTGGAGTAGACGTCGTAGAACTGCAGCTTGTCGAGCAGAGTGCCCCACCAGCCGTGGCTCGAGATGTACTCGTCGACCTTCGCGGCGTTGAGGCGGTTCTGGGGCAGCAGGGCGCCGGGCAGCGCGGCGAGCGCCAGCAGGAACAGCAGGATCAGCGCGGTGCGCATCGACGTAAGGCCGCGCCAGGTGTTGCGCAGGAACGCGAGCACCTGTTTTCCCGCTGACGGCTTGTACGGGCGCTGGGGGTTGGCGGGGGGCGCTTCGATGGGGGGCACAGTCGTCACAGTGGCAGCACCAGGTTCGAGGCGACGGAGTTGCGGAGCCAGCCCATGACGTCTCCCCAGAGTCCGGTGACGAGCAGGATGCCGACGACCATGAGCAGCCCGCCGCCGATCAGCTGCACGCGGCGGCCGTTGCGGCGGAGCCAGTCGGTGGCGCGCACGGCCCAGCGGGCGCCGAGCGCGATCAGCAGGAACGGCAGGCCGAGGCCCACGCAGTAGATGAGCACCAGCAGGTAGCCGCGCGCGGCGGCGCCGCCGGTGGCGCTCGCGAGGCTCGTGACGGCCGAGAGCGTCGGCCCGATGCAGGGCGTCCAGCCGAGCCCGAACACGGCGCCGAGCAGCGGCGCGCCCCAGATGCCGCCGCCGGGCACGTGGTGCGAGCGGAACTCGCGCTGCAGGCCGGGAATCCAGCCGAGGAACACGAGCGCCATCGCGATCGTGAGCACTCCGCCGATGCGCTGCAGGAGGTCCTGGTTGATCAGGAGGGTGTCGGCGAGCCACACGAGCGTGCCGAGCGTCGCGACGAACACCACGGTGAACCCGAGCACGAACAGGCCCGCGGCGCCGAGCACGGCGTAGCGGCCCTTCTTGCGTTCCTCCTCGATGCTCACCGCGGGCGCGTCGGCGCCCACCAGCGCCGCGAGGTACGCCAGGTACCCGGGCACGAGCGGCACCACGCACGGCGACGCGAACGAGATCGCGCCGGCCAGCAGCGCCACGCCCGCGGCGAGCAGCAGCGGTCCGGAGATCGCCAGCTCGGACACGGAGTTCACGCACTTGAGAGTAGGCAGTGAGCTTCGCGTGAGACGGGCGGGGGCAGCTCACAGGACCTACGCCACACCCGTGCGGGACCTTCGTCCCGCCTGGGCTTTCCGGGCGGTTGTCGCCGATCGGCCCGCCCCGCCCGGGTGATCCCTCAGCGCCGGGCCGATCTTGAGCGCCGTCTTCCGGGGAGGAGCGCCCACCACGCCGACCGCCTCCGCGCTGCTGACCGTGGCGTCGGAGAGTCCGGATCTCGACGGCGAGAGCACGCGGCCGGCGAGGCGACCGACGAAACCCCCCGCCTCAGCTGAACCCCTACTTCTCCGTCACCAGCCGCTGCACCGTCGGCATCAGGTCGGACGCCAGCACCTGCCGCAGGAAGACCGCAGCGACGCGGTGCTTCTTGTCGAGCACGATGGTCGACGGGATGAGGTTGCGGGGGTAACCCTGCAGCTGCAGGAGCACGCGGCCCGTCGGGTCCCAGATGGACGGGTAGGTGATGCCGCGGTCGCGGATGAAGTCCTGGGCGACTTCGCGCGCGGGGTCGCGGACGTCGAGGCCCACGACCTGGCCGCCGACGGGGGCCATCTGCTTGCTCGCCGTCTCGAGTTCCGGCGCTTCGGCGCGGCACGGACCACACCACTGGCCCCACAGGTTGACGACCACGACCTTGCCGGGGAAGTCGGCGATGGACAGTTGCTTGCCCTCGTGCATGAGGTCGTCGCCCGCCAGGACGGGCGCGTTCTGGCGCTGCGCCTCCGGGTACGTGATGTCGAGTTTGCCGCCCGGCGAGACGAAGCTGAACGTGCCGCCTTCGACGACCGCGTCCTTGCCCGTCGAGCAGCCGGCCACCAGCAACGCGGCCGTCAGCACCGCACCGAGAACTCGTTTCATGCGCCCGTCACCTTCGGGTCCGTCGTGCCCGCGGGTTCGCTGTAGACGATCTCCACGAGCGCCTCGCCGTCGTAGACCAGGCTGGTGAGCGACGCGAGCGAGCACTGCCGGTGCCGGGGGTCGTGCCACAGGCGCTTGGCCTCGAGGAACCGGCGCAGCGTCCAGATCGGCAGCTGGTGCGAAACGCACAGCGCCTCGCGCCCGTCGGCCTTCTCGCGCGCCCGGTGGACCGCGCCGAGCATCCGGTGCGCGATCTCCACGTACGGCTCGCCCCACGACGGCCGGAACGGGTTCAGCAGGTACGGCCACGCTTTCGGCTGGCGCAGCGCGCCGTCGCCGACGGCCACGCGCTGGCCTTCGAACACGTTGCCGGCTTCGATCAGGCCGTCGTCGGTCGCGATGTCGAGCCGGTGCGCCGCGGCGATCGGCGCCGCCGTCTCCTGGGCGCGCTGCAAGGGTGACGCGACCACGTACGCGAGGTCGTGGCCCGCTACGGCTTCCGCCACGGTGAGCGCCTGGCGCTGCCCGCGCTCCGACAGCCGGAAGTTCGGCAGCCGGCCGTAGAGGATCTTGTCCGGGTTGTGGACTTCGCCGTGGCGCAGGAGGTGGACGACGGTGGTCACGGCCGGACCGCCTCGGCGGCCGCGCGCGCCGCGGCCGGGAGCGCGGCTTCGATCACGCCGAACGCTTCGTCGTCCATCGCGGCGTTCACGAACCACGCTTCGTACGGGCTCGGCGGGCCGTACACGCCGGCGTCGAGCAGCGCGTGGAAGAACGCCGGGAAGCGCCAGGTCTCGGTGGCCTGCGCACCGTCGTAGTCGCGGACGGCGCCGGAGCCGAAGAACACGCTCAGGAGATTGCCCGCGTACTGCACGTTGTGCGCGACGCCCGCTTCGGTCAGCGCGGAGTCGAACAGGTCGCCGAGCCGCTTCGCGTTGGCGTCGAGCGCCGCGTACACGGTGTCGTCGGCCAGCCGCAGCGACGTGAGGCCTGCGGCGACGGCGACTGGGTTCCCGGACAACGTCCCAGCCTGGTAGACCGGCCCGCCCGGTGCGAGCCGGGCCATCACGTCGGCGCGCCCGCCGAACGCCGCGGCCGGGAGCCCGCCGGACATGACCTTGCCGAACGTGTAGAGGTCGCCGGCGACGCCTTCAAGGCCGTACCAACCCGCGCGCGAGACGCGAAAGCCCGTCATGACCTCGTCCATGATCAGCAGCGCACCGTGCTCGTGCGCGAGGTCGCGCAGCCCGGAATTGAACCCCTCGCCGGGGGCGATCGCGCCCATGTTGCCCGCGGCCGCCTCGGTGATCACCGCGGCGATCTGGCCCTCGTTCTCCACAAAGGACTTCCGCACGGCGTCGAGGTCGTTGTAGGGCAGCACCAGCGTGTCGGCGGCCTGCGCGCCGGTGACACCGGGTGAGGTCGGCAGCCCGAGCGTCGCGACACCGGAGCCGGCCTGCGCCAGCAGCGCGTCGACGTGACCGTGGTAACACCCGGCGAACTTGATGATCTTCGCACGGCCGGTGAACCCGCGGGCGAGCCGGATGGCGCTCATCGTCGCCTCGGTGCCGGAGTTCACGAGCCGCACCTGTTCGACGGGCTCGACGCGGCCGATGATCTCCTCGGCGAGCTCGACCTCGCCGATCGTCGGAGTGCCGAACGAGAGCCCGCTCGAGGCGGCCGTGCGCGCGGCTTCGACCACCTGCGGGTGCGCGTGCCCGAGGATCATCGGGCCCCAGGACGAGACGAGGTCGACGTAGCGGTTGCCGTCGGCATCCCACAAGTGGGGACCCTCGCCGCGGACCATGAAGCGCGGGGTGCCGCCGACCGAGTTGAACGCCCGCACCGGCGAGTTCACCCCGCCCGGGACGGCCGCCTTCGCGCGTTCGAACCAAACCTTGGACTGCTCGGTGCCAGTGCTCACGCCTCCAGTCTCGCAAATCCTCCTGGTCGGCCGCCGACCCCCGCCACGGCGACGGCGGGCGCGCGGGCGGCGGGCCTCCTAGGATGGCGCAGCGGGTCACCGGCGCGAGACGGGAGGGAACGTGACGAGCCCCACGCACAGGCGCAATCCCTGGGCGGTGCTCGTGGTGTTCTTCGTGCTCGTCGCGGTCGTCGCCGTGGTGGGTTCGCTGGCGACGACGGCCGCGCCGGAGACGTATTCCCGGCTGGTGCTGCCGGGCTGGGCGCCGCCCGCGTCGCTGTTCGGTCCCGTGTGGACACTGCTGTACGTGCTGCTCGCGTTCGCGGGCTGGGTCTACTGGCGCACCGACGGCGAGACGCAGGGCTTCGCGATGTACGGCGTCAGCCTGCTGTTCAACCTGCTGTGGACCGCGCTGTTCTTCGCCGGCGGCTCCACGCGGCTGGCGGTGGTGGCCATCGTGCTGCTCGACTTCACGGTGCTGATGACGATCGGCCTGTTCTACCGCCGCTCCCGCCTGGCCGCGGTGCTGCTGCTGCCTTACTTCTTCTGGATCGCCTACGCGACCGCGCTGAACGTCGCGATCGTCGCGCTCAACGAAGGCCTCCGCTAGCGCCGTAGAACTCGGCGACCGCGGTGAACGCGACCTTCGGCTCCCACGGCAGATCCGGGTAGGCCGTGCCGTTCTTGCCTTCCAGCACTTTGACGATGCCGCCGCCCGCCAGGTCGAGGTCGTCGCGCGGGTCTCCATCGGGGCGATGCGGGTGCGTGTGCAGCGCGAAGAGGAACACGAACGCGCTGTCGACACCCTCGTCGGCGAAGATCTCCAACAGCTCCCTGAGGTACTGGGCCTGACCGGGTTCGTCGCGCTCGTACACACCCGTGAGCCGGAGCGGCCGGCCGTGTTCGTCGTTCTCGACGATCTCCATGCTGCGTGGCGCGACGTCACCCGAGCCGCGCCAGGTGGCGGTGCCGAACCCGGTGATCGCGACCGGTTTGCCGTGGGTTTCGACGATGGTGCGCACTCCTTCGCGGAACCGGTCGGCGACGGCGGCCGAGCGGATGAGCTCCAGGGTCACGAAGTCGAACGGGTCCCAGTCGACGCGTTCGAACTGGATGGCGGCGTAGGTGAGCTTGCCGCCGAAGAACTCCCGCAGCGCCGGCACGGTGTCGCGGAAGAAGTCGTTGAGCCTGTTACTGACCGTGGCGAGCCGGGCGGGTCGTTCGGCCGGGTCGCCAAGGAGCCGGCCGAGGCGCTGTTCCAGCGTGTCGCCGTCGGCGAAGCCCGGGTTCATCACCGACAGCTCGACACCCGCGACGAACACGACTTCCGCCCCGGCGCGGCGGATCCGCTCGGCGCGCTCGGCGCAGTCGAGGAACAGCTTGCGCAGCTCGTCGGGGCTTTGCTCGAGGGGATAAGGCGAGAACCACACCTCCAGCCCCAGCTCGGCCGCCGCCCGCGCGGCGAGCTCCAGCCGTTCGGGATCGCCGCCGGTGAGCTGGACGGCGGTGCAGTGCAGGTCGTCGCGGATGATCGCGAGCTCTCGTTCGACGACGGCAGGATCGAAGTCGTCCCAGGACGTGCCACTGGTGGTGGTGAACCCGGTGTCGTAAGCCATGCCTTTTGCTCTCATGGCGGGGAGGTTAGCGGCGAAACTTGCGTACACGCAAGTTTGCGTACACGCAGTTTCTTTGCCAGGATGGTGCCGTGAGCGGTCTGCGTGAACGGAAGAAGCAAGCGACCCGCGCTGCGCTGAGCGAGGCCGCGCTGCGCCTGGCCGTGGAGCGCGGTCCGGACAACGTGCGTGTCGACGACATCGCGGAAGCGGCGGGCGTCTCGCCGCGGACGTACAACAACTACTTCCCGAGCCGCGAGGACGCGATCGTCTTCGCGGTCACCGCGCAGCGCGAAGAACGCGTCGCCGCGGCCGTCCGCGCGACGTCGGCCCCCCTCGCCGAAGCCGTGCTCGACGCCGTGGTCACCGAGTACACCGCCCCCGCCCGCGACACCCTGCTGTTCATCACGACGACCCCCGCGCTGCGGACCGCCTACACCCGCACCGCGACCGCCCTGGAACCCCCGCTGGCAGCCGCGCTGGCCCCCCGCGTCACGGACCCCACGACGGCCCGCGTCCTCGCCGCCGGCGTCGCGGCCGCCGTCCGGATCGCCCTGGAGCAATGGGCTCAGCCGAAGGGCAACACGGGCTTCGTCGTGGTGTCCGGCTCCCTGCCGGACCTGCTGCGCTCGGCACTGGCGCCGCTCGAACCCGCCCTCACCGCGGCGGAGGCCTAACGTGAGGGCTGCTCGACGATGACAACGACCCTCACGCGGCGATCGACCTGGTCACAATAAAAAAACCCGACCCACGAGGGGTCGGGCGGTGTGTCTGTTCATCACACCGGAGCAGCACACTCCTCACCTGGGGCCCACAGCGCCAACGCGACGTAATCGCGCGTCGGGTTGATCACCCCGGCCGGCACCAGCTGACGAGCTTGCTGAACGGGGAACGCCAGGTCGCTGTCATCGCTGATCACGACCACTGCGGCCACCCGCTTGTGGAGCAGATCCAGCAGGAGATGAGAAGCAACGTTGCCGTCCGGCCCCTTTTCCTCTCCGTGGTTGCCCGGTTGCGTCGTGCACCATGATCGGCCCCGCTGCGGTGGCGACAACCGGTTTTCCCTTCGGCCCCTTCGTGGCCAACGGTGCAGTTGCCACACGGTTGACATAGCCGCCCAGCTCGATCCGGTTGACGTTCGCCCTGAGCCAACCTGAGTGCTGTGCGATCACATTCTCGGCAACGTCGCGAACGTCGAGCCAACGCCTGCCTTGCACACCCGCCCCAACCTCGCGACCCCGCCCGCACCGCTGCGGAGGCCTAACGCGAGGGCTGCTCCACGATCGCCTGCGCGGCCACGTTGCCGTCCGAACCCGGGCGGCCCTGCACGGTCACCGTCGCGCCAGGTTTGAGGTCGGAGAGCTTGCCGGGCTGGGTGAGGCCGACGGTGGTGGAGTCCGAAGTGGACACCGTGACCTCGGTGCCCTGCGCGGTCTTCAGCGTGACGATGGAGCCGTCGACCTTCTCGACCGTGCCGACGGTGCCGCGGCCGCCGCCGCGGGCGCCGGCGAAACCGCCCTGCTGGCCGGAACCCTGGCCCGCGCCCTGCCGGCCGGAGCCCTGCTGACCGCCGAACCCGCCGAAGCCACCGCGGGCGCCGCCGGGCTGGCCGCCCGTGCGAGCCGCCGCGCCGCCGCCCGAGCCGGAGCCCGAGCCGAACGCCGCGTGCGTCCAGGCGCCGCCGGCGAAGGACAGCGCGATCACAAGCACGCCGGCCAGGCTCAGTGTCGCCTTGCCGAACGGCTTGGCGACGCGCTTCATCTCCTGGTTCAAGTCGCCCTCGACGGCGGGGGTCGCGACGATCTCCTCCGGCGAGAGCTCGGCCGTCACCGGCAGGAACTCCGTCGTCGGCTCGCCGGCGTTGTCGGGGGTCGGCGCGGCACCCCGCGACTGGGTGGACGAAGACATCTGCGAGCTCCTACTCGTGCCGGAGGGCGTCGATGGGGCGCAGCCGCGATGCGCGGTTCGCCGGGAAACTGCCGAAGAAGAGACCGATCAGCGCCGACACCGCGAAGGCGAGCACGATCGACGACGGCACCACCACCGGGGTGATGCCCGCGAAGCTGAACTGGCTGCCGACGATCCCGATCACCACGCCGAGCAACCCGCCGAAGAGGCTCAGGATTGTGGCCTCCGCCAGGAACTGCCCGAGGATCGCCGAGCGTGGCGCACCGATCGCCTTGCGGATGCCGATCTCGCGGATCCGCTCGGTCACCGTCACGAGCATGATGTTCGTGACGCCGATTCCGCCCACCAGCAGGGAAATCGCCGCGACCGCGCCCAGCAGGACGGTGAACGTCTGCGTCGCCGACGTCCGCGTGGCCAGCAGCTGCTCGGAGTTTTGGATCTGGTAATCGGGTGTGCCGCCGAGCCGGATGCCGTGGCGCGCGTTGAGGATCGCGGTGATCTCGGCCTGCGCGAGCGACACGGAGTCGGCGGAGGTGGCCTGCACGGCGATCTGGCTGAGGTTGCCGTAGCCGGCCAGCGAGTTCTGCACCGCGCTGATCGGCGCGATGGCGACGTCGTCCGCGTTCTGCAACCCGGTGCTGCCCTTGGCCTGCAGCACGCCGATCACGGTGAACTGGAGGCTGTTGAGCAGCACGTTCTTGCCCACCGGTTCGGCGGTGCCGAACAGCGACTGCGCCGTCGTCGGCCCCAGCACCACAACCTTGCGCGCCTGTATCACGTCCTCGGCGGTGAAGAGCGCGCCGTCGGCGATCTGGCGGTTAGTGGTGGTGAAGTACGCCGGCTCGGTGCCCGCGACGCTCGAGATGTCGTACGACGTCTGCCCGTAGGTGGCCGTCGCGGTGGTGTTCACCACCGGCGACGCGGCCTTCGCGTCGGGCGCGCCCACCGGGTCGACGAGCGCGTGCGCGTCCTGCACCGTCAGCGGCCGCGCCTCGCTGCCCTGCCCGCCGCCGCGGGCCGGCGACACGTTGACGACGTCGGTGCCCAGGCCCTGGATGCTCGCCGCGATCGCCGCGGACGCCCCATTGCCGACCGCCACCAGCAGGATCACCGAAGCGACACCGATCGTGATGCCGAGCGTGGTGAGCGTCGAGCGCAGTTTGTTCGCGGTCAGGCCGCGCACGGCGAAGCGCAGCACCTCGAACGGGTTCACGCGACCACTCCGACGCTGCGGTTGAGCTCGTCGGACACGATGCGCCCATCGCTGACCCGCACCACGCGGTGCGCGTGCTCGGCGACCTCGTCCTCGTGCGTGATCACGACGATCGTGCGGCCCTGCGCGTTGAGCCGGTCGAACACGCCGAGCACGTCGTCCGTGCTGGCACGGTCGAGGTTGCCGGTCGGCTCGTCGGCGAGCAGCAGCGCGGGACCGGTCACCAGGGCCCGCGCCACGGCGACGCGCTGCTGCTGCCCGCCCGAAAGCTCGCTCGGCAGGTGCTTCGCGCGCTCGGTGAGGCCCACCATCGCCAGCGCGGCCAGCGCCCGTTTGCGGCGCGCGGACCGGCGCAGTCCGCTGTAGACGAGCGGAAGCTCCACATTGGACAGAGCGCTCGTACGCGGCACGAGGTTGAACGACTGGAAGATGAAGCCGATCTTGCGGTTGCGCAGCAACGCGAGCTGGCGCTCGTTGAGGTCGGCGACGCTGAACCCGTCGAGCAGGTATTTGCCCGAGCTCGGCACGTCAAGGCAGCCCAGCATGTTCAGCAGGGTCGATTTTCCGGAGCCGGACGCGCCCATGATGGCCACGTACTCCCCTGGGCGCACGACCAGGTCGACCCCGCGCAGCGCGTGCACGGCCGTCTCACCGGCGCCGTAGGTCTTGCGCAGTCCGGAGACCGCGATCACGGGCTTCATCCGCGTCCCCCGCCGCCGCCGAAGCCGCCAGCTTGGCCGCCGCGGGCACCACCGAAGCCGCCGCCGTTGCCACCGGTGCCGCCGAAGCCCCCGAACCCGCCGGTGCGCTGACCGTTGCCGCCGCCCGTGGTCGCCGTCGGCGAGGCGGCCGCGAGGACCACGCTGTCGCCCTCGTTGAGACCGGACTTGATCTCCACAGTGGACTCTCCACGCACCCCGATCTCCACCTGCCGCGGCACGTTCTGGCCGTTCTGCTGCACGGTGACGACGTTGGTGGTGCCCGTCGTGGTCACCGCGGCCGCGGGCACGCTCAGCACGTTGTCGGCCTCGGCGACGGTGATCACCACGCTCGCCGACTGCCCGGGCCGCAACCCGGTCGGCGGGGTGGTGAGGGCGAGCTGAGCGCCGTAGGAGACGACGTTGCCACTGCTGGTCGGCGTCAGGTCGACCTTCGACACGGTGGCCTGGATGGGGCTGTCGGGCGACGCGTTGAGCGTGACGGTGGCCTTCTGCCCCGCCTTCACCTTGCTCACGTCGATCTCGGCGACGGACGTGTCGACGACCAGGTTCGACATGTCCGTGATCTGGATGAAGCCGCTGGAGGACGACGAGCTGCTGCCGGAGCCGCTCGACGCGCCCTGACCGCTGCCGCCGTTACCGCCGCTGCCGCCGGAGCTTGCCGCGCTGCTGCCGGAGCTGCCGGATCCGCCGCTGCCGGCCTGCTGGCCGACGGCGCCGTTGATCGCGGTCACGGTGCCGGCGCCGGGTGCGGTGAGCACCGTCGCGTCGACGGCGGCCTGCGCGGTGTCGACGTCGAGCTGCGCCTGATCCACTTTGGCTTGCAGGGAGGTCGTGGACTCCTGCTGTTGCTGCGCCGTCTGGCCCTGCCCCTGGCCCGGTCCCTGGGTGGCCGTGGTCGAGGCGTCCTCACCGTTGGCGAGGTTGTCCTCGGCCACGGCGAGGTTGTCCTTGGCGACCTGGAGTTGTTTCTCCGCCTGGGTGGAGTCGACCGTCGCGAGCTTCTGGCCGGCACTGACGACGTCGCCGACCTTCACGTCGATGCTCGTGACCTTGCCCGAGGTCGTGAAGTTCGCGGCGCCCGTGTAGCCGCTCGTGAGGGTGCCCGCCGCGGAGACCGTCTCGGTCACGTCGGCGCGGCGCACCGGCGTGGTGCGCGTCTGCGCCTGTGCCGTGTTGCCGCCCGGCGTGAAAGCTTGGTAGATCCCGAAAGCCGTACCGCCGAGCAGTACGACCAGCACCCCGTTGATGACCCATGTCCGGGTACGCAGCCGCGTCATGGCCGCAAGATTGCTGGGGCTGGTTAGCAGTCAGCTGTTGGTTCCCTGTGGGCCAGCTGTGAATGTGGCCGTCCGACTTGCGAAGTCAGCGCTTCTTCGTACGGTGGCGCGTACGCACCGCGAGCAGGAGCTGACGAACCGCGTCCACCACGAGCACCGCGGTCACCGCGCCGAGGCCGAGCGCACCCGCGATGTGCCCGCCGAAGTAGCGCTGTGAAGTGAGCTGCGCGCCGTCGGCGGCGGTAGTGGTGACCGTGACCACCCCCGCGTGCCACAGCGCGAACGCCGCCCACAGCACGAGCGCGGCCACGACCACTTCGCCGAGCGCCACGAGCGCCCGCCACGGCTGGTTGAGCCGCGCGTTGGCCTGTTCCTCGGGCCACAGGTCCGCACCGGTCGGCTGGGGAAGGTCGATCACGGGTTCAGCCTCTCACTTCCGGTTGGTTTCCACGAGCCGGCCGAGGGCGGCTTTGAGGGCTTCGACGTCTCGGGCCCACGCGAGGACGACCGTGCCGTCGGCGAGCTTCACGGGCAACTCGTCGTACTTGTTCGGCACGCTCCAGCCCCCGCCGAGCACCCGCGCGCCGACGGGCGTGCCGACGTCGGTGACGTCCGCGATCTTGTCCGCTTCGATGCGCTCACGGCCTTGGCGCAGGCCGTCGGTCGTGACGGCCAGCGAGAGGAAGCGCCGCCGCGCGTACACCCACGGGATCGTCAGCACGCACAACGCGAACGCGACCATCAGCCACGGGACCCAGTGCACAGGCCCGCCCGTCGCCAGCTCCGCCAGCGCCCCCAGGACGGCGAACAGTGGTCCCCAGACGAGCGCGACCCAGCCGACGCCGGGTTCGGAGTAGAACGCGCGGTCCATCAGAGCTTCTTGGGGATCTTCGGGAAGAAGTCCCGCGTGCTCGGCAGGTACAGCAGCACCACCAGGATCACCAGCAACAGCGAGGAGATCACCGAGAACACGCTGCGCACGATGCCCAGCTGGAACACGAGCCCGAGGACGGCCAGCAACGTCACCACCGTGCGCGCCGACCGCGTGCCCTCCCGGGCCTTGTACGCGAACAGCACCATGATCGCCCCGTAGCAGAGCGCCCCGACGAACAACGCCCACACCAGGGTGTTCGCGTTGGACTGGATCTGCGCGACGTCGACCTTCCGCCCCGCCGGGACGGCCTTGACGGCCTGGTCGACGAGCTGTTGCTTGAACAGGATCGTGACAACCTGACCCAGCAGCAGCACGACCGACGCGCCGATGGTGAGGATGAACGCGGCCTGGATGGACCCGGGCGGTTTCGGGCGGTCCGGGGCGGCGTCCACAGCGACCGGCTCGACGCCGGCTTTGGGGAAACCGGAGATGGGTGGCGCCTTGGGGAAGCTGCCGGGCTCCGGCTGCTGTCGTGCCTGCGTCGGCTCGGGTTCCGGCGCCTGCGGCTCCTGCTGTGGCTGCCGTTGTGCCTCGGGGGCGTCGGCTGCCGCACTCGACTCTCGGGCCGGAGCGTCGCTCTTCGCGGTAGCCGCAGTCTTCGCGGCCTCATCCGATGCCGGCTGCGGCTTCTCGACCTCGGTTGCCTCGGCCGATTCGCCGCCCTGCCCCGCGGGTTCCGGCTCTCCGGCATCAGCGGCCGGCGGCGCGACATCCGGCGTTTTGCCGCTGGTCAGCCCCGCGGGTTCCGTGCTGTTGTCGTCCTTCTCGGCCACCTGGCGACTCTAGCTCAGCCGCCCTGACAGCCGGGCGGCAGACGCCGCAGCAGCCGACGTCCCGCCCTTGCATCCCGCCTGGAACAAACCCCACCACGGCGTGGAGCGCCCTGGTTCCATTTTACCGGCCACCACCGACGAGAACGGCCGCACAGCAGGGTTGTGCACTGGGCAGGCGAGTTGTGGACAACCGGGGCGAGACCCGCTCACGCTTCTCCGTGGATCGATGTCGCATCAGCCAAGCCAAGGCTCCCCCGCCGGGCAGTGTCACACCAGCCGAGCCGCCGACCTCAGCCGACCCGAGCCGCCGACCTCAGTCGAGCCCAGGCGGCGCTTCGGTAGCCCAGTACTTCAGGATCAGGTCCGCGCCCGCACGGCGGATCGACGTGAGCACCTCGCACACCCTCCACTCGCGGTCGAGCCAGGCTCCCCCATCGAGCAGTACCGACGTCAGCCGAACCGCCGGCCTCAGTCGAGCCAGGCGGCGGCTTCGGTGGCCCAGTACGTGAGGATCAGGTCCGCGCCCGCACGGCGGATCGACGTGAGCACCTCGAGCACCGTCCGCTCGCGGTCGAGCCAGCCGTTCGCCGCGGCGGCTTCCACCATCGCGTACTCGCCCGAGATGTTGTACGCCGCGACCGGCACCGGGGAGATGTCGGCGGCGGCCTTCAGGACGTCCAAATAGGACAGAGCCGGCTTGACCATGATCATGTCGGCGCCTTCGCCGAGGTCGAGCTCGATCTCGCGCAGGGCTTCGCGCGCGTTGCCCGGATCCTGCTGGTACGACTTGCGGTCGCCCTTGAGCTGGGAGTCGACGGCTTCGCGGAAGGGGCCGTAGAACGCGCTCGCGTACTTGGCCGCGTACGCCAGGATCGCCTTGTCGCTGTGGCCCACCTCGTCGAGCGCGCGGCGGATGACGCCGACCTGGCCGTCCATCATGCCGCTCGGTCCGAGCACGTGCGCGCCCGCTTCCGCCTGCGCCACCGCCATGTCCGCGTAGACGCGCAGGGTCGCGTCGTTGTCCACGGCGCCGTCCGCGTCGAGGACACCGCAGTGGCCATGGTCGGTGAACTCGTCGAGGCACGTGTCGGCCATCAGCACGGTCGCGTCGCCGAGTTCGGCCCGCAGGTCGCGCAGTGCGACGTTGAGGATCCCGTTCTCGTCGACGGCACCGGACCCCTCGGCGTCGCGCGTCGCGGGGATGCCGAACAGCATCAGCCCGCCCACGCCCGCGTTCACCGCGTCGACCGCGGCTTTGCGCAGCGTGTCCCGCGTGTGCTGCACGACCCCCGGCATGCTCTGGATCGGCCGTGGCGCGTCGATGCCCTCCGCCACGAACATGGGGAGGATCAGCTGACGCGGACGCAGCGTGGTCTCACCGACCAGCCTGCGCATGGCCGGCGTGGTACGGAGCCTGCGGGGTCGATGCTCGGGGAACACGCCCTCCACGGTACTCCGGCGCTCAGCCGACTTCTTCGGCGAGTGCGCTCGCCCGCACGAGCCGGCGATCAGTGGTCAGCACCGTGGTTTTCAAGCGCGCGGCCAGCTCGATGTACAGCGCATCGGACAGCCGGAGGTCAGCGCGCCGGGCCCACGCTCCGGCCACGAGCTCGGCAACCGGATGCCGCGTGAGCGGAAGCGCGGTCAGCGCACCCAGCCCGGTCTCGACCTCGGCGACGCTCAACTCACCCGCGCGCTGCAGCCGGCCCAGCGCGGAAAGGACTTCGGCATCCAGCTGCGCGGGTGCGTGCAGCACGGTGCCGCGCAAGCGTTTCCTCGCCGCATCCGCATAGTCGGTGCCCGCGAGGAGATCAACGAGGACGGAAGCAGCCAGTACCGCGACTTCGGCCGCTGATTCAGCCATCAGCCGAGTCGCCCAGCTCGGAGCGGGCGGCATCGATCGCGTCCAGTACCGCGGCGTGCGAAACCCCACCGCGCGGCGCCGGAAGGTTGCCGAGCCAGCTGTCGATGGCCCGCCGTTGCAACGCGTCGGCAAGCGCAGCCTGGACCAGGGCGCTCACGTTGAGGTCCGCCCCTTCACCCGCTCAGCCAGCTCGTCGGGGACGTATACGTTCATCCGCGCCATACACACACGTCGGCGTCCTGAAATGAAGAAGGGCTCCTCCCTCGAATCGACATCCGGGGAGGAGCCCTTTCACCCCAACACCGTCAGGAGCGACGCGCCCGCTTCGCCTTGCGCGGCGGCGGCAGCGCGCCCTCGGCGCGGAGCCGGGCCGCGTGTTCGGCCAGCGCGTCCACCAGGTGCGGCACGTCGGCCTTCTCCGGCTGGACGTCCACCCGCAGCCCGAACTCCACGGCGGTTTCCGCGGTCTTCGGGCCGATGCACGCGACCAGCGTGCGCGTGTGCGGCTTGCCGGCGATGCCGACGAGGTTGCGCACGGTCGAGGACGAGGTGAAGCAGACCGCGTCGAACCCGCCGGTCTTGATCATCTCGCGGGTTTCGGCGGGCGGCGGCGCGGCGCGCACCGTGCGGTAGGCCGTGACGTCGTCGATCTCCCAGCCGCGGTCGCGCAGGCCGGCCGACAGGGTTTCGGTGGCGATGTCGGCGCGCGGCAGCAGCACGCGGTCCACCGGGTCGAGCACGTCGTCGTACGGCGGGAACTCGGCCAGGAGCCCTTCGGACGATTGCTCAGAGGCGGGCACGAGCTCGGGGATGATGCCGAACGAGCGCACCTTGGCGGCCGTCGACTCGCCGACGCAGGCGATCTTCACGCCGGAGAACGCGCGGGCGTCCAGGCCGAACTCCTCGAATTTCTCCCACACCGCGCGCACCGCGTTGGTCGAGGTGAAGACGATCCACTGGTAGCGGCCGTCGACGAGGCCCTTCACCGAGCGCTCCATCTGTGCGGGGCTGCGGGGCGGCTCGACGGAGATCGTCGGCACCTCGTGCGAGGTCGCGCCGTGGCTGCGGAGTCGGTCGGCCATCTCGCCGGCCTGCTCCTTGGTGCGCGGCACCAGCACCTTCCAGCCGTACAGCGCGCGCGACTCCCACCACGACAGCTTCGAGCGGTGCCCGGCGGCCTGGCCGATGGTCACGATCAGCGGGCCGACGAGTTCACCGGCGTCGTTGGCGAGCGTGGCCAGCGTGGTGTCGAGCGTGCGCTGGGTGTTGATGGTGCCGTTGGCGGTCACGGCGACCGGCGTGGTCGCCGGCGTGCCCTTCTCCGTCAGCTGGCTCGCGGCCTCGGCCAGGTGCGCCGAGGTGGCGTGCAGCACGAGCGGTCCGGGCAGCGCCGCCAGCGCGGCCCAGTCGACCTCGCCGCGGACGTCGACCTCGGTGTGGGTGCCGCCGAGCGCGACGCCCGCGTACGCCGGCACCGCGGCGCCGGGGGAAACACCCGGGATCACCTCGAACACGGCGGACGTGCGGGCCACGGCCTGCACCTCCGCGACAACGGCGGGGCTGGTCAGCGGGTCGCCGGCGACCAGGCGCAGCACGAGCCGCCCGGCCTTGGCCTCGGTGGTCAGGTCCTTCGACACGTCGGCGGGCTCACCGACGGCGGGCCGGACCTCGGCGCCGGGCGCGGCGAACGCGAGGACGGCTGCCGGCACGTCGGGGTCGGTCACCACGACCTCGGCCTTGGCGAGCAGCTCCTGGGCGCGGACGGTGAGCAGCCCGGCGTCACCGGGGCCCGAGCCCACGAAGGCGACACGCCCAGCGGTCTTGCGAGCGGGGGTCATCTCTGGCGATTCTCCTGTCAGGCGGCCGGATGCGTCGACGAGGCAGCCGGCCGCAGGTGGGTGGTGCAGGTCGTTCGGGTCGGTGACGCCGGCGTCACTGGGCAGGGCCCAGCAATGCACCGGCCCCCAGGTCGAGGAGCTCGGCGGCCAACGTCCGGCCGAGCTGCTCCGCTTCGGCGAAGTCGGCGAGTGCGGATGCCCGCAACATGTCGACCGCGCCGTTCTCGCCCTCGACGGCCGCGGTGCCGCGCAGCGAGATCCGTTCCACGACCGCGCCCTCGGAGTCGAGGTCCTCGACGATCTCGGCGAGCGCGCCCACGGGCGCGCTGCACCCCGCCTCGAGCGCGGCCAGCAGGGAACGCTCGGCCGTCACCGCGGCCCGCGTGCCCTCGTCGTCCAGTGTGGACGCGAGCAGGTGCTCGCAGTCCACGTCTTCGGCCCGGCACTCCACCGCCAGCGCCCCTTGCGCGGGAGCGGGCAGCATCTGGATCGGGTCGAGGGTCTCGGTGATCACCCCCGCCAGGCCGATCCGGGCCAGACCGGCACGCGCGAGCACCACGGCATCGAGCTCGCCGTCGGTGACCTTGCGCATGCGGGTATCGATATTGCCTCGAATCGGCACGATTTCCAAACCGAGGCCCAGCGCCCTGAGCTGCGTGGTGCGCCTCGGCGCGCCCGTGCCGACCTTCGAGCCCGGCGGGAGCTCCCCCAACGTCAGCCCGTCGCGGGCGATCAGCGCGTCGCGCGGGTCTTCGCGCGGCGGCACGGCGGCCAGCACGATGCCGGGCTCCGGCGCCGTGGGCAGGTCCTTGTAGGAGTGGACGATGACGTCGATTTCCTTGCGCAGCAAGGCTTCCCGCAGCGCGGACGTGAACACGCCGACGCCGATCTGCGGGATGGGCGCGCTGGAGGTGTCGCCGGGGGTGGTGACGGTGACGATCTCGACCTCGGCGCCGGTGGCCCGGATCTTCTCGGCCACGGTCTCGGTCTGCGCGACGGCGAGCTTGCTGGCGCGCGTCCCGATGCGGATCACTCTGTTCACTGCCTACTTCTTCTCGATTTCTGGCGGCCGCGCCATGGGGTTAGTGGGGCTCGCCACGGCCGCGGGGGCCTGCGGGTCGAGGCAGAACAGCTCGCGCAGCGCGTTGGCGTAGTCGGTCTCGGCCGTCTCGGCGGCCAGCTGCTTCACGCGCACGGTGGGCGCGTGAAGCAGTTTGTCGACGACACGGCGGACCGTGCGGCCGACTTCTTCACGGACCTGCGAATCGAGGTCCGGGAGGCGGTTGTCCAGACGCAGCAGCTCGCCGTCGACCACCTCGGCCGCGCGGCGGCGCAGCGCCGTCACGGTCGGGGTCACCTCGGCGCTGCGCTGGCCGGCGAGGTAGTCGCGCACCTCGTCGAGCACGATGCCGGTGGCTTTGGCCGTCTGGCGTTCGGTGGTCGGGGCGCCGGCGTCGCGCATGCGGCGCTGGATCGTCTCGAGGTCGACCACGGTCACGCCGGCCAGCTCGGCCACGCCCGGGTCGACGTCCTTCGGCAGCCCGAGGTCGCACACGACGAGCGGCCGGCCCACGCGAGCGGGCACGTGCCCGGGCAGGAACACCGCGTCCTGCGCACCGGTGCACGACACCACCACGTCGGCCAGCGCCACGGCGGCGGCCAGCTCCGACAGCGGCACGGCGCGCGCGGGCACGCCCTCGTCGGCGGTCTTCTCGGCCAGGCGCGTGGCCTTGGCCTCGGTCCGGTTGGCCACGGTGATCTCGCCGATGCCGGCCTTGCGCAGCTGCGCCGCGGTGAGCGCGCCCATCGAACCGGCGCCGACGATCAGAGCGTGCTTGCCCGCGAGATCACCGGCGGCGGCGAGCGCCTCGGACACCACGGACGCGCCCAGCTGGTCGAGACCCGTCTCGGAGTGCACGCGCTTGCCGACGCGCAGCGTCGTCTGGATCAGCTCGTGCAACGTGCGGCCGACGGTGCCGGCTTCCCGGGCCGTGGCGTAGGACGAGCGGACCTGGCCGAGGATCTGCGTCTCCCCGACGACCATCGAGTCGAGGCCCGACGCGACGGAGAACAGGTGCTCGACGGCCGCGCCCGCGTAGTGCACGTACAGGTTGTCGTAGAGGTCCGCGGGCTCCATGCCGGCCTGGCGGGCCAGGACCTCGGAGACGTCGTTGACGCCGCCGTGGAACGTCTCGACCACGGCGTAGACCTCGATGCGGTTGCACGTGGAGACCAGCATGGCCTCGCTCACGTGCTCGGCCTGCTGCAGGTCGTGCAGCACCTTGGTGACCGCTTCGGCGGGCACCGCGGCCCGCTCGAGCGTGGTCAGCTCCGCACTTCGGTGGGAGAGCCCGACCGCCAACACGCTCATCCGCGCACCACCATTCCCAGACCGCCGTCCGTGTGCCCGTTGCCCGAGCCGGTTGTTTTGCGACTGCCATTGTCGATCGGCAAGCCGGCGTCGGGTAACCCGGTATTCCCCTGAACTGCCAGGGCGTCATCGGCACGGCGAGCCACGTGGAACGAGAGGATCTGGAGCTCGACCGCCAGGTCGACCTTCCGGACCTCGATGTGCGCCGGCACCTGGAGCACCACCGGCGCGAAGTTCAGTATGCACTGGACGCCGCCCGCTACCAGCCTGTCGCACACGGACTGCGCAGCGGTAGGAGGTGTGGCGATGATCCCGATGGAAATCTGCCGTTCGGAGCAGACGCGTGGGATTTCGTCCAGGTGCGAGACGGGGAGACCCCCTACGGGAACCCCGATGAGGTCGGGGTCGAGGTCGAACAGCGCCTCGACGGGGAAACCACGGCCGGGGAAGCCGCCGTAGTTGGCGAGCGCGTGACCGAGGTTACCGATGCCGACCACGGCGACGCGGTGCTGGCGGGTGAGGCCCAGGATGCGTTCGATCTGGCTGACCAGCACCTGCACCTCGTAGCCGACGCCGCGCGTGCCGTACGAGCCGAGGTAGGACAGGTCCTTGCGCAGCTTCGCCGAGTTCACGCCGGCGGACGCGGAGAGCTCCTCGCTCGAGACGGTGGTCGCGCCCTGCTCCGCGAGGCCCGAAAGCACCCGCAGGTACACGGCGAGGCGGGCGACGGCCGCCTCGGGGATCTGCTTCGCGCGGACTGCGGTGTCCAGGGTCTCCGACCCGACGGCCGGCATCTCCGCAGTGGGCGCGTTGTCGGCATCCGGCGCGCTGCGCCTGCCTTTCGCAGCTCGGCGAGGTGGTGTGGCGGGCGGTTCGGCACCGCTGCGCCTCCCCCTCTGTGTCACCACGCCGGTCCACTCCTCGAAAGTAGGCAGTTCCCGATTCAGCCGAGTCACTTGACCCCGCGTCGGACGTCCGGTTGAATGCCGGGCTTTTCGCGGGACGGTTCCCTACGGTAGTCCACTTGTGAACGCACGCACAAAGTCACTGGTCATCGACATGACGCGGCGCACACCAGCCGCCCGATCAGGTGACCGTGGCCGGGTGCGCGCGTGCGTGCCGGCCGCGCCGGGCAAGATCCTCTGCGCTTGTTCCGACTTCGGAGGTGCGCGGGCCCATGGCCACCAACTGGATCTGGTACGTCATCGTCGCGGTCGTCGCGATCGGCTACGCCTACTGGCGCTGGCACGGTTACCAGGCCCGCCGCTCGGCCATCCGGAAATTCGCGGCCGACCGCGGCTGGACCTACACCGAACACGAGCCAGCCCTGCTGAGCCGCTGCCACGGCCGCCCCTTCGGCGGCTACGGCGAGCGCCGCCGCGCCTGGCACGCCGTCACCGGCCGCCGGCACAACCTCGACGTGCTCTCCTTCGAATACAGCGAGGTCGTCGGCAACCTGGGCCGCGCGCGCCGGTTCTGGCAGCAGTTCACCGGCGTCCGCCTGCCCTTCCCCTCGCACGAGCTCTTCGCCGTCCGGCGCCACAACTTCAGCCACCTCGCGCGCGGCCTGGGCTTCCTCCACGCCGACACCCCCGACGACACCTTCGACCAGGACTGGTTCACCTCCGGCTCGTTCACCCCGGAGCTGAAGCAGTGGGTCCAGCAGCACCGCCGCCCGTTCCGCGTGGCCGCCGGCGTGCTCGAAACCTGGGAGCACGGCCGCTTCCTGCCCGAGCGCGTGGAGCCGGCTGTCGCGGATCTGGCCGAGCTGGTGCCGCTGGTCAACGCCGTCGCGGGCCGGTGACGGCGTTCACCGGCGGCCCGGCTCAGCTCGCGTTGACCACCACTGAATGCCACCCCGAAGCGCCGTTCGGCACCGGTTCCGCAGCCTCTTCCGTCTGGGTGTAGCCCGACTGGTCCGTGGCCCGCACGGTCACGGTGTGGCTGCCCGCCGAGATGGGCAGCTGCGTCCACCACATGCGCCACGTGTCCTTGTTCACCTCGGTCGACAGCACCGCCGGCTGCCACGAACCCTGGTCGACGCGGACCTCCACTTTGGCAATGCCGATGTGCTGTGCCCACGCGGTGCCGGCGACCCGCAGCTTGCCCCCGGTGGCCGTGGCGGTGTCGATCCGGGATTCGGTTTTGATGGGCGCCTGTTCGGCCCAGCCACGCTGGAGCCAGTAGGACTGGCGGGCGTCCCAGCGGGCGAATTCGAGGTCCGTGACCCACTTGGTCGCCGACACGTAGCCGTAGAGGCCCGGGATGACGATGCGCGCGGGGAAACCGTGTTCGACGGGCAGGGGCTCGCCGTTCATGCCGATCGCCAGCATGGCGCCGCGGGCCGGGTCCAGTGCCACCGACGCCGGGGTGCTGCAGGTGAAGCCGTCGACGCTGGTGGCGTACATCTGTTCCGCGGCCGGCTGCACGCCGGCGGCGTCGAGCAGGTCCACGAGGTCGACGCCGATGAACTTGGCCGTGGAGATCAGGTCGCCGCCGACTTCGTTGGAAACGCAGGTCAGCGTGACCTCGCGCTCGACGAGGGGGCGCGAGCGGATGTCGGCGTACGAGAAGGACACCTCGCGGTCGACCATGCCGTGGATCTTCAGGCTCCAGTCGTCCGTGCGCACCTGTGGCACCACGAACGCCGTGTCGATGCGGTAGAAGTCCGCGTTCGGCGTGATGAACGGCGGTGAACCCAGCTTCTGGAAGTCGGCGTCCGGCGGCAGTGGCGGGGCCTTGCGGGCGGCCACCAGCGGACCGACGGCCGCGCGCGACTGGTCGGCGCTGCCGGTGCTCGAAATGGCCTGGCCGGCAACGGCGGCGACCCCCGCGCCGGCGGCCACGCCCAGCCCGCGCGTCAGGACCTGCCGGCGCGTCGGGCCGTCCGCCGGGCCGACGGGGGGTGCCGGTAGCGCGTAGTGGTGCAGCCACGTGAACACCAGCACCGAAGCCACCAGGGCGACCACCGGCGCCAGCAGTGCGAGCTGCCCGACGTCGGTGCGCTGGTAGACCGCCGCGACGCCCGCGATGCCGAGCACGACCACGACGATCTGCCCGCCGCGTGGCGTCCGCCGCGAGACGGCGCCGGCCAGCACCGCGAACAGCACCAGCACCACCGCCAAACCGACCTTCAGCACGGTCTTGTCCGCCGTGCCCAGCGTCTGCTCCGCCCACACGACCACGGCGTGCGGGCTGTGCGCGATCACGAAGTCGGCGACGGCCACGAACGGCGACGCGTTGTAACCGACGAAGCCGGCGATGAGATGCCCCACGCCCAATGCGGTGACCAGGGCGGCCAGCCCGATCAGCGACGCCACGGGCAACGACAACCGCCGCGGCTCCGGGGGCTTGACGACCGGAGGGGCTTCCTTCAACGCGCTCACCCCACCATCTTCGGCGGGTCTGGCCCCCGAAACAGCCGGGAACCCTTACGGCTTGCTTACCGACCCGGGATCAATCCGACAGGGCGCGCCGGAACCGGTCTTCCTCCACCCGCCAGTACCCGTGTTCCGCGCCGTCGATGAGGATCACCGGCACCTGCTCGCCCCACTCGGCCCGCCACTCGGGGTCGCTGTCGACGTCCGCGACCTCCCACGCCACGTCGAGCTCACCGCAGATCCGCGCGACGTCGGCCTCGGCCACCTCACAGAGGTGGCAGCCGGCGCGGCTCATCACCGTCACCTTGTGCACAGCGGAATTCTAGGGCTCAGCGCAGCTTCAACCGCCGCAGCTTGCCCGTCGCCGAGTGCGGCAGCGTCTCCGCGAACTCCACGAGGTGCGGCACCTTGTACCCGGCCAGCCGCGCGGCGCACTGCTCGGTCACCTGCTGCTCCGACAGCGCCGCGCCTTCGGCCGGCACCACCACCGCCTTCACGGCCTCGCCGCTGCGTTCGTCGACCACCCCGACCACGGCGACCTCCGCCACGCCCTCGAGCTGCGAGATCACGTCCTCGACCTCGTGCGGGTAGACGTTGAAGCCGTTGACGATGATCAGGTCGTTCGCGCGGTCGACGAGGTGCAGGTCGCCGTCGGAGTCGAGGTAGCCGACGTCGCCGGTGCGGAACCAGCCCTCGGCGTCGGGTCCGTGGGACCCGTCGGGCCAATAGCCGGAGAACAGGTTCGCGCCCCGGATCGACACGAGCCCGGTGTCGCCGCCGGACTCGAAGACGTCGTCGACGTCGTCCGGGTCGAGCGGCACGTCCTCGGCCCCGCCGTCGCTGTCCACCAGCCGCAGCTCGATCCCCGGCAGCGGCCGTCCGACGGAGCCGGGCTTCGGGTACCCCGTGACCAGCGTCGACGTGACCACGGGCGCGCACTCGGTGAGGCCGTAACCCTCGTAGACGTCGTGGCCGGTGGCTTCGCGGATCGCGGCGAGCACGCGCGGGTGCAGCGGCGCGGCACCCGACGTCATCATCCGCACGGTCGCGAGCCCGCGCGCCAGCTCCTCGGCGCCGAGCGCGGCGAACTCCGTGTACATCGTGGGTACGCCCGCGATCGACGTCACGCGGTGCTCGGCGCAGTCGGCCAGGGTCCGCGCGGGCTCGAAGCGCTCCGAGAGCACCATCGAAGCCCCGGCCGACGTGGCGTGCAGCAATCCGGGGCCCAGGCCGTAGACGTGGAAGAGCGGGATGGTCACGAGCACGCGGTCGTCGTGCCCGAGCACCCCCTCGACGCCGCTGAGCTGCTCGAGGTTCGCCAGCAGCGCCCGGTGCGACAGCATCACCCCGCGCGGCGGCCCGGTGGTGCCGGACGTGTACGAGATCACCGCGATGTCTTCGCCCGCGCGGCCGAGGTCCACGGGCTCGCCGCCGGCGGTGCCGCGCGGCGGCAGGCCGGTCACGCCTTCGGGCAGCTCGGTGCCGGCCAGGTCGGCACGCTGGACGACGAACCGCGCTTCGCAGTGCTCCAGCAGGTGGTTCAGCTCCGGTGCGGGTGCCTGCGGCGACAGCGGCACGGCGATCGCCCCGGCGCGCAGCACGCCGTACAACGCCACGGCGAAGTCGGCCGACGTCGGCAGCCGGAGCACGACCCGGTCCCCCGTCTCGACGCCGGACTCGCACAGCAGCCGCGCGTGCGCGTGGGCCGCTTCGTCGAGCTCCCGCCAGGTGAGCGTCGCTCCCGTGCCGGTCTCGGTGATGGCGGTTTCGTCCGCCCACCTGTCCGCCGCTCCGGTCAGCAGCTGCGCGACACCCTCCACCGGGCCCCCTTTCCTGCCGTTGCCCTTCGTCATTTTGTCACCCGGCACGGGGACACCGCGCGATCGTCGCACCTCCGCTACCCCAGGACCTCTACCTACTTCGCGGTAACAACACGTATGCTGCACTGCGTCGCCGGGTGGCGTTGATCACTACCGGGTGACCGGAGACAAGGAGTCACTGTGCCGAACCTGGGCTGCGCCGTCGTTGTCGTGGACAACGCAGTGCGGCCCGCTCCTGCTCTCCCGAGGACCCGGAGCACCGCTCACGCCGGAGACCGCCCGTGCGGCCCCGCGACCGCAGGAGGTGCCGTCCGGTGACGCTCCCGACCGCCGCGAACCGCGGCCCCGTCGTCATGTTCGCCGAACGCGCGTTCGGCAGGGCCGCCGCCGTCCCGTTGACCCGCGCGCCGGGCACGCCGCACGTCCCGGACACCGCCGAAGCCGCGAAGGCCGAGGCGTGGGACCTCGTGCGCGCCGCGCAGGAGGGCGACTCCTCTGCGTTCGGCAGCCTGTACGACCGGTACGTCGACGTCGTCTACCGCTACGCACTGTTCCGGCTCGGCGACCGCGACCTCGCGGAAGACGTCACGAGCGAGACGTTCCTGCGCGCCTTGCGCCGGATCACGTCGGTGAGCTACCAGGGCCGCGACGTCGGCGCGTGGTTCGTCACGATCGCCCGCAACCTGATCCTCGACCACGTGAAGTCCAGCCGGTACCGCCTGGAGGTCGTGACCGACGAGGTCGCGGAACCGGGTGCGCCCCCGGTCTCGCCCGTCGGCCCCGCGGCACAGGCGGGGCCCGAGCAGCAGGCCATCGCCGGCGCGACCCGCACGGAGCTGCTGCGTTGCGTCGCCGAACTCGGCGAGGACCAGCGCGAGTGCATCGTGCTGCGGTTCCTTCAGGGCCTGTCGGTCGCCGAGACGGCGCGGGTGATGAACCGCAACGAGGGCGCGATCAAGGCGCTGCAGCACCGCGCTGTCCGCCGGTTGGCCCAGCTGCTGCCCACCGGGTTGCGCTGACTTTTTTCACGTCCCGGCGCAACCGTAACTTCTGCCCGTTCTTAATCGTTTCTCCACGAGACCGGCGGTCAGGGCCGGCGTGGTGGAGACGGAGCAGCACCGTGGGCGTGCCCGGGTGGTTTTCGCGTGAGCGAACCGAGAGCGAGCGGTTCGACCGCGCCCTCGATCCCTCGCCCGTGCGGCGCGACGGTGAGTTCGCCGACGAGCTGGCCGTGGTGGCCGCCCTGCGCTCCCTGGGCGAAGCGGGCTCGCCGGACGCGGAGACGCGCGAGCGCATCCGGGCGGAAATCGAGGACCGGCTGGGCGAACCCATCGCGCGGCGGCGGTGGAGGCCGAAGATGGCCGACCTTGTGGCCGCCGGCATCGCGCTCGTGCTGGGCCTGGTGGGGCTGACGCTGCTGCTCTCGCGGGGAGCTGTGCCGGGCGAAGCGTTGTACAGCGTGAAGCGCGCGGGCGAGGAAACGGCGCTGGGCCTGACGTTCGGCGCCGAGGCCAAGGCGCGCAAGCACCTCGAATTCGCGGGGAACCGCGTGAGCGAACTGGGGACCATGACGGACGCGTCGCCGGCCGCGTACCGGACCGCGCTCACCGACTTCGGCAGCGACGTCCGGGCCGGCGTGACGACGTTGACAACGTTGGCGACGGGCGGCAACGGGCGCTCACCGCTGGCGGAACTGGCGACCTGGACGCGGCAGCAGGAGCAGCTGCTGGCGACCGAACAGGCACGGATCCCCCCGGCGGCACGCGCCGATCTGACGAGCGCCCGTGGCCTGCTCACGCGGGTGCAGCAGCGCACGACGGCGCTCGTGTCGCGGCTGAACTGCTACGAGATCACCACGGGCGGCTCCGACGAGCTGGGCGTGATCCCGGCGCGCGGCGCCTGCACGCAGCAGCCCGCGCAGCCCGGCGGCCCGGCGCCGGCGAGCCCCGCGCCCGCGACGCCCGTCCCGGCCGCACCCGGTGCGCCGGTGACCGAGCCGTCGGCACCGTCGTCGGACCTGGCCGTGTCCAGCACACCGGCGGCGGGGTCGCCGACGCCGGCCCCCGGCGTGTCGACGACCCCGCCGGTGTTCCCGCCGCCGATCACCGCGCCGACGAGCCCGCGCCTGCCGACACCGACGAGCCCGCCACCGCCGTTGATCTCCGTCCCGCCGCTGCTACCGGGGCTGCCGCCGATCGTCATCGGGTGATCACCCGGACGGCATCAACCCCTGATCGAGGGCCTCGCCACACCTCCAACGAGTGAGTCGGGCGGTCGCTACGCTGTCCGTCAGGACCCGGTCGTACCCGGCCGCGGGGACGTGCCCGAACGTGGAGGCGGTGTGCGTGTCAGCTTGGCGTGGCAAGGATAAGAGTCAGGAGCTCGAACGGCTCGCCACGCTCGCGGGCGAGGCGTCGGCCGAAGCTGCCGCGACCACCGCCAACGAGCCGGCCGTCCCGCCGGCGCCGCCGGACCTGACCGCGGCCGCGTTCTTCGACGTGGACAACACGATGATGATGGGCGCGTCGATCTTCTACTTCGCGCGCGGACTCGCGGCGCGCAAGTTCTTCACGTCCGCCGACCTCGCCGGTTTCGTGTGGCAGCAGGTGAAGTTCCGCATCGGCGGGCGCGAGAACAAGGAGGACATCAAGTCCCACCGCGAACGCGCACTGTCCTTTGTGGCCGGTCGGACCGTCGAAGAGCTCACGAGCATCAGCGAGGAGATCTACGACGAGCTCATGGCCGACAAGATCTGGTCCGGCACGCGGGCGCTGGCGCAGATGCACCTCGACGCCGGCCAGCGCGTGTGGCTCGTCACCGCCACCCCCATCGAGCTGGCGGGGATCATCTCCCGCCGGCTGGGTTTGACGGGCGCGCTGGGCACTGTCGCGGAGACGGAGGACGGCGTTTACACGGGCCGCCTCGTCGGCGACCTGCTGCACGGCCGCGCGAAGGCCCACGCGGTGCGCGCGCTGGCCTCGCGCGAAGGGCTGAACCTCAAGCGCTGCACGGCTTACTCGGACTCGCAGAACGACGTGCCCATGCTGTCGGCCGTGGGCACCGCCGTGGCCGTCAACCCGGACAGCGGCCTGCGCGACGTGGCCCGCGCCCGCGGCTGGGAGATCCGCGACTTCCGCACGGGCCGCAAGGCCGCGAAGATCGGTGTGCCGTCCGTCCTCGGCGCGGGCGCTGTGGCCGGCGCCGTCGCGGCCGGGATGGCCTACCGGCGGCGTTAACCCCGGAACACGTTCTTGCGCCGCGCCAACCGGCGGTACAGCGTGTGCTGGATCGACTCCCGGACCTGATCGGTCACCGTGAAGACCAGCATCGGGTCGTCGACGGCGTCCGGGGTGTACTCGTCGGTGCGGACGGGCTCGCCGAACTCGATGGTCCACTTCGTGGGGAGCGGAACGGCGCCCAGCGGGCCCAGGAGCGGGAAGAACGGCGTGACGGGGAAGTACGGCAGGCCCAGCACGCGCGCGAGCAGCGGGATGTCGCCGATCTTCGGGTAGGTCTCTTCGGCGCCGACCACGGAGACGGGGATGATCGGCACGCCCGCGCGCATCGCGGTGGACACGAACCCACCGCGGCCGAAGCGTTGCAGCTTGTAGCGCGAGGAGAACGGCTTGCCGATGCCCTTGAACCCTTCGGGCCACACCCCGACGAGGTCACCTCCCGCCAGGAGCCGTTCGGCGTCCGCCGCGCAGGCCAGTGTCTGGCCCGACTTGCGCGCGAACGAGCCGACCAGCGGCAGCTTGAACACGAGGTCCGCGCCGAGCCCGCGCAGGTGCCGCCCGCCCGTCTCGTCGTGGACGGCGACGGCGGTCATCAGCGCGTCGAGCGGCAGCGTGCCCGAGTGGTTCGAGACGAGCAGCGCGCCGCCGGCCGTCGGCAGGTTCTCGACGCCGAAGGTCTCGACGCGGAACCACTTCTCGTACAGCGCGCGCAGCGGCGGCAGCACGAGGGTCTCCGTGAGCTCGGCGTCGAAGCCGAACTCGTCGACGGTGTAGTCGCCCGTGAGGCGGTGGCGCAGGAACGTCAGCGCGGACCGCACCGGCTCCGGCAGCACTTCCGGCGACGACGGCTGTGATACCGGGGACACCGGGGGCTCGGCGGCCGGGAACGCCACCACCGGTGCGTCCCCCTCCCGCGAGGGGGCGGGCTGCGTAGCAGAACCCCGCCCGTGCAAGGGAATCACCTGGGCCTCGATCACGCTGTGCGCCTCACTTCCCGTCACGGGGCTCACCGGCCTGCCTGCCCGGTCGCGGCGGCCACCAGCACCTTGCCGGCGAGCGAAGCCAGCCGGGCGCCGTCGAACACCGGGCGCAGGCCGCGGCCCGCGATGTAGTCGTCGAACGCCTCACGCGTGGTGAAGCGCGGCTGGTAACCGAACTCCTTCTTGAGCTTCGTGGTGTCCACGACCCGCCCGAAGTTCAGCAGCCGGACCTGGTCGGCGGAGAAGTCGACCACGCGCGCGCCCCGCAGCACCTTGCCCACCGACGGAACCACGGCGCTCGGCATCGGCAGCCCGAGGCGGCCCGCCCGGCGGATCGCCTGCGACAGCGTCAGCACACCCTCCGAAGCCACGTTGAACACTCCTGGCTTGTCGTGGAGCGTCGCCTGTTCCAGCACTGCCAGCGCGTCGGCCGCGTGCAGCAGCTGCAGCCGCGCGTCGTAACCGAAGACCGTCGGCACGACCGGCAGCGCGAAGTAGCGCGAAAGGACGGTGTCGACCTCGGGGCCGATGATGTTGGCGAAGCGCGCGAGTGTGACCGTGATGTCGGGCCGGCGCCGGGCCAGCCCGCGCACGTAGCCCTCGACCTCCACGGCGTCCTTCGCGTACCCGCTGGACGACGTGGGGATCAGCTCCGACTCCTCCGTGAACACCGCTTGCGACCGCGCCCCCGCGCCGTACACCGCGGCAGTGGACTTGACCACGAGCTTGCCCACCTTCGGCGAGCGCTGGCACGCCGCGAGCAGCCGCATGGTGCCGATGACGTTGAGCTCCTTGACGGCCGACCGCCGGCTCGGCCCGGCCGGGTGGGCCAGGCACGCCGCGTGCACGACCGTGTCGACGCCGGCGCTGCTGATGACCTTCGCGATCAGCGGGTTGCGGATGTCGGCGCGGACGAACTCCGCGTGGCCCATCCGCTGCAGCACGTCCTTGGCCGGCGGGGCGGTGTCGACGCCGATCACGCGTTCGAAGGCGGAGTTGGTGCCGAGCCGCGCGAGCAGCTTCCCGCCCAGATCGCCGGCGACCCCGGTGACGAGCACGATGTTCGACGGCATGTGACTCCCTGGTGCGGCTGGCGGTGGAGAGGGGGTGGACGTTCACCCGAGGTGCGCGAAAGTGCCCGCCACGAACAGGCACTCGCCAAAGCATCGCGCTGACGCACCCGCCATGTTACTGGCGCCGAGGGGTGGCCTGACCAGGTCTTACTCGCTATTTACAGCTGGACGCCCGGAATGCGGTGAAGGCCTCACTCAATCGGGGGAGGCGGCCCAGAACATGGACGTGGCCCGTCCAGAGACTGGACGGGCCACGACGCTTCAGCCGCGAATCCGGCTCACTTACCGGCCTTGCGACGCTGCACTCGCGTGCGGCGAAGCAGCTTGCGGTGCTTCTTCTTGGACATGCGCTTGCGGCGCTTCTTGATCACGGAACCCATGGGCGCTCCTCAGTTCGTCGTCGGTCACGCTGCCCGGCGCAGCGTCCAACGGGTGGAGCGCACAGGCACGAGCGGTTTACCAGGTTACCCGCGTGCTGACGCGGACCGGTCGGCGGGCATGGGTGAGCGCATGCCCGGCGACCGCCCGGGCCGTGCCCCGCCGCCGCCCTCAACGGAGCGGCGCGCCGCACTGAGCTGCTATCCGACGTCGAAGTAGGCGCCCTGCAGGTACTCGTGCACCGCCTTCTCAGGGACCCGGAACGACTTCCCCACTCTCACGGCGGGGAGCTCGCCCGAGTGCACCAAGCGGTACACGGTCATCTTCGAGACCCGCATCAGCGTCGCCACCTCGGCGACCGTTAGGAACTGGACCTGCCCGACCGAGGGCAAATCCTCCTTCTTGTTCGGCGACATGATTACCGCGTCCTTCGACACGTGTCGCGCCACGAGGCTTCCCCACCTGTGGTATCGACACGCACGTGCTCTCCCAGAGGGTAGCGGGACTCGTGGGACTCGTGCGACGCCTGTCACCGGGATGGGCCCGTACCTGCAGCTTTTCTTTTCAGCCGGAACCCGTTCCGGTGAGCTTTGTCCTTTTTGTCGGAACGCGCTAGTCCTCGTGTGCGCGCCCGAGCTCCTCCGAACGGTCCCGTGCGGCTTCGATCGCGTCGAGCAGCGCCGCCCGCACGCCGTGCTTCTCGAGTTCGCGGATCGCGTTGATGGTGGTGCCCGCCGGCGACGTGACGGCCTCGCGCAGCAACACGGGGTGGTCCTTGCCCTCGGCGAGCATCTTCGCCGCGCCGACGGCCGACTGGATGATCAGCTGGCCCGCCAGCGCCCGCGGCAGACCGAGCAGGATCCCGGCGTCGATCATGGCCTCGACCAGGTAGAAGAAGTACGCCGGGCCGGAGCCCGACAGCGCCGTGACGGCGTCCTGCTGCGCTTCGGGCACCTCCACGACCTCGCCGACGTGCGAGAGCAGCTCGCGCACCGTCGTGAGGTGCTCGGCGGTGGCGTAGCGACCGGGTGAGATGGCGCTCATGGCCTCGCCGACGAGCATCGGCGTGTTCGGCATCACGCGGACCACCGGCACACCGTCGGCCAGCCGCCGCTCGTACAGCGCCGTCGGCAGCCCGGCGCACAGCGACACGACCAGCGACGACGACCCGAGCAGCGGCGCGAGCTCGGCCAGCACCGGGTCGATGTCCTGCGGCTTCACTGCGACGACGAGCACGTCCGCGCGCTTGGCGGCCTCCTCGACGGGCACCGCGCGCATGCCCGGGTAGCGCTCCTCGAGCTCGCGGACGCGACCCTCGTACCGCTCGGTGAAGAGCAGGTCCCCGGGCGCGTGGCCGCCGTGCAAGAGCCCCGACAGCAGGGCTTCCCCGATCTTTCCCGCTCCCAGCACGGCGATGACACTCATGGCGCTCAGCGTGCCAAACGCGCGTCAGGACTGGGGCGCCGGGGCGAGCGCCAGCTGCCGCGCCTGCGCGACGAGGCGGCCCTGGGAGTCGACGACCGTGGCGTCGGAGTCGAACCAGGCCTCGTTGACCGAACGCGATTCGACGAGGATCCGCAGCCAGCCGGGCGCCGGGCGGGTGCGCAGGTAGGCCGTGAGCTGCACGGTGGGCGCCCAGCCGACGCGGCCGAGGTTGGCCACCACGGGCGGGTTGAGATCGCCTGCGAGGAGGGCGAAGTAGACGTCGCCGGCGCCGTCGCGCGGGCGCACCCACAGCTTCAGCCGCGGCGGGTCGCCGTCGCGGCCGACGAGGTAGCCCGCCGTCGCGGGGTCGACGCGGACCTCGAGGAACTCCGCCAGGTGGAAGCGGCCTTCGGACGTCTCCGCGGCGACCGGCACGGCGCCGGCCGGCGGGTCGGCGGGCAGCTGCGGCACGTCGCTCCACTCGGGGCGGCGCATCGGGAGCCGGCCGGTCGTCACGCGTGCCTCGACGCAGCTGCGGCCGCGCTGCTCCAGCGTCACGGACACGACGGACGCGCGGCGGCCGACCTTGCGGACGTCGGTGCGCAGCAGCACGGGCCCGAGCGCGGGCGCGTGCAGGAACTCGGCGTTGACCACGAGCGGTTCGGCGGTGGGTTCGCCGCGCTCCTGCAGGACGGCCGTCGCGGCCTTGGCGAGCAGTGCCAGGAGGAATCCGCCGTGGGGGTGGTTCGCGATCGACCACTCCGCCTTCAACGTGGCCGTGAAGGTCCCGTCCCCGAGAGAACGGACCGCCGTAGCCGCGTCGAAGGCCGTCTCCGTCTGCTCGACGCGGCTCACGAACGGCCGGCCACGGCGGTCCGGCCCGGCCCGGGTACAGCGGCGAAGTTCAACGGTCGCAACGAGTTCACGGTCGGCACTTTACGTGTGGATGAGCCGGATGAGGGTGCACCGGGGCCGGGGACCGCCCGGACAGCCGATCATGCTAACGACCAGGTCACTGTCCGAGGTGCAACCGCGCGAACAGCAGCGCCTCGGCGAGCGCGCGGGCCCGCGCGGCCTGCGTCCCGGCGCTGCGCGTGTTGACTTCGAGCACGACCTGGCCGGCGAAACCGTCGCTGACCAGCTTCTCCAGCAGCTCGGCGCACGGTTGCCCGCCGTGGCCGGGGATGAGGTGCTCGTCCTTAGGGATGCCGGTGCCGTCGGCCAGGTGGACGTGGCTCAGGCCCGCGCCCATCCGCTCGGCGAGCTCGAGCGCGTCCATCCGCGCCGCGGCGCTGTGGGAAAGATCAAGTGTGTAGTGCCGGAACCCGACGTCCGTCGGGTCGATCGACGGCCGGAACGCGGACACCCGCGAGTTGCGCGACCCACCCGGCGGCCGCACCTTGAACATGTTCTCCACGGCGACCTCGATGCCCGTGTCCTGCTCGAGCTCGTCGACGAGGTCCCCGAACGCGTCGCCGTACCGGCGCTGCCACCGGAACGGCGGGTGCACCACGACCGTGCGGGCTCCCAGCTCCAGCGCCACCTCCACGGACTTCCGCAGCCTGACCTCGGGATCGGGTGACCAGATCCGCTGCGTGATCAGCAGCGACGGGGAGTGGATCGACAGGATGGGCACCCCGGTGCGCTTCGACCACCGCCGCACCGCCGCGACGTCCTGGCTGATCGGATCGGCCCACACCATGACCTCGACGCCGTCGTACCCGAGCTCCGCCGCGAGCTCGAACGCCGCCCCCGCCCGCAAGGGCCAGACCGACGCAGTGCTCAACCCCACGGGGATCTCAGGCGCGCTCACGGGGGACATCCTGCCCTGCCGGGATCCGGTGCGTCGTCGGCGTGCGGCAGGCGGCCGGATTACGGTGTTCCCGGCTGCGAACACGCCGGTCGGCTTCGGCGCCGGTCGGCTCCCTGCCGCCCGGGCGAGGTGTTCCCGGCCGGCAACACTCGGGTCCGGTCGGCGGTCGCCGAACCGACCGTAGGTGTCCCCGGCCGCACACACTTCGCGTCGCCGAAGCGCTGGTCAGCCAGTGCCGGCCTGGCGTCGGCTGACCACCAGTTGCAAACACCACTCCCGCAGACGGGTGGTCTGAAGGCGCGCGCTGAGCCCTGTGTCCCGGGTGCGAAGACGAAAACTCCCGGCCCGCCGAAGCGGACCGGGAGTTCTCGAAGCGACCGGGTGGGCTAGCGCCCGACCAGGAGCAGCGCGGCGGGTGACACCGTCACCACCAAGCCCACCAGGATGGCCAGCAGTGTGGTCTGCAGGTCTTCGGCCCGGCGGATCTTCCGGACGATCCACACGAGCGCCACGATGACCACCACGGCGCCCACGAGCGCGGCCGGCGCCAGGTTGACCCAGAGCCAGTTGAAGCCGAGCCACACCGCGGCGCCGCCGATGACACCGAGCGCCAGCTGGATCGCCAGGGTGAACCACTGCTTGCCCGCGGAGGCGGTGGAGGCGGGCTCCTCCTCGGGGGCCGGGGTGGTGGCGACGCCGGCGGGCGCTTCGTCGTCGTAGTCGTCCTCGTAGTCGCCCTGGTGGTCGTAGCCGTAGTCCTCGCCGTCGAAGTCCGGCGAGCCGTCGGGGTAGGCCGCGTGGTCGAACTCGGCCTCGTACTCCGACAGGTCGTCTTCGATGGGCCCGTCCTGCCGGCCGCCCGGGGCGAACGGCATCGGCGCCGGATAGCCCATGGTCGGCGGGCCGCCGTCGAACTCGGCCGCCATCGTGGGCGGGCCGCCGTCGTAGTCGCCACCGGGAGCCGCCGGGTAGTCGTCCTCGGGGTAGTCGTCGACGTAGTCGTCGTCGGCTTCCTGCTGTCCCGGCGGCACGACCGGCATCACGCCGATCTCCGTGTCCTCCAGCTGCTCCTGCTGACGGCGTTTGCGCCACCCCGCCAGCCCGGCCGGCGAAGCCGGTGGACCGTCCGGCGCGCCGGACGCATCCGGTTCGACCCCGGCCACGGCGTCGAACTGCTCCGTGTGCGGGTCCTGCGGCGGTGCGGGACGGCGCGCGGGCGCGCGGCGCGGACGCTGTGGCGCGCCCGCCGGGAACGCCCCGCTCGCCATCGGCGGAGCGGGTGGCGCCGGCGGCTCCGGCACGTCGGCGTCCGGCGTGCCGTCGAGCCCGTCGAGGCGCGAGGCGAGGGTGCCACCCGGTGCGGGCGGCGGGCCCGGGCGGCGCCGGACGGGCGGGACCTGGTTGCGCGTCTCCTCCGCCGCACCCGGCGGCGGAGCCTGCGGCGGGGCGGGCGGCGGCACGGGCTGCTGACGCGTAGCCCGCGCCCGCGGCGGCACCGGCATCTGGCCGGACTCCTGCGGCCGGGCGAACTGACCCGATTCCTGCGGCGGCGCGGGCGGTCCGGGCGGGGCCGGCGGACGCGCGTACCCGGTGTCCTGCGGCCGAGCCGGGAACTGCCCCGAATCCTGCGGGGGAGCCGGCGGCCGGGCGAACTGACCCGATTCCTGCGGCGGTGCCGGCGGCCCGGGCGGCGCCGGAGGAGCCGGCGGACGCGCGTAGCCGGTGTCCTGCGGACGCGGCTGCGGCCGCTGCAGCGGCCCCGACTCCGGCGGCACGGGCCGCGGCGCCGGGGCGGCGGGACCGTCGGAGCGACGCCGGCCACCCGCGTTGCGCGAGGGCGGCGGCGGGGTGCCCCCGTCGGAGGTCACCCGGTCGATGATCGCCTGCGGAGCGGTGTCGCTCACGCCGGGAGCGCGGCGACCGCCCGGTTCGGGAGCGTCGTCGTCTTCGGCCGCGCGGCGCCTGCGCCGCCGTCCGCCATCGACCTGCTGCCCGTGCTGGGCGAGCAGTTCGGCCACGGTCTTCTGCGGCGGGGTGCCGTTGTCGTCGGTCATACCGTGCTGTCCAAAGCGCGCTCGGGGTTGGCCACGGCAGGTGCCTGCGGCCGGACGCAGGCGGCGCCGCGCGCGCTGAACACCGTGCAGTGCATGTCCGTCACCTCTTCACCGTGCCTGTTTTCCTTCACCGAAGTCCAGTCCACTGCTGTCACCGGTCCTCCCCGTTCGCCGAAACGCCGGTGAGGGCGGCCCCGGTTTCGTCCGCACCGTTCGAGTGGTCCAACCGGCGCAGGATGACACCCTCTCGCAGCGCCCACGGGCAAATCTCGAGTTCCGCCAGGGAGAGTGCCCGCATGGCGGCCTGCGCCACCAGCGCGCCGGCCACGAGCTGGTGCGACCGGCTCGAGCCGACGCCCTCGAGTTCTGCGAGGTCAGCCGAGGACATGCGGGAAATGAAGGCGATGAGCTGGCGCAACGCGGTGTCCGTGAGCGTACGGCGCACCCGGGGCCCAGCCGCCGACGGGGCGGCGCCGGCCAGCCGGGCCAGCGAGCGGAACGTCTTCGAGGTCGCCACGACCCGATCCGGTTCACCCCATTTGGCGACTTTCTTCGCGAGCGCGCTGAGCTCGTCGTCCAGCCACGCCGAGGTCGCCACAACCTCCGAGCGCGTGGGCGGGTCGTGGCGGAAGCGCGTGCGCGTAATGCGCCCCGCGCCCAGCGGCAGCGACTCCGCGAGCACAGGTTCCTCGTCGCGGCCCATCGCGACCTCCAGCGAGCCGCCGCCGATGTCCAGCACCAGCAGCTGCCCGGCCGACCAGCCGAACCACCGCCGCACGGCGAGGAACGTGAGGCGCGCCTCATCGGCGCCCGAGAGCACCTTGAGCTCGACACCGGTCTCCTCGGCCACGCGGGCGAGGACCTTCGCCGAGTTCTTGGCTTCGCGCACGGCCGAGGTGGCGAACGCCATGACCTCTTCACACCCGAGCCGCCGGGCCGAGGCCTTGGCCGCCTCGACTGCCCGCACCAGCCCGTCGGCTCCCGCGCGGCTCAGCTCGCCGGTGCGGGTGATCTGCTCGGCCAGCCGCAGGACGGTCTTCTCCGAGTGCATGGGCGTCGGGTGCGCGCCACGATGGGCGTCGACCACCAGCAGGTGGACGGTGTTGGACCCGACGTCGAGTACCCCTAGGCGCACGAGGATCCAGCGTACCGGTCCCACAGCCAGGTCTCGAAACTGTAACCAACACCACTCGGTCCGGGCTCGACTCTGTGTGCCCGAACGCCCGCGCAGGGTGAAAAAATCACGCGTTTCCCCAGGAGCGGAAACGGCCGGGACGGCCGGAAAAAACCCAGCCACCCCGGCCGCCTTCCGGTGCTTTCCCTACCGCGGGCTCACGTCTCGAACTTGTACCCGAGACCGCGCACCGTCACGAGGTGGCGCGGCGAGCCCGGATCGGGCTCGATCTTGGAGCGCAGGCGCTTCACGTGGACGTCGAGCGTCTTGGTGTCGCCCACGTAGTCGGCGCCCCACACGCGGTCGATCAGCTGCCCGCGCGTGAGCACGCGGCCCACGTTGCGCAGGAGGTACTCGAGCAGGTCGAACTCCTTGAGCGGCAGCGACACCTCGGCGCCGTCGACGGTCACCACGTGCCGCTCGACGTCCATCCGCACCGGGCCGGCCGAGAGCACCAGCGGCGCGAGCTCGCCCTCGGCGCCCGGCTCGCCGCCGCGGCGCAGCACCGCGCGGACGCGCGCGATGAGCTCACGCGCCGAGTACGGCTTCGTCACGTAGTCGTCGGCACCGAGCTCCAGGCCCACGACCTTGTCGATCTCGCTGTCGCGCGCGGTCACCATGATCACCGGCACGGCCGAACGCTGCCGCAGCTGCTTGCACACGTCGGTGCCGCTCATACCCGGCAGCATCAGGTCGAGCAGCACGATGTCGGCGCCGTTGCGGTCGAACTCCTCGAGCGCCTGCTGTCCCGTCCCGGCCACCGCGGCCGTGAAACCCTCCTTGCGCAGCAGGAAGGCGAGCGGGTCGGCGAAGGACTCTTCGTCCTCGACTATGAGAACCCTCGTCACAGGTTTCCTCCATGGTCTGGGCCGGAGTGCTCCTGCCCGGTTGCCACGAGCCGGGGTGTCCGCTCGGGGGTCTTGTCCTGCCGCCCGGCGGCGGCCGACGGGATCTTCTTGCCGGCACCGTTCCCTGCGGCACCACGCGCCGCGTCGTCGGCGGGCACCGGGCGCACGTGGGCGGGGATCCGCAACGTGAACGTCGATCCGGTGCCGGGCCGGCTCCACAGGCCCACCGAACCGCCGTGGTTGGCGGCGACGTGCTTCACGATCGCGAGGCCGAGACCGGTGCCGCCGGTGGCGCGCGACCTTGCCTTGTCCGCGCGGTAGAAGCGCTCGAACACGCGCTGCTGCTCGTCCTCGGCGATGCCGATGCCGCGGTCGGTCACGGCGATCTCGACCATGCCGTCGGCGAGCCGGCGCGAGATCGACACCGGGCTGCCCGGCGGCGAGTACGCGACGGCGTTCTCCAGCAGGTTCGACAGCGCGGTGACCAGCAGCGTCCGGTCGCCCTCGATGAGCAGGCCGCTGGCCGCGTCGGTGGTGATGGTGATTTCGGCGCGCTCGGCTGACAACGTTGTCCGGCCAAGGGCCTCGCGGACGACGGCGTCGACCTCGACAACGTTCAGGTCCGGCAGCCGCTCGGCGCCCTGCAGGCGCGAGAGCGCGATGAGCTCGGTGACGAGCGTGCCCAGCCGCGTGGACTCGCGCAGGATCTTGCTGCCGAAGCGGCGGACCTCCTCCACGTCTTCGGCGGCGTCGAGCACGGCCTCGGTGAGCAGCGCGATCGCGCCGACGGGGGTCTTGAGCTCGTGGCTGACGTTGGCGACGAAGTCGCGCCGCACGGCCTCGAGCCGGATCGCCTCGGAGTGGTCGACGGCCTCGACCACGGTGAACCCGTCGCCGAGCGGGCGGACCTCACCGAGCACGGCCTCGGGCTGGCGCCGGCCGCGGCTTTCGAGCGGGGAGAGGTCGATCTCCATCGGCTCGTCGGTCTCCACCACCTGCTCCGCGGCCGCGCGGGCCCGCGGGTCGGCCTGGTTCACGCGCACCAGGCCGAGCTCGTAGGCCCGCGGGTTGTGCAGCACGAGATCGCCGAACCGGTTGAGCACGATGATGCCGCTGCTCGACGACCGGATCAGCCGTTCGAGGAGCTCGGCCACGGTCGGTCCCGCCGGCCGGGCCGTCTCCTTACGGGCCCGCGCCCGGGCGATCAGGAACCCCGCGACCGCGCCGACGACAAGAGCGCCGATGGCCGTCAACAGGACAACAGGCGTGGTCACGAAGGAATCGTAAGCATCCCGGTAGCCTTTCGGACCAGTCCTGGAAGCCCTGTCGTGAGGCGCGTGACACCTGCGGGCGACATGTTCGCCCTGGTGTCAGGCCCTGTTCACCCTCTCGAGACATTCCGGACGGATGTTCACGCTCCGTCGAGCTCGGCAAGATCCTCTTCGGTCAGCCGGATCGCCCCGGCGGCGAGGTTCTGCTCGAGGTGCGCCGGGTTGCTCGTGCCCGGGATCGCGAGCACGTGATCGCCCTGCGCGAGTGTCCACGCGAGCCGCACCTGGGCCGGGGTCGCGTCGTGGCGTTTCGCGACGGTGGCCACGCGCTGCTCGGCGGCGTCCGGCTGTCCACCGGGTTGTCCACTCGCGACGGCGAAGAACGGCACGAACGCCACGCCGTGCTCGCCGCACAGGCGCAGGAGCTCGTCGTCCTCCCGCCGGGCGGACAGGCCGTACTGGTTCTGCACGCACACGACGGGCGCGATCTCCAGCGCCTCCTTCAGGTGCGCGGGCCCGACGTTCGAGATCCCCACCTCACGGACCAGGCCCGCCGTCCGCAGCTCGGCGAGCGCGCCGAAGTGTTCCGCGAGCGAGCCCGAGCCGCGGTCCAGACCGGTGCCGATGCGCAGGTTCACGACGTCGACGTGGTCGCGTGCGAGCTGGCGCAGGTTCTCCTCGACCTGGCCGCGCAGCTGGTCGGGCCGGGCGAAGGGCAGGAATTCGCCCGACGGGTCGCGGCCGGGGCCGACCTTGGTGGTGAGCACGAGGTCGTCCGGGTAGGGCGCCAGCGCGGTGTTGATGATCTCGTTGGCCGAGAACTGCGGCGTGAAGTAGAACGCGGCCGTGTCGATGTGGTCCACCCCGAGCTCGATCGCGCGGCGCAGCACGGTGATGGCCCGTTCGCGGTCGGCGGCCGTGCCGCCGTTGAACGGGAAGAGGCGCATCGCGCCGAAGCCGAGGCGGTTCACGGTGAGCGAACCCAGCTGCCACTTCCCGGCAGCCGAAGCGTGGACTGCGGTTTCTGTCATGGTTTCCAGCCTGGTCGGCCGCCACAGGCGCCGCCGCGTTTGGCAGGAAGCTGCCACCCCCTGGTGGCCGCGGCCGGGCGAGCGCGTGACACTGGGGTGCGTGACCAGAGCCGACGACGTCGTGACCGTGCGCGGCGAACGCGAGCTGTTCGACCGCACCGCCCACCTGTTCGCCGCGGCGACGGACATCGCGTGCGCCGCGAACAACCTGTACACGTGGGCATCCACCCACCCGGCGCCGCAGCAGCGCGAAGACGCGTTGCGCAGCGTGCAGGGCCGGCGGGCGCGCAAGATCTACCTGCCCCAGGTGCTGCTCGACCCGTCCAGCGCGGCCCACCTGCGCGCGCTGCAGGACGTCGGCGCCGAGATCCGCATCAGCGAGCGCGAGATCAACGAGACGATCATCCTCGACGGCCGCCTCGCGATCCTCGCGGCCGAGGCCACGCCCGACGGCCGCGACTACACCGTCCTTTCGCGACCCGACCTGGTCAACGGCATCAAGTCGCTGTTCGAGGCCGCGTGGCGCTCGTCGACGGACCTCGCGGCCTTCGAGGCGCGCTTCGCCGAGCTGCGGCAGCACACGCCGCGGCTGCTGGACCTGCTGTCGTCGGGCTGCACCGATGAGACCGCGGCTCGCGAGATGGGCGTGGGCCTGCGGACTTACCGCCGCTACGTCGCGGAGCTGATGGCCGCGCTCGGCGCGAGCTCGCGGTTCCAGGCCGGCGCCCGCGCGCGGGAGGCCGGTCTGCTGTGAAGCGCGCCACCGTCGCCGGGCTCGCGCTGCTCGCCGCCGGGTGCAGCAGCACCGTGGCCGCGCCGCCCACCCCGCCGAACCCGCCCCAGCCCGCGAACCTCGCGTTCGTGGACACCGCCGCGACCACGGCCGCCACGACTGGGGTCAAGCAGGCCGTGGAGACCGCCTTCACCTACGACTCGACGAACCAGGACGCGGTCGCGAAGACCGAGCAGGAGTACCTCGCCGGGGCGGCCCGCACGCAGTTCGACCAGACCTTCGCGCAGGTCAAGACCACTCCGGTGAAGACGAAGACGCAGGTGCTCTCGACCGGCGTCGCCGAGCTGCAGCCGCGCAGCGCGAAGGTGCTCGTGGTCGCGAGCCAGCAGAGCTCGACGCCCGACGGCAAGCAGAACGCCGCCACGGCGCTGCTGCTGGTCACCGCCGTGCCGGCGGGCGGTCACTGGCAGCTCACCGACCTCAACTTCGACCCACGCGGCGTCCTCGCGCCGACGGGCGGCTCGGGCGCCGCTGCCACGCGTGACTCGGCGCTCGCCGCAGCGCACCAGGAGGGCGCGATCCTGCTCACCCTCGATGCCCAGAACGCCGACGCCGTTTACGACCGCTACGAGAGCGTGGCCGCCGACCCGCTGCTCAGCCAGTTCCGCACCGACCGCGCCCACACCGTCGACAGCATGAAGGCGAGCGGCACGAAGACCTCGCTCGACCCGCAGTCGGTCGCCGCGCTCACGTCGGCGAGCGCGGACGGCAAGCAGGCCACCGTACTGCTCGGCGCGATCGTGTCGACGCAGCAGAAGGGCGGCACCCAGGACCGCCGCCTCAACGTGCAGCTCACGCTCGTGCGCCAGGGCGCCACCTGGAAGGTCTCCGGCATCGAGTCCATCGGCGCCTCCCAGACCTGACCCGCCACCCGACACGACGAAGGGCACCGCCCGCGAGCGGTGGCCTTCGTCGTTCGCGACCGGTCACCAGCCCCTGCTGCCCACACCCGAGACCGCGCCGGATTTCTGGACTGTCCGATGTGCTCGACCCCTCGAGCCGAGCACATCGGAAAGGAAGAAACCGGGTCCAAGCCACCTCGCCGCCCCAGCGAAGCCAAAGCCGAAGTCACGCATCCCGCCGCCCCAACAAGGCGAGGCAGCCAACACCCCGAGACCCGCCCCTGTTCGCGTACCGAGCGCTGGTGCCGCTGCCGCACGATCAGCCACGACTAACCGCTCGCCGACGCGCACGCACCTCAACCACACCGCGAGCCCGCCCCGGATCCCGGACTCGTGAAGGAACCGGGTTTACGCGATCCCGCCGCCCCGGCGCAGCCGCGACAGACAACACCGCGATCTCGAGCCAGCGCCCGGACCCAGCGCCGGTACCGCTGCCGCAAGAACAGCCACCGCGACCTACAACTGCCGTGCACGCACCTCGCCACACCGCGAGACCGCGCCGGATGTCTGGACTGTCCGACGTGCTCGACCCCCCGAGCCGAGCACATCGGAAAGGAAGAAACCGGGTCCAAGCCACCTCGCCGCCCCGGCAAAGCCGAGGCAAATGTCACCTACCCTGGTTCGCCACCGCGGCCGCGGCCTCTTCGGCGGCCTCGGGGTCGAGGTACACGCCGCCCGGCTTCGCGGGCTTGAGGTCGTCGGTGAGGTCGTAGCGCAGCGGGATGCCGGTCGGGATGTTCAGGGCCGCGATGTCGGCGTCGGAGATGCCGTCGAGGTGCTTGACGAGGGCGCGCAGCGAGTTGCCGTGCGCCGCGATGAGCACGTTCTTGCCGGCGCGCAGGTCGGGCACGATCTCGGCCTCCCAGTACGGCAGGAGGCGCTCGACGACGTCCTTGAGGCACTCGGTCAGCGGTGCGGAGTCGCCGAGGTCGGCGTAGCGCGGGTCGCCGGCCTGGCTGAACTCGTCGGCTGGGTCGATGGGCGGCGGCGGGGTGTCGTAGGAGCGGCGCCAGAGCATGAACTGGTCCTCGCCGAACTCCTCCAGCGTCTGCTTCTTGTTCTTGCCCTGCAGCGCCCCGTAGTGGCGCTCGTTGAGCCGCCAGTTGCGCTTCACGGGGATCCAGTGCCGGTCGGCGGCGTCGAGCGCGATGTTCGCCGTGCCGATCGCGCGGCGCAGCAGCGACGTGTGCACGACGTCCGGCAGCAGCTCCGCCTCGGCCAGCAGCTGTCCGCCCTGCCGGGCTTCGCGCTCACCGGTCTCCGACAGCGGCACATCCACCCATCCGGTGAACAGGTTTTCGGCGTTCCACGTGCTCTGCCCGTGACGCAGCAGCACCAACGTCCCAAGTTCGGCCATGCCGCACAGCCTGCCAGAGCGGACCGGAGCGGTGACCGGTGAGTCCCGCTTGAACGATGTTCTACAGAGAGTGTGTTACCGCATAGTAACACCTTCACCCGAACAGAAGGCCGTGTGCCAACAAGCAGCGAAACGGGTGCAATGTGCTGCGCACCGTTATCCCACTCAGCGAAGTCCACTCGAACGGAGTAACGAGTAGTCTTGTGATTACAGGTGGACATCTGACAGGTTTGGCATGTCCCGCTCAGCCGGATTCCACGCACTCCCCGGCTGATGGCGGGCTGTGACCGCGGCTCGTCTCCCCCCTGCCGAGCCGCGGCCCGCCGGCCCCGTTGGCATCCCCCTCGTCACCGGGTCCACCTCGGCGGGAACTTCAGCGGGGCGGCTCGAGATCGCGACTCCCCCCTCCCTCGAGCCGTCCCGCCTTTCCCGGTCAGGGACTACTCAGCGGGTCCGGCGTGCACCGCCGGCTCATCGACCGGGCCGTGCCGCCGCCGCTTGCGCCACCACCAGACCAGCGCGCCGGCCGGGATCCCGAGCACAACGGCGAACGGCGCGACGGCCCCCAGCACCGTCAGCACGCCGCCACCGAAGGTCCGGAACGCGGCCCAGCCGCCGGCCAGCCCAGGGAGGAAGCCGGCCGAGTCATCCGATGTCTGCCCGGGACCGGTCGCTGTCACTTCGGTCACGGACAGTGCCACCGTCGCCATGGCGACGGACCCGGCCAGCGCCTTCTGCTGCTGTTCGAGTGATTCGAGCGCGGCCTCGCGACTCGTCAGCTCACTCTCCACCGACGCGATCTCCGAGATCGACGTCGCCTTCGCGAGCAACGCGCGGATCCGGTCGACGCTCGCGCGCTGCGAAGCCAGTCGCGCGTCCACGTCGATCACCTGCGCGGTGACGTCCTGCACGTTCAGCTCGCGCTTGGTCACCTTCCCCAGTGCGGCGAGCTGGTCCAGCACGCCGTCGAGCTTCTCGGCGGGCACCGACAGGCTCAGCGACGCGGAGTCCTCGAGCGTGCTTTCCTGGCCGGTGTAACCCCCGGCCCCGGTCGCGATGACCCGCGCCCGCGACACGACGTCGCCGAGCTTCGGGGTCGAGAGGTCCAGTCGTGCGCTGCGGGCGAGCTTGCGGTCGGTCGTGCCCGGCGCTTGCGCGGTCGGGGGCGCGGGCGCCTTCGTCGTTTCGCCCTGCTGCGGTTCGGCCGGTGTCGCCACACCCTGCTGCGGCGCGCCTTGCGGAACTGCCGCACGGCCGGCCGCCACGCCGCTGCCGGCTTCGGTGGTGCTCGGCTCGTTCGCCGTGCACCCCGCCAGCACGACCAGCAACCCGGCGCCGGCCAGCACCCATCTCCATCGGGTCTTCATCCCGTCCTCCTCCTGTCGGTGGTGGACGGACGGGCCACGCGATCAGCCGCGTTGCACGGCCGGGGTCACGACTCGGTCAAGCCCGGCTCGTGCGGCGTCTCGGGCTCCACGAGGTGTTTGAACGCCTGGAGGTTCGCGAGCGACTCCCCGCGCGACACGCGCCAGTCCCACTCGCGCTTGATCGACGTGGCGAAGCCGATTTCCAGCAGCGTGTTGAAGTCGCCGTCGGCGGCCTCGAGCACCTGGCCGAGGATCTTGTCCAGCTCGAACTCGGTCACTGTCTCCTTGCCGAAGCGCCCGACCAGGTAGATGTCGCCGACACTGTCCACTGTGTAGTGCACTCCGTAGAGCCGGGCGTTGCGCTGCAGCAGGAAGCGGTACACGTCTTCGTGCTTCTCGTCCGGACGGCGGCACACGAACGCCTCAACGGAGAACGCGTGGTCGCCGTCCACGAGCCAGCAGTTGGTCTGCAGCTTCTTGGTGCCCGGCAGCGTCACGAAGTACTTGCCCTCGCCGCGGCGGTCGTACTTCAGCTCGGCTGCGTCCAAAGTGGACTTGATCGTCGCGTCCAGGCTCACACGGCCACCTCCGTTCGCGCTTCGAGGGTCTGGCGGAACGCCCTGGTGGCCTGAGCATAGATCTCCAGCAGCGAGTCCGTGGTGCGGCTCCAGGAGAAGCGCCGGGCGTGCACCACGGCGTTCTCCGCGAGCTCGCGGCGCCGATCGGGCCGCAGCGCGACGGACGCCAGCGCGTCGGCCCACTCGTGCGCGCCGTGCGACGGCACGAGCAGACCCGACACGCCGTGGGGCACCGCGACGGGCAGTCCGCCGACCTCGGCAGCCACCACGGGCGTGCCGCACGCCTGGGCTTCGAGCGCCACGAGCCCGAACGACTCGTTGTAGCTCGGCACGGCTACCACGTCGGCCGCTCGGTAAACGTTCACGAGCTTCTGCCCCGGCTGCGGCGGCAGGAAGCGGACCTGGTCCTGGATGCCGAGCGAGACGGCCAGCTCCTTCAACGCCTGCGGCTGCTCGAGCCCGGTGCCCGACGGTCCGCCGACGATCAGCACCACGAGCTCCCGGGCGAGCTCCGGACGCTGCGTGAGCAGCTCAGCGGCCGCGCGCAGCAGCACGTCCGGCGCCTTCAGCGGCTGGATCCGGCCGGCGAACGCGAGCACGATCGCGTCCTGCGGCAGCCCGAACTCCTGCCGCGCCAGGGCCTTCGAGCCCGGCGTGAAGCGGTCGAGGTCCACCCCCGGCGGCACGGCGTGCACGGCGTGCGGATCGGCTTCGTAAAGGTCCACGAGCTGGCGCGCCTCGACCTGCGTGTTGGCGACGAGGCAGTCGGCCTCGGTCACCACCTGCTCTTCGCCCATCACGCGCGTGCGCGGCTCGGGCTTGTCACCGTCGGCGAGCAGCGAGTTCTTGACCTTCGCCAGCGTGTGTGCGGTGTGGACCAGCGGCACTCCCCAGCGGTCGCGCGCGAGCCAGCCGACCTGGCCCGAGAGCCAGTAGTGCGAGTGGATGAGGTCGTAGTAGCCGGGCTCGTGGAACGCCTCGGCGCGCAGCACGCCCGAGGTGAACGCGCACAGCTGCGCGGGCAGCTCGTCGCGGCCCAGCGGCTCGAACGGGCCGGCCTGCACGTGGCGCACGGTCACGCCCGGTGCCAGCTCCGCGAGCGGCGGCTGCTCCGACGAGGTCGCGCGGGTGAACACCTCGACCTCGACCCCGCGGCGCGCCATCTCGGTCGCGGTCTCCCGCACGTACACGTTCATGCCACCGGCGTCGCCCGTGCCCGGTTGCTCGAGCGGCGAAGTGTGCACGGACAGCACCGCGATCCGGCGCGGCGCGCTGCGGTACCCCGGCAAGGAGGAGATGGTCACCTGGTCACGGCTCCTGTGCGCTACTCGGCTGTTTCCCCGGAGAACCGCCGCAGCGCGGAGTTGAACTCCCCCGCATCCTCGACGAACGGCAGATGCCCCGCATCAACGAACCAACGCAGAACGGCCCCCGGAATCTTCCCGGCCGAATATTCCGCTGCCGACGGATCGACCACGCGATCGGCCCCACCGTGCACGACCAGGGTCGGCTTGTCGACCGCGGCCAGCACGTCGGCGCTCTCGACATCGCGCTTGAACAGGGCCGTTCGAACGGCCGGAGGCACCGCGAGCGACGCGCCGAGCAGCGCCTGGGCGAACGTGCCCGGCACCGCGGTGCTCGCCTGCGACCGCATGAACCCGGTCAGCGCCGGCACCGCGACCTCGGGGTCGTCCGACAGCGCCGCGGGCAGCGCGGCCCGCATCACCGGCCCGGTCTTGCCGCCCTCGCGGCCGCGGCCGATCTCCGTGATCGCACCCACGAGCACGATCCCGGCGAGGCGTGCGGTTCCGTGCACCCGCAGGTAGTCGGTGATGACGAGCCCGCCGTAGGACCAGCCGACGACGATCGCGTCGTCGCCGGCGAAGTCGAGCACCGCGGCGAGGTCGTCGGCCCACTGGCGCGGATCGTCGTAGCCGGCGGCCGGGACGTCGGACGCGCCGTGTCCGCGCAGGTCCATCGCGACCAGCCGGAACCGCTCGGTCAGCCCGGGGTCGGCCAGCTGGGCCGACCACGCGCGCGAGGACTGGGCCCAGCCGTGGACGAAGACGATCGGGCGCGAGTTCTCGGCGCCCTCGACGCGCACGTTCAGGCGCACGCCGGTCGTGCCGGAGACTCCGGTGTTCACAGTGTTCACGCTGTCAGTTCGTAGCAGACGTCACTTGACCGCCGACAGCGTCTTCCAGGTGGACCAGTCGTAGAACCAGTCCTTGACGTCCGACCCGGTGGGGCTCTGCAGCTGCGAACCGGTCACCTCGACCGGGTCGCCGATGAGCGCCGAGTCGAAGAAGTCCTTCGCGTCGGCGTCCAGCAGGTTGATGCAGCCGTGGGAGTTGTTCGTCTTGCCGATGGCAGCGGCGTTGTCCTGGTTCTCGTGGATGTATTCGCCGTGGTTGGAGATGCGGCAGGCCCACTTCTTGTTGACGTTCGTGTAGCCGTAGCGGGCGTTGTCGAACACCGCCGTGGGCTCCTTGCTCATCACGATGAAGGTGCCGTTGGGGGTGTTGCGGTTCACATCGGAATCGAGGCCGTTGGAGCACGGGTAGCTCTTGGCCTCCGCGCCGCCGCGGTAGACCTTCATCACGTGGTCGGGGGTGTGCACCTTCACGACCTGGTTGCGGCCGATCTTGAACTTGGTGGTCACGTCGGCCTTGCCGTAGGCGCCGCCACCCAGGTCGACGCCGTAGAGGTTCGCCTCGACCTCGACGGTCGTGTTCTCCGGCCAGTACTCCTTGGGCCGCCAGTCGACCTGCGTCGGGGAGATCCAGCCCCACGCACCCTCGGCGTCCGTCTTCACCTTGAGCGCCTTCTCCACGGCCGCGCGGTCCTTCGGCGCCTGCTTGAACTTGACGCTGATCGGCATCGCGACGCCGACGTGGGCGTCGTCGGCCGGGTTGAGCGTGGCGCGGACCTGCTTGGCCGGCTCGACCGTGGCGAACGAGCCGGTGAGCTCTACCGGGCGCTGGTCCGCACCGGTGGCCTTGGCCGAGTACGTGTAGGTCTTTCCGTAGCCGAGCGGTTCGGAGCTCTTCCAGGTCAGGCCGTCGGCCGAGAGGTCGCCCTCGACCTCGTCGCCGTCGGCGTCGGTGACCTTGACCTCGCTGAGCTTGCCGTCGGTGACCTGCACGACCACCGGCTCGCGGACGTTCGCGTCCTTGGCGTTCACGGCGGGCGTGGCAGTGATCTTCGCCACGGGATCGACGGGTTTGCCACCGTTGCCACTGTCGCCGCTGCCGCCGAGCGGCAGGGCCGTGCCGTCGGTGCTGGTCGAACACGCGGCCGCGAGCGCTGCCGCCCCGGTGGCGAGCACCGCCTTGAACACCGTGCGCCGTTCCATCCCCGCGAACCTCCCGTTCCCCCGCGCCGGCACTTGCCTCCACGCTGTCAGCGCCGGTCAGCGCTTCGACGTTACCTGCCGACGGCGGGTTCACCCATCCCACATCACCCGCGCGTCCTGTCGGCAAGACGTTTCACCGGCCCGGCGGGTTGTCATGGTTCCGGCCTTTTGGGCGGTTCAGAGCACGCAGGCGATGAGCAGCGGTTCCGGGTGCAGGATCACGCCGAAGCGATCGCGGACGCCGTCGCGGACCTCGCGGGCGAGGGCGAGCAGGTCAGCCGTGGTGGCGCCGCCGCGATTGGTCAGGGCCAGGGTGTGCTTGGTGGACAGGCTCGCGCGTCCGCCGGGGCCGGGGTGGCCCTTGGCGAAGCCCGCACGCTCGATGAGCCAGGCGGCCGAGAGCTTCACACCGCCGTCGGCCGGGTACTGGGGCACGGTCACGTCCTGGCCGACGACGGCGGTGATGCGCCGCAACGTGGTCTCGGCGGCGGCGTGCGGCAGGATCGGGTTCGTGAAGAACGAGCCGGCGCTCCACGTGTCGTGGTCGGCCGGGTCGAGCACCATGCCCTTGCCGCGGCGCAGGCCGAGCACGGCCGCGCGCGCCCGCGCGGCGGGGACTTTCGCGCCGATCTCGACGCCGAGCGTGCGCGCCAGCTCGCCATAGCGGATGGGCGCGGACTCGCCGGACGGGTCCACGCGGAAGCGCACGCTGAGCACTACGCCGCTGTCGGTGCCCTTGAGCACGCTGGTGCGGTAGGCGAAGCCGAGCTCGTCGGCCTTGACCGTGCGCACCTCGCGCGCGGCGCGGTCGTAGAGCTCGACCGACACAATCGACTCGGCGACCTCGCAGCCGTACGCGCCGACGTTCTGGATCGGCGTCGCGCCGACCGAGCCGGGGATCCCGGACAGGCACTCGAGGCCGCCGAGGCCCGCTTCGACGAGCGCGGCCACGAACGCGTCCCACTCCTGGCCGGCGGCGACTTCGACGATCTCGCCGTCGCGGGTCCAGCCGGTGGTCGCGATCTGGACGAGGGTGCCGGGGAACCCGTCGTCGGCGACGACGAGGTTGGAGCCGCCGCCGAGCAGCAGCACCGGCTCGCCCGCGCCGTCGGCCTCGCGCACGGCGGCGACGACGTCGGCGCTGGTCACGGCCCGCACGAAGCGGCGCGCGGGCCCTCCGAGGCGCAGCGTCGTGTGGTCGGCGAGGCGCGGCGAGACGGGCGTTTCGGCGGGGTTCACGCTGTCTAACGGTACTGTCCGGCTCATGGGATCCCGGATCGAGCACCGTGCCGAGTTCTCGGCCCCGCTGGCGGCCGTGCTGGCCGCCGTGTCGGGCGAGGACGCGCTGCGGGCGCGCTTGGCCGAGCTGGGCGGCGACGACGCGAAGCTGCTGTCGCACTCGGTGGACGGCGACACGGTGCGCTACGAGCTGCAACACGGCATCGCGGCGCAGCGCCTGCCGCAGGCCGTGCGCGCGCTGCACAAGGGCGACATCATCGTGCGCCGCAAGCAGGTGTGGCAACGCTCGGGTGACGGGCACGCCGGCCACGTCGACGTCAACGTCAGCGGCATGCCGGGCGAGATCGGCGCCCGGACGTTCCTGACCCCGCGCGGCCAACGCGTGGAGTTCCGGACGTCGGGCGAGGTGACGGTGCGGATTCCGCTCTTCGGCGGGAAGATCGAGGAGTTCGTGGCGCAGCAGGTGACCAACCTCCTCAGCCGCGAGGCCGACTTCACCACGACGTGGCTGGCCGAGCACGCCTGAGCCCGGTGGGCGCCCCGACGCGGGGCACCACCAATCCCAACCGGTTGCGGCGAGTCGATCGCTGGCTCGCGCATGATCCCGCGGTGACGCGCCTGCTGCGCGGCTTCCCCGACCCGCTCGTCGTGGACCTCGGCTACGGCGCGTCCCCGGTGACGACCGTCGAACTGCTGCGCCGGCTGCGGCGGGTCCGCGCCGACGTCCGGGTGCTGGGCCTGGAACTGGACCCGGTGCGCGTCGCCGCGGCCCTGCCCGCCGCCGACCAGCCCTGGCTCGACTTCCGCCGCGGCGGTTTCGAACTCGCCGGCGCCCGCCCGGTGCTGGTGCGGGCGTTCAACGTGCTGCGCCAGTACGCCGAGTCCGAGGTCGCCGGCGCGTGGAAACTCGTGCTCGACGCGATGCCTCCCGAAGGCCTCCTGGTGGACGGCACCTGCGACGAAATCGGCCGGCTCGCTTCCTGGGTCACCGTCGGCTCCACCGGCCCGCTGTCCCTGACGCTGTCGATGCGGCTCGCCGAGCTGGCTCGTCCGTCCACTGTGGCCGAACGCCTGCCGAAGATCCTCATCCACCGCAACGTTCCAGGTGAACGGGTGCACGCACTTCTCTCCACTTTGGACGAGTGCTGGGCGGCGGCTGCACCGCATCGGGCGTTCGGTGTGCGGGCGAGGTGGGTGTCCGCGGTCGGAATGGTGCGGGACCGGGGGTGGCCGCTGCTGGGGCGGCCGGATCGGTGGCGGCTCGGAGAACTCACCGTCCCCTGGGACAGCGTCGCACCCAGATGACCAGCCCCACTTGCGCACCCGCCGCCCGACCAAGCAAAGAGCCCTGCACCCCAACCCCTGCCCGCACTTCGAACGGCGACGAACCCCAACTACGAAACCGCCATCCAACTACGCAACCAGGCTGCGCCCAGCCCCCGCCCAGCACCTCGATCCGAAGCCTCCACACGGCCGCCGACCCCGTGTCAAGGCACGCTTTCCCGCCTTGACACGGAGTCAGGGGCCGTAGTCAGACTCGCGCTTCGGGGTGCATACGCCCCGCAACACGCCCCCGCGCAGGACCGCATCAGGCACAACGGCCAACCCCCACGGGCGTGGTGACCCACCGTATCCACCAGGTCCTCGCCCGGCGGTACGAATGCGTCGTCCAGGTACGAATCCCACCTGTTCACCGGGGCACCCCCACGGCGTCACCCGGTGGTGACCTGCGGTGATCACGATGGGGCCGTGGAACTGCTGGAGCACGTCACCGAGCTGCTGCGTGGTGCGTTGGGCTCGCCGTGGCTGTGGGTGCTCGTGTTCGCCGTCGCGGGGCTGGACGCGTTGCTGCCGTTCATGCCGAGCGAGACGACCGTGGTGACGGTCGCCGTGCTGGTCGGGCCGCAGCCGGAGAGGCTCGCGCTGCTGGCGCTCGTCGCGGCGGGTGGGGCGTGGGCGGGGGACTGCCTGGGCTACGTCGTGGGCAAGCTGGCCGGGCCGCGGGTGCTCGCGCGGCTGCAGCGGGGGCCGTCGGGGCGGCAGCGGTACGAGTGGGCGCGCGCGCAGGTGCGGCGGCAAGCGCCGTTGCTGATCATCGCGGCGCGGTACCTGCCGGGTGGGCGCGTGGCGAGCGCGCTGGCCACCGGCAGTCTCGGCTACCCGCCGCGGCGCTTCATGCCGCTCGACGCGCTCGGCGCCGCGCTGTGGTCGGTGTACAGCGTGCTGATCGGACTGGCCGGCGGCTCGACGTTCGCGCACGAGCCGGTGAAGGGGCTGCTGCTGTCGTTCGCGCTGGGGCTGCTGCTCGTCAGCCTCATCGAGCTCGGCCGTCGCGTCCGGCTGCGCAGGCTACGGTCGACGCATGCGGCAGCTGATCGAGGCGATCGACATCCACGCCGACCGGGTGAAGGCGGCGGTGCTGACGGCCGGCCCGGCGGCCCGGGTGCGGAACTGTCCGCAGTGGACAGTGCTGGACCTGGTGACGCACCTGACGGCCGTGCTCTCGTACACGGTCGCGGCGATCACGGATCGGCGAGCTGACCCGCCGCGACCCGAGGACTGGGCCGACGCGCTCGGCCGGTGGGACGGCCAGCGCCTCGCCGTCCGGGAAGCGCTGCGGCGGCCGGCCGATTCGCCCGTGCGCTCGCCTTTCCCGCGGAGTGCCGGCGTGACCGCCGGCGACCTGGCCCGGAGGCTGGCCCACGAAACGGCGATCCACCGCCTCGACGCCGAGAGCGCCCTGCCGAAGCCGCCCGACACCCGCTACGCCGAGGCGTTCGCGGCCGACGGCGTCGACGAGTACCTGACGTTCCTCGCCCCGCGTCGCACCTGCGGCGGCGACGGCGTGGTGCGCGTCGAGACCGGCGACCGCACGTGGACGCTCGTGCTGCGCCCGGACCAGGCGCCGGCCCTCGGCGAGGGCGCCCCCGGCGTCACGGTCAGCGGCTCACCGAACGACGTCTACCGCGCGCTGTGGGGCCGCCCGCACACCGCGCGGATCGTGGGCGACGTCGCACTCCTGGAGCCCCTCGCAGCGCCCTGACCAGCACCGGTGACAATGGTCGCCGTGCCAGATCCCCAGCGTTACGTGCTCACCTTCGGCTGCCCCGACCGAACCGGCATCATCGCCCGCATCGCGGGCTTCCTCGCCGACCACGGCGGGATGATCGTCGAAGCGGCCTACCACACCGACCCCGACACCGGCTGGTTCTTCACGCGCCAGGTCGTACGGGCCGATTCGCTGCCGTTCGACGCCGTCGGCTTGCGCGAACGGTTCGCCGCCGTCGCCGCCGAACTGTCGGCCGAATCGAGCTGGCAGGTGCGCGACACCGGCGAGCGGCCACGCGCCGTCGTGCTCGTGTCGACGGCCGGTCACTGCCTGTACGACTTGCTGGGCCGCGTCGCGTCCGGCGAACTCGACGTGGAGATCGCCGCGGTCATCGGCAACCACACGGCGCTGGCCGACATCACGCGGGCGCACGGGATCCCGTTCCACCACGTGCCGTTCGCGCCCGGCGACAAGGCCGCGGCGTTCGACGAGGTGCGCAAGCTGGTCGACGAGCACGACCCGCACGCCGTCGTGCTGGCGCGCTTCATGCAGATCCTGCCCACGGACCTGTGCGAGGCGTGGGCCGGGCGGGCGATCAACATCCACCACAGCTTCCTGCCGTCGTTCATCGGCGCGCGCCCGTACCACCAGGCCCACGTGCGCGGCGTGAAACTGATCGGCGCCACGTGCCACTACGTCACCGCCGACCTCGACGCCGGGCCGATCATCGAGCAGGACGTGATCCGCGTCGACCACGGCGATTCGGTCGACGACATGGTCCGCAAGGGCCGCGACATCGAGAAGGTGACGCTCGCGCGCGGGCTGCGCTGGCACCTCGAGGGCCGCGTCCTCGTGCACGGCAACCGAACCGTGGTGTTCTGAGCGGGGGCCGGAGTTTTCCGGCCCCCGCGGGGAATCAGGCGCCGATCGTCGACGCGTCGATCACGAAGCGGTAGCGCACGTCGCTGTTCTCCACGCGGTCGTAGGCCTCGTTGACCCGGTCGGCGGAGATCGTCTCGATCTCGGCGCCGATGCCGTGCTCGGCGCAGAAGTCGAGCATCTCCTGCGTCTCGGCGATGCCGCCGATCATCGAGCCCGCCAGGATGCGGTTGCCACCCAGCAGCGAGAAAGCGTTGTACGACAAAGGTTCGCCCGGTGCGCCGACGTTCACCATCGCCCCGCCGACGCGCAGCAGGCTCAGGTACGCGTCCACGGGCAGCTTGGCCGAAACGGTGTTGACGATGAGGTCGAACCGGCCGCGCAGGGTGTCGAAAGTGGACTCGTCGCCGGTGGCGAAGTAGTCCTTCGCGCCCAGCTTCAGTCCGTCCTCCTGCTTCTTGAGGCTCTGGCTCAGCACCGTCACCTCGGCGCCCATCGCCGCGGCGAGCTTCACGGCCATGTGGCCGAGCCCGCCGAAGCCGATCACGGCGACCTTCTTGCCCGGGCCGGCACCCCACTGGCGCAGCGGCGAGTACGTGGTGATGCCCGCGCACAGCAGCGGCGCGGCGACGTCGAGCCCGATGCCGTCCGGAATGCGGCAGACGAAGGCGTCCTTCACGACGATCTGGCGGCTGTACCCGCCGTAGGTGGTCTCGCCGTCGAAGCCGACGCCGTTGTAGGTCTGCACGTTGCCCTTCACGCAGAACTGCTCCGTGCCCGCCCGGCAGTACTCGCATTCGCCGCACGAATCGACCATGCAGCCGACGCCCACGCGGTCGCCGACCTGGAACTTCGTCACGTCCGAGCCCACCGCGGCGACGACACCGGCGATCTCGTGACCCGGCACCATCGGGAAGGCCGAGCCGCCCCACTCGTCCTTGACCTGGTGGATGTCGCTGTGGCAGATGCCCGCGAACGCGATGTCGATCAGCACGTCGCCGGGGCGCAGGTCGCGCCGCTCGATCGTGGTCGGCGCGAGCGGCTGCCCGGCGCCCGGTGCGGCGATGGCATGCGTGGTCGTGGTCATGAAATCCTCCAACAATCCGGGCAACCGCCCGGCTGACACATGTAAGACCCCCCTTACATCTCCTATCGTAAGAGGGGTCTTACATTCTCGCGACCGAGATCGGGTGTGACACACGCCATGGGCAACTACCACCACGGCGACCTGCGCGCCGAGCTGGTGCGCGTGTCATTGGAGCTCATCGCAGAACAAGGTGTGACCGGCTTCTCCGTCGCGCAGGTCGCCAAGCGCGCCAAGGTGTCGGCGGCCGCGCCGTACCGCCACTTCCCCGATCGCACGAGCCTGCTGGCCGCCGTCGCCGCCGCCGCCGCGTGCCGCCTGCGCGCCATGGTCGACTCCGCCGTCGCCGACGCCGGCTCCGACCCGGTGAGCCGTCTGGCCACCGCACTGGGCGCCTACACCCGCTTCTTCATCGAGACCCGGCTCGGCTTCCCGGTGCTCTTCGCGGAAGGCCTGGCAGACCCGAAGTACACCGAACTGCACGACCACCGCCGCGCCATGAACGACGCGTACCTCGTGCTGGGCCTGGAAGTCAGCCCCACCCCCGCCGCGGCGCTCGAACTGCTCGAACAGCTCTACGCCCAGTCCCACGGCTACGGCGAGCTCTACCTCGACGGCGTCTACGCGCGGATGGGCTACACGCCCGACCTGGTCGTCACCAAGGCCACCGCCGCGGCCCGGCTGGTGATCGAAGCCCACCGAGCGGCGGGTCAGAGGTAGTCGAAGTACCGCCCGACCCACCGGGCTTCGGGCCGGACTGCGTTGTTGACCCCGTCATGGGGCCCCCAGGTCTCCGGCTCATCCACAAGCCGGTAGCCGAGGTCGGCAAGAGCCTCCTCGACGAGCCGGCGGTCCTCGGCGTCGAAGCAACCGTCGCGCTCTTCGCTGTCGTACGCGCCGGGGTTGCCGGGCCGGCGATCGCGAGGGACGCGAAGTTGCTCACTGCGACGTAGATCTTCTCACCGCCGCGCGTGACCTCCTCCGGGAGGTCGAGCCGCGCGTGCAGCGAGGCGTCCTGCACCCACAGGTCGCTGTCGGTGCGGCAGCCGAAGTCGGCGTCGAGCCGCGCGGCGACCGCGAGAAACTGCTGCCGGGTGGCGGCGTGGTCGTAGCCGTGCGGGATCTCGGGGTTGCCCGGCTCGTCGGCCTCGCGCAGGAGCCGCCACATCGCCTCACCGGTCGGCACCAGCTTATCCTCCACCACGAGGTGTCCCTGAGACCCCCTGGAGTGCGCATGCTCTGCGTGTTCGACGTCAACGAGACCCTGCTCGACCTGCGCGCCCTCGATCCGCTGTTCACCGAGCTCACCGGCAGCGCGGGGGCCCGCCGGGAGTGGTTCGGGCTGGTGGTGCACACCGCGCTGACCGTGACGGCCACCGGCGGCTACCGGGACTTCGCGGAGATCGCGGGGCTCGCCGCGGCGGACATGGCGCGGCGGTACGGCCGGGAGCTCACCGACGGCGAGCTCGTGCGGATCGGCGACGGGCTGCGGGCGCTGCCGGCGCACGAGGACGTGAAGCCCGCCCTCGACCAGCTGCGACGAGACGGCCACCAGGTCGTCGCGCTCACGAACTCGCCGTTGGCGACGGTGGAAGCGCAGTTGCAGCACGCGGGGCTGGCCACGAGGTTCGAGCGGATCTTCTCCGCGCAGCAAGTGTCCCGGCTCAAGCCGGCGCCCGAGCCGTATCGGCAGGTGCTCAGCGCATACGACACGGACGAAGCCGTCATGTTCGCCGCGCACGGGTGGGACCTCGCGGGTGCGCAGGCGGTCGGCATGCAGACCGCGCTGGTCAGCCGCGACGGGCAGCGCGCGTTGCCGGGCACGCCCGCCCCGACCTACACGGCGGCGAGCCTGCCCGAACTCGCGCGACAGCTCAGCTGAGCCGCACCAGCATCTTCCCGGTGTTGGCGCCGCCGAGCAGGCCCAGGAACGCGTCGGGCGCGTTGCGGATGCCGTCGACGAAGGTCTCCGAGTACTTGATCTCCCCGGAAGCCACGAGCGGCGCGACCTCGGACACGAACTGCTGCTGCAGGCCCCAGTGGTCCAGCACGAGCATCCCGCGCATGGTGATCCGCTTCGTGATGAGCTGCACCAGGTTGCGCGGCGCCGGCGTCGCCTCGGTCGCGTTGTACTGCGAGATCATGCCGCAGATCGTGATGCGGCCGTGGAGGTTCATCGACGCGATCGCGGCCTCCAGGTGCTCACCGCCGACGTTGTCGAAGTACACGTCGATGCCCTCGGGCGCGGCTTCGGCCAGCCGCGCAGCGACGGGGCCGTCCTTGTAGTTGAAGGCGGCGTCGAACCCGAGGTTCTCCACGAGGTGGCGCACCTTCTCAGCCGAGCCCGCGCTGCCGATCACGCGCTTCGCACCCTTGAGCTTCGCCAGCTGGCCCACCAGCGAACCCACCGCGCCGGCCGCGCCGGACACGAACACCGTGTCGCCCGGCTTGAACTCCGCGGTCACCAAGAGCCCGGCGTACGCGGTGAGCCCCGGCATGCCGAGCACGCCCAGGTACGTCGACAACGGCGCCACGGAACCGTCGACCTTCACGACCTTCGTCGCGTCGACCACGGCGTGGGTGCGCCAGCCGAGCTGGTGCAGCACGTGATCACCGGGCGCGAAGCCGTCCACAGTGGACTCCACGACCTCGCCGACCGCACCGCCGGTCATCACCTCGCCCACCTGGAACGGCGGCGCGTACGACTTCACGTCGTTCATCCGGCCGCGCATGGCCGGGTCGACGCTCATCACCACGTTGCGCACCAGGAGCTGGCCCGCTGCCGGGGTCGGGACCTCGGTGTCGACGATGTCGAAGTTGTCGAGCGTCGGGACGCCGTGCGGGCGGGCGGCGAGCCGGATCTCGGTCGCCTGGGTCGGTGCGTTCACCGTCGGACTCCGTTTCGTTGAGACTGGGTCATCCGGGGCGCGCGCCCCGGATGCACACCCGCCCCAACGAGGTAACCGGGGCGATCATTCCGATTATCCCCTGCCCTGTGGCAAGCGCTACACGATCTCCTCGAGCTTGCCCAGCACGCCGTCGTAGATCTTCTTCAGGCCGGCCGGCGCGAACGTCTTCTCGAAGAACCCGCCGACGCCACCGGCGCCGTCCCAGCTCGTCTGGATCCGCACGACGCTGTCCGAGCCCGCGGGCGAGACCGTCCACGTGGTGACCATGCTGGAGTTCGCGTCGGTCTCCACGAGGGTGCCCGGCGCCGGCTCGCTCACGGTCGCCGCGACGTCGCGCACGCGCTTCGAGGTGGCCTGCAGCTTCCAACTGGCCTTCGTGCCGGCGCCGACGCCACCTTCGGTGACCTCGTAGTCCCGGTAGTGCTCGGTGAGCAGCTTCGGCCGGGTCTCGGCGTAGTCGGCGACCAGCTCGCGAACCCTGTCCACCGGCGCCTTGATCGTGCGCTCCGCGGTGGCCGTGACCTTACCCATCTCGCTCCTCGATCCACGAAAGTTCCGGGGAACAACCCCTGGACCGCCACCTTCGCACACCGCCCGCTCCGCCACCGCGTCACCAGGCGTTATTCCGTTCAGGGTCACACCGGCGCGAGACGGGCCGCCCGCGGACGGTGTGTCCGTGGGCGGCCCGTTCGGCGAGAAACGTCAGGCGAGGCCCTGCTGAGACAGCCAATCCTTCGCCACATCCGCGGCCGGCTCGCCGTCGGAGTCGACGCGCTTGTTCAGCTCGCGCATCCCTTCGGTGGTGAGCTTCGCGCTCACGGCGTTGACGGCGTTCGCGAAGTCCGCCCCGCGCTCGTCGAGCACCTTCTTGGTCACGGCGGGCACCACGTTCTCCGTCGGCACGATCTGCAGGTCGTCCTTGAGCGCGACGTACTGCGGGTCGCCGACCAGCGGACTCACCGAGTCGACCGGGATCACGGTCGCCGCGCCGGAGTTGAGCTGCTGCACACGCGGCCCGGCTTCCTGCACTGTCTGGAAAGTCGCATTCGTGAGCTTGTAGACGTCGGTGAAGCCCCTGAAGCACGGCAGCCGCGACTCGCACTCCGGCGGACCCGCCATCACGACCTTCGGGAGCTTCTTGAGATCACTGATGCTCGTGATGCCGTTGGCCTTGGCGAGGTCGGCCTTCATGAGGTAGGTGTTCTTGTTCTCGGCCGGCGCGTAGTTCAGCAGCGAGATGCCCGACGGCGCGAACAGCTGCGCCAGCTGCTCGTGCTCACCCGCGGCTGTTTTGACTGCGTCCTTGCCGAAGCCGGTGGTGATGGCCGCACCCTGGTACTCGGGCAGGAACTGCAGCTCACCCGACTTGAGCGACGGGTAGATGAGCTCGCGCGAACCCAGGTTCAGTTTGCGGGTGACCGCGTAGCCCTTGGCCTCGAGCGCGCCCGCGTAGATCTCGGCCAGGATCTGGCTGTCGGTGAAGTTGAACGACGCCACGACGATCGGCGCCCCGCCCTTGCTCTGCGCGGCGGGCTGGGTCGAGCCGCCCCCACCCCCGCACGCGGTCAGTCCGAACGCGGCCACAGCCACCAGCGCGGCCGCTCGGATGTTCCGGGTCCAGCGCACGTCCCCACACTCCTCACTCCACGAACAGAGGATTGGACCCTAACGGTGAGCCACGACAGAAACCACATATCGGAAACCACCGCCACCGAATCTCAACAACCGGAAATGCGCCACTCGAACGGGGTAGCCTTCTCCGGTGCACGCGTTCTCGGTCACCCCGCTGCTCGCGGAGAGCAACCGGCCGATCTTCGAATGGCGGTGGGTCGAGCGCAACGCCGACGCCATCGGCCAGCGCCTCGGTGAGCACATCGCCCTCACCGCGACGGCCCTGGGCATCGGGCTGGTCGTGTCGCTCGTGCTGGCCACGCTGTGCCTGCGGTTCCGCTGGTTCTACCCGCTCGTGCTCGGCACGGCCGGCGCCCTGTACGTGATCCCGAGCCTGGGTGCGTTCGCGCTGCTCGTGCCGTTCTTCGGGCTGACGTTCACCACGGCCGTCATCCCGCTGGCCACATACACGCTGCTGATCCTGATCCGCAACATCGTCACCGGCGTGCAGCAGGTGCCCACCGAGGTGCGCGAGGCGGCGATCGGCATGGGCTTCACGCGCGGCCGGCTGCTGTGGCAGGTCGAGCTGCCGCTGGCGCTCCCGGTCGTGATCGCGGGCCTGCGCGTGGCCGCGGTGACGACGATCGGCCTGGTCACCGTCACGTCGCTGCTCGGCATGGGCGGCCTCGGCTACTTCATCCGCGCCGGCATCCAGACGACCACGCCGAACCCGAGCCCGATCATCGTCGGCGTGGTGCTGTCGGTGGTGCTCGCGGTCGTCGTCGACCTCCTCCTTTGGCTGAGTGAGCGCGCGCTGGCGCCGTGGGTGCGGAAGGTGGGCGCGCGGTGAACGTCTTCACGCAGTTCGGCCAGTGGCTCTCGGCTCCGCAGCGGTGGAGCTGGACGGACCCCGCCGGCATCCCGTACCGGACCGTCGAGCACCTGTGGTTCTCGGTGCTCTCGCTGGTCGTCGCGGCGCTGCTCACGATCCCGCTGGCGCTGTGGCTCGCGCACTACCGCCGCGGCGCGTTCCTCGCGAGCAGCGCCGTGAACATCGGGCGCGCGATCCCGAGCTTCGGCCTGATCATCCTGTTCTGGTTCCTGGCCAGCCGCTGGGGCGCCGACACGGACTTCTGGCCGCTGCTGCTGGCGCTGGTCGGCCTGGCGCTGCCGCCGCTGTTCACCAACACCTACGCCGGCGTGGTGCAGCTGGACCAGGAAACCATCGACGCCGCCCGCGGCACCGGGTATCGCGAGTGGCAGATCATGCTGCGCGTGGAACTGCCGCTGGCTTCGCCAGTCATCGTGGCGGGCGCGCGCGTCGCGTTCCTGCAGCTCGTGGCCACCGTCGCGATCGGCGCCATCGTCAACGACGGCGGCGGCCTCGGCCGCTACATCGTCGACGGCTTCGCCGAAGGCGCCCAGGGCTACGGCGAAATCTTTGGCGGCGGCGTGGCCGTGATCATCCTCGCCCTGCTGTGCGAAGGCCTCTTCTCGCTGCTGCAGAAACTGGCGACGCCGAAGGGTGTGGCGCTGCAGAACGCCCGGCGCGCCTAGGTCAGCTCCGGTACTTGAGCTGGCTGCGGTTCGGATCGGTCTGGGGTCGGGGTGAGGTCACGGATCGGGCGTGGGCGCGGAGTGAGCCGTTGCGGCCGGTGTCGGGGCGTGGTCGGCGGTGGCGGGTTCACCGGCAGGTCCGCTCGGACGCTCCCGCGGCGGACTGAGCACCACGATTCATCTCGCCGTCGACGGGCGAAGGCTGCCGACCCGGGCGTTGCTTACCGGCGGCCAGGCCGCTGACAACCCGCGATTGTGTCCGCTGCTGGACGGCGTTGCGGTCGCTCGACATGGCACGGGCCGCCGCGATGCCGACCCGGCACGGTGATCGCGGACAAGGCCTACTCGCGCCCCGCCACCCGGCACGCGATGCGCACAAAGCGGACCCGCTTCGTCAGTCCCGAGCCCGACGACCAGATCGCCCGCCGCGCCGCGAACGGCTCCCGCAGCGGGCGACCACCCACCTTCGACGCCGAGACCGACCAGCAGCGCACCGTGGCCGAACGCTGCGTCAACCGGCTCGAGCAGTTGCGCGACCTGGCCACCCGCTACACCAACTGCGCTGCCTGCTACCGGGCCGAACTCACCATTGCCGCCATTATCTTCTGGCTCAGATGACTTACCGGACAGGCGCTAGCTTGGGTTTTAACCTGTTCGGCGGGGTCGTGGGTTGCTCGATCTGGTGTTCTTGCCGTGTTTGGATTTTCGGGTGTTCGTGCTGGTGACGACGTAGACGTCGTGGCGTGATGCGGGCCGGTGGTTGACTGTTCCGGCGGGACGTCCAGGACCGGGCCGCGACGGTTTCGGGACACCGGCCGGGCAGGCGAGTTGTGGACGCAGGTTCCGAAACCCTCGGCGGACCCGTGCCGGGGAGAGCCGCAGGGCTGGTCGGGGTCTTTCCCAGGGGCGGCGCAGATCCGCTGTGAGGTCGCGGGCGAGCCGCAGCTGGGTGTAAGCGCTCAGCAGCAGCCAGGTCCATCGGTCGGCCGCCTCGGGCGAGCGAAGTTTCGGGGTGGTCCAGCCGAGGGTCTGCTTGAGCATGCGGAAGGTGTGCTCGATATCGAAGCGGCGCAGGAACGCCTGCCAGGCCAGATCAACCTCGGCGTGGCCCAGGCCAGTGCGCGAGTGCCAGAGCCACACCGGTTTTGGGATCGCGCCGGAGGGCAGGCGCTCGACCTGCAGCCGGATCACGGTGCCCTCGATGATCGGCAGAGCGCCGTCGTGGCCGGCCCAGGCGATGCGGTGGGTCAGCCGTGGATGCAGCCGATCCCAAGCCCGGATCAGCGCGGGACCGTAGAGCCGGGTCGTGGTTTCGGTGACGGCATCGGGTTGTCCCCAGGTGGCCGGGTCACCGAAAGCGAACTCGTCGCCGTGGCGGCGGGGCCTGCCCAACGTGCCGGATCGCTGCGGCGGGACCGGGCGGTGCAGGACCCGGTCGGTGCGCATCCGCACCAGCACGGTGATCGGAAGATCGGCCAGCACGTGGGCCAGGCGGGGGCCGTCGTAGCCGGCGTCGGCGACCAGCAGGATGTCCGGGTCTCCCGGCCGCCAGTGCCCGGCCGCGACGAGGCGGCCCACCACGGCGCGGATCTGCTGGGCGGTCACGTTTGCGGCGTTGTCGCCGGGTGTGAGCCGGACCGCGTCCAGCGGCGCGGTCCACGAACCCCGCCCGGACTCGAGCGCGACGACCACGGAGTAGGGCCAGCCCGGCACCATCATGTGCTGGTCCCTGCCACGGCCGTAGGTGTGACACAAGATCCGCTGCGGGCAGGTGTGTGCTTCCGGACGCAGCCAGCAGGTCACGTCCACCGCCAGCACCAGCCGCCCGTCTGCGGCGCGCGGCAGCGGGACCCCGCTCAGCGCGTTGCGTAGCCGATCGATGTCGACCCGTCCGCGTGCCAGTGCGGCATAGCTGCTGCCGTGGCCGCGACGGTGCTCACCGGCCAGGGACAGCTCCGCGATCGACCGGACCGGACCGTCCGCGCACAACACTGCGTCGGTCAGCTCGAACAACGCGTCCGCTCGCCGGGGCAGGCATCGGTAGAACTCCTGCCGGAGCGCGGACAGCTCCCTGCCCGCGCCGGTGGCGCCAGCGTGGTGCACACTGATCAATTGAAGCCCTTGGCTCGATCTTCCGTCTGTCGCAAGAAGGAATGATCGACCAAGGGCTTCACTCATGATCGACAGGGGTCACCACCGACCACTCAGACGTTAAAACTCAAGCTAGGTCAGCTCCTCGATCAGCCGCGTGAGTTCCGGGCCCAGCGAGCGGTCCGCGTCCAGCGGTTTGACGCGCTCGGCGACCCACGCGTAGAGCGGCTCCAGTGCCGGCGCGCCGGTTCCGCGCAGGTAGCGCGCCTGCGAACCGGCGATCAGTTCGCACGCCGTGATGGCCGTGAGGTGGTCCAGGGCGGCGTGGAGTTCCGCGCCGGCGGCCCAGGCGAAGGCCTGCACGTCCTCCTGGCCGGCGGACGTGTCGAGGGAGCCGAGCGTGGCGGGCGCGGCCAGGCGGCGCAGGGCGTGCAGCTCGCCGGCCGCGCGTTTGTGCAGCGGGGTGAGCCCGGCCTGCGGGCCCGGGTCCACGGCCAGCTGCGCGGGCAGTCCGCTGAACTGCGGGTCGAGCAGCCGGTGCAGGCGCTGCACGGCGATCTCTCCGACGTGCACCAGAGCAGCCTTGAGCGCGTCCATCCTGAGGCCCAGTCCTGCGGCGTGGTAGCCGGTGGTGGTCACGAATTCACCATCCACAAAGGACGGTGAATCGCCCGGTTCGTCCCACCCCAGCCGGAGCTCGTCGTGTAGTTCGGCGGTGACTCGCGCCAGGTGTGCCAGCACGCGGGGGCCGACGCGCACGGAGATCGGCGCCTGCACGACCCCGGCGCGCGGTTCGGCGCCGGCGATGAGCTCGCGGAACCGCGCCGAGGCGCCGTAGCGGTAAACGGCGTGCGGCGCGCCGAGCACGTCGACGGCGATCGCGGCGCACTGCGTCTGCAGGTCGGCCAGTGCCGCAGCCCGCCGGGCACCGAGCCACGCGTACGCCTCGGCCAGCGGTGAGCCCTGGATGAGGCTCGCGCCTTCCTTCGGGCCCAGCACCAGCGGCTGGACACCCCGGCGCACGAGCGCGTCGGCTGCGGGCGTGAGAACACCGTCCTCCAGCACCGAACCGAGCCCGGCGAACGTCTGGAACGCGTGGGCCAGCGGGATGATCTCGCCGGCACTGCCGAGGCCGGCGCTCGGCACGGCGGGCAGGAAGCCGTCGTTGAGGCGGTCGGCGAGGAACGTCACGAGCGCCGGGCTCACCGCCGGTTCCGGCCGCAGGAAGCCGCGCAGCCGCATGAGCAGCAGCGTCCGCGTGAGCTCGGGCGAGAGCCACGGCGGTCCGCCGACGGCCCGGCCGACCAGCAGGTTCCGCTGGTGCTCGGCCTGCTGGTCCGCGGTGAGCCGCACGCCGGCGAGCCGGCCCATGCCGGTGTTGACCCCGTAGACCGGCGTGCCCGCGTGGTCGAGCGCGGCCAGCATCGCCGCACGGTTCTCCGCCAGGTCGACCAGCAGGGCCGGGTGGAGTTCGAGTCGTTCGCCGGGAGCCGCCAGGACGTCGGCGGGGCTGCGGACGATCACCGGTACGGCAGCATCGTGCCGATTTCCGCGGCTTCGGCGCGTTGCAGGATCAGGTGCGCCACTGCAACGTCCGTTGTGGACAGTCCGCGGTGCCAGAACAGGATCCGCTCGGCGTCGCTCTCGCGGCCGGGCCGGTTGCCCGCGACGACGTCACCGATTTCGGCGTGCACGTCGCTCGCCGTGAGCAAACCGGCGTTGAGCTGCGGCCGTAGCGCGCCGAAGCGCGGATTGCCCGACTGCGATTCGCGCCAGTCGTCGACCACGACCTTGTCCACGGTGTCGAGCAGCGTGAGTTCGAGCGCGCTGATGGTGCCGTACGGCACGAGGAACGAGCCCGGGCGCAGGAACTCCTTGCGCACCAGCGCCTCCGGCTCCGTCAGCCGCGACGCCTCGACGAGGATGTCGGCGCCGTCGAGCGTTTCGGCCGCGGTGTCGCACACGCGCACGTCCTTGCCGAGGTGCTCCGACAGCCGTCGCCCGAAGTCCTCGCGCGATTCCGGGCGCTTGCTCGTCACGCGGATCTCGTCGAAGTCGAACAGCGAATCGAGCAGCACCACGTTCCACCACGCCGTGCCGCGTGCGCCGACGTGCCCGAGCACCTTCGCATCCGGCCGCGCGAGGTACTTCGCACCGACGGCCGTCATGGCGCCCGTGCGGGCCTCGGTGATCGTGGTGCCGTCGACGATCGCGCGCGGCATCCCCGTTTCGGGGTCGAGCAGCAGGATCAGCGCCATCTCGCTGGGCAGGCCGCGTTCGAAGTTCGAGACGAAGTCGCCGACGACCTTCACTCCGCTCACCTGCTTGGCCGACAGGTGGCCGCGCAGGACGTTGAAGTGGCCCTTGCCGCCGTTGTCCGGCACGAGGTGCGTGCGCGGCTCGAACACGACGTCGCCGCGGCCGTGGTCGGCCAGCACGTCCTCGACGGCGCCGACGATGTCGGCGTGCGTGAGGCCGAGGCTGTCGATGTCTTCGCCCGCCAAGTATCGGAGCCAGACGGACGTCACCGGGCGAGGTCCTCGATGACCTCGGCGTTCGGCAGCGACTGCAGGGCTGCGCCGGAGATGAGGAGCTTGCTGCCGCGGATGCCGCTGCCGATCACGACCTCCGGCGCGGCGGCCACGCGCGCGTCGATGAGGATCGGCCATTCGGCGGGCAGGCCGACGGGCGTGATGCCGCCGTACTCCATGCCCGTGAGCGACACGGCTTCGTCCATCGGGGCGAATGACGCCTTGCGCACGTCGAGGCGGCGCTTGATCACGCCGTTGACGTCGGCCCGGGTGGTGGCGAGCACCATCGCGGCGGCGAAGCGGACCTCACCGGCGCGCTTGCCGGCGACGACGACGCAGTTGGCCGACGCGTCCAGCGGCGAGCCGTAGGCCTCGCAGAACGCGGCCGTGTCGGCGAGCTCGGGGTCGATTTCGGCGACGCCGACCGCGTCGGGGTCCGCCAGCGCGGCGAGCGCCTTCGCGACGGGTTCGGCGAGCAGGTCGGTGCGGGTGGGCGCGGGGACGACCGTGAGGCTCCCGGCGATGGTCCAGGTGGTCACGATCCGAATCTACGCGCGGCGCGGGTCACCAGTTGCGGTTACCCCGTTGCACTTCGATGAGGCGCGGGCGGACGTCCACGAGGTACACGAGGGTCGCCGCCATGGCGGGCACGTAGAAGATCATGCCGGCGTTGCCGACGTCGAACAGGACCATCGCGAGGGTGGCGCCACCGGTGATGAGCAGCCAGATCGGCTTGGTCTTCTTGTCCGCCGCCGAATACGCGTCGGAGCGCTGCAGCAGCGCGTGGACGAAGGCGAAGAGCCCGAGCAAGGCGCTGCCCCAGTGGATGACCCTGAGGATCCATTCGGCAACCAGCACCAGCTCAGCTTACGGCAAACCACCCAACACGCCCGGGCCCCGGCAGCGGTCGCCGCCGGGGCCCGGGGTGTCGTTCGTTACTTCTCGGCCTTGGGCTCGGCCGGCTTCTTCGCGGCGGTGGTCGTGGTGCGGCGCGCCGGCGAAGCCGTCTTCGGCGCCGTGCGGTTGGCGGCCTTGCGGGTCACGGAGCGCGTCTCGTGGGCCAGGTCGTCACCGAGCTCCTCGACGGCCTCGGCGGTTTCGTTCGCCACCTCGGACACCTTGCGGGCGGCCTTCTCGCCGGTCGAGCGGGTGCGCTTGGTCACCTTGGCCAGCACGTCGTCGACACGGCCGCGGGTCTCCTCGGCGAGGCCGTCGACGCGGGTCTGGGCCGTGGCCAGCGCCTGGTCGAGCTGCTCGAGGGCCTGCTTCACCTGCGGCTGCGCGGCGATCTTGTCCCAGGCCTGCTCGCCGGATTCGGCGAGCTTGTTGTAGAGCTTGAGCGCGGCCTCGGTGTACTCGTCGATGACCTTGCGCAGCTCGGCCGGGTCGAGCTTCCCGCGAAGGCTCTCGACGTCGGTCGGCAGCTCCTCGAGGTTCTTGCGGGCCTGCTCGCCGCTCTTGCGGGCCTTGGCGACGGCGTCCGTCACGGCGTGGGTGGCCAGGTTGCCGGCGCCGAGCGCGGCGAGCAGCGGGGTGCGGACCTGGTCGATGGCGGTGCTGACGGCCTTGCGGACGTCCTCGGACTTGGGGGTGGTCATACCGGCTCCTCGGTGGTCGTGGTCTGGTCTGTGGCGGGCTTCGGCTTCTGGGCGGCGTTCTCGCGCCGGAACGACTCGTAGACGTCGAGCAGGACCTGCTTCTGGCGCTCGGTCAGCTCCGTGTCGGCGCGGATCGCTTCGCCGACCGGCCCGCCCGTGGGGAGGTCGAGGATCCCCGCCTGCACGTACAGGGCTTCGGCCGAGATGCGCAGCCCTTTGGCGATCTGCTGGAGGATCTCCGCGCTGGGTTTGCGCACCCCGCGCTCGATCTGGCTCAAGTACGGATTGGACACGCCGGCGAGTTTCGACAGCTGGCGCAACGAAATCTTCGCGGAACTGCGCTGCTGGCGGATGTACTCACCGATGTCGGAGGCGATGTCCGCGACCTTTTCCATCGGGTTCTGGGTCCCGCCGGGTTCTGTCATCCGGTCACCTCCTCGCGACGTCTTCGACGGTACGCGGGAGTGCTAGCTATTGCAAGCACCCTGCTTGCACTTGTGGGTGTGGCTCCGCTCACCCGCCGCTACGGTGGTGCCATGGCGACACAACGGCTGCGCCGCAGGCTGGTCAAGCAGCTGATCGAAGAGGACGTGCTGCACGACCCCAAGTGGGTCGACGCGTTCCGCAGCGTGCCGCGCCACGTGTTCCTGCCGCGCTTCTTCATCCGCGCCGGCGACCTCTGGGCCGCCGTCGACCGCGGCGATCCCGGGTGGCTCGAGCGCGTGTACTCCCGCGATGTCCTGGTTACCCAACTAGACGACGACTCGTCGCTGTGGGAAGAGGCACGCGCCACCGGCCCGCTTTCCGGCGTGCCGACGAGTTCGTCGAGCATGCCCGCAATCATGGCGATCATGCTCGAGGAGCTGCGCGTCGGGGACGGGCACCGGGTGCTGGAGATCGGCACCGGCACCGGTTACAACGCCGCGTTGCTGAGCCACCGCTGCGGTTCTGGCTTGGTGTCCACTATGGACGTCGACGCCGGGCTGGTTTCTTCGGCCCGGGCCCATTTGCAGGAAGCCGGCTACGCCCCCGCCGTGGCCGTCGGTGATGGCGCCCTCGGGTTCCCGTCAGGCGTGCTGTTCGACCGGGTGCTGTGCACGGCCTCGGTTTCGTCGATCCCGCCCGCGTGGCTCGAGCAGACGGTCCCCGGCGGCCTCATCGTGACCACCCTCAACCGCCCCTTGGGCGCCGGCCTGGTCCGCATCACCGCCGGCGAGGGCGCGACAGGCCGCGGCAAGGTCCTCTCCCAGGACGGCCGGTTCATGCCGCTGCGCGCCCACCGCCTGCCACCCCCACCCCCGCTACCCACCCCCTCCGACGACGACTGGCGGCCCACCCGGCTGCCGCTCGACCTGGTGCTGAAGCCGCGGCTGAAGTTCGAGTTCTTCGCCTCCCTGGAACTCCCCGACGTCCAGCCGGTCCGCGACCTCGGCGCCGACACTGCCGGCGCGGCTCCCGGTCGGCCGACCGCCGGTCCCTCGGCCGGCACCCCGGCCCCAGCGAGCGGCAACGCCCCGAAGCCGTCCACCACGGGCGCCTCCGGCGCCGGGCCGGACTCGGGCTCGGGCACGGGTTCAGGGCCGGGCTCGGGTCCAGGCGCCGGTGCGGGTCCAGGCTCAGGGCCGGGCTCGGGTCCATGCTCGGGCTCGGACTCGAGCTCAGGTTTGGGCGCCCGTCCCGGTTCGGGCTCAGTGCCGGTCACGGGCTCGGGGCCTGGGTCGAGTCCAGGCTCGGACCCGAACTCAGGTTCGGGTTCAGGCCCAAGCCCGGTCTCGGGCTCGCACTCGGTCTCGGGCTCGCACTCGGTCTCGGGCTCGGGTTCAGGGCCGGGCTCGGGTTCAGGTTCGGAGTCGCAGTCCGAGTCGGACGATCACCCCCGCCCAGGCTCCTTCGCCCTCACCCACCCCGACGGCTCCTGGGCCCGCTACCGCACCCGCGGCACCACCCTAGAAATCGCCCAAGGCGGCCCCCGCGCACTCTGGGACCTCGCCGAACGCGCCTACGTCCTCTGGGAATCCCTCGGCCGCCCCCAACGCGACCGCTTCGGCCTCACCCTGGACGGCCCACACCAAGAATTCTGGCTCGACGAACCCGACGGCCTCCGCTGGAAACTCTGCGACTAGGCCCGACCCACCCAACTCCACCACCCACATCCCCAGACCGACTTGCTGGGTCCAACCCACGCGCACGTCCCCACCACGCCGACTCGCTCGGCAGGACACAACTACTTGTCCCCACCCCGCAGGCGCTCGCTGGGTCCGACCCACCCATGCGTCCCCTGGCAGACAGCTCGTTGGGTTCGGCCCAATCCGTTATCCACCCGCGCGCCGCTAGTTGGGTTCGACCTGGCCACCATGCCCAGGTGAATCGCCCCCCAGGTTCGATCTGATCCACTTCTCCACGTCCGCGACCACGTCGTCGAGCGGTGCGTGGGTGGTGTCGATGTGCTCGACCTGCATGCGTATCCACAGGTTGAACGCCAGCATCTCCTCGATGCGCGGCTCGTCCCATTCGCGCCAGGCGGGGCGGGCGCGCAAGCGTTTGCGGAGAGCGTCGGAGGAGGCGACGAGGGCGAGGTAGTGCACGTCGGAGAAGAACACGCGTTCCGGGAGTGGCTCGAGTTCCTGCGGGGCGACGGTGCCGCACAGCACGACCGGCAGGCCGTTCTGGTGCAGCATCGCCGCCGTGCGCAGCCAGGTGGCGCGGAAGGCCCGGGTGTCACCGTGCCAGGCACCTGTCCACAGGACGTCCTGCTCCAGGACCAGGGCGTCCCCGGCCAGCCGCGTCGCGAGGGCCGGCCCGACGGTCGACTTGCCGGCACCACTCGGGCCCGTCAGCGCGAACAGCGGGAGCCGCCGGAAGGGCCAGCGATGGCCGCACACCGAGCAGACGAGGGTGGCACCCGAAGCGTGCGGCGACTCGGCCCGGTCGCCGCACGCGGGGCAGATCCGCAGGTCCAGAGCGTGCACCGCGGTCAGTCGAACAGGTTCTCGAGGAAGCTGCGCTTGCGGTGCCCGCCGTACGGCCGCGGCGAATCCGAGTAACCACCGCGATACGGCCGCGGCGAATCCGCGTACCCACCCCGGTACGGCCGCGGCGAGTCGGAGTACCCGCCGCGGTACGGGCGCGGCGAGTCGGGCCGGCTGTGCGCGTACGGGGGCGGTGGCCGCTGCCCGTAGTACGAGCTCTCGGCCCCGACGATCTGCTCCAGCTCACCGTGGTCCAGGAAGATCCCGCGGCACGCTTCGCACTGTTCGATGTGGATGCCGTTCTTGCCGACGGTTCGCATCCGGTTCTGACAGTTCGGACAAATCACCCTCCCGAGACTACGCAGGTTCCGCCCGCCGCGTCAGCACGCGCACAAGCAGAACGGGTGCCCCACCGGGTCTGCGTACACGCGGAACGTCTTCGGCGAATCGTCCAGCAGCTTCGCACCGAGGCTCAGCACGCGTTCGTGCGCGGCCTCCAGATCCGTGACGTCCAGATCCACGTGCGCCTGCTGCGGCTTCTCAGTGGACGGCCACTCCGGCGCCCGGTAGTCCACCACCCGCTGGAACTCCAAACGAGCTCCGCCGAGCGGGTTCGCGAGCCGCGCCCAGTGGCCGTCCGGCGTGACGTCGGGTTCCGCCCAGTCGAGCAGCGCGCGGTAGAAGCCGGCGAGCGCCGCGGGGTCCGGGCAGTCGATGGCCACGCCGCCGAAGGTCGGTGTCGAACCCATGTTTCGTCTCCCTCCAGTAACCGGTGTTCGGATTATGGGAGTTATCGTTCGACGAAGCAACCGGCATCACTCGTACACTGGTTGCGTGCACACCGACGCGACCCTGGTGGTGGACTTCCTCAACACCGTCGACATCGAACGCGGCGAGGATGTGCTGGACAGCCCCGAACTCTGGCGATGGTGGGCCGAGGAACACGAGCTGTCCCCAGGCGAGGGCGACGACGCGCGAGCGGCGCGAGACGGGCTGCGCGCGGCCGTGGGCGACCCCCGGCTGCCCGGCACCTCCCTCGAAGTCCCCCTCGTCTTCTCCCTCGACGACGGCAAACCCCGCCTGCTCGGCACGGACGCGACCTCGACGATCCTCGCCGCCGCCACCCGCCTCGCCATCCGCGGCGACTGGGTGCGCCTCAAGATCTGCCCGGCCGACGACTGCCTCTGGGCCTTCTACGACGAGTCCCGCAACCGCTCGCGCACCTGGTGTTCGATGCGCGTCTGCGGAAACCGCGAAAAGGCCCGGTCCTGGCGCGCCCGGGCGGTAGGTGTGCACAACTGATGGTGCCCGGTTGGGGCTGTGGACAGGTTGGGGCCGGGCACCACATGTGCACGTGCAGAAGCACTGGATCCCCACAAGTTGTGGATGCTCGTTAGGCCATCACCGTGAAAAGTTGTGGATAACCCGGGGGATAACTCAGGTTCCTGTGGACAACTGGTTTTGGGGTCCCCCTGGTGTGGTATAGGCACGGGTTGCGTGCGGATGGGTGCGGTGCGTGGTCGTTGGGTGTGAGGTTGCGCTTTGTGGGGGATGGGGATGAGGGCTGTTGGAGGGACTCGTGGGGCTTGTTTCGGGCTGATGCGTGCCCCGCGCGGGGGCGTGTTGCGTGGTGTTGTGGTTGGGATGCGGTCCTGCGCAGGGCGTGTTGCGTGGCGTATGCACCCCGAGGCGCGACTGTGACTACGGCCGCTGACCCCGTGTCAAGGCGGGAAAGCGTGCCTTGACACCGGGTCGGCGGCCGTGTTTTGGCTTCGGATCGAGGTGCCGGGCAGGGGCTGGGTGCAGGACGCTTTGCATTGTTGCTGGCGGTTTCGTGTTTGGATTCCTCGCCGTTCGAGGTGCCGGGCAGGGCTGGGCACAGGACGCTTGCGTTGTTAACCGGCGGTGGCATAAGCGGGCTGCGCCGCCGTTCGAGGCACCGAGCGGGGCTGGGCGCAGGACAACTTTGCGTCGATGGGCGGCGGTTTCCTAGCCAGGGGTCGGTCGCCTGTTCGAGGCACCGAGCGGGGCTGGGCGCAGGGGTTTCGGCGTGGTCGGCCGACGGCTGACTGGGGACCGCCCGTCGCCTTGCCAGGTGTCGTCGCTCAGAAAAGCAGCTGTGCCACCGTGTAGATGATCAACCCCGCCAAGGCGCCGACCACTGTGCCGTTGATGCGGATGAACTGCAGATCCCGCCCGACCTGGAGTTCGATCTTGCGCGACGTCTCTTCCGCGTCCCACCGTTCGACGGTGTCGGTGATGATGGTGGTGATTTCCTTCGAGTAGTTCTTCACCAGGTACGCCGCGGCGCCTTCGACCCAGCCGTCGACCTTGCTGGAGAGCGTGGGGTCCGAGGTGAGGCGGTCGCCCAGGGATTCGAGGGCGCCGCGGACGCGGAGGCGGAGTTCGCTGGACGGGTCTTCGGCGGCGTTGAGCAGCATCTCCTTCGCGGTCGCCCAGGCGGAGCCGATGAGCCGCTGCACCTCGGCGTGGTGGACGATCTGGCCCTTGACCTGCTCGGCGCGCTCCATCGTCTTCGGGTCGGTCTGGAGGTCCTGCGCGAACTCGCCGAGGAACTTGTCCAGCGCGAGGCGCATCGGGTGGTTGACGTCCGTCTTCACGGCCCACGCGAAGGTCAGCACCTCCCCGTACACCTTGTCCGCGAGCATTTCGTCGACGAACTTCGGCGACCAGCTCGGGGCGCGGTCCGAGACGACTCGCAGCACGGTCTGGTGGTTGTCCCGCACCCACTCGTACGCGCGGTCGCACATCAGATCCACCAGGTTGTGGTGCGCGCCGTCTTCGAAGACGCCCGCGAGGATCTTGCCGAGCGGCGGGCCCCAGGGCCGGTCGACCACGCGCTTGACCACGGCTTGCTCCATGATCGCCTGCACGTCCTCGTCGCGCAGGACCGTCACGGCGCCGCGGACCACTGTCGCGAGCTCGGACGTCACGCGCTCCGCGTTCTCGCGCTGCGAAAGCCACCCGCCGAGGCGGCGGGAGATCTCGACGCGCTTCAGCTTGTCGCGGATGACGGCCTCGGACAGGAAGTTCGAGCCGACGAAGTCGCCCAGGCTGTTGCCGAGCTGGTCCTTCTTGTTGGGGATGATCGCGGTGTGCGGAATGCGCAGGCCGAGCGGGTGCCGGAACAGCGCGGTGACCGCGAACCAGTCGGCGAGCGCGCCGACCATGCCGGCTTCCGCCGCAGCGCGGACGTAGCCGACCCAGGCGGGCCAGCCGGCCGCCTCCGCCCAGCTCGTGAGCAGGAAGACAACCGTGGCGCCGAGCAGGAAGGCCAGCGCGACCAGCTTCATGCGACGCAGGCCGCGCTTCTTCGCCTCCTCGCCGGCGGCGCCTCCGGGCGGGTCCGCGGGCGTGACCTTGGCTGGGGTGAGTTGCTCCACGACGCCATTGTCCGTGAGGATGCGTTTTCGTGCGTGAACCAGCTCTCGTCCCCCGTCTCCGGCCCTTCACCGCGACCATCTTCGCGGAGATGACGGCACTCGCCGTGAAGCACGGCGCCGTCAACCTCGGCCAGGGCTTCCCCGACACCGACGGCCCCGCCGGCATGCTCGAAGCGGCCAAGAACTCCCTGTTCGGCGGCGACAACCAGTACCCGCCCGGCCCGGGCCGCCCCGAGCTGCGCGCGGCCATCTCGCGCCACCGCACGCGCTACGGCACCGAGTACGACCCCGACACCGAGGTCCTCGTCACGGCCGGCGCGACCGAAGCCATCACGGCGGCGCTCATCGCGCTGGTCGAGGCCGGCGACGAGGTGATCGTCGTCGAGCCGTACTACGACTCGTACGCGGCGGCCGTCGCGATGGCCGGCGCCCAGCGGCGCGTGCTCGGCCTGCGCGAGACGGCCGGCGGGCGCCTCGAGCTGGACGTCGACGCCCTGCGCGACGCCATCACCCCTCGCACCCGCGCCGTGCTGCTGAACTCGCCGCACAACCCGACCGGCACGGTGTTCTCCCGCGCCGAGCTGGAGGCCGTCGCGGCGGTGTGCGTTGAGCACGACCTCATCGCCGTGACCGACGAGGTCTACGAGCACCTCGTGTTCGACGGCGCCGAGCACGTGCCGCTCGCCACCCTGCCCGGCATGCGGGAGCGGACAGTCGCGATCTCCAGCGCCGGCAAGACGTTCAACTGCACCGGCTGGAAGATCGGCTGGGTCTGCTCGACGCCCGAACTCGTCGCCGCGGTGAAGGCGGCGAAGCAGTTCATCACGTTCGTCTCGGGCGGACCGCTGCAGCCGGCCGTCGCGTACGCGCTGGACCACGAGCTCCCGTGGGTCGAAGAACTGCGCACGAGCTTGCAAGGCAAACGCGACCGGCTCTCCGCGGGCCTCGCCGACGCGGGCTTCGCCGTGCGCGCGAGCACCGGCACCTACTTCGTGACGGCCGACGTCCGTCCGCTCGGTTTTTCCGACGCGGCAGAACTGGCTTGGGAACTGCCCGAACGCGTCGGCGTCGCGGCCGTGCCCGTCAAGGTGTTCACAGATCACCCGGACGAGTGGAAACACTTGCTGCGTTTCGCCTTCTGCAAACGGAACGAAGTCATCGACGAAGCCGTCGCGCGATTGCGGCAACTCGGCTGACCACTTCCGCTGGTCGCGGTCACAACGCACGGCGAGTGCGGGCCGGTGACGCTCCGGTTTCGTTGACAGCGCGTCAGGTTGACGATACCGGGGGTACGTCCTCGCGCTGAAACATCAGGTCAACCGCCGTGTGACCGGCCGCCCGGATGGCCGCAACCGCGTTGCTCGACCACACGCTCAGTGATCGACTTCGGCCATTCGGACACCGGAGCCGGTAACGCCGTTCCGCCTTACGGGGTGGATCGAACGCAGGGAAGATGAAACACTCGCGAGCGGTGCTAGAAAGAGTGCAGCCCCGGGGGAACTGCGACCTGGCCGGAGAAGAACCCCAGTTGGATCAGCCTCGTGCGGCGAACCGCATGAGCTTCAGGCGCGGACGGTGGTGGTGGCGTGAGCGGCACGGCATCCGTGCGCACCATCGCACCCCCGGCCACCAGCGCTGATCCCGGCATCCGCCGCTCGCGACCGTGGACTGCACCTCTCTCCCGGCCCGCTGCGCGGATCGTTTTGGCGGGCGGGTTGACGGTCGTGGGGTGGCTGCTGGGGGCCGTGATCGCCGGCGCGAGCGCCGACGCGGCCGAACACCCCCACGGCGGTGACACTTCTGGCAGGACTGTCGCAACGGCGCCCGGGCGCGCTCCGCACGGTGAGGCCGCGGGAAAAGCACGGGAACACCGGCAGAGCCACCACAGCCGGGTGCAGACGTCCACATGGGACACGCGCCACGGCGGCCCGTCCGGAGCGTCGACTTCGGACACCAGCTCCGGCTCGCGCGGCGGCGCCGGCTCACAGGGAACCGCGACGACGGGCGCCGTCCACGGCACCACGACCGGCGCCGGCAACCCGGCCGAGGGCGGGCCGGCGAACGACAGCAGCGGCTCACACTCGCACGAGTCCGGCGCGCCGAGCGAGAACTGCCCAACCCCGTCCGGTACCCACAACCCGTGGCAGGATGGCAATTCCGGCCCGTCGAGCGGCACTGGCTCGAACCAGCCCAGCGACGGTTCGACCGGCTCCCACCAAAGCGACATTTTCAGCACCTTGCCCGGCACCGCCTCGGACCAGTCCGATGACAACTCGTCCGGCTCCCACCAAAGCGGCATTTCCGGCACCTTGTCCGGCGCTGGCTCGGACCAGTCCGCCGACTCCACCCCCAGCAACAATCTCGGCATCCCAACAGGCTCCGGCTCGGACCAGCCGAGCAACAGCTCGACCGGCTCCACCCCCAGCGACAATTCCGCCACCTCGACCGGCACCGACTCGGACCAGTCCACGATCTCGGCCGCAGGCGCGGGATCACCCAGCCCCGGCACCAACTCCGGGGGCGGCAACACAAGTGCGCCGAGCGGCGCCGGCTCGGAGCAGTCCACACCGGACCAGGCGACGCTGCGCACGAGTGGAGCCCAGAGCGGCGGGTTGCTCGGTGGCCTCCTCGGCGGGGTGCTCGGAGTCGTGGACAACACCCTGACCTCCGTCACCGGCGTCGTCGACACGGTGGGGGACGTCGGGGGCGAGGTGCTGCCGCCTGTGGCGACCATGCCGGGCACGGGTGAAGACCCGCCGTTGATCCCGATCGGCGACGTGCTCGGGCCGGTGTTCTCGGGCGGGTCCGTGAGCGGCGGGGTCAGCGCGACGGTGCCCGAGCAGGCGGTCGCGCCGGTCCCGGAGCTCGCGGGCGCACCGGTGACGGCGACCGAAGCGGTGCCGGCGACGATGCCGAAGCAGGAGATCAGCGGAGTCCGGTACCTCAGCGCAGTGCACATGATTCCGGTGCAGCGACACGCCGCCGCGGCCAAGCACGACAATGCGTCCCACGTCGGCGCCACGAACGGCGGCGACGGGGCCGGTGGCGGTGGCGGTCTGCCCTCGGCGCCCAGCGCGCCCGCGGCACCCAGTACGACCGTCAACCCGGGCCACGACGGTCCGGGTGGCGCGCGGCAGCCGTTCGCGGTTGCCGCGGACAGCGTCACCACGACTCAGCTCAAGCTGATCGGCGTGAGCCGCGACCACGAAGTCGCAGGGGCGGGTCGCGAAGCGGCCCTGCCGACCACTTCTCCGGACTGACCGACCACCCGGTCCTCCGGGGAGAGCCACGTCCAAACCAAGATCAACTTCTTGGAGCGCGCGCCCGCTCGCAGCGCCTGGCTCACCCCTTCCGCACGCACTTCCCAGGGGCTGAACCATGCGCAAGACCACGCTTCCCGACCGGCCGACCGCGCCCGGCCGGATCGGGGCCTGGTCCCGGCGCCGCGCTGCCCCCGCGGCGCCGGGACCCACAACGGGCGTGCTCCGGAGGTTCCCGCTCACCGCGCCGAGCGAGAACCTGCGCCAACCGAAGCCCGCCTGAGCCGTCGGCGGCTCCCGGCACGTCGAGGGGCTGTGCCGGGACGCCGCCGCGGCGCCCGCTCCCAGCGAGCGGGTGACGAACAGCCGGTGCACCGATGCGACCGCCACCATCCCTGGGTGGCCGGACCATGCGGTGCACCGGCTGTTTACGTCAGGGCCCTGGATGAGTCTTGAGATCGAGCCGGGTAATAGGTGGGAGCCCGTCGCCTTTCGAGGTGCTGGGCTGGATTGAGCGGGGCTCATCGTGTTGCCGGCCGGGCTGCGTGAGGAAAGCAAGGCCGGCGTCGAGCGTGTGGTTCGCCAGGACCGGCCACCAACGCGACGCGAAGCCACCGACGAAACCGAAGCCAACACACGGCCGCTGACCCCGTGTCAAGGCACGCTTTCCCGCCTCGACACGGGGTCAGCGGCCGTAGTCACACTCGCGCTTCGGGGTGCATACGCCCCGCAACACGCCCCCCACACAGGACCGCATCCCAACCACAACGTCCCGTAACACGCCCCCGCGCAGAACCCGCCTCATCCCTCAATCCCCCTAAGTCACCGGCACCTCCACATCCGCACACCCCCTCACCGAACCCACTGCCACACTCAACCTCCGCACCGCCTCAAGCAGCTCATCCCTCGGCAGCCCGAACGGCACCCGCAACCACCTCTCCAACCCCCCGTGCACCCCGAACCGCGACGCAGGCGCCAACTGCACCCCGTGATTCCCCGCGGACACCGCCAACCGCGTACTCATCGGCTCCGGCAACCGGCACCACAACGACAATCCCCCGGCCGGGACCCCAAACGTCCACTCAGGACAGCAACCACGCACCGCCTCGATCAACACATCCCGCTGCGCACGAAAATCCACCCGTCGCTGGGCCAGCGCGGCGTACCCGTCTGGCTCCAGCAGCGACGCCAGCACCAGCTGGTCGAACACCGGCGCCCCCAGGTCCACGGCGAACCGCGAGGACAGCAACCGGTCCAGCAAGTCGGCCGACGCGCGGATCCAGCCGAGCCGCAGCCCGCCCCAGTGCGACTTCGCCGCGGAACCGACCGTGAGCACCAAGTCCCCCGCGAACGCGGCCAGTGGCGGCGGCGCGTCGAGCGGATCTCCCTCGTAATCCAGCTCCACCAACGATTCGTCGACCACCACGGGTGTGCGCGACCGCGCGAGCAGACTGCCGAGCCGTTCGCGGCCGGCCGCGTCGAGGCGCAGGCCCGTCGGGTTCTGGAAGTCGACCACGAAGTAGCCGAACCGCGGCGAGGCCTGGCGCACGGCAGCTTCGATGCCCGGGAGATCCCAGCCGTGCACGGGATCCAGCGCGACCGGCACCGGCAGCGCGTGCGTCGCGCGCACGGCGTCGATCGCGTTGGGGTACGTCGGCTGCTCCACGAGCACCCGGTCGCCGGGCCCGGCGAGCATGCGCAAGCACAGCACGAAGGCCGAGTACGCGCCGGAGGTCACCATGACCTGGTCCGGTGTCGTCGGCAGGCCGCGCGCGGTGTAGCGCTCGGCGATGCGCTCGCGCAGCCGTGGCAGGCCGCCGGTGAGGTACCCGTTGCCCCCGATGTGGTCGACGAGGTCGCGGCGCGCCGCCTCGACGGCCGTCATCAGTCCGGGCAACGCGGGAGGCGCGGCGCGCGCGAGGTCGAGCACACCGTCGCGTTCGCGCAGCACCGGCTCGTGCGCGCGGCTGCCGGTGCCCGAAATCCAGGAACCGGCGCCGCGGCGGCTCGCGACGAGCCCGTCTTCGCGCAGCCGGTCGAGCGCCGCGCCGATGAGCGTGCGGCTGACGCCGAGCGCGTCGGCGAGCTCGCGCTCGGCGGGCAGCCGGGTGCCGATGGGGAGCTGGCCGTCGAGCACGTGCAGCTCGACGGCCGCGGCGAGATCCGCCGCCCCCTGCCGGGACCCGCGGCGGCGCCACTCCCCCAATAACACGGCCAATCGCTGGCCGGAAACTCGACTACCGAGCGGAACAGACGAAGTCATAAGGCCAATTATCCAATATTGGCCATGGTTTACCAGTCCACTTGTCGCCGATAGTGCAGAGGTGGCAGTTGTCGACCTCAGCCCCCTCAGCATCCGCCGCGCCCCCGTCCGCCGCGGCGCGCAGCTCCTCGCCGGCCTCGCGCTCTACGGCGCCAGCATGGCGATGCTCACCCGCGCCCACCTGGGCCTCGACCCGTGGGACGTGCTGCACGAAGGCCTCACCAAGCTCACCGGCCTGACCTTCGGCACGGTCACCGCCATCGCGTCGGTGTTCGTGCTGCTGCTGTGGATCCCGCTGCGCCAGAAGCCGGGCGTCGGCACGGTCGCGAACGTGCTGGTCATCTCGGTGACCGTCGACACCGTCCGCGCCGTGCTGCCGGACCAGCACGTGCTCGCGCTTCAGATCCTGCTGATGGTCGGCGGCATCGTGCTCAACGCCGTGGCCACCGCGGTCTACGTCGGCACGCGGCTCGGCCCCGGCCCGCGCGACGGGCTGATGACCGGCCTCACCGCACGCACCGGCTGGTCGGTGCGGCTCGTGCGCACCGGGATCGAGGTGACCGTGCTCGCCGTCGGCTGGCTGCTCGGCGGCACCTTCGGCGTCGGCACCGTGCTCTACGCGCTCGCGATCGGTCCGCTCACGCAGGCCCTGTTGCCGCTGGTCACGTGGCGGAGCCGGAGCCGCGAAGAGCACCAGCACTAGCCGGCCTCGCGCTGCCCGACCGCTCGGCGGACCGACGCGTAGTCGACTCCGCGGGCGGCCAGCAGGTCGGGCACCGGGCCCTTCTGCTGCGTCAGCGCGAGCAGGATGTGCTCCTGGCGCAATTGCTTGTCACCCAGTTTGACGGCCTCGCGCAGGCTCAGCTCGAGCGTGCGCTTCGCGTCGGCGGCGAACGGGATGTGGCCGCGCTTGCCGCGCCTCCCGCCACCCGCGAGTGCGCCGGGACCGTGGGTTTCCTCGATGCGCTCGACGATCTGCTCGACGTCGATGCCGAATTCCGTGAGCGCCTCGACGTCGGCGTCGCTGATCCCGCCGCGCCGGCGGACGCGGTCGAGTTCGGCCAGCACGTCTTCGCGGGACACGCCGAGCTCCTGCAATACGCGCAACGCACTGCCGTCCTCAGTGCGGGCCAGCCCGGCCAGCACGTCGGTGAGTTCGATCTCGCGCGCGCCGGTTTCGCGCGCCACGATCTGCGCCTCCACCACAGCCATGCGGGCGTCCTGCGTGAACCGTTCGAACATCAGTGCCTCCCGTACTTCTTGTGCACGGCCTGCCGGCTGACCCCCAGCTCGGCGGCGATCTCCTGCCAGGACCAGCCGTGCACACGGGCGCTGCGCACCTGCACGGCCTCGAGTTGTTCCAGGAGCCGACGAAGCGCAGCGACCGCGCGAAGCCCCACCCGGGGATCACGGTCGCCCGCCCTCGCGGCCAGGTCTGTTGCTTCCGTCATGCCTGTCAATCTAGGTTGACACCCGCGAATTCGTCAACCTGAGTTGACATGGGGTTAGCATCGGGTGATGCCCGAGATCGCGATCGCCGAACGGGCGGGAGTCGGCGCGGACGGCCTGCCTCGCCCCACGGAAGACCACGTTTCCGTGCTGGACAACGCCGTGCTGGTGCTGGACGGCGCGACGTCACCGAGCCCCGAGCTGCCGCCCGGCGGCTGGTACGCGGAGCTGCTCGTGCACCGCCTGGCCGCCGAACTGCGTGCACGACCGGCCGCGGATCTGGCCGACGCGCTGGCCTCGGCCATCACCGCGGTCGCTTCCGCGCACGGCCTGACGCCGGGGAACTCGCCGTCGAGCACGGTGTCGATCCTGCGCTGGGACGCGGAGTCCGTGGAGTCCCTCGTGCTCGCCGACAGCCCGGTTGTCGCTTTCGGACGGTTCGGCGTGGATGTCGTGTCCGACGACCGGATCGTCTGGCTGCGCGAAGACGGTTTGCTGCAGACCGGCGCCGACGTCCGCCGCCGCCGCAACGCCGAAGGCGGGTTCTGGGTCGCCGAAGCGGATCCGCTGGCGGCGGCGAAAGCCGTGCGCCGGTCGTGGCCGCGGGCGGCGGTGGACGCCGTGCTGGTCGCCACCGACGGCGTGTCGATCGGCGTGGACGAATACGGACTCTTCGACTGGCCCGAAGCACTCCGGCTGGCGCGGGCGAGCGGGCCCGACGCGGTGCTGGACGCGGTGCGGCTCGCGGAGAAACAGGACCAGGACGGCGCCCGCTGGCCCCGCGCGAAGCGCCACGACGACCAAGCACTGGTGTTCGTGGACTTCGAGCAGGGGTCGAATTCAGGGTGATCCCTGATCACGCGGTCCCCGTTCCCCGCGAAGCTGTGGACCATGGGGATCTCACGGGGGCTGCGGATCTGGCGGCTGGCCGCCTTCGCCGCGATCGGCTGGGGGCTGTTCACGTTCGTGGTGATGAACGTGTTCAGTTCGCGAAATCCGCTCTACGACACGTTGTCGAGCTACACACTCACGGATCCGGGTCTGCTGAGCGCCGGCGTGCTCTCGCTCGCCGTCGGCTCGCTGGCGGTGCTCGGGTGCCTGGTGGCCGGCGGGGTGCCGTTGCCGCGCAGTGCCCGGGTGCTGCTTTCGTTGTGGGCCTTGGGGTTGACGTTCACGGCCGTGTTCCCGGCGAGTTACCCGCCGAACCCGGACCCGGTGAGCGGCGAGATCCACCTGTACTCGTGCCTGGTCGCGTTCGCGAGCTTGCCGGGCGCGGCACTGGTCCTGCTGGAACCGTTGCGTGGCAAGGCTTCCCGCGTGGTGGTGGTGCGGTGGCTGCGGTGGGCCGTGGCCGCGCTGGCGCTGTTCGGGGTGAGCTTCCTGTTCGTGCGCCTCGACGAAGCCGGCGTCGCGGGGTTCCACGCGCTGACCGAGCTGCTGCCGGTCGGCCTGACGCAGCGGCTGATGATCGTCGCGGACGCCGCCCTGCTGCTGGGCCTGCTGCGCGTCGCCGCCCAGTTCGACGCCACCCGCGCGGAAGCCAGGACCGCGCTGGCCACCGCACGGGACTGAGCTACTCCTGCATGGCCGCGGCGAATTCCGGGGCGTAGCCGTACAACCCGGGGAGCCCGCCCGTGTGCACGAACACGACCGTCTCCTCCGGGTCGAACCGCCCGGCGGCCGCCCACTCGACCAGCGCGGCCGCGACCTTGCCGGTGTAGACGGGGTCGAGCACCACACCCTCGGTGCGGCCGAACAGCCGCAGCGCGCCCCACGTTTCCGGCGACGGGATGCCGTAGCCTTCACCGATCGTGGTGTCGCTCATGCGCACGTGGTCCAGCGACGGCGTGTCGACGCCCAGCAGCTGCGCGGCCGAGGTGACGAGGTGGGTGAGGTTGTCCGTGGCCTCGCCGAGCGGGTGGCTCACGCACGCGAAGTCCGCGCCGAGGTTGCCGAGCAACGCCGTACCGAGCGCCAGGCCGGCGGCCGTGCCGCCGCTCGCGTGCGGCCCGACGATCCGCGCGCTCTCGATGCCCAGCGCCGAGAGCTGCTGCGCGAGCTCGTGCGATGCGGCGACGTAGCCGAGCGTGCCGAGCGCATCCGACCCGCCGACGGGGACCGTCGCGACCTTGCGGCCCTCGTAGTCCGCCGACGCGAGCAGCTCCTCGTACGTGCGGGTGGTCTCTTCTTCATCGGCGCAGAGGTGGACGCGGGCGCCGAACAGCAGGTCGAGCGGGATGTTGCCGGAGTGCTCGTAGGCCTCGCCCGAGCGCGGGACCTTGGCCGTGAGGACCAGCTCGCAGCGCAGGCCGAGGCGTGCGCACGCGGCCGCGGTCTGGCGGCCGTGGTTGGTCTGCAACGCGCCGAAGGTGATCACCGTGTCGGCGCCCGCCGCCAGGGCCGCCCCGAGGTGGAAGTCGAGTTTGCGCAGCTTGTTGCCGCCCGCGCCGAGCGGGTGCACGTCGTCGCGCTTCAGCAGCAACCGCGGCAGCCCCAAGGCTTCCCCCAGCCGCGGCGCCGCGACCAACGGCGTAGGCCCGCTGCCGAGTCCCGCCCGCGGAAACGCGTCGAAAACGGGAAACCGGTCGAAGTCGAACGTCATCGATCCTCCGTGGGCTGGGGTGGGCGTCCCGGTAATCGTCGGCCCCCGGCCCGCCGGCTGTCGAACCAGGCGCCTCGGATCACAGCTCCGTGGTAGCGTTCGTTCGAACGAACGAGAGAATCGGGGGCGGCCCATGACCGTCGAGACTTCCGCGTTCCCGACGCTCGCCGAGCAGGCGGCGCGGCTGCGAGCTGGGGAAACGTCGTCCCTGGAGCTCACTCGGGAGGCGCTGCAGCGAGCCCACGCGAGCCGGCCCGTGCTCAACGCGTTCCGGTTCCTGCGTGACGAGGCAGCGCTGCTCGACGCGGCGCTGGCCGACCGCCGGCGCGCAGAGGGCGACGACTCCCCGCTGCTCGGAGTGCCCATCGCGATCAAGGACGACGTCGATCTCGAAGGCCTGCCGACGGCGTTCGGCTGCGCCGGTGACTTCCCGGACGCCACCGAGGACTCCCCGGCCGTCGCGAAGCTCAAGCAGGCGGGCGCGGTCATCGTCGGCAAGACCAACACGCCGGAGCTGGGCCAGTGGCCGTTCACCGAGGGGCCGGCGTTCGGCGTCACGCGCAACCCCTGGCAGCCCGAGCACACACCGGGCGGGTCGTCGGGCGGGGCGGCGGCCGCGGTGGCCGGTGGGATCGTCGCGGCGGCGCTCGGGTCGGACGGCGCGGGCTCGGTGCGCATCCCGGCGGCGTGGACGGGCCTGGTCGGCATCAAGCCGCAGCGTGGACGCATCCCGACGGGCGGCGAACTGTTCCACGGCCTCACCGTGCTCAGCCCGCTCGCCCTGACCGTCGCGGACGCGGCGACGCTGCTCGACGTCACCGCGGGCACCGGCGACACCTTCCGCAAGGCCGCCCGCCGGGAACCCGGCAGGCTGCGGATCGGCCTGTCGACCAGGATCCCGTTCACGGCAATGAAAACGAAGCTCGATCCGGTCGTGGAGGCGGCCGTGCGGCACACCGCCGAAGCGCTCGAAGGCCTCGGCCACGAGGTCATCGAGGTCGAACCCGGCTACGGGCTCATCGGGCTCACCTTCCTGCCCCGCTCGCTCACCGGCGTGCGCGACTGGACCCTTCGCGTGCCCGAACCCACCAAGCTCGACCCACGCACCCGCGGCAACGCCCACCAGGGCACCCTGCTCGCCGGCGCGCTCAAGCTTTCCAAGGCCCTTGAACCGATGCTGCAGCGCCGCATCGGGTCGGTGTTCGGGCGGGTCGACGTGCTGCTCACGCCGACCACCGCGACGCCACCGCCGAAGACGGGCGCGTTCGACGGCCTCACCGGCTGGGCGACCGACCAGACGATGATCGCCGCGTGCCCCTACGCTTGGCCGTGGAACGTGCTGGGCTGGCCTGGGATCAACGTCCCCGCCGGTCAGACGGCAGACGGGCTGCCACTCGGCGCCCAGCTGCTGGGCCCCTCGCACGCCGAGGAGCGGCTGATCTCACTCGCCGCGCAACTGGAAGAGGTCGAACGGTGGCCGGAGCGACACCCCGCAAGGGTGTGGTGAACACCCGCGACGCGATCCTGCGCGCGACGCTCGAGGTCGTCGGCGGGCAAGGCGTCGGCGGGCTCACCAACCGCCGCATCGTGGCCGCCGCGGGCGTTTCGCTCGGCACGCTCACCTACCACTTCCCCAGTCAGACGGAGCTCTTGCGCGAGGCCATGCTGCTGTTCGCCGAGGAGGAGACGGCGAAACTCGCCGCGATCGCCGACGCGCACCGCGCCGACGGCCTCAGCCTCGAGCAGGCCGCGGCCGTGGTGGAGCACGTGATCGAGCAGCTCCCGTTCGGCACCGATGAGCTCGCGCCCCACGAGCTGTACCTGCAGGCCGCGCGCGACCCCGGCCTGCACGAAGCGTCTTCACGCTGCTTCGCGGCCTACGACGACCTGGCCACGGCCATCCTGCGCGGACTCGGCGTGCGGGAGCCGGAACGCGTGGCGGGTCCCGTCGTGGCGCTCATCGCCGGGCTGCAGCTGCGCCGGCTCGCCACGGGCACCGACGTGCCGGCCGCCGAACCGCTGATGATGTTGCTGCGCGGGACCTGACGTGGCGCCGCCGGTGATTCGCGGGACCGCGGCCTGGCGGTACTTCGGGGACTTCCGCGACCTGTTGCTCGCCGGTCAGGTGCTCGTGCTGCAGGTGGCCCACCCGGTCGTCGCCGCGGGCGTGCGGGACCACTCGGACTACACGGAAGACCCGTGGACGCGGTTGATGCGCACGGGCGCGTCGCTGTCGATCTACGTCTACGGCGGCGAAGCCGGCGCCCGGTACGAGGCCGAGCGGCTGCGGAAGCTGCACCGCACGTTCACCGGCGTCGACGGCGGCCGCCGCTACAGCGCCCTCGACCCCGCCGCGTACGCGTGGGTGCACGCGACGCTGGTGAAGGTTCCCGTTGACGTGCAACGGTTCTTCGGCCGGCCGCTGGCCAAGGACGAGCTCGACGAGTACTACGCGCAGATGTGCGACATCGGCCGCCTGCTCGGCGTCCGCGAACGCGATCTGCCGCCGGACTGGCCCGCGTTCGAGCGCTACTACGCCGAGCAAGTGGCGTCGTTCCGGCCGAACGAGGCGATCACGACGTTGTTCGAGACCATCGGCGCGGTGCCGAACCCCGCGCGATGGCTGCCGGACCGGTGGTGGCCGAAACTCCGTGCTGGGCAAGCGAACGCGCAGCTGTTCCTGATCCGGGCGACGCTGCCGCCGCCGCTGCGCGAACGGCTCGGTCTCCGGTGGACCTCGGCTGATCAGCACAGGTTCGACCGGTTCTGTCGCTGCACGAGGGTGTTCGGCGCGGTGCTCCCGGCTTCGGTGCGCACGGCCCACATGCGGTGGATCGGCAAGCTCAACGTCTGGCTGCCCGCTCACCCGTGGGCCTACCGGTACCTCCCGTAGCTCATTCACCACGGGTGCGCGCGTAGTGCGCCCGCGCCTTAGCACGGTTACCGCACCGGGCCATGGAGCACCACTGGCGGGTCCGGCGCGGCGAGGCGTCGGCGAACCGCAGGCCGCAGTCATCCGCCGCGCACACGCGGACGTCCACCGAACCGGTCACCAGGTCGACCGCGTCGGCCGCGATCACCGCGAGCGCGGCCGCCACCGGGTCCCGCGGTGCCGGCACCGCGCGGTGCAGCTCGCCACCGGACAGCTTCAGCCGCGCAGCCGGTACGGGCACCTCGACGGCCTTGTTGACCAGCTCGACGTCCTTGCGCTCCGGCGACGCCGTGAGCAGCCGGTTCACCGCTTCGCGCAGCCAGCGCGCCGTCCGCAGCTGGTCCTCCGTCACCCGGGCGCGACCGGCGGTCAGCCCCGCCAGCTCGAGCCATTCGCCCAGCGCGGCGGGCGAAGTCAGCAGCTCGAACCCGTCGGCGTAGCGGTCGCGCAGCGTGTTGACGAGGTCGAGGGACGGCCGGCCGCCGTCGAAGACCCACTCCATGGAACCGATTCTAACCCTTGCCACCAGTTAGATACAGGGAGTAACGTCTAACCCCATGAGCCGGTTAGAATCCTTCATGGCCCAGGTCGGTGACCTCCGTGTGCACTACCTGCGCGGCGGCGACGGCCCGCCCGTCTTCCTGCTGCACGGCTGGCCGCAGACCTCCCACTGCTGGCACCGCGTCGCGGGGCCGCTCGCCGAAACGCACACCGTCATCGCGCCCGACCTGCGTGGGTACGGCCGCACCGACAAACCGCGCGGCGGCTACGACAAACGCACGATGGCCGCCGACGTCGCCGGGCTCGCGGAGCAGCTCGGCTTCGACCGCGTGGCCGTGGTGGGCCACGACCGCGGCGGGCGCGTCGGGCACCGGTGGGCACTGGACCGCCCGGACCAGGTCGAGCGCCTGGCCGTGCTGGACATCGCGCCGACGCGCGAGATGTGGCGGCTGCTCGACAAGGACATCGCGAAGGCCTACTGGCACTGGCTCTTCCACTTGCAGCCCGACCTGCCGGAGCTAGTGGCGGGCAGCAACATCGCCGCGTACCTCGGTTACTTCTTCGAGCGCTGGACGTTCCAGCGCCAGGGCCTGGCGGCCGAGGACATCGCGGAGTACGTCCGCGCGTTCTCCGCCCCGGGCGCCCTGCGCGCCGGCTTCGACGACTACCGCGCGTCCTTCCCGGACGACGCCGACCTCGACGACACCGACTTCGCGGACGGCAAGCGCGTCACCCAGCCACTGCTGGCGATGTGGGGCCAAGGCGGACTGCTCGGCAAACTCCCGACACTCGACCTGTGGCGCCAGTACGGCACCGACGTCACCGGCGTCGGCCTGGAGAACTGCGGACACTTCGTGCCGGAGGAACAGCCGGAGCTCGTCCTACAGCACCTGCTGAACTTCCTGGGCCACTAAGAGCTTGTCTCATTTGGCGAGTTTCTTGTGGCAGGTGATGGTGGCGGCGAGGGTGAGGAAGGCGAGGTAGTGGCCGGCTTTGCGTTCGTAGCGGATGGTCAGTCGCCGGTAGCCGGTCAGCCAGGCGATGGACCGTTCGATCACCCACCGGTGTTTGCCGAGTTTCTCGGCGGATTCGATGCCCTTGCGGGCGATGCGCGGGACGATCCCGCGCTGGCGCAGCCAGGCGCGCAGGGCGGGGATGTCGTAGGCCTTGTCGGAGTGGAGTTTGGCCGGTTTCCGGCGCCGCGGTCCGCGGCGCGATCGGATCGGCGGCAGCGCGTTGACCAGAGGTCTGAGCGCGTGGCTGTCGTGAGTGTTGGCCGCGGAGATCGCGACGGTCAGGGGCAGCCCGGCCCCGTCGGACAGTACGTGGATCTTCGAGCCCGGTTTGCCGCGGTCGACCGGGCTCGGACCGGTCAGACCGCCCCCCTTTTGGCCCTGACGGATGCTCCGTCGAGGACCGCGCGAGACCAGTCGATCAAACCCCGGCCGCCCAGTTCGTCCAGCACTGCCTGATGCAACTGCCGCCACAGCCCGGCCTCGGTCCATTCGGTGAACGTCCGGTGCGCCGTGGGCACCGATACCCCGAACGAGGGCGGCAGGTGCCGCCACGCACAACCACTGGTCAACACGAACACGATCGCCGTGAACACCGCCCGCGGATCAGTCCGCGCACGACCACCACCCTGCGGACGCTCCTTTGCCGGCGGGACCAGCGGTTCCACCAACGCCCACAAGTCATCGGGCACCAGCCGTTGCGACAGCGAGTCGATCACGGTACAAGATCATTGCAGCCCAGCGGGAAAGATCCAAACGAGACACGCTCTAACGCGTGCCTGACAATGCCTTAGAACTCCTAACGGAATGGATCTTGATAGAGATTTGTCGGGGTGGTTGTTGATCACGGAAGGGTCAGCAACTGCCGTGGATCGTCTCCGACGAGTTGTGGTCACGTATTCGGGCGTTGCTACCGATCCCGCCTCGACGTGCCGATCACCCCGGGCGCAAGCGTCTGGATGACCGGACGGTGTTGTGCGGGCATCCTGTTCGTCCTCTATATCGGCATTCCGTGGGAGTTCCTGCCTCAAGAACTCGGGTTAAGCTCAGGCATGACCTGCCGGCGGCGGCCGCGGGACTGGAACGACGCCGGAGTGTGGTCACGGCTGCAGGAGAACCGGCTGGCCGAGCTACACGCGGCGGGCGCGCTGGGCTGGTCGCGGGCGGTGATCGACGGCTCGCACCCTGCGAGCCATGAAGGGCGGCCCACAACCGGACCGAGCCCGGTCGACCGCGCCCGAACCGGCTCAAAACATCACCTGATCACCGAAGCGCACGGCATTCCGTTTGCAGGCATCACTGACCGGCGGCAACCGCAACGACATCACCCAGCTCATACCGCTGATCCAGGACATCCCGCCAGTACGGGACCGCCGCGGTCGCCCACGCCGACGGCCGAACAGGGTGTACGCCGACCGTGCCTACGACCACGACAAGTACCGCATGCAAGTTCGGACGGTCGGTATCACGCCGGCCATCGCCCGGCGCGGCACCGAACACGGCTCCGGCCTGGGCCGGTACCGCTGGGTCGTCGAGCAGACGTTCGCCCTGCTGCACTGGTTCCGGCGACGCCGCATGCACTGGGAGATCCGCGACGACATCCACGAGGCATTCCGTCGCCTGACGTACGCCATCATCTGCCCCCGCCGGCTGACCAACCTGTCACTTTGTTAGGTGTTCTTGGTCCAAGTCACCGCGGCCTGGAGGGTGACCGCGCGGCGGAAGACGAGCGCGATTTTCAGCAGATCTCCACCACGCGGTCCCGCACCGATACCGGTGATGATCCCCTCAACCATCGCCCGCGCATCCGAAAGCGGACGACCACGCTTGCCGGACTACACCGGGAGCACACCCTCGATCAACGCCCACTGCTCATCCGACAACAACTGAAACCGAGACACGACCGGCAGGATTCCAGCCAGCGCCCCCTAGCTTGAGTTTTAACGTCTGAGTGGTCGGTGGTGACCCCTGTCGATCATGAGTGAAGCCCTTGGTCGATCATTCCTTCTTGCGACAGACGGAAGATCGAGCCAAGGGCTTCAATTGATCAGTGTGCACCACGCTGGCGCCACCGGCGCGGGCAGGGAGCTGTCCGCGCTCCGGCAGGAGTTCTACCGATGCCTGCCCCGGCGAGCGGACGCGTTGTTCGAGCTGACCGACGCAGTGTTGTGCGCGGACGGTCCGGTCCGGTCGATCGCGGAGCTGTCCCTGGCCGGTGAGCACCGTCGCGGCCACGGCAGCAGCTATGCCGCACTGGCACGCGGACGGGTCGACATCGATCGGCTACGCAACGCGCTGAGCGGGGTCCCGCTGCCGCGCGCCGCAGACGGGCGGCTGGTGCTGGCGGTGGACGTGACCTGCTGGCTGCGTCCGGAAGCACACACCTGCCCGCAGCGGATCTTGTGTCACACCTACGGCCGTGGCAGGGACCAGCACATGATGGTGCCGGGCTGGCCCTACTCCGTGGTCGTCGCGCTCGAGTCCGGGCGGGGTTCGTGGACCGCGCCGCTGGACGCGGTCCGGCTCACACCCGGCGACAACGCCGCAAACGTGACCGCCCAGCAGATCCGCGCCGTGGTGGGCCGCCTCGTCGCGGCCGGGCACTGGCGGCCGGGAGACCCGGACATCCTGCTGGTCGCCGACGCCGGCTACGACGGCCCCCGCCTGGCCCACGTGCTGGCCGATCTTCCGATCACCGTGCTGGTGCGGATGCGCACCGACCGGGTCCTGCACCGCCCGGTCCCGCCGCAGCGATCCGGCACGTTGGGCAGGCCCCGCCGCCACGGCGACGAGTTCGCTTTCGGTGACCCGGCCACCTGGGGACAACCCGATGCCGTCACCGAAACCACGACCCGGCTCTACGGTCCCGCGCTGATCCGGGCTTGGGATCGGCTGCATCCACGGCTGACCCACCGCATCGCCTGGGCCGGCCACGACGGCGCTCTGCCGATCATCGAGGGCACCGTGATCCGGCTGCAGGTCGAGCGCCTGCCCTCCGGCGCGATCCCAAAACCGGTGTGGCTCTGGCACTCGCGCACTGGCCTGGGCCACGCCGAGGTTGATCTGGCCTGGCAGGCGTTCCTGCGCCGCTTCGATATCGAGCACACCTTCCGCATGCTCAAGCAGACCCTCGGCTGGACCACCCCGAAACTTCGCTCGCCCGAGGCGGCCGACCGATGGACCTGGCTGCTGCTGAGCGCTTACACCCAGCTGCGGCTCGCCCGCGACCTCACAGCGGATCTGCGCCGCCCCTGGGAAAGACCCCGACCAGCCCTGCGGCTCTCCCCGGCACGGGTCCGCCGAGGGTTTCGGAACCTGCGTCCACAACTCGCCTGCCCGGCCGGTGTCCCGAAACCGTCGCGGCCCGGTCCTGGACGTCCCGCCGGAACAGTCAACCACCGGCCCGCATCACGCCACGACGTCTACGTCGTCACCAGCACGAACACCCGAAAATCCAAACACGGCAAGAACACCAGATCGAGCAACCCACGACCCCGCCGAACAGGTTAAAACCCAAGCTAGGGGATGTCTCGTAACCCGGTGTAGGACTGGCGGGGTCGTTAGTTGATCATGGTGGTGTGGTGCAGGTGATCACAGCGTCGCAGCCGGAGTGGGTTTCCCCGTTCACGGGGTCGGAGCCGGCGCAGTTCCGGAAGCTGGTGCGGTTGGTCGCGAAGCGGGGTGGGGCCGAGATCGCGGATGGTCGGCAGGGGCGCTACCGCTGATCGACCGGGTGCTGCTGGTCGCGACCTACGGGGTGTCGCATTCCGCGGCGCACCGGGGGAAGCGACACGATCGGCCCGCTGCCGGCACTCGCCCCGGTCCGCAAACGCCGGATCGACGCGGTGGCGATCGTGGACGGCACCCTGGCCCCGACCCGGGATCACCGGCCGGCCGCCCCGTCGAAGAACTACCACTACTCCACCAACGTGCACGTCGCCATCGACGCCGACACCCCGCTGGTGATCGCCACCGGCGACCCGCAGCCGGGCCGCCGCAACGACTGCACCGTCTACCACGACTCCGGCATCGCCAAGCAACTCGCCGATCGCCCAGTCATGGCCGATGGCGGCACCACGGCAACCCGGAAGTCGTCATGCCCGACCGCAAACCCCGTGACGGCGGCGGCGTGCCCGAGTGGAAGGAAAACCTCAACACCACCCACCGCAAGATCCGTGCCCGCGTCGAGCACGTCCCGGCCAAGATGAAGCGCGTCAAGATTCTCCGCGACTACAGCCGCGCTGCGAACACACTCGCCGACACGGTGTCCGCAATCGCGCACCTGCACAACATCATCCTCGCCGGCTGACCGCAACAACCAACTCCACCAACCACAACACCAGTAACGAGACAGCCCTTGGGCGTGCGGCTCGGCGAGGCGCGCTGCACGATCACGGGCCCTGCCGCTCGCCGGCGCAACGGCTCTGCCGGCGGGCGAAAGCCGCGCCTGGAGGCCGACACCGGCAGCCGAGGCTCTGCGCCAGCCCGAGGCCAGGGTGCCGAACACGACGCCTCTCCGAGTCTGCGGAGCCTCTCAGTCGAGGCAGAATTCGTTGCCCTCGATGTCCTGCATCACGATGCAGGACTCGTTGTCCTCATCGGCGGGCAGCAGTTGCACGCGGACCGCGCCGAGGGCGACCAGCCGGGTGCACTCGGCCTCGAGGGCGGCGAGGCGCTCGTCACCCACGAGCCCGGTGCCGACCCGCACGTCGAGGTGTACGCGGTTCTTGACGACCTTGTCTTCGGGAACGCGCTGGAAGTACAGCCGCGGGCCCACACCCGTGGGATCACCGCAGGCGAACGATGAGCCCCGATCCTCCGGAGGCAGTGAGCGGTTGAACTCGTCCCAAGTGGCGAACCCGTCGGGTGGTGGCGGTACGACGTACCCCAGCACCTCGCACCAGAACCGAGCGACGCGTTCAGGCTCTGCGCAGTCGAAGGTGATTTGGACCTGTTTGACCGACCCCATCGCTCCACACTAGCGGGCTGTTCGACGAGACTCCTCACGAATTACGGATCAGCTCGTCGGCCACCCACTGCGCGACGCCCTCGGGGAACGGCGCCGGCAGGCCGAGGACGACGTGGTCGAACCCGGCGTCGACGGCCTCGGCGATCGCCTTCCGCGTCGGGCCGGGGTCCTCGTAGGACACCGGCAGGTGGATCGAGCGCGCGATCTCCGCCGAGTCGCGGCCGATCTCCGCGCAGTAGCGGTCGAGCAGCGCGCTGCGGCCGATCGCGTCCTCGAGGTCCCCGCCCGGGATGTTCCAGACGTCGGCGTGCTGCGCGACCACGCGCAGCGTCGCGGCCGCGCGGCCGCCGATGAGGATCGGCGGGTGCGGGCGCTGCACGGGCTTGGGGCTGCCGTAAGCACCCTTGAGCTGGACCTGGGCGCCGGCGAAGTCGAAAGGTTCGTCTTCGGTCCACAAGCGACGGATCACCGTGCACGCTTCGGCGAGCCCGGTCACCGCGTCGCGCGTTTCGACGAACGGCAGCCCGTGGGCTTCGTACTCGCGCCGGGCCAGCGGGTGGCTGGGCCGTGAGCCCACGCCGATGCCGAAGTCGAGCCGGCCACCGGAGACGACGTCGACGGTCGTGGCCATCTTCGCGAGCATCGCGGGCGGGCGGAAGCGATTGCTGGTGACCATGAGCCCCAACCGCAGCCGCGACGTCTGCGCGGCGAGGGCCGACAGCAGCGACCAGCCCTCGAAGATCGGACCGCCGGGATCGCCGGCGATCGGCAGGAGGTGGTCGAACAGCCAGGCGTGCTCGATCTCGGCGACGGTGTCGGCTTCGCGCCAGACGCGGACGAGGTCGTCGTAGCCCACCTGCATGGGCGCGGTCATGATCCCGAAACGAGGTGACACGGGGGTTTCCTTTCACCGACGACGCAGCGTCGCGTCGAGCAGAGCGGGTGGGGTGTCGAACTTCTCGTGCGCGGCGAGGTCGACGCCGGGCGCGACGACCTCGTCGATCGCGTCGAGGACGTCGGCCGGCAGCACGGTGTCGGCCGCGGCGAGGTGCGAATGCAGGTGCTCCGGCGTGCGCGGGCCGATGAGCGCACTGGTCACGGCCGGGTGCGCGGTCGCGAAGCCCAGCGCGAGCTGGATCAGCGTCAGCCCGGCCTCGGCGGCGATCTTCGCCAGGCGCTCCACGGCTTCGAGCCGCGCCCGGTTGGCGGGCAAGGCGGGGTCGAACCGCTGCGGCATGACCTTCGAGCGGCTGGTGGTGATCTCGCGGCCTTTGCGCACCGCGCCCGAGAGCCAGCCGGACGCGAGCGGGCTCCACACCAGCACACCGAGGCCGTACTCCCGCGCCACCGGCAGCACGTCGGCTTCGATGCCGCGCTGGAGGATCGAGTAGCTGGGCTGCTCGGTGACGTAGCGGCTCAGGTGGTGCTCGCGCGCGGCCCACTGCGCCTGCACGATCCGGTACGCGGGGAACGTCGACGAGCCGAAGTAGCGGATCTTCCCGGCCCGCTGCAGGTCCGTGAGCGCGGACAGCGTTTCCTCGTCGCTGGTCGTGGGGTCCCAGCGGTGCATCTGGTACAGATCGACGTGGTCGACCCCGAGCCGGCGCAGGCTGTCGTCGAGTGCGGTGACGAGCCAGCGGCGCGAGCTGCCGCGGTGGTTGCGCTCGTCGCCGATCGGCATGGTCGCCTTGGTCGCGAGCACGAGGTCGGCGCGGCGGCCGGCGATGGCCTTGCCGACCAGGACCTCCGATTCGCCGTCGCCGTACATGTCCGCGGTGTCGATCACGTTCACGCCGCCTTCGAGCGCGGCGTCGACGATGGCGGTGGCCTCGTCCTGGGTGGTGCGGCCGATCCGGCCGAAGTTCATGGCGCCGAGCGCGAGTGCGCTGACCTGCACGCCGGTGCGGCCCAAGGTGCGGTACTGCATGGGGTCGAGTCCTCCGAAGCAAGCGGAACATTGCTCCGTTAACGATACGGATCAGCGTTCCGCTTAGCAACCTCGGGCCGTCTCAGAGGCGCCGTCCCCCGCGCTGGGGACGAATCTCCCCTGCACCGTGACGATCCGGACGGGCTCACCTCGCCACGTTTTCCCTTGATGGGGACCACAACGAGAGGGTGGCGCGCCGCGCTGCTGCTGGTGCCGTGCGCGCTGGGGCTCGCGCTCGGCACCGCGCCGGCGCGCGCGGACGGCGCACCGGCCGGCACCGACATCCAGGTCGCGCAGACCCTCGGCGCGCGCGAGCTGACCGTGATCATCCGGCGGATCGACGTGACACCGGGCGATCTGCACGTCGACGTCGCCACACACGCCGGTACAGCACCGGGCCCGCTGCACCTGGCGGCCGCGGCCGACGGCGCGGTGTTCTCGCGCGGCGACGTCGTGCTCGGCGCGACGCCCGGCCTGTATTCGGGTTCGGTCGGCGTCGACCACCCCGGGCCATGGGAGCTGCGGCTGTCGGACGGCACGACCACGGCGACGATCCCGTTCGTCGTCCCCGCCCGCGTGGTGCCGCCGTGGGAAAAGGCGGCGTACGGCGGGTTCGCGGCAGCGGGCGCGTTCCTGCTGATCGCGCTGGCCGTCGCCGTGCGCACGCGGCGGACGGCGTACGCGCTGGTGCCCGGCGGCGGGATGATCGTGAACATCGTCCACACCGAACGCGTGCAGGCCGGTCCGTACGGCTTGACCGTCGGCTTCTCCACGTGGCCGGTGCTCGCCATAGGCCCTCGACTTCACCTTCATCCCGGACGGCGGCATCGGCCCGAAGACGGGGACGCTGTCGATGTTCAACCCGTCCACCGGCCGCTACCAGCGCCCCCACCCCCTCGCGCGGCACCCGCGCAAGTGCGACGTGTGGGGTCTGGACATCCGCGCCCTGTCCACCGAAGGGGGCGTGGAAGTTCCGGTTCGTGCTCAACGGGGGAGGGCACGGGTGAACTCGCGAACCTCCGGGTGCTGCAACAGCCGGGTCCCCCGATGGGGCTGAGCTGGGCCACCAGCAGCCTGCCGCTGATCGGCCTGGCGCCGCACCCGCGCCCCCCTCCGCGGCGGCGGCGCCCCGGCTGCCGCTCGAGCCACGACGGCCGGGAGCGCTTCGACGCTCCCGGCCGACGGCCGCGGCGGGCTGCCGGCGAGTCAGTCGCTGCGGGCTTCCTTCTGCCTCGTCGCAGCAGGATTCCGATCGCCATGCGCAGCGGCGCTACCTGCCGCCTTGTCACAGCAGGCTTCCGGTCGCTCAATCGCTGCCGGCTTCCCGCGGCTCAATCGGTGCCGGCCTTCGGTCGGTCGACCAATGCCGGGTTTCCTACCACCTGGTCGCCGTGATCTTCCTGCCAGCGCGTTTCGGCGCCCACCTCCGCGACTCGCCGGGACTTCCGGGCTGCGGACCTGCGCCCGTCACATCCGCAGCGCCCCTCCTGCGCCGGCACCTGGCTGACCGGCGCCGCCTTCCGTGCTTTTGCTGCCCGGCCACCACCGGCGGGAAGACAAGCCTCGCCCTCCCGAGGGGGCCGTTCCCGAGTCCAATCTACCGAGCAGGACCGACAAAACCGGCGAAAACACTGTCGGCGCCCCAGTTGTCCACAACCAGGCTGAGGTGTGGACAACGAGGTGTTGTCAGCGGCCCTGTTGGTCACCGCAGCGACGGGGCGGCGAGACGAAAGGGCGCCTGGCCGGCTCAGCAGCAGCGCGGCGCAACAGATCGCCCCCAACCGTCCGAGCGCAACCACCGCCGACTGGCTCGCCGGGCGAGGACCACACCCGTCGCCCGCGCCGACTCGACATCCGTCGCCGGAGCCGAGATCGCGTCGTCCACAGCCTAGTCGACCGAACCAAGGTCACCAGCGTCAATCCGACCCGCCGAGCCGAAGTCGCACCCGAGACCCGCCTCGACTCAGCCGCCGCCACCAGCCGAGTCAAAACCGCCGCTGCCCGAGTCCAGACCACATCTGCGGCCCGACCTGACCAGCAACCCCAAGATCACACCCGCGGCCCGACCAGCGAAGCCGAGATCACACCCCAGCAGTGATCGACTCCAGCCCCCACGACCACCGCCGCCCGAACACCCAGGGTCAACGCAGCTCACTCAATCGGGTGACACTTCGTGAACGGGCAACGCAGCGCGGCGGCGCGGCATGATCCTCAGGCGCCCGGCGGCAGATCGAACTGCCCCGCCTTCACTGCCACCAGGAACGCCTCCCATTCGCCCCGGCCGAAGACGAAGACGGGGCTGGCCGGGAGCTTCGTGTCGCGCACGCCGACGACGTCCGGACGGCCCAGGTTGACCTCGACGCAGTTGCCGCCGTTCGGCTCACTGGCGAACGACTTCTCCCAGGCAGCGTCCTCGAACAGCGTTTCGGCCGTGTTCGGGTCGTAATCCTGGAGCGACGGATAATCCGCCATGGGTCGTACCTCCGAGCCTTGGGCAGGGCGTGCGGTCGCCGCGCACGTCCCCGGCTTCTTTCTGTCACTGCGAAGCAAACCGCAGGGCCAAGCGGGTGATCAACTCGACCCGATCTCGACACGAAGATTATTCCAGGAGTAGGATTAATCGCGTCGATCGGGGCACCGGTGGTGGGTGAATGGCTTGCTGCATTCGGCCTACCCCGCCAGGGCCATCCGCCAACCTCGGGGGGAGGGGACCGCAGTGATCATCCAGGACAGTTTGACCGCCGACGTGCTCGTGGCGGGCCGCCTCGCCCGCGGCACGGTGCGCGAGTCCCGCCGGGTCGTGCACGTCTTCGAGGTGGACGCGGGTGGCTCGGGTGCCGAGGTGCGCACGCGGTGCGGGGAGTCGTTGCCCCGGGCCCACGTGGAGTGGCTGGCGCCGGGCGTGGGTATGCCGTGCGAGAGCTGCCTCGGTCTGGCCGGTGCGGACCTGCCCCGGTCACCGCTTTCGGAACTGGGGGTGTGATCTCATGGCCGTCCGGCTCACCACGCTCTTCCGCCGTGAGGACGAACGCACCCACGGCCGTCGAACGATCAACCACGAGCTACGCCACCGCTTCGGCTTCAGCCTGATCCAGGCGCCGCTGCGCAAGCCCATCACCTGGGACACCGACGTCGACCTGCCCGCGCCGCGCCAGCCCGACCTGGTGCGCGCCGCCCGGCCGCTGGAGACGCGCGTCGACCTCGCGCCCCTCGTGCACGGCATGGGCTCGTCGCACGCCTGAAACCGACTCTGAATCCGCCGCGCGCTCCCCGGGCCACGGGGAGCGCGCGGCGTGTCTAGGGTTTGCGCCCCACCGCGCAGATCCCGCCGCTGAACGACGGGTCCGCGGCCATGCGGTCGCTGTTGCGCGACTCGCCTTCCTCGGGCCGCCACTCCGACACCCACACGACGCCGGGTTCCACGAGCTCGAGCCCCTCGAAGAACTCCGCGAACTCCGCGCGCGAACGGAAGTGGATCGGCGTGCTCGACTGCTTGTACTGCTCGTGGATCTCTTCGCGGCTCTCGCCGTCGGGCGCCGTCACGCCGTCGGTCGTGATGTGCGACGCCATGAAGTACGAGCCCGAAGGCAGGAGCGACAGGTACTTCCGCACCATCTCCACCGCCGGCTCGTCGCGCCCGATGAAGTAGAGGACGCCGGACATGATCAGGCCGATCGGGCGCTTCGGGTCGAGCACCCCCGTGTCGAGCGCGCGCGGCCAGATGTCGCCCGGGTTGCGCAAGTCGCCCTGCAGCACGGCGTGCCGGTCGGCCACTCCCTCGCGTTCCAGCAGGATCTGCGAGTGCGCGACGGCCACCGGCTCGTTGTCCACGTACACGCAGCGGGCGTCCGGGTTCACGGACGTCGCGATCTGGTGCACGTTGCCGACCGTCGGCACACCCGAGCCGAGGTCGAGGAACTGGTCGATCCCGTTGCGCGCCATGTAGCGCACGGTGCGGCCGAGCAGCTCGCGCCCGGACTTCGCGATGGTCTTGATCATCGGGAAGGTCTGCACCGCGCGTTCGCCGAACTCGCGATCGATGGCCCAGTTGGCCGTGCCGCCGAGGAACCAGTCGTAGATGCGGGCCGCGTTCGGCCGTTCGAGGTCGACGCCCTCCGGGGCTTCGGAATCCGGTACCTGTGCCATCAGCTGTCCCCTTCCGACCCCAAGTGGTCTGGTGTTGTGGACCAGTCTGCCGATCTCGCGGGCGCGCCCGCACCCGGCCCCCGGCCGAGTGGCACCCGCACAGCCCCAGTGCCCCGTGAAATCGTCGCGACCGGACCCCTCGTTACCCGCTACGTTGCCGGGAATGCGCTTCCTCTTCATCTTCGTCGGCGGCCGGGGCCACTTCGATCCGCTGGCACCCGTCGCGCGCGCAGCCGCCGCAAGCGGGCACACGGTCGCCGTCTCCGGCGGGGGCCGGCACGTGGCCGGGATCGACCGGGCGGGCTTCACGGTCATCCCCACGACCCCACCGCCCGTGGCCGAAGCGCCGTCGCGGCGTGAGCCGATGCCACCCGTCGACCCCGCCCGCGACGACTGGGAGATCAAGGAGCTCTTCGCCACCCGCGGCGCGCGCACCCGCGCGGAGAAGCTGCTGGAGATCATTCACGGCTGGCGCCCCGACGTCGTGATCCGCGACGAGGTCGACTTCGGCTCCGCGATCGCGGCGGAACGCGCGGGAGTTCCGTGCGTGAACGTCCTCGTGCTCGCCGCGGGAACGTTGCTGCGCAAGGAACTCGTCGCCGAACCGCTGCACGCGCTGCGCTCCGAGCACGGCCTGCCGCGCGATCCCGGGCTGACCATGCTCGAGGGGCAACTGGTCCTCTCGCCGTTCCCGCTCAGCGTGCGCGACCCGGCGTCCCCGCTGCCGCCCGGCGCGTTCTCCTTCCGCCAAGCCGAGCCGGTGCCTCCGCGCGCACCGCACGAAAAACCCGGCGTCTACTTCACCCTCGGCACGGGGTTCAACACCGAATCCGGCGACCTCATCGAACGGACCCTCGAAGGGCTGACGAAGCTCGACGCGCACGTGACCGCCACCGTCGGCACCCAGATCGACCCCGCGGTGTTCGGCCCGCAGCCGCCGCACGTCCACGTGGCACGCTTCGTGCCGCAGGCCGAACTGCTGCCGTCGATCGACCTCGTGGTGTCCCACGGCGGTTCCGGCAGCGTCGCCGGCTCACTCGCCCACGGCCTGCCGTCGATCCTCTTCCCGATGGGCGCCGACCAGCCGGGCAACGCGCGCTGCACCGCCCGCCTCGGCACGGGTGTCGCGCTCGATCCCGCGAACGCGACACCGGACGAGATCCACGCGACCGCCGTGCGGCTGCTGACCGAACCACGCTGGCGCGAAGCCGCTCAGCGCGTGCAGGAAGAGATCAACGCCCAGCCCGGCGCGGAGGAAACCGTGCCACTGCTGGAAGCGCTGGTCACTGGGTCATTTGCGCCCGGTAGCCCTCGGCCAGCTCCTTGAGGAACTGGCGCGTCTCGCCGCGCTCCAGCGCCGCACCGCGCAGGCGGTCCCACGAGTCGACGAAGATGTTGAAGTCCTTGACGTCGTCGAGGTACAGACCACCGGCGGAGTGCTCGATGTAGACGAAGTCGCGCGTGCGGTCCGGGAACCGCATGATCGTGAAATCGTTGGGCACGGCCGCGAGCTTCGCGCCGAACGGCAGCACGTGCACGTACACGCGGGGGTAGCGGTCAAGCGCCAGCATGTGCTCGACCTGGTCCAGCATCACGGCCGGCGCGTACCCGCCGGGCGCACGGCGCAGCGCGCCCTCGCTGACGATGAACCGGTAGTACGGCGGCTGCTGCTGGTCGAACACGGCCTTGCGGTCGACGCGGTTGCGCACCAGCGACGTGACGTCGGTGGCACCGGCCTCCGTGAACTGCTTGAGCATGTAGTGCTCCGACTGCAACGGGCCGGGGATGCGCTCACCGTGCCAGGTGAGGATCTCCGCGGCCGCCGGCTCCAGGTCCGTGAAGGTCCGGAACCAGTGGGGCACCACCGATCGGTAACCCGACCAGTGCCCGCGCTGGCCGGCGGCGGCGCGGGCCAGGTTCATCAGCGTGTCGGCTTCTTCGCCGTTGATCCCGAAGGCGTTCAACATCGTCCGCACATCTCCGAGCTTGACCCCCACCGCACCGGACTCGATCTTGTTGACCTTGCCCTGGGTGCAGCCGAGAACCTCGGCGACCTGCTGCTGCGTCATCCGCGCGGCGTTGCGGGCATGCCGGAGCTCGTTGCCGAGCTGCTTCCGGCGCGAGGTGACGGTGCTCGCCATCAGCCTTGCTCTCCCGGACCACTACCGGCTGACGATCACCGTCAGCGCACGGACGCTCGAACCACCCAGGTTAGTACCTTGACCCGACGGGGTTCGATGATGACACTGCGCAGCGTTCCAGGAAATGATCCGAAATGCCAGTCACCCGGGGTGTCACTCTCCTGGACCAGGCCATATCCCACCTTTCGGTCACGACGACTGCTCCATCCGGACGATCTCGATCACCCTTGACACAACACGTTCTTTGTGTACTCGGAAACCCGGGCAGAAGCGGCGGACGAGCGGGAGACGCTGAACGCTCGAGAGGTTTTCGCGGCCGGACGTGCGGCATAGTGGCGGTGTGATCGATCGCTCCCCTGGCGCCGCGAAGGTCGAACGCCTCACCGACGGCGTCTTCGGCTACGTCCAGCCCGACGGCTCCTGGTTCATCAACAACTGCGGTTTCGTCGACGGCGGCGACCACACCGTGCTCATCGACACGTGCGCCACCGAACGCCGCACGCGCGCGCTGCTGGCCGCCGCGGAGGCCACCACGGGGCCGGTCACAACGCTCGTGAACACCCACCACCACTCCGATCACACCAACGGTAACTACCTCGTGGGCGGCGCGACGATCATCGGCCAGCGCAAGACGCGCGAGGCGCTGCTCGCCTCCGGCATCGAGACCTACGACGGCGTGCTCGTCGGCAACGACTGGGGCCACCTCGAACTGCGCGCGCCCGACGTCGTGTTCGACGACCGGCTCACGGTGTACGCGGGCAGCACCGCCATCGAGCTCAGCCACCCCGGCCACGCGGCGCACACGACGAACGACGTGCTCGCGTGGCTGCCGGAACAGCGCGTGCTCTACGCCGGCGATCTCGTGTTCAACGGCGGCAGCCCGTTCGCGCTCATGGGTTCGGTCGCCGGCTGGCGAGCCGCGCTCGACGTGATCCGCGAGCTGGAGCCGGCGCTGATCCTGCCCGGCCACGGCGGCCCGTGCGGGCTGGCCGAGGTGGACGTGGTCGACGCGTACCTGAAGTTCGTGCAGGAGACGGCGGAACGCGGCAAGGCGGCCGGTCTGTCGCCGCTGCAGCTGGCGAAGGAGACCGACCTCGGCGAGTTCGCGGACCTGACGGAACAGGAGCGCCTCGCCGGCAACTTGCACCGCGCGTATGCCGAACTGGACGGTGCCGAGTGGGGCGCGCCGATCGACCTCGTCGCGGCGATCACGGACATGGTCGCGTACAACGGCGCACCGATTCGCTGTTTTTCCTGACCTCACAGGAAAGGCGCGAGCAGTTCCGCGGTGACGGCGCGCAGCCGCGCCCGCGTCGCGGGGTCGTAAGCCCCTTCGTGCGCGCGGGGGGCGCAGGCCGTCGAAGTACTGCCCGCTGCGCTCGCCGCCGGGGCCGGTCGCCACGGCGAGCACGGTCTTCGTCCCGGTGCCGACCGTCGACATCGGTGGGATCAGCGACTCGCGCACCATGCGCGTGTTCATCAGCGACGCCGGGTGCACGCAGTTGACAGTGACGTCGCGGCCGTCGAGCTCGGCGGCCAGGTCGAAGGTGAACGCGGCGAGCGCGAACTTGCTGCGGAAGTACGCCTCCGAACCGCGGTAACCGCGATCCATCCGCAGATCTGGGAAATCCACCGGCGCCTGACCGACCGAGCCGACGTTGACGATCCGGGCGCCCGCACCCAGCCCGGGCAGCAGCCGCCGGGTGAGCAGCACGGGGGCCAGGGAGTTCACGGCCAGCCGCAGCTCGTGGCCGTCGGCGCTGAGCTCCCGCTTGCGGTACGGCGGACGGCCCGCACCCACCCCGGTGTTGTTCACCAGTAACCCGACTTCGCCGACGCGTTCCGCGAGGTCACGTACCTGCGTGAGCGAACCGAAGTCGGCCAGGCACGCCTCGGCCTTGCCGCCTGCCTCGGCGATCCGCTCGACGACTGCGTTCGCACGCTGGATGTCGCGCCCGTGCACGACGACGTGCACGCCCTGCTCGGCGAGCGCCGGCGCGACCGCGCGGCCGAGCCCCGGCGGTCTCGCCGGCCACCAACGCCTAGAGCTGCGGCATGAACCACTCAACCTGTACTCAAGGACATGTACCTCAGGACACGATGGATCATCCACATGTTCCGAGGGACATGTCAAGGTAGGCTTCCGGCCGGAGGTGTCGCGTTGTCGTTGCGGTATGGGCTGCTCGGGCTGCTCGCCGAGGGGCCGGCCAGTGGCTACGACTTGGCCCGGCGCTTCGAGGAAGCGCTCGGCCCGGTGTGGCCGGCGCAGCACCCGAAGATCTACGCCGAGCTGTCCCGGCTGGCCGACGCCGGCCTGATCGAGGTCGACAGCCACGGCCCGCGCGGGCGCAAGGCGTACCGGATCACCGAAGCCGGGCTCGGCGCCGTACGTGCGTGGCTGGCCGAGGGCGAGGTCGACCACACGCTGCGCACCGAATCGGTGCTGCGGTCGTTCTTCTTCTGGCTCATGGAGCCCGGCGACCTGACCGCGCACCTGCGCCGCGAGCACGAATTCTTCAGCGAGACCGCCGAGACCATGCGCGCCTACGCGGTCGCCGAGGACCGCGGCGACTTCGGCACGGGCCCGCAGACGAAGGCGATGCGCGTGGCCGTGGAAGCGGCGATCCGGATCTACCAGGCGATGGCCGATTGGGCCGAGTGGGCGCAGACCGTGCCGCCTGCGACGACGGCCGAGGACGGTCCGTTCCCGAACTCCCGGTGAATGTTCTCGCAGGTTCGGCGCAGTCCGATCGACGCTAGGCTCTCGGTCGGAAGAGACTTCGGAAAGGGTTCGGATGAGCAAGAAGGCGAGCATCGGGGTCACCGGCCTCGCGGTCATGGGCCGCAACCTGGCGCGGAACCTGGCCCGGCACGGACACACCGTCGCCCTGCACAACCGCTCCGAGGGGCGGACCCGGACGCTCGTCGAGCAGTTCGGCGACGAGGGTGATTTCATCCCCGCGTACTCGGCGCAGGAGTTCGTCGACGCGCTGGAGCGGCCTCGTCAGATCGTGATCATGGTGCAGGCGGGCGGGCCCACCGACGCCGTGATCGAGGAGTTCGCGCCGCTGCTGGAACCGGGCGACGTGATCGTCGACGCCGGCAACGCGCACTTCGCCGACACCCGCCGCCGCGAAGCCGCGCTGCGTGAGCGCGGGCTGCACTTCGTCGGCACCGGCGTGTCCGGCGGCGAGGAGGGCGCGCTCAACGGGCCGAGCATCATGCCCGGCGGGTCCAAGGAGTCGTACGAATCGCTCGGCCCGCTGTTCGAGGACATCTCGGCGAAGGTCGACGGCGCGCCGTGCTGCACGCACATCGGCGCCGACGGCGCGGGCCACTTCGTGAAGATGGTCCACAACGGCATCGAGTACGCCGACATGCAGCTGATCGCCGAGTCGTTCGACCTGCTGCGCGGCGCCGCCGGTTACTCGCCCGCGGAAGCCGCGGAGGTGTTCAAGACCTGGAACACCGGCCGCCTCGAGTCCTACCTCATCGAGATCACCGCCGAGGTGCTCAAGCACGTCGACGGCGGCTCGGGCAAGCCGTTCGTGGACGTCGTGGAGGACGCGGCGGAGCAGAAGGGCACGGGCCGCTGGACCGTGCAGATCGGTCTCGACCTGGGCGTGCCGATCAGCGGCATCGCCGAGGCCGTGTTCGCGCGGTCGCTGTCGGGCTCGAAGCCGCTGCGCGCGGCCGCCCGCGGGCTGGGCGGGCCGGCTCGCACGCCGCTCAAGGGCGCCGCGCTGGAGACCTTCGCCGACGACGTCGAGCACGCGCTGTACGCGTCGAAGGTGGTCGCCTACGCGCAGGGCTTCAACCAGATCCAGGCCGGTGCCACGGAGTACAACTGGGACATCGACCTCGGCGCGGTCGCGTCGATCTGGCGCGGGGGCTGCATCATCCGCGCGAAGTTCCTCAACGACATCACGACCGCATACGCGGAAGACCCGGCGCTGCCGACGCTGCTCACGGCGGGCGCGTTCCGCAAGGCCGTCGAGGACGCGCAGGACTCGTGGCGTTCCGTCATCTCGACGGCGGTGCAGCTGGGCATCCCGACGCCGGGCTTTTCGACCGCGCTGGCGTACTACGACGCCCTGCGCGCCGACCGCTTGCCGGCGGCGCTGGTGCAGGGACAGCGCGACTTCTTCGGTGCGCACACCTACCGCCGCGTGGACCGCGAGGGTTCGTTCCACACCCTGTGGGCGACCGACGAGCGCAACGAAATCGACGCCTGAGTCTTTCCCGAGGGGGCCTCGCGCGGTTGCGCGAGGCCCCCTTTTCAGTGCCTGGCCTTCAGTACCCGATTTCACGGCCCGACTTTCACGGCCCGACTTTCACGGCCCGGCTCTCACTGCCCGACGTACCGCGTGAGCCAGTCGGGTACCTGACGGCGGCGGTAAATCTGCAGGTCGTTGCGGTAGTGCTCCGGCGGCAGGAGCTGGTGCTGCGGGAAGGGTTCGTCGCCGTAGTCGTAGGTGACGCTGAGCTGCCCGCTGTTGAGCACGCTCAACACCAGCCGCCACCACGGTCCGGCCGACATCTGCGCGGCGACGTGCCGCTGCCGGCGCAGCATCGCGGTGATCTCCTCGGGCACGAAGACGTCGCGGTGCTGGTTGCCGGCGAAGAAGCGCAGCATCGCGATCTCGGCGGAGACGGTGAACGAGAACTCGGCCGCGAACCACTCCCAGCCACCGGGTCCCAGCAGCGCGAGCTGCTGCACGATCGGCTCGAGCAGCCGGCTCGCTTCAGCGGCGAGTGCGTCGTCGTTCGGCGCTGCGGTGTCGACGATTTCGAAGCTCTGGACCGCGGGCGGGCCGTCGCCCTGGGCGTCGAGGAACGCTTGCCGGAACTCCTCCATGAACGCCTGCTCCTGAGCCGGAGTGGGCGGCGGCTGCGGTGTCCCGGGTTCCTGCGGTGGCTGAGGCGGCGGCGCCTGACCCTGTGCGCGTTCCTCGGCGGCGAACCGCATCTCGTGCTCCCGCAGCCGGTCCGACGGAACCTGCTCGATGCGGCCGGACTGACCCACCAGGAACACCGGTCGCCCGGCCGGCAGGTCCAGGAACGCCAGTGGATGGCTCGGGTCGTCGGTGTCCGCGGCGAACACCGTCCACCCCATTTCGAAGCGATCGGCCGAAAGGCCTTCCGTGGGGTGATCCAGTCCTCGTGACCGGATCCACTGCGCCACCAACGAAATCGCCTGCGCCGCTTCCATTCGGTTGTCCTCCCGTGCGCGTCCCGGTCACCCTAGGGGGTGCGGTGGGCGCGAGGGAACCGGTCAGGCGGTCACCGTCACCAGCACGACGGCGACAGCGATCGCCACGACCAGCCAGGCCGGCGTTTTCACTGTTCCCGGGCGGACACGATCTCCGCGAGGGCTTCCTGGATCTTCGCTTCGGCAGGTTCCTTCGTGATACCCAGCCCGGTCAGCACCTCGTAGCCCGCGCCCTCGCCCTGTTCCAGGATCGCCAGCAGGATGTGCTCGGTGCCGATGTAGTTGTGGCCCATCCGCAGGCCTTCGCGCAGTGTCAGCTCCAGCGTCTTCTTCGCGGCGGCCGCGAACGGCATCGGCTCGGGCACCGGGTCGACGGGCTCGGGCAGCCGCGCCTCGGCGGCTTCCTTCACGGCCTCCAGGGTCACCCCCTGGAAGACGATGATCCCCGCGGCCAGCGCCGCGGGCTCGGTGAGCAGCCCGAGGACGAGGTGGACGGTGTCGATGCCGGGGCTCTTCGCCGCGATCGCCGCCTGCTGCGCCGCCACGACCACGTTGCGCGCGCGTACCGTGTAGCGGCCGTACACACGCTCGATCGTGCCGCCGTCGCCGGCATCACCCTTCGGCACGAACCGCTTCTGCGCGGCTTGTTTCGACACGCCCATGCTGGCACCGATCTCCGTCCAGGACGCGCCACTGCGCCGCGCCTGGTCCACGAAGTGGCCGATGAGGTGGTCTGCCAGCTCGCCGAGGTGCTCGCCCATGTACACGGCGTCGGAGAGCTGAGCGAGGGTGTCTTGTTGGTTGTTCGCCTTGATGGCGCTGATGAGGTCGTCGAGCTTCACGGGGTAGGTCATGCCGTCAACTTTAGGTTGACAATCCAACTGTCGTCAACCCCGAGTTGACCAGCTCAGCGCTCGCCAATCGGCGTTATCAGGATCTGTAGCTCCGTGATCCACCCCGTTTCGTCCCCTTCGGTGTGGAGGTAGACCTCTCTGGCCTGTCCCGGTTCGGCGCGGTAGCCGTTGTCGTCGATCCAGTGGGCCAGCGCTTGGTACGACTCGGCGATCGTCGTCATCGTGCCGCGGTGCACGAGCGTGGCGGCCTGGGCGACGGGCGGGAGGTGGAGCCGCGACAGGCCCGAGCCGTCCGGAGAGCCGGCGAAAGGGGCGCACGCCTGGACGTGCACACGGTCGTCGGGGGTCGGCTCGTACGAGGCGATCGCGGGGCCCGTGAAACGCAGGCCGGCGGCCTCCATGCGGGAAGCCGGCGTCGAGCACGGCCGCTGACCACCGGGCCGATGTCGTCGTACTCGAACGACTCCGCGACGCCGCCGATGGCGACGACAGCGGCTCCGGCAACGGGCTTGACCACGACGTCCACAACGGACATGGTGTCCTCCGGTTCGATCAACCGGAGCCTCGCCTCGACCCGCGACAGCCGCGCCGCGGTGTCGGCGACCTGGGCGGCGGCGTAGGAGCGGTACCCGCTGTGCGGGTCCAGCGGGCGGGTCTGAGCAGGCCGAGTGCGTCGTAGTGGCGCAACATGCGCACGGACACCCGGGCGAGCTTGGCGAACTCTCCGATGCTGAACATGACACCGCCTACCGTCAAGCCTCACACGGGGTCAGAGTCAAGAAGCGAACGGCAGACCCACGTAGTTCTCGGCCACGCTCGTCGCCGCGGCGCGCGACGACGCGGTGTAGCGCAGCTGCGACAGCTGCAGCCGGCGGGCGAACGCGTCGGCGCTCGGGTCGACGTGGAGCATCGTCGTCATGAACCACGAGAAGTGCTCGGCGCGCCACACCCGCCGCAGGCACGTGTCCGAATAGGACGCGGCGAGCGACGCGTCGCCCTTGACCAGCGCCACCAGCGCGCGAGAGAGCACCCGCACGTCCGCCACGGCCAGGTTCATGCCTTTGGCACCGGTCGGCGGGACGATGTGCGCGGCGTCGCCGGCCAGGAACAAGCGGCCGTGCTGCATGGGCTCCGCGACGAAGCTGCGCATCGGCGTGATGCCCTTGTCCAGGATCGGGCCCTCGCGCAGCGTGAACTCGCCGTCGACGGCCAGCCGCGCGGACAGCTCGGACCAGATGCGGTCGTCGGACCACTGGGCGAGGTCTTCATCGGGCGGCACCTGCAGGTACAGGCGCGTGATCTCCGGCGAACGCATGCTGTGCAACGCGAACCCGCGTTCGTGGTGGGTGTAGATCAGCTCCTCGTGCGAAGGCGGTGTCCGCGCCAGCACACCCAGCCACGCGAACGGGTACTCGCGCTCGAAGAACTGCAACGCTCCGTCCGGAATGGACGGTCGCGCCACGCCGTGGAACCCGTCGCAGCCGGCGATGGCGTCGCACTCCAGCACCTGCTCGGCCCCGGCCGAATCCCGGTAGCGCACCACCGGCCGTTCGGTGTCCACATCGGACAGCGACACGTCCGAAACCTCGAAGTGCAGGGGCAACCCGAGGCGCTCGTGCGCGTCCACGAGGTCCTTCACGATCTCCTGCTGCCCGTAGACCGTGATGGACTTCCCGGTGAGCTCGGTCAGCGCGATGCGGTGGTCGCGCCCGTCGAAGCGCAGCGAGAACCCCTCGTGCGGCAAGCCTTCCCGAGCCATCCGCTCGCCGAGGCCGATCTCGGTGAGCAGGTCCACCGTCGGCTGCTCGCACACCCCCGCGCGCACCCGCTGCCGCACGTATTCGCGGTCACGAGCTTCCAGCACGACGGCCTCCACACCCTCCTGGTGGAGCAGGTACGAAAGCAGCAGGCCGGCCGGACCGGCGCCGATCACGGCAACCTGGGTGCGCAACGGGGGTACCTCCGGATCTCTAAGCCGCCGAACGCGACTTGACATGGGCTTTCAGGTCGAACGAGCTGGCTTCGAGGTCGGCGTACGTCGGCTTCAGCTCAGCCGTGAACAGCCGGCGCGCGGCGATGTGGTCGGGCGGGCGGTTGACCGACTCGACGGCGATCAGCACGCCGTCGCGGAACGAGAGCACGGAGAACCGGCCTTCGGCGCGGTCGCCCGTCACCACGGTCTGGTCGGCGTTCGCCAGGATGCCGGCGATCTGCAGCTTCGCGCCCGTCTGGTCGGTCCAGAACCAGGGCAGGCTGTCGTAGGGCGCGCCGTCGCCGGCGATCGACGCCGCCACGGACCGGGCCTGGTCCACGGCGTTCTGCACCGACTCCAGCCGCGTCGCCGCTCCCGCGTGGACGCACGGGAAGTTCGCGCAGTCGCCGATGGCGAAGATCTTCGGGTCCTCGGTGCGCAGGTGCTCGTCGACGACCACGCCGTTGGTCACGGGCAGGCCGGCCTGCTCGGCGAGCGCCGTTTCCGGTACCACGCCGACCGCGACCACGACGAGGTCGGCGGGCAGGCGCCTGCCGTCGGCCAGCTCCACGGACTCGACGCGACCCGAACCGTGCAGCGCGGTGACGCCGGTGCCGAGCAGCACCGTGTGCCCGGCCTTTTCGTGCAGCTCCTTGAAGAACTCCGACACCTCCGGCGACGCGACGCGCGCCAGCAGCCGGTCCTGCGCCTCGACGACCGTCACCGGCCGCCCGGCGTGCGACGCGAACTCCAGCCCGATGAAGCCGCCGCCGATCACGACGACGTTCGAGGCGCCTTCGAGCGAGGACCGCAGCCGGTCGGCGTCTTCGCGGGTGCGCAGCATCAGCACGCCGTCGAGGTCCGCGCCCGGCACGGGCAGCACGCGGTTGCGCGCGCCGGTGGCGAGCACGAGGTGGTCGTAGGGCAACTCGGTGCCGTCTTCCAGCACCGCGCGCGAGGCGACGCGGTCGACCGAGGCCACCCGCCCGGGGACGAGCTCGATGTCCTTCTCCGCGAAGAAGTCCTCAGGCCGCAGGCGCAACTGCTCGTCACTCGCCGTGCCCTTGAGGTACGCCTTCGACAGCGGCGGCCGCTGGTAGGGCACCCCGGGCTCGTCGCCGACCAGGACCACCCGCCCGGTGAAGCCCTTGTCGCGCAACGAAGCCGCGGCCTGGAAGCCGCTCTGGCCGCCGCCGGCGACGAGGACGGTTTCGGGCGAGGACCCTGTGCTCATAACTGCTCCTCCGGCAAGCGCAGGACCAGACCGTCGAGCTCGTCGGTCACCGGTAGCTGGCAGGACAGCCTGCTGGTGGCCGCCCGCGGGCTGGCCGTGCAGTCCAACATCTCCTCTTCATCTGAGCACAAGGGTCCAAGATCGTCGAGACGCTCCGGGTCGACGTACACGTGACAGGTCGCACACATGGCGTTACCGCCGCACTCGGCGACGATCCCGTCGACACCGTGGTCGAGCGCCGTCTGCATCACGCTCCGGCCGACGGTCGCGTCGACGGTGCGGGCGGTCCCGTCGGGCTGCACGTAGGTGAGCTTCGGCATCGCGCTCACCGCACCCGGACCGGCAGGGACGCGAGGCCGCGCAGGGTGTTGGACAGCTGCGGGCGCGGCGGGCCGGTGAGCTCGAGTGTCGTGACCCGCCGGGCCAGCTCGGCCAGTAGCACCTCGCCTTCGAGCCGCGCGAACATCTGGCCGACGCACGCGTGCACCCCCGAGCCGAAGCCGACGTGCCCGGCCGCGCGGCGCGCGATGTCGAACGAATCCGGCTCGGCCCACCGGCGCGGGTCGCGGTTGGCGGCGGCCAGGAACAGCAGCACCTTCTCCCCCGCCGGGAGCCGCTGGCCGCCGAGTTCGACATCGCGCGTGGTGGTGCGGAAGAACGTCTGCACGGGCGAGGAGAACCGCACGACCTCCTCGAACGCCGCGCGCGAACGATCCGGGGACTCCCGCAGCGCGGCCCACTGATCGGGGTGCTCGGTGAAGCACAACACGGCGTTGCCGAGCGCGTGGACGGTCGTGTCGACGCCGGCGGACAGGAACGACCGCACGAGCAGCGCCCGTTCGTCCGGCGTGAACCCGGCCTCGGCCGCAGCTTCGTGGATCTGCGCGCCGAGCCCGCCCGGTGCGAGGTTCTCGGCGCGGCAGTGCTCGGCGATCCACTCGCGCGCCCGCGCGCCGCGCTCCATGGCCTCGGTGAAGAGGTGGTTGCGGGGGCCGAAGCCGTTGAACACCATCGAGCCGTAGGGCAGCAGGTGCTCCCGGCCCTCGGCCGGCAGCCCGACGGCGTCCGGGAACACCTTGAGCGGGAACGCTTCCGCGAAGTCGGGCACCGCGTCGAACTCACCGCGCGCCAGCAGTTCGGCGACGAGCTTCTCGGCCTCGGCGGCGAAGGTGTCGCGGTAGGTCTTCACGACCTTCGGCGTGAGCACGCTGGTCACAGTGCGGCGGGCGCGGTCGTGATCGGGCGCGTCGGCTTCGAGCAGCAGGCTCGGCGGGCGCCACGGCGTCTCCTTGCGGAAGTCCGTGAGCCCGACGCCGGCGGACGAGCAGAACGTCTCGGGGTCGTTCAGTGCCTGCGCGACCTCTTCGGCGCGGCCGCTGGCCCACACGCGGTAGCGGTCGAGGTACACGACCGGGCCCGCGTCGCGCAGCCGCCGGTGCAGCGGGAGCGGATCGGCCAGGACGTCGTCGGCGAACGGGTCGTCGTTGAGGGTGATCACCGGACCTCCTCCTCTCGGTTGCCCGACAGAGTGCGGGTTCGGGCGCACCCGGCACACCACGTCTTCCGCTGAGTGGAAGAAGTCAGTGTGTCTCGCGGTGCGCGTCCTCGGAAAGCCGCAGCGTGCGCGGGGCGCCGAGCGTCCGGGAAATCCCGCGTGCGGCCGCTCGGACGGCGGGCACGAGCGTGAGCGGATCGGTGCCTTCGGCGGGCACGACCACGGAGATCGATGCGACGACCGTGTCCGACGGCCCGTGGATCGCCGCCGCGACGGACAGGGCCGGCAGCTCGATCTGGCCGTCGCTCACCGCGTAGCCGTTGCGGCGGACGTCGGCGAGCACGCGGCGCAGCTGCTCGGGCGAATGGATGGTCTTGCCGGTGTAGCGCTTCAGCGGCAGCGCGAGGATCTGCTCCTGGACGTCGGCGGGCGCGTGGGCGAGCAGCACCAGCCCGACCCCCGTGGCGTGCAGCGGCAGCCGCCCGCCGACGCGCGAGATCACGTTCACCGCACGGCGCCCGGAGAGGCGTTCGAGGTACACGACCTCGGCGCCGTCGAGCACGGCGAGCTGCACGTTCTGGTGCGTGGCCTCGTAGAGGTCCTCGAGGAACGGCATCGCGCTCTCCCGCAGGTGCGCGCCGTGCGGCGCGAGCGACGCCACCTCCCACAGCCACAGCCCGACGCGGAACCGCCCCTCGTCGTCGCGCTGCAACGCCCCGCGGCGCACCAGTTCGGCCGTGAGCCGGTGCGTGGTCGACAACGGCAGGCCGGCGCGGCGGCTCAGCTCGGAGAGCGTGAGCACGGGCCGTTCGGAGCTGAACGCGCCCAGCACGTCCAACACCCGCTCCACGACCGACGGTGGCCGCTCCGCGTTGTGCCGCATGGGCACCAGTGAAGCACCCTTCTAAAGTGGCAGCTGTGCGGCCGACCGACCTCGCGCGCGAACACGGCCTGTCGACGCAGGCCGTGCGCAACTACGAAGAGGCCGGGATCCTGCCCGCGGCCGCGCGGGGTCCGCAGGGGTACCGGTTGTACACCGCCGTCCACGCCCAGGCGCTGCGGACGTTCCTCGCGCTACGGCCCGGTTTCGGGCACGGGGTGTCGGCGCGGATCCTCAGCGCCGTCAACGAAAACGCGTTCGAAGTCGCGTTCCGCTTGATCGACGAAGGGCACGCGGCGCTGCTGCGGGACCGGCGGACGCTCGACGAAGTCGCCTGCGCGCTGGGCGACCTGACCGCCGGTCCGCCGGCGGACCCGGATTCACTGTCCATCGGCGAACTCGCCCACCGCCTGGCCGTTCACCCGGCGACGCTGCGCAAGTGGGAGGCCGCCGGCATCCTCCGGCCGGCGCGCAGCCGCGCCGGCCACCGCACCTTCGACGCGGCCGCGATCCGCGACGCGCACCTCGCCCACCAGCTCCGCCGCGGCGGCTACCCGCTGGCCCGCATCGCGGCGGTCGTCGCGCAGGTCCGCTCCGCCGGTGGTGCGGGACCGCTGGAGGAAGCCCTGCAGACGTGGCGGGCCCGGCTCGACGCCCGCAGCCGTGCGATGCTGACCGGGGCGGCGGAGCTGGCCGTCCACCTGCGCCTGAGCTAGTCGTCGTCCGGGAGCAGCGGGCGCAGGAACGTCCGGCGGTACCGGACCACGCAGCCGGACTCGTCGCGGATGCGGTCGGCCGCGATGAACTCCGGGTCCACCCCGAACAGCGCGCGGTACTGCTCGTACGCGGCGAGGCTTTCGAAGCTGAACAGCGCGCGGGCCTCGTCGCTCGCGCCTTCCGCGGGCAGGAAGTAGCCGTGGTGCGCGCCGCCTTCGCGGGCGACCAGGCGCATCCACGCGTGGGCGAAGCGTTCGAACTCGGTGATCTTCGCGGGGTCGATCACGTAGTCGACCACGCAAGTGATCACCGGCCCCACACCCGTTCCGCCGTCGCCACGATGAGCTCGAGCTTGCGCAGCTGATCGTCGGTGGTCAGCTCGTTGCCTTCCTCCGTCGAGGAGAAACCGCATTGCGGGGACAGGCAGAGCTGGTCGATGTCGACGAAGCGCGAAGCCTCTTCGATGCGCCGCACGAGCGCGTCCGCGTCCTCCAGCTCGGGGCGTTTCGTGGTCACCAGGCCGAGGACCACGCGCTTGCCCGGCGGGACGAAGCGCAGCGGCTCGAAGCCACCGGAGCGTTCGTCGTCGTATTCCAGGAAGAACCCGTCGACGCCGAGTTCGCCGAACACGGCCTCGGCGACGAACTCATAGCTGCCCGAAGCCGCCCACGACGAGCGGAAGTTGCCGCGGCACAAGTGCGTCGTCACGGTCATGCCGTCGGGCTTGCCCCGCAGCGCGGCGTTGATCGTCTTGATGTTGCGCAGGTGCAGCGTGTCCGGGTCACCGCCCATGCGGGCCACGAGCTCCCGCTGCGCCGGGTCGTTGAGGTAAGCGAGGCTCGTGTCGTCGAGCTGCAGGTACTGGCAGCCCAGCTCGCCCATCGCCGACAGCTGTGCCGCGTACGCCGACGACAGGTCGGTGAAGAATTCCTCGAGATCCGGGTACACGGTTTCGCTGACCGCCGCCCGGCCGCCGCGGTAGTAGACCATGCTCGGCGACGGGATCGTCAGCTTCGGCGTGATGCCGGCGTCCACGTGGGACTTCAGGAACGTGAAGTGCTCGGCGAAGATCGGTGCGTCGAGACGCACGCGCCCGTCGACCTGCAGACCCGGCGGGCTGAACTCGAGGTCGCCCGCGAGGTTGTGGAACTTCACGTGGAGGCGTTCGTCGCTCTGCGAAATGCCGCCGAGCGAGTAGATGAAGTCCATGTGCCAGGACGCGCGGCGGAACTCGCCGTCGGTGGCAGAGGAGAGGCCGGCGACCTTCTGCATCTTGACCACGTCGCGGATGGCGTCGTCCTCGACGGCCTTGAGCTGTTCGGTGGTGATTTCGCCCGCGGAGCGGCGCCGGCGGGCCTCGCGCAGGACCGGCGGCCGCAGCAGGCTCCCGACGTGATCGGCGCGGAAGGGGGGACGCGGAGTCATGCTCGCATCGTCACACACAAACCGGCGGTATGCGTCGTGAGAAGATGCGCGGACCCGCGTGAAAGGGCCGCCCATGACCAAACCCGCCCCGCACCCGGTCGACGCCGGGCTGCCCGCCGGCCGGCTGCTGCTGCTCGGCCTGCAGCACATGGCGATCATGTACACCGGTTCGGTCGCCGTGCCGCTGATCGTCGGCAGCGCGCTGAAGCTCGACGCGGCGACGATCGCGTTGCTCGTCAACGCCGACCTCTTCGTCGCCGGCATCGCGACACTGGTCCAGGCCATCGGCATCGGGAAGCTCATCGGGGTGCGGCTGCCCGTGGTGGCGGGCGCGACGTTCACCGTCGTCAACCCGATGATCCTGATCGCCTCGCAGTACGGCCTGCCCGCCGTCTACGGTTCGATGATCGCGTCAGGTGTGTTCGGGCTCCTGCTGGCGCGGCCGTTCGCGAAGATGCTGCGGTTCTTCCCGCCGCTGGTGTCCGGCACGCTGCTGCTCGTCATCGGCGTCTCGCTGCTCGGCCCGGGCGCCGCGATGATCGCCGGCCACGACACGGGAGCGCCGGACTACGCCGCGCCCGTGAACCTCGCGGTCGCGTTCGGCGTGGTGCTGCTGATCGTCGTGTTCACGCGGGTGCTGCGCGGGTTCGTCGCGCAGATCGCGCCGCTGCTGGCGCTGGCGATCGGGCTCCTCGCGGCGATTCCCCTGGGGCTGACGCAGTTCGGCGGCGTCGGGCAGGCGCACTGGTTCGGGCTCGCCGCACCGCTGCACTTCGGCGCACCGACGTTCCCGATCGCCGCCGTGCTTTCGATGTGCGTGGTGATGCTGGTGACGTTCACCGAGTCGACCGCCGACATCATCGCGGTCGGCGAGATCACCGGCCGTCCGGCGTCGGACGCCGACGTTGCCCGCGGCCTCGCGACCGACGGCCTGTCCGCGATCCTCGGCGGCTTCATGAATTCGTTTCCCGACACGGCTTTCGCGCAGAACGTCGGGTTGGTGCAGATGACGCGCGTCCGCAGCCGGTGGGTCGTCGCGGTGACGGGTGGCCTGCTCCTGGTGATGGGCCTCGTGCCGAAGGTGGGCGCCGCCATCGCGGCCATCCCCGAACCCGTCGTCGGCGGGGTCGCCGTGGTGATGTTCGCGATGGTCGCGGTGGTGGGCGTGCAGAACCTCAAGAAGGTCGAGTTCGCGGGCAACCACAACTCGTTCGTCGTCGCCGTGTCGCTGGGTGTGGGGCTGCTGCCGGCGTTCGCGACGAACCCCTTCGGCACGTCCATCTTCTTCCAGCACTTCCCCGCGTGGCTGCAGACGATCTGCGGGAGCCCGATCACGCTGACGGCGATCCTGGCGTTCGTGCTGAACCTGGTCTTCAACCACGTGGGGCGGCCGAAGGACCCGGATCTGCTCACGGCGCCGTAGGCGTCACCGCGTCAGAAGCAGAGAATCCCCAGCACACACGGGGTCTTCGTCGGCGTCGGCTGGTGCGAAGACGACGTGGTCGGCGTCGGCTGGTTCGACGACCCACCACCGCCTGGGCCGGGCTGGGACGTGTCCGTGGGCGTGACCGAAGTGTCCGATGTCGTCGACGTGCCGGGCTCGCTCGCGGACGACGTGGGCGCGTCCGACCCGCGCGGGTTGAGCGGGTCGATGATCGAGGTGATCTTCGGGTCGGCCGGCTCGGTGGTCTCGGCGTCGCCATCGGCCGTGGTGGAACCCTGGCCGCTGCCTTCGATCGTGGCCGGCGGGTTGCTCTCGGAAACGCCGCCGGCACCGTCGGTGCGGTCGGGCATCTCGATGACCTTCATCTCGGTGATGCGTGAGGCCTCGTCGTTCGCGGTGGTGCCGAAGCCCACGAGCACGGCCGCGGCGCCGCAGCCGACGACCACGGCGAGCATCACGGCGACCATCCGCCAGCGCGACCGAGACGGCGGCGGAAGGCGTTCGCCCCAGCCTTCGCGCACGAGCAGGTCGGCGACCGAAACCTCTTCGTCCACCAGCGGGCCTTTCACCAGGAGTGGTCCATTCTTACCGCAACGGCCCACCGAACGGGTGAACAATGACAGAAATTCGGCGTAGCGCGCCTCACTCTAGCGGGTGAGAATCACAGCCCTTTCACAGCTGTCCTTAGCGAAACTCCCAGCATGCCCGGAGATTCTGGAGCCATGCTGCTGCGCGTCCGACAACCGGTCACCATCCGGGACTGGTGGACGCATCGGCACGTGAGCGCAGGCGCCTCCACCCGGGTGGCACTGACCTGGCGCACTGTGGCGCGCAGCGCCGTGAAGGCCCTGCCGAACCCGAAGACCACGCCGTTCACGTTCGGTTACCTCGTCGTCCTGTTCGGCACGACCCTCGTGCTCCGCTTCGCCGACCCCGTCGTCACCACGAAACTGCTGCAGCTGTCGAGCACCGACGCCCACAACCTGTGGCGCCGCCCGCTCACGTCGCTGCTCACCAGCGCCCTCTGGCTCGCCGACGGCGGCTGGCTCGTCTACGCGCTCATCTTCGCCATCGCCATCGCGCCGCTGGAACGCCGGTTCGGCGCCGGCCGCACGGCGCTGGTGTTCTTCTCCGGCCACGTGCTGGCCACCCTCGCCACCGAGGTGCCCGTGATGGCCCTGATCAGCGGTGGTCTGCTCCCGATGACCGCCGGCCGCTGGCTCGACATCGGCGTGAGCTACGGCTTCTTCACCACACTCGGTGCTCTCGTCTTCCTGCTGCGCGGCCGGGCGCGGATCGCCGCACTGGTCGCCATGGAGCTGTTCATCGCGACGGTCTGGGTGTCCGATTCGCCGGAAACCCTCGATTCCGTGGTCACGGTGCTCGGCCACTTGTGCGCGGCCCACTTCGGCTTCTTGTACTGGGGCCCGCGGTTGACCCGGCCCGCCGTACCGGCGCCGGCCTAGGGATTTCGCGGAGGCCGAGCCCGTCGGCACGTGATATACGAAGGTTCCCCAGCGCATATACAGAGAGATCCGTCGGTGGTGTAATCGACGGGCCACACGCCGACACAGGGGGACCGCACGCACTATGGAGGCCGACGCCCCAGCCGGCGGGCCGGCGGACGACGCCGGAACCGTCGCCTGGCGCGCCCAGCTCGCGCGCCTGCCCCGCGCTTCCACTGCGGGCCTCGTCGGCGTTCCCGCAGATCTCGCCGAGCTGGCCGACCGCTACCGCGTGCTCGTGGACCTGAGCACCGACGCCACCTGCGTCCACGAAGCCGGCGTGCTCACCTACGCCAACCGCGCGGCGCTCGACCTGCTCGGCGCGCGCTCGGCCGCCGAGGTCGTCGGCCGGCCGGTCACCGATTTCGTCGTGGCCGACCAGGACCGCGTGGGCGAGCCGGCCGATACCGTCGCTGCCGTGGTGAAACGCGTGGACGGCAGCAAGTTCGTGGTCGAGACCGTTTCGGTGCGCACCGGCGACGCGGTGCAAGTCCTGATCCGCGACGCGGGTGTGGCCGGCGCGCTGAAATCGCAGGCGGCCGTGGTTTCGCACGTCAGCGACGCGGTCGTCGCCACCACGCTCGAAGGGGTTGTGACCAGCTGGAACCCCGCGGCCGAGACGGTCTACGGGTGGCCGGCCGGGGAAGCACTCGGCCGTCCGGTGCGGGAGGTGCTCGGCGCCGACCTGAACCCGCGCGAGGTCCGGCGGGCGGGCGGGGTCGTGCAGCAGACGCACCACCACCGCGGGGGCGCCACCCTGTTGATCCGGGTTTCCGCAGCTGAGATGAATGACGGCTACGTCCTCGTCTGCGCCGACGAAACCGCGCGCCGCCGAGCGGAGCAGCACTACCGCACGGTGGTCGCAGCGCTCGACGAAGGTGTGCTGGTCGTGGGCCCGGACGGCCTGATCGAGTCGGTGAACCCGGCCGCGAGCCGCATCCTCGGCGCGGCCCCCGAAACCCTCATCGGCGTGCCGTGCTCCACGCTCGTGCTGTTCGACGAGTCAGGCCACCGCATCCCCGAAGACGAACTGCCCTCGATCTCCACCCGCCGCACCGGGATCCCGCAGAACGGCCTCATCCTGCGCCTGCGCCGGCCCGACGGCCGCGACGTGTGGGTCTCGCTCACCTCCCGGCTGCTCAACACCGACGACCCGGTCGGCGTCTCCGTGGTCACGTCGTTCACCGACATCACCGAGCGCCGCGCGATCAGCGCCCGCCTGGCCCACGACGCGACCCACGACCCGCTGACGCGCCTGGCCAACCGCACGCTCGTGCTCGACCGGCTCGACCGGCGGGGACGCTCCACCCCGGCCACGGTGCTGTTCCTCGACCTCGACAAGTTCAAGGTCATCAACGACTCACTCGGCCACTCCGTCGGCGACCAGGTGCTGCGGATCGTCGGCGAACGGCTGCGGCGCGCCACCGCGTCGACCGACGTGGTGGGCCGCTTCGGCGGTGACGAGTTCGTGGTCGTCACCCGCGGCGCCACGAGTGAAGCCGAGGTGCGAGCGCTCGCCGGGCACCTGCGCTCGGTGCTCGCGGAGCCGATTTCGGTGCGCGGGCGCGAGCTGCACGTGGACGCGAGCATCGGCATCGTGCTCGTCGGCCCGGGCGACCAGCGCAGCGCCGAAGACCTGCTGCGCGACGCGGATGTCGCGATGTACCAGGCGAAAGCGCTGGGCCGTGGGCGTTACGAGTTCTTCGACGTCGCCCTGCGCGAGCGCATGCAGCGGCGGCTGCGCATGGAGCAGGACCTGCGCAATGCCGTCCACGGCGGACAGCTGTGGCCCGCGTACCAGCCGGTGGTCGACCTGAGCAGCGGCGAAATGGTGGGTGTGGAAGCGTTGCTGCGCTGGACGCACCCGAAGCACGGCGCGATCTCGCCCGGCGAGTTCATCCCGCTGGCCGAGGAGAGCGAGCTGATCAACGAGCTCGGCAAGCTCGTGCTCCGGGACACCACAAGAGAAGTGGCGGAACAGCGGGCGGCGCTGGGACTGGACCTGTCGCTGAAGGTGAACCTCTCCGTGCGGCAGCTGGAAGACCCGCAGCTGGTGCCGGCGGTCCGCGACGCGCTCGCGACCACGGGCCTCCCGCCCGGCGCGTTGTGCCTGGAAGTGACTGAGAGCGCGTTGATGCGCGACGAAACCGCCGCCGGAGAAGTGCTGGTAGCCCTGCGTTCCCTCGGTGTGCTGCTGGCCATCGACGACTTCGGCACGGGTTACTCGTCGCTCGCCCAACTGCGCCGGCTGACCCTCGACACCCTCAAGATCGACCGTTCCTTCATCACGGGCATCGCCGAATCCCGCGACGCGGCGGCGATCGTCGCGAGCATCATCACCATGGCGCACGCGGTGGGGCTCACCGTCGTCGCCGAGGGCGTCGAATCGGCCGAAGAGCTGTCCCTGCTGCGCGAACTCGGCTGCGACCAGGCCCAGGGTTACCACCTGGGCCGTCCACTGCCCGCGGCCGAGCTCTTCGGCCAGTAGCCGCCGCCCGCTGGTCAGTACACCTCCAGCAATGCTTCGAGCTCGTCTCGCACGAGCTCGATGTCCAAGTCCTGCAACGTCTTCTCGAGATCCTGGGGTTCGATCGTCCGGGTTTCGCCGCTGCCGTCGGGGCGTTCTTCCGTGAGTTCGCGCCCGAGCAGGCGCCGGAAGCGGCCCGGTTCGAGCCGCATGATCACCAGCCGCCCGGTGAACGGCGAGTTCGGGTGCGTCGACGTGTAGTGGTGGAAGACCTCGTAGTCCAGCGGTTCACTGTGGACCTTCGGCAGGAACTCGTGCAGGTCGTCCCAGCCGTCGTCGGTCCGTTTCTGCAGGATCCACCAGCCGTCGCGTTCGACGAGCCGGTGTGGCCAGCCTGCCTGGTCCACCACGGCGCCGTCGGCGAGCGGCATCGGCACCAGGATCCCCGCGCCGAACCCGACGTCCACGAGGTGCTTCGCGCCGTCCACGGTCACGATCAGGGTCATGTGCGTGTACGGCCCGCCGCGCCGCGGCTGCACCCGCGCGGCCGTCCGCTGCACCTCGTACCCCAGCCGCTCGGCGACGGCGGCGAAGAGGCCGGCCTGTTCGTAGCAGTAGCCCCCGCGCCGCCGTCCCACGAGCTTCTCACTCACCACGTCGAGCCCGATCCCCCGGTGCCGCTTGAGCACGACGTCCACGTTCTCGAACGGGATTGTCTCCACGTGCGCCCTGGCCAGCGCAGTCAGCGCGGCGGCCGAAGGGTTTTCCTCCGGCCGCCCGACCCGCCGCAGGTACGCGGTAAGGTCCACCGCGCCGATGTGCCACTCCCCGGTCATGGTGACCAGGGTGCAACCTCGACCATGGTGCAGGTCAAGGCCGTCAGGCCTCGAACACGATCGGCCGCACCTCGACCGCGGTGTACTTCGCGTCCGGGATCTCGGCGGCGAGCTCCACGGCGCGGGCCTCGTTCTCGACGTCCACCACGTAGTAGCCGCAGAAGAACGTCTGCCCCTGGCTGGCCAGGCCCTGTTCGCTGCTCGGCTTCCCGTCGCGCACCCGCACGGTCTTGCTGCTCGCCGGCTCGCCCAACGCCTGCGTCCCGACGATCTCGGCGGCGTGGCGCTTGAGGAACGCGCCGTGCCCGTCGCCGATCTCCTGCTTGGCGGCCTCCGGCAGCGTCTCCCACAGGGCGGGGTCCAGGTGGAGGGTGAGTGTGTACTTCATGGTTTGCTCCTTCGTCCATTGGTGCCGGTTTCGCCGAGGAGTCGGAGCGGGCGCGGACTTCCGGACACGCCTTCCCAGCCGAATTTCGATGGCCGATCAAGCCGTTGCCGCCGCCTACGCCCGGCTGGTGATCAACCGGAAGCCCACGTCGATCTCCTGCTGGTCCAGGAGACCGGCGTGGTTTCGGTGCCAGGTCCCGTCCGCGAGGTCCCGCTTCAGTTTCGTGATACCGCGCCAGACGGCCTCCGGGTCGGTCTGCGCGAACGCCGAGGAGTTCCGCCGTACCCGCTCGTCGAGGTACGCCTCGGGCCTGCGCCAATACGCCGGGAAGACCCCGTCGGTGAAATCCCACGGCACGGGCAGCACCTCGATGCGGTCCGCCCCGAGCTCTTCGGCGATCTCGTCGGCTCCCGGCCGCCCGCGCTCCAGCCCGGCGATCTCCGGCACGTACTCCCGCGTCACCCAGAACTCGACGTGCTTGCGCGGGTCATACGCGAGCACGACCTGCTTGCTCGCGATCCGGCGCAACTCCGCCAGCCCGCGCCGCCAGTCCGTCCAGTGGTGCACGGTCAACACGGCCAGCGCCACCTCCGCCGCGTCGTCCCTGACCGGCAACCGCTCCGCCACAGCCTGCACCGCCGGCGGCGTCGCGCCACGCTGCCCGATCATCTCGAGCGACGGCTCGACCGCGAGCACCGTCGCGCGCGGCTCGTACGACCCCGTGCCCGCCCCGACGTCCACCACGACGCCGGCGGTTCCGACGGCATCGGTGATGCGCGCCATCCAGCGGGGATCCGTGCGCCTCCCGCGCGAGTAGTCGCGTCCGATTTCGTCGTAGACCGTCATCTCGCCCCCGGTTCCGCCACCACGCCGGGACGGGTACTCCCGAAGTGCTGGGTGTAGTCGCTTGCAGCACTTCGGTGCCCGCGTCGGCGACGCGCGCGGGGGCCGGTTCTCCGCCGCGCGTCCGGGTACCCGCAGCCGATGACCGACGCGAAGTTCGAGAAGCTGCCGCTGGTCTCGCTGTGCTTCGACTGGTTCATGGTCATCGTCGACGCGACGATCGTCAACGTCACGTTGCCGAAGCTGGGGGCTGAGTTCGGGACGACGGTCGCGGGCGGCAGTGGGTGGCCGACGCGTACACGGTGGTGTTCGCCGCGTTGCTGTTGTCCGCCGGGTGGTTCGGGGATCGGCTCGGGGGACGCGTGGTGTTCCGGACCGGGCTGGCGGTGTTCGTCGTGGCGTCGCTGGCGTGCGCGCTGGCGCCGAGCCTCGGCGCGCTCATCGCGGCGCGTGCGGTGCAAGGCATCGGCGCCGAGGCTTGGTGCCCTCGTCCCTGTCACTGGTTCGCCCAGTTACGACGACCGGGAGCGCGCCCGGGCGATCGGTGTGCGGGCCATGGTCGGAGGTGTCGCGTCCGGGTGCGGTCGGTTGCTGGGTGGTGTGCTCGCCGGCACGCTCGGCTGGCGCTGGCTGTTCGCGGTGAACGTGCCGATCGGCGTCGTCGGTCTGCTGATGGTGTGGCGCCACGTGCGCGCCGGCCGGGACCGCGCCCGCCGGCGCCGGTTCGACGGCTGGGGTCAGGCCGCTGCGGTCGTCGCGCTGGTGTGCCTGACGGCGGCGTTGGTGCAGGCGGGGCAATCGGGGCCGGGTGCGCCGGGCACGCTGGCGCTGTTCGCCGCGTTCGTCGTGGGGGCGGGGTCGTTCGTGGTGATCGAGCGGCGCGGCGCCGACCCCATGCTGCTGCCCACGCTGTTCCGCAGCCGTTGCCGTCTCGGCGACGACCGTGGGCCTGTTGATGAATCTGGGTTGCTACGGGCAGCTGTTCATCTTGACCCTCTACCCCCAGCAGGTGCGCCAGCTCTCGCCGCTCGTCACAGGTTTGGCCCTGCTGCCCCAGACCGGCGTGATCGCGGTGGGTTCGTGGGTCGGCGGCCGCCTCACCGCCCGCTTCGGCCCGCGGTTGCCGATGTTGATCGGCCTCTCAGTGGGCGCAGCACGGTTCTTCGCGCTGACCGTGGTCCACGAGGGCTTCTCGTACCCGGCCCTGGCCGCCCCGATCGCCGCTGCGGGCATCGGCATTTCGTTCACCATGCCCGCGGCGACGGCTGCCGTCGTCGAAGACGTGCCGCCCGAACGCGCCGGCATCGCCTCCGACGCCCTGAACGCCGGCCGCCAGGTCGGCGGCGCGCTCGGCATCGCCCTGCTCGGCTCGTTCGTCGGCGGCGCGTTCCTCCCGGGCTTCCGGCTGGCCGTGGTGATCGCCGGCGTCACCTACGTCCTGGCCGTCGCGGTGGCGACGCTCGTGCCACGGCACGTCGAGCAACCGCTGGTGGCCGCCCGGTGGTGAGCTTCAGCCCTCTTCGCGCTGCCGCCAGGTGGTGACCTTCCGCTCGTGCCGGCTGTCGAAGTGCGCGTCGCGGCGGGCCTGCCACGGGGACATCTCCAGGCGGCGCAGGACGTGGAGCTGTTCGGTCGCCTTGACGACCTCGAAGCCGGCCGCGGTCAGGATCGTGGACATCGAGTCGCGCATCGTGGTGTGGATCGTGGTGCGCAGGCGCGTGAAGGCGGCGAGCTCCGCGCCCTTGCCGAACGGGTCGTCGCCCCAGGCGTCGTGGGCGGCGTCGCGGAGGATGGCGTGGGTCTCCCAGCCGACCGTGACGCGGTTGCCCGCCACGTCGATTGCCACCTGCGCACCCGCCGTACCCGGCGGCGGGTCCTCCGGCGTCACCGGCAGCCCGGCGGCCGCCAGCTCGGACCTGACCTGGTGCGCAATGCTCCGCAACGACAGGTGGCTGAAGTCTTCTGGCGCCATACCACCCATCCTCCCCCGCAACCGGCGATCATGGGGCACCCGCTCGAACCGACACTTCACCGCCTCCGGTGGCGGCTCCCCCGTATTCCGGTCGCCATGGCGGCGAACGTCGAGGAGGCAAGCATGGAACCCGCTCGCTCCCGCAAAGCCGAGGACCTGCCGCGTGTCGTCGCCGCCGCGCCAAGATGGTGAGCCTTGACTGGAACACCGCTCGTCGAGCCGGCAGCGCTCGCCCCGATGGATGTGCTCGGGTCGGGTGGTCTGGCTGGCGTTGGCGGTCGGCATGCAAGGTCCTTTCCGCCGCCGTTCTGCGAAATCGCGTCATCGTTGGGGGAAACCGCCTCTCGATCCGCGGGGTATGCGCGTGGCGCCGCGTTTCGCTCGACCGGCTGGTGTCCGTGCACGCCCGAAGCAGAGGACAGGCGCGACTCTGGCGACTCGAGCTCAGGGACGCCGACGGCAACCGCGTACTCCTGACGCTGAACGCCTACCTGCCCCACGACCGCGCGCGCGTGATGAACGCCATCGGACCGTCACTGATGTCCGACCGCGTCAACCGAAAAGGACCCGTCGAGCAAGCGATCGCAGGGAAGCTCCGGTCGCCTGACGAAAACCGCGACCGTCATGACAACCACCCCGCGGACTCGGCTTCGCGCGCTCGGCTGGGCCGCTGCGGTGGTGGCGCAACCAGGAGCAACCGCTCGACCAAGCCGAGGAAACCGGAGTCGCCGCCACACCCCGGGATGGCAAGCAGCTCGCCGGGCACCGAACGCACGCGAGCAACCCCCTGACCTGCGTCTTCATCGGTGGCCACGGCCGCGGGCGAACTGGCGAACCTTCCGCTTTTCGGTCCGCGCCGCGGCAGCACGATGTGCCCCGGGCGCGGGCCGGTGCAGTGGTGAGTGTGTCGTCGATGATCGCAGCGACGGTCCGTTGGCGACGGAACCGCCGGACGTCCGCGGCGGACTCGTGGCCGGCGGCGGAAGTTGTCCGCCCGGCGGGTCACCCTGAACGGGAGGTCCGGCGAAATGGGCTTTCGGCCCTTGTCCGTGGCCTGTGGTGCCGGGAGACGCTGGGTGCTTGTTCGGGCAGGCGCGGGGCTGAGCACCGTCGAGGCGAAGGTGGGTGAAGCGATCATGGCCAGTGCGAGCACGCGGCCCGTTCACCGGCGGACGCGGGCGGGGCCGCTGTCGAAGGTGTTCGCGCTCGATCCCGCGGGGATCAACTGGCCGCGAGCGGTGCTGTTCGTGGACGTCGCGCTGGTGCCGCTGGTCGTGTTCTGGGCCATTGGGGACGAGGAATACCTGCTGAGCGCGCTGTTCGGCGCGTTGTTCGCAGCGCTGTCCGACCCGGGCGGTGGCTACGGGAACCGTGCCGCGCGCATCGCGGTCTTCGTGTTGATCGGCGCGGCGTTGACCGCGCTCGGGTTCGGTCTCGGCGGGAGCGGTTGGGGCTGGGTCGCGCTCGCAGCGTTCGCGGTCACGCTGGCGGCGAGCTTGACGCTCACCTTCGGGGTGCACAGGTTCGTTGCGTCCCTGCTCCTCGACATCTGGTTCATCATCGCCGTCGGCGCGGCGTTCGCCCTCCACCAGGCAGACATCACCAGTCACACCTGGCTCCAGGTGCTTGCGTGGGCCGGGGGGGCGGCGCTGTGGATCGCGGTGACGTTCATCGGGTGGCTGATCCACGGGCGCCGGGACCGGCCCCAGGTGGTCGCGGAGCTGCCCGGTGACACGTCGCGACACGGGCTGACCCGGCCACTGATCATGTTCGCGGTGATCCGCGCCGTGGTCATCGGAGGTACCGTCGCGATCGCGTTCGGACTGGAGTTGTCGCACGGTTACTGGATGCCGATCGCGGCCATCGTCGCGATGAAACCGAGCTTGGCGCAGGGCACGCTCGTGGCCGCGCAGCGCCTGGCCGGCGCCCTGCTCGGCGCCGCCGCGGCCGCGGTGGTCCTGCTGATACCGGCGAGCGAACACGGACCCGAACTGGCCGCCGTCAGCCGCGGCCTCGAAGTGGTTGCGCTGATCATTTTGATGCACGGCTGCGCGATCCGTTTCTGGAACTACGCGCTGTACTGCGCCGCCATCGCCACGGGAGTGCTGATCCTGGTGGACCTCCCCCAGCCCTCCGACTACTCCGCCGAGGGCTACCGCGTCCTCTGGACGTTGTGCGGCGCGGGAATCGCCGTCCTCGTCATGTTTCTCGCCGGCCTGCTCGCCAGACGCAGCGCCCCGCACCCCGCCACGCCGCAGCAACCGGCAGCCCCACCACCATGACCACGAAGCCGTGAGCCGTGCCAGGCGTTGCTCACCTTCGCAGGTCAGAACACTGTCGGCGATGTCTGCCAAATGGCAGTACTCCGAGTGCTTCGCGGCCAGCTCGTGAAACCGAGCGGCGATCTCGACCCAAGGGACCTCATCGAAGCGGTCGGGCCACGCTCGCGAGTTCATCCGCATGCGATCAGTGTCAAGCGCGCACCAGCGCGACCCGCGAACCGCTCGACGCATCGGATCGGTCTGCTGCCGCCAGGGCATGGAGGAGGCCGGGCAGACCCTGCAAGCCCTGCACGACATCGGCTCACACGCCGGCACGGGTTCGGGTTTCAACCTCACGGGCCTGCGCGAGCACGGACACTTCACTGTCTCCGACGACTCGACGGCCTGGTCGTTCGTCGCGCGCCGGCTGCAACGACCCGCGCTGCCCGAATTCATCGGCGGCCCGCACAAGAACTTGCGCGAACTGCTTCAGCTGGGCAATGCACTGGCGCCGCTTCGCACTCCGCTGAACAAGTACTTCTGGAAGGAAGCGGCGTGAGACCCTCATTGAGACCCTGGATACGAAACCGGCCCCACCCGGTCGGGTTGGGGGCCTGTTTTCGCAGGTAAACCGTTGTGGCCAGGGCCGGGGTCGAACCGGCGACCTTCCGCTTTTCAGTTCTACGCAAGACCGTTCGGACGCGATCAAGCAAGGCCGAAATCCCAGGTCAGAGCGCATCTACAACCGGGCTTGAACTCGTTTGACCGCGGGTGAACTGAGACGGAGATTGAGACGGCAAAGAGGCTGCAACAGAGGGGCGCGGCCTTCACCCCCTTCTGTTCCAGCCTCTTCTGAGACACCTGTGACATACCGTTAGTGTGGGGAAAGACTGTCACACCAGGTGTCACACCCATTTACCAGTTCGGAGGCCATAGAGTGACAGGTGTGACACTCGCGACCAGTCCTGGGTGTCACTCCCCATCACGTGCACGGTCGGTAGCTGGCGACCAGTTGGCCGCATCCGCGCCGAGCGCTCTCGTGCCGAATACGAATGCACGACGGAGGCGGCATGGAGGATGATCCTCCGCGTGCATCGGGTAGGCGGCTGGATTCTCGACGACAACCTCACCAAGGTCGTCGAATACATCGCCGCGCTCGCCCACTACCGCTGGGACGATCTCGACAACGGCGCCCTGGAAGCTGGCATCCCCGAGACGGACGCAGACCTCCCGCCCGACACATGGTTCGAATATCCGGTCGTGGGGACGACCGAACTCACGCTCCGGATCGCGCGCGATCACGGCGCCGGAATCCTGAGTGTGATCATCGACGGTGACATAAACTGTACTCGCCGCTCGCTTCGAGACGCTGCTGGATTTCCACTGATAGGCGAGCCGCTGCAGGTTGGATGTCGCACCCTGTCACACCTATTTACAGGTCAAACGCTCTGGAGTGACAGAGTGAAAGGTGTGACAGCGCTCGCCGGATCCGTTCATGACCACGGTGGCGCCGTGGACGCTGCCGGCCTGGATGCCGACCAACGCGCCTGGCGCGGCGTAGTTGGTGACGCGCCGGCCGATCCATGCGAAAAACCGAAGGGCACACATGGTGGTTCGCCCGATGTTCAGCCGAGGCATGCAGGCAAACGTCGCGCAGCAGATCAACGGCTTCTTCTGGAAGGCCGGCTGAGGCCGGAACTGAGACGGGCCACCAACGAAACAGCCCCCATCCGTGCAGATGGGGGCTGTTTTCGCAGGTAAACCGTTGTGGCCAGGGCCGGGGTCGAACCGGCGACCTTCCGCTTTTCAGGCGGACGCTCGTACCAACTGAGCTACCTGGCCGGGAACGCCGGCTAGGAGCCGAACGATCTTGCGACCCTGACGGGACTCGAACCCGCGACCTTCGCCGTGACAGGGCGACGCGCTAACCAACTGCGCCACAGGGCCTTGCTTGGTACTGCGTACTCCCAACGGGATTCGAACCCGCGTTGCCGCCTTGAAAGGGCGGAGTCCTAGGCCACTGAACGATGGGAGCCCAGCCGGTTTCGGCGAACCGACCGACCGCGCTCTCAGGTTCCCCCGGGAGCGATTACAAGCATAGGGCACGCCACCACGGCCCTGCACCGGGGGGTGACTAACACTCCCGCAAGGGTCAGGACCTGCGAGAACGGTCCAACGACGCCAGCCTACGCGCCAGCTCGTCGATCTCGGCGCAAGACAGGGCCGCGGCGAAGAGCTCGTCGATGTCGGTGAGGGTTTCGGCGGTTTGCCACCGCCGCGCGGCGTCGGGGCGAGCCGTGGCGATGAGGGCGTCGGCATCCTCGGCCGGCCACGCCGTGCGCAGGAGCCGGCCATGGCCACCCTCCGGGTCGACTACGACGGCCTCCGGCACCGAGAGCCCCGAGGCGCGCAGCGCGGCGAAGTGGAGGCCGCCCCGGAGTTCGCGGAAGAGCATGAGGGCGAAGCCGAGGCGTTCGACGTCGCCGGCGGGCGGCGGGACCTCGCGCCAGCCGGCGAACAGCACCAATCCACTCGCGTCGGCGGCATTCGTCACGCGTAGTAGCAAATCGGCGAGCTCGCGCGGCGATTCGATGTCCGTGAGGTGGTTGCGCGACCACCGCGCGAGACCCCCGACGTATACGCGCACGGACGCCGGCACGTCGAGCACCGCCGAGGCTGCCGGTAGCGCCAGGTCGAACAGCCACTTCGGGAAGATGCCGAACGCCTCCGCCGCCACCACCGGTGGCACGTCGCCGAGCACCGCCGAGCGGCCGCGCACGTAAAGCGTGCGAGGCGGCAGCCCGGCCGCCGCCTCGACCTCGGCTAGCTCAGGCGACGTCATGAACGCCCCGCCCACCGACTGCACCACACTGCGGATGTCCCGCGCGATTGCCGTCGCCAGTTCCATGCCGCTAAAAAGAACACTGTTACCAAAGCCGCGGCGAGGAACCTGAGCAGAAAACGGGGGCCGGCCGCGCTCAGGCGCGACCGGTCCCGCCACGTTCAGGAGATCAGCGCTGCACGGGCGCCTGACCGCTCTCGTCGAGGTCCAGCCCCAACATCTCGAGCAACTGGGTGCAGTCTTCGACCCCGAGGGCCCCGTTCGCGACCGCGAGGCGCGCCCGGCGCACCTGGTCGTCGGAGACGCGCTGGGCGTCGTTGGCCCCGCGCTGCGCCGGCACACCACCGGCCAGCGATGTGCTGCCTCCGTCGGCACCTTCGTACCGAAGGAGGAACTGTCGAACTTCCACAGAACCGCTCATGGCCCCTCCGCCCGGTTCGGAACAACTGGCCGCGAGGCTAACCAGAGCCGAGCGCAACGGGCAGCCCCCCGGAGAGTGAACCTGGGAACACTCTCCGCACAACCCAGAGCAATCGTGCAATGCATTCACGAGATGGTGAATGTGAACCAGAGAGCGGATTTCTCACCGCTCCCACTCGCCGAAGCCGGGAACTCGTGCAACAATCGATGGTGCTGACACACCCCCGGTCAGCGCCTGTGGAGATCCCCTCCGACCCCCGCGTTCCTCCCCCTGGCGCGGGGGTCTCTCCATTTCTGCGGTTTCGCGCGGCGACCTGGTGATTCGTTCACTTGCCGCAGCGTGATCAACGACATCAACAGACAGTCGTTGAACGTTGTTTATCTGCTGGGCCGGTCAGGTGGTCGAATGCGCTTAACGGGCAGCGAATTGCTTGTGTCGTGTCTCACAGTGGTTTGTTTGCCGAGACCTAACCGTTATCGTGTGCGGGTGCCTCTTCCCTCACTCGGCCGCCTCGGCAGCCGTACGAACCTCAAGGCCGTCCCCGCCGGACGGCACCGCAACGCCGCCAAGCCGGTGGGCGACGAAGTCGTCGAGGACAAGGAGCTCACCAGCTACCTCGCGGCCCTCGCCCCGGACGCCGACCCCGAAAGCACCGGCACCGGCAAGCGCTTCGGCGAAGCGCAGGTCTACCAGGTGCGGATGAACCTCATCGCGTCCCAGCAGCTCAAAGAGCTCGCCGCCGAGCGCGACATCTCGCCCCAGGCCCTCGCGATGGAGTGGATCCTTGAACGACTCTCCTGGGAGGGCCAGGCGTCGTCCGCGCAAAGCCGCCGCGAGTCCGATGCGTTGACCGACGAGTACAGCTTCCCGGCCGGCTCGTTCGACGGTCCACTGCTTCCACGCTGACGTTCGCCCAGCGGCCGGGCGGTCCGGTTCGCTGACACTGACCCCAGAAGCCCCCGGCGTGTTGTCGCCGGGGGCTTCTTTCGTGAGCTGGTGCACGCGCGCGGGTGAGCGATGGGGCCGTTCGCGCAAAGCCACGCGATCGAGAGGACTAATCGCGCGCCGCCTGAGTGCGAAGGGACCGCTCGTGGCCGGTACACAACCGCCGACCGGGCCACTCGCGACGCGTCCTGGAATCGGACGAATTCGACCACCGGTTGGCCTAATCGGGCTTCCCCACTTGCACCCCAGCAGAATCACTCATCCCTCACTGGTACCGAAAGTAGAACCGTGTAGCCTGCGCGAAGCCCACCGCTCTACTCACAGTAGAGCGGACGGCTTCACCGGAAGACGCGCACATCTCACAGACAACCTCAACCCCTACAACAAAAAGAAGAACCCCCGGCGATCACTCGCCGGGGGCCCCAATCAGGCCTGAGAAAACGCGCTGGGCCTGTGTCAGATCGCGCGAACCTTCTGGGCCTGCGGCCCCTTCTGACCCTGGCCGACCTCGAACTCCACTCGCTGGTTCTCCTCGAGGGTGCGGAAACCGCGGCCCTCGATCTCCGAGTAGTGAACGAACACGTCGCCTTCGCCGCCGTCCTGCGCGATGAAGCCGAAGCCCTTCTCCGCGTTGAACCACTTCACAGTGCCTTGCGCCACCGCTGTACTCCTCGCAAAAACATCCGCTTCGAATGCCACCGAAGCGGCACCCCGGCCATCCCGGGCGGTTCCAACGAGAGGAGCGAAGAGCTGTAGGGCCCCACGGCTCGCGTCGGAAGTTCCGCGAGTGTGAAGCCACGAACACGCAAAACGACGGCCTGCTGAGCAGCCTACCGGGATCTGGCCAAATCTGAAGCCTGTGATCTCTTGGATCGGTTCACAGACCCGCACGTCACCGGAACGTCGTATCGCCGCCTACGCAGCGCTGTCGGACTCGCCGGTTAGGCTTACTGAGCGCGGCAATGCCGGAGATCGACCGACTTCGCCGATGCACGTAACGAAGCCGGTCGAACGTCGTGCGTCACCGCCCCACAGGCGTTGTGACATTGGTCACCACCCAATCGATCAACGTCGAGCTCGTCGGGACGTCTGGGTGGTTGGGGTTGTCCAGGGGAGATTGGGGATCAGTGTGACTATCCGACACTTCGCACGCCGCCGCGCTGGCCTCGCGGTGCTGGGGGTCGTGGCCGCGCTGGCGCTCGGGGCGTGCAGCAGCGACCCGGCGACGGTGAGCGCGAGCGGTGCTGCCGGCGGGGGTCCCACGAAGGAAGCGCCCGTCGCGAAGCCGGCGAGCATCACGCTGTCGCCCGCTGCGGGCGCGAAGGACGTGTCGCCGGGTGATCCGGTGAAGGTGAGCGTCGCGGACGGCACGCTCGGCTCCGTCACGCTCACGAACCCCGACGGCAAGCAGGTGGAGGGCCAGCCGTCGGCGGACAAGAAGAGCTGGAGCACGACCGAGGACCTCGGTTACAACAAGACGTACACCTGGTCGGGCCAGGCGATGGGCAACGACGGCAAGCAGGTGCAGATCGGCGGCGCCTTCACCACCGTGAAGCCCCGGCGGCAGATGGCCGGCAGCCTGAACGTCGGCGACGGCCAGACCTACGGCATCGCGATGCCGATCGCCCTGACCTTCCCGAGCGCGGTGAAGGACAAGGCGGCCGTCGAGAAGGCGCTGTCGGTGGAGACGACGCCGAAGACGGAGGGCTCGTGGGCCTGGCTCAACGGTGACACCTCCGTGCACTGGCGCCCGAAGGAGTACTTCCAGCCCGGCACGACGGTGAAGGTCAACGCGAACATCTACGGCGTCGCGATGGGCAACGGCACCTACGGGCGCCAGGACGTCTCGGCGACCTTCACGATCGGGCGTTCGCAGATCGTCAAGGGCAACACCCAGCAGCACCGCATGCAGGTGATCCGCGATGGCAAACAGGTCATGGACTTCCCGGTCAGCTACGGCCTGGACTCCGACCCGGGCCGCGTCACCCACAGCGGGGTGCACGTGGTGATGTCGAAGCACGCGACGTACTCGATGAGCAACCCGCGCTACGGCTACACCGACGTGAACGTGCCGTGGGCCGTCCGGATCTCCAACAACGGCGAGTTCATCCACGGGCTCGCCGGCTCCGTCTGGGCGCAGGGCAAGAAGAACATCTCGCACGGCTGTCTGAACCTGTCGCCGGCCAACGCGAAGATCTACTACGACAGCGTGCTCCCCGGTGACCCGGTGGAGATCACGGGCAGCACGCAGACGCTGACCTCCAAGGACGGCGACTACAGCGACTGGACGTACGACTGGGCTTCGTGGAGCAAGCTCTCCGCGCTCGCCTGACGGTTTCGCGGCAGACGGCCGGGTGGTCCCCGTTGAGGGGCCGCCCGGCCGTTTTTTCGCGGGCGAACGGTCCCGTGGGGATCGGGAAAAGTCGAAGCAACCCGAATGGGTGGCGCCCGCATGGCTACCGGCAGAAGGGGCGCCGCGGGTGCCCGCCCGAGTCGAGGAGATGTCTTGCGTATTCGTTTCGCGTTGAGTGTGGGTGCGGTGCTGCTGGCCGGGGGCGCCGTGACGGGCGGGGCGGTGGCGTTCGCGCAGCCGGCGCCGGTTCAGGCTCCGCCCGCCACCACCCAGCCGACGGCCCCGACGCTGCCCGCCCAGCCGCCGGCCACCGCCCTGCCGACCGCGCCGACGTTGCCCGCGCAGCGCCCGACGGAGGTGGCACCGCCGACGGCCGTCCCGTCGCTGCCGACGCCGGCGCCCGGCCAGGTCCGCGTGCCGACCGCGATCCCCGCAGGCCCGACGGGCGAGGCGAACCTGCCGGCGATCTGGAGCTGATCGCGAAGGTATCTCGCGCTCGCGTCCGAGGTCCGGGCCGGGCTCGCCGTGGGACGGCGAGTTCGCGCGCTATTTCGGCGCGCGCGCGCACAACCTGCGATCGACGGCCTTCCTGCTGTGCGGCGACTGGCAGTCACGAAGGGAGCTGTGGTGCCAGCCGCGCGCATGATTGGTCCAGTCGCGCTGGGCGGCGTGTGGGTGGACCAATTCGGTCGGGAGCACGGCTGGAACGTTCGTACCGGCGGCGCGAGAGGACCGCTCGTTCCCGGTCGCGTGAGGGGACCGTTCGTACCGCAGCCGCGGCGGTGGGCGGACCAATCCGGCGCCGCGGGAGTGAGACGACCGGGCGTGAACCGAGCCGGACGAACGCGACGAAAATTTGGTCTGGACATCTCACTCAGTGAGGGCCTTTCCGCTGTTCAGGCCCCTGTTACCCCTCGACAGGAGGGTGTCCGACGTCACGCTCATCAGGTGGGTTTTCGGCGAAATATCCGCGGCTTACGTGGCGATGTTCCCTGTGGCGGTCACGCGGATCGTCGACAAGGTCCGTTGCTCAGCCGGCGCAGCCGGCCCGAGAACTCGAGGAGGAAGCAAATGGTGTTCGCGGCGCTGATCATGGAAACCGTAGTAGCTGTTGGTATCGCCGGTGGGCTGGCGATCTGGTCGCGGAAGCGCTTCGCTCCCCGTCCGGCCCAGGCTGTCGCCGAGGTGCGCTGAGCCCAGCAAGCCGAGTCAGCCGGCTGAGCCGAGCTGATCGACTGTCTACAAAGGAAACGGCCCGCCCCCGAAGCAGGGGCGGGCCGTTTCTCGTCGAGCGGAACTCAGCGGGTGGCGCCGGCCAGCTTGCCGCCCGTGTCGGAGGTGTCGATCTGCTCGATCGGCACCCGCGAGGTCTCCGGGATCTTGATGATCGGGATCAGCGCGATCGCGGCGGCGATGATCAGGTAGTACGCCGGCCAGTCCTTGTTGCCGGTGCTCTGGATCAGGGCCGTCACGACGACACCACAGGTCCCGCCGAACAGCGAGGTCGACACGTTGTAACCGATGGCGAACGAGCCGTACCGCACGCGTGTCGGGAACATCGCCGGGAACGTCGAGCCGATCACGGCAAGCATCAGCACCAGCAGCAGCGCGACGATGCCGAACCCGACGATCAGCCACAGGATGCTGCCGGACTGCATCAGCTTGATGCACGGCCAGCTCAGCACCAGGAACCCGATCGCCGCCGTCAGCAGCAGCGGCTTGCGGCCGATGCGGTCGGACAGCCCGCCCAGCGGCAGGATGATCGCCATCTGCACCAGTTCGACGCCGATGATGATCAACGTCGAGGTGTTGTCGTTGATGTGCAACGTGTCCGTGAAGTACGTCGGCATCGTCGTCAGCAGCATGTAGTCCGCGATGTTCAACAGCAGCACGATGCCGATGAGGTTGAGGATCATCCGCCAGTTGCGGGTGAACGTCTCCTTCAGCGGCGCCTTCTTCGGCTTCTCGCCGGCCGCCTCGAGCCGCTTGAACTCCGGCGTGTCCTCGAGCCGCGACCGCAGGTACAGACCGATGAGGCCAAGCGGCAGCGCGACGAAGAACGGGATCCGCCAGCCCCACGCCTCGACCTGATCCATCGGCAGCGACAGCGTGACCGCGAGCACGACGATGTTGCCCAGCACGTAGCCGCTCAGCGTCCCGAACTCGAGGAAGGATCCGAAGAAACCACGGCGTTTCGTCGGTGCGTACTCGGCGATGAACGTTGCCGCGCCGCCGTATTCACCACCTGTGGAGAAGCCCTGGATCAAGCGCAGCAACAGGATCGCGATCGGCGCGCCGATGCCCATGCTGTAGCCGCCCGCGTACGTCGGGAGCACGCCCACCAGGAAGGTGCAGCCCGACATCAGCAGGATCGTGATCGCGAGAACCTTCTGGCGTCCCAGTTTGTCGCCCAGCGGACCGAAGAACGCTCCGCCGAACGGCCGCACGATGAACCCGACCGCGACCAGTGCGAGCGACTTCAGCACGGCGTTGCCCTCGCCGGGGAAGAACACCGTGCCGATGCTCGTCGCGATCGCACCCGAGGTGAAGACGCCGTAGTCGTACCACTCGGTCGCGTTACCCATCGCGGAGGCCCAGACCGCCCGTATGACGGTTCTCTGGTCCACGTCCGGTTTCTTCGCCGTTGCCTCACTCATCCCCGCGACGACCTCCTCGTACGCGACCCAGTAGCTCCGAAACAGCTCATTTCCCGAGTCTCGTCCCGCGTGGATTAATCGGCAGCGTGAGTCGCGAAATATCTACCGTCCGGAATTTTCCGACTACTGTGCGCCGAGGAAAACGCGCGTCGCAGGTCAGGCTGCGTACCCCGAACGGCTACTGGCGGGTTAACGTCAGCGCATGAGTCGTGTTTCAGGACCGTGGCCGCCGGTGTCCGTGGAGCCTCCCGCGCTGCACCCGAAGGCCCCATCGCCTGGCACCGAACTGGGCGTGCACTTCGACGAGTGCTTCGGCTGCGGCGACGAGATCGACGCGGGCCTGCGCCTGCGCTCGGTCGTCGGGGAGGGGCACACGGTGCTCTCCAAGTTCACCGTGACGCCCGCCCACCAGGGCGCGCCCGGCCTCGCCCACGGCGGGCTGCTGGCGTGCGCGTTCGACGAGGCCCTGGGCTCGGCGGTCGGCAATCTGCTGCGGCGGCCCGCCGTGACGGGCAAGCTCGAGACCGACTTCCGCCGCCCCGTGCCCGTCGGCTCGACGCTGCACATCGAAGCCCGTCTGGACGGCACGGCGGGCCGCAAGATCTACGTGAGCGCCGACGGTCACCTCGACTCCCCCGACGGCCTCATCGCGGTGACTGCCCGCGCCCTGTTCGTGGCGGTCGGCTTCGAGCACTTCACCACCCACGGTGACTCCACGGCGCTGCAGAAGCTGGCCGACGCCCGCGAGAAGCAGAAGCGGCAGCGTGATGAGGAGTGGGAGATCAACCCCTGACCTCCGGCCTGATCGCGCGTGACGGCCTTGGCCGGGCTGCCGCGGCCCTGCGGCTCGGCGGACGAGCCCCCGCCCTCCCCAGGGGGGCGTCCCCGGATCCATTCTACCTTTGGCCACCGACAAAAACGCTGGTTGAGCGGATTGGAGGCCGAGTTGTCCACAACTTGGGCATGCTGTGGACAACTACGGATGAGGGGGTGTGGGGCGGCAGTCTCGCCGGGTGATCGGCGCGCGGGCTGACGGTCACCCGGAGGGTCGAAGTCGTGGAGTGGACGAAGGCGGGGGCGGCCGCGCCGGGCCAAGGTGCCATCAGCGTTTGGGGACGCGCGCGGTCGAGCCGGCGGGCGCGCGGGGGCTCTACCACTGGTCCCGGGCTTCGTTGCTGACGAGCGACGGCGAAACGGGCTGGTCGTCGAGCCTCGGGTTGAGATCACGCAGCGGCTTGAGTCGTGCCCGCCGGGCCGGTTCGAGCCCGGCCGGACATGCACACCGGCGAAGTTACGTCGGGCAGCCTGACAGGAGTTCTCGCGGCTGCCGGCCGAGCACCCGCCGCGTGGGATCCGACGCCGCCGGGCGCTGACCGGAGCCATGCCAACGTGAGCGGGCGGATCGAGGCCGCATCCGCAGCGTCGGTTTCAACACCGGCCGCAGTCGAGCGCACCTTCGTCAACGTGCGCAGGCGTGCGGAGGCGACCTTCGCCAAGCCGGATCGAACACCGGCGCGCACCGACCGCAGGCTCGCCAACCCGCGCAGACGTGCCGAGGCGACCCTCGCCGAGTTGGATCGAACCACCGGCGAGCCTTTACCGCACTTGTGCCAGTCCGCGAACGCGTGCTGCCAAGGAGACGCTCGCCGAGTCGAACCGAACGTCGGCGAGCCCCGACCCCAGGTGCGCCAACCTGCGCACGCGCGCCAAGGCGACCCTCGCCAAGCCGGACAAACACCGGCAAACCCCACCGCAGGTGCACCAAACCTGCGCAGGCGTGTCGAGGCGACCCTCACCAAGCCAGATCGAACACCGGCACGCACCGACCGCAGGCTCACCAAGCCCGCACGCGCGCCAAGGCGACCCTCGCCAAGCCGGACAAACACCGGCAAACCCCACCGCAGGTGCACCAAACCTGCGCAGGCGTGTCGAGGCGACCCTCACCAAGCCAGATTGAACACCGGCGCGCACCGACCGCAGGTGCGCCAAGCCTGCGCAGACGTGCCGAGGCGACCCTCACCAAGCCAGATTGAACACCGGCGTGCACCGACCGCAGGCACGCCAAGCCGCGCAGACGCGCCAAGACGACCCCGCCAAGCCAGATCAAACACCGGCAAGCCCCACCGCAGGTGCGCCAAGCCTGCGCAGACGTGCCGAGGCGACCCTCACCAAGCCAGACCGAACACCGGCGAACCCCGACCGCAGGTGCGCCAACCTGCGCACGCGGATCGAAGCAGCGCCCGCCACGTCGCAACGAACGCGGCAAGCGCCACCACAGTTACACCAGCCCGCGCAGGCGGCACGAGGCAGCGCCCACCGAGGCGGACCCAACGCGGCCGGGCGGGTGAGTTACGTCAGGGTGCGCGGGCGGATCGAGTTCGCGCGGTCCACCAGGGTGATGCGGTCCTCCGCCGAGCCGGCGAGCCGGGCCAGGGTGCGGTAGCAGCGTTCCAGGCCGAAGCGGACGTCGCGTTCTTCGAGGGCGTAGCCGAGGACTTTGGAGGTGCCCGAGGGGTTCGAGGAGTCAGCGCGGAGCCAGTCGTAGGCGGCTTCCAGGACTTCGGCGGACAGGCGGGTGCGGCGTTCCGCGTCGAGGTTGAGGCGTTCGAGGCGGGCGGAGGCATCGAGGAGGTCCTGTTCGGACACCGTGGTCTGTTCGGCGTTGCCGGTCTGGGTTTTGATCTTGATGGAGGCGACCTGGGCGTCGAGGTAGTGCGTGGAGGTCGCGGGGACGGTTTCCAGCACTTCGACGGCGCTGGCACGCGCGCCCTGCGCCAGGTACACGCGTGCGAGGCCGAAGGCGGCGCTCACGTAGGTGCGGTCGGTGCGCCAGACGAGCTCGTAGTAGCGCGCGGCGCCGAAGTAGTCGCCGACGCCTTCGGCGCTGACGGCGAGCGCGAGCTTCGGCGCGATCTCGCCGGGAAGGTCGTCGTACACGGCCTCGAAGGCGACGTGGGCGACGCGCGGGCGGGCGCCGGCCAGTTCGATGAGGCCGCGGTACCAGTCGATGCGCCAGTCGTGCGGGAAGCCGTTGCGGATGGCCAGGTACTGGGCCGCTTGGAGCTGGCGCTGGGCTTCGACGAACTCGCCGAGCTCGATGCGCGCGCGGACGATCCGCAGGCGCACCTCGATGGACTCCCGCGGAGCGCCCGCGAGAGCGTCGATGGCCTCGCGCGGGTCGAGCGCCGTGGTGGTGGCGAGGACGCCGGCGGCGGGGTCGTCGGTGTCGACCTGCGGGATCGGCAGGCCGGCGACGACCTCGGCGGGCTCGGGCAGCGGCACGCTCGTGCCGGCCTCGGGCACGACCAGGTGCACGCCGAACGTCCGGCTCTCCGGACCGAACACCGTCGACGCGGCCGGGCGCGGCTTGTTCGTGCCGAGCGCCATGATCTCGCGCAGCACGCCCGTGAGCTGATCGGCCATGTCCTCCGCGGCCAGGAACCGGCGGTCGGGGTCGTTGTGGGTCGCGCGCTTGAGGAACCGGTAGTACGAACCGAAGAGCGCGAACAGCGGCACCTGGTCCGGACCGGGCAGCGTCGTCTTGAACTTCGTGGTGTAGCCCTGGAACTCGAAGCTCAGGACGGCCAGCGTGCGGCCGACGGTGTAGAGGTCCGACGAGATCGACGCACCCTGCGACGCCAGCTCGGGCGCGCTGTAGCCGGTGGTGAAGAAGAGCGGGCTCTCGTAGTCGTCGACACGCCGGACGGCACCCAGGTCGATCAGCTTCAGCTGCTCGTGGGTCTGGATCACGTTGTCGGGTTTGAGGTCGCAGTAGAGCAGGCCCTGGCTGTGGAGGTAGCCGAGCGCGGGCAGGATCTCGAGACCGTACGCGATGACCTGGCCGATCGGCAACGGCTCGGGCCGCTTGCTCTCCCGGTGGTGCTGCAGGGCGAGCTGCCGCAGCGACTGGCCGCCGACGTACTCCATCACGATGTAGCCGACGGAGTTGCCGGTCTGGGCGTCCGGGTGCTGCACGAAGTTGTGGATCTTGACGATGTTCGGGTGTTCGACCTCGGCCAGGAATCGCATCTCGTTGGCGGCGGCGGCCATGGCGGTGGCGTCGCCGGTGTCGATCAGGCCCTTGAGGACGACCCAGCGGTCGGAGACGTTGTGGTCCTGCGCGAGGTAGATCCAGCCGAGACCGCCGTACGCGAGGGCGCCGAGCACTTCGTACTGGCCGCCGACGAGCTCGTGGGGCTGCAGCTTCGGCAGGAAGGAGAAGGACGTGCCGCAGTTGTCGCACGTGCCTTCGGGGTTGCCGGGCTTGCCGTCCTCGGCGCGGCCGACCTTGGCGCCGCAGTTGCCGCAGAAGCGCTTCTCTTCGGAGACGACCGGGTTCTTGAGCACGGCCATCGAGGGGTCGCGGTACGGGACCGGGGGAACGTCGATGAGGCCGGCGCCCAGGCGGCCGCGCCGTGATCGCCGTGACGAGGTGCGGCTGCCGGTGCGGCGGGAGGTGCCGGGGAACGAGCCGGTGCCGCTGGTGCCGTGCGAGCCGGAGCCGCTACCGGTGCCCGTGCCCTGGCTGCCTTGTTCGCTGTTCTCGCGGCCTTCGCTGCCGGCCGCCGCGATGACGCTGTCCGTGCCGGGGTGGGGCAGGTCTTCCTTCGGCTGCACCCGCGGCGACGGCGGCATGATGCTCTGCGTACCGGGGCTAGGGTTCGCGAGAACGCTGGTGGGCATCGGCGCCGCCGGGTCGACGGGGACGACCGGCTGCTGGGACTGCGGGAGGATGACCGGGGCGAGGTCACCCGGCGGGCGGGTGGGGTCTTCGACGCCGGGGAGTTTCTTGTCGTCGGGGCCGGCGGTGTGGTTGTTCGCCGCGGCTTCGGAATCGTGGGTCGCGGCGGCGCCGCCCTTCGACGCGGATTCCTGCGAACTCGGGGTCGCTTCGGCGCCGGCGGGCGAGGAGGTCACGTCGGACTGCCCGGCCTCGGCTTCGCGCGAACCGGCGTCGGCCTGGTTGGTTTGGCTTGGCTGACCGGTTTCGGGGCCCTGTGCGCCGCCACGGGACGGCGTGCGCCGGCTACCCGGTTCGGCGACGCGGTTGCCAGGCTGGCCGGGGTACTGCGGACCGCCGGGGTAGGGCTGGCCCTGGGTGCCCGGGCGCGCGGGGTGGCGCTGCCGGCCGGTGTGGGACTGCGGCGGGGAGCCGGGCGTCTGCGGGTACGCGCGCGACTGCGACTGCGGCGTAAAGGTCTGGCCCTGCGACGGCGGCTGCTGTCCGAACGGCGGCTGCGGGTAACCAGGCTGGTTACCGGTCGCCTGGCCGGAAACGGGGCCGGTGCTCGGCACCGGTGGGTAGCCACCGTGCTCGGCTTGGCTGCCCGTCGCGGGGCCCTGCGCCGGGAACGGTGGGGACGGCTGACCGGGAGCAGCTTGGCTGCCGGTGCTCGGCACCAGCGGGTGGCCGCCGAGAGCCGATTGGCTGCCCGTGCCCTGTGCGGGCGGGTAGCCGGTGCCTTGGGCCGGCGGGTAGCCGCCCGGGGCGGGCTGGCTGCCGGTGTTCGACGAGTACTGGCCGGGCTGGCCACCGGAACCCGGCTGGCCTGAACCAGCCTGGCCCGGCCGCGCCCACGGCGGGTGCGGTTCCCCCTGCGCCGGCGTCGGCGGGCGGTGAACCGGAGTGTTGATCACCGTCGGGGATTCGGGGTCGGCGGGGCGAGCGGCCGGGTCGAGGCGGCCCGAGACGGACGGTTCCGGAGTGTCCCAGCGGACGGGCGGCGGCGGAGTCCACGAAGGCGTCTCGGCGCCCGCGTTCTCCTCCGGCGCGGCGTGCCGAGGACGGCGCGGCTCCTCCGACACAACTACCTCCCGAGCTCGCGGAAAACTCCGTCAGTGATCCTAGACGGGCGTCACGATCGTGGGGTCCGGACCGCGCAGGTCCGTTCGAACGGACCACCAAAGAGCCCGAGAAACACCGGCCCCACCTGCGAAACGGCACGACCGGCCCGTTCGCACTGGACGAGAATCGGCGGCACGAAAGGTCCCCTGGCGGCCCGGAGCCCGGCTGGATCGCAGGCGCGGGCGAGCCGAAGCACGACGGGGCGCAGGTCGAGGCTCGGCCGCGCGGCGGGGAACGCCGGAAGCCGGCAGGTAACGGCGGACGAAGTGGGCGCGCGGGCGAAGACATCGAGCTACTCGTACTTCGGCGGTCCGAAAGGTCCCCGCGCGGACCGCCTGCCATCAGCCGGATCGCAGGCCGCGCAGGCGAGACGAAGCCCGAAGATCCACAGGCCGAGCCGTCGTCGTGCTGCCGGGAGCCAGCCGGCAGCGAACGGAGCGCGGCGGTAGGCACCGGGTTATTTGTACTTCGGCGGCGGAGGCGAGGCGGGGCCCAGCCGGGCGCCGACCCACTTCTGGTAGCTCGTCTGCCAGGCGCCGCCGCGGATGGTGTCGAGGACGCTGTTGACGTAGCGGACCAGGTCGGGCTCGTCCTTGGGCATGCCGATGCCGTAGTTCTCCGTGGTCATGGGGTCGCCGGCGACCTTGACGGTCGGGTCCTGGGCGGCCATGCCGGCGAGGATCGTGTCGTCGGTGGAGACGGCGTCGACCTGGTGTTGCTGGAGCATGATCAGGCAGTCGGACCAGTTGTCGACGGAGACGGCGATCGGGTGCGCCGGGTCGGTGGCGATCTTGGCCAAGGACGTGGACTGCTTGGTGGCGCAGACGCGCTTGCCCTTCAGGTCCGACAGCGACTCGGCGTTGGAAGCTTTCGGCACGAGGATCTTCTGGCCGGCCACGTAGTACACCGTCGAGAAAGCCACTTCCTTCAAGCGGGCGCACGTGATCGAGTACGTCCGCACCACCACGTCCACCTGGTGGTTCTTCAGCACCTGCTCCCGCTGCGACGACGCGATTGCCCGGTACTGCACGCGGCCTTCGGCGGTGCCGAAGATCGCAGCCGCGATCTGGTTGACCATGTCGATGTCGAAACCCTCGAGGTTGCCCGTCTTCGGGTTCCGGAAGCCGAACAAGTACGTGGTCTGGTCGACGCCCGCGATCAGCTTGCCGCGCGCCTTGATCTTCGCCACCGACGGAGAGCTCGTCGACGCGCCGGCGGGCGAGAGGCTCGCGGTGGGGTCGCAGCTGTCGTCCGTGGAGCCCCCGGCAGACGCATCCGGGCCGCCGACATCGGCGGGCATCGGCCAGGCCGCGTCACTCACCGGGGCCGGGTCGATCGGCTGGAGAGCCGAGCCACAAGCGGAAGCCAAGACTGCGACCACCACCAGTGCGGCCGCCCGGAACAAGTGACGCGACCGAATCACCGGTACTCCCTCAATCTTCTCCGCACGCCCACGACCCGCACGCCCCCACTCACGTCCAGCACAGTCACGTCCAGCACACAAACGTCCAGCACAGTCACACCGCTCTCCGGCGAAGACGCCTGGATCACCGGTACTCCCGCAGGCGTTCGCGCACGCCCACGGTCACACCACCGGCCGCCAGCACCGCGAGCACTGCGACGCCCGGCGCCAGCGCGGTCAGCCACCGCTCGCCGGACTGCGTGTCGTCGAGGAACTCCTGGCGGCACACCTCGATCGCGTCCTGCAGGTTCGCGTCGAGCCGCGCGAAGGCGGCCGCGGCGCTGCCCTGGCTCACGCTCGTCGCGAAGTCGACGGCCTGCTGGTACTGCCCGCTGTCGTCCAGCTTGCGCACTTCGAGGTGCGCCAGCGACCACTCGCGCGCGGCCTGCTCGGCCGCCTCGATCTTCTGCTGCCCCGGAGTGCCCTGGGCGAGATCACGTGCCTGGCCGAGCAGGCCGCCCTGACCGTCGGCGCCGACGAGTTTCTCGGCGAGCGTGATGAATTGCTGGTCGTATGACTGCCCGTCGCCTCGCGCGACGAGCGTCAGGGTTTCGTCGGCCCTCGCCTGCAGGGCCGCGATGCGCGCCCGGACCAGCACGTCGACCTGTGAGGTCCCGTCGGTCTTGCCCGAAGCCACGGAGGTGCCCTGGAAGATCAGCGCGACGGCCCCCCACAGCATGGACACGATCACGCACGCCGTGGCCACCAGCAGCCCGATGTTCAGCACGCGGTTCGTCTTGCGCGTGAGGTACACCTGCGTGACGACCAGCGCCGCCACCAGCACCAGCAGCAGCGCGACGGCCGCCCACGGGAACGACGTGCTGTCGTCCTGCTCGTCGGACAGCTTCTGGGTGTCGGCGTTGTACAGCGCCTCTGCGGCGGGCAGAATCGTCGAACGCATCAGCTGCGACGCCTCCCGCAGGTACGAAGCCCCCGACGGGAAGCCCTGCCGGTTGTTCGCGCGCGCCGTCTCGACGATCCCGGTGTACACGGGGATCTTCTGGTTCAGGATGTCCACCTGGTGCGCGGCGTCACCCACGTCCGCGGTGTCCGAAGCGGCCTTCGCGAGCGCCGAACCGGCCTCGGCAATGTCCTGCTCGTACTTTTGGCGCAGCTCCGGCGGCTCGGCGCCCACCGACAGGAACGTGGTCGCCGCCGTCGCATCCGCGTCCGAGAGTGAACGGAACACCTGCTGCGCCGCCACGGCGAGTGGCTCGCGGTGGTCGATCAAACCCTCGATCGTGTCATCTTTGTCGTGCACGGACAGCGTCGCGATGAGCCCGGCCACCAACGACAGCAGCACCACACCGACCGCGATCACCGACAGCCGGCCGGGCGTCGTCTTCGCCGTTCTCACGACGGCGCGCACCGCCTGGGCGGGCAGCTCCAAGAGCCCCGCGATGCCGCTGCGGCCTTCCGGCTCCTCCGGCGGGGGTGCGTCCGCGCCCCCAGCGGGCGCAGACGTCTCCGGCCGCGTCACCGTGCTGGTCATCCCCGATCCTCCCCGTACGCCACCCGCAGAAGGTAGCCGGTCAGGGACAGCCGGGCGAACCTCACCCGGAAGGTGTCACCAGCACGTGATCTCCCTCAGCGCGTGACGGCGGTGAGGAAGGAGGTCCAGGCTTCAGCCGAAACGGTGAGGTGACCAGCCACACGGTCCTTCGTGTCCCGCACTCCGACCTCCACCACGGAGGTGGCCACCTCGACACAGTTCCCTTCCGTTGTGCTGTACGAACTCTTGTGCCGGCCACCAACCTCGACGCAGTTGGCTTCGGTTGAGCTGTACGAGCTCTTGTGCCAGGCCCCGACCTCAACACAGTTGGACTCGGAGGTGCTGTAGGAGCTCTTGCGCCAAGTTGCCTGGGCAGGGTTCGGGGCGATCATCGTGCTTGCTCCTAAGGTGCGGTCATCTTGCCGACAACCGTGGAAATCAGCCGTGCGGAGTCCTCGGTTGACAAAGCCACGGCAAGAAGCCCACGCCAGGCAACCTTAACACGGTTGATCGGCACCTCGTCTTCGATAAAACTGCTGGCACTACGGGTTTCGGCGTGCGCGAGTGTTGGCTCATCGACGAACTCGAGCAGAACCGACGGGCCCTCCAAGCCGGGGTGATCGCCCGCTGAGAAGGGCACCACTTGCAGGGTGACGTTGCTGCGATTGCTGACAGAGAGCAGATTATCCAGCTGAATCCTCATTGTCGCGAGGTCGCCGACCACGCGGCGCAACGCGGTTTCCTCGATGAGCAGGTGGACGTTCGGCCCATCCCGTCTGCTCAGGACCAGTTGACGAGCCAGTCGCGCGGCGACCAGTCCCTCGACCTCAGCCTCGGTGAGAGTCGAGTTGGTGGCTTGGATGATCGCTCGCGCGTAGTCAGGAGTTTGCGCGAGTCCGGGAATCACCATGGGCTCGTAGTTCTCGATGGCCGAAGCTTCGTCCTCGAAGCGGATCAGCTGCTTCCAATTGGGTGGCAGCTTGCCGTGGATCTCGTGCCAGTTGCGTTGTTCGCCTTCGCGCAGCAGCTGCATCAGCTCCTGCCGCTTCTCGCTCGGTGCTCGGAGGAAGCCGAGGATGGCGGAGACGTCGTCGGCGTACAGGCCGCGGTTGCCCGTCTCCATGCGAGATCTTGCTCTCGGAGAAGCCGAGGCCGTCGGAAACCTCTCTGCACGTCAGCCCCGCCTCCAGCCGCAGCGACCGCAGCTCCGCGGAGACCCGGCGCTGCCGCACCGAAGTTCGCTTGGTCATGGTGCACACCATCGCCGCTTGCCACGCGGGCAAGGAAGATCACTCACACCAACGGTGGTTGCGCGTACGCGGGGCAACGCGCACAACCCGCGTGCGCGGCGCCGAAACTACCCAGCCGCCGCGGATCCGTGCACGACGACTTCGAGGTTGTCGGCGAACCGGTACGGCCGCCCGACCACGATCCCGCCCACGATCCGCCGCAGCCGAGAAACCTCGGCGCGAACGGTGACCGTGCGCGTCGCGTCGCCGAAGAGTACGGCGGCCAATTGTGAAGCGCTGCAACCGGTTCGGTGCGCGGCGAGCGCGGTCAGCAACTGCGCGTGGCGCGGGGAGACGCGGTGGGTCCATTCGCCCGCGGCGCCGTAGACGGTCAGCAGGGGCTCGCCGGGGACGCGCAGATCGAGCGCAACCCGGGTAGGGAGCGCAGCATTCCCCGCGCACTCCCCGGCGACCAACCTGACGAGCCAGCCGCCGGGCAACGGCTCGACGAGGCATTGGCCGTGGGCGGGCAACCAGAGCGGCCCGGGTTCGACGGAACCCGGGAGCGGCAGGCGTCCGGTGGGCGCGAAGCCGGTGGCGGCGGCGATCCAGCCGTGGCGATCGGTCACGAGCGCGCGCCCGGAAACCTTGGCCAGCAACGGGACGGCCACACCGCGCAGGTGCTCCAGGTCCGTCAGGTGGCTGGTGCGCAGCTGAGATTCGGCGAGGCGGCCGACGGCGGCGACGAGGGCGAGGGTGGCGGCGTGGACCGTCGCGGCGGGGCCGGAGAGGTCGACCACGCCGAGCAACCGGCCGTCGCGGGGGTCGTGCAGCGGCGCGGCGGCACAGGTCCAGTCGTGCTGAGCCCGCACGTAGTGTTCGGCGGAGTAGACCTGCACGGGCCGTCGCGCGACGAGCGCGGTGCCGATGGCGTTGGTGCCGACGGATTCCTCCTGCCAGTCGACGCCTTCGACGAACCCCAGCCGGTCGGCGCGGTGACGGACGGGGTTGGAGCCGTCGCGCCAGAGGACGTGGCCGGCGGCGTCGACGACCACCATGATGTGCGCGGCCTGCTCGGCCAGGCTGAGCAGGCCGCCGCGCAACAGGGGCAGCAGCGGCGTCAACCCGCTCTCGCGGCGGCGCTGCTCGAGCTCGCCGGCGCCGAGGATCGGGACGGCGGGCCCGCGGTCCGGGTCGATGCCGAGCCGCTGGACGCGTGACCAGGATTCGCCGATGACCGTCCGGGGTGCGCGGGGCAGCGTTTCGCCCGCGATGGCGGCTTCGTGGACGCGGGCGAGGGCGCGCGCGTGGCGTCGAGGATCAACCCCGACCGGCAACGCTGCCTCGAGGTGCTGCTCGCCCAACCACCGCTCCTAGTCCACCCGGCCTCCCTCGGTCAGTGTGCCCGTGGACGGGCCGTGATCGGAAGCCTCGGTGACTTCGCCGACAGACTCGATGTTCTCGGTGACGACCTCGACGACGGCCGCGGGTTTTTCCAGGTGCACCATGTGGCCGGCGTCATCGACGTAGTGCACCTCGGCCAGCTGAGGGGCGTTTTCGGCCGGCAGCACGGCGTCTTCGCGACCCCACACCACCGATACGGGGCCGGGGTACTTCGCGAGGAGCGGGGCGAGATCGAGCGCCGGGGCGTCTCCCTCGGTCAGCAGGGTGCCGAGGAGCTTCGAAAGCACCTTGTCGACGCCGTCGAGGCGCTTGTACTTGAGCAGGTCGTCGGCGAGGCGGCGGGTGACCTGGTCCGGGTCGGCGAACAGCGCCGTGAGGTGCGGTTTCAGCTCTCGCCGCGAACTCGCGGCCGCGAAGCCGCGCAGGTAGTCGGCGTTGATCCGGCTGCTGACGCCCGCCGGGGCGACCAGCGTGAGCGACGCGACCTTGCCCGGCTGCATCGCGGCCGCCGCGGTGACCACGGCGGCGCCGAGCGAGTGGCCGACAAGGTGGGCTTTCGTCACGTTGAGTGTTTCGAGGAAGCCGAGCACGGCGTTGGCGAGGGTGGTCAGCGACCCGTCGCCGACGTCCTTGGTCGACTCACCGTGACCGGGCAGGTCGAGGGCGTGGACGGTGCGGCCGTCCGACAGCGGCTCCTGGACGAAGAGCCAGGAGTTCTTGTCGCCGCCGTAGCCGTGGACCAGCACGACCACCTCCCCGGTGTCGCCGAGGGTGGCGTAGCTGAGGCTCCGGCCGTCGACCTCGACGGTGCCCGCGACCGGTCCCCCGACGTCCTCGACCAGGCCCTCCGCCAGCGCGCGACGGGCCTGGTCGGCGGCGGCGTCGACCTCGGCGTCACCCACTTCGGCGGGTGCGAGCAGGGCGATCGTGCCGCCGACGGGCACGTCCTCCCCCGCCGCCGCGATCACTCGGCGCAGCACACCGGAGCACGGGGACTCCAGCGTCCCGGTGATCTTGTCGGTGTCGATGTCGACGAGGTCGTCGCCTTCGGTGACGTCGTCGCCTTCGGCCGCGATCCAGTCGGTGATGCGGCCGGTTTTCATCGACAGGCCCCACTTGGGCATGGTCACGCGCTCGATGCCCGTCATCAGCGCTTCCACTCCACGACCGACTTGGCGGCGTTGACGACCTTCTGCGCGTCGGGGATGTAGAGGTCTTCGAGAGCGTCGGAGAAGGGCACGGGGGTGTGCGGCGGGGTGACCATTTCGATCGGCGCGCGCAGCGAGCCGAAGGCCTCCTTGGCGACCAACGCCGAGATGTCGGTGGCGAGGTTGCAGCGAGGTGAAGATTCGTCGACGATCACGAGCCGGCCGGTGTTCTCGACGCTTTCGAGGATCGTCTCGGTGTCGAGCGGGCTGGTGGTGCGCGGGTCGATGACCTCGGCTTCTACCCCTCCGGCTGCCAGCTCGCGGGCGGCTTCCCCGGCGACGCCGACCATGCGGCCGATGGCGACGATCGTGACGTCGTCGCCGTCGCGGACGACGTTGGCTTCGCCGAAGGGGATCGTGTAGCTGTCTTCGGGGACTTCGCCGGACGTGTCGTAGAGCGCCTTGTGCTCGCAGAAGATGACCGGGTCGTCGTCGCGAATGGACTGGATGAGCAGGCCTTTCGCCTCGTACGGGCTGGAAGGCACGACGACCTTCAGCCCCGGGATGTGGGTGAAGATCGGGTACAGGCACTGGGAATGCTGGGCGGCAGCGCGCAGGCCCGCGCCGTACATCGTGCGGATCACCACGGGCGTGCGGGCGTTGCCGCCGAACATGTAGCGGAACTTGGCTGCCTGGTTGAAGATCTGGTCGAAGCAGACGCCCATGAAGTCGATGAACATCAGCTCGGCCACGGGCCGCTGGCCGGCCGTCGCGGCGCCGATGGCCGCGCCGATGAACGCCGATTCGGAGATCGGCGTGTCGAGGACGCGGCCGGGGAACCGGTGGTAAAGTCCTTTGGTGACACCGAGAACGCCGCCCCACGCGTCGTCCTCACCGGGGCTGCCGGCCCCACCGGCGTTGTCCTCACCCATGACGATCACGGACTCGTCTCGCTGCATCTCCTGCGCGAGAGCCTCGTTGATCGCTTCGCGGTAGCTGATCGTGCGTGCCATTACTCGCGCTCCTTTCAGTACGAGACGTAGACGTCGGTCTCCAAGTCGGTCCGGGTGGGCTTCGGTGCGGCTTTGGCTTCGGCGACGGCTTCGTCGATGAGCTTGGCGACCTCGGCGTCGACGCGGTCGAGCGTGATCTCGTCGAGTTCGCCGCTTTCGACGACGCGGGTGCGGAAGCGCTTGAGGCAGTCGAGGTTCTCGCGGGCGTGGGCGACTTCGTCGGCGCGGTAGCTCTGCTGGTCGCCTTCGAAGTGGCCGAAGTAGCGTGTGAACTTCATTTCGAGCAGGGTCGGGCCGCCACCACCGCGCGCTCGTTCGATGGCCTCGCCGGCGGCTTCGGTGACGGCGAAGAAGTCGTAGCCGTCGACGATCACGCCGGGCATGCCGAAGCCGGCCGCGCGGTCGGCGATGTTGTCCGAGGCCACGGACCAGGTGCTGGAGGTGGCTTCGGCGTACCCGTTGTTCTCGGCGACGAACAGCGCCGGCAGATTCCAGACGGAGGCGAGGTTGAGGGCTTCGAGCGTGGTGCCCTGGTTGCTGGCGCCGTCGCCGAAGAAGGCGACGCCGACTCCGCCCGTGCCTTGTTGTTTCGCGGCGAGGGCGGTGCCGCAGATGAGCGGCGGACCGCCGCCGACGATGCCGTTGGCGCCGAGCATGCCCTTCGACAGGTCGGCGATGTGCATCGAGCCGCCCTTGCCGTGGCAGGAGCCGGTCGTGCGGCCGTAGATCTCGGCCATCATGGCTTTGACGTCGACACCCTTGGCGATGCAGTGGCCGTGGCCGCGGTGGGTGCTGGCGATGGTGTCGCGGCGGTCGAGGTGGCGGCAGACGCCCGTGGCGGACGCCTCCTCACCTGCGTAGAGGTGGACGAAGCCGGGGATGTCCCCGGTGGCGAACTCGTCGTGCACGCGTTCTTCGAACGCGCGAATGGTGCGCATGGTGCGATACGCCTCCAGCAAGGTTTCCGTCATCGTTGACGCTCCCTTCACTCGGTTTTCGTGCGCAACAACCCCTGTCGGGACGCTTCCGCCATGGCGGCGCGGACGTCGACGCACCACGGCCCGTCGGACCGGAGTTCGACGTAGGCGCTCTCGCCCTGTTTGAGCTCGAGTTCGCGTTCGCCGTCGACCGCGATCACGCCGCCACCCGCGGCCAGGTCGACGCGCATGCCCTGCTTGAGCACGCCCCAGCCGCGCACGCCGACGGCTTTGACCAGGCCGGGAGCGATGGGGGCGTGAACGACGTGCTGGGTGACGCCGACGGGCCCGAGCTTGAGGGCGACGCCGTCGGAGCTGGAGCGCGGGCTCGGGCAGAGCTGGCCCGCGATGCTGGACAGGCCGATGCCGTCGGGCTCGGCGAAGGTGCAGTACAGCTCCGTGAGGGCGGTCGGATCCCAGAGCGCTTTGGCGCCGACGTGCTTGCTGAGCGTGACGGCGACGTCCACGAGCGCGATCTCGCGGCGGTTCTTGGTGACGACTTCGAGCTTGCTGACGCGGTGGGTGACCAGGTCGGCGTCGACTTGGTTGGTGGCGATAAGGCCGGCGGCCAGGCCCGCGACCGTGGCTTCGCGCATCTGGGGGAAGGCGTTGTTGGTGCCGGTGGAGAGCGCGAGGAGGGGCACCTCTTGGGCAGCCTTCGCGGCTACGCGGGCGGTGCCGTCGCCGCCGAGGCAGACGATGACGCCGGCGCCCGCGTCGACCATGCGCTGGACGGCGTTGACGGTGTCCTGCGCGGTGCCGGTGATGGGGTCTTTGTCGCAGAATTCGACGCCTGGTTGGGGATCCCGTTGCAGCTGGCGGTGGACGGCCGCGGAGATGCCGCCGAGGTCGGTGGAGACCAGCGTCTTCTCGACCCCGGCCACGGCGAAGGCGGCCAGCAGGCGCTGGACCATGTTGGCCTTCTCCGCGGTCGGGAACACCGACGCCTGCGCGACCAGCCGCCGGATGTCCCTCCCCGACGCCGGGTTCGCCACGATGCCCGCCACGCCTGCGCCCACGGCACTTCTCCTTGCCCCGGTTTGTGCGGTTTCAGGAGACCGCGTCGCGTCGAGCTGGGGAAGGGTTGCGGAGGGTTGCAGATTTGTGGCTCACCCGGACGGCGCAATGGATTGGTGCTGGTTGTGGGTGGTTGGTTATGGGTGTGGCTGGTTGGTTGTGGTTGCGGCGGCGCAGGTGCCGGGTTGTGCGGCTGCCGGGTCGGCTGCGACTGTACGGCTGCTGGGTTGCTGCCTTGATTGGCTGCGGCTGCGCGGCTGCCGGGTTGCGGCTGTGTGGCTGTCGGGTTGGCTGGCGGCTGCACGTTTTGGCTGAGCAGCTGTTGGGTGCGCGGCTGTGGCTGCTGGGTTGTGGCTGTGCCGGCTCTGCGGCCGACGGGTTGGCGGTGGCTGCACGGCCGCGGCTGCATAGCTGCGCGGTTGTGGCTGCCGGCTGTGCGGCTCCGGGTGTGGCTGTGACCGACAGGTTGGCTGTGGCTGCATGGCAACGGCTGCGGCTTTGCGGCCGCTGGCTGCCGGCTGTGGCTGTCACCTTGGCTGCGCCTGTGCGGCTGTGGCGGCCGGGTTGCGGCTGCGCGGTTGCCGGGTTGCGGTTGCCGGCTGTGGCTTTGTGGCTGTGTGGCTGCCGGTGTGGCTGCGCTCAGGCGGCTTCGACGGCGGCGCCTTCGTAGGTGTAGCCGGCTTCCTCGACGGCGAGTTTGACGGCTTCCTCGGTAAGGGGTTCCGTGCTGCGGACCTTGACGTGCCCGGTCTCGACGTCGACGTGGACGTCTTCGACGCCGGGCAGCTCGGTGAGCTCCTCGGTGACCGACTGTGCACAGTGGGCACAGGACATTCCGGAGACGGTGTAGCCGTTCTCGATCATGGCAGGGAGCTTAAGCGGTTACGAGCCGACACGATCGGGTGATATCAGGGTTCTTCCCGTACGAAAGTCGTTGTCGCGCAACGGGAACCGGATGGTGGGACCGCGAGTCGTTAGGCGTTGTCCACAGGGCGGGCGAGTTGTGGACAATTCGGGTCCGGACCGGCTTGTGACCGAGTTTTCTCGGGGGTGGCCGATAGAATGGACATGGGCACGCCCCCTCGGGAGGGCGGGGGACTTTCCTCCCGGCCGGAGGCACTGCACAGCGGCCGCAGTGGGAGTTGGGGTGGGCTTGCACCGCAGAAGAGCAAAGATCGGCGGGCGGTGGTGAGGCGAGCGCGGTCTCGAGGTGCGTGGCGGTGAGGGACGAGCGGTCCTGGGGCCGCGGTCTTGAGGGGAGTGCGGCGGTAGGGGCCGCGGCAAGCCGGTAGTTCGGCGGATCGCTTGGTGGGCGAGGTGGTGAGGGGGCCGCCGTCTTGAGGGGCCGCGGTGATGAGGACAGTGCGGCGGTGAGCGGGCCTCGGTCTTGAGGAGAGCGCAACGGTGACGGGAGCGCGGTCATGAGGAGAGCGCAACGGTGACGGGAGCGCAGTCATGAGGAGAGCGCAACGGTGAGGACGGCGCGGTCTTGGGAGAGCGCGGCGGTGACGGGAGCGCGGTCATGAGTGGCCCGCGGTGGCGAAGACGGCGCGGCGGCGACGGGCCGCGGCAAGCCGGCAGCTCGACGGATCGCTCGGTGGGGCGATTGGTGGACGAGATACTCGGCACGTGACGCGGTGGCCCACAACAAGGCGAAGGACCGCGCGCCCAAGTCGTGGCCGATGAAGCAGGCCGGGGCGGGGTCGGGTGGTCGGGTTGGGCCGGCGGCAGCGAAAAGGGCCGCCACCCGTAGCGCGAGTGGCGGCCCTCGTTCGAAGTCCTAGGGGGTCAGATCACGGTGACCGAGGTGGCCTGCGGACCCTTCTGGCCCTGGCCGATCTCGAACTCCACGCGAGCGTTCTCCTCGAGGGTGCGGAAGCCGTTGCCCTTGATCTCGCTGTAGTGAACGAAGACGTCGCCGCCGCCGTTGTCGGGGGTGATGAAGCCGAACCCCTTCTCGGAGTTGAACCACTTCACGGTGCCCTGAGTCATCAAAATCTCCATAAATACAACCAAAACAGGAAGCCACATCGGCATCCCGGGTCGAACCCGGGCGGTTTGCTTCCTCGGCGAGGAGACACTACGCCCGCTGAAATCTGCGAGCGTGACTCACAAAAATCGAGACCGCCGGAAGTAAAGCACAGCACACGCCACGACGACAACCCGGACACACCCGGCCCGGGGAGTGTGAGCTATTCGCCACTCGCGGGGCGGAGGTCGCCGAACGGCGAGCGCCAGGCGGCGCCCTGGTCGGGCGCGACGACGGCGTCGTCGTGGGCTTCGGCACTGGCGCTGAAGAGCACCGGGACGACGCCGGAGGTCTTGCGGACCTGCTCCGTCGCCGTGCGCGCGCCGGCGGCCCGCGCCGCCGCCGTGCGAGAAGTGCGTGAAACCGTATCGGCCATAGTGGTGAAACTCCCCTCGTTCCCACCCGCTCCGAAGCGGGCGGTGCCGCGATGATGGCATCCGGCACCGACAGAAAACGGCCGTTCCCGACCGGACCAGACCACGAATTCCAACGACCCCAACTGGACGGTCCTGGTTCTCCCGCGAACCTCGGGAACACCGCCAGGCTACCGGAGCCACCCCCGTGCGGCCACTGAACTCTTCCGGCGTTTCTCGTTGTCCGCCGGAAAAAGTCACTGACCCGGCGCGCCTGGGCGAACCGCGCTGAGAAGTGCGCTCAACCGGACGTCCGGCGTGACCACGTCGGGGTCCGTCCTCACATCGATCACACACGGACGCTGGCGCACCAGCGCACTCGCGATGATCGCCTCGAGTTCCTCCCGATCGTCCACGGTGTACCCGGCGGCGCCGAGCCCGCGCGCCCACGAAGCGAAGTCGGTCAACGGGATCGTCACGCCCGAAAGCCGCCCGTGGACGCGCGCTTGGTGCATCGCGAGTGACCCGTGGACCCCGTTCTGAAACACGACGACCATCACCGGTGCCCGGTAGCGCACCGCTGTCTCGATCTCCTGGCCCGTCATGAGCGTGCCGGCGTCGCCGACCATCGCGACGACCGCGCGCCGCGGCTCGGCGAGCTTCGCGGCGACGGCCGCGGGCACGGCGTACCCCGTGGCGGCATTGCTCGGGCCGAGCTGGCTGCGCGGGGCGGTGAAGCACCAGTAGCGGTGCATGAACTGCGCGAAGTTGCCCGCGTCGCTCGTCACGATCGTGTCCTCGGGCGCCAGCTTGCGCAGGGCGCGGATCACGTCGACGGGATGCACGCGCGTGTTGCCACTCGTGTCGGGCGGGGTCATGAAGGTGTGCACGGCTGCGTTGGCGGCCGAGGCCCGACGCGTGCGCGGCGTCGCGACCGCCCGCAGCTCCCGCAGGAACGGCTCCACCTCCGAGTCGACGCGGAACGTCAGGCCCCGGCGGCGCGGTTCGTCGATGCCGGTGCCGACCAGCACGAGCGTCTGCTGCGCCGTCGGGTAGCGGTAGCCCTGGGTGGTGACCTCGTCGAGCTGCGTGCCGAGCGCGAGCACGAGGTCGGCGCGTTCGAGCGCGTCGAGCTGGCGCGCCGGGATGCCGAGGCCGAGGTGGCCGGCGTAGCGCTCGTGGGTCTCGGGGAACGCGTCCTGCCGGCGGAAGGCGTTGTACACGGGCAGCGACAGCTCGTCCGCCACGGCGATGAGCTCGTCGCGGGCCGAACGCGCGCGGCCGCCGACGATGACGACCGGGTAGCGGGCTTCGTCGACGAGCCCGGCGACGGCTTCGGCCGAACGGCCCAGCGTCCCCGTGATCGGCGGCCGCACCTTGGCCGCCGGTTTGGCCGAGTCGTACGGGACGCCCCACGCGTCGCTCGGCACGCCGATCACGACGGGGCCCGGGCGGCCCTCGCGGCAGCGGGTGAGGCCCTCGGCGAGCAGGCCGGGCACGTCGTCGGGGTCGTTGGCGCGGACGCACCACTTGGCGATCGACTCGAACATCGCCGTGAGGTCGGAGGTCGGCAGCTCACCGGTGACCGTGCGGTCGAGCCCCGGCGTCTCGAGGAGGACAACCATCGGCGTCTCGTCCTGGTAGGCCGTCTGCACCCCGATGGCGAGGCTCGCGGCACTCGGTCCGCGGCTGGCGAGGAGCACGGCGGGGCGTTCGGTGAGCTTGCCCTCGGCCTCGGCCATGAACGCGGCACCCGAGTCGTGGCGCGCCGAGATGACGGTGACTTCGCGCTCGCGCTGCAGCGCGTCGAGCAATTCCAGGAACGCCTGACCGACGACCGCGTACACCCGGCGGACCTGGGCCTCGGTCAGGATGCGCACGGCCGTCTGGGCGACGGTCGCTTCTACTTGGTATCTAATGAGGAGAGCTTAGGGCGGCACGGTTCACCGTAGTCAAGTGATCTTGCAACATTGACGGCTCCGCTGGGCCGAATGTCCGGTTCGGCCCGCCCACAGCAGGAAGCGAGGACAGCGCTCTTGACGTCCACTGCACATGAAACCGTTTTCACCTACGGCGCACCCGCGCTGAAGTACGGCACCGGCGCGAGCGACGAGATCGGCTACGACCTCACCCAGTACGGCGCGCGCCGGGTGCTCGTGGTGACGGATCCGACCGTTGCCGCGACCGGGTGGCCCGCGCGGATCGCCGAGGGGATCGCCGGGTACGGCATCGCCACGGAGATCTTCGACGGCGTCCACGTGGAGCCCACCGACGTGAGCCTCCAGAAGGCCGTCGACTTCGCACGCGGCTCGGGTCCCTACGACGGGTTCGTCGCCGTGGGCGGCGGGTCCAGCATCGACACCGCGAAGGCCGCGAACCTGCTGACCAGCAATGAGGGCGAGCTGATGGACTACGTCAACGCTCCCGTCGGCGGCGGCCGCGCGCCCGCCAACCCGCTGAAGCCGCTGGTCGCGGTTCCGACCACCACCGGAACCGGTTCCGAGAGCACCACCGTCTGCGTGCTCGACGTGCTGTCCCTGCGCGTGAAGAGCGGCATCAGCCACCTGCGCCTGCGCCCGACGCTGGCCGTCGTGGATCCCCGCCTCACGGTCACGCAGCCGGCGGGCGTGACGGCCGCGAGCGGCATGGACATCCTGTGCCACGCGGCGGAGAGCTACACCGCGAAGCCGTACACGTCGTTCGACCGGAAGAAGCCGGAGCAGCGTGTGCCCTACTGCGGGTCGAACCCGCTGGCGGACCTGTTCGCGGAGAAGTCCCTGTCGCTGTTGTCGTGGGCCCTGCCCCGCGCCGTGAGCAACGGCGAGGACCTGGAGGCGCGCGAAGCGATGGCGCTGGCGGCGACGCTGGCCGGGCTGGGCTTCGGCAACGCGGGGGTGCACATCCCGCACGCCAACGCGTACCCGATCGCGGGCCAGGTGCGGGACTTCCACCCCGACGGCTACCCCGGTGAGGAAGCCATGGTGCCCCACGGGATGGCCGTGTCGCTGACCGCGCCTTCGGCGTTCCGCTTCACGTTCTCCGCCGCACCGGAGCGGCACCTGCGCGTGGCGCGGCTGCTGGCGCCGGACTTCGAATGGGCCGGCGACTTCGAGGACCACCTGCCGGCGGTGCTGACGAACCTGATGCGTGAGATCGGGATCCCGTCCGGCATCGGCGCGGTGGGGTATTCGGAGTCCGATGTGGACTCGCTCGTCCAGGGAACGCTGAAGCAGCAGCGGTTGCTGGCGACGGCGCCGCGAGAAGCGTCCGAAGAGGACCTTTCGGCGATCCTGCGGGACTCGGTCGAGCTGTGGTGAGTTACCCGCACTGGCAGACGGTTCCGTTGCGGTGGAAGGACAACGACGCCTACGGGCACGTGAACAACGTCGTCCACTACTCGCTGATGGACACGGTGATCAACACGTTCCTCGTCGAACAGGGCGGGCTGGACATCGAGACCGGGGCCGTGATCGGGTTGTGCGTGGAGTCGCAGTGCCGCTACCACGCCTCGGTGTCGTTCCCGGGGTCGCTGCGGATCGGGCTGCGGGTGGCGCACCTCGGGAAGTCGAGCGTGCGGTACGAAATCGGGATGTACAGCGCCGCCGACGCGTTGGTCGCCGAGGGGCACTTCGTGCACGTGTTCGTGGACCGGGAATCGCGCCGGCCGGTGCCGGTCGAGGGGAAGCTGCGGGACGCACTGGCGGCGCTCGTCACCACCGGGGGCTGACTGCGGGCTTCGGCGCGGTGGCTGTGCACGGCCGACGCTGCCCGGCCGAGGCTTGCGGCCCCCAGCATCGAGAAAAGGTCCGGACAACCGGTGCCAACCCGACTACCCTGGGCCGATGCGGATGCTGCGAGCGCTGCTGCTGGTGGCCGTGGTGGTCACCTTTCTCGTGGTGTTGTGCATCGAGTTCGTCTCGGGTCGTGCCACGCACACCGAGGTCGTGCTGCTGGCCGTGCTGATCGGCGCGGTGTACCTGCTGTCCTGGCCGCCGATGCGGGTGCGGACCGGCGAGCCGGGCCGGGCGCCGGTGACGGGGGCCGTGCTGATCGCCGTGGCCTGGATGGCGCGGATGACGACCGCGATCACGCTGGCGCTCCTGATCGCCGGGCACGCCCGGCACCTGGCGTTCGATCCGCAGATCGCCGCGTTCGTGCTGGTGGGCGGGCTGCTCGGGCTGGTGCTTCTGCTGGGCTCCCTGCTCGCCGGGGTTCAGCAGCCCCAGCGCAGCGACTGGCTGCGTTCGCTGGTGAACATCCCGATCGCGATGGCCATCGGCGGGTTCGCCCAGCCGTTGAAGGTCGCCGCCTTCTACTTGCTGTGCTGGGTGCCGCTCTGGGTGTACCACGGCGTGGCCGACGGGACGGGGGCGCGCTGGTTCGGCGTCCTGGTGGTCATCCCGGTGTGGCCGCTGTGGCTGGGCTTGGTGTTCTTCGTGGTCGCCCGCCTGCGCAGGCTTCTGAACCGAGTGCTCGGTCCGACCAATCCGATCAGCGCGTGGCTGGGTGAGCTCAAAGCCGAGGGCGAAGGGGTGAAGGCCGAGGTCCGCACCGAACCGCAGCACACCGCGTCGGTCTCCATCGCGCCAGGCCTCAGCAAGGACTGGGACCCGGACGCCACGGCCGGCGAGCCGGTCCGGCACCGGGCCGGCTGGCGTCGCCGGAAACGAAGGTGACCAGCCCCGGCGTACGGCGCGAGCGAGGACGGCCGGTTGAAGGGAGCCCTTTCAGTCAGCGGAAAGCCGCCTGGTTCGGGCGCGGGCGTGCCGGTAGCGTGCCGGCGGCCGAATGGCTCGAAGGGGTGGCGACTGTGCAGTTCGACGACGACAAGCTGGACCCCGCGAAGGCGGCCGTCCTCGTGGTGGACGTGCAGAACGACTACTGCCACCCCGACGGGGCCTGCGCTCGCCGCGGCAACGACGTCAGCGCGGCCAAGGAGATGCTTCCCCGGTTGCGGGGCCTGCTGACCGGCGCCCGCGCCCACGGTGTGCCGGTCATCTTCATCCGGACTGCCCACGAGAAGGCGACCGATTCGGCCGCCCTGACCGTCCGGTCCGGTGGCCGTTCGGGCGTGGTCTGCCGGGCCGGCACGTGGGGTGCGGAGTTCTTCGAGGTCGCGCCGCTGCCGGACGAGACCGTCGTGACCAAGCACCGCTACAGCGCGTTCCTCAACACCCGGCTCGATTCGGTGCTGCGCACGGCGCGGGCCGAGACGCTGGTGATGGCCGGGGTCAGCACGAACGTCTGCGTCGAGTCGACCGCCCGGCACGGCTACATGCTGGACTACCACATCGCGTTCGTCGGCGACTGCTGCGCGGCCTTCTCCCAGGCCGAGCACGAGGCCGCGCTGACGAACATCGACGGCTACTTCGGCTCGGTGATGCCGGCCGAGCAGCTGCTCGAAACGTGGGGTTCCCTCGCTCGCGAAGACATTTCACCTGGCCGTTGACACGGGTCGATTCGTCCGCGGAATGCCTTTCCGCGGTTTTCCGGTCGAATGGTAATCTCGCTGACCGGAAAAACTCACGTGAGTGAAACGGGACCCCCTATCACTACTCCCCGACACCGAATGCTCCGAAACCCCTAATCCACCCGGACCATCGAGCTGCTCCGATGGCTTGAACTTCTTCCGCACTAGCAACGTCCGTCGATAACCTGGCCCTCGACCGCCCGAGCGAGGGAGCTCCATGACCACGGCACGACACGCGCCGGACATTCTTTCGGCCGAATTCGCGGCCGATCCGTATTCCGCCTACGACATCATGCTCGAAGACGAGCCGCTGATCTGGCACGAAGCGATGCAGAGCTACATCGTTTCGCGTTACGACGACGTCGCCCGGGCCTTTCGGGAACCGGTGTTCACGACGGACAACTACAGCTGGCAGCTGGAACCCGCGCACGGGCGCACGATCCTGCAGATGAGCGGGCGCGAGCACTCGATCCGGCGGGCACTGGTCGTGCCGGCGTTCCGCGGCAACGAGCTGGAGCAGAAGTTCCGGCCCGTCATCGAACGGAACTCACAACAGCTGATCGACGCGTTCCGCGGCAAGGGCGAAGCCGATCTCGTCCAGGACTACGCACGGCACTTCCCCATCAACGTCATCGTGGACATGCTCGGCCTGGACCAGAGCGACCACGAGCGGTTCCAGCGCTGGTACACCGCGATCATCGCGTTCCTCGGCAACCTCAGCCAGGACCCGGACGTCGCCGCTGCCGGGGTGCGCACGCGTGAGGAGCTGGCGGAGTACCTGCTGCCGATCATCCGCGAGCGCCGCGAGAACCTGGGTGAGGACCTGCTCTCCACACTCTGCTCGGCCGAGGTCGACGGCACGCGGATGAGCGACGAGGACATCAAGGCGTTCTGCAGCCTGCTCCTGGCCGCCGGTGGTGAAACCACGGACAAGGCCATCGCCAGCGTGTTCAAGAACCTGCTCGAACACCCGGACCAGCTCGAAGCCGTGCGCGCCGACCACAGCCTGATCCCGAAGGCCTTCGCCGAGACACTGCGCTACACGCCGCCGGTGCACATGATCATGCGCCAGCCCGCCGAGGACATCGAGATCGGCGGCGGCTCCGTGCCGGCGGGCAGCACCGTGACGTGCCTGATCGGCGCGGCCAACCGCGACCCACGGCGGTTCGCGAACCCGAACGAGTTCGACATCCTCCGCACGGACCTCCCGACGGAAACCGCGTTCTCCGCCGCCGCGAACCACCTGTCGTTCGCGCTCGGGCGGCACTTCTGCGTCGGTGCGCTGCTGGCGAAGACGGAGATCGAGGTGGGCGTCGCGCAGCTGCTCGACGCGATGCCGAACCTGCGCCTCGCCGACAATGCGGACACCCACGAAGCGGGGGTGTTCACGCGCGGCCCGTCCGCCCTGCCGGTGCGGTTCAGCGCCAACTAGCGGCGTGGCTGGCCACATACGTCGGAGTGAACGTGACGGGCAGTGACTCCAGCCCGCGCATCCACATCGACTTCTGCCACCGCAGTGCGTGGTCCGGTACCGACAGCGACAGGTCGGGCAGGCGGTCGAGCAGCACCTCGACGGTCGTGCGGGCGATGACTTCTGCGACCTCGGGAGCGGGGTGCGGACAGCCGTGCTCGCCGTGGCCGAACGACATGTGCGCGTGGTTCCCCGCCGCGCCCCCGGCGAGATCGGGGCGCACGTGGGGGTCGGCGTTCGCCGCGGCGAGACCCAGCACCAGCATGTCGCCGGTGCGGATGCGGCGACCGCCCAGCTGGGTGTCGCGCGTGGCGAAGCGGCCGATGAAGTTCTGCGTGGGCGTGTCGTGCCAGAGGACCTCGTTGAGGGCTTCGCCGACGCTCCCGCGGCCGCCCGAAAGCGTCATCGCGAAGCGGTCGTCGGTGAGCATGAGCCGGATCGTGTTGCCGATCCAGTTGGCCGTCGGCTGCTGAGCGGCTGCCGTGACCACCAGCAGGTCCTGCACGATCTCGGCATCGGTGAGGTTGGCGGCGCTCTGCATCATGTGCGACGGCACGTCGAGGCCGGGCGCGCGGTGCTTGAGCTGCAGCAACCGGCCCATGGCCTCCTGCACCCGGCCGTACGCGGGGATCGCGTCGGGGCCCACGTCCAGCGACATCGCGACGTCGCGCACCAGCGCCGGGGTCTCGGCCTCCGGCATGCCGTACATCTTCGCGATGACCAGCAGCGGGATCTGCTGCGCGTACTGCGTGATCAGGTCGGCTTCACCGGTGCCGGCGAAGGTGTCGATGAGCCGGTCGGCGATCTGCTCGCAGTGTTGGCGGAGGTCGAACTGGTCCACAGCGGACAGTGCGTCGCCGATCGCGCCCGCGCGGCGGCGGTGCTCCATCGCCTCGGTGAACATCACCGACGGGTTGTGCGCCACGTACGGCAGCAGCGGCCAGTCGGCCGGCACGGTGTCCCACTGGTTCCAGCGGCGCGTGTCGCGCGCGAACAGCTGTGAATCGCTGGTGACCTGGTGGAGCTCGCGGTAACCGCAGACCAGCCACGCGGGCACGTCGCCGTCGAGCAACACCGGAGCGACGCCGCCATACTGCGCACGGATCTGCCCGTAGAGCGTGGCGGGATCTTCCTGGAACTGCCTGCCGTAGAGCTTGACGTAGTCCTCAGTGGACCCATCGGGGCGCTGGTGGTCGGTCACGGCTGGTTCTCCCGGGCGGTGGACAGCGAGTAGAGGTGATCGACGAGTGAGATGAGCACCTGCTTGGAGGACTCGCGGCTGCGCGCGTCACAGTCGATCAAGGGCACGTCGGGCGACAGGTCGAGCGCGTCGCGTACCTGGCTCAGGTCATGGGCGGGTGGCTCGAAGTTGTTGCGCGCCACGATGAACGGCGTGCCGTGGTGCTCGAGCCGGTCGATCGCGTACCAGGAATCGGCCAGGCGGCGGGTGTCCACGAGCACCACCGCGCCGAGCGTGCCGGAGAAGAGGCGGTCCCACAGGAACCAGAAGCGCTCCTGGCCCGGTGCGCCGAACAAGTACAGCACCATGCGCTCGTCGAGGCTGATGCGGCCGAAGTCGAACGCGACCGTGGTGGTGGTCTTGCCCTGCAGGCCGTGGTCGATGCCGATGCCGGCCTGCGTCATCGTTTCTTCGGTGCTCAGCGGACGGATCTCGCTCACGGAGCGGACCATCGTGGTCTTGCCGACGCCGAAGCCCCCGACGATCACGATCTTCAGCCCGTCGGCCGCGGTGGCGGCCAGCGGGGCACGAGTGGTGCGTTCAGAGATTGCGGAGTCCAACGAGCACCTTCTTGAGGAATTCGGAGTCGGGGATGGACTTGGGTGCCTGCGCGAAGGAGGGGTGCCGGGCCGACACCTTGCCGCTGTCGAGGAGGTCCGTGACCAGGATCTTCACCACGCTCACCGGTAGCGACAGCTCCGACGAGAGCTCGACGACCGACGTCGGGTGCCGCGTGATCCGCAGAATCCTCACGTGCTCCGACTGCATCCCGGCCGACGGCGCCGATTCGGCGACGATGATCGTGACGAGGTCGAGCTCCAGGTCGTCGGTGCGGCTGCGGCCGCCCGTGAGCGTGTAGAGGCGGTCGGGGTCCTCTTCCTCGACGGCGCGGCGGATCATGCCGTCGGACCGGCCTGCGCGTAGCGCGGAGCGGAGGTCAGGAACGCGCCGATCTGCTCGACCAGCTCGTCCATGTTGTGCCCGATGAGGCCGACGTCGGCTTCCTCGGCGGCGATCACGGCGAGGTGGGCACCGAGGCCGGCCTCGACGATGAACAGGATGCCGCCGTGGAACTCGGTCATCGAGTTGCGGATGCCGCCGCTGCCGTCACCGAATTCGGCCGACGCGCCGTGGGACAGCGCCTGCACGCCGGCGGCGATCGCTGCCAGCTGGTCGGCCTTGTCGACCGAGAGCCCGGCGGTGTGGCAGAGCTTGAGGCCGTCCTTGGACAGCACGAGCGCGTGGACAGCCCCGGGCGTGTTGCCCACGAGGTTCTCCAGCAGCCATTCGAGGTTCGTGTTCTGGGTGTTCATCGAGGCTCGGGGGGCGGACGGCGCGGGCCCCCACACTCCAATCTGGGGATTCCGGTGCGGCAGCTGGGAAGCGGGCTCAGTCGTGGTCATCGGTGTCCGCGGGCGACTCGGCCGGCGCGGCCGCGACCCGGCGGGTGCGGCTCTGCTGGAAGGCGCCGAACCGCGCGCCGCTATCGGCGTGGGTGCGGCTCGCCGGGCGCGGGCTGGGACTCGGGCCGGGACTCGCGGCGCCGAGCTGGCGCGACGCGGCGAGCGTTTGGCCGCGCGGGCGCTTCGGCAGGCCGCCCGACTCGGTGAGCAGCACGGGTTCGAGCGTGCCGCGGGTGCCGGTCTCGAGTGCTTCGAGCGTCTGGCCCAGGGCCGGCTGGCGCACTTCGCGCTGCGGCTCGGGCTCGGCGAGCGGCTCCGGGCGCGGCTGCGTGATCAGGTGGTTGGGGATGCGCAGGACCACGCCGGTGCCGCCGCGCGAGGACGGGCGGAAGAACACGTGCAGCTGGTGCTTGCGCGCGAGCTGGCCGACGACGGCGAGGCCGAGGCGGGTGCCGGAGATCATCGTGAGGTCGAGCTTCTCGTTCTGCGCCACGGCTTTCTCGGCGCGTTCGAGCGCCTGCGGCTTCATGCCGAGGCCGCCGTCTTCGATGGTGATCACGGCGCCGTTGTGGAGGTCCTCGACGTAGACGTGGACCTCTTCCGAGGGCGCGGAGAACTTGGTGGCGTTGTCCATCAGCTCGGCCAGGGCGTGCATGACGTCCTCGGCGGCGTACCCGGCGACGGCGCTGCCGCTCGTCGAGTGGAGGCGCACGCGCTGGTAGGCGCCGATGCGGCCCATGGCGCCGCGCAGGATGCTCTCCATGCGGATCGGCTTCGCCCAGCGGCGGCCGGAGCGCGCGCCCGTGAGCACCGCGATCGAGTCGGCGAGGCGGCCGGCCTGCGCCGTGCTGTGGTCGACCTTGAGGACCTCGCCCAGCATGTCCTCGGGGCAGTGGTTCTCCATCTCGCGCAGGTCGGCGAGGATGCTGGTGGACAGCGCCTGCACGCGGCCGGCGGCGTTCGCGCACGCGGCGGTGGCGGCCGCGCGGCGGCGCTCGCCGAGGGCGATCTCGTCGACGAAGGTGCGCACCAGCCGCTCGTGGACCTGGTTCTCCGGACGCGGGGTGGCGGCGTAGACGTCGCTGGCGCTCTTGCCGTCGCGCAGGAGCGCGACCAGGCCCGGAATGGTCTGGTCGACGAGCTGGCCCAGCTGCGCGCTCTGGGCTTCGGCGTGCTGGTTCGCGGCTTCGGCTTCGGCCCGGGCCTGGCCGGCGCTCGCCTCGGCCGCTTCGAGCGCGGACGACCGGCGCGTGGCGACGTACACCGCGGCGCACAGCGCGATCCAGGTGACGGCCGCGGCCGCCGCGACGAGCACCCGGTTTACCGCCGGCACCTCCAGCGTCACCCACGCCCACAGCGCACCGGCGACGACCGCCGTCACCGGCACGGCGACCGTGGCCGGGACGGCGGGCCTGCGCTGCTGCGCGTGGCGGGCGGGCAGTTGTTCCGACATGGCTTCAAGTCCTCGCGTCCGGTGTGCAGGCCGTACTTTCGCTCGGTAAAAAGCGCGCTTTCCACTTTTCCCGCCGTCGGGTGCCGATCCCCACGCCGTCGACGACGGGACCCGGATATTAGCGCCCTCTCATCCGGACGGCGAGCACCAGTGGGCGGTTCGTTCGGGAATGCGGACTCGGAGCGCTCCACTGACCACGGAATTCCGAGTTTTCGCCACTCTTCGCTGCTCCTGAGGTAACGCTGCGTGTGATCATGGCGTGCCACACTGGTCTGGACCTTCACTCGCGGCGGCGTGGTGGAATTCGCCCGAACAGAGCAGCCGGTTCACCGGCTCGGCCCTCTGCCCTCCGCCGCAATGTGACAGATCGGCCCGGTTCTTCACTCGATGCGGTCGGCAAATTGTTCTGTTTCGTGATTATGAATTCCGTTCGGTATTCACGGGAAAACCCGCCGTACAAGCGGGCATTCGTGCGGCGGGCCGGGTCCGAGCGGGGCTCAGCTGCTGTTCGTGCTCCTTGGTGCTCGGCCACGCTTGTGGCGCTTTCGGCAGGAACCCCGGCGCGGCGCGGACGGTCCTGGGTGTCATCTCGATTGCAGCGCGGGTTCCGCCACGGTGGCCGGCTGGGTCGAGACGAGCAGCCAGGTGACGAGCCCGAGCCCGAGCAGGAGGTAGGAGTCGCCGACGAGGTGTTCCCAGGGCGACCAGCCGAGTTCACGCAGGTGGTCGGACGGGAGGAAGCCGTGGGGTGCGGTGATGAAGACGGCGGTGACCACGGCCAGCATCGCGCCGCCGCGGATCGTGCGGACGCGGGCGGCGAGGATCAGCAGCGCGGGCGCGACCCAGACCCAGTGGTGCGACCACGAGATCGGCGAGAGGACGAGCACGGCCGTCGCGTTGACGACGAACGCGAGCGGGCCGTCGACGCGGCGCATCACGACCACGGCCGCGACCAGGACGAACGCGGAGAGGGCGAACCACGCGACGTCGTGCGCGAAGGGCGCGAGGGCGAGGCGGTTGAGGGCGCCTTCGATGGTCTGGTTGGTGGCGTAGGGCGAACCGCTGAGCCCGCCCGCGCCGGTGAGGCCGCCGTGGAAGAAGTACTCGACGGAGGCGCGCGGGTCGACGAGGAAACCCAGCAGGGTCGCGCCGGCGCCGGCGAGCACGGCGTTGCGGGCGGCGCGGAAATCCTTGGTGAGCAAGAAGAACAGCAGGAACCCGGCGGGTGTCACCTTGATCGCGGCGGCCAGGCCGACGAGCACGCCGCGGGGCCAGCGCGGGTTGGGCGTAAGGCAGTCGACGGCGACCAGCGCCATGAGGACGAGGTTGATCTGTCCGAAGTAGATGGTCGAACGCACCGGTTCGAAAGCCAGCGCCGCGACGGCGAGGCCGGTGGCGGTGAGCGCGGCCGGTTTCGCGCTCCAGAGCCGCCGGACCGCGGCGTACAGGGCGGCCCAGAGCGACGCGAGCGAAACGAGGTCCATGAGGACCGACGCCACGGACAGCGGCGGGAGCGTCATCACCATGAACACGACGGCGGCGAACGGCGGGTAGATGAACGGCAGCGGGGTGCCCGTGGTCGGGACGGGGAGCGGGCCGTAGAGGTCGTCGCCGCGGAAAACGGCTTCGGCGCCGAAGCGGTAGATCTGCAGGTCGACGGAGTCGAGGTTGCCGACGAGGGCGACCACGGCCCCCGTGACCAGCACCGCGACGGCGGCGAAGACCAGCTTGCGGTGCGTGGCGGCGCGCACCCAGGTGGCTCGCGCGTGCAGCCACCTGCCGAAGTTCATGTCCACAATCACCTCGTGTCCCGGTTCGGTCGGTCCGGGGTCCGAGCCTGGCGGGAACCGGGGTCGTCTTGATCACCTGAAGGGCCGGGGTGGCGTGGCCGATCGGCCGGGGATCGGTGGGGAGATCCGGCCGAACGGCCGAGGCGGACTACTTGCGTCTACCCCGTCTGGGCAGCGATCTGGGTTTCCGCGGCTGCTTGGCCTGCGGTTGTTTCGGCTGTTTCGGCTGGGGTGCGCGGCCGCGGGTGCTGTTGACCGTGCGGCCGCGGACGATGCCGATGAACTGCTCCATGAGGTCCGTCGTCTCGTCTTCGAGCCAGGACAACGCGACGCGGGACTCGGGGACGTCGGTGATCGGCCGGTACGTGAGGTCGCGGCGGTGGTGCAGGCGCGCGAGCGACATCGGCACCACGAGCAGCCCGACGCCGGCGGCCACGAGCTCGATCGCGTCGGCCGTCGTCGCGGGCCGGTGGCCGGCGACGGTGCCGGGCGGGCGGGGCCAGTCGAGGGTGTCGTCGTGCGGGTGGAGGAGGACTTCGCCGGCGAGGTCGGCTGTGGTGATCTCGTCCGCCGCCGCGACCACGTGGTCCTTGGGCACCACGACGACGGTGGTCTCGGTGTAGAGCGGGATGGCGTGCAGCCCTTCGCGGTCGACGGGGAGCCGGAGGAGCGCGGCGTCGACTTCTCGGTCGTGGATCTTGGGCCTGGCCTCGGTGTTGGTGACCTGCTCGAGGTGGAGCGGTACGCCGGGGTAGCGCTCTTCCCACGTGCGCACCCACTTGCCCGGGCTCACACCCGGGACGTAGCCGAGCTTGAACGAGGGCGGTACGTCCGGGCCGGTCACGGGGCCAGGTTACCGACGGTCGTTACGCTGGGCCCCATGACCTCGCGCCCGCAGACGATGAAGCCGGCCACCGCCGCGAAGAAGCTCGGCATCTACCTCCCGGCGACCCCCGAGTCCTTCCAGTCGGGCGTCGTGTCGCGGGACGAGCTGAACGCGCTCCAGTCGGACCCGCCTGAGTGGCTGCGCTCGCTGCGGCAGAACGGGCCCCACCCGCGTCCCGTGGTGGCCGCCAAGCTGGGCATCTCGATCGGCGGCCTCGCGCGGGCCGGCCTCACGGACGCGCTGACGACGGCCGAGATCGAGGAGATCAAGGCGTCGGCGCCGTCGTGGCTCGAGCACGAGCGCGCGACGCAGGCCGAGGTGCGCCGGGAAGCAGCTCGGTTGAAGGCCGAAGGCCGCTGATCACGGGAGCTGCTTCAGCCGGTCCGCGATCTTGACGGACAGGCCGTACAGCACGCGGGAAACCGTGTCGTTGTCCTCGTACGTGTCGGCGGCGGACGACGAGATGGTCACCTCGGGCCGGCCCGCCTGGTACCTCAGGTGCGGTTGTGCTGGCCCACCGGAATGAAGCACACCTTGCCGTCGCCGATCTTCGAGGTCACGACCACCGGCTTCCCGGCGACGTGCGGGTGGTCCGCCGAACAGCCCGCGTTGTCGCCCGTGCGGATGCGCAGGTCGGCCCGGAACTGTTCGCCACCCCGGAAGTACTGCTTTGGTTCTGCTGCAGGCGCGGCGGCTGCGTGATGTGTGTCGCCGGATCGCGGCCGGTGTCGCCCTCGAACTGGTACTGGCTGATCACGAGCGGCACCGAGCCGGGCTCGCTTTTGCCCCATCCGAGCACATCGACGACTCGGGGCACGACCAGCCCCACCGCGGCCGGCGTTCCCCTCGATCCGCGGAAGCAAGATCGACTTCAGGCCGACAGGCGATTTGTGCAGGCCAGAGCCTCGTCATAGATATTCCTTGACAAGAATATTCACCTTGGGGAATACTTCTCCTCGTGAACGAGATCGCAGCGGTGCTGGGTGACGAGGCGCGATGGCGCATCGTCGGGTGGCTGGCGGAGAGGCCGAGGTCCGTGGGGGAGCTCGTGGAGCTCACGGGGTTGCGGCAGCCGCAGACAACGAAGCACTTGCAGGCGCTCGCGAGGGCCGGCGTGGTGTCCGTGGCGCCACTCGGGCAGAAGCGGGTGTACGCACTCGAAGCGGAGCCGCTGCGGGAGTTCGGGCTGGAGATCGGCGAGCTGGTCCGGAAGGCCGAGGCGCAGGCGGGCGAGCGGGACGTGCTCGCGCGCTACCAGGCGGCCCTCGACGCCGAGACGGCGGCCGCGGTCCGGGAGCGGTGGGCGGACGGACGGGAGTTCTCGTTCGAACGCCTCGTGCCCGCGCCGCCCGACGTCGTGTGGCGGTACTGGGTCGAGCCGGAAAAGCTGGCGACCTGGTGGGCGCCACCGTCGCTGGCGGTGGTGGAGGTCGTCCTGGATCCGCGGCCGCACGGTGACGCGGTGCTCGAGTTCCGCGACGCCGAGGGCCGGTACCGTTCGGAAGGCCACGTGCAAGAAGCCACGGAGAACGAACGGCTCGTGTTCGACCTGGCCGTGCTCGGCGACGCCTCGTACACCGCCGAGTACGACCTGGAGCTCGACGAAGTCCCCGAAGGCACCCGGCTGCGGCTGGGGCTGCGCATCACCGACACGACCGTCGAGGCGGCGCCGGCCATCGCCGGCATCGAGACCGGCTGGGGGCAGGTCCTCGACAACCTCACCGAAACCATCAAAGGAGCACAGAGATGACCCGCAGAGTTACCGCCAACATCAGCCTCACCCTCGACGGCCGCTACCACGGCGTCGGCGGCCCGGGCGACCTGGCCGCGATCATCCCGTACGCGACCACCGAGGTGGCCCGCAACCACCTGGCCCGCCTGCACGAAGGCGCCACCACGGCCGTCCTCGGCCGCCTCAACGCCGAGGGTTTCCTGGGCTTCTGGCCGTCCGTCGCGGGCGATGACAACGCCGACCCGCGCGACCGCGGCTACGCGAAATGGCTGGTGGACACGGAGAAGGTGGTGCTGTCGAGCACCCTGACGGACGCTCCGTGGCCCCGAGCGCGCATCGTCAACGCGCCCACCGCCGACGTCGTGACCGAACTCAAGGCCACCGGCACGGGCGACATCCTCGTGAACAACAGCACGACCGTGATCAAAGCCCTCCTGCAGGCCGATCTCCTCGACCGCCTCTACCTCATGATCACCCCCGAAATCGCGGGCGGCGGCAGCCGCCTCTTCGAAGACGGCCTCCCCGCGACGAAGTGGAAGCTGTCGCTGCACGAGACCGGCGACTTCGGCGAGATGGCGATGGTCTACGACCGGGTCCGCTGATCCCCTGTGGACGGTCCGCCGCACCTGGGGAGCTCCGAGCGGCGAATGGGCCCGCCGGCCGATGGGCTCGCCGGCCGAGCCGCGCCTCCGGGGTCGAAGGCCGATCCCGGAGGACCCGCTCGCCGGCAACCACACAGCGATGCCAACGCCTCGCGCGGGTCGTCGACGTCGCCCCCTCGCCCAGGACCAGGCCGCCTCCCCCGCGACGTGACCCGACTCGCCCACGTCCTCCTCGCCCAGGACCAGGCCGCCTCTCCGGCGACGTGACGAGGATCAACGGGGTTGCGCTGCCGATCGAGCGACCCGTGCCCGCTAAACTAACCCTGCGGGCCGCTAGCTCAGTTGGTAGAGCAGGAGACTTTTAATCTTCGGGTCCAGGGTTCGAGCCCCTGGCGGCCCACTCGTTTTCGCAGGTCACCTCCGCGTTGCGCGCGGCCGGGGCGCCCCGGCCGCGCGAGTCAGGCCGGGGAACTGGGGCTGCATCGAGCAGGGGTGGTCGTCGTGCCGCCGGGTCTTCGATCGGCATCCGTGATCCGCCGCAGAGGACGGGCGCACGTCATGGTTCTCGAAGCAGCAGATCGAGCCGCGGTAGTCGGACCCGACGAGCCACAGCGGCAGCCGGTCGGCTAGGACCATGTCTGGCAAACATGGTGCGTGGCAGCTCGGATCCTTCCGGTTGTGTCGCGGTTTCAGACGCTGTCAGACGAGCAGTGGGTGTTGATCGAAGCGTCTGCTGCCGGTAGGCGCGGTCGTCTGTTTTTCGGATGCGCGGGCGTCGGTGGAAGGGATCATCTACCGGTCTCGGTGTGGGATCGCGTGGCGGGATGTGCCGACCGTGTTCGGTCCGTGGCAGGCGATCCGGACCTGGCACCGTCGGCTGGCCGGCGAGGGGACCTGGGACGTGGTGGTTGCCGCGTCCGCTGACCGCAGCAGACGCGGCTGGGCTGGTGGATTGGGCGGTGTCGGTGGATTGGGCGGTGTCGGTGGATTGGGCGGTGTCGGTGGATTCCACGATCGCGCGGGCACATCAGCACGCCACCACCATCGGGCGTGCCGCAGGGGGTGGGTCGAACTACACGGAAATGCCGAGCGAGCCGCCTGATCACGCGGTCGGCCGTTCCCGTGGTGCTGGAGCACGAAGATCCATCACCTCGCCGATGGGAACGCCGACCACCGGTAGCTCTGGTCGGTCCTGGTCAGGATGCTGACGCGCCGATGTTCCCGCACCTCATGGGACATTTGCACGTCGCCCGTGTCGGACGCGGCCCGGGCCCGGCCCGACCGCGCCCGCGGCAACCAGGCCTACTCTGCGGACGCGATCCTCGGTTACCTACGCGCCCCGGGACCGTCGCCGTGATCCCCGAACCCGCTGACCAGGCCGGACACCGCAAACGCCGTGGTTCCCAAGGTGGCTCCCCACCCGGGTTGGACCCGGCCGGCTATCGCTGCCGCAACGTCGTCGAACGACGATTCAACCTGCTCAAGCAGTGGCAAGGCCCGGCCACCCGCTTCGACAAGCTCGCCCTCGTCGATCAGTCCGCGGTCTTCCTGCATACCGTGATCACCTGGACCAAGGCATTGTCAGCACGCCCTAGTTCCCGGCGGTGGCAGAGACCTCTTCCGCCGCCTCGGTGTCCACTTCGGTCTTCCGGTGGCGGCGGCGCGCGAGGAGAACGGCAGCGAGCGCGCAGACGACGACGAGAACGATCAGGAGCGTCCACGGCACGGCCCACCCGCCGGGGCTCGAGGCGACGGCGGGGAGCGGCGCGGTCGAGCCCGAGGCGTCGGTGAGGAGCGGGACCACGGAGACGGCGGCGGACAGGCGCACGGCGGGCACGACGCCGTGGACTGGAGCGGCGACGTGCCAGGTTTCGCCCGGTAGGAGCTGCGGCGAGTCGGGGATGGGGACGGCCGGGGTGGCGAAGGTGCCGAAGGGGCCGGTGACGGAGGCGGTCTGCCGGGCCGCGGTGATGGCGTTGCCCGTGTTGCGGATCGTGTACGACAGGGTGGCTTCGCCGGTGCCGAAGGGGTTCGGGGTGCCCGAGTAGTCGACGCGCGCGTCCTCGACGGACAGCTGCGGGGTCAGGGCGCCGCCGACGCGCAGGCGGATGCGGAGGCCGACCCGGCGCTCGACGTCGCCCTGCTGCACCGAGGTGACGAGGCCGCCGAGGTGGTCGCCGGCGGTCGCGTCGGGCGGGATGGTGAGGGCGAAGGGCACGTCGGCTGATTCGCCGGGCTCCAGCGTCACGTGGTCGGCCGCCGGGTGCACCCACGCGCCCACGCCGTACGAGCGGGTGCCGTGGGTGACGAGGTCGAGCTGCCCGGCCGCGGTCGTGAACGCGTCCGCGCTGTACACGGCGAGGTCGAGCGGCGCGGTGCCACGGTTGGTGACCACGAGGCCGTCGCGCACCTGCTCCCCCGGCTCCGCCGTGTAGCTGTAGTTCGCCCGGTCGGCGCCGAACTCGTTGGCCGCCGTGCCGACGGTCCACGGCACGTCGCCCTGCGCGGCCGCGGGAATCGGTGCAACGGCGGCGAATCCGGTGGTGGCGAGCAGAACCGCGGTGGCGAGGTGGGCGAAGGTACGGCGCATCTGGAGGTCCTCGGGTCTGACGGGAAGGGACGGTGGGGACGGGCACCCGCGGGCACCCGTCCCCACCGCGAACAACGAGTGGCTCAGCTCAGCGCGGTGAGGGTGGAACCGCTCTGGCCGGACTGGCGGGTCCAGCACGGGTCACCCTGGTGACTGCCACCGTGGCCGTGGTCGTCGTCGTGCCCGTGGCCGTTGCTCCGGTACGGGTGGATGACCACCTTGTCCACAGTGGACCCGACCGGCTTCGCCTGGGTCGCACCCTCGTCGGGGCCGCACCACGAGACGTTGCCGCGCTCCACCGCGGCGTTCGGGGCGGCGCAGGTGCCGCTGCGCACGTCCTGGACCACGAGCTTGTCGTCACGGACCTCGACCTTCACGTACGTGCGCACGTGCTCCTGGTTCTCCACGGAGTTGGCCCAGTGGTTGTCCGGGTTGAGCGGGTCGGCCCCGTAGTTCGGGTCCTTCGTGGTGTCCGGGTCGGTGAGGTCGTAGTACTTCGACCCCGACGCGGAGTTCGCCGTCACGTAGACGACCCCGCCCGGGCCCTGCGCCACCTGCGTGGCGCCCGGCTGCTCGGCCGGGTTGGCCTTCTTGCCGTTCTTGATCACGTAGCTGCGGGAGTAGCTGTGGTCGTGCCCCTGCAGCACCAGGTCGACCCCGAGGTTCGAGAACGCGGTCGGGAAGTCCTGGCGGCGCAGCTGGTTGTCGCCGTCGTTGGCGTGGTCGGCCGGCGAGTAGATCGAGTGGTGGTAGACGAGCACCGTGTACTTCGCCTTGGCACCGTGCTTATTGATGACGTCGGTGACGTACCCGATGTGCGCGTCGTCGGCACCGTTGGCGTAGGCGTTGCTGTTCAGGTCGATGAACAGCACGTCCTTGTAGGTGAACCAGTAGTCGCCGCCGGAGCGCGTGTCGGGCGTGCCGTTGTAGAACGGCGCCGAGCGATCGGTGTTGGGCGTCCAGAAGTGCTGCTCGTAGGCCTTGCCGCCGACGTCGTGGTTGCCGATGGTGGCGGCCCACGGGTACTGGCGCAGCTTGTCCGAGCCGAGGAACGCGTCCCACTGGGTCTCGGTGTTCGCGCTCTCGACCTGGTCACCACCGGAGACGAGCAGCTCGGCGTTCGGGTTGGCGGCCAGCGACACCTTCAGGGTGTCGGCCCACCCCGCGCCGTCCTTGGCGGTGTCGCCCGAGGAGCCGATCTGCGGGTCACCGTAGAACAGGAAGTCGAAGTCGCCCTTGAACTCCTGCGTCTTGAAGGTGTAGGTCGGCGACCAGCTGCTGCCGGACCCGACGCGGTAGGAGTAGCTGGTGCGCTGCTTCAGGCCGTCGATGATGGCGTGGGCGTTGAACCCGCCGTTGACGGTGTTCGCGGCGACGGTGGCCGGGAACTCCTGGGCGGTGCGCGGGAACTGCCCGTGGTCGAGGCGATTGGTGGGGACGACCTGCACGACCTGGGCCGCGCCGGTCGAGGAGTACCAACTGACGACGCGCTGCGACTCCTCGGCGCCGACGCCGAGGACGATGCCGGACGCCGTCGAGGCCGTGGGCGCCGGTGCGGCGACCGCCGAGCCGCCGGAGAACGCGACGGTGAGGCCGAGTGCCGCCGCGGTGACACCGAGGGCGAGGTGCCGCCCGGATCTGGAAGGTTTCATCGGATTTGCTTCCCTTTCGGGTCATTGGGTCGAGAAGACCGGTTGGTAGCGTTTACGGCTTCGATGTGCGGTAGGTGAACAACGCCCGAAGGGGCGGTAGCCCGGTCTGGAAGAACTCGCGGTCAACCCGCGGCGATCCGCTCGACGAACCACGTCAGGCCCATCACCGAGACCGCCGCCGCGATCAGCCCCGTCGTCCACTGTGGAGCGGCGAGCGACCGGCGGCGCACCAGCACGAGCAGCGGGAACACGATCGCGATGATCGCCAGCTGCACCACCTCGATGCCGAGGTTGAACACGAGCAGTGACCACAGCAGCGTCCACGACCACGCGGTGTCGATACCCAACGCCGAGGCGAACCCGAGCCCGTGCGCGAGACCGAAGCAGAAGACCACCGCGAGCCGGATCCAGCCGGCCCGGTCGAGGCTCAAGTGACCTTCGCCGGCCAGCTCGAACTCGGCGGGGTTCGACCGGCGGCGCCACAGCCGCCAGAGCGGCCAAGCGGCGACAACGGCGATCGACAGCGCGATGAGGGGTTCGATGATCGCGGCGGGCACGGTCACCAGACCGAGCGCTGCCAGCACGAACGTGACGGAGTGGGCGAGCGTGAACGTGGTCGCCGCCAGCACGATCTCGCGCAGGCGGCGGGAACCGGCGATGAGCGCGAGCAGGAACAGGATGTGGTCCAGCCCGGTGAGCAGGTGTTCGGCGCCGAGCCGGAAGAACTCCCAGAACCGCGCGCCCACGGACTGCTGCGTGGAGAACGACCGCTGGTTCGCGTCGAGGACGGCGCCGCCGGAGGTGAGGTCGAGGTCGTAGGTCACGATCGTCTTGGTGTCGCGGACGTAGCCCTCGGAGTCGGGGAACAGCGTGCTGTGGACCTCGTGGGCGTCGGCGCGGTCGCAACGGTAGTCGAGCGCGAACACCGCGTACGGCACACCTTCGCGTTGCTCGATGCGGAAGGCGCCGTCCGTTGCGGGGGCGCACGGGGTTTGTGTGGTGACCTGGAAGCGTTCGGTGACGTACTTGACGATCGTGGCCGCGTGGGCGTCGAGCGCCGCTGCCTGGGCGGCCGGGTCGTGGGCGTCGAACGCGGCGGTGCCCTGCCGGAACAGCGGATCGTCGTGCTCGTAGTCGGCGGCCGAGACGACGAGCAGGTCGTACTCGAGGCCGAGTTCGGCGCGGACGTGCCCGGTGCCGGGTGAGGTGACGTCGACGTACGCCGTCGACGAAAAGCCGTGGGCGAGCGCGGGTGCGCTGCCGGCGAGCAGGGCCAGCGCGGCGAAGGCGAGGACCACGAGCACTCGGGGCATGAACTTCCCCTTTCCGTTGTCCGACGCACCTTGCTGGGCGCAAACGAACAACGGGCAGAGGACGGGCGAACAGGCAGCGACCGGATTCTGACGGAGAAAGGCCGCGGAGCGGAAATCCGGCGCCGATCGGGTAGGAAGGACGCGACCCGCTGACTTCCCGGGAGGACGATCCGGCTTGCGTTCACGAGTTCTGGCCGTCGGCGCGCTGGCCGCCGCGCTGTTCGCCGGGTGCGGCGCGGACGACGACTGGTCCGGCCCGCACGCCGTGCCGGCCGCGGTCGGCGTCCTGGGCCCCGGCTTCACCACCGCGCCCCCGACACCCGAGGCGACGATCACGCCCCGGCCCGGCTCCTGGGACGAGGTCCACCCGGCGCCGGGCTACCGCGTCGTGCTGCTGACCGCCGGCGACGACGCGCAGACCGCCACCCTCGTATCCGCCGTGCGCGACTGGGCTTCGGCTGAGCAGGTCAGCCTGAAGACGGTGAAGGCCGACGACCCCGGCCAGTACACCGATCGCATCGACGAGGCGCTGCGCCTGTCCCCCGACCTCGTCGTCGCGGCCGGCAGCCGGCTCGTCGACGCGCTGACCCTGGTCACCGCAAACCACCTGCGGCAACAGTTCCTCGTGCTCGGCGCCGAACTCGCCGAACCCACCGCCAACGTCACCGCCGCCAACTGGCCCGGCGCCACCTTCCGCGGCGAAGGCCTGACCACTTCCACGGGCTACGACCCGGCGTCCTTCACACCGGTCCGCGCGGCGGCCGCCGTGCGCGCGGGCGTGGCGAGCGTCCTGAGCGGACTGACGGGGATCGTGATCCGGCTCGGTTAGCCCACGCGGACGGGGGAGGGAAGCCAGGCTCCCGTCCCCCGTCCGGAACAGTTCACGCCTGCACGGAAAGCAGGTCCTGCAGTTCGATCCGCGTCAGGAACTCCCGGCGGATGCGGTCGGCGACGTCGGAGGCCTCTTCGGAACCGTCGTCGGCCGGGTCGATGTGGACGCGGTACGGACGTTCGCCGCGGGGCAGAGCCACGATGCGGGCGATCTCGTCGGAGACGAGGGACGCGTCGGCGTTTTCGGGGGCCAGCGCGGCGAGTTTGCCGGCCACCTGCTCCACCAGGCCGGCGTACTTGGCTTCGTACTCGGCCTCCACGGCGGTGTCCGCGGGGTGGCCCGAGTGTGCGAAGTGGTTCGTCCCGGACGTGAACGAGCCGGGAACCACGATGGACGTTTCGACACCCCAGCGGGCGAGTTCGGCGGCGTAGCTGACGGCGAGGGAGTCCATGCCGGCCTTGGCGGCGAAGTAGGGGGCGAGGTAGGGCGGGGTGCCACCCTTCACGCTGGAACTGGAGACCCACACGACAAGACCCTGGCCGCGGTGGCGCATGCCCGGCAGGACCGCGCGGTTGACGCGCTGCGTACTGAGCACGTTGACGTTGTAGAGCTCCGCCAGCTGCTCCGGCGTGAACGCCTCGGCGGGCCCGGTGACCATGTGGCCCGCGTTGTGGATCAGCACGTCGAGCTCACCGATCTGCGCGACGGCGGCGTCCACGGAGTCCTGGGAGTTCACGTCGAGCTCGATCGCGCGCAGGTCGACGCCGTGGTCCTCGGCGTACTGCGCGGCGGCTTCGACCTGGGGGGCGTTGCGGCCGGCCGTCTCGCGCATGCCGGCGTAGACGGTGTGGCCTTCGTCGGCGAGTGCGCGGGCGGTCAGCGCGCCGAACCCGCTGGAGGCACCGGTGATGAGGATGGTCTGGGACATGGGAGTTCTCCTTTGAACGGATCGCGCCTGGTGGCGGTGGGTCAGGCGATGGCTCCGCCGTTGACGTAGAGGACCTGGCCGTTGACCCAGCGGGCGGGGCCGGCGAGGAAGGCGACGGCTTCGGAGACGTCTTCGGGCAGGGCGAGGCGCTCCAGCGGCGGGACCTTGGCGAGGCGGTCGATGACTTCCTGGGGTTTGCCCTCGAGGAACAGCGGGGTCGCGGTCGGGCCGGGGGCCACGGCGTTGACGGTGATGTCGCGCCCGCGCAGTTCGCGGGCCAGGATCAGGGTGATCGCGTCGACCGCGCCCTTGGAGGCGGCGTAGGCGGTGTAGTCGGGCAGCGCGAGCTTGGTGACCGAGCTCGAGAAGTTGATCAGCGCGCCGCCGGGGCGCAGGCGGCGGGCGGCCTGCTGGTCGACCACGAAGGTGCCGCGGATGTTGGTGCGGTGCATGCGGTCGAGCACGTCCAGGTCGAGCTCCACCAGCGGGGACAGCAGCATGATCCCGGCGGTGTGCACGACCACGTCGATCCCGCCGTAGCGCTGTTCGGCCGTGTCGAACAGGGCCGCGACCTGGGCGTCGTCGGCCACGTCGGCGCCCGCGGCGCTGGCCACCCCGCCGGCGGCGGTGATCGCGGCGACGACCTGTTCGGCCCGGGCGGCGTTGCCGGCGTAGTGCACCAGCACGTGCATGCCGTCCGCGGCCAGGCGCTCGGCCACGACCCGGCCGATCCCGCCCGAACCTCCGGTGACGATCGCGACGCGCGGGGTGGTGGTCTCAGTCATCTCAGTCTCCGTATCAATGTTTCGCTTTGTTGGTACCAACGTTACAACGCGATTCGTATCCGCGCTAGAGGCAATCCGTATCACCGCTATGAGATACGTGACGGTGGTACGAACCTTGCTACGGAGACAGTCGGCCAACCCGTCCCCTGCCGCACTCCTCGTTGCCGACCTGGGGACATTTCGTTGTCACGCAGCGGTGCTGGGCTGGGCGGGCACGCCCCTGTGCACCGGAACGAGGAGTTGTCTTGACAAGGAGCCGAAGAAGCAGCGCGGTCGTGGCCGCGTTGCTCGCGGGAAGTGTGGTCGCCGTCGGCGCCACCGGCACGGCGCACGCGTCGGCCGCGCCCCAGCCGTGGCTGCCGGCCACCCCCGCCAACTGGAGTCTCGTCGTCGACCAGACGAAAACGCCGCCGACCACCGTCACGCGCGGCGTGACGCAGTACTCCGAGACCTACGACACCGTCGGCGGCCGCCAGCACACACAGGTGCTGGACGTGAACCTGGCGGACCCGAACGTGCGGCTCGGTGTGGTCGAAGCCGGTGACGTGATCACCAACCCGGCCGACGAGACGGTCAGCTCGATGGCCGGCCGCACCCACGCGGTCGCGGGGGTCAACGGCGACTTCTTCGAGATCAACGCGAGCGGCCGCCCGCTCGGCGGCGTCATCACGAACGGCAAGCTGCTGAAGAGCCCTCGCCCGAACTTCAACGCCCAGCTCGGCGTTCGCGCCGACGGCACGATGGTGCTCGGCCCGCAGTCGTTCACCGGCTCGATCACCGACGGCGCCACCAGCACGAAACTGACTTCTGTCAACGTTCTCAACGACGTCGCGACCGGCGGTATCACCGAACTGACCCCGGACCTCGGCGGCGCGACCAGCCTGCCCGCCGGCACGCTGGTGCTCGGCCACGAGACGAAGCCCGGCACGCTCGTCGTCGACTCCGTGCAGACCGGCGTCACCGCCGCGCCCGCCCTGCCGACGGGCCGGCTCGGCCTGCTCGGCGGCGGTGCGGGCGCGGCGTGGCTGTCGGGCACCGTCCACGTCGGTGACTCAGTGACCGTCGCGACTGACACCGGTGGCCTCAGGCAGCTGCTGTCCGGCTCGACCATGCTGGTCAAGGACGGCGCGGTCTACGACGACCCGACCGGCAACCCGCCCGGCGGTGTCAACCCCGAGACCGTCGTCGGCGTGAGCAAGGACGGCAAGCGCACGATCATCGCCACGCTCGATGGCCGCCTCGGCGCGAGCACGGCCGTGGGCGTGAGCCCGGCGCAGGTCGCCGGCTACATGGTGGCCCACGGCGCGTACAACGCCGTGCTCTTCGACGGCGGCGGCTCGACCGAGATGGTGGCCCGCAAGCCCGGTGACCCGGCCGTTTCGGTGATGAACAGCCCGTCGGACGGCCACGAGCGGCCGGTCGCGAACGGCCTTTTCCTCTACTCCACCGAACAGGCTCCCGGTCTCGCGCGCTCCGCGGTGCTCAACGGCGGTCAGGGAGTGGACACCGTGCCCGGCGCGACCGTCCCGGTACCCGCGTACGGCCTCGACTCGCTGGGCAACCCGGCGCGCGAGAAGGCTTCGGTGCAGGTCGTGCCGTCGACGCTCGGTTCGTGGCACGACGGCCAGTTCACCGCGGGCCGTGCCGGCGTCGGGGTGCTGATCGCCCGCGCGGGCATCGCGGTCTCCGTGCAGCCGCTGCGCGTGGTCGACCGGCTGGGTTCGCTGCGGGTCTCGCCGGCCGATCCGGACCTGAACAACGGCGGGACGCAGACGTTCACGCTCTCGGGCTCGACGTCGACCGGCACCGCTGTGGCCATCCCCGCGGCTGCCGCGACCTGGTCGGTGAGCGACCCCGCCCTGGGCGGCGTCGACGGGTCCGGCGTCTTCACGGCCGCCGCGACCGGCTCCGGAGTGGAGAAGGTGACGGCGAAGGTCGGCGGCGCCACGGCGACCGCGACGGTCGCCATCGGCAGCGTTTCGCAGGAGCTCGACGACTTCAGCGACCCGACGGCCTGGAACCTGCGCAACACCACGGGTCAGCCGGTCACGATGGTCGCCGCTCCGGGCGTGGTCCCGCCGGGTTCGACGGCGGCGGCATCGACGCAGCTGACGTACACGATGCCTGCCGGTTCGGGCGTGAAGCAGCTCGTGCTGTCGCCGAAGTCGACGATCACCGCGGGCGCCAACGCCGACGGCCAGAACCCGACCGGCATCGGTGTGTGGGTCAAGGGCGACGGCACCGGCATCCAGCTGGCCGAGTCGTACCTCGGCATCGACGGCGCCACCACCACGCTGTACCCGACCACGGTGACGTGGAAGGACTGGCGCCTGGCGATCGCGACGCTGCCGCCGGGGCTGAACTTCCCGCTGCGGATCAGCTTCGTCGACTTCCTCACGATCAATCCCAGCCAGACGACGTCGGGCACGCTGAACGTGAGCGGCCTGCAGGCGCTGTACTCACCGCGTCCGCCGGTGACGCCGCCGTACCAGGCGATCCCGCAGAACCCGTCATGGCTGAAGTTCTCGGAGAACGCCGCGGACTTCTCGCGTTCGGGCTCGACGATGCTGCTGGGCGACGACGCGCACCTCGTGGCGAGTGACCCGGGTTCGGCGTCTTCGAACGTCATGGACGCGATCAAGGCCCGGCTGCCGCAGCTGCCGGCGCAGGCGCGGCCGTCTTCGGTGCAGACGCTGGGCGACATGTCGGACGACGGCCAGCCCGCGGACCTGCAGTACGCGCAGTCGAAGATCGCCGCGCTCGGGCTGCCCTATCACGACGTGGTCGGCAACCACGAGATCAGCCAGGGCTCGCTGCCGGAGAACGGCAACTTCGCCCAGGTCTTCGGCAACACGCACTACGCGTACCAGGCCGTGGACGCGCAGGTGATCGTGACCGACAACTCGCACGGCAGCCTGCAGTCGGCGGACGCCTTCCAGGTGCCCGCCGAGCCGCAGTACCCGTGGCTGGTCAAGCAGCTCACGGACACCACGTCACCGACCGTGCTGGTGACCACGCACATGCCGGCCTACGACCCGCACCCGGTGGCGAACAGCCAGTTCAGCGACTGGTGGGAAGCGCGCATGTACGTGCGGCTGGTGCAGCGCTACCAGCAGACGCACCCCGACAAGCACGTCGTGATGCTGTACGGCCACGCGCGCGGGTTCGCCGACCAGGTCATCGACCCGCTGGGCAACCCGAGCACCCCGGCCGCCGGCGGCATCCCGCAGCTGACGATCGCGGATCTCGGCATGCCGGCGTACGCGCCTTCGGACGAGGGCGGCATCTACCACTTCGTGCTGCTGCACACCGCTCGCGGTGACGTGCAGTTCTCGGTGGAGCCGGTGCTGTCCTCGATCGCGGTGACGGTGCCCGCCCTGCGGGCCGGTGCGTCCGGCACCGCTTCCGCCATCGGCGCCGAGGTCGGCGGGGACAACCTGCCGGCCACGACGATGCCGATCGCCGACCCGGCCTCGCACGTCTGGTCGTCGAGCGACCCGAAGGTGGCCACGGTCGACGCGAAGACGGGCAGGATCACGGCCCGGCGCGCCGGCCCGGTCACCATCTCGGTGGCCAGCGGTGGTGTGACGGGTTCGGCGCAGCTGACCGTGATGCACTGAGTTCCGGTGCGGGCGGGGTCTCAGCCCCGCACCCGGGCTCAACAGGCCGGGCGCGCTCCGTGGGGCGCGCCCGGCTTTCGCTCGTCAGCCGGGGTGTGTCAGGCCGAGGTCTCCTCGATCGACACGCGGTTCGGGTAGAACGCGAGGTGGTCCTTGATCGGGGACACCGCGTCGTACGGCTCCTCGTACGTCCACACCGCGTTGTCGCCGGCCGAGCCGACCGCGGGGAGGGAGTAGTACGACGCGTCGCCCTTGTACGGGCAGTACGTGTGGTGCTCGGTGCGCGCGAGCGCGCTGAAGTCGACGTCTTCGCGCGGGATGTACTGCACGGCCGGGTAGCCGGCCTCACGCAGCACCTGGGCGCGGGTGGTGTCGGCGATGACCGCGTCGCCGAGCTTCACGACCACGCGCGCCGCGTTGGGTTCGACGGTGATCGGGTGGTCGGGGCCGGGGATCTTCTGCGCTGCCTGGGACATGGTCTCCTCGTTCCGCTCTGGCGACGGCTTCTCCCTTGCACAACCGCCAGAGGCCGGTGACCCTTCCCGCCGCGGTCCCCTCACCGGCGAGAATCAGCCCGCGACTCCCTGTTTCCGCGGGATCGAGTGCGGTTCTCCGCAGTGGTTGCGCGGCCGGTCAGGCCGAGACGCGTTTCGGCGCCGTGCGCCAGAGCCAGTAGAGCCCGATGAGCGGCAGCACGGCCGGGATGAAGTAGTAGCCCTGGCCGTAGACCGACCACACCGTTGCGTCGGGGAACGCCTGGCGGTCGAAGATGCTCAGGGTGCCGATGGTGAGCACGCCGAGGAGCTCGACGCTGCACGCGACGAGCGCGACGCGCCACCAGCGTTCGCCGCCGATGGCCAGGGCGACCGTGGCCACGAGGTAGATCACGCCGGCGAGGGCCGAGAGCACGTAGGCCAGCGGCGCTTCGTGGTACTTCGTGAGGATCTGCACGACGGCCCGCGACGTCGCGGCCAGCGCGAAGATCGCGTAGACCGCGACCAGCACCCGGCCGGGGCCCGTGGCCGTATTACGCGCTCGCTCCACTCCACACCTCGTTCAGTCGCAGCACCATCACCGGGATGGCCAGGCAGGCGATGCCGAGCACGACCGTGCTCGACCGGCTCCGCTCGGCCAGCGCCCACACCGCGCCGATTGGCAGCACGACGAGGCAGCCGATCAGGTAGGCGAGGAAGGTGGCCAGGCTGCCCGGCCGTTCCCCGCTGATCAGCAGCACGACGCCGACCACCAGCTGGGCCACGAGCAGCAGCTCCACCACGGCGAGCGCGACGAGCAGCGGGGTGTCGGGGAGCTTGTTGCGTGCCGACTGCACGAAGCTCCACACCGCGACGAGCAGCGCGCAACCCGCTACCGCCACCGCGAACCCGAGAATCACCCGTTCCTCCTTCTGCCGCGCCGGCCCCAACGTACCCGGAGACCATTGCAGACCCCTTCGCCGAGGTGCGCGGACGTGGCCCGGGACACCACCGCCCTGTCGCGTGTGGACGGAGCAGTCCCCAGCTCGGGGCGCCCGGAAAACGGCTCACCGGAATCCGTTGATGGCGTTCTGCCAATTCCGCGCTACAGTCGTTCTGGTCTTTGCTCGACCTGCGTCGACGGCGAACGCGCCGAGCGTTACACCACGACCGAGTGGTCGAGAATCACTCAGGGTTCCCGGAATCCGGCCCCGTGGCCAGTGGTGGCTACCCTGATCAGCCCAGCCGAACGCCCGGGTTGGCGGATTGGCCGTTGCACCTCCGACGTGCGGGAATATTCCTCGTCAACGTTTCCGGAAACACGGATTCGGGAGCAGGCGGAGGGGATCGGTTTCATGGACGTCCGGTACGAAGCGTTCTGCTTCGCCGATCCATTGTTCTTCGACGAACAACGGATGAGCGCAACGGCCGCCGACGACTTCGCCGCGGACTTGCCGGCACCGGGACCGATGTGGACGGTCGGGACGCGCGGCATCTGGCGCGTGCTGCACCCGCAGGGCTCCAACCTGCCGGAACAGGGCTGGAAGGTGCACGTTTCGGCCGGAATGGACAATGCGGACCGCGTGCTGGCGGCGGTGCACGAGTACTGCGTGGACCACCGGGTCGCGTTCAAGCACCTGCGGTCTCGGGCGATCCTGCTGGCGCGGAATTCCAAATACGCACCGCGCGACGGAAGCGGCAAGATCGTTCATTTATCCGGGGGACACCCGGGAACTCGAACGGGTTCTTCATGATCTTTCTTCACGGCTGGACGGCGAGCACGGCGCTTATGTCTTGAGCGATCTCCGCTACGGTTCCGGACCGTTGTACGTTCGTTATGTCGGATTCGCCGAACAATGGGTTGAACACGACGGAACGCGGGTGCTCGCGATCCGCAAACCCGACGGTACGCCCGTTCCCGATCGACGGGAGCCCGTTTTCTCGGTACCCGATTGGGTGAAGATTCCGGCATGTCTGGACACGAGCCTGGCGGCACGCAAAGGCGGCGACCCAGGGCAGTTCCCGTACCGCGTCACGAGCTCCCTGCACTTCTCCAACGGCGGCGGCGTGTACCTGGCCGAGCACAAAGTGCACGGCCGGACCGTGGTGCTGAAGGAGGCGCGGCCGCACGCCGGTCTCGACCGGGCGCTGGTGGACGCCGTCGAGCGGTTGCGGCGCGAGCACGAGGTGCTCGAGCGGCTGGCGGACGTTCCGGGCGTTCCGGACGCCTACAAGCGGTTCACCGTGTGGGAGCACCACTACCTGGCGATGCAGCGGATGCCGGTGACCTCGCTGGGCAACTGGCTCGCGCTGCACTACCCGCTCACGCGCCGCCACAGCACCGACGCCGACCTGCTGGCCTACCGCGACCGGGCGCTCGGTGTGCTCGCGCGAGTGGAGCACATCGTCGGGGACCTGCACGAACGCCTGATCGTGTTCGGCGACCTGCACGCGCTGAACGTGCTGGCGGCCGACGACGACACGGTGTCGCTGATCGACTTCGAAATGGCGCTCGACGTGGCTTCGGGCGAGCGGCCGGCGCTGGGCGCGCCCGGGTTCCGCACGCCGGCCGACCGGCACGGGTTCGACATCGACCGCTACGCGCTGGCGATGCTGGGGCTGTGGCTGTTCCTGCCGCTCGCGACGCTGCTGGAGCTCGCGCCGGCGAAACTGCGCGGGGCGGCGGAGTTCACACAGCGGCGGTTCGGGCTGCCCGACGGGTACGCGGATGAGCTGGTGCGGGTGCTCGGGGTGCCCGGGGCCGCCGTCCCGCGCACGGAGCTCGACGAGGAGCGGCCCGACTGGTCGGTGGTGCGCTCGCAGATCGCGGAAGCGGTGTTGTCGGCTTCGACACCGGAGCGAACGGACCGGTTGTTCCCCGGTGACATCGAGCAGTTCCGCGTGGGCGGCGCGTGTTTCGGCTTCGGCGCGGCAGGGGTGCTGCACGCGCTGGCCGTCGCGGGGGCCGGCCGGTTCCCGGAGCACGAGCAGTGGCTGCTCGAGCACGTGCGCCGCGAGCCACCCGCGCGGCCGGGGTTCTTCGACGGGAGCCACGGCATCGCGTACGTGCTGGAGAACTTCGGCCACCACGATGCGGCGAGCTCGCTGCTGGCCGCGTCGCGGGCGCTGGTGGAGCAGACGACGGACCACGCGCTGGAGGGCGGGCTCGCCGGCATCGCGCTGACGCAGCTGCACTTCACGACGACCCGCGGGGACAACGAGTTCGGCCGCCAGGCGCTGAGCACCGCCGTGCGGCTCGCGCAGAGGCTGGAGACGGCGGCGCCGCCCGGGAAGTTCGCGCGGGCGGGACGGCTGAGCGGCTGGTCGGGGCCGGCGCTGCTGTTCGTGCGGCTGTACGAGCGGACCGGTGAGCCCGCCTGGCTCTCGTTCGCGGACCAGGCGCTGCGCCGCGACCTCGAAGAATGCGTCACCGCGGACGACGGCTCCCTCCAGGTCCGCGACGGCGAGCGGCGGACGCTGCCGTACGCGGGCATCGGGAGCGCCGGGATCCTGATGGTGACCGAGCAGCTGGCGCGGCACTCACCGGGCGCCGCGGCGTGCGCGAGCCTGCCGGCGCTGCGCGAGGCGTGCCGGGGCGAGTTCGTGATCCAGCCGGGACTGCTGCACGGGCGCTCGGGCCTGATGGCGGCGCTGTCCTTCGACGGGGCTCCCTCTGACCGCGTGCGGTCCGCTGTGGATCTCCACCTCGCGCGGCTTTCGTGGCACGCCGTTCCCTACCGCGGTGGCCTCGCCTTTCCGGGCAACCAGCTGCTGCGCCTGTCGACCGACGTCAGCACCGGGAGCGCGGGCGTGCTGCTCGCGCTGTCGGCCCTGCTGGACGGTGCGGAGGTGCTGCCGTTCCTCGGCGCCACACCGTCCCCCCACACCTCCGGCCGCTGAGTGCCGGTGGAAAGAACAGAGAAGGGATCACCAGGCAACTGGTTCTCGACCTGCAGGCCCTCGAAGCTCCCGAAGCGCTCGACGGCCACGGCGGTGGCCACGGGCACGGTGCGCCGAGCAACCTGAGCCTGCTCGCCTCGTGCGCGCACAGCACCCTCAGCCTGCTGACTTGCCACTGACGGTTTTCCTTCTGACGTGAGGCGCGGGAGCGGCGCAGGCCAAGTGCGCCGCTCCCGCGTCCCCATTCTGCGCGTTCGCCGTGCGCGGTGGGACCGATCGAGCGGGGAGTGAGATGCCGGGGTACGTCGCACTTTCCGACCACCGCGCCGTCGGGCCGGCCGCGGTCGCGGTGTCGTGGGGTGAGGGTTCGGGGCAAGTTGCCGCCGGTCTGGGTGGATTGCCACAGCCTTTGGCACGACGTGGTGGCAACGAACGGCCACGGGCGGCAAGCGCTCCGCCGGAACGGCAAGCTGCCCATGCCGTAGTCGACTTGCCACAGTCGACGGCACGCCGTGGTGGCGACGGGCAGCCGAGAACCGCGAGCCCGCGCCCCGTCCGGCACGGTGCCAGTCCCGAAGCCGGCTTGCCACACCGGGCGCCAGCGCAGACCGGCGAAGCGCGGCAAGCGGACAGACGAGCGGCACGCGCACGTTCGCCGCGGCAAGATGCCATACCCGAGGCCGACTTGCCAGAACCGTTGGCAAGCCGAGGTGGCGAGCGGCCGCGATGGACCGCGAGTGCGGACCCCAGGCGGCAAAGTGCCACACCCGGGACAGACTTGCCGCAGTCATCGGCAAGACGAGATGGCGAGCGGCCACGGCGGAGCACACGTGCGGACCACAGGCGGCAAAGTGCCACACCCGGGACAGACTTGCCACAACCGTCGGCAAGACGAGATGGCGAGCGGCCACGGCGGACCGCAAACGCGGACCACAGGCGACAAAGTGCCAAACCCGAGACCCCCTTGCCACAACCGTCGGCAAGCCGACGTTCTAAGCGGCCACGGTGGACCGCAAGTGCGGACCCCAAACGGCAAGGTGCTAATCCCACCCCGAGTTGCCGCAGCGAGCGGCAAGTAGGCCGCGGCCGGAGGAGGCCGGGGATCGGTTGCTGGTCGACGTCGCGCGGCGGGATCCGTGGTGGTTTGGTGGCGTTGGTCGTGATCGCGGTGGTGGCGACGGGCGCGAGTTGCTGTTGCCCGGGGCGCTCGCCGCGGCGGCCGATGCGGTGTTGAGCGGGCGGGGGGCCGGGCGTACGGTCGCGTGGCTGCTGGCCGTCGGCGCGGCGGAGATCGCGGCGGACGTGGTCGGCGGGGTCGTGGTGGTTCGTGGTGGCCAGGTAGACGAGGGCGCCGAGCGCCGCGCCGGGCGTCAGCTCGCCGTTCGCGACCAGGCGCGGCGCGAGGACCAGCGAAAGCACGAGCGGCAGGAACGCGCCGAGGGAGATCACCAGCGACCGTCGAGGTCCAGGTTCCGGACGACCGGCACCGGCGCGGCGCCCCAGCGGAAGGTGAGGCCGCGGACGTTGAGGTCGGTGTTCCGCGGCTTCGCGGTCGCGCGGGGTGGCTCGGGCACCTCCGCGGTTTCGGCCAGCCGGCGCAGGGCGACGAGCAGGCGCAGCACGACCGTCCCGGCGGTGGCCGCGAGGCCGCGCAGCGCGGGTTGCATAGCTGCGGCCGGGTGACCACCTCGCCGTGATCGGCCCGAGCGGAATCGGCAAGTCGACCTCGCCGCCCTGCTCACGGGACTGCTCACCCCGCAGGCCGGCCAGGTGCTGCTCGACGGGGTGCCCGTCGCCGAGGCCGCGAGCCGGCACGACCTCATCGCGCTCATCCCGCAGCAGGCGTACCTCTTCGCCGGCACGGTTCGCGACAACCTGGGACTTTTCGCCCCCACCGCCACGGACGAGCACCTGGCCCGAGCGGCGGACGCCGTCGGCGCGGCAGGCCTGCTCACCCGGCTCGGCGGCCTCGACGGCGAACCCGGCCACGAAGCCGAAGGCCTGTCCGGCGGCGAAGCGCAGCTCATCGCCCTCGCCAGGGTCTACGCGAGCGGTGCGGAAGTGGTAATCCTGGACGAAGCGACGTCCACTTTGGACCCGGCCGCCGAGGCGCGTGCCGAGCCTTCGCCGCACGTGGTGGCACGCTGGTCGTGATCGCCCACCGGCTGTCCTCCGCCGTCCGCGCCGGTCGCGTGCTCCTGCTCGACGGCCGCGAGACCCTCATCGGCAGCCACGCCGACCTGCTCGCCCGCTCGGCGCGGTACGCGGCGCTGATGCAGGCGTGGCTGCCGGCTGCGCCGGTCCGAACGGCGGGGTGACCGATTGGCACCATTCACGGCGAATACGTGTCGACAAATCTCTTCAGCGACTACCCGGCCAGTGGGATCCACCACCGTTCCCGGATTCCACATTCACTCGTTCAGCCCAGCGGGGCACTACCCGCCAATCGACCGGAGCCCGGACCACGGGAAATGCGGGTAATCGGCCGCCTACCCCTCGTGACCGGCCCGGAAGCGGTGTCGACCGGCAGGTCGGCTACGCGATCGGGAGCACCACGATGGTCTCGTTCGTGGTAAAAAACGGACCCGCTGATCTGTTCCGTGGTGTAACGAAGGGTGAGTCGAGGATTCATGAGGGCGACCCACCCCGTACCACTGCGGTATCCGCTTCCCCGGCCGGGTTCCGGCTTTTGCTGACTGTGACTCAGGAGTTCGTGAATCGTCGTGGAGAACAAGGATGAGTCCGGTAAGGCGTACGACAAGTCGATCCGGAAAAGGCTGACCAGGACCGTTCTCATCCCGAGCATCACGCTGCTCGTGCTGTGGACCGCGGTCTCGTCGTATTTCTTCATCAACGGCCTGTACGTGCGCCTCGTCGCCGTCTCCGTGCGCGAGGTGTCGATCCCCGCGATCAACGCGCTGTCGGCGCTGCAGCAGGAGCGCCAAGTCGCGCTGCAGTACCTCGACGGACCCGGCACGGGGATCGACCAGCTGCAGCAGCAGGAGAAGGGCACCGACGAGAAGCTCAAGGGCATGCAGGACGCCTTCGCGTCCACGATCTCGAGCGCACCCGCCGAGATCGCCGACAAGGTCACCGCGCTGAAGTCCCAGCTCGACCAGTTGCCGGTGCTGCGTTCGCAGATCAACTTCCGCACCATCGGCCGCGCTCAGGTGAACGGCTACTTCAACGGCCTGCTCGACACCGCGTCGACGCTGTTCGACACCCAGGCCCGCATCGTGCCCGACGCGACGGCCGTGCAGGGCGCGATCTCCGCGACCTCGCTGTTCCGCGCGAGCGACCTGATGTCGCGCGAGACGTCGCTGGTGTCCAGCGCGCTGGCGAGCGGGAACTTCGCCCCCGACGACTTCGTGCAGTTCACGCAGCTGACGGGGTTCTACCGCACGCAGGTCAGCCAGGTCGCGCCGTTCCTCGAGCCCTCGGTGCGCGACCAGTACCAGGCCCTCGTGGCGAGCCCGGCCTGGAAGCAGCTCACCGACGCGGAGAGCGCGCTCGTGAAGCACGGCCCGTGGACGCAGGACGACCGGGACACGGTGCCGGTCGCGGCGGCGGACTGGCACACCCTCACCAACCAGGTCGCGAGCGGCCTCACCGCGCTGACGATCGCCCAGGGTGACAAGGTGTCCGCTGCCGCCATCGATTCCGGTGACGCCCAGCTGCGCAACGCGATCATCGGCAGCATCGTGGCCCTGCTCGCCTCACTGGCCGCGATCATCGTCGCGGTGCGGGTGTCGCGCTCGCTCGTCGACCGCGCCCTGATGACGCGGCTTGAGCGCCTGCGCAACGACTCACTGGACCTCGCCCGCAACCGGCTGCCGAACATCGTGGGCCGGCTGAAGAACGGCGAACCCGTCGACGTGAGCGCCGAGCTGCCGCAGCTCGACCACGGCCTCGACGAGATCGGCCAGGTGGCCGAGGCGTTCAACGTCGCGCAGCTGACCGCCGTCAACGCGGCCGCCAGTGAGGCCAAGGCCCGCAGTGGTGTCCACAACGTGTTCCTCGGCATCGCGCACCGCAACCAGGTGCTCGTGCACCGGCAGCTGCAGATCCTCGACGAGATGGAGAGCCGGGAGGAGAACTCCACCCAGCTCGCGTCGCTCTTCCAGCTCGACCACCTCGCGGCCCGTGCGCGCCGCACCACGGAGAACCTGATCATCCTCGGCGGCAAGCAGCCGGGCCGGCGCTGGCGCAAGCCGGTGTCGCTGATGGAGGTGCTGCGCGCCGCCGTCTCCGAGACCGAGCAGTACTCGCGGGTGCAGGTCGAGCAGGTGCCCGAAATCTCGATCGTCGGGTCGGCCGTGGCCGACACCATCCACCTGATCGCCGAGCTGGTGGACAACGCCACGTCGTTCTCCCCGCCCGGCTCACCGGTGGAGGTGACCAGCCGGATGGTCGCGCGCGGCGTGGTCGTCGACATCTCCGACCAGGGCCTCGGCATGAAGGAGGGCGTGCGCGACTGGGCCAACTCGATGATGGCCGACGCGCCCGAGTTCGACGCCATGGCGCTGCGGGCCGACTCCAGTCTCGGCCTGTTCGTGGTCGCGCGGCTGGCTTCGCGGCTCGACATCACCGTCACGTTCGATCCGTCCCGGTACGGTGGCACCCGCGCCACCGTGCTGATCCCGACCCAACACCTGGCCGGCGACGAGTCGGCCGATGCCGTCGGCAACGCCGAGTTCCGGTCCGAAGCCCCGCGCGAGCACGACGCGGTACTGGAACCGGTGGGCGGCTCCACCCGTCCGGCTCTGGAGAACTCACCGCGTCTCATGGAACCCACCAGCTCGTTCACCGGCCAGATCCCGATGAGGCGAGACGCCAAGCCGAGGCCGTACCCGGCTCGCGCGTACACCCCGGTCGAGCATCCCGACCAACCACAACCGCCGGCTCCGGTACGCGCACCGGTAGCCGCGGCTGGGGAACCGGCCGGCGAGCCCGACCAGAGCCTGCTGCGCGGCGACGACCGGCCCCGGCTGCCCCGGCGGCAGCCGCAGCAGAACCTCGTCGCACAGCTGCAGCAGGACGATCCGGGCGAGCAGAACGCCGACGTCGCGGCCAACGGCGAAGCCACGGCCCGCACGCTGATGGCGTTCCACAAGGGCACCCGCCGCGCGCGTGGCGGCGCCGACGATGCCTAGTCCGCGACAGCACCCAGGAAAGTCCACACAGGAAAGTCAAGGTCTCTCCGCATGAACGAGTACGGGAACTCCAAACCCGACCTCAACTGGCTCCTCGACGATGTCGTCCACCGCGTCGTCGGCGCGCAGAACGCCATCGTGCTGTCCGCCGACGGCTTGCTGCTGGGCAAGTCGAACGGCATGAGCAAGGACGACTCCGACCAGTTGTCGGCGATCGCGTCCAGCCTGCAGAGCCTCGCCAAGGGGGTGAGCCGGCAGTTCAACCGGGGTCCCGTGCTGCAGAACATGATCGAGATGGAGGGCGGGTACCTCTTCGTGTCGGCGGCCGGCCAGGGCGCGTGCCTGGCGGTGCTGGCCGGTGCCGACGTGGACGTCGAAATGATCGCCTACGAGATGAACCGGCTGGTCAAGCGCGTCGGCGACTACCTCGCTTCGGCGCCGCGGGAAGCCACCGCGATGCTCAGGGAGGCCACGTGACCGACGACAACTGGTACGACGAGGCCGCCGGGCCGCTGGTGCGGCCCTACACGATCACCAGTGGCCGCACGCCGTCGGAAGGTGCGCTGCTCGACGTGTCCACGCAGGTGATGACCCTGCAGTCGGAACAGGAGCCGGCAGGTCTCGGCCCGGAGCACCTGGCGATCACCCGGCTGTGCAGACGGCCGCTGTCGGTCGCGGAGATCGCGGTATACGTGAAGCTGCCGCTCGGTGTCGTCCGGGTGCTGTGCAGCGACCTGATCGAGCGCGGCCGCGTCATCACCCGATCCCCGTCCCACCAGCCGGCCCAGGCGCCGGACCACGATACTCTCCAGGCGGTTCTCGATGGCCTCATCAAGCTCTGACGGCAAGGCGATCGACTCGGTCCCGACGCCGGTCAAGATCATCATCGCGGGCGGCTTCGGCGCCGGGAAGACCACGATGGTCAGCTCGGTCAGCGAAATCCCCCCGCTGTCCACGGAGGAGGTGCTGACCGAGGCGAGCAACGGCGTCGACGACCTGTCCGGTGTGGAACGCAAGAAGACCACCACGGTCGCCTTGGACTTCGGCCGGATCACGATCTCGCCCCGGCACGTGCTGTACCTCTTCGGCACACCCGGCCAGGAACGCTTCTGGTTCATGTGGGACGACCTCGCGCGCGGCGCGATCGGGACCATCGTGCTCGCGGACACGCGCCGCCTGGAGACGAGCTTCGCGGCCGTCGACTTCTTCGAGCGGCGCCGGATCCCGTTCATCGTGGCGGTGAACTGCTTCGACAACGCCCCGCGCTACACCGCGGACGAGATCCGCGAAGCGCTGGTCGTGCCGGACCGCGTGCCGATCGTGATGTGCGACGCGCGGCAGCGGGATTCGAGCAAGATCGCCCTGATCCGCCTGGTGAAACACGCCATGACGGTGGTCCCGCAGCCCGCCTGACACCCGTGGGAGGGGAGCCCCCCGGTTCCCCTCCACCTTGTCCGATGTGGACGAACGCGGTCAGGCCGCCACCGGGGCCATCGTCAGGTTGAAGTGCCGCAGGATCTTGGGTGCCTCGACGATCCGGTAGCCCGGCACGCTTTCCGGGTTCTTCGCGATGTCACCCAGGATCTCGGCGACGTAGTCGTAGTGGCCACGGGAGTAGGTGCGGCGCGGTAGCGCGAGGCGGACGAGCTCGAACGGCGCCGGCGTCACCAGTTCGTTGTTCTCGTCGAGCTCGCCGATGTAGAGCGAACCCAGTTCCGCGCAACGGATCCCGCCCGCCAGGTACAGCTCACACGCGAGCGAGTGGCCCGGGAAGCGGCTCGCCGGCAGGTGCGGCAGCAGGCGGCCGGCGTTGAGGTACAGCGCGTGGATGCCCGGCGGCTGCACGATGTCCACGCCCGCTTCGTTCGCGAGCTGCGCCAGCCGCGCGGCCTCGGCCGCCCTGTTCTCGAGGTAGTGCGGGTCGAGCACCTCCTCCACGCCCTTGGCCAGGCGGTCGAGGTCGTGGGCGCCGAGGCCGCCGTAGGTGCGGAAGCCTTCGGTGGCGATGAGCAGTGCCTCGCACCGCTGCGCGAGCTCGGGATCGCGCAGGCCGATGAACGCGCCCATCGGCGAGATGCCGTCCTTCTTGAGGCTGGCCACACATCCGTCGACGAGGCCGAACGCCTCCTCGGCCACCTCGCGCGGCGTCTTGCCCGCGTAGCCCTCCTCGCGCTGCACCACGAGCCAGGCGTTCTCCGCGAACCGCGCGGCGTCGAGGAAGATCGGCACGCCGTGCGCCCGCGCCAGGCGGCTCGCGGCGGCCAGGTTCGCCATCGACACGGGCTGGCCACCACCGCCGTTGTTCGTGATCGTGACGAGCACCATGCCGACGCGCCCGGCCTCCGGCCCCGTGAGCAGCTGCTCCAGGACGTCGAGGTTGATGTTGCCCTTGAACGGTTCCAGGCTGTCGAGGTCGGCGAACTCCGCGCACGGCAGGTCGCGGGCCTCGGCGCCGAGCAGCTCGACGTTGGCTCGTGTGGTGTCGAAATGGGTGTTGCTCACCGAGATCTTGCCCGGCCCCAGCACGTTCGAGAACAGCACGCGCTCGGCCGCCCGGCCCTGGTGCACCGGCAGGAGGTGCGGGTAGTGCGTGAGCTCGCTCAGGGCGTCGCGGAAGCGGTAGAACGACTCAGAGCCCGCGTACGCGCGGTCCGCGGCCGTGGCCGCCGCCTCCTGCCCCGTGGAGACCGCACCGGTCCCCGAGTCCGTGAGCAGGTCGATGGAGACCATGTTGGCCGGCAGGTTGAACGCGTTGTAGCCGGCCTCGGCGAGCGCTCGCTCACGCTCGGCGCGAGTGGTGACCGGGATTTCCACGACGACCTGGGCACGATAGGGCGGGAAGGTCCGCATCAGGTGTTTCCTCCACTGTCTGGTGTCGGTGAAAAACTACCGCAGTCAGGAAACCAGTCCGAGAACCGGCCTCTTTCGCGCAGGCAGAACCTGATAAGCCTCCGATGACAGGTAGACGGTGATTCCCGAGCCGAATTCCCCCATTCTCAGAGCGACGTGGGCGATCAGCCCGACACCGGCGCACAGTGGTCGCTGCGAGACCGCTGCCAGGGCTTTGTCCAGTTTTGTCCCGTCGAAGCCGTACTGCGCGAGAACGGCGTGCGCGCGGGCGCACGCCACTTCGTCGTCGGGCACGTAGCTGCGAATGGGAAGATAAACGCTGTAGTTGGCCGGCCGGGCGCCCGAGCCTTCCACGAAAGAATAACTGGAGACCAGCGGCCTGTCTTCGAACGGACCTTTCCCGCCACCGAGCACGGCGAGGAATTCGCGGATCAGCAGCGGGTCGGTTCCGGCCACCAGTTCTGCCGCGCGTTCGGCGTCGGCCGAATCCGCGGCCTCGTGCGACACGTACACCTTCACCCGCGAAAGCGGTTCGTCGTCGAGGTCGAGCGCGAAGAACGAGAAGTTGTCGCGCTCGCCGCGACGCAGCGCGTGCTCGATCATGGGATCGAATGCTTCGGCGATGTTCAGCCGGCGCAATCCTTCGCTGACCAGGGAATCGGCCATCTCCGGACCGCTGATCTGCGGGTTCAGGTAGACCTTGATCCTCGGCGCGCGGCCCGGCCGGAAGATCAGCGAGTACCACAGCGTGAACGGACCCTGCCTCTCTTCGTGCGGCAGGAACAGGTCGGCCACGGCGTCGAGCCGGTCGGTGACCAGGCCGTACTCGCCGGCCACCTGGTCGAGGAACTCGCGCGGACTCCTCGACCCGACGGTCTCGCCGAGGACTCGCACCACGCATTCACCCGTGGTGTCAAAGGCCACGGAGAATTCAATGGGAGTTGTGTCGTCCGCCACATTCGAGGCGAATTCAGGCGGCGCGGAGAGGCTCTTTTCCCCTTGAGCGCCCAGCAGGCCGCGCAATAAGCTCAGGTGACGGCCGTCTGCGCCGTCGAATCCGACTACTTCGCAAAGCCGGTCGAGTTGTCCGCTGATATGGGTGTACATCGACAAATCAGCCATCGACACACTCGCTCCGACCATGGCTCAGTATTCACCGTTCATTCGTGCTTTCATGCGTTCGGCTCAGCCGCGTCACCACCGTCTGGCGGAGGGACAAGAGAACCGTCGAACAGATTAGTCGGATGAATACTGCGCCGCTACGTCTGACGGGGCGATCCGGACACGAAAAGCTGTGCCTGAGTGTGCTCGTGGGATCGGAGAGTTCACCTGAACAACGCATCGACACGACGAGGTACGGCGGGTACGTGGGCACGAACATCGTGGCGGCCCGCCCGGGCATTACGGACGCAGTCTTCCGATGTTTGGCGGTGTCTTCGCTGGTAGTGGCCTCGCCGGGCGCGGGTTCGGCGGCTTGGTCGCCAGCCTGGCGAGTGACCGGCGTGGTCCGGTCGACACGGCCTGGCTCAGGCACGCTCCGCGGCCGCTCGCAGCGCTCACGAGCGACACTGAGCTTGTCGAGCACCGGAAGTTGTCTCTCCGCTTCGCCCCGAGTGAGCAGAGCCTGCGTCGGCAACCCACGGCCATCCACGGCGAGGCGCTTCCCCGCTCACCCCTCCGTGGTCCCAGGCTGCCCGTCCTCGGCCCACAGCCGGAGCCGCTTGCGCGCGGTCTTCCCGTGGCCGTAGCCTTCGGGCGGTTCACACCACAGGGCACCAGTCCGCAGCCTCCACCGGATCTCGGTGATATGACCAGTCGACGATCACACCACCGCCCGCCAACTGCCGCAACAACGACTCGAATTCGGCTTCCGCCCAATCCCGCACCTCATCCGGCCGGCGACCGCACCCGATTACCAGAAACCCGGCTCAATCACTTACCGCACCACGCTTCAGGGGCGAATAGCTCGGTTGGCGGCTGGACGCATTCCGGTGCCAATGCCATCATCAGCGGCGCACTGAGGCGGGGCAGAAGGGGTACAGCGTGACTTCGGTAACAAACGGTGGCGGAATTGAAGAGACGGTGCGCGGCTATTACAACGCGGCCATCGACGCATATTCCGTGATGATGCCCCAAGACGCCTGGCACCACGGCGATGAGCGTGCCCACGAGGCGGGACTTTCGTCGGAGGAGGCTGCGCTGGACATGCAGCGCCAGCTGGTTGCCGCGGCCGGAATCACTGCCGATGATCTCGTGCTGGACTTCGGTTCCGGTGTCGGCGGCGCAGTGGTCACCATGGCGGAGATGACCGGAGCGCGGTTCATCGGCATCTCGAACAACGACGCGCTGACCGCAAAAGCTCAGCGGCTGGCCGCGGCGCGTGGGTTGGCCGACAAGGCCTTCTTCCACTCGGTTGGCGACACCGAGTACCGAACACTCGGGGCGTGGCCGGATGGCGCGTTCGCCGCCATAACCTACCAGGAATCGGTGGTCCACCTTCCCGACAAGCAAGCATTCTTCAACGCTGCTTTCCGGGTGCTGCGCCCGGGCGGAACGCTGGCTGCCGTGGACTGGATTCAGCGGCCGTGGGGAGAATATCGGAGTCCCGAGCAGATCGACGCAGTGATGTCGGAAGTCAACCGCGCATTCTGCATTCCTTATCACGCCACGGTCGAGCAGTACCGGGACATGCTTGCGTCCGCCGGGTTCACCGTCCGCGAAGCGATCGACCTGTTCCCCTCCGGCCCGTGCTGGGGATCGACGCCCGAGGACGAGCGGGAAAAGTGGCTCGCCTACGAAGGTGACCGAAACGATCTCTTCCACGACGGGAAAGTCGCTCTCGACGCGGCGCGGGCCGCGGGCGTCTTCTCGGTGGCCAAGCTGGTCGCGACCAAGCCCGCCTAGTCGATGCGCCCGCGGTGTGCGGCGAGCGGGCGCATTTGGCGGACGGTCTCGGTCCGGACGACCGGCGTGCTGTCGGCGTTCCAGACCCGGCGAAGCACTGATACTCCGCGCTGACGAAGCGGGACCGCCGAGGCGACGAACGCCTCAGCGGCCCCTGGCCGGTGCGGGGGAAGCCGGCCTACTCGATGGCTTCGATCCGCCGCCCCGTCGAGTCCGGGGCGGCCAGCGACAGCACGGCGGCCGCGACCGGCCCGACGATGCCGAACGCCAGGGCGAGGGGCACGGTGCCCGCGATGGACAGGGCGACGAGCGGGAACAGGCCCGCGCCGAAGCCGCGTCCGGCGTAGTAGCTGAGGTTCGAGCCGGTGGACCGCACGCGCGTCGGGAAGAACTCGGCCATCCAAACGCCCAGCACGCCGAAGCCGCTGGCTGCCGCGGCGCACATCATCAGCGCCCAGAAGGTGGGCGAGACCCAGAAGTTCGGGCCGATCTTCGCGCTGTGGGTGACCACGAGGATCAGGAACCAGGCGAACCCGATGATGCCGAACGCGCCGGCCACGAACATGGCCCACTTGCGCTTGATCGTGTCGGACAGCATGCCCGCGAGCGGGTAGGTGACGGCGGTGACGATCAGGTTCAGCAGCACGATCAGGCTGGCCGTGCCGAGCGGCACCTTCTCGACCTTGATCAGGAACGTCGAGAGGTAGGAGATCATCGAGTTGGTGGTGAGGAACAGGGCCGTCGCGATGCCCATGAACAGGATCGTGCCCCCCGCGTAGCCCTTGCGGAACAGGTCGACGATCGGCACCTTCGTGCGGCGCAGGTGCTCGGGCACGCGGCCCTCGCGCAGCTCCTTCTGGTAGGTGCGCCACTGCTCGGACTCCGGCAGCATGATCGCCGAGAACACACCGATCAGCAGGGTCACGAGGCCGATCACGATGTAGCCCGCGCGCCACCCGGAGGCGGTGCCGAACTGGACGATGCAGAAGTAGATGACACCCTCGGTCACGATCTGCCCGACGATGTACATCGACTGGATCGAGCCGCCCATCAGGCCGCGGCGGCTGGTCTTCCAGGCCTCCGCGAACATCGAGTACGACAGACCGAACAGACCACCCATGCCGATGCCGGCGAGCAGTCGCGTGAGCAGGAACAGCAGGTAGTTGGGTGCGAGCCCGCCGAGCAGGGCGGCGAGGCCGAACACGACCACGGAGCCCGTGTACGTCCAGCGGCGGCCGTACAGGTCACCGAGCCAGCCGACGAGGATGCCGCCCGCGATCGACGCGAAGCCCTGCAGCGTGGCGACCTGCACGATCTGGATCGTGCTCACGTGCAGGCTCTCCGACAGGTACGCCAGCGGGTACCCGACGAGGTTCAGCTCCGCGCCGTCGAACAGGGTGCCGAGGAACGCGAAGATCAGGATGCGCGCGGTGGCCGGACGCAGGCCGGTTCCGCCGCCGGTCGGCGCGTTGATGCGAACGGTCGACATTCAGGGGCCTTTCACGGGGAAGGGAACAGGGGTCAGTCGGGGAGCTGCTGACCGCGGGTTTCGGGGCAGAACGGGGCGACGACGAGGCCGAGGATGTAGATCAGGCCGACGACCGTCGCGGCGACGCCGTACCCGCCGAGCTGCGAGATGATCGCGCCGGCGGTGAGGGGCCCGAGGAACGCGATGAAGCGCGCCGCGTTGAAGACGAACGCCGCGCCGGTCGCGCGCAGGTGCGTCGGGTAGAACTCCGGCAGCCACACCGGCATCCAGGTGTACTGGCCGAGGGTGAAGAACCCGTTGATCACCAGCACGACCACGATCAGGGCGAGGCTGTGCGTCCACAGGAACAACACCGGCGTGAGCACCAGCGACGCGCCGAAGAACAGCAGCACGGCGGGTTTGCGGCCGAACCGGTCGGCGATGAAGCCGAACGAGATGTAGCCGGCGATGGCGCCCGCGTTGTAGATCATCCCGGCCGCACTGGCCCACGACTGTCCCGAAGCTCCGTTGTGGGCGGCCTGCGAAGCGACGTACGCGGGCACCCAGGTGGAAATGCCCCACCAGCCGAGCGTGGTGACCAGTGACATGAGCGACCCGAGGATGGTCAGCTTGCGCAGCTTGGGGTCGACCATGATCTGGCGCAGCGTGAGCCGCGTGAACGACTGCTCGTGCTCGGTGAGCTTCTGGTCCTTGCGTTCCTTCAGCGCTTTGCGGCGCTCGTGCGCGGACTTCCAGTTCTCGGACTCGGGCACCGACTTGCGCAGCCACAGTGCGAACAGCGCCGGCAGCACGCCGATGAGGAACATGTACCGCCAGGAGTCCGCACCCAGCGGCGCGATGAAGAGCCAGCAGGCCGACGCGATGAAGAAGCCCAGCCCGAGACCGCACTGCATGAGGCCCGCGGCCTTGGCCCGCGCGTTGGCCGGCCAGGTCTCGGCGACCAGCGACGTGCCGGTGCCCCACTCCGAACCGAGCGCGAACCCGGTGATGAAGCGCAGGACCAGGAACGACGTCCACGACCACGAAGCCGCGGTGAGACCTGTGAACGCCGCGTACATGACCATCGAGGTGAGCAGCGCGCGGCGCCGGCCGAAGTAATCGGCGAACACGCCGCCGAGGATGCCGCCGAAGCCCCAGCCGAGGAGCGTGACGGCGATCGTGGCGCCCGTGAGGAAGGCGACCTGGCTCGCGGGGGCACTGGGGTCGAGCCGCTTCAGGACGACCGCGGCCGTGAGGATCAGCGCGTACGTCTCGAACCCGTCGAACAGCCAGCCGAGGTTGGCCGCGAGGAGCGACCGCCACTGCGTCCGGGTGAGAGCACGGGTCCAGGTCGTGGGTTTGACGGCGACGTCGCTCACGGCCATCTCCTTCCGGGCCGCCCTGGGCCGGATCGGGACTGGAGTACGGGACAGGATGTCCTCTATCTAGGACATCGAGTCCCGCATGCGGCACATTAAGCGAGCCGGTCGACGGTGGTCAAGAATGGTGCGAACAGGGAAGATCGGAAAAGGTCCGCAGTTGCGGAACTATCCTTCGATCTTCTCCGCACCTCCGGTCCGATCCGTGATCCTGAGTCCGCATTCGCGGATCAATGATCCATGTTGATCCACAGTGGACTCGTTCAGTTCCGAGGAGAACGCGAGCGTGCAGACGACCATCGACACCCGCCCCTGCGGGTCGAACACGGGCGCCGCGACACCCGACTGACCGAGGTCGAACTCCCGGACACTCACGGAGTACCCGCGCTTGCGGGTGGCCTCGAGCTCGTCGCGCAGCCGGTCGCGTGTGGTGACCGTCTCGGGCGTGAACCCCTCCAGTCCGTAGCGCGCGGCCAGGCGCTCGACGTTCGCCGGCTCCTCCCACGCGTAGAAGGCGCGCATGATCGCGGGTGCGGAGAACGGGAACGTGTCGCCGATGCCGACGGTGATGCGCACTCCCTTGCCACGGTCACCCTTCGCGAGCACCGAGTACTCGGCGGGTCCGTGGCGCTGCACGGCGAAGACGATGAAGCCCGTGCGCTGGCTCAGCGAATCGAGCTCCTGCTGCACGATGTCGGTCATCCAGTCCTCGGACACACGTGACATCGACAACAAACGCGGGCCCAGCGTCCAGCCGCCGCGGTCGCCGCGCGTCGCCGTCCAGCCGGCCCGCTGGAGCGTGCCGAGGATGTTGTAGGCCGTGCTGCGATTGAGGCCCAGCTCCTCGATCAGCACGCCGGACGACACGGGTTCGGGCCAATCGCGCGCAATCCGCTCCAGAAGCCGCACCGCGTTCAGCACCGCAGGAACGTCGCTCACCTTCGTCACCCCTCGCCATTCTGCCTCAGCGCACGGTAGCCGAGCTCTTTTCGAGTTCGCCAGGACCGTGTTAACGTCCTCTAGAGCAGACACTAAGTCCTCTATGGTGGTCATATGAAGCTTGGATCCTCCTTTGTCGTCCCCGCGGATCACAAACGCGTGTTCGCGCACTTCCTCGATCCCGACACGATGCGGGTTTCGATCCCGGGCGCCGCGGAACTCGTCCGGACGGACGAGACGCACTACCGCGGCAAGCTCGTGAACGAGATCGCGCACGTGAAGTTCAGCGCCGGGTTCTCGGCCGAGATCACGCAGTTGACCGAGCCCGAGGAGGTCCTGGCCCTCCTCAAGGGCGAGGACCACAAGCTCGGCAGCTCGATCAAGATCGACGCCCGGCTCGCGGTCGCGCCCGACGGCGACAACTCCGCCAAAGTGGAGTACAGCCTCGACGTCGCGATCTGGGGCAAGATCGGCCGCATGGGCGAGTCGATCGTGCGCCGGCGCTCGCAGGAGGTGGAGCGGGAGTTCGTGGCCGCCTTCGCCGAGATCTGCGCCGCCGGCCCGCCCGGACCGGACAACCCGGGCCTCAAGACGGTACTCGCCAAGCGCGAAGCGCCGGCCAAGAAGAAGGCGCCCGCGCCCGCCACCGGTTCCGGTGCCGCCGCGCCAGCGCGCGAGTCGTGGTGGCGCCGCCTGCTCGCCAAACTGTTCGGCGGTAAGAAGTGACGGCCTTCCACTACGCCACCACGCTCGAGGAGACCTGCGCGCTCCTCGACGACGGTGAGGACACGATGGTCTACGGCGGCGGCACGGCCGTGCAGATCCTGCTCAAGCAGGGCGTGCTGTTCGCCACGGACCTGGTCGACATCGGCGGGGTCGCCGGGCTCGACCAGATCGAAGAGACGGCCAAGGGCCTCCGGGTCGGGCCCCTGGTCACGTTGCGCCGCATGGAGACCAGCCCGGTCGTGCAGCGGGTCGCCCCGCTGGCGGCCGAGGTCTACGGCCGCGTCGCCAACCCGCGTGTGCGCAACACCGCGAGCGTCGCGGGCAACATCGCCCACGGCGACTACCGCCTCGACCCGCCGACGGCGCTGATGGTGCTCGACGCGACGGTGGAGATCACGTCGCGCCGCGGCTCGCGCAAGGTGCCCGCGCGCGAGTTCTTCGTCGACTTCCAGCAGACCGCGCTCGAGCACGGTGAGCTGGTGACCGGGATCGAGATCCCGAAGCAGCCCGAATCCGCGGGCGCGCACTTCGCGAAGCTGTCGAGCCTGGCGGCCAACGACTGGCCCGCGGCGTCGGCGGCGGCGCTGGTGGTGGAGGGTTCGCGCGGCAAGCGCGAGGTCCGGCTCGGGCTGGGCGCGCTCAGCCACGTGCCGGTGTTCCTGCAGTTCGAGACGACGGCCGACACGCCCGTCGACGCCGTGGTCGAGGCGGCCAAGGACGCCGCTTCGCCGTTGCTCGAACCGATTCCCGACGTGCGCGGGAGTTCTGACTACAAGCGGCGCCTCGGCCTCGTGGCCGTGGAAGAAGCCGTGCGCAACTCTTGGAAGGAGGGCAGCGATGACGACCGTCGAACCTCGTTCTTCGGCCGGCGCCGCCGTCGGTGAGCGCTGGGCCCGTGTCGACGGGCGGGCCAAGGTCCGCGGTGAGTACCGCTACGCCGCCGACCAGCCGATCCGGCCGTGCCTCGACGTGGCCGTGCACCGCAGCACCCGCCCGCACGCGAAGATCACCGCCATCGACACGAGCCAGGCGCTCGCGGCCGAAGGTGTGGTCGCCGTGGTGACCGGCGAGGACCTGTACGCGGAGTTCGGCGACCGGCTGATGACCGGCCCGGCGTTCTCCGACCAGCCGTGCCTGGCGCACGGCAAGGTGCGCTACGTCGGCGAGCCGATCGCCGCCGTGATCGCGCACAGCGCGAAGCAGGCGCGCGAAGCGGCCGAGCTCATCGAGGTCACCTACGACGAGCTCGAGCCGATCCACGACGTCGACAAGGCCGTGCAGGGCGCGCCGTACGTGCACGACGAGCTCAAGCCGTCGATCGTGTTCGGCGACCTCAAGCACCTGCGCGGCATCCGCGACACGAACGTGAACTACGAGTTCAACCTGCGTCGCGGCGACCCGTCGAGCGTCTCCGGCACCACGGTGTCGTACGACTTCTGGTGCCCGCCGACCCACCACGTGCCGATCGAGCTGCCGTTCGCGTCCGCGTGGTGCGAAGGCGACCGGCTGGAACTGCTGGCGACCACCCAGACGCCGTCGTACGTCCGGCAGTCGCTGGCCGACCTGCTGGACCTGCCGCTGAACCGCGTCCGCGTGCGCACCGCGCCGCTGGGTGGCAGCTTCGGCGCGAAGATGTACGACCGGCTGGAACCGCTGGTCGCGGCGCTGGCGTGGACGCTGAAGCTGCCCGTGAAGATCACGGCGACTCGCGAAGAGGCGTTCCTGCTGACCACGCGCCACGGCTGCGCGGTCGCGGGCAGCATGACGGCCGACGAGAACGGCATGATCGTCGCGTCCACTTCGGACGTGCGCTACGACACCGGCGCGTACGCCGACGTCGGCCCGCGCATCACGGCGAAGTCGGGCATGGTCGCGCCCGGTCCGTACAAGGTCGAGAACGTGTCCGTGAAGTCGCGGTGCGTCTACACGAACAAGCCTTCGGCCGGTCCGTTCCGCGGGTTCGGCGTGCCGCAGGTGACGTGGGCGCACGAGTCGCTGGCTGACGAGCTCGCTCGTCAGCTCGGTGAGGACCCGGTGGAGTTCCGCCGCCGCAACATGCTGCGCGAGGGCGACACCGCGCCCGTCGGCACGCCGATGCACAGCGCCGACTTCATGGGCAGCATGGAGGCGGTGGCCGAGGCCATCGGCTGGGGCACGCCGTTCGTCAAGCAGGAAGGCCGGCTCGTGCGGGGCCGCGGCATCGCGGTCGGGATGAAGGCGGTGCTCACGCCGACGATCTCCAACGCGACCGTGCAGCTCAACCAGGACGGCTCGGCGTCGCTGCTGATCAGCACGATCGACATGGGCCAGGGCAGCGACACGATCATGGCGCAGATCGCCGCCGAGGTGCTCTGCCTCGACGAAGGTGGCGTGCGCGTCGTGCAGGCGGACACCGACGTGACGCCGTACGACACGATCACCGCCGGCAGCCGCTCGACCTACCACACGGGCAACGCCGTGCGCCTGGCCGCGGAGAACATGCGCGACAAGCTCGTGGCGCTCGCCGCGGAGCGGTTCGGCGTCGAGGCCACGGACATCAAGCTCACGTCCGACGGTCTCGTCAGCGCGCAGACGCAGGAGACGGTGTCGATCTCGGAACTGCTGCACGGCCACTTCGGCGCGCGCGGCACGACGCTGACCGCCGAGGCCAACTTCACGACGTCGTGGCAGCCCTACGACAAGGAGACCGGCCAGTCGCCGCAGGTCACCGAGCACTGGTTCGCCGGTGCGGCCGCGGTGCAGCTGACGGTGGACACCACGACCGGGCGCGTCCACATCGAGCACCTCGCCGTGGCGGGTGACGTGGGCCGCGCGATCAACCCCGCGATGGTGGAGCAGCAGCTCTCCGGCGCGGCGATCATGGGCATCGGGCACGCGCTGTTCGACCAGATGGTGTTCGACGAGGGCCAGATCGTGAACGGCACGCTGCTGGACTACCAGCTGCCGTCCATCAAGGACATGCCCGACAAGCTCACACCGATCATCATCGAAAGCCCGCACCGCACGGGCCCGTTCGGCGCGAAGGGCGTCGGCGAGACCACCATCATCCCGCTCGCGCCGGCCATCGCCAACGCCGTGCGCGACGCGACCGGCGTGCGCATCACGACGCTTCCCCTGACGCCGGAACGGATCCTGACCGCGCTGGAGGAGCAGGCATGAGGGAGATCGAGCTGAAGGTCAACGGCCTGCGCCGCAAGCTGGGCGTGGCCGACGACGAGCTGCTGCTCGACGTGCTGCGCCGCGAGTTCGGCACGACGAGCGTGCGCGAGGGCTGCGGCGTCGGCGCGTGCGGCGCGTGCACGGCGCTCGTGGGCGGCAAGAGCGTGTCGACGTGCCTCTCGCGGGCGGCGCGGTTCGACGGCGCCGAGATCACCACGGCCGACGGGCTGCCGCGCGACGACGAGGTCGTCGAGGAATTCGTGGAGAACCGCGCGATGCAGTGCGGTTACTGCATCCCCGGGTTCGTCATGATGGCGCACGAGCTGCTGGGCGAGAACCCGCAGCCGACGGACGAAGAGGTCGTGGAGCACCTGGAGGGCAACATCTGCCGCTGCGGCACGTACTCCGAGATCCACGCCGCGATCAAGGCGGCGGCCGCGCGCCGGGCCGCCCGGAACGAAAGGGCCACCGCGTGAACGTCGAAACCCCGCAGGGCACCCTGCACGTCCACCGGACGGGAACGTCGGGTCGGCCGTTGCTGCTCCTGCACCCGCTGGCGCTGTCCGGCGCGGTGTGGGACCCGGTGGCTCAGTTCTTCGCCGACAAGGCGCAGGTGCTGGCGCTGGACGCCCGCGGTCACGGCGCGTCTACCTGGGACGGGAACGACTTCACCGTGGCGGACATGGCGGCCGACGCGGCGGCCGTGATCGAAGCCGCCGGCGCCGGCCCGGCCGACGTCGTGGGGCTGTCGATGGGCGCCAGCACGGCGCTGACGCTCGCGGCGGCGCGGCCGGACCTCGTGCACCGGCTCGTGCTGGCCGATGGCACGGCCTACTACGGCGACGACGCGGTGCCGGTGTGGGCCGAGCGGGCGGAACGCGCGACGACCGTGGCGCGGGACAAGCAACTCGACTTCCAGCGCGACCGGTGGTTCGCCGCGCCGTTCCTCGAGCAGCACCCCGACGAGGTCGAACGCGTCTGCGAGATCTTCCTGAAGACCGACTCGGCCGCGCACGGCGCGGCGTGCCGGGCGCTCGGCGGGCTGGACGCACGGGCGCGGCTCGGTGACGTGACGGCCCGGACGCTCGTTCTCGTCGGCGAGGAGGACTACGCGACGCCGCCGGAGATGTCGCGGGCGCTGGCCGACGGGATCCGCGACGCCCAGCTGCGCGTGCTGGAGAAGACGCGGCACCTGAGCCTGCTGGAGCGGCCCGACCTGTGGCCGGAGCTGGCCGAGTTCTTCGGCGGTTCGAAGTGACGGAACCCCTGCTCAGCCTGCGCACGCACCTCGACGCGATCACGAGCTACGGCGAGCTGCGCGACGTCAAGGGCGCGAACTGGGACCTCGAGCTGGGCGGGCTCGCCGAGCTGAGCTACCGGATGGACCCGCCGCCGGCGTTGCTGTTCGACGACATCACCGGCTACTCGAGCGGCCTGCGTGTGCTCACCGGCAGCACAGGTTCGCCGCGCCGGCTGGGCCGCACGCTGCGGCTCGGCGAGGACCTGGACGACGTCGGGGTGGTCGACGCGCTGCGGGGCAAGCCTTCGCAGTGGGCCGCGGCGGCTCGGGACTTCCCGGTGCTACCGGTCACGGACGCGCCGTTGCTGGCCAACGAGGTCCCCGGGGAACAGGTGAACCTGCTCGACTTCCCCGTGCCGCGATGGCACGCGGACGACGGCGGGCGGTTCATCGGCACCGGGTGTTTCGTCGTGACGTCCAATCCGGACACCGGCGTCCACAACGGCGGGTGCTACCGGATGGAGGTGCAGGACGACGGCCGTGGCGTGACCGTCGCGATGGTGCCGGGCAAGCACGGTGACCAGAACGTGCGGCGCTGGTTCGAGAAGGAGGGCCGCGCGCCGGTCACCGTCTCCTTCGGCCACGACCCACTGCTGCTCGTGCTGGGCGGCACGGAGGTGCCGGGCGGGATTTCGGAGCTGGAGTACGCGGGCGCCGTGCTGGGTTCGCGCGTGCCGGTCGTGCTCGGGCCCGACACCGGCCTGCCGATCCCCGCGGGCAGCGAGATCGCGATCGAGGGCTGGCTGCGCCCCGATCTCCAGCGCGACGAGGGCCCGTTCGGCGAGTGGACGGGCTACTACTCGGGCAAGCGCCGGCCGAACCTGGCCATCGACATCACGCGCATGTACTACCGCGACAACCCGATCCTGCTGGGCGCGCCGCCCGGGAAGCCGCCGCACGACTACTCGTACATGCGGACCGTGATGAAGTCCGCGATGATCCACGACGAGCTCGCCGCCACCGGCGTGCCCGGCATCGTGAAGGCCTGGGCCCACGAATCCGGCGGCGGCCGCCTGTTCATCGCGGTCTCGCTGCAGCAGAAGTACCCCGGCCACGCCCGCCAGGTCGCCTACCTCGCCGCCCAGTGCCCCGCCGCGGCCTACATGAACCGCTACGTCGTGGTCGTGGACGACGACGTCGACCCCGCCGACCCCGACGAGGTCATCTGGGCCATGTCCACCCGCAGCGACCCGTCGCGGGACATCGAGGTCATGAAGCAGACCTGGGGCAGCAAACTGGACCCGCTCTTCGTGGAGGGCTCGCCCGCCTACAACAGCCGGGCCATCGTGGACGCCTGCCGCCCCTTCGAGCGCTTGGACTCGTTCCCGAAGGTGGCCTCCAGCGACCCCGCGTTCCTGACCGAGCTGGCCGACAAGTGGCGGGACGTCCTGGACTGACGCTCCCTGTCTCCCCGACCGCCCGGCCTCGTCGGGAGGTGCAACAGCACTCCCCCGACGAGGCTGGGTTCCCACCTGCCGCACCCACCAACGGTGCGGGAATCAACCGCCGCGGCAGGCAACCTCACCAACCCCGCCCTCCGCCTCACCACCGACAGCGCGGAATCACGACGGGCAGCCTCACCAACCCCCGGCCGGATACGAAACCCGACCCAACGCACCCACACCCTCCCCCGCACCACGATCCCCGCGCCTTACACGGTCCGGGACCCGTTGTCAAGGTACGCTTTCCCGCCTTGACAACGGGTTCCGGACCGTAGTGACGATCAAAAATCGGGGTGCCCTCCCACCCACCCCGGGCGCAACGATGCGCGCCAGCGCATCGAGCCGCCCGCGCCACCAAAACCCGGGAAAAACTCCCGAAGCCCGTCCCGCCGGGCCTGTCAGACGTAACGCTTCGCCCAGGTAGCAAGGATCTCGGCAGCGAAAACGGCATCGTCGCGGTCGGTGAGCAGATGATCAGCCCCGTCGAGCGCGATGAACGACTTCGGATGCCGCGCCGTATCGAAGATCAACCGCGCGTTCTCCACACCGACCTCGGCGTCCACCGGTGAGTGCAACACCAGCAACGCCGCGCGCAGCTCGCGGATCCGATCCGCCTGCGGCTGAGCCGCGATGTCCTCGAGGAACTCCTTCCGGATCCGGAACTTCCGCCCCGCCAGCACGACGTCCGCCTCACCGCGGAGCTCGATCTCGTCGCGGCTCCCGGAGAAGTGCTTCGTGACGTGCTCCGGGTCCGCCGGCGCCGCGATCGTGGCCACGGCCTTGACCTCTGGCACCGCGTGCCGCGCCGCCAGCACGGCGGCCCCGCCGAGCGAATGCCCGACCAGCAGCTTCGGCGCCTCGTACGCCGCTCGCAGGTGATCAGCCGCGGCCACCAGGTCGGCCACGTTCGAGCTGAAGTCGGTGTTGCCGAAATCGCCCTCCGACCCGCCCAGCCCGGTGAAGTCGAACCGCAGCACGGCGACCCCGAACTTCATCAGCCCGCGGGCGACGCGCGTCGCCGCCACGACGTCCTTGTTGCAGGTGAAGCAGTGCGCGAACAGGGCGTACGCGTGGGGCTCGCCGTCGGGCAGCTCCAACCGGGCCGCCAGCGGCGTGCCCTGTGACCCCGGAAACTCGACCTTCGTGCTGCCCATGAACCCTCCCGCCGACGGCTGCAGTGGATCACACCACGCCGTCCGCCGCGGGGTCGAGAACGGGTGACCGAAAGGACAGCGGATCAGGTCAAGCCCGGCACTCGAGGGCCGGGTCGACGAGCACGACGTAGGTGACGTGGGGCCCGTCGGCTGTGAAGTCGTAAGCCCAGCCCGGGTGGCCCGGGACCGGCACCGCGAAGTGACCGGCCGGTGTCGGCTTGAGGCCTTTCGCGTCGTAGAGGCGGTGCACTTCGGCCAGTGGTGTGCCTGCGCCGACCCCCTCCGGCGTCTTGACCTGCGGCGGAGCGACGATCGCACGCAGCTTGTCACCGCGGAACACCGCACCGCCGGTGGCCGCGAGCTCGGCGGCGCGGGCTTCGCGCAGCTCGGCGACGGCCGTGATCGCCGACGCGGCCTGAGCGCTGAGCTTGGCCGCGGCAGCTGATTCGGCGGCCGACTTCGCGTAGTCCTCGGCCGTCCCGTGCAAACCCGGGTCCAGGATCTTCGAGTCGGCGTCCTGCGCCTTGCGGTTCAGGTCGTCCGCCTTCGCGACGGCGACCTGCTCGGCCTCCAGTGCCGCGGGATCCGGCGCGAGACCGCCCGCGAACGCGTACGACAGGCAACCGTCGAGGCCGGACATCGGCTGCGCGGCGAGCTTGGCGCCGGTCGACGCCTTGGTGACGCCGAGCGTGAGGCCACGCAGGCCGTCCGGGCCCAGTGCCTCGGGACCTGCCGCCTTCGCTCCCGCTCCGTCGGTTCCGCTGCTGCACGCCGCCAGCGCCACGAGCAGCGCAGCACCGAGCACGACCTTCCGCATGACGTTCCCCCTCGTTCCGGATCGGAAAGGTACCGGAACGGAGAGCAGGTGGTCACGAGGGTTTCCGGTGCGCGAGGCCTGCTCACGCGAAGACGTGGTCGGCGACCGCGTCCAGCCGGTGGGCCGGGGAGCCGAGAAGCTGGCGGCGGGCGCGCGCGTGCTTGAGGAAGACGTGGGACGGGTGTTCCCACGTGAAGCCGATGCCGCCGTGGGTTTGGAGGGCTTCGCGGGTCGTGGTGTCGGCTGCGGTGGCCGCGGCGGCGAGCGCGGTGCGCGCGGCGGCCGGCGCGTCGGGGTGGTCGTCGTCGAGCGCAGTGGCGGCCCATTCGACGAGGAGGCGCGCGGCGTCGAGTTCGATGAAGCGGTCGGCCAGCAGGTGCTTGATCGCCTGGAACGAGCCGATCGGCCGGCCGAACTGCCGGCGTTGCTTCGCGTAGTCCACAGCCCCGTCGAGCGCACGCCGAGCTGTCCCCACCAGTTCGGCGGCGAAGACGGTCAGCACGCGGGCCGCGCCGTCGGCGGGGGACAGTTCTTCCACAGGGACGCCGGAAAGTTCGATCGCGGCAAGCGGTTCGCTGACGTCGAACGCGTCGGTGGCAGTCCTGTGGACAACCCCGGTTCCACTCGTCAGGTCGATCCTCTCGAACTGTCCTTCTACAGCCGCCACCAGGACATCCGCGTCCAGGCCGAACGGCACGGCGCGCAGTCGTCCATCCACAGTGGACCCGTTGCGGCGCAAAGATTCACTGCGGTTGGGGAAAAACGGGAAGGTCTCCCACGCCGCGATCACCACACCCGATCCATCCACAGCCTTGTCCACACTGTGCATAGAACCGAGCAGCGCGAGCGCGGAAACCGCCGCCACGAACGGGATCCGCGGCAAGGCGACCCCGACTTCCTCGGCCACCACACACATCTCGCGTACCCCGCCACCGGATCCCCCGCGCCCTTCCGCCAGGCCGAGCCCGAGGAGCCCCGAGCCGGCGAACGTCCGCCACAGCCTCCGGTCGAGCCCCGCGCCCACGGCGTCCCACGCCGGCGGCAGCGGCGCGGTGCGGGCTGCGTCGGCGAGCATCCGCCGGGCCAGTTCGGCGAGCTCACGCTGTTCGGACGTCGTCGCGTACCCCACGGCTCCTCCTCCGGCTCGTTAACCACCGAGCATTGACTATTGGGTCTATCTACGCAACTGTTGAGGTCAGCAAGGATTCTGAGTTCTGCACTGCGCGGTGAGGGCACGGGAGGACGCGTGGGAGACTTCCGCGACGAGGTCAGGGCGTTCGTCGCCGGTCTCGTCCCGCCGGGGTGGCGCGGCATCGGCGGACTCGAGGGCGACGCGTACGCCGAGTTCCGCGCGCGGGTCCGCACCGCGCTCGCCGAGCGCGGCTGGGTCGCACCGCACTGGCCGGTGGAGTACGGCGGCGCCGGCCTCAGCCCCGCCGAGTTCGTCGTACTGGTCGACGAGTTGTCCACAGCGGGGATCCCGTTCGGCTCCGACAACGACGCGTTCGGCATCGGCATGCTCGGCAACACGATGCTGCGCTGGTCGAAACCCGAGCTGCTGCAGCGGTTCCTACCGCGCATCGCCGCCGGCGAGTACGTCTTCGCCCAGGGCTTCTCCGAACCCGGCGCCGGGTCGGACCTGGCGTCGCTGGCTCTGCGCGCCGAGCCCGACGGTGACCAGTGGGTGCTCAACGGGCAGAAGCTGTGGTCATCGGGCGCACACGTCGCCAACTGGATGTTCGTCCTCGCCCGCACCAACTCCGAAGCCGCCCCGCACAAGGGGATCAGCCTGCTGCTGGTGCCGCTCGACCAGCCGGGCGTCGAGGTCCGCCCGATCCGCAACATCACCGGCGGCACCGACTTCAACGAGGTCTTCTTCACCGGCGCCACCACCGAAAGCGAACTGGTGGTCGGCGAGGTGGACCGCGGCTGGACCGTCGCGATGACCCTGCTCGGCTTCGAACGGGGCGAAACCGCGCTGCACGCCCCGATCCGCTTCCGCGCAGAGCTCGACCGGCTCGTCGCGCTCGTCCGTGAGCGCGGCCTCGAGACGGATCCGGACGTCCGGCGGCGCGTGGCCTGGTGCCACGTGCAGGTGGCACAACTGCGCTGCCACGGATTGCGCACCGCCGAGCAGCTCGTCGCAGGCGAAGAGCCGGGCCCGCGAGCAGCCGCGTTCAAGCTGCTGTGGAGCGAGTACCACCGCGTCGTCACCGAGCTCGCACTCGACGTGCTCGGTCTTGACGCGCTGACGCCGTCGGGCCGGCCGTCGCCGAACTGGTACCACACCGACGATCCCGGCGCGCCGAACTCGACCGCTTCGTGGACCAGCGTCTACCTCAACTCGCGCGCGGGCACGATCTACGCCGGTTCCTCGCAGGTCCAGCGCGGCATCGTCGGCGAGCTGCTGCTCGGGCTGCCCAAGGAACCGAAGCCCGCGCGCTGACCTCCCGGGAGGACCGATGCCCATCCGCAGCACGTACCCCGACATCACCGTGCCCGACGGAGCTGTCCACACCCTGCTGTTCGACACGCTCACCCCGGAGGACGCCGCCCGCTTGGCGGTGCTCGACACGGGTTCCGGCCGGCACTACACGTACGGCGAGCTCGCCGCGGCTGTGGACAGACTCGCCGCCGCCCTGGCCCAGCGCGGCATCGGCCGCGGCGACGTGGCCGCTCTCGTGTCCCCGAACAGCGCCGAGTACCCGCTGGTGTTCCACGGCGTCCTGCGCGCCGGAGCCGCGCTGTCACGGCGAACCCGCTCTACACGCCGGGTGAGCTCGCGCACCAGTTGCGTGACGCCGGCGCGCGCATCCTCTTCACCACGACCGCCGGGCTGGAAACCGCCCGGGCGGCGGCGAAGAAAGCCGGCGTGCAGGTGGCCGAGATCGTGGTGCTCGACGCGGACGAAGGCGCCACCCCACTCGCGGACCTCCTCGCGAGCACCGCTCCCGCCCCGCCCGGGCCGTCGGGTGAGGACCTCGCCGTGCTCCCCTACTCGTCGGGGACCACGGGCCCGCCGAAGGGCGTCGAGCTGACCCACCGCAACATCGTCGCCAACCTGCGCCAGATGACGCCCCTGCTGTCGCTGCGGCCGGGTTCGCGGTCGATCGCCGTGCTGCCGCTGTTCCACATCTACGGCATGAACGGCGTCCTGAACATGAGCCTGCTCAACCGGGCCACCGTCGTGACCGTGCCGAGGTTCGACCTGGCGACGTTCCTCGCCGCGGTGGCCGAGCACCGGGTGGATCACCTCTTCGTCGCGCCGCCGATCGCGTTGGCGCTGGCAAAGCACCCCCTTGTGGACAACTACGACCTGAGCTGTGTGGACGTCGTCATGTCCGCGGCCGCGCCGCTCGACGCAGACCTCGCCGGCGAGCTGGCCGAGCGGCTCGGCGCCACCGTGCTGCAGGGTTACGGGCTCACCGAGTCGAGCCCGTGCACGCACGGCATCCCGGTGGACCGGCGCGAGGTCGACCGCGGGTCGATCGGGGTGCTGATGCCGAGCGTCGAGGCGCGCGTGGTCGATCCGCTGACCGGCGAAGACGCGGCGCGCGGCGAGCTGTGGGTGCGCGGCCCGAACGTGATGCGCGGCTACCTTCACAACGCGGCTGCGACCGCGGCGGCCATCGACGCCGACGGGTACCTGCACACCGGCGACGTCGTGACCGTCGACGACGGCGGCGTGTTCCGCGTCGTCGACCGGCTCAAGGAACTGATCAAGTACAAGGGTTTCCAGGTTGCGCCCGCCGAGCTGGAGGCGCTGCTGCTCACGCACCCGGACATCGCCGACGCGGCCGTGATCGGCGTACCCGACGGCGAAGCGGGTGAGGTGCCGAAAGCGTTCGTGGTGCGCCGGTCGCCGGACCTGGGCGCGGACGCGGTGCGGCAGTTCGTGGCCGCGCGGGTGGCGCCGTACAAGAAGGTGCGGCGCGTGGAGTTCGTGGAGAACGTGCCGAAGTCCGCCGCGGGCAAGATCCTGCGGAAAGTGCTGCGGCAGCGCGAACGCGCTCGGAGTTGAGCACTGAGCCGGTCGTCGAACTCGACGACGTCGACGGCGATCGCGTGCACCGCGGGGCGTGCCCACGCCACCCGCGGCGCGTTCTTGGTCCACGCTTCGCGCGTCAGCTCCAGCCGCGCCGACAAGGCCGCTACCGACGTGGCTGACGAGGCGGAGGACCCTCCGCTATCGTGATAAGTATTCAGTTACTTACTTGAGGACGGCTGATGTCAGCACGCTGTTGATCACCGGGACCTCGCGCGGGCTGGGCCGGGCGCTCGCCGTCGCAGCACTGGAGGCGGGCCACCGCGTCGTGGCCACGGCTCGGTCCGCCGGCGCCGTCGCGGACTTGGCCTCGACGTACCCGGAAACGGTCCGGACGGTGGCTCTCGACGCCCGCGACCCACGGTCGGCGCGCGACGCGGTGCAGGTGGCCGTGGATGAATTCGGCGGGCTCGACGGGGTGGTGAACAACGCCGGGTACGCCAGCGTGTCGAGCTTGGAAGACACGCCGCCGGCCGACTTCCGCGACCAGCTCGACACGAACCTGTGGGGCGCGATCCACGTGTGCCGGGCGGCGTTCCCGGTGTCCCGGACGCAGGGTGCGGGGCACGTCGTGCAGCTCTCGTCGGTCAGCGGCCGGCTGGCACCCGCGGCCGGTCTGGGGCCGTACGTCACGGCGAAGTTCGCGTTGGAGGGCTTCTCCGAAGCGCTCGCCCTGGAGACGGCGGTCTTCGGCGTCCGCGTGACCATCGTCGAGGCCGGCTCGATGGCGACGTCGCTGTACACGTCGATGAACGCACCCGTACCAAGCCCCGCGTACGCGTCCGCACTGGCGCCGATGCTGACCGCGAAGGCCGGCGGGCGGACGCCGGGCGTGGCTCCCGCGCGGGCCGCGGCCACGATCTCGAGCGTGTTCGACCTGGTGGAGCCGCCACTGTGGCCTGCCTGTGGACAACGACCAGCCCAGCACCGACGACACCCCGGCCGGCGACGCCGCGGCCACCGGTCGCCGCATCCTCGACGCGGCGCCGGCGGAGTTCTCGGAAGCGGGGCTCGCGGGTGGGCGCGTCGGGCGGATCGCGGCGCGGGCGCGCGCGAACCAGCGCATGATCTACGCGTACTTCGGCAGCAAGGACGGGCTGTTCGAGGCCGTGCTGACCGAGAAGGTGCTGCAGGCCCAGAACGCCGTGGTCTTCGACGCCGAGGATCTGTCCGGGTACGCCTGTCAGATCTTCGACTTCTACCGAGCGCACCCCCACCTGGTCCGTTTGAACCTCTGGCAGGCCCTCGAACGGCCCGACCTGCTGAAATCGCTCGCCCCCGTCGAGCGCGCCATGGCGGACAAGGTTGCCGGCATCGCCGCCGCGCAGGCCGCGGGCAAGGTGTCCACAGCCCTGCCGGCCGAACGTGTGCTCGACCTGGTCTTGAGCCTGACCTACGGCAACGTCGCCCAGGCCGGCAACGCCGCCGCGTGGACGGACGACCAGCGCGCGGCCCTGGCGACCGCCGTCACCAGGCTCACCTCCCCGCGCTGAACACCGGCAGCGACCAAGCCGCCGCGAACCGTGCCGGAATTGTCGGGGGTGGGTGGGACCGTGGGGCCATGGTGGCGATACCGAAGCACTTCTCGACGGTGGTGAAAGGCGAACGGGAGGCGATCCCGAGGCTCGCGGGTGAGCGCGAAACACTCGGGGCGCTCCTGGACTGGCACCGGCGGACGTTCGCGATCAAGTGCGCGGGGCTGGGGCAAGAAGAGCTGTCGCGCAAGGCCGTGGGGGCGTCCGCGCTGTCGTTGCACGGGATTCTGCGGCACCTGTCCGGAGTGGAGCGGTGGTGGTTCCGGCAGCAGTTCGCGCGTGAAGAGGTCCCGATGCTGTACTACTCCGACGACGACCCCGATCAGGACTTCGCATCCCTCGACGGTGACATCGCCGAGGCCACGGCCCAGTGGCACGCCGAGTGTGACCGCTCGCGGGAGATCGTCGCGGCGGCGCGGTCGCTGGAGGACCGCGGGGCGTCACTGGTGACGGGTGAGCCGTTCACGCTGCGCTGGCTCCTGCTGCACATGATCGCGGAATACGCGCGCCACAACGGCCACGCCGACCTGCTGCGGGAATCCATCGACGGATCCGTCGGACGCTGACCGCGGGTCACCAAGGCCGGCACCGCGGATGCGGGCGTGCGAGCCTCCGCACAGCAGCGCGGTGCGGGCCCGGCACCGTGCCATGCTGAGCGGCATGAGCGCCGATCCTGATGCCGGAGTGCTGTCGCCCGTGCGCGCGGGGACCCCGGTCGAAGCGGTGACCGGGGACAACGCCGTCGTGGGCGCGATGGTGGCGGCCGAGGCGGCGCTGGCGAGGGCGCAGGCGCGACTCGGCACCGTGCCCGGGGACGCGGCGGAACGGATCACCCGCGAGGCCGCCGAGCTGACCATCGACGTCGTCGCGCTGGCCCGGACCGCGCGGGCCACGGCCAACCCCGTCGTCGGGCTGGTCAAGGAACTCGGCCAGGCGGTCGGCGCGGACGCCGACTACGTGCACCGCGGGTCGACGAGCCAGGACATCGTGGACACGGCGCTGATGATCGTCGCCAGGAACGCCGCGGCGATCATCGGCCAGGACCTCGGAAAAACGGCCGCGGCACTCGAAACCCTGGCCCGCGAGCACCGCGACACGGTGATGCCCGGCCGCACCCTCACGGCCCACGCCGTTCCGACCACGTTCGGGCTCAAGGCCGCCGGCTGGCGGGAGTACGTGCTCGACGCGAAAGCCCGCGTCGACCGGCTCACCTTCCCCGTCTCGATGGGCGGCGCCGCCGGCACGATGGCCGCCTACGTCGAGTACGGCGACGGCTCCGCGGACTACGCCGAACGCCTCGTCGAAGCGTTCGCCGACGAAACGGGCCTGACCACCACGCCGCTGCCCTGGCACGCCAACCGCACCCCCGTCGCCGATCTCGTCGCGGCGATGGCGCAGGTGACGACCGCCCTGGGCAAGATCGCGGTCGACGTGCAGGTGCTCACGCGCACCGAGATCGGCGAGGTGAGCGAGCCGACGGGCGGGGGCTCGTCGGCCATGCCGCACAAGCGCAACCCCGTGCTCTCGGCCCTGATCCGGTCCGCGGCGCTGCAGGTGCCGGTGCTCGCGGCGGGCGTGACGCAATCCGGTCTCGCGGAGGACGAGCGCTCGGCCGGGGTGTGGCAGGCCGAGTGGCAGTTGCTGCGCGAATGCCTGCGCCTCACGGGCGGCGCGACGCACACGGCCGTCGAGCTCGCGCGCGGCCTCGGTGTGCACGCCGAGCGCATGCGCGCCGACGTCGGGCTCACCCACGGGCTGATCGTGTCCGAACGCCTGTCCGCGCAGCTCGCGCCGCTGCTCGGCAAGGCCCGGGCGAAGGACGTGCTCGGCGAGGCGTCAAAACGGGCCGTCACCGAAGACCGGCCGCTGCGCGAAGTGCTGGCCGAGGTCCCGGAGATCACCGACGTCCTCGACCCCGCGAAGCTCGACGACCTCCTCGACCCCGCCCAGTACACGGGCGCGGCCGGGCGGATGGTCGACCGCGCCCTCGAGCGTGACGGAAAGTAGTCGAGAAAAGCACTGAACCGTCCCGCCTCCCGATGCGTGTAGGTGGGTGGGAAGCGTTCCTCGCGGAACGCGGGGGGTACCGGCAGCCGCGCCCGGCGCGGCGACCACGTACCCAAGGAGAAGTGCCATGCTTCGCTGGTTCCGCACGGGCGTCATCGTCACGGCGGCCACAGGCCTGACCTTGCTGGCCGCCTGCTCGGGCAAGACGGCGCAGCCCGCGCCGGTGCCCGTCGGCGGCGCCGGTGGCGGCCAGGTCGGCAACGCCGCGGCCCAGACCGCCACCGAGACCAAGCTCGTCGCCACCCAAGTCGGAGACCTGGGGAAGGTCCTCACCGACGCCGACGGCCACACCCTCTACCGCTTCGACCGCGACACGGCCAAACCACCGGCGACCCATTGCGACGGCGACTGCGCCAAGGCGTGGCCCCCGCTGCTGTCCACCGGCGCGATGAAGCTCGACGGCGTCGACAAGAGCCTCGTCGGCAGCCTCACCCGCGCCGACGGCCGCCAGCAGGTGACCGTGAACGGCTGGCCGCTCTACACCTACGCCAAGGATTCCGTGCCCGGTGACGCGACCGGCCAGGGTGTCAACGGCACCTGGTTCGCCGCGACGCCCACGGGCAGCAAAGCCGGCAAGTCCAGTTCGGACGGTGTGAAGCTCAGCGCCGGCAACGTCGGCGGCGTCGGCCCGGCCGTGGTCGACCAGAACGGCTTCACGCTGTACCTGTTCACCAAGGACAGCAAGAAACCCTCGAAGTCCACTTGCGACGGTGACTGCGCCACCACGTGGCCGCCGGTGCTCACCTCCGGCGACGTGAAGCTCGACGGCATCGACCCCAAGCTCCTCGGCACCGTCAACCGCGCCGACGGCACCACCCAGGCGACGCTCGGCGGCTGGCCGCTCTACCGCTTCTCGAAGGACACCGCCCCCGGCCAGGCCAACGGTATGGGTGTGAAGGGCACGTGGTTCGTCATCGAACCCAACGGCTGCAAGTCCGGCACCACGAGCACCGCCACCACCAAAACCACCCCCAAGCCCGCCGCGCCGGCCGCGCCCGCCCCGAGCAGCGACACGTACGGCTACTGAGCCCCTTGCCCGGCGCGTCCCGACAACGCGCCGGGCAAGGCCCACGGGCGCAAACCCGCACACGCGAAGACCCGGTAGCCGTGACAGCCACCGGGCCTTCGTCGAACCGGATCTAGTGCGCGAGACCCGGTCCGCGCTTCTCCTGCGACTGCGCCGGCGGCGTCACCCGCTTCGGTTCGTCCTCGACGCGTTCGATCACGGTGGTTTCGGCGCGATCAGCCGTGATCGGTTCGACGTCCTCCTCCGGCAGCGCCACCCTCCGGCGGGCCGGCGCCATCGCGATCACCAGGCCCAGCACGGCGATGCCGAGGTGCAGCCAGTTGTCGGCGTTGGTGAGGTCCAGTGGGTTGCCTGCGTTCACGAACGGGTTGGCCGAGATCATGCCGGTGATCATCAGGCCCCACACGAACAGCGCGCCGTACCCGAGGAACAGCAGCCAGCCGAACGTCCGCGCGCGGCCGGAGCCGAACGCGAGCAGCAAACCGAGCACGCCCGTCACCACGTGCACGAGGTTGTTCATCGGGTTGGCGGAGAACCGCCAGAACCCGGCGTCGTGGTGTCCGGTGAAGTTGCCGACGCCGGTCCTCACGAACCCGACGATCCCGAAGACCAGGAACGCGACACCCAGCAGCGCGGCCAGGACCTGCGCGGGCTGCAGGCCTTCGACCCGGATCCGGGGTCCGTGTCCATGAACCATGACTCCAGTCCTTCCCGTGGTGAGGTGACTCACGCGGAAGAAGTACCCCGTCTTCACCCACGGTGAAACGCGGGTGCTTGCCCGCAGGCCCCGCTCGCGTCACCGGTTTCGGCCTGAGCCGAGAGCAATCCCACAAACCCGGCCGGTTCGGCGAACTCCGGGCGGGTGATCGGCCAAGTCCGATCATGCGCAAGGTGAACATCGTCTTCCTCGTGGGCTTGTGCGTGGGGGCTCTCGTCGCGCTCGTGGTCGCGGTGGCGGCGCCGAAGCGGCACGTCGTCACGGCGCTCGGCCCGGCACCGGTCGCCGCGGCCGGCACCGACAGCAGCGCCGCGGAAGTGCCGGAAAGCCCGGCGCCCACCCACGTCCGGCAGCGAAGCGACGGGTACCGCGAAGCGCACGGGGGCCGAACCTCTCGACGAGGACCAGCGGGTCCGCGAGGTCGAGGCGCTGGTCCCGGCCGGACACGTCAGCGTGGTCGTCTACGACCGCCTGGAGAAGACCACCGTGCTGTCGGTGAACCCGGACCGCACGTACACGTCGGCCTCGCTCGTGAAGCTGCTGATCGCCTTCCAGGCCCTGGACCACGGCGCCGATCCGGCCCGGGTCACCGAAATGCTGGAACGCAGCGACGACAACACCGCCAGCGACCTGTGGGTCACCTACGGCTGGGGCTCCATCGTCGACAACGCCGTCACCCGCATCGAGCTGGCCGGCACGCACCCACCCGCCAGCCCCGGACATTGGGGCGACACGCAGATCACGGCCGGCGACATCACGAAGATCTACCGGTACCTCATGGAAAAAGCGCCCGAGCGGGACCGCACGATCATCCTCGCCGCACTGCACCACCCGGCCGAACACGGAGCCGACGGCTTCCGCCAGTACTTCGGCATCCCCGACGCCGTGGGCGCCGGGAACTTCGGCGTGAAGCAGGGCTGGTCGTGCTGCGAGCCCGGGCACTCGATCATGCTGCACACCTCGGGCCTGGTGTACGGCGACCGATACCTCGTCACCGTCCTCACGCAACAACCGGGGCCAGGCAGCAACTACCCCGCCGCGTCCGACCGAGTCACCGCCGTCGTCAAGAAGCTCGTAACCCTGCTGGAGAAGTGACGGTCACTGGTCCATTGAGGACAGTCCACCCCGGGCGCCCGTCGGAGGCAGCGGCCACGGTCGCACCCCGCCGCTGACGTCCACGGGCCGGCCGGCCGCGCACGGGCCCGCGAGGCGCTGCCCGAGCCAGGCGAGCACGTCGGGCAGCTGCGACTTGAGGGTGTTCATGTTGTGGCCCGCGTCGGGGATCCGCCACGACGAGAACCGGACCGGTGGCTGCGCGGCCGCGCGCAGCTGGTCGATGGCGAAGCTCTCGTAGCTCTCCTTGTCGCCCGAGATCGCGAGGAGATCGACGGGCGAGGGGTGCAGGCGCACGTTCACGCGGACGTTGTTGGCATCGTCGATGTCGTGGCGCCCGTGGAAGAGGTCCTCGGTTTCGGAGTCGACCTGCGCGCGGTCGTAGCCGCTCACGCTCACGGCCGTGGCGAACCACTGCGGGTGGCGCGTCACGAGGTTCAGGGCGCAGTAGCCACCCGACGACCAGCCCGCGACGGCCCACGCACCGCGCGCCGGGTTGAGGCCGAGGCGCTGGATTGCCCACTCGCGCACGTCGGCGGAGAGGTAAGTGTCGTTGGGTGTGCCGCCGACCTCGTCGACGCACTCGGTGTCGTGCCCGACCTTCGGCACCCCCGTCGGGTCGGGGATCACGACGACGGCGGGCGGCAGCACGTGCTTGGCGATCGCCGCGTCGAGTTGCTCCGGCAGGTGGTAGCCGCTCGTGGCGACCTCGGGCCCGGACGGGTAGTTCGGCAGCCACTCGATCGCCGGGAACCGCAGCCCGCGGTAGGCGAGCTGGAAGTACTGCGGCGGCAGGTAGACGGCGACGTCGCGGCTCAACCCGGTGCGCCGGCCCGTGACCTTCATGTGCAGCACGGTCCCCTTGCCGTCGCGGGCGTGGACGACGCCCAGGTCGCGCTGCTTGTCGAGGTCCGCACCGTTGTCGCCGGCCTCGGCGTCGACGCTGTCGGCGGCGTACACGCCGGTGCCGAGCAGCGAGCCGAGCGTCGGGAAGAAGCCGCCGATCAGGTTGCCGACGAGCGCCACGCTCACCACCACGAGGACCACGGCCGTGAGCACGGTCGCGCTGCGGCCGAGCTGCTTGCGCTTGCGCCAGCGGTCCCAGCACCACGGCACGGCGACGACGGCGAGCACCGCCAGCCCGCCGACGACGGCGACTTCGACGGGTGAGTCCAGCCTGATGCTGCTCGGGTGCACGGGATCCCCCTCCTCCGGCGCGTGTCCGGGAGGTCGAACCCGCTGTAGGAAAAACGTTCGGCGGGCCGCCCCCGTTGTGATCAGGTGAGCGTCGTCACAGGACCGCAACGGGGTGGCCCGCCGAGCGTCCGAGCTGCGGTTTTCAGTTCGTGAAGGCGGTTCGCAACACGTCGTTCGCCTGCTTGATCGCGGCGTCCGCGGCGTGGGTGTCGCGCAGCGAATTGACCATCACGAAGTCGTGGATGATGCCGCCGTAGCGCACGGCCGTCACGGCGACGCCGGCCTGGCGCAGCTTCGCGGCGTACGCCTCGCCCTCGTCGCGGAGCACATCGGCCTCGCCGGTGATCACGAGCGCCGGCGGCAGCCCGGCGAGCTCTTCGAGCGACGCGCGCAGCGGCGACGCCGTGATCTCCGCGCGCTGGGCCTCGTCGGTCGTGTACTGGTCCCAGAACCACTTCATGCCGTCGCGCTGCAGGAAGTAGCCCTCACCGAACCGGTGGTAGGACTCGGTGTCGAAGTTCGCGTCGGTGACCGGGTAGAAGAGCACCTGCTGCAGGAAGTGCACGTCGCCGCGCTGCTTGGCCATGATCGTCAGCGCCGCGGTCATGTTGCCGCCGACCGAGTCGCCCGCGATCGCGAGGCGCGAGCTGTCCAGACCCTTCTCGGCGCCGTGCTCGACGGCCCACTTCGCCACGGCGTAGTTCTCCTCGATCGCGACGGGGTAGCGCGCTTCGGGCGAGAGGCTGTACTCGGGGAACACCACCGCCGCGCCGGTGCCGGCGGCCAGTTCGCGGACCAGGCGCTCGTGGGTGTGGAAGCCACCGAAGACCCAGCCGGCGCCGTGGATGTACAGCAGGATCGGCAGCGGGCCGGTGACACCTTCCGGCTTGACGACGCGGACCTCGACGTCGCCGTTCGGACCACCCGGCACCTTCAGGACTTCGATGTCGGCGGGCGCGAGCTCGACGGGGCCGTCCTGCACACCGTCGACCGCCTTGCGGCCCTCGGCCGGCGGGAGCTCGAACAGGAACGGGTGCGCGGCCGTGGCCTCGGCGAACGCCTGGGCGGCCGGCTCAAGGGCGACGTTCTTGGGGTTCGGGGTGGTCATCTGAGGTCTCCTCCGGGCTCGTGCTGACATCCACCAAGTTAGCGCCCAACTAAGTTGTGCACAACTGAAATGTACCCAATGAGATCTATGGCACTTGAGTTGCTCTCGTGGGTACGAGTCGGGGATCATCGAGCGTTAAGAATTGCCAGGAGGTGTCCGATGACCAGCCACGACCCCGGCGAGACCGGTTCGCTCCTGCTGGACGACCAGCTCTGCTTCGGGTTGTACTCAGCGTCGCGCGCGGTGACGTCGCTGTACCGCACGTTGCTCGAGCCGCTCGACCTCACGTACCCGCAGTACCTCGTGATGCTCGCCCTGTGGGAACACGACAAGCAGCAGGTGAAGGAGCTCGGGGCGGCGCTGAACCTCGATTCGGGCACGTTGTCCCCGCTGCTGAAGCGCCTTGAGAGGGCGGGGCTCGTCACCCGCGAGCGCCAGGCCGACGACGAGCGCTCCGTGCGCATCACGCTCACCGAGCAGGGCACCTCGTTGCGCGCGAAGGCCGAGCGGATCCCGCCGCACATCGGCCGCGCGCTGGGCTTCGACAACGACACGCTCGGCCGCCTGCGCACGTCGATGGACCAGATGACGGAGTCCGTGAACGCCTATCGGGAGGCCATCACCACGGACTGATCCACCGCGCCGGCGGCGTGGCTAGCATGGGCGCCGAGCCGAGGAGGACGCCCATGATCGAACGCGACGAGGCGCTGCGCGCCGTCGAGAGCAGCCTGGACCGGCCGTCCGCGGCCCGGATCTACGACTACTTCATCGGCGGCTCCACGAACTGGGCGATCGACCGCGAGTTCGCCGAGAAGGTCCGCGCGCGCCTGCCGCTCATGGGCGACTACTGCATGACGAGCCGGCAGTTCCTCGGCCGCGCGGTGCGCCAGTCGGTGCGCGCCGGCATCCGGCAGTTCGTGGACATCGGCTCCGGCCTGCCCACGGCGGGCAACGTGCACGAGATCGCCGACGAAGAACGGCCGGAGCAGGACGTCCACGTGCTCTACATCGACAACGAGCCCGTGGCGCTCGCGCATTCGCAGATCCTGCTGGCCGACACCGCCGACCCGGAGCGGCACCAGGCGATCGCCGCGGACCTGCTGCAGCCGGAAGAGCTGTGGGAGCGCGTGATGGACTCGGACGTGATCGACGTCCGCGAGCCCATCGCGCTGATCGTCAACGCGGTACTGCACTTCATCAAGGACGACCAGGACCCCGACGGGGTGCTGTCGTTCTTCCGCGACCGAGTCGCCCCGGGTTCGCTGCTGGTGCTGTCGCAGATGACGAACGAGAACCCCGTGGACGACGAGGAACGCCAAGCGCTGGCGGACTTGCTCGAGTACTACGAGTCCACGACCAACCCCGGGGTCCTGCGCACGATGGCGGAGTTCGAGCGGTTCTTCGGCGGCTGGCCGCTGCTGGAACCCGGGCTCGTGTACGCGCCGGCGTGGCACCCGGACCGGAACACGGTGTTCAAAAAGGCTCCGTCGGAGTCGCGCGTGATCGGCGGCGTGGCCCGGAAACCGGCTCTCTGACGGGTTTCCGTGCGGATCCGGGCCGGGCTCTCGTGCCGGGCTGTCCCGGGTGAACCCACCCGGGATCAACCCTGGGTTTGACGCGGCGGCCCGGCGCAGACGCGAGAGTGGTCCCCAGCCGATTCTCTGCGGAGGGGACCGCCCGTGAGCAACACCGTCAACATCCTCATCGGACTCGTCGTGCTGGCCTGGCTGTTGTCGCGGCAGGTCCAGAAGCGGCTCGTGCGCGAGGACCGCAAGCCGACCGTGCTGCTGATCCTGGCGGTCCTCGGCGTGCTCCAGCTGGCCTCCTTCTTCACCGGCGCCACCGCGACCACCACGATCATCCTGCTGCTGGTCGCGAGTTTCGTCATCGCCGCGATCTTCGGCGTCATCCGCGCGTACACGGTGCGGCTGTGGCGCACGGACGGCCGGCTGTGGCGCCAGGGCACCTGGCTGACCGTCGTCCTGTGGATCGTCGCCATCGGCCTCCACATCGGCCTCGACCTGCTGATCGACCACAACGGCGCCGCGAAGGGCCTGAGCGGCGCCTCGATCATGCTCTACCTCGCCGTCTCCCTCGGCGCGCAGCGGCTCGTGGTCCAGTCCCGCGCCAACCACGTCACCGCGGCCTGAAGGTTCAGACCTAGGACGCTTCCCTCAGCAGCTCCAACGCCGAGTACACCGCCTCGCGGCCCAGCTCCACCGCCCGGCGCAGCACGGCCGGGTCGCGTTCGAGGGCCACGACGTCCGGGGAGCCGGCCGGGGGACGGACGCTGGCGAGGCGGGGGTCTTCGCGCAGGAGTCGCTCGTCGTCGAGGTCGCGGGTGTACTGAGCGCGCCAGGCCTCGATGGTGCCGGGCGCGTGGCGGCGCAGGAACCGCGGCACGACGACGTCCTGGACGCGCGGCGGCGGGGCCGGGAGTTCGTCCTCGCGGCGGGTGCGCAACACGAGCACGTCCGTGGCGCCCTGGTCCAGAGCGGTGCGAAAGGGCAGCGGCTCCGCCACACCCGCGTCGACAAAACGACGCCCGCCCATCGCGATGGGCGGGCCGGCGAGCACCGGCATGCACGAAGAAGCGGCGAGGGAAACCTTGATGTCCGCCACGGTCGTGATGAACGGGTGGAGGTCGGTGGACTTGCCCGTGGCCGCGTCGGTCGCCAGCGGGTGGAACGTGACCGGGTTGGCGAGGATCGCCGGGAAGTCCATGGGTTCCAGCACCGAGTAGACCTGGTGCACCAGGTAGTCCAGATCGATGACGGACTTGCCGCGCAAGGTGTGGAGCGGGTTGATGATCCGGCGCATCACGGTGGGGTTCCACCACGTGCGCACCCCCGTCTGCGATCGCCCGCACAGCAGCCACGCGGCGTTCAGCGCGCCGGCCGACGAGCCGTAGACCGCGTCGAACGCAGGCGTCGCGCCGAGTTCGTCCAGGGCGAGGACCATGCCGCTGGAATACGTGCCGCGGCTGCTGCCGCCTTCGATCGCGAGGACGAGCCGGCGGTCGTCGGTGCGCTCACCCGGCAGACTGCCCGACGCGATGCGCTCGTTGATCAGCTCCAGTACCGGGTGCACGATGTCCATCCTGGCCGGTTCACGCGATTCGTCGACCCGATTTGCCCCACCCGGCGGGTGAGGCTGTCCGAACACTCGGGCTCGGCCTACGAGCTCGCGCGCCGCTTCGAGAAGTCGATCGGCCTGTTCTGGAGGGCGGCCGGACGAGAAGGTCCACACCGTCAGCGCCGAAGGCCGCGCCAAGCTGCGGCGGTGGCCGGCGGAGCCGAACGCCGTCAGTCGGACCGCAGAAGCTGGCGGTGAAGCTGCGCGGCGCTTCCTTCGGCAGCGAGAAGGCCATCGCCGAAGAGCTCGCCCGCCACCTCGCCCGGCGAGCACGCCGGGACCCGATGACGCCGTACCCGCACCTGTTCGAACCACTCGACCTGGGCTTCAGTCGCCAACTGCGCCGCGCTCGCCCGGGAAGCGGGGGGTACGCCGGCGTCGGCTCCGAGGGTTACCTGATCAACCGGTTCGTGGCCGAGCGCACCCACAACCGCACCGACGCCTGGGGCGGCTCGGCGGCCCACGGCGAGGCTGCGCCGGTTCGCCGTCGAGATCGTGCGGTGCCAGACCTGGGACGACGTCGTGGCGCCGGCCCGCGAGGTCGAAGCCGCGGGCGCGACGATCATCAACACCGGCATCGGCTGGCACGAGGCAGGACGTGGAGCGGATTCGCGGTCAGGTACGAGCGGATCGACGACGCAGGACTCCACGTGACCGTCGACGGGAAACCGCGGCTGCTGGAAGTGGACACCGTGGTGGTCCGCACCGGTCGGGACCCGTGCGGGACGTGGCTTCGGCGCTGCGTTCGACGCCCGTGCACCTCGTCGGTGACGCCGACGTGGCCGCCGAACTCGTCGCGAAGCGCGCGATCGGCCAGGGCACGCGCCTGGCGGCCGCGCTGTAGCCGGTTGCGCCCACTGGCAGGATGAGGCCCGTGCGAGATGTGTGCGTGATCGGGCTCGGGCTCATCGGCGGGTCGCTGCTGCGCGCGAGCGTGGCGACCGGCAGGACGACGTGGGGCGCCGCGGTGTCCGAAGTGGACGCCGACGCCGCGAGCCGGGCCGGCTACGACGTGACCACCGACGTCGAGGCGGCCCTGCACCGCGCCGCGGCCGATGACGCGCTCATCGTGCTCGCCGTGCCGCTGCCCGCGATCGAGAACCTGCTGCGGCTCGTCGCCCAGCACGCTCCGCACTGCCTGCTGACGGACGTCGTCAGCGTCAAGGCCCCGGTGCTCGACGCCGTGCGGCGGCGCGCGCCGTACACGCGCTACGCCGGCGGCCACCCGATGGCCGGCACCGCGGAATCGGGCTGGCGCGCGGGCGACGCGGCACTGTTCAAGGACGCGGCCTGGGTCGTGGGCGTCGAGGAGGACACCGACCTCACCGCGTGGGCCGAGGTCACGCGGCTGGTGCTCGACGTGGGTGCCGTCGCCGTGCCGTTGCCCGCCGATTCGCACGACGAGACCGTCGCGCGGATTTCCCACCTGCCGCACCTGTTCGCCGCCATCCTGGCCACCATCGGCGCCGAAGGCGGCCCGCTCGCGATGTCACTGGCCGCCGGCTCGTACCGCGACGGCACCCGCGTGGCCGCCTCCAGCCCGGAACTGGTCCGCGCCATGACCGAAGGCAACCGCGACGCCCTGCTGCCCGTCGTCGACGAAGCCCTCGGCCGCCTCGGCGCGGCCCGCGGCTCGCTCGCCTCCACGGGCGGTCTCGCCGCGACCATCAAGGCGGGCCACGAGGGTTCGCTGGCCTTCGCCGCCGCCCGGGGAACCGTCCGGTCGGGCGTGCGGATCACGCTCGACGCCCCGGACGCGCGCGACGCGTTGATCGGTGTCGGCGAGCGAGGTGGGCGGATCACGGGGCTGGTGGACGGGGTCGCCGTCGGCGAGGTGAACTGACCCCGCCCGCGCTGACCCGGAAGGACTGATCCGGGATATTGCCGGAGTTGCCGGAGCCGTCCGTTGTGTGACGATGGACGTGGATCGATTCCGGGATTGGGGAGCGAAGACATGGGCATCAACTTCGACGAGCTCAAGAACAAGGCCGCCGACGCCCTGCGGGACAACAGCGGCAAGATCGAGGACGGTCTCGACAAGGCGGCCGGCTTCGCGAAGTCCAAGATCCACGGCCACGACTCGCAGATCGACGGCGGCGTGGAGAAGGCCAAGGACTTCCTGGGCAAGCTCGCCGGCAAGCCCGACGAGGACGGCGAGCAGCCCCCGCAACAGCAGTAGCAAGTCCTCAGGTGCGCCGGTGGTACGGCAGGAACCGGCGCACCAGCCCGAGCGGTGCGCTCTCCACCAGGTCCGGGCCGCGCACGGCGTCGAACGTCGACCCGAGCTGGTCGACGACACCGGCGAGCTGGGCGCTGTCGGGCAGGGGTACGGACGCGGGTTCGCGTTGCTCGCGCACGGCGGCCGCCAGCTCGGCCAAGGCGTCCGTGAGCAGCGTGATCTCGGCCGGAGACGGGGCCGGCACGCCGCGCCCCAGCGTCACCCCGACCTCGGTCACCGCGTCCGTCACCCGCTCCAGCCCCGCGATCACCGGCCACCACGCGACGGCGTGGCGTCCGGCCGGCGAGGGCTCCACGATCACCTGCTGGAACGCCGTGCGCAGGTCCGCCAGCGCCCGGTAGGCGGCCCGCCGGGCGCGCGAGCGGGCCAGTCGCGCCTCACTCGTGGAGGTGAGCACCAGGGCGGCCCGCACGTAGGCGGCGACGGTGTCGAAGCTGTCGGCCAGCCGGCCCCCGACCTTCGGGCGCCGGGAGCCCGGCCAGAGCAGGTAGCCGATCAGCAGCACGATCACGCAGCCGGTGACGGTGTCCACGAGCCGCGCCACCACCACCGGCCAGCTGCCCGTCTGCGCGAGGTCCATCTGCAGGATGATCAGCGGCGTCACGAAGGTGCCGAGCATCCCGTAGTTGCGCACCTTCCCCACCGCGGCACCGCCGGCGAACAGCGCGATCAGCACCACGAGCACCCAGCCGCGCGCGCCGATCGCGAGCACCACGGCGCCGATCCCGACCCCCGCGATCGTGCCCATGCCGCGCAGCACCGCACGGCCGAACACCGAGCCGAAGTCCGGTTTCAGCACGACGCCGACCGTCAGCACGATCCAGTACGACCGTTCGAACGGCACCAGCAGCGCCACGAACTCGGCCACCGCCACGCAGACGGTCAACCGCAGGGCGGCCACCCAGGTCAACGGGCCGGACGCGAGCGAGCCGAGCCAGTCACGGAAACGCCGCCACGGCGAGACGGGCTTGCGGCGCTGGCGGTCGTCACCCTTTTCGATGCGCGCGAGGCCGGCGTAGAGCGCGGACCCGACCGGGTCGAGGTCGTCCTCGGGCATCGGCGGCGGCGCGGGCAGCGGCTGGGTCGCGAGCACCGACGCGGCCACGGCCGTGAGGTAGTCGATGACTTCCCGCGGCGGCCGGTGCCCCGCGTTGACCATCGCCACCGACGCTTCCACGGCCGGCGTCGTCGCGGACAGCTGGTTGAGCAGCTGCCGGTACGCCGCGTCGCGCCCCGACAGCCACGAGCGCGCGGTCAGCAACCGGTCGTAGGCCGTGCTCATGGCCGTGGTCAGCTGGTTGCGGGCGACGCGCGACGTCGGCTCGTCGGTGGCCGAGAGCATGGCCGCGAGTTCGATGTAGACGTGCGCGACCGCTTGGCGTTCGGGGCTCGTGCCGCGGACCGTCCACGTCACGAGCGCCACGAACAGGCTCCACGCCGCGCCGAGGCAGAAGAAGCCGAACAGCTCCTCCACCTTCAAGCCGGTCGCGTGCTGCGCGGTGCCGAGCACGCAGAACACGAACATCTGCAGCGCCGCCACCGATGCGTTGCTGCCGGCCGCGCTGATCAACGCGGACACCGCGGCGATCACGATCACCGCCGGGATCGACCACGCCGGCAGGCCGCCCGTCAGCAGGCCGACGAGGTACCCGGCGGCGGCCGCGAGCGTCGCGCCGCCCAACCGGCGCGCGCGGTAGCGGTACGGCCCGGCGGCCTCGGACAGGACGACGGGCAGCGCGCCCGTGGAAATGAGGGCGCCCACGCTGATGTCGCCCGCCGCGTACGCGACGGCCAACGGCGTGGCGAGCGCGACGACGGCGCGCGCGACCATGTTCCACGGGATCGGGACCGGTTTCGACCGGAGGAGCTGGACCAGCCAGTGGGGTGCGGCGAAGTCGGGGCGGCTCACGCACCCATCTTGACCTACGCTGAGCCCCTGAGCTTAATTATCATTCTGTCAACAAGCTGGAAAGGGCCTTAGATGCCAGGTCGCAGGTACTCGTTCGAAGTCAACCGCGTGAGCACCGCGCCGCCCGAGACGCTGTTCCGGCTGGAGACCGAAGGCCCGCTGTGGTCGACGTGGGGGCGGCCCCTGATCGTGCAGGCGCGGTGGGCGCGCCGCGGCGATGACAACCCGAGCGGCGTGGGCGCGGTCCGCGAAGTCGGCCTCTGGCCGGTGCTGCTGCGCGAAAGGACGGTCGAATACGAACTCGACCGGCGCCACGTCTACACGTTCGCCGGATCCGGGCTGGTGCGGGATTACCGCGCGGAGGTGTTCTTCACCCCGAACGCCGCGGGCGGCACGGATCTGCGCTGGACGGGTTCCTTCACCGAGTTTGTGCCCGGGACCGGGCCCCTCGCGCTCGCCGCGCTGCGCACCGCGATCCGGTTCCTCTCGGCGCAATTGGTCAAAGCGGCCGACACCGGGCGCTGACCACGTGCGCTGGGCCACAGCGGTTGAACTCGGGCCGTCGTGCGGACGTCTCCCCCGGTGTGATCCGCATGGTGAAGCGCTCGGCCGGGCTGGCAGCACTGTTCGCACTGGCGACGTTCGTGGTGTCCTGTTCAGGGCCGGCGCCGGCGCCCGTGCCGCCCAGCCAGGCGAACCCCGCGCCCGGCGCGCAGCACCCGACCGGGCCGCCCGCGCCGTACGCGTTCGGGACGGCGCAGCAGAAGGCGCCCGCGATCGCCGACGGGAAGGTCGGTGTGGTCCACCGGATCACCACGACCAAGCCGTACGTCTTCATCACCATGGACGACGGCGCCGTGAAGGACCCGTCGGCGCAGGGCTTGATCCAGCAGTCGGGCGGCCACCCGGTGCTGTTCCTCAACCAGAAGTACGTGAAGGGCCACGAAGCGTACTTCAAGTCCATTCTGGACTCGACGGGCGCGGTGCTGGGCGACCACACGGTCGACCACCCGAACCTCAAGGGCAAACCGCTGGCGTTCCAGCAGAAGGAAATCTGCGACGACGCCGACGACTTCCAGCGTGAGCTCGGCGTGCGGCCCGTGCTGTTCCGCCCGCCGTTCGGCAACTACGACCAGAACACCCTGCACGCCGCCACGTTGTGCGGCATGCGCGCCGCCGTCCTGTGGAGCGCCGCGGTGAACGACGGCCACGTGCAGTTCCAGGTCGGGAACAAGCTGCGGCCGGGCGACATCGTGCTCATGCACTTCCGCAAGACGTTCAAGGAAGACTACGAAGCGTTCCTCGCGCAGGCGAAGAAGGACGGCCTGACGCCGGTGCCGCTGGCGGACTTCCTGGCCTAACCCGCGCCGAGGCAGACGAACGGGCGCCGCAAGGGGTCGACGGCGATCGCTTCGGCCAGCGCCAGCGCCGGGGGTGTGCCGACGGCGAGGCGGCGGTGCAGGTCGGCCATGGTGTCGGCCGCCGCGCGATCGCCGACGCGGGCGACCGCGCCGATGACGGTGTGGGAGCCGCTCGCGAGCAGCGTGCCGGCGAAGCCGAGAGCTTCCTCACCCGGCCGGATGTGGCTCATGGCGAGCTCGCAAGCGGCCAGCACCACGCGCGCCGGGGGCCGCGCGAGGCGGGCGGTTTCGTGGGCGAACAGCGGGCCGTCGACGAGTTCCAGGCGGGAGAACAGGGCATTGGCGGGCTCGTGCGCCCCGTGCGCGACGAGGTGCGCGAGGCGCGTGCCGTCGAGCGCCTGCAGGACGGTGGCGCTCGTGGCGTCGGTGCCCTCGACGAGCCGGGCGTCCGGGTAGACCGAGCGCAGCTTGCTCACCTCGCCCACGGCGCCGGGCACGCCGGGGCCGCCCGCGAGCAGCACCGGACCAGTGTCGGCGGCGCGTTCGGCCGCGATCCACGCCGTGGCCGACGGCGCGATCGACACCGGGTGCCCGCGCAACGAAGGCAGCGCGCCCCACGGCATCGCGTACAGCTGCCCGATGGGGACGATCACGAGCTCGCGGTCGCCGAGCGTCTTGACCAGCGACGCGGAGATCAGCGCGTCGAGCTTGTCGGCGCGGCGGACGGCGGAGGCGGCCACCGTCTCCGCGAGCATCCGTGGCAGGTGGTCGGGCGCGAGGGCGTCGAGGTCGGCGTGCAGCTGCTTCGCCGTTTCGACGATGTCGTCGTGGGGACCGAGCTTCAGCAGCCGGAACGACCCCCGGTCGACGACCACGGAGTACAGCTGCCCGTTGTACGGCACCAGGCTCACGAGCACCCGGTCGCCGAGGTGCTCGACGACCTCGTCCGGCGTCGCGACGGGCCGGGGCCGGCCCCACGGGCTCGTGTACCAGCCGAGCCGGCTCGCCTCCTGCTGCAGCGCGGAGTAGCGCTGCTCCAGCGTCTTCACCGGTTCGCCCTCGAGTCGCGCCCTTTGGATCGTGCGCTGCAAGTGCCGCATCTCCGTGATGTGCTTGGACAGCACCGGATCCTCGATCACCGGCAGCGGTTCGTAGCGGTAGACCTGCGCGCGCGTGCGCTCGAGCCACGCGAACATCCGGCGCGCTCCCGCGGCGTTGTTCCGGGCGCGGCGCAGCACGAGCCGCAGCGCGAGCCGGCCGAGCTCCTCGCCGTGCACGGCCGTGCCGCACACCAGGTCGAGCCCGCCCATGCGGTCGCGGATCATACCGAGTTCCCGCAGGCCGGCGCGGGCCTGCGCCAGGGCGGACCGCGGCCGGTCGGTCGCCACGGCCAGCTCCGCGCGGCAGAGCCGGAACAGCATCCGGTGGTCGATCGGCGTCGTCGCCCGCGGCTTCGGCACGCGCGCGAGCACCTGCGCGGCCTCGTCGATCTCCCGGCGCCGCAGCAGGAGCCGCACGGCCAGCAGCCGCGCGACGGCCCCCTCGTCGCGCACCCCCAGTGCGCCCAGGCGTTCGGCCAGCGCCACGAGCTCGGCGGGCAGCCGGGGCGTCGACCGGGCGTCGCGGGTGGTGAGGACCTTGTGCGCGTCGGCACGCAGCCGCGCCAGTCCCGCGATCTCGGCCCACGTCGTGTTGCCCCGGCGCAGGAACCGGCGCCGGGCGTCGGAGGCGACCTTGCGCGCCAGCGCGAAGTCCCCCTCCAGCAGCGCGGCGGCCGCGCGCGCGACTTCGGCTTCGGCGATGTGCTGGCCCGAGCCGTTGGCGCGCAGCTGCGGGAGCGCCTCGTCGAGGTGCCGAGCGGCTTCCTCGCCGAGCCCCGCGGTGAGCAGCGCTCGCGCCTGGTCGAGCCGGACCAGCGGCAGCGACCCGGGTGATTCCGTGACCAGGATGCGCGCGGCCTGCTCGTAGTGGGACAGCGCCCGGGGCACGTCTCCCACGAGCTGGGCGTGGTCACCGAGGTTCTGCCTGATCTTGCCCTCGAGCCGCGGGTGGCCGAACTCGACCGCCAGGTCGAGCGCGCGCAGCAGGTCCGCCTCCGCGGCTTCCGGGTTGTTCATCGCCATGTGCACGAGCGCGCGGTTGTTGAGCGTGCGCACGAGCAGCAGCCGGTCGTCGCCGGCCTCCGCTTCGAGGTGCGGCATCACGGAGTCGTAGAGCGCGAGAGCCTCCGCGAACCGGCCGGCACGCATCACCACGACGGCCCGCTGCAGGTTGACGATCAGCCCCAGCTCGGCGCTCGGCTCACCGCCGGGCAGCCGCAGCCGGGCGGCCTCCGCCGCTTCCAGGCGCGCGAGGCCGGCTTCGGTCGACCTCACCTCGGCTTCGGCGGCGCCCAGGCTGATGAGCGCACGGACCTGCACCTCCAGCAGGACGGGAGCGAGCTCCTCCTCGCGGGCGATGCGGGTCAGAGCCTTTCGGAACAAGCGCACGGCGACAGCCGGCCGCTGGTCGAACGCGGCCGCGCGGCCCCGCGCGTACAGGTCGCTCGCCTCCGCGATCACTCGATCGAGAACAGGCGACGGCGCAGGCACGCACTCTATGGGAGCACACCCCCAGCACGTGGCGTAACGCCCGTCCGGGTTTTAAAGCACAACCGTCGGAGTCACCACTGTCCGGCGGCGCGGTCCCTCACCGAGGTGCACCAGGATCTGCGTGGTCCCGGACGGCACGTTCTCCAGCACGAACCGGCCCCCCTGATCGGCGACGGTGGAGAACGTGCCCTCGTCGGCCACGCGCACCTCCACCTCGTACTCGCCCGCGGGCGCGAGCCAGCCGTCGATCCGGTGCAGCTTGCCGATGCGGGTCAGGTTGATCATCACCGTCAGATCGCTGACGGTGAAGGTGATCGTGCCCGTGGCCGTGCTGCGGACGCCGGCGAGCTCGTCGAGCCGTTCCCAGCGCGCGACTTCGACGTCGAGGTTCTCGAGTTCGAGCGCGAACTGGACCCGCTGCGCCAGGTCGTCCGGCGGCGGATCCAGCTCGTCGAGGAAACGGCTCAGGTCGGCGAGCAGCGTTTCGTCGTCCGGCAGCGCGCTGCCGCTTCCAGGCACGCCGATGTCGTTCATCGGCCACCCCCTTCTCCTGCGAGGAGATCGCGCATCGAGTCGAGGCAACGACCCCTGGTGGGTCCGATGCTGCCCCGCGGCATGCGCATCGCCTCGGCCACGGCCTGGTATTCGGCGCGGCCGGCGAGCACGGTGAGGCGGAGCAGCTCCTGACAGCGAGTGGGCAGCCGGAGGAAGGCGCGCCAGACCCTGCGGTCGTTGTCGGCGCGCACGGCTTCCTCCTCGGGCGCGGGGTGGGTGCTTTCGATGCTCGCGGCGACCTCGTCGCTGAGCGGCACCGGCTGGACGCGGCGGCCGAACGGGTGGGCGGCTTCGCGTCTCGTGGTCGTGATCAGCCAGGCGGCCAGCGCGCGCGGGTCGCGGAGTTTGTCCAGCTGGGTGAACAGGGCGAGCCACACCGTCTGCACGACGTCTTCGGCGATCTGGCGATCGAGCCCGTTCGCGCGCGCGACGTGCCAGACGAGTGGCGTCAGCTCGTCGACGAGTTTCGCCATCGCCCGGCGGTCACCGGCCCGCGCCGCCTCCATGCAGGCGGCGTGCAGGTCGACGCCGGTCAGGCCTTCCCATGGCGGGTCTACCTCGGTGGTTTGCACGTCGGTCACCGTATCTGCCTCGCGCGGGAGGCGTGTTGGGTTCGGCGGCGGTGTGGTCGGTGGTCCTTCTCGGAGAAGGAGCGCACAGGCAGGACTGGGATACATCGGGTCACTTACTCGGGCGATGTCAGTGGTCAGATCCGGTTCGTGCACCGACCGGCACGGGCGTGCACCCGCACCGGCCGGCGCTCCCCTCCCTCCCCCCAGGCCCGGTCCCCTTCGGACCCGGCCGGGCGGTCCTCCCCCCGAAGCCGCCCGGCAGACGGCGTCCGGCAGCCCCCTCGGCTTCCGGACACCGCCCGTCTCGGCTACTTCGCCGTGCCCGTTTCGTCGTACGGCTCGTGGTTCCCGTCGGGCTGGGTGGTCGTGCCACCGCCCGGGACGTGCGGCGCGCCGCCGGTGGTGACCGGCGGAACGGTGGTCGGGGTGGTCTGCTCTTCGTCGGATTCCGGCATGGGCTTTCCCTTTCCCTCGGCTGCCCCACAGGACGCAACGAGGGGACCCGCAGATACACGGAGAGCGAAAATTCTCTGGGAAATACCGCTTCGCTGGTCAGCTGAGCCGGCTCGGCTCCTCCGGACGCGTGGTAGCCGTGACGGCGGGTGAACCGGCGACGAGCGCGGCCGCCCACTCGCGGTACCCCACGGGCCCGGGGTGGAACCGGTCCTCGGCGAAGGTCCCGTCGTGCAGCAGACCCGGCGCCATCGCCACGTACGTGACCCCCGGCAGCCGCGCGAGCTCCGCCGCCGCCCGGTCCAGCGCGGCCGACCGCGCGGCCAGCACGTCCCGCAGCGGCCGCGGCAACGCCGGGAAGTTCCCCATCGGCGGCACTCCCGCGAGCACCACCGGTACCGGCCCGAGCCGGCGCCGCACGTCGACGACCACGCCGAGCAGGTCTCGCCGGAACCGCGCCGCCGAGTGCAGCTCGAGGGTGTCGTTCACCCCGAGCGCGATGACGACGAGGTCCGCGGGCGCCAGCCGGTGGACCAGCTCCCGCCTCACGACGGCGGCCGACGCCCCGGGCCGGCCGACCGCTTGCCACCGGACCCGGAGCCCACCGCCAGCGATCAGCTCGGCGAGCCGGCCCGTCAGCCCCTCCTCGTGAGTGCGCGCGCCGACACCGTCCACAGTGGACTCGCCCAGCACGGCGAGCCGGAAGTCCGGGCCGGTGCCGGTGACGCCCGAAGCCGGGCCGCCGGCACCGGGCAGGCGGGGCGTGCCGCGGCGGGTGCGCAGGGCTTGCACCACCAGGACCGGGGCCAGCGCGGCGAACAGGAGGAAGCGGAGAACTGCCATGTCGCCGACCTTAATCACGCGCAGCGACGGCCCGGGCCGGTCGAGCGGAGTTGTCCACAGGGCAGACGAGTTGTGGACAACCAGCGCTCATCGGCCGGCGATCGCGGCCGTGGTGCGGACCAGGCCGGTACCGTCGGCGGCGTCGAGAAGGAACGAGGCCACGTCGGCGCGGCTGATGCTGAAGCTGCCGCGCACGGGGCCGGCCGTGTTCACCAGCACCCGGCCCGTGGCGGGGCCGTCGGTGAGGCGCGGGGGGCGGACGATCGTCCACGCCGTGTCCGAGGCCTTGATCGTCGCCTCCATCACCAGCAGATCAGCGAACCCGTTGCGCAGCACCGCACCCAGGAGGGGTTTGACCAGGAACCGGGTGAAGAAGCCGTCGCCGTCGGTCTTGAGACCGGCGGCGCTGACGGCGACGAACCGCGTGTCCGAGCCGCGCAGCGCGGACACGACCGCGCGGGCGCCGTCGGCGTTCACCGTGGTGGGCCGTCGATCGCGGGCGCCGAGCGCGAGCACGACGGCGTCGCGGCCCTGGACCGCCGACGCGAGCGCCGGGTCGTCGAGCGCGTGGACGGCCACGTCCAGCCGCGGGTGGCTCGCGACCGACAGCCGAGCCGGGTCGCGCACCACGGCCGTGACGTGCCAGCCGCGGGCGAGCGCGTCGCGCACGGCCAGGGTGCCGATCCGCCCGCTCGCGCCGAGGACGGTGATCTTCATGGCGCCTCCTCCCAGTAGGTGTGAGTGTTTACTCACCAGGTAGGGTGAGTAAACACTCACCACGCTGAGAGCATCCTCAGGAGCACCGATGGGCAGCCGGCAGGACCTCGTCGCCGCCGCGGCGAAGGTGATGCGCGAACAGGGTTACGCGCACGCCACCACCAAAGCCATCGCGCAGACCGCCGGCTACTCGGAAGCCTTGCTGTACAAGCACTTCAAGGACAAGACGGAGCTGTTCCTGGCCGTCTTGAGCGAGGAACTGCCCGCACTCGGCCCCACCGCCCGGCACCTCGCGGACCACGCCGCCGACGCGGCACTGGAGGAGAACCTGACGGAACTGGCCCGCACCGCGCTCGAGTTCTACCGCGCGAGCTTCCCCATTTCCGTCTCGATCTTCTCTTCGCGCGAACTGCTGCGCACCCACCGCGCCGCGCTCGATGCCGGCCACGGGCCGGAGGTGCCCATCACGTTCGTCGCCGGCTACCTGCGGGCGGAAGCCGACCTCGGCCGCATCCCGGAGTCCACCGACCTCGAAGCCGCCGCGCGCCTGCTGCTGGGCGCCTGTTTCCAGCAGGCGTTCCTGGACTCGTTCGAGGACCGCGACAGCGGCCCGGTGATCGCCGGGCGTGTGGCGAAAGCGCTGATCGCCGGGCTCTAGCCGGCCTGGCGCTTGGCCCGCTCCGCGTGCCAGCGGTCGTAGAGGCTGCCGACCTCCTTGAGCACGAACGACAGGAAGTCCTGCATCTCCGCCAGCCGCTTCCCGGCCGGCGTGTCCGCGCCGAGCGCGTCGATGCCCTCCTCGGCCGCGTCCCGCCACATGATCAGCAGGCGGTCGCGCTTGAGGAAGGTCGCGTACCAGAGGTCGTCGTGCAGTTTGTAGTGGTCGCGACGCTCGCCGGGCTCCCGGACCTTGGCCACGAACCCGACCTGCTCCAGGTACCGCACGGCTCCGGAGATCGCGGCGGGACTCACCGACAGCTGCGTCGCGAGCTCGGCGGCGGTCAGCTGACCCTCGTCGTCGGTCATGAGGGCCGCGAACACGCGCGCGGCCATGCGCTGCATGCCGATCTGCGAGAGCACCAGGCCCAGGCTCTCGACGTACCGGCGGACGGCGTCCTCGTCACGCTTGGTCTCAGGCGTCGTCATCCACCCATCCTCTCGCACCCGGACAGCCACGATCACTCGATCTAGACATTTTCTTAACTTCACAACTTCATGAAATCAATGTACCTTCCAAATCATGGGAAACGCCATCTCGATCTCCGGCCTGCACAAGTCGTTCGGCCGGACGAAGGCCCTCGACGGCCTCGATCTCCAGGTTCCCGTGGGGGAAGTCCACGGCTTCCTCGGTCCGAACGGTGCCGGGAAGTCCACCACGGTCCGGGTTCTGCTCGGGCTGCTGCACGCCGACGCCGGCGAGGTCCGCCTGCTCGGTGGCGACCCGTGGCGCGATGCCGCGAGCCTGCACCGCCGGCTGGCCTACGTGCCCGGCGACGTCAACCTCTGGCCCAACCTCTCCGGAGGCGAGGTGATCGACCTGCTCGGCCGGCTGCGCGGCGGGCTCGACCAGAAGCGCCGCCAGGACCTCATCGAGCGGTTCGACCTCGACCCGCGCAAGAAGGGGCGCACGTACTCCAAGGGCAACCGGCAGAAGGTCGCACTGGTGGCGGCGCTCGCGTCCACTGTGGACCTGCTGCTGCTCGACGAGCCGACCTCCGGCCTCGACCCGCTCATGGAAGCCGTGTTCCAGGAGTGCATCCAGGAAGAGCGCGAGCAGGGCCGCACCGTGCTGCTCTCCAGCCACCTCCTCGCCGAGGTAGAAGCCTTGTGCGACAAGGTGAGCATCATCCGGAGCGGCCGCACAGTCGAGTCCGGGACACTCGCGCAGCTGCGCCACCTCACGCGTACGTCGATCACCGCCGAGCTGGCCGGCCCGCCGAACGGACTGGCCAAGCTCACCGACGTCCACGACCTCGAGGTGGCCGGCAACCGCGTGCGCTTCGACGTCGAGACGCGCTCGCTCGACGACGCGCTGCGCCACCTCACGCAGGTCGGCGTGCGCAGCCTGGTGAGCCGGCCGCCGACGTTGGAAGAGCTCTTCCTGCGCCACTACTCCGACGAGGCCGGGAGCCGGAAGTGACCGCCACCCGCACCCGGCCGGCGGTGGCCCCGCGCAGCCACGCGCTGGTCGGCACCTGGCACCTCACGCGCCTGGCTCTGCGCCGCGACCGCGTGCTCCTGCCGATCTGGATCGTGCTGCTCAGCGTCGTCCCGGCGGGCACCGTGTCGAGCTACAACCAGTTCTACCCGGACGCCGCCAGCCGCGCCGCCCTCACCGCCGGGGCTGCGGCGAACCCGTCGTTCTCGCTGCTCTACGGTCCGGCCTTCGACCTCACGACGGCGGGCGGTTTCATCGCCTGGCGCCTGGGCGGGTTCCTCGCACTGCTCATCGGGCTGATGGCCGTTTTCACCGTCACCCGGCACACGCGCGCCGAGGAGGACACCGGCCGTGCCGAGCTGCTGGCGTCCACTGTGGTCGGTCGCTACGCGGCGCTGACGGCGGCCGTCGCCGTGTCCGGCGCAGCGAGCCTGCTCATCGGCCTGATCCAGGTCGCCACGATGATCAGCGCGAAGCTGCCGGCTGCCGGTGCGCTCGCCTTCGGCGCGGGCACGGCCGGCGCGGGCCTGGTCTTCACGGCCGTCGCCGCGGTCGCCGTGCAGCTCGCCGAGTACTCGCGCACCGCCAACGGCATCGGCACCGCGGTGATCGGCGTCGCCTTCCTGCTGCGTGGCGCGGGCGACTCGACGTCCGACGCGCGCTGGCTCTCGTGGCTCTCGCCGATCGGCTGGGCGCAGCAAACGCGCCCGTTCGCCGGCGAACGCTGGTGGGTGCTCCTGCTTGCGCTGGCGGCCACCGTCGTCCTCGGCGCCGTCGGCTACGCGCTCCTGCCGCGCCGCGACGTCGGCACGGGCCTGGTGCCGCCGCGGCCCGGCCGGCCGGCGGCGAAACCGTCGCTGCGCTCGGCGTTCGCGCTCGCGTGGCGGCTGCAGCGCGGTCCGTTGCTGGGCTGGGTCATCGGCTTCGCCGTCGGCGGCGCACTGTTCGGTTCGATCGCGAGCGGGATCTCCGGCCTCGTCGGCGACACCGAGCAGACGCGCCAGATCTTCGAGCGGCTCGGCGGTTCCGACGCGATCGTCGACGCGTTCCTCGCCGCGATGGTGAGCATGTTCGCCATGCTCAGCTCGCTCTACGGCGTGCAGGCGACGCTGCGGATGCGCAGCGAGGAGACGGGAGTGCGCTTCGAACCGCTGCTGGCCACCCGCGTCAGCCGGCTGCGGCTGGTCGCGAGCCACCTCGTGTTCGCCTACGCCGGCACGGCGCTGCTCGTGCTCGTCGGCGGCGTGTTCATGGGGATCTCGCACGGCCTGCGCTCGGGCGCGACGGTCGGCTCCGCGGTCGGCGACCTGCTCACGGCCGTGCTGGTCCAGGTGCCGGCGACGTGGGTGATCGTGTCGGTGTGCGTGCTGCTGTTCGGTGTGCTGCCCCGCTTCACCGGCCTCGCGTGGGCAGCCGGCGCGCTGGGACTGCTGATCAGCCTGTTCGGCCCGGTCGTGAACGCGCCGCAGGCCGTGCTCGACGTCTCGCCCTTCCAGCACCCGCCGAAGATCCCCGGCGCACCGTTCACCGCGACCCCGCTGGGGTGGCTGCTCGCGGTCGCCGTGGTGGCGCTCGTCGCCGGACTGGCGGGCTGGCGCCGCCGCGACGTCGGCTGAGGGACCCGCAGGCCGCACCGCTCGGGAGAGCTGACCGGGGGAATCCCCGGGTGCGTGCGGCCTGCACTCACCAGCGCGTCGACGCGTCGTTGGGCACGAACGCCCCCGACGTCGGGCCGAGTGAGGTGGGCGAGCCGGTTTCGGGGGGAGTGGTTTCGCGGGTCACCAATACCGTCGACGTGGTCGTGCTCGGCCGCGGGCGCGGCTCGGACCGGGTCCGCGACGGCGACGCGGAGTGCGTGACGGTGACCGGCGGCTGCGGCGAGCCGGTGACCGTGACCGTCACGGGCTGCGCGGGTGGAGGAGTGGGCGGCGGGACCGACGAACCGGTCGGCCGCGACGGAGAGTTGCCCGCGACGAGCAGAGCCGCGACGAGCAGGCCGACCGCGAACCCGGCCAGTCCGGTCACGACGACAGAACCCCAGGTCGGAGTCGTGTTCGACAAACCGGCACCCCCTCGTCGTGCCGACGCGCAGGTACAAGGCGGAGTCGCGTTGATCTTATGTCCCGTTACAGAACGTGCAACTTGAGTTTTCCAGACTCAAGTTTATGGCGAACCGAATAGCATTCCTGCCAAGGTGTCCCGCGTGGCGGACGAGGGGTGGCCACCCGCCGCGGTGGCCTGTTGCGCAAAGCGGATTTCCGGCGGCTCTGGACCGCCGACGTGCTGAGCCAGGTCGGCAGTCGCGTCGACTTCCTGGTGGCGATTCCGCTGCCGGCGGCCATCGCCCTGTCGGCTTCGGTCTTCGAGGTCTCGCTGCTGCGGACTCTCGCGACGCTGCCCTACCTCGTGCTCGGCCTGCAGGTCGGCGCGTGGTGCGACCGCGTCCGGCAGCGGCCCGTCCTCATCGCCACCGACCTCGGTCGCGTGGTGCTCATCGGCTCGATCCCCGTCGCGGCGCTCCGCGGGGCGCTCACGCTCTGGCACTTGTACGCCGTGGTCCTGCTCGCGGGTGTGTGCGGGGTGTTCTTCGACGTCGCGCACCAGACGTACGTGCCGCACCTCGTCGCCAAAGCCGAACTGCCCGAGGCCAACGCGAAACTGTGGACCAACGCGTCGATCGCCGCGCTCGCCGGGCCCAGCGCGGCGGGCGTGATCATCCAGTACCTGGGTTACGCGGGCGCGATGGCCCTCGATGCCCTGTCCTACCTGTGGTCCGCGCTGTGGCTGCGGCGCGTCGAAACCCCCGACGCGCCCGGCGAACGCAGCGGCCGCCGGCTGCGCCACGAGATCGCGGAGGGCCTGAAAGCCGTGCTCGGCGACGGGTTCGTGCGGGCGAGCACGCTCCACGGCACCGTCACGGGGCTGTTCCAGGCGATGTACCTGGCGATCAACGTCGTGTTCCTCGTCCGCGAATCGGCCTCTCACCGGTCGAGATCGGCGCCTTGAGCACGCTGGCGCTCACCGGCGCATTGGTCGCGAGCGTGCTCGCGCGGCGGCTGGCGAGCCGCTTCGGCGCGGCCCGGGCGCTGTGCGGCGCGGCCGTCGTCTACGGCGGCTCGTTCCTGTGCTACGCGTTCACGACCCCCGGCTGGGGCCTGACCTGGTACGTCGTCGGCGGCGTCGGGACGAGCTTCGGGATCAGCCTGGTCAACGTGTACTGCGTGAGCTTCCGCCAGGCCGTGACGCCGCGCCGGCTGCTCGGGCGGGTCACCTCGGTGTCGACGACGCTGATCCGCGGCACGACCCCGCTCGGCATTCTGCTCGGCGGCGTCCTCGCCGGGGTGACTTCGCTTCGGGCCACGCTGTGCGTCGTCGGCGCCGGGTTGCTGTTGTCCACGGGGATCTTGCTCGCGTCGCCGTTGCGGAAGCTGCGGGACCTGCCGGATTAGACCGTGCGCAGGCCGTCGAGCAGCACACGCACGAGGTGGTGGCTGCCCGGCGAATACCGCTCCACGGCGAGGGCGCCGACGATGAGCGCCCGCAGGTCGTCGCCGGTGATGTCCGCGCGCACGGCGCCCGCGGCCTGGGCACGCTCGAGCAGCGCCGTGAGGTTGTCGCGGAACTCCGTGCTGATGTCGGCCTTGTCCGCGGAGGCGGCACCGAGCGCCTCGCAGATGGCGCGGTTGAGGGAGGCCTGCTTGATCACGCGCGTGAAGTAGTCGTAGAACGCCGCGCCCGGGTCCGCCGCGTCGGCGAGCTCACGCGCCTCGGCCGCGAACTGCGCCAACCGCTCGAGGACCACGGCCTGGAACAGCGCCTCCTTGCTGGGGAAGTGCCGGTAGACCGTCCCGGCGCCCACGCCGGCCAGCCGCGCGATGTCGTCCAGCGGCACGGCCAGCCCGTCGGCCGCGAACGCCTCCTCGGCCGCCGCCAGCACCCGCGCCCGGTTCCGCCGCGCGTCGGCGCGCAGCACTGGCTTGTCCACGGGTGCCCTCCTTCGGCTCGTCTCGTCGGAACCGGGTGCACCGTTCCGATTCACCTTCATTCTTCCCCGGAGTACCCCTGATGAACCGAACCGTGTCCCAAATCTCCCGGGTCGCCGTCGCGGCCCTGACGCCGCCGCGGCGGCGAAGCGGATCACGGCGTCGCGGACTGCGACGCCGGAGGCGTGAACAAGCGCTCGACGGTGGCCGTGGTCCAGCCCCACACGCCGGGGACCAGCAGGACGCCGACGACGACGAAGATCGGGAACACCAAGCGCTTCTCCACCTTTTTACCGGTGCGCAGGCGCAGGGGCTTGGGTGGGCGGATCTCGTACCAGGTCTCCCCCGCGATGGGCAGGGGGAACAGGAACGGGCAGCCCGACTCGGTCAGGGAGTCGCCGAGGCAGTGGACCAGGCAGCCGGCCGCGACGGCGATGCCGAGCCAGCCCGAGATCTGGTCCAGCTCGCTCGCGTGGTCCCGCGCGGTGAAGTACCACCAGACGATGGCGCCGGCGCTGACCGGGAGCAACCAGTCGCCCAGGGCGCCTTCGGCGAGCAACAGCCCGAAGACCACCACGCCGAACACGGCCCACGGCCCGCCGGCCGCGGTGCCGGCCGAGGTGGCGGCGCCGAGGCCCGCGGCGAACAGCACGGTGTGGGAGAGGTGGCGGTGCTTGCCGGTCACCTTCTCGTCGCGCGGGCCCTTGGTGAGGGCGTACACGGCGGAGGAGACGCGGCGCAGGAGCCACGAGAGGGCCTCGGTCAGCCAGCCGAAGATGCGTGACGCGCTGGCGCCGGGGTGGTCGAGATCGGGGAGCAGCGCGAACCCGGCCGTGGTGGCCCCGAAGACCACCGCCTGGTGCACCGAGCCGGCGCCGACCGCGGGTGCGAGGGCCAGGCCCGCGCACCAGCCGGTCAGGGCGTGTGTGCGCCCCATCATCGTGGATCTCCCCCAGGTCGAGAGCGGATTTCAGGTCCGCGCGACCGTATCGGGGATCAGGCGGGCGGTTCCTCCGACACGCTCAGGTGTTCGGCCACTCCCGTGAGCTCGATGACGCGGCTCACCGCGGAGCTCGGGACGACCGCGAGCTCGACGTCCTGCTCACGGGCCTGCCGCTGGGCGTGCAGGACCACGTTCAACGCCGAGGAGTCGAAGAAGGTCACCCCGGTGAGGTCGGCCACCACGCGCTGCGAGCTCTTGTCCGCGATCAACCCGGCAAGGGCTTCCTGCAGCTGCGGGCTGGTGAGCAGGTCGAGCTCACCGTTGACCACCACCCTCGGCTCGGCGGCCTCGGTGTCCAGCGTGATGCCGAACCCGGGAGGGGTGGAGTTCTGGTCGGCTGCGGGCATGCAGTTTCTCCTCGTCAGGCGCTGCTGCTGCGCCGGTACGCGCCTGTGTCTCAAGCGGCAACCGTTCACGGTTCCAGGCATCTGGAAGGTCCAACCCTAACCCAGCGGGTGACCGTCGCCGCGTCGGCCGCCACTGTCCCGGAGAACGACACAGGAGGGCAAGAGCCCGAACGGGCGCACGCACAGCGACCCGCGCACCACAAAGGTACGCGGGACTGGGTGGGGCTCGGGGCTAGGCGGACATCGCCTTGCGCTTGGCGGCGCGACGTTCGCGCATGAACAGCTCACGGCGTTCGATCTCGCCCAGACCGCCCCAGATGCCGTAGGGCTCCTGTACCGTCATGGCGTGCTTTCGGCACTGCGCCAGCACGGGGCACGTCTGGCAGATCGCCTTGGCGCGCGACTCACGACGCTCGCGGGCAGACCCGCGCTCGTTGTCGGTGTGGAAGAAGAGGCTGCTGTCCGCGCCGCGGCAGGAACCGCGCAGCTGCCACTCCCACTCCTCGGCGACCACACTGGGCAGCCGGCTCACGTCAGCCATCTCGTCCCCACCTTTCCCGGGATCAGCACTTCGACCGGTACATGCCCGCCGGTCGCGCGAATCAAACCCGGGTTTGGTTTGCTCACACCCCGGGCATGAGGTGACCGGGCAGCACAGGACACGGCCGAGTGAGCCGGAGAGAGGACAGCACGTGGAGGACAACGCCCCGCTCGATCGGGAGGACGCCCAGCTCATCGAGGTGCGGACGGCGGCCATCCCGCACGTGGTGCCCACGTTGCGCACGATCGTCGCGGACATCGCGATGCGCCAGGACTTCGACCTCGACGCGGTGGAGGACCTGCGGATGGCGGTGGACGAGGCCTGCTCGATGCTGCTCCCCTCCGCTTCCGACGGCAAGCTGACCTGCGTCTTCTCCTGGATCGAGGGCCGCATCGAGGTGACCGTCTCGGTGCTGGCCGACACCCCGGACCACGGTGACGACACCGGGCTGTCCTGGCAGCTGCTCACCGCGCTGGCGACATCGGCGCGCCGCACCGTGACCCCGGCCGACGGCGGTTACCTCTCCCGGGTGCAACTCGTCCGGGAGAGCGAGGTGGCCCGGCCGTGAACACTCCCGCCGATGGCGACGAATCCACTGACGTGGCGTCGCTGTTCGACGAACTGGCCCAGCTGCCCGCGGACGCCCCGCGCCGCGAGGAGATCCGCGACCTGCTGGTGCGCGAGCACCTGGAGCTCGCCCGCAACCTCGCGCGGAAGTTCCGCAACCGCGACGAGGCCATGGACGACCTCGTGCAGATCGCGACAGTCGGCCTCATCCACGCCGTCGACCGCTACGACCCGTCGCAGGGCACGGACTTCCTGGCGTTCGCCGTCCCCACGATCTCGGGTGAGCTTCGCCACCACTTCCGGGACAACAGCTGGTCGGTGCGGGTGCCGCGGCGGCTCAAGGAGCTCAACGCCACCATTTCCGCCGCGCGCGAGGAGCTCACCGTGCGGCTGTCGCGCGCGCCGCGCCCGAGTGAGATCGCCCAGCACCTCGGCGTGCCGGTCGAGGACGTCTACGAGGGCCTGCGCGCCGGCCAGGGCCGCTACGGCGCCTCGCTGGACAACCTGCTGGAGAACTCGGCGCACACGCGCTTCGGCGCGCCCGACACGAACCTCACGCAGGCGGAGCTGCGCGAGGCGCTGCGGCCCATGTTGGAGAGCCTGCCGGAGCGCGAACGCAAGATCATCGCGCTGCGGTTCGGGTCGGGGATGAGCCAGTCGGACATCGCCCGGCGCGTGGGTGTTTCGCAGATGCAGGTGTCCCGTTTGCTCGCGTCGACCTTGAAGAAGCTGCGGACGGGACTGGTCGAGACCGACATCACCGAGGGCACCTGATTCGGGGTCCCCCCGGTTGGGTAGTTAAGGCGGTGCGAGCAACGGACAGGTCGGGAGGTGTGGACGCCATGACGACGTCGAGGATGCCGACGAGGGGCGGCGCGACAACACCCGCCACGGTGCGTCTGCGGCTCCCGGACGACGTCACCGCGCCCGCGATCGCCCGCCACGCGGTCTGCGCCGTACTCGCGGACCTGGGCGTGGACCTACCATCGCGAGACGACGTCCTGCTGGCGACGTCCGAGCTGGTCACCAACGCGTTCGAACACGGGGAGCGGCCCGACCGCCTCGAACTGAAGGTGGCCGAGCACCGGCTGCTGGTGTGCGTGTTCGACGCGGGCAAGAAGGTGCCCGAGCTGAAGGAGCCCTCGCCGGCGGCGGCGCGCAGCAGGGGCCTGCAGCTGGTCCGCGCGCTATCGGAGGACTGGGGTTACGAGCGCTGCGAAAGCGGCAAGTACGTGTGGGCGGCATTCGCGGTCACGACCGAGGGCTGAGCCGCCGGGGGCGCGCCTAGGATCGCTCCCATGGAGACTCGCAAGATCACCCGGCTGGGGCGTGAGGTGTCCGCCGTCGGCCTCGGGTGCTGGCAGCTCGGCGCCGACTGGGGCACCGTCGACGAGGCCGAGGCCATGGGCGTGCTGCACGCGGCGGCCGACGAGGGCGTCACGTTCTTCGACACCGCCGACGTCTACGGCGACGGCCGCAGCGAGACGCTGGTCGGACGTTTCCGGCGCGAACGCGGCGACAACGTGTTCGTGGCCACGAAGATGGGCCGCCGCGCCGAGCAGGTGCCGGAGAACTACGTCGAGAAGAACTTCCGCGAGTGGAACGATCGGTCCCGCCGCAACCTCGGCATGGACACGCTCGACCTCGTGCAGCTGCACTGCCCGCCCACGCCCGTGTATTCGTCCGACGCCGTGTACGACGCGCTGGACCGCATGGTCGACGAAGGCCGGATCAACGCCTACGGCGTGAGTGTCGAAACGTGCGACGAGGCCCTGGCCGCGCTGCAGCGGCCGAACGTCGCGTCCGTCCAGATCATCCTCAACTGCCTGCGCCTCAAGCCGCTCGAGCGCGTGCTGCCCGCCGCGGTCGACGCCGGTGCCGGGATCATCGCGCGCGTACCGCTCGCGTCGGGCCTGCTGTCCGGCCGCTACACGGCTTCGACGACCTTCGGCAGCGACGATCACCGCACCTTCAACCGCCACGGCGAGGCGTTCGACGTCGGCGAGACCTTCTCGGGCGTGCCGTTCGAGGTCGGCCTCGAAGCCGTCGAACGGCTGCGCGGGCTGGTGCCCGAGGGGCAGACCCTGGCGCAGTTCGCACTGCGGTGGATCCTCGACCAGCTGGGCGTTTCCGTGGTGATCCCGGGCGCGCGCAACGCGGAGCAGGCGCGGGGCAACACCACGGCGGCGGCGCTTGTGCCCCTGTCGGAAGAAGCGGCGGCGACGGTGCGGGCGACCTACGACGAACTGATCCGGCCGCTGGTGCACGACAAGTGGTGACCCGGTGAAGCGGGGGCGTCCTCGAGTGTTCTGGGAGGACGCCCCCGTTGTTCATTCGACGGTCAGGGTCAGCCGCTGGACGCCCCAGCCATTGGCCTGGCTGCCGGGCAGCCAGACGTCGACGATGTCGTCTTTGATCCAGCTGCCGATGTCGGCGGCGTAGCAGTGACCGTAGCCGGGCACGGAAATCCTGGTGCCCCAAGGGATGTTGCGGGCGTCGACGGCGCAGAAACCCGGGCCCGCTTGGTATCCGAGCGCGGTCTGGGCGACGTCGTTGTACGCGGTGACGCGGTAGTTGAGCGTGGTGCCCTTCGCGAGGGCGTAGGGCGCCAGCTTGCCCGCGGCGTCCACGCGGTAGGCGGTGGAGATCTGGCCGAGCGAGCCGGGTGAGTTGTCCTCGGCGGTCATGGCGTAGAGCTGGTAGTTGGCGTTCTGGCACGGGCTCGCGTCGGTGACCTGGAGCGTCGGCTGGCCCCAGTCGCTGATCCACTGCAGGGCTTGGCCGTTGCGGAACGCGCGGTAGGCCTTGGCGCCCGGCACGCGCGAGAACGTGAAGGTGACCTTGCCGTCGCTGCCGAGTGCGCCGGTGACACCACCGGGTGCCGGCAGGCGGTTGCTCACGTCGACGGCGCCGGCGAGCGTGCCGGGGCCGTGCCCGCCGGTGACGGGACGGTCGGGGATCGGGCCGGAGTAGAAGTGCTGGCACGCCGGGAGAGTCGCGGCGTGCGCGGTGACGGGGACGGTGACGAGCGCGCCGAACGCGAGCACGACGACGCCCAGGGTGCTGAGCTTCATTCGGGACCTCCAGGGGGACCGGGGTGGAGGAACCCGTGCACGGGAGACCGACGTTAAGGAGCACCCGCAGGTGCCGTCAATAGGTCTGGACCATTCGGCCGCTACCCGGTGTCAAAGCGTGGCGAAATACCGGTCCAGCCGCTCGGCCAGCTCAGCCGGACGGCTCAACGCGATGCAGTGGGACCCGTCGATCTCGTCGGCTTCGGCGCCGAGCCGCTCGCGCGCGACGCGCCGCTGCAGCTCGGGACTGAAGAACTTGTCGTCGCGGCACAACAGCACGCGCGTGGGCACGTCGGGCAACGCCGGTTCCGGCCACGGCTCGTGGTACTCGGCGCTCGCCGGGTTCCGGCTTCGGCGCAGCGACTCCTCGGCGAGCTCAGGCGGCACGTCGCCGAGGTACTGCTCGGTGACCGACAGCCCTTCGCCGGGGTTCACGTACCCGACGTTGCCCCACCACTCCCCCGGCGCCTCGCCGGGCGCGGGCACCATGCCGGCGACGAACACGAGGAGCCGCGCGTCGAGCCGCTTCGCCGCGATCGGCGCGGTGAACCCACCGTAGGAATGGCCCACGACAACGACGTCCGCCGCAGCACCGACGGCTTTCACCGCGGTATCGGCAAAATCGGCGAACTTCGCCCGCGGATTCCCGATCGGCAGATCCGGCGCGACGGCTTCGTGGCCACGCGCGCGCAGCTGCTCGGCGACCAGGTGCCACTCCCAGCCGCTGCCACCACCGCCGTGGATCAACAGGAACATCGCCATGCCGGGAGCGTAACCGCGGGCACCGACAGTTCCGGCGAGTTCAGGCTCCGCAGCGCTTGAGCATGTCCTGCAGGGCCGTCTTCTCCCCGGTGGTGATCGTCAGCCCGTAGTAGTGCTTCACGGTGACCCAGTCCGTCGCGTACGTGCACCAGAACGACACCAGCGGCGGCTTCCACTCGTCGGGCGCCTTGTCGCCCTTCTGCTGATTCAGGTTGTCCGTGACGGCGAACAGCTGCGGGCGCGTGAGGTCGTTGGCGAACTGCTCGCGCTTGTCCTGCGGCCAGTCGCGCGCGCCGCTGGCCCACGCCTGCCCGAGCGGGACCATGTGGTCGATGTCGACGTCGCCGGGCTTGGTCCACGTTTCGGCGTCGTACACGCTGAACCACGTGCCCGACGTCGGGTTGCAGTCGGAGCCGGCCTTGACGTCCTTGCCGTCGCGCTTGAGGACGAGCTCGCGCGTGTTGCAGTTGTGCCCCTGGTTGTCCCAGTGCGGGAACTTGTCCCGGGAGTAGCCGGACATCGACGTCCGCGGCGCGATCTTCAGCTCCGCGAGCTGCTGCGCGACGTCGGCGGGCGCGGCGCCGGTGCCGGGCGGCTGCGCGCCGACCTGCCGGCCCGCGTACCAGATCCCGGCGACGGCCACCACGAGAACCACGGCGACCAGCAGGATCCGCTGGGTGAGCGACGTCCGGGGCATGCGTGCGCGATCCTCTCGACGGGAGTGGGAAGCCGGAGTATGCCCGGCGCGCGGCCCGTGCGGCCGCCGACACTCTCGGCGACGTGAGAAACCGTGTCCGGAACCACGTGTCACGTCTGCGGCGCGCCGAACGACTACTCCGGCAAGGGTGGGTGGAAGGGAGCGTGGCCGATGCCCGGGCGGCTACGGAAGTGGAACTCACGCGTCGACGACTACCTGCAGCGCAAGGCGGCCGAAGGCGGCAACGTCGTGGCGATGACCCGCGTCGCCGCCGCCCTGCGCGACCGCGGCGAGCTCGAAGAAGCCGAAGAGTGGTTCCGCCGCGCCGCGGCCGGCGGCGACCGCATCGCGATGACGGCCCTCGCCCACCTGCTGCACGACCGCGGCGAGGTCGACGAGGCCGAACGCTGGTTCCTCGAAGCGGCCCACGCGGGTGAGCCGCGCGGGATGCTGGGGCTGGGCCGGGCGTACGAACGCCGCGGCAGCCACGAGGACGCCGAATACTGGTTCCACGCGGCCGCGACGACCGGCGACACCGAAGCGATGGCCGCGCTCGGCCACCTGCTCGCCGAGTACGGCCGCTTCGACGAGGCCGAGGACTGGTGCCGCCGAGCGGCGAGCGTGGGCAACACCGCGGCGATGCTCGACGTCGGCGTCGTCATGCGCGAGCGCGGCCGCTACAACGAGGCCACCCGCTGGTGGCGGGAGGCGCTGTCGGACGGCGACCTTTCGGCGACGTGCCTGCTGGGCCTGCAGGCCGAACGCTTCGGCAGGCTCGACGACGCCGAATCGTGGTATCGCCAGGGCGCGACGGGCGGGAACGTCGAGGCGATCGTGCGGCTCGGCCTGCTGCTGCACCGCCGGGGCGACGTCGACGAGGCCGAAGCTTGGTACCTCGACGCGGCCGAGGCGGGCGACCCGGCGGCGATGACCAACCTCGGCGTGCTCGCGCGGGCCCGCGGCGACGACGGCGAAGCCGCCGCCTGGTACCGCAAGGCGGCCGAGCACGGGAGCGTGCCGGCGTTGACCAACCTGGGCCACCTGGCCGAGGCGCGCGATGAGCTCGCGACGGCGGAGAAGTACTTCCGCCGCGCGGCGGAAACCGGTGACGTGCAGGGCATGCTGAGCCTCGCCCGGATGCTGCGGGCGCGAGGCGCGGCCGAGGAAGCCGAGACGTGGCTGTCGCGCGCCGAGCAGTCCCAGAGCGAGCACGACCGGACGTGACCGGCCCGTTCCGCGACGAAATCCGCGGTGCGGGCCCGTGTCGACCGCGCTGCGCGAGCCGCGCCGCGGAAGCGGTTCCCTGGTGAATCCTGCGCCGCTCGAAGTATCTTGTGTGGCCCACCTCACAGTTCTACTGTGGACGTGACTGCTCCTCCCACCGAGCGCTCAGGGAAGTGCCGCGATGACCGGCTCTCCGACGACTCCCCCGGGGGCGGTGGCGGCGTTGTTCGAACGCCGCGTCGCACCTGCTGAGGACCTGGCCGGACAGGCCGGGGCGGTGGCCGACGCGTGTCACGGCATGGCGCGGCGGTTCCACCGGGGCGGGAAGCTCGTCGTGTTCGGCAACGGCGGTTCGGGCACCGACGCGCAGCACGTCGCGGTGGAGTTCGTGCACCCGGTGATCGTGGGGAAACGCGCGTTGCCGGCCATCTCGCTCACGGCCGACGTCGCGACGCTCACCGGCGTCGCGGGGCGCGAAGGGCTCGACGAGGTCTTCGCGTACCAGATCGAGTTCCTGGCCGAGCCGCAGGACATCGCGCTCGGCATCTCGTCGGACGGCGAGTGCCGCAACGTCCGGCGCGGCCTCGAAGCCGCCCGTGACCTGGGGATGCTCACCGTCGCGCTCACCGGCGGCACGGGTGGGACCGTCGCCGCGACCCCCGGGCTCGACCACGTGCTCGTCGCGCGCTCGGCCGATCCGCGCGTGGTGAAGGAGGTGCACGTGACGACTTACCACATTCTGTGGGAGCTGGTGCACGTGTTCTTCGAGCAGCCGGGGGTGCTGACCCCGGAGGTGACACCGTGAGAGAACCGGCCCCCGTCTGCCACGACGGGGTGTGCATCACCTGCTCCGACACGGCGGTCGAGGTGACCGTCGTCGAGCTCCTGGACCTCGGGTTCGCGGTCGTCGACACCGGCGAGGGCCGGGAAGAAGTGAGCGTGGCGCTGGTCGAGGCCGGCGTCGGCGATCGGATCCTCGTGCACGCCGGCGAAGCCATCGCACGCTTGGAGAACCACCCGGAGTAACCCGAGGGAGTTGAGCGCCGTGGCAGGGGATGGCTCGAGCGGCCTCGAAGAGCTCTACCCGTTCCTGTACGCGGGTTCGAGTGATCTCGACGCCGTCCTGACCCAGGTCCGTCAGTCCACTGTGGAGAAAGCTCGCGAGATCGTCGCGCTGCGCCGGCGGGTGGCCGAGGCCGACGGGGCGCGGCTCTACGCGTGCGCGAAGGACCTCGCGAAGGCGTTCGCCGGTGGCGGCCGCCTGCTGGCGTTCGGCAACGGCGGCAGCTCCACCGACTCGCAGGACCTCGCGAGCCTGTTCCTGTCGCCGGCGGGCGGCGCGCGGCCGCTGCCCGCGTTCGGCCTCACCAACGACATCGCCGTGGTCACCGCGCTGAGCAACGACATCGGGTTCGACGTGGTGTTCGCCCGGCAGGTCGCGGCGTTCGGCCGCCGCGGCGACGTCGCGGTGGGCCTGTCGACGAGCGGGAACTCGGCGAACCTGCTGGCCGCCTTCGACGAGGCCGCGCGCCGCGGCCTCGTCACCGTCGGCATCGCCGGGTACGACGGCGGCAAGATGGCCGAACTCGACAGCATCGACCACCTCTTCGTGGTGCCGTCGCCTTCGGTGCACCGCATCCAGGAAGCCCAGACGACCCTTTACCACGCACTGTGGGAACTCACCCTCGGTGCGCTCGACGAACTCGAGGGTGAACAGCCGTGACGCATGCCCAGCAAGAAGAGAAGCCCATCCACATCCTGTGGATCAACGCCGGACTCTCCTGCGACGGCGATTCGGTCGCGCTGACCGCCGCGACGCAGCCGAGCATCGAGGAGATCGTGCTCGGCGCGCTGCCGGGTCTGCCGAAGATCCAGGTGCACTGGCCGCTGATCGACTTCGAATGCGGTCCGGACAAGGGCGCCGACACGTTCATCGAGTGGTTCTACAAGGCCGATCGCGGTGAGCTGGAGCCGTTCGTGCTGGTCGTGGAGGGTTCGATCCCCAACGAGGCGATCAAGGCCGAGGGCTACTGGTGCGGCTTCGGCAACAACCCCGCGACCGGCCAGCCGATGACCACCAGCGAGTGGCTCGACCGCCTGGCCCCCAAGGCGCTGGCGGTCGTTGCGGCCGGCACCTGCGCGGCGTACGGCGGCATCCACGCCATGGAGGGCAACCCGACGGGCGCGATGGGCGTGCCCGACTACCTCGGCTGGGACTGGAAGTCGAGCGCGGGACTGCCGATCGTGTGCATCCCCGGCTGCCCGACGCACCCGGACAACTTCTCCGAGACGCTCACCTACCTGCTCTACCAGGCCGCGGGCCACGCGCCGATGATCCCGCTCGACGACCACTTGCGGCCGCAGTGGCTCTTCGGCGCGACCGTCCACGAAGGCTGCGACCGCGCGGGCTACTACGAGCAGGGCCAGTTCGCCGAGGCGTACGACTCGCCACAGTGCCTGGTGAAGATCGGCTGCTGGGGACCCGTCGTGAAGTGCAACGTGCCCAAGCGCGGCTGGCTCAACGGCGTCGGCGGCTGCCCGAACGTCGGCGGTATCTGCATCGGCTGCACCATGCCCGGCTTCCCCGACCGGTTCATGCCGTTCATGGACGAGCCGCCCGGCGCGCACGTCTCGTCGATGGCCAGCGAGGCCTACGGCACGGTGATCCGGCGGCTGCGCAAGATCACCGAACGCAAGGCGGACGCCGAACCCAAGTGGCGGCACAAGGGCGGGGTCCTCGAAACCGGCTACCGCTCGTCCTGGCGCTGAAAGGAGTTCCCGACATGACGCAGACGAAGCCGAAGCGCGGTGGCAAGGTCGAGACCGATCTGGTCGAAATGGCGTGGGACCCGATCACGCGCATCGTCGGCAGCCTCGGGATCTACACGAAGATCGACTGGGCGGCGAAGAAGGTCGTCGAATGCCACAGCACGTCTTCGGTGTTCCGCGGCTACAGCATCTTCATGAAGGGCAAGGACCCGCGCGACGCGCACTTCATCACCAGCCGCATCTGCGGGATCTGCGGCGACAACCACGCCACCTGCTCGGTCTACAACCAGAACATGGCCTACGGCGTGCGCCCGCCGCACCTCGGCGAGTGGATCATCAACCTCGGCGAGGCCGCCGAGTACATGTTCGACCACAACATCTTCCAGGAGAACCTGGTCGGCGTCGACTACTGCGAGAAGATGGTGGCCGAGACCAACCCGGGTGTGCTGGAGCAGGCCAACCGCACCGAGGCGCCGCACGCGCGCGACCACGGGTACCGGACCATCGGCGACATCATGCGCTCGCTCAACCCGCTCGAGGGCGAGTTCTACCGCGAAGCGCTGCAAGTCAGCCGCTCCACGCGCGAGATGTTCTGCCTCATGGAGGGCCGCCACGTCCATCCGTCCACTTTGTACCCCGGCGGGGTCGGGACGATCGCGACGGTGCAGCTGTTCACCGACTACCTCACCCGGCTGATGCGCTACGTCGAGTTCATGAAGCGCTGCCTGCCGATGCACGACGATCTGTTCGACTTCTTCTACGAAGCCATCCCCGGTTACGAAGAGGTCGGCCGCCGGCGGATCCTGCTCGGCTGCTGGGGCAGCCTGAACAACCCGGAGTTCTGCGACTTCACCTACGAGAACATGGAGTCGTGGGGCCGCAAGATGTTCGTGACACCGGGCGTGATCGTCGACGGCAAGCTCGTGACGACCAGCCTGCTCGACATCAACCTGGGCATCCGGATCCTGCTCGGCTCGTCCTTCTACGACGACTGGGAGGGCATGGAGAAGTTCGTGACGCACGACCCGCTGGGCAACCCCATCGACTCGCGCCACCCGTGGAACCAGCACACCATCCCGCGGCCGCAGAAGCGCGACTTCGACGACAAGTACTCGTGGACGATGTCGCCGCGCTGGTTCGACGGCACGAACCACCTCGCGCTCGACACCGGCGGCGGCCCGATCGCGCGCCTGTGGACCACCGCGCTGGCCGGGCTCGTGAACACCGACTACGTGAAGTCCACCGGGCACAGCGTGGTGATCAACCTGCCGCGCACGGCCACGAAACCCGAGGTCAGCTTCGAGTGGAAGATCCCCAAGTGGAGCAACGCGATCGAGCGCAACCGCGCCCGCACGTACTTCCAGGCCTACTCCGCCGGTCTCGCCGTGCACTTCTGCGAACAGGCGCTGGCCGAGGTCCGCGGCGGCAACACGAAGACGTGGGAGCCGTTCACGGTACCGGAGGAAGGCGTGTCGTGCGGGTTCACCGAGGCGGTGCGTGGGCTCCTTTCGCACCACATGGTGATCAAGGGCGGCAAGATCGCGAACTACCACCCGTACCCGCCGACGCCGTGGAACGGCAGCGTGCGCGACTCCTTCGGCACCCCGGGCCCGTACGAGGACGCGGTGCAGAACACGCCGATCTTCGAGGAGAACAGCCAGGAGAACTTCAAGGGCATCGACATCATGCGGGCTGTCCGCAGCTTCGACCCCTGCCTGCCATGCGGCGTGCACATGTACACCGGCGGGGGCAAGACGCTGGAGCGCATCCACACCCCGCACGCGTTCGGGACAGAGGTGCTGTGAGCCATGGCGGACCACGACCTCGGCCAGGTCAGCGAGCGGATCGAGCAGCTGCTCGGTGAGCTCGCGGCGGAGGCGGGCGGCCCGGTCGCGGACAAGGCCGAAGACCTCGTCCACACGCTGCTCGAGTTCTACGGCGCCGGCCTGGCCACGATCGTGTCCGCGCTGCACGAGGACGCCGCGGGCGAGGCGCTGCTGGCGCGCCTCGCCGGTGACGACCACGTGCGCGGGCTGCTCGTCCTGCACGACCTGCACCCGGTCCCGACGTTCGAGCGCGTGAGCGCGGCGCTCGACGAAGTGCGGCCCTACCTCGGCTCGCACGCCGGGGACGTCGAGATCGTGGAGATCGACGAGGCCGGGGTGCTGCGGTTGCAGCTGCGGGGGACGTGCGACGGCTGCCCGTCCTCGACCGTCACGGCGAAGCAGGCGATCGAACGTGTGGTGCGCGACGCGGCACCGGAGCTCACCGATGTGGTGGTGGCCGGCGTGGTGCCCGAGCCGACCGGGCCGGGTGGCCGGCCGCTGCTGCCGCTCGAAGCCATCGAGTGCCCCGCGGAGCAGGCATGACGGGTGGTGGTGGCCTTCGCCGGTTCCGGACGCCCGCCCACCGCCCGGCGCCCGGGGAGCGCTGTGAGCTGTGCGCCGAACCGATCGAGCCGGGCCACGGGCACGTGATCGACCTCGAGTCGCGCGCGATCATGTGCACCTGCCACGGCTGCTACCTGCTGTTCACCCACAGCGGTGCGGGCGGCAAGCGCCACCGCGCGGTGCCCACGCGGTACCTGCACGCCCCGCGTTTCCCGGCCGCCGCCACGCTCTGGGAGTCCTCGGGCATCCCGGTGCGGATGGTGTTCGTCTTCTACAACTCCACGCAGCACCGGGCCGTCGCGTTCTACCCGAGCCCAGCCGGCGCGACGGAGTCGCTGCTGCCGCTGAACACGTGGGGCGAGCTGCTGGCTTCCCAGCCCGGATTCGACTCCGTGGCCGCCGACGTCGAGGCGGTGCTGATCAACAAGCACGACGTCGGGTTCGAGGCGTTCGTGGTGCCCATCGACCGCTGCTACGAGCTCGTCGGCCTGGTCCGGCTGCACTGGCGCGGGTTCGACGGCGGCAGCGAGGTCCACCAGGCGATCGAAGCCTTCTTCGCGGACCTGCGCGAACGCAGTGAGGTCGTCGCCGATGGCTGAGCTGACCTTCGACTGCCTCGACGTGCGCCCGGTCAAGTACGCGGCGTCGCCCACGCTCGCGTTCGCGATGAAGATCACCGAGCTCACCGCCCAGCCGATCCACGCGCTCGTGCTGCGGGTGCAGCTGCGGATCGAACCGCAGCGGCGCCGCTACTCGACCGCGGAATCGGAGCTGCTCACGAGCCTGTTCGGCGACCGGTCCCGCTGGGGCGAGACGTTGCGGCCCTTCCAGTTCGCCACCGTGGCGGTGATGGTGCCGAGCTTCACGCGCACCACGGAGTTCGAGCTCGAAGTGCCCTGCACGTACGACCTGGAAGTGGCCGCGGGCAAGTACTTCCACGCGCTCACCAAGGACACCGACGGCGTGGTGCCGCTCGTGCTGCTGTTCTCCGGCACGGTCTTCGCCAAGGGCGGGCCGGGGTTCTGGGTGGAGCCGGTGCCGTGGCACACCGAGGCCGAGTGCCGGATGCCGATCACCGCGTGGGAGGAGCTGATGGACCGCTACTTCCCCAACGTCGCGTGGCTCAAGCTGCACCGCGAGACGATCGACGCGCTGCTGCGGTACAAGTCGCGGCACGCGATCCCGACGTGGGACGCCGCGGTGGAACACCTGTTGCTCAACTCCGGGGGTGCGCCGTGACGAGTGTGTTCGACCGGGCCCGGGCCGTCGGCGACGCCGTGCTGTACGAGGGGTACCTGCTGTACCCCTACCGCGCGTCCGCGCGGAAGAACCGCGTGCGCTGGCAGTGGGGCGTGCTGGTGCCGCCCTCGTTCGCGAACGAGGACCGCGGTGAGTACGCGTCGGCCCGCACGGAGTGCCTGCTGGAGCCGCGTTCGCGCACCGCCGTGCACTTCACGGTGCGATTCCTGCAGGCCCAGGAGCGGCTCGTGCACGACGGGCACGGGTTCGTCGACGCCGTCACCGTGGGCGGCCGGGACTACACGACGTGGGACGAGGCCGTGGAGCACGAGGTGACGTTCGTGGTGCCCGCGGCCGAACTGCTCGCGCAGCCGGTTCGGCTGCCGTTCTCCGTACCGGCGACGGAGAAGCGCGAGAGCGTCGGCGAGCACTGCACGCTGGTGCGCCGCTCGCGCAAGCTCGCCGGCGTGCTGACGGCGCGGCTCGACGCGCTCGACGGCCCGTTCGGCGGCGCCCGCCTGCGCGTGGACCTGGCCAACACGAGCCGGTGGTCCTCCGACGGAACCCGCGAATCGGCGCTGCGCCACGCGTTGCTGGCCGCGCACGTGATCCTCGCCGTGGACGCGGGTCACTTCCTGTCGATGCTCGACCCGCCGGAGTGGGCGAAACCCGCCGTGGCGACGTGCGTGAACGAGCGCGTGTGGCCGGTGCTGATCGGCGGCTCGACGCGCAGCGGCGTGGTGCTCGCGTCGCCGATCATCCTGTACGACGACCCGGCGATCGCGCCCGAAAGCCCCGGTGAGCTCTTCGACGGCACGGAGATCGACGAGATTCTCACCCTGCGCACGATGACGCTCACCGACGAGGAGAAACGCGAGGCCCGCGCCACCGATCCGCGCGCGGCGGCGCTCGTGGACCGCGTCGACGACGTGCCGCCGGAAGTGCTGGACCGGCTGCACGGCACCGTGCGGCACCTGCGGTCCGAGACCGGCTCCGACACCGACGACGCCGTGCCGTGGTGGGACCCGGGCGCCGACGCGTCCGTGTCCCCGGAGACCGATGGCGTGGTGGTGGCCGGTGTCCGCGTCGCCGCCGGTTCGCGCGTGCGGCTGCACCCGAACCTGCACGGCGCCGACGCGCAGGACATGTTCCTCACCGGTCGCGTCGCCACCGTGCGCGCGGTGCTGTCCGATGTGGACGGCACGACGCACGTGGCCGTGACCCTCGACGACGACCCGGGCGCCGACCTGCAGAACGCCCACGGCCGCTTCCGCTACTTCTCCCCCGACGAGGTGGAACCGACATGAGACCGAAAGTGCTGGTGGCGGGGATCGGCAACGTTTTCCTCGGCGACGACGGCTTCGGCGTCGAAGTCGTCAAGGCGCTCGAGGACGAGGTGCTGCCGGCGTGGGTGCAGATCGCCGACTACGGCGTCTCCGGCCTGCACCTGGCCTACGACCTGCTGGGCGGCTACGACACCACGATCCTGCTGGACGCGACGCCGCACGGGCGCGAGCCGGGCACGTTGTCGCTGATCGAGGCGGACACCGAGGACCTGTCGGCCGTGCCCGAGATCGATGCGCACGGCATGCGGCCCGAAGCGGTGTTCACCCTGTTGCGGATGCTCGGCGGCGACGCCGGACGGGTGCTGGTCGTGGGGTGCGAACCGCGGTCGGTCGAGCCGGGGATGGGGCTGTCGGCCGACGTCGCGGCCGCCGTACCCGCGGCGGTGCGCGCGGTGAAGGAACTGGCGTGGGGCACGGCCTCGCGCCTGCCGGACGACGAGAGGACGGAGGTCTGAGGATGTTCAAGAAGGTGCTGCTGCTGCTCGTGCTCGCCGGTGGGGTGGCGTGGGTCGCCCGGCAGGTGAAGCCGGACGTGCAGCGTTACGTCGACATGAGCCGGAAGTAGCCGTGTGCCTCGGCATCCCCGGTGAGGTCATCGAGATCAGCGAGGAGCGGCCGGACCTCGCGAAGGTCTCCGTGAGCGGGGTGAAGCGGACCATCAACATCGGTTTGCTCGCCGACGACCCGCCCGTGCCCGGTGAGTGGATCCTGATCCACGTCGGGTTCGCGCTGTCCAAAATAGACGAAGCGGAAGCCACCTCGGCGCTGGAGTTCCTGGAGAGCATCGGGAAGGCGTACGAGGACGAGATGGCCGCGCTGCTGGAGTCGCGCATCGAATAGGAGGCGCCATGCGGTTCGTCGACGAGTTCCGGGACGCGGAGAAGGCGCGGGCGCTGTCCGCGAAGATCACCGCGCTGTGCGAGCCCGGCCGCCACTACAAGATCATGGAGGTGTGCGGCGGCCACACGCACACGATCTACAAACACGGCCTCGAGGACTACCTGCCCGAGAACATCCAGCTCGTGCACGGGCCGGGCTGCCCGGTGTGCGTGATCCCGATGGGCCGCATCGACGACGCGATCAGCATCGCGCGCCGGCCCGGGGTGCTGATGACCTCGTTCGGCGACATGATGCGCGTGCCCGGCTCGGGCGGGAACTTCTTCGACTCGAACGCCGAGGGGACCAACATCCGGATGGTGTACTCGCCGCTCGACTCGCTGAAGATCGCGCGGCAGAACCCGGACCTGCAGGTGGTGTTCATGGCCATCGGGTTCGAGACGACCACACCGTCGACCGCGATGACGCTGCTGCGCGCCGCGGCGGAGCGCATCCCGAACTTCTCGGTGTTCGGCAACCACGTGACGATCGTGCCGGCGATCAAGGCCATTCTCGACTCGCCCGACCTGCGGCTCGACGGGTTCCTCGGCCCGGGTCACGTGTCGACGGTGATCGGCTGCCGGCCGTATGAGTTCATCGCACGCGACTACGGCAAACCCGTGGTGGTGGCGGGGTTCGAGCCGCTGGACATCCTGCAGTCGATCTACCTGCTGATGGTGCAGCTGGCCGAAGGCCGCGCCCAGGTGGAGAACCAGTACTCCCGCGTCGTGCCGTGGGACGGGAACCTGGTGGCGCTCAAGGTGATCAACGAGGTGATGGAGCTGCGGCCGTACTTCGAATGGCGCGGCCTTGGCTTCATCTCGCACTCGGCCATGCGCATCCGCGAGAAGTACGCGGCGTTCGACGCCGAGCGGATCTTCGAGGTGCCGGGTGTGCGGGTGGCCGACCCGAAGGCGTGCCAGTGCGGTGAGGTGCTCAAGGGTGTGCTGAAACCGTGGGAGTGCAAGGTGTTCGGCACGGCGTGCACGCCGGAGACGCCGATCGGCACGTGCATGGTGTCGCCCGAGGGCGCGTGCGCGGCGTACTACAACTTCGGCCGCTTCACCCGCAAGCGCGTGCGGGAGGCGAGCCACGCATGACCACGACCGACCGCGAGCAGCAGGTGCTCGACCGCATCGAACGCGCCCGGCGGCGGCGCGCGAAGGTGCGCGAGGAGCGCATCACCCTCTCCCACGGCTCCGGCGGCAAGGCGACGCACACGTTGATCGAGGCGGTGTTCCTCGACGCGTTCCGCAACCCGCTGCTGGAGCCGATGGAAGACTCGGCCGCGTTGACGATCGGCGGAGCGCAGCTGGCGCTGACCACGGACTCGTTCGTGGTGTCACCGCTGTTCTTCCCCGGCGGGGACATCGGTGACCTGGCCGTGAACGGCACGGTGAACGACCTCGCGGTGTCCGGCGCGCGGCCGCTGTACCTCACGGCCGGGTTCATCCTCGAGGAGGGGTTTCCGGTTGCGGACCTGCTGAAGATCGTCGAGTCGATGAAGGACGCGGCGCTCGCCGCGGGCGTGCAGATCGTCACCGGGGACACGAAGGTGGTGCAGCGCGGCAAGGCCGACGGCCTGTACGTGAACACGGCCGGCGTCGGCGTCGCCCTGAAGTCCGGGCTGGGCGTGGCCGGGGTTCGGCCGGGCGACGCGGTACTGGTGTCCGGGCCGATCGGCGACCACGGCGTCACGATCATGCTGGCGCGCGGTGAGCTGGACATCGACGCCGACCTCGAATCGGACACCGCACCGGTGCACGAGCTGGTGGCGGGCCTGCTCGCCGCGGTGCCGGGCGTGCGCGCGATGCGCGATGCGACCCGCGGCGGGGTGGCGACGATCCTCAACGAGGTCGCCAAGGCGGCTGAGGTGGCGGTGGTCGTCGACGAGAACGCGGTGCCCGTGCGCGACGAGGTGCGCGGCGCGTCGGAGCTGCTCGGCATCGACCCGCTGTACGTGGCGAGCGAGGGCCGGATCGTGGCGTTCGTCGACGGCGCGCAGGCCGGCGACGCGCTGGCGGCGCTGCGTTCGCACCCGCTCGGTGCGGACGCCGCCGTGATCGGCCGCGTCGCCGACGACCCGCCGGGCCTGGTGCTGCTGAACACCGCGTTCGGCGGCACGCGGATCGTCGACATGCTGGTGGGCGACCCGCTGCCGAGGATCTGCTAGTGCACGAGATGTCGATCACGCAGAGCGTCGTCGACGCGATCGTCGCGAAGCTGGGCACGCAGCCCGTGCGCAGCGTGCGGCTGGAGATCGGGCGGCTGTCCGGGGTCGTGCCGGACAGCGTCCGCTTCTGCTTCGACGTGCTGTGCACCGGCACGTCGTTGCAGGGTGCGGCCTTGGAGATCGACGAACCGGCCGGCCGCGCCGCCTGCCGGGACTGCGGCGAGGAGTTCGGGCTCGACGACCCGATCCTGCTCTGCCCGTGCGGCAGCGCGAACGTCGAGGTACTGGCGGGGCGGCAGCTGCGCATCAAGTCCGTGGAGGTGGTGTGAGGTGTGTGCGACGTGCGGTTGCTCGGGTGAGGTCCACGCCCACCCCGGCGAGGAAACCCATTCCCACACGGTCGTGCTGGAGCAGGACGTGCTGGCCAAGAACGACCACCTGGCCGGGCACAACCGCGACCGGTTGCGGGCCCTGGACGTGTTCGCGGTCAACCTGATGAGCTCGCCGGGGGCGGGCAAGACGACGTTGCTGGAGCAGACCGTGCGCGCGCTGGGCGACGCGGTGCCGTTCGCGGTCGTCGAAGGTGATCAGGAAACGCTGCTCGACGCCGACCGGATCAAGGCGACGGGCGCGCCGGTCGTGCAGATCAACACCGGGGCCGGCTGCCACCTGGACGCGACGATGCTCGCGCGGGCCCTCGACACCCTCGCGCCGGCGCGGGGTTCGGTGCTGTTCGTGGAGAACGTCGGGAACCTGGTGTGCCCGGCGCTGTTCGACCTCGGCGAGGCCGCGCGGGTGGTGATCATGTCCGTGACCGAGGGGCCGGGCAAGCCGCTGAAGTACCCGCACATGTTCGCGTCGACGGACTTGGTGCTGCTGAACAAGATCGACCTGCTGCCCTACGTGTCGTTCTCCGTCGCGGACTTCGTCGAGGACCTGCGCCGCGTGAACCCGGACGCGCGGACCCTGGAGGTCAGCGCGACCCGGGGTGACGGTCTCCCGGAGTGGTACGGCTGGCTGCGACGGCGACCTGTCCGAGGCTGATGCCACCGTCGTTCGTCGGCACGCGGGAGTGGGTGAGGACGCGGAAGCCGGTGCGTGCCAGGGTTTCCGCGGTGCGGTCGAGGAGCAGCAGGTTCTGGAAGACTCCGCCGGACAGGGCGACGGTCGTGAGGCCGGTGGTGTCGCGCAGCCGGGCGCAGGTGCTCGTGATGGCGTCGGCGAGGCCGTTGTGGAAGCGGGCGGCGACGATCGGGCGTGGGGTGTTCCTGCCGAGGTCCTCGACGACCGCGCGGATGAGGTCCACGCCGGCCACGACGGTGTCCACGGCACACGGGTAGGCGGTGGTCTCGGTGGGATCGGCGAGCTGTTCCAGCTCGACGGCCGCTTGGCCTTCGTAGTTGATGGTGTCCCGCACGTCCAGGATCGCGGCGACGGCGTCGAACAGGCGGCCGGCACTGGACGTGACCGGCGACGACACCCCGCTGCGGGCCAGCTGCACGACTGGGTCCCACTGGTCCTCGTGGCGGGCGCGCACCGCGGTCGCGGATACGCCCGCCGCGTCGAGGTAGGCCGCGGCCATGCGCCAGGGCTGCCGGATGGCCGTGGTCCCGCCCGGCAGCCGCACGGGTGCGAGGTGGGCCAGGCGCCGGAACCCGGCGAGGTCGGCGAGGAGGAACTCGCCGCCCCACAGCGTGCCGTCGGGGCCGTAGCCGGTGCCGTCGAAGGCGACGCCGAGGACTGGGCCGGGTTCGCCGTTGTCGGCGAGGCAGGCGGCGATGTGGGCGTGGTGGTGCTGTACGCCCACGAGCTCGACGTCCGGCAGGTCCAGCGCGTACTTCGTGGACAGGTACTCGGGGTGCAGGTCGTGGGCGACGACCGCCGGCGTCACGTCGAACAGACCGCGCAGGTGCGTGATGCCGTCGGTGTAGGCGCGGAACGTCTCGTAGTTGTCGAGGTCGCCGATGTGGTGGGAGAGGAACGCGTGGGTGTCCTTGGCGAGGCAGAACGTGTTCTTCAGCTCCGCGCCGCAGCCGAGGACGTGCTCGCGCAGTCGCCGGCGCAGCGGCACCGGCTCCGGTACGTAGCCCCGTGACCGGCGTTGCAGCTGCACCCGGTCGCGCCACACCCGCACCACGGAGTCGTCGGTGCGGGTGTGGATGGCCCGGTCGTGTGTGAGGACGGCGTCGGCGATGCCGGAAAGGCGGCCGAGGTCTCCGTCGCGGTAGACGATGGGCTCGTCGGACACGTTGGCGCTGGTCAGGACGACCGGCCGGCCGAGGTCGCCGAGCAGCAGGTGGTGCAGCGGCGTGTACGGGAGCATCAGCCCCACGCGGCGGTTGCCGGGGGCCACCGACCGCGCGAGCGGACCATTCGCGACGCGCGGGAGTAGCACGATCGGGCGCCGACGGCTGATGAGCGCCGCCGCGGCGACGGCGTCGACCTGCGCGATCTCGCGCGCCACGGCGAGGTCTGGGACCATGACCGCGAACGGCTTGTCCTCGCGGTGCTTGCGGCCGCGCAGCCGGGCCACGGCCGGCTCGTCCGCCGCGAGGACCGCGAGGTGGAAACCGCCGAGTCCCTTCACGGCGACGACCCCGCCGCTCGCCAGAGCGTCTACAGTGGACTCGATGGGGTCACCGCCGCCCGAGAACACCAGCTGCGGGCCGCAGGCGGGGCAGCACACGGGCTGCGCGTGGAACCGCCGGTCGCCGGGATCTTCGTACTCCTGCTTGCACTCCGCGCACAGCGTGAAGCCGGCCATCGTCGTCAGCGGGCGGTCGTAGGGCACGCCGCGCACGATCGTGAAGCGCGGCCCGCAATTCGTGCAGTTGACGAACGGATAGCGGTAGCGCCGGTCGCCCGGATCCCGCAACTCGGCGAGGCAGTCCGCGCAGGTCGCGCTGTCGGCCGACACCAGCGTCGCGGCCGTACCGCCGGCCGGGCTGGCGACGATCGTGAACCCCCGGACGCCGGTCGTGGGCAGCTCGCTCACGCGCACCTCGTCGACCACGGCCAGCGGCGGCGCCTCGGCCCGCAGGGCCGTCACGAACGCGGCGACGGCCGCCGAAGCGCCCTCGACCTCGATGAACACGCCCCGGCTGTCGTTGCCGACGAACCCCGCCAGCCCGAGCCGCGCCGCGAGCCCGTGGACGAAGGGCCGGAACCCCACGCCCTGCACCACACCGTCGACCCGAACCGCGAAGCGCACCGGCGCCATCGGCTCAGTCTGCGCCGCCCTGACCAGGAGCGGAAGCCTCGATCCGCCACTCGCGCGGCGACAGCCCGTACGCGGACTTGAACGAGCGGCTGTAGTGGGCGGCGTCCGCGAACCCCCAGCGGTGCGCGATGGCGGCGACGGTCGCCGTGGTCCGGCCGAGGTCGCGGCGGGACTCCTCGAGCCGCCGTTGCTGGATCCACCGGGCGACGGACACGCCGTCGGCGGAGAAGAGCTTGTGCAGGTAGCGCACGGAGATCCGGTGAGCGGACGCGATCGTCACCGGCGTGAGGTCGGGCTCGGCGAGGTGATCGGTGATGAACGCGCTGATCCGCAGCAGCAGCGTCGGTTCCGGTGGTTGGGCGCCGTCGAGGACGAGGGACTCCAGCAGGTTCAGCGCGGAGGCGGACAGGCGATCGGCGGCTGCCCCCTCGGCGGCTGTGAGGCGCGCGAGGAACGGCGACGCGAGCGCGGGGACACCGGAGTCCGGGCACAGCGTGGTCGCGGTGACGCGGTGGAGGTCGGCGTCGGCGATCCCGAGTAACCGGCGCGGCACCATGAAGACCTTCATCTCGAACTCGGCGGGGAACCACAGCTCGTACGGGCGCGCGGCGTCGTAGAACGCCAGGTCACCGGGGCGCAGCACGGCGCGGCGCCCGTCCTGGGTCACCACGCCGGGGCCGAACGCCTGGAGCCCGAGCAGACGAACTCGTCGCCCGCTTCGGCCACGAGCCGCGGCGTCCGGCACACCCGTTGCGCGGCGGCGTGGACGGTGGACACCTGCAGCCGGCCGAGCCGGTCGTTCGCGACGGTGCCGGAGAAGGCGCCGGCGTCGGGTGTCGCGACGTTCAGGGGCACGAAGGAGCGGCACACCACGTCGTGCCAGAAGGCCACGCGATCGGCCTCCGGCTGCGTGTCGGTTGTCAGCACCACGCTCATCGCCCCACCACCTGAGCGGTGAGTATGCGCCGACGCGGCGGCGCGGCACCAGCCGCGCGCTCTGCGTCAACCCCCGGTGCACTGTGCGGCAAGCCACTGACCCGGGCCGCGCCTACCTTCGGCCGAACGGACCAACCGAGCAGAAGGACAGCTCGTGATCACCTACCCGGGCTCATTCAGGGCAGCGGCCGTGCAGGCGGAGCCGGTGTGGCTCGACGCCGACGCGACCATCGACAAGTCGATCGCGCTCATGGCGGAGGCCGCCCGGGGGCGGCGCCGGTCTGATCGCGTTCCCGGAGACGTTCATCCCCGGCTACCCGTGGTGGCTGTGGCTCGACTCGCCCGCCTGGGGCATGCGGTTCGTGGGCCGCTACCACGAGAACTCCATCGCACTGGACAGCCCGCGGTTCCAGCGGCTGCTCGACGGCGCGCGGCAGCACGGGATCACCGTGGTCATGGGCTTTTCGGAGCAGTCCGGCGGCAGCCTGTACATGGCCCAGGCGACGATCTCCGCCGAGGGCGAGCTGGTCGGCGCGCGCCGCAAGCTCAAGCCGACGCACGTGGAGCGCACCGTGTACGGCGAGGGCGACGGCTCGGACCTCGTCGTGCACGACGTCGCGGGCGTGGGCCGCGTCGGGGCGCTGTGCTGCTGGGAGCACCTGCAGCCGCTGTCGAAGTACGCGATGTACAGCATGGACGAGCAGGTGCACGTCGCTTCGTGGCCGAGCTTCTCCGTCTACAAGGGAGCGGCGTACGCGCTCGGGCCGGAGGTGAACACGTCGGCTTCGCGGATGTCCGCGGTGGAAGGCCAGTGCTTCGTGATCGCCCCGTGCGCGATCGTCGGGGACGCCGGGCTGGAGTTGTTCTGCGACACGCCGGTGAAGGACAGCCGCTGCAGCGCGGGGGCGGGTTCGCGCGCATCTTCGGCCCGGACGGCAGCCCGCCCACCGAACCGCCGGCCGAGGACGCGGAAGGTTTGCTGTACGCGGACATCGACCTGTCGGCGATCCCGTTGGCGAAGGCCGCCGCTGACCCCGTGGGCCACTACTCGCGACCGGACGTGACGCGGTTGCTGCTGAACCGCAGCTCCCGCTGGCCGGTGGAGGAATCGCGGCCGGCACCGGAGCAGGTCGAGGAAATCCCGGAGCCCGCTGCGGTCTGAGGTTCCGCAACCGGTTTTCCAGGGTTGTCCACAGCGGGGACAAGTTGTGGACAACCCTGGTCCAGTTTCCCTGCGCGGACCGGGTTCGTCGGCGGGGGGCGGTAGCTTCCAGGTCATGGCCGATTTCCAGCTCCGCCCGATCGCCCGCGTCCAGTCGACCCTGGACTCCCTTGATTCCGCGCCCAAACAAGGTGAGGAAGGCGCTCCCTCGGCGTGGCTCGTGTTCGAGCCCGAAGTCGCGGAGGGTCTGGCCGATCTCCGGACCGGTCAGCAGGTGCTGCTGTTCACCTGGCTGCACCTCGCCGACCGCTCCGTGCTGTCCGTGCGCCCGCGCAGCGATCCTTCGCGGCCGCCGGCCGGGGTGTTCAGCACGCGCTCGCCCGCGCGGCCCAACCCGATCGGGCTGCACCGCGTTGAGGTGCTCGAGATCGACGGGCTGCGCGTGCGTGTCGGGCCGCTCGAGGCGGTCGACGGTACGCCGGTGATCGACGTGAAGCCCGCCCGCTCGCCGGGCGACGGGTAGAAAAATTCGCGCGATCGGTGAACCGCCCCCACGTCCAGGCCCGTTTTCAGGGCATCAGGACGAGAGGGTGGTGGAACATGGCCGGGATGAGAGCCCGCCGGCAGGTGGCCGACGAGGCGCTCGTGCGGACGTTGTTCGAGGAGCACGGCAAGGCGATGCTCGCCTACGCCACCCGGCTGCTCGGCGACCGCGCGGCGGCGGAGGACGTGGTGCAGGAGGCGCTGGTCCGCGCGTGGCGCAACCCCGAAAGCCTGAACAACGGCAAGGGGTCCGTGCGGGGCTGGCTGCTCACGGTGGTGCGCAACCTGGTCATCGACCGCGTTCGCGCCCGGAGCTCGCGGCCGACGGAGGTGGCGGAGTCGCCGACGACCGGGCCGGTTTCCCCGGACCACGCGGGGCACGTCGTGGACTCGGTCGTGGTGCACTCGGCGCTCGAGGGCCTGTCGCCCGAGCACCGCGAGGTGCTGGAGCAGGTGTACCTGCTGGGCCACACCGTTCCGGAAGCCGCGCGCCGGCTGGGGATCCCGGCGGGCACGGTGAAGTCGCGTACGCACTACGGCCTGCGCGCCCTGCGCGAAGCGTTCGGCGGCCGGCAGCCGGTGGGTGCGGCGTGACCCACCTGCCTCTCGACACGCAACACGTGATGACCTGCGAGCACTGCCGGAAGGAGGTGGAGACAGTGCGCGAGATGCAGGAGTTCCTCGAGGCGATCCCGCCCGAGCTGCTCCTCGACGGCCCGCCGGACGACGCGGACCTGCTGCTGCAGCGCACGTTGCGGCAGGTGCGTGCCGAGGCGTCGGGCGCGCGCGGGCGCGGCAGAGCGCTGGCCGCCACGGCTGCCGTGGCCGTGGCGGCCGCCGCGCTCGGGGTGGGCCTGCTCGTGGGCCACCCGAGTTCTTCGCCCGCCTTGATCCCGGCGGCCGCTCCCGACCCCGACCTGGCGCCCGCCGCGCACCGGCCTTCGCTGCTGCTCACGGGCTCGTCCGGCGACCTGCGGCTCTCGGCGTCCGTCACCCCGGCCGACGGCTGGGCCCGCGTGGAGGCCCACGTCTCGGGCCTCCCGGACGGTACCCCGTGCCGCCTGGTCATCCTCGGCAAAGACGGCACCCGCCAACCCACGGGCGGCTGGCAGTTCCACGCCACGAGCGCCCCGGCCGACTGGTACGGCTCCGCGTCCTTCCCGGCCTCCGCCATCGCCGCGGTCGCCATCGAAGACACCTCGGGCCATGAATACGTCCGGACGGGGGTGTGACCGATCGGGTGCAGCCGGGTCGCCACGACGGTTCGGCCGCCTCCGCGGCCGAGCCGGCTGGGGCGCGAGCACCCCGCCGGACCGCGCTGACAGCGACGCCTCGGCCGGCGAGAATCATCGACGTCGGTGATTCTGCGGACTTCGCGCGCGATTGCTCGACTCCCGCGCTACGCCACCCACCCGGACAAACTCGACGACCCGGAGCTCGCCCCCTTCGGCCAGGATGCTGCGGCCATCCCGCCCCAGGCCCTCGACCTCGTCGGCGGCCTGCGGGGCCCTGATGCCGCTCCTGACCACCGACGACCCCACAGCCGCGTGGGCGACGTTCACCGAGCGCACGTCCACCACCGCGTGCACCCAGGACTTACTCGACCCCGGCGAGGTGACGCCGCGCCAGATCGCCGGCCATGCCGTGGTCAGGGGCATCACACCGCACGTCGCCGGCCTCGTCGCGCGGCCAGCGGTCGCGCCTGTGCCTGTGCGCCGACGCCGGTGCGGCAGAGGACTTCGCCGGCCACCGCCCGCGCCGCCCGGTGCCGGCTGGCTCAGCCGACGAGATTGGGGGCGTCGTTGGTGCAACTCGGGTGCGGGACGTTGAGGAAATTGTCGATGTTCGCGGCCGGGTACGACTCGGCGTACTCCCGGTAGTCCGCGGGAAGCGGGATGCCGAGGCGGGTTTCGACCTCGGCCCAGTCGATGTGCTGCGCGCTGGGCTGGGTCCCTCGAAAGACCTTTGGGTAGTCGGGCACCGCGCCACCTTTCTCGTCGCGAGGCGAGCTCGTCAGCGACCTCTGCCACGCCCCATTTCGGACGGCACGCGCCCCCTCCGCCGGTGCAGCGGTGGCAGCACACTCGCCGGCTGCGAGCTCGTGGCTACGTCGGCTGCGCAAACCACGCCGGGCTTGCCGGCGTGGTCGAACGCGGCCGGGTAGTCCTCCAGCGGGTACGTCACCTCGACCTCGGCGCCGAGTTCGCCCCCGCGCGACGCGGTTCGGCAAGGCCGTCGCCGTCGACGCGAGAGCCACGTCGCCCCACGCGGACGTCGCCGGCCACCGCCCGCGCCGCCCGGCGCCGGCTGACTCAGCCGATATCTCGTTACTTCTGTCGCGTGACGCGAGATTCGCCTGCGTCACCAAGCCGAGCGCCCGAACTGAGCATCCGCATACTATACCCACAACAGAGGTAAACAGCTTACGACTATGTCGACGAGGCGAGACCATGAGCACCTTGACCTACGACGTACTGGTGACGGCCGACGCGAGACGAGAGCGCGGCCAGACGCTGCCCACCGGCGAGCCGATCATCTCCTCGCCGGTGTCGATCACGTTGGTGTCCGGCGCCGAGGACGCGGTGCTGGTCGACCCGCCGTTCCTCGACTTCCAGATCCAGGAGGTCGCCGACTGGGTGGCCCGCAGCGGCAAGCGCCTGCGCCACGTCTTCGCGACCCACGGCCACGGCGACCACTGGTTCGGCACCGCCGAGCTGCTCAAGCGGTTCCCCGGCGCGCAGGTCCACGCGACGTCCGGCACGATCGAGGTGATACGCGAGCAGGCCGTCGAGGGCCGCGCGCAGATGTGGGACCTCGACTTCCCCGGCCGGATCCCGCCGTCGCCGTGCTGGCCGAGCCGATCCCCGACGAGGGTTTCCTGCTGGAGGGCCACGTCGTGCGGGCCGTCGACGTCGGGCACACCGACACCGACAAGACGTCGGTGCTGCACGTGCCGGCACTCGGCCTCGTGGTCGCCGGTGACACCGTCTACAACGGAATCCACCAGTACATCCTCGAAGGCGGCGACGGCGGCCTGCAGGAGTGGCTCGCCGCGCTCGACCGGGTCGAGCAGCTGCGCCCGCGCGCCGTCGTGGCGGGCCACAAGAACGCGGCGCTGCCCGACGACCCGCGCACCATCGCCGAAACCCGCGCGTACCTGCTCGACATGATCCGGCTGCTGGACGCGAAGCCGGCCGCGCGCGAGTTCTACGACGAAATCCTGCACCGGCACCCGGACCGGCTCAACCCGGGTCCGGTCTGGTACGGCGCCGTGGCGCTGCTGGGAGAATGACGTGGACATCGAATCCGCGGGCCTCGACGCGAAGCTCGCCTACAAGCTGCTGATCCGGGAGCATCAACCCCGGCCGGTGTCCGCAACCTGGCGCCGGTGTCGTTCTTCACGCGCGTCGGCCGCAAGCCGCCGAAGATCTCCTTGTCCATCCAGCCCAAGTCCGGCGGCGCGACGCTCAAGGACAGCTTCGTCAACATCCGCGACACCGGTGAGTCCGTGACGAACATGGCCACGCTGCCGCAGGCGTTCGCCCTCCACCGCAGCGCCGTGGAGTTCGAACCGGACGTGGACGAGTTCGACGCGGTGGGCGTCGAGAAGGTGGCTTCCGCGCTGGTGAAACCGCCGCGCATCAAGGACGCGCCCGTCGCCCCGGAGTACACAGTGGACAAGATCTTCTCTGCGCCCGATGGCCTCCACCACGTCGTCTGGGGCGAAGCCGTCAGCTTCCACGTCCGCGACGACCTGTACGTCAACGGCCGCATCGAGTTCGGCGCCGTCACCCCGATCGGCCGACTGGCCGCCGAGTACACCGTCGTGGACAACGCCTTCGTCCCGCCCCTGGACGACGCCTTCCTCACCGAGCGCGCCGCCCGCCGCATTCGCCGCCTCGACGACCAGGGCGCCGAGTACTCCGCCGTCGACTCCGCGAACTGGTCGGCCTCGGGATCCGTTCAAGCGCAACGACTTACCGCGCGCCACTGCGCCGGCGGCCGCGACCGCACAGCCGCGCCCGGCACCGTGACCGGCCTCGAGGTCTCAACAAAATCCCATCGGGACCCGCTCCCGGGCTGGAGCCGAACCGAATTCCGCCGGTTGGCAGGTGGTTTCCAGCACGGACATCCACAGGTCGCCGTCGGGGTCAACCTGGTTGCGGCGGCTGGTCATCAGTGACAGCGGGACGTGCACGAAGCGCCGCCGCCAGCGGGCGACGGCCGCTTCGGTGCGGCCCGCCATGGCGGCGTGCACCGCGGCGTGGGCCAACCGCAGGCAGTAGACGCTGTCGTAAGCGTTGGCGGCGATGCTGCGGACCGCGTAACTCGGGTCGATGTAACGCATCGTGGGGGCGAGCCCGACCGAGGTCAGGTGCGTCGTGATTCTTTCCTTGAGCAGCTCCCCGATGTTGCCGAGTTTGAGGTTGCCCGAGGCGTCGGTCGCGCGCCCGTTCTGCTGGAGCAGGCCGTGTTCTTCGAGCAGGTCCTGGCCCGCGCCCTCGGCGAGGACGATGACCACGAAACCCTTGCCCCGCACGTGCTGCTCGACGTGGGCGAGCAGGCCCTCCGCTCCCCCGAGGGTGAAGGGGATCTCCGGGATCAAGACGATGTCCGCCGAATTGGCGGCCAGCGCGGCGTAGCTGGCGATGAACCCCGAATGCCGGCCCATCAGCTTCACGATCCCGACGCCGTTCGGGCTGGCGGCGGCTTCGACGGAGACCGCCGAGATGAAGTCGGTGGCCCGCGCGAACGCGCTTTGGAACCCGAACGACTGATCGGTGAAGGGCAGGTCGTTGTCGATCGTCTTCGGCACTCCGATGACCGCGATGTCGAGACCGCGCGCCCTGATCGCCTTGCTGAGGAACGTCGCGGCGCGCATCCCCCCGTCACCACCGATGACGAACAGGATGTCGACGCCTCGCATGATGAGGCTGTCGACCATTTCGTCGGCGTCCTGGCCGCCGCGTGAGCTGCCCAGGATGGTGCCGCCGGCGTTGTGGATGTCGCGAACGCGCTCCGGCGTCAGTTCGATGGTGTCGTGGCGGTGCTCAGCCGTGAGTCCCTGGAGACCGTTGCGGAAGCCCAGAATCCGCTTGACCTTGTAGTGCACGGCGAGTTCTTGGACGAGACCGCGGATGACGTTGTTGAGGCCGGGGCACAACCCACCGCAGGTGACGACACCGGCGGTCACGCACGCCGGGTCGAAGTAGATCTTCCGGCGGGGCCCGGCGGATTCGAAACTCGGCACCTCGCCGGGAGGGAGGCCGTGCTCGGCGAGCATGGAGACCGTGTCCTCGAGCAAGACCCGGTCGCCTTCCGCGACGTAGTGCGGAGAGGTCTGTTTGGTCGAAAGCGTCTCGGAGAACGGCGAATCATACAGGCACTCGCCGAGACGGCGAACGCGGAGGTCGTCCAGGTGCAACGTCACCGAATCTCCTTGGTCGTGAAGGGTCCGCTCGAGGATGGCTGCCGGGGAGAATCAGAAGCGGCCGGCGCAAACCATCGGGGAATTACTCGAAGGTGGTGTGTGTTATGTGGCGAATCTCGCCCCGGGAAATCAGGAGCGATTCGGTGATCGTGGTGTCCTTGTATTTCCGCGGGCGCCCGACGAGCGGCCCGCCGTTCACACCCGAGGCGACGAAGAACGCATCGCCGGAGACGAGCTCGTCACAGGTGTAGATGCGGTCGAGGGACATCCCCGCGGCCCGGATGTTGTCCGCTTCCTCGGTGCGCTGAGGAGCCAGGCGGCCCAGCATGCCACCGCCCAGCGCCCGGACCGCCGCCGCGGTCATCACGCCCTCGGGCGTGCCGCCGACCCCGATGAGCAGGTCGATGTCGAGTGCCGGCAGGAGCACTGCCAGGCTGCCGCCGACGTCGCCGCCCGCCGGCGTCTGCACGGCCGCACCCGCCCGCACCACCCGGGCGATCAGCTCCTTGTGCCGCGGCTTGTCCATGATCATCACGCGGAGTTCGCTGACCTGCTTGCCGAGCGCCTTGGCGACCTTGGCCAGGGTTTCCTCGGCCGGGTCGTCGAGATCGATGACGTCCTTGGCCTGCGGCCCCACCACGATTTTGTCCATGTAGAACCCGGGCCCGGGCGACCAGAAGGTTCCCGATTCGGCGAACGCGATCGTCGCGAGTGAGCCGGGCAGGTCCTTCGCGCAGAACGAGGTTCCTTCGAGGGGATCGACGGCGATGTCGAAGTCGGGGCCGTTGCCGGTGCCCACGATCTCACCGTTGAACAACATCGGGGCGTCGTCCTTCTCGCCCTCCCCGATGACCACTTTCCCTCGCCCCGGCGCGTCGGCCAGCGCCTCACGCATGGCCGCGGTCGCCGCCGCGTCCGCGCCCTTCTGGTCGTTGCGGCCCACCCAGGCGTAGCTGGCCACCGCGGCGCGGCGCGTGGCGGTCAGCGCCACCGCTTCCAGCGTGTGGATGTCGGTGGAAGTCCGCGGCGCGACCTCACTCTGATACTGCATCTCGGGCTCCGTTCTTGTCTGTAGCATCAGGACAGAGAGATCGCGAATGCGCTTGCGGTTACTCGAGGTTCGCGTGCAGGCGCCACAGTTCGCGGGCCTGGGTGCCGCTGCTCTGCCACAGCGTGTGGAACAGCGCGTCGGTGGTCAGCAGCACGGACTGCTCGAACAGGCTGCCGGCGTACTGGACGGAGGCGTTGCCGTCGAAGTCCTGCTTGTCCGCGGCCGGGATGATGAGCACCTCGGTCGCGAGCTTGGCCAGCGCCGAGTCGGGCGCCGTGGTCAGCGCGATCACATTCGCCCCCTGGTCGCGGGCGGTCTGGGCGGCCCGGACCACGCGGGCCGTCGACCCCGAGCCCGAGGCCGCCACCAGCACGTCGCCCGAGCCGATCGCGGGAGCGGTCACCTCACCGACGACGTGCGTGGGGAGCCCGAGGTGCATGAACCGCATCGCGGCCATCTGCAGGGCGAGCCCGCTGCGCCCGGTGCCGATGGTGAACACGGCCGGTGCCTTGAGCAGCAACGCGCCGGCCCGGACCCAGGCCGGAGACTGCACCGCCGCACTCACCCGGTCCACCTCGCCGACAACAGTACGTGTGGCGGTCGAGAAATGACTGGCATCAAGCTTCTTCGAAGTCGTCTGCGTCAACGAGATCTTCCTCCACTTGCGGGGCGGATGGCATTCGTTGGTCACTATGTCCGTTGCGGTGAACACAGCCATCGCGCGGATCGTCGTAGTGGCGCCGATAAGCCACTCAGACCAAAATGATTGTCCACTTGCGGCTGACCAGCAAGGCTTACGACATTGGGAAACACTATCCCGTGATTTGGATAACGAATACTGCAAATCACCAGAAGGCGGCCCCGGCTGTTCGCCGGGGCCGCCTGGGGCAAGCGGTCGGTCAGCTCCTGTCCGCGGGTTCCGGGCTGATCCGCTTGCGGTTGGACATCACTTCGAGCGCGCCGCCTGCACGCTGCGCCGGGCCGCTTCGACCACGGCTTCGGTGGTGATGCCGAACTCCCTGAAGAGGGTCTTGAAGTCGGCCGAGGCACCGAAGTGCTCCAGCGACACGATCTCGCCCGCGTCGCCGGCGAACCGGTGCCACGGCTGCGAAATACCCGCTTCGACGATCACCCGCGCGCGCACCGAAGGAGGCAGCACCCGGTCCCGGTACGACTGCTCCTGCCGGTCGAACCACTCCACGCACGGCATCGACACCACCCGGGTGGCTACCCCTTCGGCTTCGAGGACCTGCCTGGCCGCCACGGCCAGCTGGACCTCTGAACCGGTGCCGACGAGCACGACCTCCGGGGTGCCCGAAGACGCCTCGGCGAGCACGTAGCCGCCGGCGGCCACACCCTCGGCGGACGTGCCCTCCAGCGTCGGCAGGTCCTGCCGGCTCAGTGCCAGCCCGGCCGGGCCCTCGGTGTCCTCCAGCACGGCTTTCCAGGCGTACGCCGTCTCGTTCGCGTCGGCCGGGCGCACCATCGACATGCCGGGGATGGCGCGCAGTGACGCCAGCTGCTCCACGGGCTGGTGCGTCGGCCCGTCCTCGCCGAGCCCGATCGAGTCGTGCGTCCACACGTAGATGGCCGGCAGCTTCATCAGCGCGGCCAGGCGCACCGCCGGGCGCATGTAGTCGCTGAAGATGAGGAAGGTGCCGCCGTACGGGCGGGTCCCGCCGTGCAGCAAGATGCCGTTGAGGATCGAACCCATCGCGTGCTCGCGGATGCCGAAGTGCAGCGTCCGGCCGTAGGGATTGGCCTGCCACGCGTTGGTGGAGATCTCGACCGGGCCGAAGGAGTCCGCACCCTTGATCGTGGTGTTGTTGCTCTCGGCCAGGTCCGCCGACCCGCCCCAGAGCTCGGGCAGCACCTCGCCGAGCTTGGCCAGTACCGCGGCCGACGCCTTGCGGGTCGCGACGCCCTTGGCGTCCGGCTCCCAGGTGGGCAGGTCGACCGCCCAGCCGGCCGGCAGCGAGCGCTTGCTGATGCGGTCCAGCAGCGCCTTGCGCTCCGGGTTGGCCTGTGCCCAGGCGTCGAACTCGAGCTGCCACTTCTCGTGGTCGGCCCTGCCCCGTCCGGCCACCTCGCGGGTGTGGCGCAGGACCTCGTCGTCTACCTGGAAACTCCGCGCCGGATCCAAGCCGACGGCGCTCTTGACCGCGGCCAGCTCCTCGGCGCCCAGCGCGGCACCGTGCACCTTGCCGGTGTTCATCTTGTTCGGCGCCGGGTACCCGATCACGGTGCGCAGCACGATCAGGGTCGGGCGCGCTGTCTCGGCCTTGGCCTGCTCGATCGCGTCCAGGAACCCGGCCACGTCCTCGCCGCCGTGGACGGTGATGACGTGCCAGCCATAGGCTTCGTAACGCTTGGCGGTGTCCTCGGACAGGGCGATGCGGGTGTCGTCCTCGATGGAGATCTCGTTGCTGTCGTAGATCACCGTGAGGTTGCCGAGCTGCTGGGTTCCGGCCAGCGACGACGCCTCGGAGGTGACGCCCTCCTCGATGTCGCCGTCCGAGGCGATCACGTAGACGTGGTGGTCGAACACGCTCTTGCCCTGCTCGGCGTCCGGGTCGAGCAGTCCTCGCTCGCGGCGGGCGGCCATCGCCATCCCGACCGCGTTGGCCAGGCCCTGGCCGAGCGGGCCCGTGGTGGTCTCCACGCCCTTGGTGTGCCCGTACTCGGGGTGGCCCGGGGTCAGGGAATCCCACTTGCGCAAGGACTTCAGGTCGTCCAGCTCCAGCCCGTACCCGGACAGGAACAGCTGGATGTACAGCGTGAGGCTCGAATGCCCGGCGGAGAGCACGAACCGGTCCCGTCCGAGCCACTGCGCGTCGCCGGGGTCGTGCCGCATGACCCGCTGGAAGAGCGCGTAGGCGACGGGCGCCAGACTCATGGCCGTGCCGGGGTGTCCGCTCCCGCAGTGCTCTACCGCGTCGGCGGCCAGCACGCGGGCGGTGTCGACCGCGCGCTGGTCCAACTCGGTCCAGTCGTCGGGGAGCCGCTTGGTGGTCAAGCGAACAACCTCGTCAGGTGATTCGTTTGCTGCCATGGGCGCGCACTCCTGAGGGTTTCGTTTTTTGCGAATTCCGGCCGAGAATGGTTTTGTCAGGCGGTGGCGCGTTTTTTGAGTTCCCTGGCGGCGGCGCCCGGGTCGCCGGCGTTGTAGATCGCGCCACCGGCCACGGCCACGGTCGCGCCCGCGTCGCGCACCGAAGCGATGGTGTCGATCTTGACCCCACCGGCGATCGAGAACGGCACCCCGGCCTCACGACCGTCCTCCAGCAACTGGTTGATCGAGTAACCCGGACGGGCCTGCTCGTCCAGACCGGCGTGAATCTCCACGAACGACACCCCCAGCTTCGCCACCTCACGAATCCGGGCAACCCGCCCGTCCACCACGGTGATCATGTCCGCGACAACCTGCTTGCCGTACTTACGCCCCGCCGCGACCGCGCCCCGCACAGTGTCATCATCAGCCGCACCCATCACCGTGACCAGATCCGCCCCCGCCTCAAACGCCAACGCCGCCTCCAGCTCACCCGCGTCAGCAGTCTTGAGGTCCACGAACACCAGCTTGTCCGGGTGCGCCGCCTTGATCGCCGACACCGCACTGATCCCCGCCGACTTCACCAACGGCGTCCCCAGCTCCAAGATGTCCACATGCTCAGCCACCTGATTCGCCAACGTCAACGCCGCCGGAAGATCCAGCACATCCAACGCCACCTGCAACTTCACAAGACACTCCTCAAAGTCGAGACGATCACCACGCCGGCCGGCCGCCGGCGGCACCCACACACCGGCAACACCAACCCAGCCATCAACCCCCACAACAATTCCGGACGCACACGAAATCCAGCAACACCCGACCACATGCAAAAACACAATCCCCCGATGCGCACAACAAATAACCATCCAGCGCCCCCGGCTGTTTTACGCTCGGTTTCGTGTCGAATCAGCCGATGATCGCTCCGTCCATCCTCTCCGCCGACTTCGCCCGGCTCGCCGACGAAGTGGCTGCCGTGAAAGGACAGCCGGGCCGGGGAGCAGATTGGCTGCACGTGGATGTCATGGACGCGCATTTCGTGCCGAACCTGACCCTCGGCCTGCCGGTCGTGCAGTCACTGCTGGCCACCACCGACCTACCGCTGGACTGCCACCTGATGATCGAGAACCCGGATCGCTGGGCGGTCGATTACGCCGAGGCGGGTTCGTACAACGTCACGGTGCACGTCGAGGCCGCCAATGACCCGGTGATGCTCGCGAAGGACCTGCGGGCCGCGGGCGCGAAGGCAGGACTGGCGATCAAGCCGAAGACGCCGCTGGAGCCCTACGTCGACGTGCTCAAGCACTACGACACCCTGCTGGTGATGTCCGTGGAGCCCGGTTTCGGCGGCCAGAAGTTCATCGCCGAGGTGCTCGACAAGGTGCGCAGGGCGCGGAGGATGGTCGACACCGGCCACCTGAACCTGGTCGTGGAGATCGACGGCGGGATCAACACCGACACGATCGAACAGGCGGCCGAGGCCGGCGTCGACTGCTTCGTGGCCGGTTCGGCCGTCTACGCCGCCCAGGACCCGGCAGCTGCCGTGGAGGGGTTGCGCAGCCGGGTGGAGGCCCTTTCCGCGCGCACCGAAAGTTGATCCTGATTTCGTTCAGGCCGGTCGGGCTCTACCTCGAATCAGCATTCGGAAGAATCCGACCGGCCTGCACCGCTCACACGCCGAGCATTCGCCGGAGATCCGGGGCGTGGCGCCGCGAAACGGGAACGAATTCGTGGGAGCGGGAATCCATGATCAGGAAGAGTTCGCCCTTGATGCCGCGCTCCAGTTCCGCCACCCGGCGAAGGTTGACCAGAAAACGCCGGTGCACTCGGCGGAACCCGTAGGGCGTCAGCAACCGCTCGACGTTCTCCAGGCCGCGGGTCGCCGCTTGGATCCTGCCCCGTTCCGTGACCAGCCAGACGATGTTCCGATCGGCCTCGGCGTAGCGGATCTCGGACGGAGCGAGCAGGACCAGCCGATCGTTGCGCATTCCGATGACGCGCCGCGGCAGCGGGCCGACGTCGGCTTCCGAAGTGCTCTCGTAGGGTTCTCCCTCTTGCACCCCGAACACGCAGAGCATGCCCACCACGTGGTTCGCGTCGACGACGGGCCGCATGGTCAGCGGAGTGGCATCCTCCCCCGGGCTCACCGGCAGGCACGCGTAGCCGCTCCACTGCGCGGTTCCCTGTGCCCGCTCCTTGGCCCACCGCACCACGTCGGGAAGCCCTGAGATGTCCGGGATCCAGCGTTCAGCCGGTTCGATCGCACCCGCGACGATGGGAGCCTCGCCGGACAACCCGAGCAAGGTGGCAGCTGCTTCGTTCGCAGCTATTACATTGCCTCCCCGGTCCATCGCCATGAACGGACCGCTGGACTGGGTGCACTTCTTGTTGAACTCGGAGATCACTTTGTCCGCCTCGTAGACGGCGCGCCGGTAGATCTCCTGCTCGACGCACGCGACCGCCTTCGTCAGCCAGGACGGCACGAGCTTGGACAGCGACGCGTTCCACCGCGAGATGTTGATCGACGCGACCGGCGAGCCGGTCACCACGTCACGGATGGAAATGCCCGCGCAAGCCCACTGGTGGAAGGCCTCACACCAGTGCTCCGGACCCGTCACCGTCACCGGACCGGACACCTCGAGTGAGGTGCCCATCCCGTTCGTGCCGGTGCTGTCCTCCGACCACGACGACCACGGAGCGAGGTTGTGCAGCTCGGCCCGCCGCTGAGCGGAGGGGTCGCCCCAGGCCCCGAGGACGCGCCCGTCGCCGTCCGTGACGGTGACGACGGCGCCATCCCGTTCCACTTCCTGGCCGGCCAGCGCACCGAGGCCACCGAGCGCCGTGAAGATCACGCCGTTGTCGATTCGCGGGGAGTCGTCGCCCCGCGCTCCGGGGGCGACGTCCAGCGTTCGGTCCACTTCGTACCGATCGCGACAGCGGTACCACGAAGCCAGGATCTCGGGCCGGACACCCGTTTCGATGTCCTCGCCGGCGGCGAAGCTTTCCCAGGCGCGAGCCACTTCCTTCGCCGACGAGGTAGCCACCAGAGAGCCGCCCGTCACCTGATCACGTCCGCTGGGACTGCTCGGTGCGATCGCCAGCGGCGGGACTCTCCCGGTCATCGCGACCTCCTTGTCGCCGGGCGCACCGGGGTTCTCTGGGACCACCGGGCAGTGACAGAAGTTACAAAGTAACCCGATGCAGCGCGACTTTTCAAGACATGTCCGCGTCGTTCAGCCACTTGCCTGTAGACATACAGGTCCGGCTCGCCAACGCCGGGAACAGCGCAATCCGGCCAAACAGCAGACCACTGCGGACAACTCCTGCGACACGTCGCCAAATGCCGAAGCATGGTGCAGCACGACGCCACCGGGGTCAAGCCAGGCAGGCTGGAAGCCATGCGCCCCAGAGGGTCTGGCGCGCCGAGCTACACTGGTTCGCCCTGGTGAGCGTGCCAGAACCGGTGCAGACCGGCGTTTTGTGGAAATCCACAACGCGATCGCCGGGTGCCGGCGGGCAGAACCACCGATGATCTTGGCTTCCCGCGGCCCACGATCACCGGGCCGGAGCGGGGTGACCGCTGGTGGGCCGATGGGCACCGGTAATCCTCGGTCCACGACCGTTCGTAGGTCGTTCGCCCGCAGTCATCCCACGCCGCTTGCCCTCGAATCGGGGAAGAGTTTAGCTTCGTCGACGGCCAAGCGACGCGACCAAGCCCCGATACACCACGCAGCGCCGGCCCCGAGCGCTCGGGTGCCGTCCGGGTTGGCAACAGACCAAAGGCGGTCTTATATGGCACAAGTACGCCGGCTCGACCCGACCTCCCGCAGCGGTGGCGAGGCAACGGTGTACAGGGCCTGGGAGCGCTTCGTGAAGGGCGAGGACGACCTCAGCGGCGTGCGGCCCGAGATCGCGATTTCCTGGCAGCGGTGCCGAGACCAGTACCGGGTCGACCCGTACCTCACCGAAGCGCCGGTAGCCGTCGCGGAAGTCGACCACGCGCTCGAGCACGACGTCGTGATCGCCGAACTCGGCTTCCGCGCCGCTACGCTGGCGCACGAAGTCAGCAGCCTCGGCGGCATCGTGACCATCACCGACGCCGCCGGCCGGGTCCTGGCCCAATGGGGCGATCAGGCCACGCGCACCGTCGCCGCCGAGGCCAACCTGGCGCCGTGGTTCTGCTGGGCCGAGGGCGCCACCGGGACGAACGGCATGGGTACCGCGCTGATGTCCTACACCCCCGTGATGATCCGCGGTGCCGAGCACTGGTGCCAGGCCTTCCACGACTGGACCTGCGCGGGTGTGGCGGTACGGGACGTGGTGACCAGGCAACCGGTCGCGGTGCTCAACATCTCGTGCTGGCGCAGCGAGCTTCCCGGAGCCGCGGGAGCTTGGCTCGGCAACGCCGCCACGATGACGCAGCGCATCCTGCGCCGGCGCGCCCAGGATGACGGCGCCGAACTGATGGCCGCCTTCAACCACGCCAGGTCGCGCTCGAGCGCGGCGCTCGCGGCCGTGGACCCCGCGGGCCGGGTGGTGCTCGCCGACGACACGGCGGGCGTGCTCCTCGGCATCCCGGGCTCCACGCCGGCGCCCGATCCCGCGGTGCGGTGGAAACCGGAACTGCCGGAATTCATCCGGGCCGCCAAATATGCCGCCAAACAGGCCGCGCGCAATACCGACTGGGTCGGCTCGACGCAGATCTTCACCCGGCTCGCCAATGAACCGACGTCGATCAGCTTCCGGCCGGTGTTCCTGTCCGGGCACCTGATCGGCAACCTCGTCTCATTCGGTGTGTCAGAAGGGGATCCGCTGCCTCGGACGGGTGGCGACAGCCCGCTCGGCGCGCAGCCGCACCGAATGGTCGCGACGCGTGACAACCGAATGGTGCTGCTGCGGCTCCCTGAAGTCTCGTTCGCGCAATCGGACGGCAACGACGTGTGGCTTTCCACCGATCAAGGACGGTTGCGATCCGCCTCGCCGGGCCTCGACAAGCTCGAGACCGAGCTGAGCGGCTCCGGTTTCCTGCGGGTGCACCGCCAGTACGTCGTGAACCTCAGCCGCATCCGGGAAGTCGAACGCCGGTACAAAGGGGAATTGTTCCTGGTCATGGACGACCAGGCGAAAACAATGGTGCCGGTTTCCCGGCGGAACACCCCGGCGGTGCGCCGGGCATTGGAGATCTGACGACGTGCAGGACTGGTAGCCCGCCTTTTCGACCACTGTGGACTGTTCGTCCACATGCCCCTCGCAGCGACGAACACCTGACCCGACAGCTACAATCAGGGCCTCGCGCGCGCCGGTTTTTGTTGTGTCCGGCGCAGCGAAAGATCCCTCGGCGCTGACGCGGGCAGCGCGCCCGGCCCGAACCAGCACCTCGCCGCCGAGGCCGAAGCCGGGCTGCCGAGCACCGAGGATCGGGCCGGCACCACGACGACATTGCCGCCTGAGCCCCGATACGATCGCCGGCGGGCTCAGGCGGCACCAGGAACACCAGTGGGACAACAGTTTTCTCGAGACCTGTTCGCCCGCAAGGGACGGAGAGCTCAGCACAGCCGGGTCGCGGCAGTCCGCAGGCCTCTTCAGCCTCGATACTTGTGCACGTCGCAAACGCAGTACATGAGACGGCAGCTGAAGCACGCTGGCTTGTCGACGCACGTGATACAGGGCCCGCAGTGCACCGGTTCGGTGTGCCGCGCGAGATCGCCAGGCTCGTACGCCTCCCCGCAGTAGAGGCAGGGCAGACGCGCAAATCCCTTGTCCTGCTGGGGCACCGACGACTGGTCCATCACATCACCTTTTGTTTCCGTCGCTCTCTTCCCCAAAACCGAGGTGCGTCTGAAAGGTACCAGGGCAAGGGGTGGAAAACCCACCACCGACGGGGCTACGGGGAACATCGACGTGCCCCGTTCTCCTCGCCTGCCGGCACATACAGCACCGGCCCGGTGGCCGGGCCGTCACTGGGACGACTCGACCACCGGGCTGGTGTAGGGGAAACCGTCGGGAAGTTACCTCGGGTTTCGCGTCAGTACCACGTCAGCGGCACTTTCCCGTCACAGGGAGAAGGTGATCAGCGCGGCACCGTGACCCTGACCGGACAGGCCGGGGACGATGCCTTCGAGCCAGCCACCCCAGCCGACCGGCACCGAGATGTACTGCTTGCCATCAAGCGACCACGTCGACGGGCTGCTGTGGTGACCGCTACCGCACTGGAAGCTCCAGAGCTTCTCGCCGGTCTCGGCGTGCAGCGCCATGAACTCACCCGAGGGGGTGCCGGCGAACACCAGGTTCCCCGCGGTGCTCAGGGTCGAAGCGGCCATCGGCATGTTGTTGAGCCGGTGACGCCACTTCTCTTCACCGTGGGAGTCGAACGCGCTGACCGACCCGGCCATGTTGTCGATGTCGACCTCGACGGCGGCACCCCAGTAGGGCATGCCTTCCTTGAACTCGCGACGACGCCGGGTGGCAGTGGCGCCCACGTCGGCCACCGGAACGTAGAACAGGTCGTGGTCCGGGTTGTACGAAGCGTGCGTCCATTCCTTCGCACCGGCGGGGCCGGGGAAGAAGTGGCAGGGCTCGCCTTCCTTGTCCGGGTACTTCCGCGGGGTCACCTTGCCGTCGCGGGTGATGACGCCCCAGTCGATCCGGTCGACGAACGGCGTGACGTGCTGCAGCTCGCCGTTGGTGCGGTCGATGACGAACATGTACCCGTTCTTGTCGAAGTGGGCCAGCAGCTTCTTGCCGTCCCGCTCGAACAGGGTCATCTCCATCGTGGAGTCGTAGTCCCACAGGTCGTGCGGCGTGAACTGGTAGTGCCACTTGATCTCGCCCGTGTCGACGTCCAGCGCGACCACGCTGTCGGTGTAGAGGTTGTCCCCTTCACGAACCTCGCCGTCGAAGTCGGGAGCCGGGTTACCGGTGCCCGCGTAGTAGAGGTTCAGCTCCGGGTCGAACGTGCCCGTGACCCAGTGGTTCGCGCCACCGCGCTGCCAGGCCTCGCCATCGGCCGGCCAGGTCTCCGAACCGGGCTCGCCCGGCTTCGGCACGGTGTAGGTGCGCCAGCGCTGCTCGCCGGTCTCCAGGTCCCAGCAGTCGATGTGACCGCGGACGCCGTACTCGCCACCAGCGGAACCCGTGATGAGGGTGTCCTTGATGACCAGCGGAGCGATCGAAGCGCTCTCGCCCGCTCGCACGTCACCGATGGTCTTCTGCCAGACCTTCCGGCCGTTGGTGGCGTCGAGTGCCACCAGCTGAGCGTTCTGGGTCACCATGTAGACCTTGCCGTTGGCCACCGCACAGCCGCGGTTTACGTTGGCACAGCACAGCGTGACGTCGATGGGAATCGCGTGCTTGTAGCGCCACAGCTGCTCGCCGGTCTTGGCGTCGAGCGCCCAGAGCCAGCCGTCCCAACCGGTGACGAACATGACGCCGTCGACGACCAGTGGGCAGGCCTCGAAGGCGTAGGTCGAGGTGGAGGCGATCATGCCCGTCGCGCTCGCCTGGTGGATCCAGGCGACCTTCAGGTTCTTGACGTTGTCGACGTTGATCTGGTCGAGCAGGCTGTGCCGCTTGCCGTCGTAGTCGCCGTAGTACGTGATCCAGTTCTGGGATTCGCTGCGCGCCTGGAGGATGCGCTCGTAGTTGACGCCGCGGGTCACGTCCGGCGCGCTGTGCGGCAGGTTGGAGAGCTGACTGTGGTTGAACGCCTTGCCGGCGTCGACGTATTCGAGGGTCATGGCGGGTCTTCCCTTTCTACGGCCGCGGCTGGGCGGGTCGGTCGAGCTTGGCTTCCGGCGGCACTTCGCCGGTCACGACGATGGCGCCCTGCAAGCCCCGGCCCTCGTCGTTGCCGGCCGGCGAGCCATACCAGTAGCAGCCGGGGCCGTCCAGCTCGAGCGTCGCGCTGCCCTTCGAGTGGTTCAGCAGGCCGATGAACTGCCGGTCGCCGTTGCTGGGCAGCAGGCAGGCGTGGGTGTTCTTGTCGTCGTTGATGATCGTCAGCTCGAGGATGCCGGCGTGCGGCAGGATCAAGATCCCCGGGTCCCACGCCATCGCGTCCTCCGGGATCCGGATGGTCGCTTCCATCGTCCCGTCGGCACGCTCGGTCGCCTTGGCGATTGAGCCGGTCCCGAGCACGGCACCGATGGTTGCCTTGTTCTGTCCGCTGAGCTCGGCCAGGAGATCTTCTCGTTCCTCGGCAATCGTCATCGGACATCACCTCCTCGTCAGCAAAAATGATCGTTCTGACAGATTTCGCGGAACACGTCACCTACACGAAAACGTCGGCTCGTTGACGACGAATCGCATACTCTCTCAAGCGCCACCCCACAACCATGCTTGACGTGACGCAACAATTACAGGTGCTGATCGATATCATATTTCGCTGTTGATCCTGTAACGAGTTTTGACTCTACACCCGGGCAAGCCATTCCGATATGCGTCGCCACCGACCGGCCCGACCCCGCCGTTCCCCCGGCAAGAGCTACCGTTCGTGCAATCCTGCGCCTGGCAGGAGCTGCGCCGGCCGCCATATCACCAAGGGCCGGACTTGCAACTTGCACACGATCGTGTGGGAGTTGCTTGATGTTGTTGCTACGCCTGAGTTTTTGCTGAAACCCCTGGCGTGGCCGGAGTGCGGACCGCCACCGCCCATCGGGCACCGGACGTTCTGCACGGAAACCAAAGCCGCACAACAAAAAATCAGCCGCGGAGACCGGGCTCGAGCACGGTCTTCGCGGCTGATTGTGAAGACGAGTATCAGCGAAGGTCGAAACGGTCGAGTTCCATGACCTTCACCCACGCGGCGACGAAGTCCCGGACGAACTTCCCGCCCGCGTCCTCGCTCGCGTAGACCTCCGAGAGCGCCCTCAGTTCGGAGTTCGAACCGAAGATGAGGTCGACCCGGCTCGCGATCCACTTCACCTCGCCGGTGCCCCGGTCGCGGCCCTCGTAGACCGCCGTCCAGACGTCCTTGCCCGGCCTGGGCGCCCACTCCGTCCCCACGTCCAGCAGGTTGACGAAGAAGTCGTTCGTCAACGCCCCTGGCGCCGAGGTCAACGCACCCACCGGGGAACCTCTGTGGTTGGCTCCGAGCACCCGCAGCCCGCCGAGCAGCACGGTCATCTCGGGCGCGCTCAACGTCAGCAGGTTCGCCCGGTCGACGAGCAGGTGTTCCGGCGGCATCCAGAAGCCGTTGCCCAGGTAGTTCCGGAATCCGTCCGCGATGGGCTTCAACGCGCCGAACGACTCGACGTCGGTCCATTCCTGGGTCGCGTCGGTGCGCCCGGGGCGGAACGGAACGTCGACCTCGTGGCCGCCGGCCGCGGCGGCGTGTTCCACCGCGGCGCACCCGCCGAGCACGATCAAATCGGCCATCGAGATCCGCTTGCCCCCCTGTTGGGAGGCGTTGAACCGCTCCTGGATCGCTTCCAGCGCGGGCAGGACGACGTCCAGCTGCTCGGGCTCGTTGACCGACCACCCGCGTTGCGGTTCGAGCCGGATCCGCGCCCCGTTCGCCCCACCGCGCTTGTCGCTGTCGCGGTACGTCGAAGCCGAGGCCCACGCCGTGGCGACGAGCTGCGCGATCGTCAGGCCTGAGTCGAGGATTTCGCGCTTGAGGGCGGCGACGTCGCCGGCGTCCACGAGTTCGTGGTCCGGCTCCGGCACCGGGTCTTGCCAGATCAGCCGTTCGGCCGGCACGAGCGGCCCGAGGTAGCGCTGGATCGGGCCCATGTCGAGGTGAGTCAGCTTGAACCAGGCCCGCGCGAACGCGTCCTCGAACTGGTCCGGGTGCTCCAGGAACCGGCGCGAGATCGAGTCGTAGTTCGGGTCCTCCTGCAACGACAGATCGGTGGTGAGCATGACCGGGTGGTGTTTCGTGTCCGGGTCGAAGGGGTCCGGCACGGTGCCCTCGCCCTGGCCGTCGCTCGGGATCCACTGCCACAGGCCCGCCGGGCTGAGCTCGACGTCCCACTTGTACTCGAACAGCGTCTCGAAGAACGTGTGGTCCCACGTGACCGGCGTGCGCGTCCACATCCCTTCCAGCCCGGTCGTGACCACGTCCGGCCCGATGCCGCTGCCGTACCCGCCGGCCCAGCCGAGGCCCTGCGCGGTGAGTGGCGCCGCCTCGGGCTCGGGGCCGCTGGTCACGTTCGGGTCTGCCGGGCCGTGGGTCTTGCCGAAGGTGTGCCCACCCGCGATGAGCGCCACGGTTTCCTCGTCGCCCAGCCCCATCCGCTTGAAGGTTTCCCGGATGTCGCGGGCCGCGAGCACCGGGTCGGGGTTGGTGGCCGGGCCTTGCGGATCGACGTAGATCAGCCCCATCTCGGTGGCCGCCAGCGGCTGGTCGAGCTGGCGCAGACCGCCGTACCGTTCGTCGGCCAGCCACTTGCGTTCCGGACCCCAGTACGTCTCGTCGGCCTCCCACACGTCGGCGCGACCGCCGCCGAACCCGAAGGTCTTGAACCCCATCGACTCCAGTGCCCGGTTGCCCGCGAAGACCATCAGGTCCGCCCAGGAGATCCTGCGGCCGTACTTCTTCTTCACCGGCCAGAGCAACCGGCGCGCCTTGTCCAGGTTGCGGTTGTCCGGCCAGCTGTTCAACGGGGCGAACCGTTGCATTCCGGCACTGGCGCCACCCCGGCCGTCGGAGACGCGGTAGGTACCCGCGGCGTGCCAGGCCATGCGCAGCACAAGGGGACCGTAGTGACCGAAGTCGGCGGGCCACCAGTCCTGCGACGTCGTCAGCACCTCGTCGATATCACGCGCGACTTCATCGAGGTCGAGAGTCTTGAATTGCTCGGCGTAGTCGAAGTCCGCGCCCAGCGGGTTGTCCGCGGGCTGGTGCCGGCGCAATACCTTCAAGTCGAGCCGGTGCGGCCACCAATCGTTGGCGTTGCCGCTCGCCGCCGGATGATTCCGCCGCCGGGCCGGCTGCATCTCGCCCAAGACCTTGTCGTAGGTGCGGTAGACGTGGGTATCGGGGTTCTCGGGCAAAGGTGACCTCCCAGGTGTTTCCGAGCCTGAGATATCGAGCGCTTGGGCGCAGTGCGCCAGGAGACGGCACCAGCACGCGTGATTCGCCGTTGGCGCGGGTGCTCGACCTCACGGATCCGGCTCAGGTCAAGCATACCGCCTTTGGTCAACTCACCGACCACACAGCGCGGGGGCGTGATCAACCGTCGACCGGATCGCCACGGGCCGCGCCGGCCGATCAGTCGAAGACGAGTGGTAGCAGGATCGCCGCGCTGACGAGCGAGATACCGCAGAACAAGTCGGCGCGGATCCGAACGACCTTGGCGGCCATGCGCCCGACGAAGAGCCCGGCGAACGACATGATCACCGTCATGATGCCGAAGGTCGCCATCGGGACGATGAGGGAAAACCCGGCGATCCCCAGACCGGCACCGGCGACGAAATTGTCGACGCTCAGCGAAAGTGGCATGCCGAAGAGCGTCACCCACGGATGGTCCAGGTCTTCTTCTTCCGGCTCCGGGTGCCGGATCGCCCCGACGATGAAGTAGATGCCATACAGACCCAACGCGGCCGCCCCGATGTAGTCGGCCCAGTCCCCGAGGAAGTCACCCAGGAAGTGCCCGATCAACCCGCCCAGCAGCGGACTCACGGCGTCCCACACTCCGAAGACGATGGCGACCTGCACGGCGCGACGCCAGCCGAAAGGAATGGTTCCGATAGCGATCGACGAGCGAAAATTGTCGAGACTGAGCCCAAAGGCGAGCGCTATCAGCGGAAGAAATTCAAGAGACACCTGAACCACCTCAACAGATTTACCAGGGTTCACCGGGGAGGGAGGCTTGAAGATGAGTCGATTCTCGAGTGGTCAGGACTCGCTACTCGCGCGTATTTGCGGTTGCCGGCCGGGAACTCGCCGCACGGCTTCTCGGCAGACCTCCCTGTTCGAGTCCTGCGCTTCCCGCAAGGATGATCGCGGATACCTGTTCAGCGTGTGACGCAAGGCCCCAGCGCGATCGATTCACTCGACCCGGGGCCTTGCGCCAACGCAGACGTAGTCCGGCCGCAGATTTCAGCCATCTGCCGCGACTACGAGAAATCGAGCGGCACGGGCCGTGGAGCCCGGCTGTCAGCCCCGGTAGAAGTAGCCCGTGGCCTCAGCACACACCTCGACGACCGTGTACTCCGGAGTTTCCCACTTCATATTTTCCTCCTCGCTGTTGGCTGCGCCCGGCGACTGGGCGAAAACCGGACATTCGTGATCCGCGCAATTTCGAGGACTGCCGCCCGAAATTTCGCGGTCATGAAAGAGCATCTTCGATTTAACGCAGTTGTTGCAACTGACCTTGCACCAGTGGCCGGGAACCGGTGCCGAACGGCACCCTGGGGCCTACGAGTGGGGGAGGCACGTGCACCGACGGCGCGAGTGGCGTCAACCGGCTCCACCTGGGCACCACCGGCAACCTGCGAGAATGTGGAAACAAGAGGCTCGACGACGAGCTGCGGGCACCTGTGCCGCGTGACAGCGGAGAACGCTTCGCTCCCACCGGCCCCCGCCGGCGGCTGCAGCGTCGGGAACCGCTCTCGGACATGCGCCAAAGGCAGAGTACGAGTTTGCCGGCGACGACGTCAACGTCGAACGCGGCCTACCCCGCTCCGACCAGCGGTTGCCAGCCGGCGCGGGGTGATGATCTTGCAGCTGCGCACGTTTGCCTGGAGGCCACGGTGGCCGTCGACGAGCTGTTCGACGAGCTGCTCGGCGCGCCACCGCGGCAAGAGCCGAGGATCGTGCCATCAGCCGGCTTGAACTGCCAGATCGGCCAGCGCCGGAGTTCCCGCGCCAGACGGCGGCGGCCACAACAAAAATGAATCAGGCCTCCGATTCCTCCGGCCTATAAGACATTTAAATGCCCACCCGTCGAATGCCGGCCACCACTTCCCGAATCCGGGATTAGACTGCTCACGTGCGAATCTACCTTGGCTCCGATCACGCCGGACTCGAACTGAAGAACCACTTTGTCAAGCGGCTCACCGAACTCGGCCACGAGGTGATCGACGTCGGCCCCGCCGTTTACGACGCGAACGACGACTACCCGCCGTTCTGCGTCGAGGCGGCGCGGCGCGTCGTCGCCGACGACGGCAGTCTCGGTCTCGTCATCGGCGGTTCCGGGAACGGAGAACAGATCGCCGCGAACAAGGTGCCCGGCGCCCGCGCCGCGCTGACCTGGAACGTGGACACGGCCAGGCTGGCCCGTCAGCACAACAACGCGCAGCTGGCCGGCATCGGCGCCCGGATGCACACGGTCGAGGAGGCCGAGCGCATTGCGGACGCGTTCCTCACCACCGAGTTCGAGGGCGGCCGCCACCAACGCCGGCTCGACCTGCTGTCGGACTACGAGCGCACCGGTGAGCCGCCCGCGCTGCCAGGAGAGTAGCCGGCAGACGTGAGTGGCTGCGCCGGCGGGAAACCGGCGCAGCCACTCACGAATGGCGGTGAGGCAGCCCTAGTGCGGGTCCTGGGCCGGCCGGCCGAGCCCGAGCTGTCGTTCGATCTCTTCCCACCGGCCGGCGTCGTCGGAGACCACACGGCCGCTGTCGCGAGCGGCCCACGCCGTCGTGACGACGGACTGCAGCAGTGTGCCGGTGTCGCCGTCGCTCGGCACGCGGGGTACGGCGTCCGGCGCGAGTTCGACGAGGTGCTCGGGCGAAGTGAGGGGCAGCGGCAGCGCAGGCGCGAGAAGTCCGCTCAGGCCGGCGGCCACGTACGTCGGACGCGCAGGCCGCTCGGCGAACGCCAGGTCCCGGAGCCGGGAGGCCCCGCTCAGGACGAAGAGCGAGTCGAGGCCGGCCGAGTTGGCGCCCTCGATGTCGGTGCCCAGCAGGTCCCCGCACACCAACGTGTCCGGCTGCTCGGTGCCGAGCCGGGTGCGGGCCAGGTCGAACAAGGCGGGCTGCGGCTTGCCGACGACGTGCGGCGAGGCGCTGGTCGCGGTCTGCACCAGCGCGACCAACGCACCGTTGCCTGGCGCGCGCCCGTAGGGCGTGGGCAGCGTGAGGTCGACGTTCGTGGCCACCCAGGTGGCTCCGGCTTCGGCGAGGTAGCCGACCGCCGCGAGCTCGCGCCAGGTGATGTCGAACCCCAATCCCTGAACGACCGCCTCGACCGGTGTGCCGTCCAGCTCCGCGACGCGGACCGGGGTCAACCCGGCCTCGGCGAGGGCGTGAGCGACACCCGGCCCTCCGACCGCGCACACGGGCGCTCCCGGAACCAGCCGTTCCGCCAGGTGCGCCGCGGCCGCCTGGGAACTGGTGACCACCGACCAGCGCCGCTGCGCGACGCCCAGTCTCCGCAGGTGGTCGCCCACGTCCTCGGGAGGGCGGGAGGCGTTGTTGGTCGCGAAGACGACCGGCACGTCGGCCGCCGTCACCCGGTTCAGGGTCTCCACCGCACCGGGAAGGGCGTGGGGGCCGCGGTAGACCACGCCGTCGAGATCACAGATCAGTCCCCGGTAGCGCGTGATGAGCGGCTCGGTCCGGACGGACGTCGTGGTGATCTCACTCATCACTCAGCCATTCCCTGCTCACTCGAAATCGATTCCGAGATGCTCGCGCCACCTCGCCTGCCGGCGTTCGGACCTGACGATCCGCACCGTGTCCGGCTTCGAGCACATCACGATGGACTGGGTGGTCGTGCGGCCCGCGTGGTTCTGGACACCGCGCAGCAGCTCGTTGCCGGTCACCCCGGTGGCGCAGAACAACACGCTCTCTCCGCGCACCAGGTCCTCGGTGTGGAGGACTTCGCCTAAGTCTTGGGACTTCTCGGGGTCGCCGGGCCGTAGCCGGACCTGCAACGCCCCACCCAGGCAGGACAGGCCGGCCGCGGCGATGACCCCTTCCGCCGCTCCCCCGGTGCCCAGCAGGAGGTCCACCGGGCTTTCGGGACGCGCCACGGCGATCGCACCCGCGACGTCGCCGCCCTCGAGCAAGTGGACCCGTGCGCCCGCATCGCGGATTTCGTGCACGAGCTCCCGGTGCCGGGGCCGGTTGAGCACGGCGACGACGACATCCGACACCCGGACGTCCTTGACCTTGGCGACCGCTCGCAGGTTCTCCGCCACCGGGCGGGTGACGTCGACCACGTCGACGCATTCGGGGCCGACGGCCAGCTTCTCCATGGACCGGACCGGCGACGGGTCGTACATCGCGCCGCGTTCGGCGACCGCGATCGCCGCGAGCGCGTAGGGCACGTCGCCGGCCTTCGAAAGGGTGCCGTGGCCCGCGCTGAGCCCGACGTCGCAGACCGGCCCGTCGCCGTCGCCGACGTCCGCGCCCTTGAACAAGACGGGCGTATCCCGCTTCTCACCCTCACCGATCACCACGACGCCGCGCATCGACACCGACATGATGAGCTGGTGCATCGCATCGACGGCGGCGGCCTTGCCGCTGTTCTCGTCGCCGTGTCCGACCCACTTGCCGGCGGCGATAGCGGCGGCCTCGGTGACCCGCACGAGTTCGAGCGCAAGGGTGTGATCGAGCCCGCACGAACCGTCGTTGCGGCCGGAAACCCCGCGGGTGCCCCATTCCTGAGCTGTCATCGACTTCAATCCCCTCGAACGAGTGCTGGCACAAGACCGGGTGCAGGACCGGCGACGAGAGCGGCCGTGAACGCCGAGCCGAGAGCGACCGGACCGGCAACCCAAGTCGCCGATCCGGTCGCCCTCGTCATCGAGACACCGGCCGCCGGCACCGCGGCCGGACCTCCGGCTCGAACGCTCAGCGGGCGGCCGCGTTCGCGACGGCTCGATCGGAGAGCACCTTCTGGGCCGCGGCGCGCTTGCCCTCGTCGCCGCGCCAGGTCTCCAGTGCCGGCCCGACCAGTGCCCGGCCGAACGAGTAGGTGAGCTCCCAGGGAAGCGGGTCGAGCTTCTGCATCGCCCCGAGGTGCTGCGTCGCCACTTCCGGCTTTTGCCCACCGGAAAGGAAAGCGATACCCGGCACGGACGCCGGCACAGTCGCCCGCAGAGCGTCCACTGTGGCCCGGGCGACGTCCTCCACCGTGGGCCGTTCGGTGCTGCCGGAGCCCGCGACCACCATGTTGGGCTTGAGGACGATGCCGTCGAGCTGCACGCGCATCAGGTCGAGCTCCTCGAAAACGACTTCCAGCACGGAAGTCGTCACCTGCTGGCATTGCGCCAGCGAGTGAGTGCCGTCCATCAGCACCTCGGGCTCCACAATGGGCACGAGGCCACCTTCCTGGCAGAGGCCGGCGTAGCGCGCCAACGCGTGCGCGTTCGCGTGCACCGCCCGGGCCGACGGCATGTTGTCACCGATCGTGATCACCGCGCGCCACTTGGCGAACGTCGCGCCGAGGCGCACGTAGTCCGCGACTCGTTCGCGCAGCCCATCGAGCCCCTCGGTGATCTTTTCGTCGGAGGCTCCCGCCAGCGGCTTCGCTCCGGTGTCGACCTTGATCCCGGCGAGAATCCCGAGATCGTCCAGGAATTCCGGGAACGTGCGGCCGTTGGTCACCTTCTGGTGGAACGTCTCGTCCGCGAGGATGACGCCGCTGATCGACTCCGCGAGCCGAGGCGTCGTGACGATCAACTCACGGTAGATCCGGCGGTTTTCCTCGGTTGGCTCGACCCCCACCTTCTCCAGCCGGGAAGACATCGTTCCGATGCTCTCGTCGGCAGCGAGGATGCCGCGCCTGTTGGACACGAGTGTACGCGCAATCTTATTCAGAGCTGACATCTAACCTTAATCCTCCTGCGCTCGACACCGGACGGTGTGGCCTGGTCGCGACTGGTTCGGCAATCAGGTCGTCGATCAAAGAGACCTCGACCGTCATGCGATGTTTTTTGTGGTGGTTTTCGCCTCCACGAGCCGGGTGCTCTTGATTTTCCGCCCGGGCACGACAACCGGCATCGGACTACCTTTCGACGCGGCGATCTCCACCAGCTCTCGCGCGTACTCCGGGAGGTCCCGGCGCTCGCTCCACGCCGCGTAAATGGGTTTTGCCGGCATCTCCTGGTCGACGGCAACCAGATGCAGCCGGCCTTCCGCGAGTTCGGACCGCACGGTGGAGAGGTTCAGCACCGTCACCCGCTTGCTCGTCGCGACTGCTTGCTTGATCGCCGCGCTGGACGGGAATTCGACATAGCTTCGCGGAGCGCGGGCAGTGCCCAGCAACTCATCCGTGAACTCCCGGAGCCCCGAGCCGCGCTCGCGCAGGACGAGTTGCGCGGATGCCAGCTCGTGCACCGTGACGGCACTGGGCCGCCTGGCCCACGGGTGCTTCGAGCCGACCACCACGGCCAGCCTGTCATCGCAGATGTAGCGGGTGACCATGTCGTCGCCGAATTGCTTCTGCACTTGGCTTCCGGCCTGGCACCAGCCATCGATGAACGCGAGATCGACGTGGCTCGCGCGGATCAGCTGGCGGAGCGTGTCGACGCTGCCGGTCTGCACCTCCACCCGGGCCTCGCCGAACGAGAACCCCGACCGGTTCAGCCATTCGGGGATCAAGTGCTCGGAGATGGCCGGGCTGCCCGCGACCCGTAGCCGTTTCGCATCAGCGGACTGGGAGCCGGAGCCGAACTCCAGCAACTCGCGCGCGGCCTGCATGACGTTGCGGGCGTACTTCGCCAGCATTTCTCCTTCCTCGGTGAGCTTCGAACCGGTAGGAGAGCGCTCCAGCAGCCGGAGACCCAGGCGACGTTCCATCGCGCTGATCCGGATACTGGCGGCCGGCTGCGACAGGCTGTGCGCTTGAGCCGCCTTTCCCACGCTGCCGTAGCTTTCGACCGACAGCAGCAAATCGAGGTCGGCGAGCTGAGGCATCTTTGACGGAAGAACCACGATTTCACCTCTCGCTCAGACTGGGCCCTACTGTGATCTGCGGTCGAAATGCTCGGTTTACGAAGGGTGCCGGATGGCAGCTGTCGACCACACCGGCGACTCGCGGTGTGTTATGAGACTGCCCGGAGGCTGTGTGCTTGGTCAATCCGTTGGGCACGAACGCGCGCCGTGCGCGCATGAACGGCGGCCACAGCGCCACCTGCGGGCGATCTCCGAAATCGGACGGCGGTACTGAATGACAACCGCCTCGAGTTCACGAGCCCGATCTGCTCTCGACCGGCGGCCAAGACGCCCTTCGTGACACCACGGGCACCGTTCGTCCTCCATTCACCGCCGCTCGTTATCCGCACGTTGCCGCACTTCCCGGGCATCGGTGATAGTTTGCGACCGAGCGGCGAATTTCCCGGCGACCTGGCCGCCGCTCGTTTTCGAAAATGCGTATTCACGTCACCGTGCTGCCCATTTTGTGGCGCGGCAGGTGACCGATACCCCCTGCCGGCGCAAGGCTCCGGGATGCATGGGGCACCGGGGCTTTGCGCCATCCACCCGAGTTTCCGGTCAGCGCGTTCGGTGCGCCGCGTCGCACGCGCGCGCTGCCCGTATGGTGACGAGCTCGGATCGCTGCTCCCTGACCACCTTCAGCACGCTTTCGGCGAGCTGCCCGGCCTCGAGCAGGTCGTCCGTGCCCGCCAGCACGCAGTGCTCGACGTCGGTGAACCGGGGAAAGAGCGCGCGAGCGAACGCCACCGCGAACTCGGTCTGGGCGGCTCCCGCCATGCTCTCCAACGCCCGCAAGTAGCGGTCCGCATAAGGTGTGAGCACCGCCTCCTGCCCCGGTTGCCGCAGCCCGGCCATGATGGCTTTCCGTTCCGCGAGCGAGAAGCCGTCGCTGAACAACCGCGTCCACGCTTCTTCTTTGGCCGCACGGGTGGGGCGTGCGGCCGCTACCATCAAGGCGTTCCGGCGGCCGCTGTCGCCCGGGTCTGCTTCCACCGCGACGTTTAGAAGTCCGTCGATGTCGCCACCAGTGGTCGCGAGGCGGAGCAAGGCCCGCCACCGCAGATCTCGATCCGCGTCCAGTTCTGCCCAGGGGGACCGCCCGCACACTATTTCGCTCAGCAGATCGTGATCGCCGGCCTGGACCACCCCGACGAGGGCGCGGGCGAGGACCAGCCGGCGATCGCTGCCCGCGGCGGCGCCGGCCAACTGCTCACGCACTCGGCGCGCCATGACCTTGAGCTGCCGGCAACTGCTGACCGGGTCACCGTAGACCCGCTCCGCCTGCACCGCCCGCTCCAAGAGCACTTCCACGACGCCGGCCTCGCTCTCCTGCGTTCCGTGCGTGAGCACGGCCGAGGCGTAGCTGCGCGCAGGCAAGCGCGCGTCGAGCACGTCGTCCCACAACGCTCCCCAGACGACGGCTCGCGCCCGTGGGTCGTCCAGTGTGGACAGACTACGCAAGGCAGTCCGACGGGACCGTGGGTCCAGCCTGACCTTGACGTGGCTCGCGGCATCGTCGTTGGGCACCAGCAGGTCCGGCCGCGGGCTGCCGAGCCCGGCGAGTTCACCCTCGCATCTGCGGGGGCTGAGCGACACGAGCGCGCGTTGCCGCAGCACCAGCTTGCCGTCGTGGTCGTCGAACGCGGCAAGCCGAAGATCCAGGTGGCGCGGCGGAACACCCGGATCGCGCCGCTGCACCAGCCGATCACCACCCGCGTGGCGGACCACCTCGACCGTGTTGACCCCAGGACGCAGCAGCCATTCGGCCACCCACCGGTCCACGTCTTCGTTCGAGGCCTGCCGCAGCGCCGCCACGAAATCGTCGAGCCCGGCGTTTCCCCACGCGTGCGCCCGCAGAAATCTCCGGACACCGGCCACAAAGGACTCCCAACCCACGCGTTCGGCGAGGTCGTGGAGCACCGCCGCGCCTCTCAGGTAGACGATCGGGCCGAGGTTCGACCTCGCGGCGTCGGTGTCGGCGGTCGGCACCCGGATCGGGTGGCTGGTGGGCAACTGGTCGGCGTGCCGAGCGATCGGCAGGGCGTGGTGGGCGAAGGCGGTCCAGCCTTCCCCGTACGGCGTCGCTTCGGCCTGCGCGACGACCGCCATCATCGTCGCGAAGGACTCGTTCAGCCACACGTCGTCCCACCAGCGCATCGTCACGTAGTCGCCGAACCACATGTGCGCCATCTCGTGCAGCAGGATCTCCGCGCGTCTTCGCCGCGCTTCCTCAGTGGCCCGATGCCCGAACAAGAGCCGTTCGTTGAGCGTCACACAGCCGGGGTGTTCCATCCCGCCGAACGCGTACTCGGGCGCGAAGACGTGGTCGTACTTGGTGAACGGGTACGGCAGGTCGAACAGCCGGCGGTAGAAGTCGAGGCCGCGGCTGATCACGTCGAAGATTTCGGGTGCGTCGCCGACGAGTTGCGCGAAGAGCGAGCCCCGCGCGTACAGCGTCATCGGCACTGCGCGGTGGCTGGAACGCAGCAGGCGGAACGGGCCGGCGGCGAAGGCCACCAAGTACGGCGGCAGCGGAGGCGTGCGGCCGAAGCGCCACGTCGAACGTTCGTCGCCGGCCGGCGCCAGTGGCTCCTCGTGGTCGGTGTTGGCGACCACGACCCAGGCGGCGTCGACGGTGACGGTCAGGTCCACCGTTGCCTTCAGGTCGGGCTGGTCGAAACAGGCAAACACCGTGTGCGCCGCGAAGGGTTCGAATTTGGTGTGCACGTAGACCTGACCGTCACGCGGGTCGCGGAACCGGTGCAGCCCCTCACCGGTCCGCGAATACGAAGCGGAACCGGCCACGCGAACCGTGTTCCCGCCAGGTCGCACGTCGAGCCGGACGCGCGTCCCGTCGTGCGCGTCCGGCCCCAGCTCACGCCCGTTGCACTCGACCGACTCGACCGTCCCCGCGAAGTCCAGGAACACGGCCGCAGCCCCGGAACAAGCTTGGAAGCACACCACCGTGGTCGTCGCGAACTGCTGTTCGCCCACGGTCAAGTCGAGTTCCACCGCGTACTGGACTTCGGAGATCTCGGCCGAACGCGCTGCCGCCTCACCCTCCGTCAGCTTGCTCCCGGAGGCCACACGGCCTTCGAATGGCATCCGTCAGAGCCGGCGCGCCGACGCGCGCGGGCGGCGGTAGACCAGCTTCTCCCGCAGCAGTTCGCCGTCTGCCGCGACCTCCTCCTCATTGGCGCGAACGAGGGCCTCTTGCACCAAGTGGTGGTCGGGCGAGTGCATGCACACCGGGTCGGTGCGCGCCGCATCGCCGGTCAACGCGAACGCCTGGCACCGGCAGCCGCCGAAATCGATCTCCTTGCGCGGGCAGCTGTGGCACGGATCGGGCATCCACTCCGTGCCCCGGAACGCCTGGAAGGCCTCGGAATTCGACCAGATCCACGCGAGGTCGTGGTCGCGAACCGACGAGAAGTTCATCGTCGTGACCTCCGCGGCCACCGGGCACGGGTACACGGTGCCGTCGGGCGCGACGGTCAGCGCGTTCTGCGCCCAGCCGCCCATGCACGGCTTCGGGTAGGGCTCGTAGTAGTCCGGCAGGATCCAGAGGATTTCCATGTGGTCCCCCAGCTCGGCCTTCCGGCGTTCGTAAACGGCCACCGCCTCGTCCAGCTGGGCCTTGCTCGGCATCAGCAGATCGCGGTTGCGCAGAGCCCAGCCGTAGTACTGGCTGTTGGCGAGCTCCAGCCGCTCGGCGCCCCATGACTCACAGACGTCGATGATCGCGTCCAGGCGAGACAGGTTCAGCCGGTGCAGCACCACGTTCATGTTCAGCGGCAGTCCGGCGTCGCGGATGATGCGCGCGGCGGCCTCTTTTTTGTCGAACCGCCTGCTCGCCGCGACCAGGTTCGTCGACTCGGCGGCGTCGCCCTGAATGCTCAGCTGGGCGCTGTTGAGCCCCGCCGAAACCAGGGATTTCGCCCGGCTCTCCGTGAGCCCGAGGCCGCTGGTGATCAGGTTCGTGTACAGGCCGAGGCCACGGCATTCGGCGACCAGCGTCTCCAGATCACCGCGGACGAGGGGTTCACCGCCGGAAAAGTGCACCTGCACGACACCGAGCCCGGCTGCCTCGCGGATCACCCGCAACCAGTCTTCGGTGGCGAGCTCGTCCTCCCGGTCCAGCAGTGTCAACGGGTTCGAGCAGTAGATGCAGTGCAACGGGCATTGGTGCGTGACTTCGGCCAGCAGGCCGTACGGCTGCGGCATCCCGGTCATGTGACCACCACCCAACCCCGTCCGCACGCATCCTCGAGGAACTTCATCACGTCGTTCGCGAGATCGGCCGCTTCGAAGTCCTTCTCGAGCTGGTCGACCACATCTCGGACCGTCCGGCTGCCGTCGCACAGCCCCAAGATCGCTGCCCCGGACGTGTTCAGGAGCACGACCCGCTCGGGCAACAGCAGCAGCTCCACGTTCCGAACGTTGTCGTGCTTGAGCATCGCCTTGGTCGCCAGCCGCGGAATGGCTGTCAAGTCGGTTTCGTCCATCACGAACTCTTGCTGTACGCGAGTTCTACGGCATCCAGCAGGCTCCAGAGGACGTCGCACTTGAACTCCAGCGCTCGTGCGCACGCGTCCTGCTGCTCCCTGGTCTTCGCGTGGTTGATCACCAGGTCGAGCAGGTGCGCGATGTCCTTGGGCTGCTGGGTGAGCCGCGCCCGGAAGTACTCCAAGCCTTCCGGGGCGATCCACGGGTAGTGGTGCTGGACGTCGGTGATCCGCCTGCTGAGCAGATCCGGTGCGAACAGCTCGGTCAGCGCCGACGCCACGGCCTCAAGCCACGGCTTCTGGCGGCAGAAATCCACGTAGGCGTCGACGGCGAAGCGCACGCCGGGCAGTACCGTGTCGATGTCGAACAGCTCTTCCCGGCTCAAGCCGACAGCTGCGCCGAGGCGGATCCACTTTTCGAGGCCGCCTTCGTCTCCCGTGCGCCCGTCGTGATCGATGATGCGCTGAATCCACTGGCGCCGATCCTCCCGGCCGGGGAGCTTGGTCAGGATGAACGCGTCCTTCTTCGGCAGGTTCATCTGGTAGTAGAAGCGATTCCGCACCCATCCGCGGAACTCCGCTTCGGACAGCTCACCCGCGTGCATCCGCTCGTTGAACGGGTGCAGATGGTGGTACCGCTTTTCTCCGATGGACCGCAGGTGCGCCTCGAACTCCTCAGCAGACCACGCGTTCATACTTCCACCTCCAAGCCGGCTCGACCGATTTCGATGCCCAAGTCCGTCACCCAGCGCCGCTCCTTGGACTCTTCGTCGAGAATCGGGTTCGTGTTGTTGATGTGGGTGTAGATCTTTCGCTTCGCGGGCAGCGCAGCCAGCGCCCGGGCCGAGCCGTCCTCGCCGCTGACGGGCATGTGGCCCATGGAGCGTCCGGTCCGGCTTCCCGCGCCCCGGCGCGACATTTCGTCGTCGGTCCAGAACGTGCCGTCCACGAAGACGCAATCAGCCGACGCCACCTGCTCGGCGAACTTCTCGTCCCACCGGGGCAGCGTCGGCGCGTACACCGCGATCCCGCCGGTCACCTTGTCTTCGAGGCGGTAGCCCACCTCCCACTCCGACGACGGGCCGCGAAGCCGCGATTGCCCGACGTAGCGAGGGGCCTTGGCTCCGGTCATGAACGCGGTCACGCGCAACCGATCGTCCAGATCCAGCGGCTTGCCGATTTCGACCAAGGACCAGGAGAAGTCCGCGTAGTCGCTCAGCAACTCCCGGACCGGGAACCACAGGGTCAGCGCCTCCAGCACGGGATACGTCCCGTACACCGTCAGCGAGGACTCCTCACGCAGCATCAGCAAGCCGATCGTGTGATCGAACTCCGCGTCCGTCAACAACACACCGGCAACCGGTGTCTTCCTGATTTCCGGACCCGGGTGCAACGCGGGATCCGCCGCTATCTGGTGATGGACGTCCGGGGTTGCGTTGAGCAGGAACCACTGCTCGCCGTCTCCGGACACCGCGATCGCCGCGTGGGTCGTCGCGGCTTCAGGCTTGGCGCGGGCCTTGCGGCACCCGGCGCAAGCGCAATTCCACTGCGGATAACCTCCGCCTGCCGCGGCTCCGAGGCAATGAATGAACACAGCGCGAAAACAATCCGTCAGCGCCGGCTCAGGTGGCCGGTGACTTCAGGGCACGCCTCGAGCAGCGCAAAATCAGGCGTTTCCCACCTCATGGCGTCCTCCCTCAAATCCGACCAGGCACCGTTGCCCGCCGAGCATTAATCCAGGGCGGCTATCGGGTATAGTCGCGCTGAACTCGGCGTGTCTTTTCACAGCTTCTTCGCCGCCGCCTGGGCTGGCAACCGATCGCGAACGACCGGCACCGAATCATTCACCAACGGCGGGCGTGCTGTCACGAACGGAGTGCGGCGGTGCCGGCTGCCCGAATACGCCGAGCACGTTGCCCATAATGCCCTTTGACCAGCGGTTTTCCGGCAAAGACGGCGGGCGGTCGCGCGGCCCGAAGTCGAGGAACGAGGCCGGGTGGCGGCAGCGGCCGGCGTCGAGCCCTCCGGGCCACACCGTACGAACGGCGACGCGGCCCGGCCGCGCCGACCAGCATTGCGCGCTGACAACCGGTGAACTCAACCGGGGTGGTTATTTGTTGTGCGCATCGGGGGATTGTGTTTTTGCATGTGGTCGGGTGTTGCTGGGTTTTGGCTGAGTAGGGAATTGTTGTGGGGGTTGGTGGCCCGGTTTCGTGTTCTGGGTGGCGGGTGTCGCTGCCGGCGGGACCGGGGTGTGGTCGACGGGTGCGGTGCACTGTCGTGACCAGTAGAGGAGTGTCTTGTGAAGTTGCAGGTGGCGTTGGATGTGCTGGATCTTCCGGCGGCGTTGACGTTGGCGAATCAGGTGGCTGAGCATGTGGACATCTTGGAGCTGGGGACGCCGTTGGTGAAGTCGGCGGGGATCAGTGCGGTGTCGGCGATCAAGGCGGCGCACCCGGACAAGCTGGTGTTCGTGGACCTCAAGACTGCTGACGCGGGTGAGCTGGAGGCGGCGTTGGCGTTTGAGGCGGGGGCGGATCTGGTCACGGTGATGGGTGCGGCTGATGATGACACTGTGCTGGGCGCGGTCGCGGCGGGGCGTAAGTACGGCAAGCAGGTTGTCGCGGACATGATCACCGTGGTGGACGGGCGGGTTGCCCGGATTCGTGAGGTGGCGAAGCTGGGGGTGTCGTTCGTGGAGATTCACGCCGGTCTGGACGAGCAGGCCCGTCCGGGTTACTCGATCAACCAGTTGCTGGAGGACGGTCGTGAGGCCGGGGTGCCGTTCTCGATCGCCGGTGGGGTCAAGATCGACACCATCGCTTCGGTGCGCGACGCGGGCGCGACCGTGGCCGTGGCCGGTGGCGCGATCTACAACGCCGGCGACCCCGGCGCCGCCGCCAGGGAACTCAAAAAACGCGCCACCGCCTGACAAAACCAGCCCGCTGTGTGCCGAACACAAGCCGGCACGCAGCGAGGCAGTCAGCCGTGTCGGGAGACTTGACGAGAGAAGGGAGTCGGCGTGAAGGGCCAAGAGTCAGGTGCTCGATCCGATCGGACACCAGCTGCAACCGATACTTACTGTGCCTTGCTGCTGCAGGCCGCGGGAGTGCTGCGGTTGCGCTACGTCCAATGTAGCCAAGACACCAGCCTGTCGCCGACCGCGGCGAACGAGCTGGCAGACGTCTTCGAGGGCGTCGCCAAGGGGTCTCCCGACTTCGACCAGGTCGATCCGAAAGAGGCGATCGCCTTGGCGCACCGCCTGATCGACGACGACCATCCTGAGCTGTCAGGAATGTGGCCCAGGACCCGGTAAGCGGTCGGCGGGTCCACCGGGCACGTGCCGGCGGGTGGACCGCGGCCGAGATTTCGGGTTGACGCGGTGGCTGTCTTCCTCCGGGGATTTCGCCCGGCGACGTGGCCGAGACGGCCGATCACCACCGCGGCGGCGACGGCGCCGCCGGCCATCTCGCCCGAACGCGGCCCGCTCGGTCGCAGGTGGTCGTCACGTCCGCAGTTCGAGGAAGTTCCCGACGCCGGCCACGGCCGTGTCCGCCGCTTCGACGTGGCGCCGGGAACCGGACTCGGCGCGGAAAGCGGGTGGTGCCCTCCCGCCTCCCGCTTCCACCGCGGCCGGCCGATCCGGGTTCGCCGCCCAGCCTGACCGCACTCGAGGATCATTCGCAGCTCAACGAGGAGTACACGATGACCACTGCCGAAGCCGAAGCCGAACTCAAAGCCCCCACCCAATCCGTCCCCGTGGGCGACCCCGCCATGATCGGCGTGCCGACCTTCATCGTCGGCGCGACCGCGCTCGGCCTAGTGCTGACCGGATACGTCCCGGCGTCCGCCGTCGGTGCCTCGATCGCCGTCATCCTGCCCGCGACCGGTCTGGGCCAGCTCGTCGCCGCGCTGTGGGCAGCATCGCTGGGCCAGAACGCCGTCGCCTCCGTGTTCGGCATCTTCGCCGGGTTCTGGCTCAGCTACTCGGCACTCGTGCTCGGCCTGACCCACAACTGGTTCGGCATCACCCCGGACGCGGCGGTCGCCACCCAGGGCGTGTTCCTGATCGCCTGGCTGATCACGATCGTCCTGCTGACACTGGGCACCCTGCGGCTGCCGGCCGCGTTCACGGTGCTGTTCGTGCTGATCGACCTCGCGCTCGCGCTCGTGCTGTACGGCACGGTGGGCGACGCCCCGGGCGCCTCCACCGCCGGCGGCTACGTCACGTTCGCGTTCACCTTGGTCGGGGTGTACCTGTACCTCGGCGCGATGTCCGGCGCGACGGGCGGCAAGGGGTTGCCGCTGGGCCGCCCGGTGCTGAACTGAGGTGACCGCCGGGTGGTCGCTGCGGCTTCGCCGCCCACCCGGTTGCAGAGCCTGAGCGGACCCCGCCCCCGAACACAGCTCCGGGGGCGGGGTCTTCGTCATCCGCGGGGTCCGGACCGCCCTTCCCCGCGTAGACGGATGGTCGGGTGTCAGGCCTTTCGCTTGTCGAACGCGTCCAGGGCGGCGCCCGCGGTGTCGAAGTAGCTGTCCACGCCGATCGTTCGGGTCAGCCCGTACCGGTCCAGTTGCGCGCGGACCTCGGGCAGGACGCCGGAGAGCACGAGGCGGATGTGGCGCGCGCCCAGGCGTTTGGCGACCGTGGCGAGGACGCCTGCCGAGGTGTAGTCCACGTCGCCGACGGCAGCGCAGTCGAGGCAGAACCAGGCCACGGTGCGGTCGCCGGGGAGCAGGGTGGTCACGTCGGTGCTCAACCGCATGGCGTTGGCGAAATACAGGCTGCTCCCGAAGCGGTAGACGATCATGCCTTCGGTCGTGCGGCGGCCGGGGGTGACCGGCTCGGGTTGCCAGTGGCCTGCCGGTGACTTGACCAGAACACCGCTGTGCGGGCGGTAGCTGTGCCGCAGGTGATCGACGACGGACACGATGATGGCCAGCACGACGCCCTGCTCGACGCCGGTGAAAACCACGGCGGCCGCGGTCAGCAACGCCACCACGAATTCCGCGCGCCGGACCCGGAAGATCCGGCGCATCCCGGCGAGGTCGATCAGGTCGACGCCGATCAGGAACACCACAGTGGCCAGCGCCGCCAGTGGTAGCACACCCAGCGGACCGGTCAGGAAAACCAGCACCACCACGGCGATCACCCCGGCGGCCAGGGGAGCGAGCTGGCTGCGGCCGCCCGCGCCGGCCACGATCTGCGTCTTGGTGGGGCTGCCGTTGACCACGAAGGTGCCGGTGAACGCCGCGGCCACGTTCGCGGTGCCGAGGCCGACCAGGTCGGCGTCCTCGTCGACGGTTTCCTCGTAGCGGGCGGCGTAGGCGCGTGAGGTCGCGGAACTCTGGGCGAGGATCACCACGAACATGGACACCGCGGTGCCGAGCAACGTGGATATGTCGTGCGGGTCGAAGCTGGGCAGCGCGACGTGGGGGATGCCCTGGGGAACCGCGCCCAGCACGGCAACCCCGTGGGCGGACAGGTCGACGAGCTCGCTGACCACGATCGCGCCGATGACGGCGATCAACCCGCCCGGCACTTTCTTCGCCACGAGCCGGGTGCCGACGACCACGACGACCACCGCCGCGGACACCAACGCGGTCGCCGCGTTGGTGTGGCCGAGCGCGCGAACGAGGTTGATCAGCTTGGGCACGGTCTCGCTGCCTGCTGCGGGCACGCCGAGCATGTCGGGCAACTGGCCCACCGCGACCTGGATGCCGACGCCCGTGAGAAAGCCGACCAGGACCGTCCGGGACAGGAAGTTGGCCAGGAAGCCGAGCCGGATCAGCCGGGCCAGCAGCAGCATCGCGCCGACCAGCAACGCGGCCGTGCCGGCAAGCCGGACGTAGGCGGCCGAGGCGGGAACGGCCAGGCCGGCCAGACCGGCCGCGAGGATCGCCGCGGTCGCCGAGTCCGCGCCGACCACGAGGTGCCGCGACGCCCCGAACAACGCGAAGAGCACCACCGGCGCGAGCATCGTGTACAGGCCGGTGACCGGCGGCATCCCGGCGATCTTGGCGTAACCGAGCACTTCGGGGACGGCCAGCGCGGCCAGCGTGAGGCCGGCCAGTGCGTCCGAACCCAGGGCACGCCGCCGGATCGGCAGGATCCCCGACAGCAGCGGGACCCGTCGGGCGCGTCTCGGCGCCGGCGCGTCCTGAGGGCCCATCTCAGCGATTGTGGCAGTGAGCCGACCTGAACGCAGCTTCCCGCCGCGAGTTCGGACCTGCCGACACCCGCGATTGGTCGAGGGTGAACGGGTCTACGTGGATCATGGGGATGGACTCGCGGTCGGCCACGCCCGTTGATGATTCGGGACGTCTACTTGGGGCGGGGTCAGCCGTCGCGCGCGAGCGCTGACGCGCTGCGTTCGCCGCCTCACGGGGAAACTGCCGATAAGCCGGCAACCGACTGACTACGGCCGCAACCGTGAACCGGACCCCGGACAGCAAGAAACCCGCCGTCTCCGGCGGGTTTCTTGGTATTGCTGTCTCAACCAGACGTGCGCCCGAAGGGATTCGAACCCCTGACCTTCTGATCCGTAGTTCTAACGCTGACCTGGGGATACACGGATCGCCTGGTCGCGGTGGGCAACAGTTGCGCCAAAGTGGGCGTGTCCGGCATCGGTGGGCAGCAGTTCGTGGACCAGAGTGTGGACCAAGATCACTACCGCGTCGGCCGACAGTCTCGTTCGTACTTTGGCGAGATCAACTGTCGATCCGTTCGGGTGCCGCCCGACAACCAAGTTGTGGGCGCGGAGGTCGAGACTCAAGCCGGGGGTAGCACTGCGTTGATGAGCGACTCCGCCGTTTCTCTGAGTCGCTTCGGATCCTGGTACACGCGTTCCATCACGACGATGCCTCGGGTCATGGTTACCAGCACTCGCGCCGCGTCGGCCGGGGGCATGGCCAGTCGCGGCCGGACCTCATCGGCGGAGAGCCGATCTTGGACAAGGCGCTCCAGTTCGTCGAGCAGGTTGCGCAACGCCGCGCGGATTCGTTCCCCGTCCGCCCTGGTGTCGATCGCCGTCTTGGTCGTCAAGCACCCGCGAGCGGGCTCACCGGTGGTCATGGACGTGATGAGGAAGTCGAAGAGCTCGCGCAGGGCGCGGTCGACGCTCGGATGGGCAAGCACGCGGGTCGCATCGGCCAGAAAGTCCCGGGAATACTCCTCGAAAACCTGCAGGAACAGGGTTTCCTTGTCCTGGTACGCGTTGTAGAGCGAGCCGCGCAGGACACCGGAGGCGTTAGCGATGTCCTGCACCGACGTCGCACCGTAACCCTTGAACCAGAAAATGTCCCTGGCCAGGTCCAGGGTGCGCCGCTCGTCGAACTGCCGCCTGCCAACCATCGGACGATTATACGAATCTTTGACAGTCCTGCCAAACAATGCGACTCTGTCAAAGATGACAGTGGCGCCAAACATGGAGTTGCGACGCCAGACCACTATCTGCACGTGTGCCCGAAGGAGTCACCCTATGAGCACTAACCGTCTTGACCTGCAGGGGCGCCGTACGCTGATCACCGGAGCCGGCAGCGGCATCGGTCGTGCCCTTGCGCTGGAGCTGGCCTCACGTGGCGGCGTGCTGGCGCTGGCCGGGCGCCGCCTCGAGCCGTTGGCCGAAACGGCCGCCCTGGTCGCCGAGCGCGTTGGTGCCGCTCACACCATCACCGCCGACCTCACCGCCGACGGGGAACCCGAACGCGTGGTCTCGGACGCGGTCAGCGCACTTGGCGGCCTCGACATCTTGATCAACAATGCGGGAAACGTGCGTGCGGCCGCACTCGAGGACATCGACATCGCGGACATCCGCGCCATGATCGACCTCAATCTGCTCGCCCCCATCCTCGCGACCCGGGCAGCGCTACCGCATCTGCGGGCAGCAGGCGCCGAGCACGGACACGCGGCCCTGGTCGGCATCTCCTCCGCCGCCGGCCTGGTCGGTACGCCGTTCTACGCTCCCTACGCCGCCACCAAGGCCGGTCTCGTTCGCTTTGACGAAGCGGTCCGCCGCGAGCTGCACGGCAGCGGCATCCACGTCGCCACGGTCTACCCCGGCCCGGTCGACACACCCATGATGGCGACCTCTCAAGCGGGGGCCGACCTCGGATACGGTCTGCGGCCTGTCAACGAAGTGGCCGTGGAGATCGTGGCCGGACTCGAAGAACGCCAGATCGACATCAACACCCAGCTTCCCGAACGGCGCGCGATGCAGGAGCTCAACGCACGGGACCCGCTCGCCGTCGACGCTGCCCTCGCACCCAAGCTCGACGAACTCCGAGCCGCCGTCAGCAGCCACCGCAGTATCTGACCGCACGATGACACTGTGCGACCTGCTCGTCAGTGCAGCAAACTTACCAAGAGTCGAGTTGCGGCCCGCGCTTTTGTAACGGAACGGTCGAGTCTCGGACCATTGTCGCGCCCCGGCACGAGCGCGAGGAAGATTGGTAACGACGAGCACCACCTTGCAAAAGCGCTGGTCAACACCATCTCCGGTGTCCACCGCTGATCAGACTGACCCAGCTGTTGTCTCCACTGCCTCGCGTGGATGGTGCAGACGCCATTTCGCGGTCATCATGACCGTCATTGATCAACTTTGGGGCTGCGGAACCACTGCTCCGGCTGCGCGCGCACCACGGACACTCGATGCCGATATCGGCCCAGTTCAAAGGCGCGATCCGCGCGCGCTTCGACCACCACACCGGGCTCGACCGGCCAGTGCGGAAGTCGTCGGCACCGGGAAGGCCGGGCGAGAACCCCGGAGACCCGCTGGGGCCCGCCCTCGACGGGCCGAAGCCGACCGGCCAGCGACCCGAGCGCTGTCCGCGACAGCGGCACCGACAGGCCCACCGCCCGGACGCGCTCGCGCCGGTCGGTCTGGCCGAGCACCAGCGCCGTGGGTCGGGTGGTGCTGCCGGTCACGCCGAGCAGGAGCGCGTCGACGTCGTCGAAGTGGCGGACCTTGACCCACCCGGCGCGACCACCGCGCAGCGGGTACTGGCTGGCCAGCGGCTTCGCCACAGCCCCCTCGATACCGACGGCCGCCTGCTCGGCACTGATCCACGCCGCGCGGGGCTGGGTTGCCCGGCGCGCGAACACACAATTTCCGCTGCTAGCGGGGTTGTGGTCATGGAAGCTGGGGCGAAGAATCTTGGTCATGGCGGGGCTGCCGGGCGATCCCGGGGTGTGATTCGCCGGCCATAAGCGCAATTGGGCCAGCAACGGCGTCAAGATCGGAAAGGCGCCGCCCTCAGGTTTAAAGCCTGTGTGGGCTAAGTCCTTTTGGCGGTCCTGACGGAAGGTGACCGGCGGCGTTGCGCAGTGTGCGCCGAGGGTTGTGGTGGGGAGGGCCGGACGGAAGGAGTCTGCCCATGCGGATCGTCGTGGACCTGAATCGGTGCCAGGGATACGCACAGTGCGTGTTTCTGGCCCACGAGGTCTTCCGGTTGACTGGTGATGAGGCGCTGACCTACGAGCCGAACCCCGACGACGCGCGGCGTCTGCAGGTGCGGCGAGCCGCGGCGGCTTGCCCGGTGCAAGCGATCGTGCTCGACCGTCTGGATGGTGCGGAGCGGGGTGTGGCGCCATGACCATGACGGCAACGGTCGCGGAGTTGGTGCGCGACTTCAAGGCCCACGGCCGGATCGTCGTCGTCGGCGCTTCCCTGACGGGACTGCGGGCGGCCGAAGCCTTGCGTGAGGAGGGTTTCGCCGGTCCGCTGACCATCATCGGGGACGAGGCTCTTGAGCCCTACGACCGTCCCCCGCTGTCCAAGCAGGTGCTCAAAGGGTGGGTGCCGGCCGACCACACCCAACTGCCTCGCTTGCGAGAACTGGATGCCGAGTGGCGGCTCGGGGTGGCGGCCACCGGGTTGGACCGGGTCCGCAGGCAGGTGCGCTTGGCCGATGGCGAGCAGGTCCCGTTCGACCGGTTGCTGATCGCCACGGGCACCCGCGCGCGGCAGTGGCCCAACCCGACCGAGGCCGCCCTGGGCGGCGTGTTCACGCTGCGCTCGCGTGACGACGCGGCGCGGCTGCAGCAGGCGCTGGCCGCGCGACCGTCGCGGGTCCTGGTCATCGGCGGCGGGTTCATCGGCTCGGAAGTGGCCTCCGTGTGCCGGGAACTCGACATCCCGGTGACCGTGGCCGAGCGGGGCCCGGCGCCGCTGGTCGGCGCGCTCGGCGGGGTGATCGGCGAGATCGCCGCGCAGATGCAGCGCGACCATGGCGTGGACCTGCGATGCGGGGTGGGCGTGTCGTCGCTGGAGGGCGACGCGAGCGGATATGTGCGACGTGCTCGGCTCTCGGACGAGACCACGATCGACGCCGACGTGGTGCTGGCCGCGCTCGGCTCGATCCGCAACGTGGAATGGCTGGAGGGCTCCGGTCTGGCGGCCGGTTTCTGGGGCGTCGGCTGCGACGCCGGCGGTCGCGCTTTCGACATCAACGGCGTGGCGACCGACACCGTCTACGTGGCGGGTGACGTGGCACGCGCGCCACATGTGCTGTATGAGTACCAGTTTCTCGCGATGGAGCACTGGGACAATGCCGTCCTCGGCGCCGAGGTCGTGGCCCACAACATGGTGAACCTCGAGCCGCACTACTACCCGCATCTGTTGCTGCCCGGTTTCTGGTCCGGTCAGTTCGGCGTCAACATCAAGACGGTCGGCGTGCCGCCCTTCGGTGACGAGATCGTCTTCACGCAGGGGTCGGTCAAGCAGCGCCGCTTCGCCGCCGCCTACGGCCGCCGGGGCCGTATCGTCGCCGCGGTCAGCTTCGATCATGGCAAGTGGCTGGAGCACTACGGCCGGCTGATCGAGCAATCGGCCGGGTTCCCGCCTCCGCCGCCGGGCTGGGACCGGCCCGAGGACATGAAGCCGATGCCGGCCGAGTTCCCGGAACCTGGTGTTCCGACCGCCGTCCCCGACGTTGTCTTGACCGGCCACGACCCGAGCGAACGCGGGGCCGCGTTCCGACCTCGCGCTCGTTGACACACTCTAGCGGGTCGAGCGCGTAACCGGACACCACATCTGGAAGGAGGGGGACGCCATGGTCGAAGAAACCCCCTGGCAGCAGGTCCTCCGGTACGAAAACCGCGCGAATCCGTACCCCTTCTACGAACAGCTGCGCAAGACTCCGGTGGCGCGGCAGCCGGACGGCACCTACGTCGTTAGCACCTACCAGGAGATTGTCGAGCTACTCCACGACAACCGGGTCAGCTCTGATGTGACGAAGCGCCCCGGGGCGGTCCCGGTCGCGGCCGAGGCGGAGTCGGATTCCTCGCCGATCACACAGGTGATCATCGAGCCGAACATCATTACCCAAGACCCGCCCGAGCACGATCGAGATCGCCGCATGATGACGCGGCACTTCGCCGGCCCGCCCCATTCGCCCCACCTGATCTCCGATCGGGAGCCGGAGATCAGGCGCATCGTCGCCGACCTGCTGGACAAGATGAAGGGCAAGACCCGGATCGACGTCGTCGACGAGTTCGCCTTCCCCCTTCCGGTGACGGTGATCTGCGAGGTCTTGGGCGTGCCCCTGGAAGACATCCCGCGCTTCCACGCCTGGATCGAGGCGGCCCTGGACGCCTTGGATTTCGGTCCCGAGGCGGCTTCCGAGGAGCAACAGCGCCTGGCGGAGGCCGGTACCCAGAATGTGAACGAGTTGAGAGAGTTCATCGCCAGGCTGCTCGACCGGTACGCCCAGCAGCCCGGCCCGGGCATGCTCTCGGCGATGGTGCAAGAGGACGGCCAGGAGGGGCACATGTCGCAGGGCGTGCTCGTCAGCAACGCCGTGCTCCTGCTCTTCGCCGGGCATGAAACCACGGTCAACCTGATCGCCCACAGCGTGCTCACGCTGCTACGACACCCCAACGTGCTCGAGAAGCTGCGCCGCCAGCCCGAGCTGATCGTGCCGGGAATCGAGGAGCTGCTGCGCTTCGAGTCCTCGGTCCAGTTCTGGCACACTCGCTCCGCCCTCGAGGACATCGACATCGCGGGCACCACCATCCCGCAAGGCGCACCGATCTTCCTCGTGTACGGCTCGGCGAACCGCGACCCGCACCGGTTCGCCAACCCCGACGAGCTCGACCTCGAACGCCCCGACAACCAGCACCTCGGCTACAGCCAGGGCATCCACTTCTGCTTCGGTGCTCCGCTCGCCCGGCTCGAGGTCCAGGCCGCGGTCAGCGAGTTCGTCCGCCGCGTGCAGAACCCGCGGCTGGTCGTCGACCCGCCCCCCTACCGCCACAACCAGATTTTCCGCGGTCCACGCCACGTCCTGGTCGACATCGACGGGATCCGCGACTGACCCAGCGTGCACAAAAGGATTCGCTATGCGGGCTTTTCAACTCGTCGAATGGCAGAAACCGCCCCAGCTGCGCGAGGTGCTGGTGCCCGAGCCCGGGCCGGGACAGGTTCTGGTGAAGATTGGGGGCGCCGGTGCCTGCCACTCCGATCTGCACATCATGCAGGCACCCGTACCCCCGCCCGGAAACGGCATGAGGCTGCCCTTCACCCTCGGCCACGAGAACGCGGGGTGGGTGGAGAAGCTGGGACCAGGTGTCACCGGGTTCGCGCCGGATGACCCCGTCATCGTCTACGGTCCCTGGGGCTGCGGGCTGTGCGCCAACTGCCGGCGGGGCCGGGAGAACTACTGCCAGAAGACCGGCGGCCGGGGTGGGGGCCTGGGAGGCCACGACGGCGGAATGGCTGAATACCTGCTGGTCCCGGCGTCGCGATTCCTGATTCCGCTGGGCACCCTCGATCCCCGGGAGGCCGCCCCGCTGACCGACGCGGGCCTGACCAGCTACCACGCCGTCAAGCGGTCACTGCACCTGCTCGGGCCGGGCTCGGCCGCCGTGGTGATCGGGGCGGGCGGCCTGGGCCAGATGGCCATCCAGATTCTGCGCGCACTCAGCGCGGCCACCACCATCGTCGCCGTGGACACCGCCACCGACAAGCTGGACACCGCCAAGCGCCTGGGCGCCGACGAGGCGCTGCTATCCGGCGACCAGGCGGTCACCCGCGTCAAGGACATGACGCACCAGCAAGGCGCGCAGCTCGTGCTGGACATGGTCGGCCTCGACCCGACCCTGCGGATGGCCGCTCAGATGGCCCGGGCACTCGGCCACCTGACCATCGTCGGTCTCGGCGGCGGAGCCCTGCCTGTCAACTTCTCCAGCCCGCCGCACGAGTGTTCGGTCGCCGCGCCCTACTGGGGCTCTCTCCCCGAACTCATCGACGTGATCGCCCTCGCCCGACAACGAAAGGTCAGGATGCTGGTCGAGCATTTCCCCTTGGCCCGCGTCGCCGAGGCCTACCAGCTCCTGCAAGACGGCAAAATCCAAGGACGCGCAGTCATCACCCCCCAGATGTGAGCGACGCTCAACGCGACCCGGGCTGGCCTCCCGACCGGTGCCAGGAAGGGGCACGTTCCCTGGGCGGTGTGTTCTCCGGCCTATTCTTGCACCGGGTGAGTGGGGAGGTGCTGATCGGCGATCGCCTCGGCAGCTTGGGCCCGAACGCCGGCCGTGTTCTGTCGGAAGGCCTCTGCGTTGAACGAGTTCCTGCGTCCGCTCCGGACTGCTTCCCCACCGCTCGACGAAGCTGCGGGTCGAGACGGACCCGCTCGCGCACGGTGACGGCCCTTCGTCAGAGCAGAGCTCCGGGCCCCGCGGCTGCGGATGCCGTCCCGTGTGCCCTGCGAGGACAGGTGGCCCGGTCCGTGCGCATAGTAGTCCTGCCTGCCGCCTACTACGGCGGCCTTAAGTGCGCTGGCCGCGTTCGAGGTAATGGCCAGTGACCGCTGGATCGGCGTGGGCACCGAGCTGATGTGCCGGTCCCGCCGCCATAGCGCGCCAAGGGCGGCGCCCGACGAGTGGACACCACCGCCGGCCACCTGAAGGACTGAAAGTTCAGCTCAGAGCGGTAGAGAACCGAGGTACCGCCGCCTCTGCCGGCGGCAGCATTGCACGCCCGCCCGCCGCAGGTGTCCGGGGTCGGCCGGGTCCCTGGGGCCTTGACCGGTGGCGCCGGTGGATCAACGTTGCGGGCGAAAGCCATCGGGAACTTTGCCGCCCTGTGGCCGGGCAGGCCGGTGGGCTGCGTCGCACCAGGTCCTCGGGCACAACACGATGACGCAGGACCCCGTCAGTTCACGATCCCCACCGCGGGAGTGCGGGCTCTCGTGGGGTTCCGGGCCGGTCTCGAGGCAGCAGTAGTCGCAATGCACCCCGCCTGATTTCGGATCGGGCGGGAAGGGGCACCGTCACGGGTTCGCCGTCGATCCCAGCGGGCAGGCGGGGCGCCGCGCCGTAGAGCGTGATATCGGGTGCGGACCAGGTGATGGCCGGCCCCGACCGTCCCAGGGTCCCGGGTTGCCGCAGCGCGGCGCGAAGGTGCAGCAGCAGATCAGGCGGCGGGGCGGGCGGGCGCGTGACCACGATTCCACCCAGCGATCCGGTGTCGAGTGCGAAGCGACGACCCAGGTAGCGTGGAGTCGCGATGTGATAAGGGTTGTTGGACACCAACAGCACTTGGGGTAATTCGATCGTTCCCGCGGGAGTGTCCACATTGCCTTCGACCCATTGCTCGCCCTTGAGGTAGTTGGGGGCGATCGATGCGAGAGTGCGTAGTTTGGCCTCCCGGTACCCGGGCTCCAACAGCGCGTCGGCATAGGCGCCGAATGAGACATTGTTGATAAACACGCGCCCGCCGATCACCCCAAGGTCGACGCGTGCGGGATCGCCGTCGCGCAGAGCGTTCAACGCCGACGCCGGATTCTTGATGTCCAGGCCCAGATCCCGGGCAAAGTGGTTGCGTGTGCCCGCTGGGACCACAACCAACGGCAGGCCCGCGTCCGCGGCGACGGAAGCGACAGCCGACACCGTTCCGTCGCCCCCGGCCACTGCCAAAACCTCCGTTCCCTCCGCCACCGCCAACCTGGCCAGAGACGCCGCATCGTGATCGGCATCGGTCACTTGCACCCGCGCCCCGATGTGTTCGGCCTTCTCAATCAAGTGGAAGTGCGCCGGTTTGCCGCTGCCGGAGTGTGGATTCATCACGACCGTCGCCTTCGGGCGGGCACCGCGGCCGACGCCGCCCGTCACCGCGGCCACCCCGGGCGACGCGTGTTATACGCACTCGTGCGAATCCGCGGACAGGCGACTCCCGTGGCGGCGACGTGCAGTGAAGCCCGGGTCACCGGAACAACCTCCGCAACAGTGGAGACAAGGCGAATGCGGACGCCGCGTGATCCGATGGAAAGGCCGTCGACACGGGGTGGCGTGCCCGACGCAATGCCGGGGCCTGGCCACGCCCGGGTCGCCGGCGACGGGGAAGCGGCTTGGGGACCACGTTCGTCACCGCCGATGCCAGTCCGATGGCCGCTACGCCCTGGGCCGCCCCGCCGCCCCGCACCGCCTTCCACGGGCGCGAGCACGGCGGCGGGGGCCAACTGGGCAGCGAGTGGTGCGCACGGGACAACCTCACTTGCCACCGGTCAAAGAGCGGCGTGGGAGTACCGGCGCCGGCGTCGAAATCGGCCTGGTCCACGGCATGCAGTTCAGCTCGCACCTCCGTTGTTGGCTCGCGGCTGGGTTCGCCGCGCAGAGGGTTCGCTGTCCTCGCCCGCCGCCTCGCGGGAGTCACAGTCTGCTTGGACTCCTACTGCGCGGTGGTCGACATGCGCCGCTTTTCTGCTGGAACGATCCGGGCAACGCATCGTCGTCATCCGCCGGCCTTGAGCTTGTCGGCGGCGTCGCGAGCGATGATCGCCTCAAGCACCGTGTACTCCGCCTCCTCGATGGCGGCCATGGCATGGGCAACTGCGAACTCGGCATCGGACTCGGCCAAGTCGGCCTGCTTCGCAGCTTGCTTGACGTCCATCTCGTGGCGCTTTTCGCCGATGTTGGAGCGGATCTGCTGAACGTGCCTGTCCCACGACTCCTGGACATCACGCCACCATGAAGCGGCGTCGGTCTTCGTCTGCTCGATCTTCTGCCGCAGCTCCTGACTGCGCTCCTCTGCTGAGGTCCGGGCGCGGGCGACATCTTCCTCCACAGTGGCCCGCTGGGTGGTCGTGGCGCTGTGGATCTTGTCTTCAATCTCCTTGGCTTCGTCTTCAACCTCTTTGGCCTTGGCAGACATGGTCGCCAGCGCGTCTGATACAGCCATCTCCTCCTCCAATACAGTGAATTGTTCTCGGCGCGAACCTGCCACGCCGGACAGGGCTGTGGCCGCTGGACAACAACGCCAGGCAGCAGGCGTGTAGGCACATAGGGCCCAGAAGTCCCGCGCACCAGCGCAGCCACGACGGGCACTCTGGACCCAGGGTCCCGGTTCGGCCCGATCTCCAGCGGTCGTCGGCGTGCAGTCGTTCAAGCGTGGATCTGGCCGCGCGCTCGACAAGGATCGGCAGGTATGCGTGGATCCGCGCTTGGTCGAAACGAGATCGCTCACGCGCAATCGGTCCTCGCACCACCGACGGGTCAAGCGCGGTGTAGTCGCGCGCGAGTCGGGTCTCCAGATGCGCGAACTGAATATCCAGTTGCTCGGACGCGGTCGCGTCCATCGTGTGGTCGTGCACGGTCGCCTCCAGCCCGTTGAGCACAGAGCTCTCTGGTCGACGTAGACCCATTGCACGACACTCGCGTGAACGCTAGGTAAACGAAGTTGGCTTCATCATGGGCCGCAGTACGAGCGTCGACCCTGCGCGAGCGCCGCGCACCCTGTGACCAGCCAAGCTTCGCGGCGCAACGTGAAAACTGCGACACCGCGGAACAGCGATGAACGTCGACAACCACCTCGTCTGGCGCACGGTTTGCGCCCCCGACAGTGGGGTGCCGCGGAGGTCCAGCACGTGGCCCGCGACGTGACCGAGGAGTCCTCCGAGGCCGCTATCGGCGGTCTCTCGGCCTCAGCGGACCTTCCTTTGACGTACAGGATTCGGGCCGATCAGGGGCCGCGTCTGCGGCGGATACCTCCCACGGCGTTGACGGTGGCGGGAACACCCGCTCCGTCGACGGCTGGCCCCCCACCCGGCAAGACCCGGGGTTGGTTGCTACCGTTCCCGCGCCTCCGGCGGGCACCCTCCCCCTCAGCTCCGGAGGCCCGGCCCACCGATTCCGCCGACGGGTAGACGGTGGTGGCGTCGCAACCGGCAGAATTCACGGGTTGACGGTGTCGAGCACTTGACCGGACCGCGTGCTCAAGGAATGCGGCATCGACGGTGGCGAACCCAGCAAGCTGCCGGCGCCAATGGGGCCCGGTATGTGCGGGTTGGGAGTTTCGCGCCGGTCGTTGTATGCCGTACGGCTGTTGACAACGATGATGTTTGCGTCGGTGATTCTGCGCTGACACAAAGTGTTCACGAGGGTGGTTCTTTTCGGGTGCTCTGCTGGTGAGGTGCGATGTCAACGCCCCCGGCGACTCGGCCCGGGGAGGCATTCCGGAGGCGTCGCATGCGTGTCCTCGTTCGCTCGGTCACCGCGGTGTGGGCCGTTGTCGCGCTCGTCGGCGGTGGTGTGATCGTCACCGCTGGCGTGGCTGAGGCCGCGACCTGTTCTCGCTCGTTCCTGCCGCTGCCCGACTCGAGTTGCACGCCAGGCAGCTACAACTCGGCCGTCACCCAGTCCACCATCCACACCACCATCTGCGTCTCGGGCTGGACCGCCACCGTGCGCCCGTCCACGACCTACACCAACGCGCTCAAAGTCCAGGGCATCGCCGACTACGGCTACAGCGACACCAACCTCGCCGACTACGAAGAAGACCACCTCGTCCCCCTCGAACTCGGCGGCGCTCCGAAGGACCCCGGCAACCTGTGGCCCGAGCCTTACTCGGGCACCAAGACCGCCTACACCAAGGACGGCACCGAGACCAAGCTGAAGAACGCCGTCTGCGCCGGCACCATTACCCTGTCTGCGGCCCGCTCCGCGATCAAGAGCAACTGGACCACAGCCCTGCAGGTCACCGGCATCGGCTAGACACTCCGCAGCACCCCGGCTCCCGAACGCGACGGGCCCGCGGTCTCACCGCAGGCCTGTCGCTTCGGACACCATGCTGGACACCCGCCACCGGATTCGTCTTCGGCACCAGCTGACCGTTTTGTGCGGGCCGCCTGCGCGTACCGTTGGGCGCCTGAGGACGGGAGTCCGGCTATGTCCGCAAGAAGCACCCTTCAGTACCGCGTCTTCATCTCCGCGCCGCTCCCAATCCACGCCCTGCCTCCAGCGGCCGGGACGCAACCGCAGTGGTCGCCGCTGTCTCACACCCTTGTCTTCGGCCCCACCGAGGCCGCGCTGGTCGACCCACCCCTCACCCTCGCGCAGGCGAGGTCACTGGCCGATTGGGTCGAGGCGTTCGGCAAACGCCTCGCTCACATCTACATCACCCACTGGCACGCCGACCACTGGCTCTCCACCGGAGAGCTCGCCCGCCGCTTCCCGGGCGTGACAGTTCACGCAAGCGCGGCCACGGTCGACCGGATGGTCAAGAACACCCCGGACGGCGTCCCGGCCGGAACGTGGGCGCAGTGGTTCCCCGGACAGCTCCCCGCAAACCCGATCCCGGTCCTAGCGCGCCCTGTCCCCGCCGGCGGCTTCACCGTGGACGGACACACACTGGTCGCAGTCGACGCCGGCCACAGCGACACCGACGACACGACAGTCCTACATGCACCGTCCATCGGTCTGGTCGCCGCGGGCGACGTCGTCTACAACAACGTTCACCAGTACCTCGCCGAAACCACCGGCGGAGGCATGGAAGCCTGGCACCGGGCGCTGGACGTGGTGGAATCACTGCGCGCCGTCAACGTCGTCGCCGGCCACAAGGACCCAGCCCGCGATGACTCCCCCACCAACATCGGCAACACCCACGCCTACCTCGACCACGCGGCCAACCTGCTCGCGACCCAACCGACGCGCGCCGAGTTCTACGCCGGCATGGTCAAGCTCTACCCCGAACGCATCAACCCTTACACCGTCTGGCTCTCCGCCAGTCGCTTGCTGAACGATCGGTGAGGTCGGTCTCGATGGCCCCAGCGGCATCCGATCCGCACAGCACACCCCCCGAACCGCTCGGCCTCACACCGTCGCCTCGCGGCGACTTCGAAGTATCGGCCGCGTACGTCGGCGACGTCGCAGTTTCCGGAACGAGTGAAGTCTGCCGCAGCGTGACACCGTGCGATCCTCAGCCACACGGACTGCTCAGAGCGTCGAGCGTGAGGCAGCACGTGCCCACCATCGCACCCGATCAGCGCGACCCAATGATCGTCGACGAGGATCGGCCCCGGTCCGCATACGTCAGCTGACGACGGTGCACTCGCGTTCGACGCGGAGCCACCGACACTGAATCGCACCCCCGACGCCCCTTATTTAACCGGACACGTGGGGGTGGAACCGTTGCCGGGATTGCCGGCGGGTTGGGCTTCACCCATCTCGAAGCATGCGAGAGCATTGTATTCGTGCAGGACAGGTTCACCGATGCTCCGACGCCTCGGTCGATCAACGATCTTGCGTACGACTCCGCCTGGGATGTGGCTCGGAGTTCGACCACGCGCCAGTGGGTGGTTGCCGAGCGCGACTTCGACCACCACGGTCGGCACGTCACAATCGGCCTGACGCCTGTCCGTGAAGATCTCGTCGCGCTGATCGTCTGGGTCGATGGACGCGTAGTGCACCACGAGCGAGGTACCGAAAACGCAGTCTGCGAAGCGGTACACCAATGGACGGAAGCTGAATTTTTCGGCACTGTGCTCGCTAGCCAGACTGAAATCGCTAGTGCCCACCGGCCGCTGAAGCGGGCGGCGGGCGAGCGGCCGACAATGGCCGGCCAACCCGAGGTAGCCGGCGCCCACCAAGCGCTAGAGGAACGCAAGCCACCAACGGCGCGTACGGCCCAAACCTGAGGCTGCACCGCAACAACTGCCTTCCGCGGCAGGGCAAGTCTGCCGAGTGTAAGGCGAGGTCTCCGACCCGCGGAGAACGCCCCGCGCGGCGACGAAAGAGCCCGAGCAAGCCAGCACGTCGAAACGCGGCAAGTATCCCCGTGCGGCTGCTCGAAACGTTCGGCGTGGTCGGCGCGATCGCCGAGCTCATCGCCGCAGCCGTGGTCGGTACCGCCGTCGCCCCAGGGCCGCGCTCGTGGACTTCCGGCGAGAGCGTCCATCTTGAGGTGCGCGGCCTGAACAAGCCGAGGCACGCGACGGCCGCACAGGCATTGGCGCACTGCCTCTCTCCCGTCGTCTGCAGTGGCAAGCTGGACCGGCACTATCGGATCAGGGACCGCAGAGCTTGGTGCTGAGGCGGAAAGAGCCTGCGCACAATCGTGCACGGGTCATCCCTGAAGGGTGGTCCGCGTCAGCCCACCGCATGTCAAGCTGCCAAGTCGCCTTCACCTGCGGTTCAGGGGGTTATTGTGGCAACGACTGCTGAACACGGAACCGATGCCATCCGTCCGTTCTCGGTGGCCGTCCCGCGCGAGGCATTCGATGACCTGCGACGTCGCCTTACCGCGACCCGGTGGCCGAGCCGGGAACTCGTCAGGGACCGTTCCCAGGGCGTGCAGTTGGCGGTGCTGCAGGCGGTTTGCAGCTACTGGGAGGACGGGTACGACGTGGGCCGCGTCGAGGCGCGGCTGAACGCGCTGCCGCAGTTCACCACCGAGATCGACGGTGTGCAGATCCACTTCCTGCACGTGCGGTCACGGCACGACGCGTTGCCGCTGATCATGACGCACGGCTGGCCCGGCTCCGTCATGGAGCTGCTCGATTCAATCGACCCGCTCACCGACCCAACCAATCACAGCGGCCTCGCCCAGGACGCATTCCACGTCGTGCTCCCGTCCCTGCCCGGCTACGGCTTCTCCGCCGAGCCGGGCGAACTCGGCTGGGACCTCGGCCGCACCGCGCGCGCCTGGACCGAGCTGATGCGCCGCCTCGGCTACACCCGCTTCGTGGCGCAGGGCGGCGACGTCGGCGCCGGCGTCACCGACGCGATGGGCCGCCAGGCACCCGAGGGCCTGGTGGGCATCCACACCAACCTGCTCGTACCCGCGCTGAACGACCCCGCCGCCCTGCCCGCGGAAACCGAGCAGGAACGAGCGGCGCAGGCGGCGATCACCACGTTCCAGACCAGCGGCAACGGCTACTTCGTCGAACAAGCCACCCGGCCCCAGACCATCGGCTACGCGCTCCTGGACTCACCCGCGGCCCTCGCCGCCTGGATGCTCGACCACGACACCGACGCCTACCACAAGATCGCCCGGGCCTTCCTCGACGGGCAGCCCACCGGCAACCTGACCCCCGACCACGTCCTGGACAACATCACCACGTACTGGCTCACTGGCACCGGGGCCTCCGCCGCCCGGTCGTACTGGGAGGCCTACGGGCCCGACGCACCCGCCGCCCAGAACCCACCGCCGCCACCCCCGGTCCGGGTCCCGGTCGGGTTCACCACGTTCCCCGGCGAAATCTGGCAGACCCCGCACAGCTGGGCCGAACAGGCCTACCCCACCCTCAACTACTTCCACGAGGCGCAGCGGGGCGGTCACTTCGCCGCGTGGGAAGAACCCCAGCTGTTCGCGGCCGAGCTGCGGGCCGCGTTCCAACCGCTGCGAGCAGGCACGACCGCGGAGCCGAGCCGTTGACCCCCGCGACTACCACCCTGACGAGCGCCGAGTCACGGTTGGCTGCGGCGGGTCTGCGTTCGCACACCGGCCGGCACCGCGCCCAGCGTCGAGGAGACGTCGGCGCTACAAACCTCGTGCGCGGTGATCGACCGGTCGCGGGGCGAGGCTCAATCGCCGCACAGCCAGCCGTACTTGCCGAGTCGTGGCCGGAGGGCGCGATCGACGCTCCATAGGGCGTTGCCCGGCGCGGCCAGCAGGGCGAGGGCAGCGATGATGTACCCGATCGACGGGCCGATGTCGGTAGCGCCTGCCGCGAACCATGGGAGGCCGAACGCTTCCGCCGCGGACCAGATCCCGAACGAGTACACGGCGCTCCCGACATAGACCACATTGGACAGTGTGCCGGTGAGGAGGCCGACCGCGATGAGCGTTTCGACAATGGCCGTCCCGACGCCCAGTCCCGCGGGCGCCACGGCCCCGATGTACTGCCACAGGTCGATCCACTGGCGGATGACGGGAGTGGTGACCTGGTCGTGGATGCCGAACTGGTGCGCGAACACCTGGCCCCGCAGGAACTCAGGCCGCCACTTGAAGGAGGCGTCGATCGCCCACACCACCCCGAACACGATCCGCAGCACGCAGGCCAGCCGGCGACGGCCGGAGGACGCAGCCGCGGGCTGGTGCAGCTTCTGGTACTCCCGGGGCGCCGCGTCCGTTCCGGTTTCTTCCGCGAAACCCCGACGACCGGCCCCGCCGTCGCGGGCGTGCGGTTCTTCGTGCGTCACCGCCGCTCACCCTCTCGACGCCCGCACCACACCCCCGCCGGTATGCCGAAGGACCACCTCAGCGACGGGTGGGCTCGTTGTGACGAGGTATTTGTGTTGGAAAGGCCGCATCCTCGCCATCCTCCATGGCCACCATCCCGGTGTGTAGCGCCGTGCCGCCGGGCCCGGCCGCGGCTGAGCACCGATCGGTGCGCTCTGGCATGAGGCTCGATGTGGCCGAGCAGGTGGTCAGCGGCGACACAGGGCCACTCGGCGGCGGTCAGGGCAGTGTTGAAAAAGGGTGAGAAACGACCGACGCCTTACGGCGGTGGTGGCGCGCTCCGGACAGCGAGCAGATCCGGGCCGTTGATTCCGGTCAAGCCGCAGCGGCATACCAGGGTCACGCCCCTTGCCGTGGCGCCGGCGAGCAAACGGACGACCCGCTCTTGACTACTGATCCGGCTTCGCGCGCACGACGGACACTCGATGCCGGTATCGGCCCAGTTCAAAGGCGCGGTCCGCGCGCGCCTCGACCGCCACACCGGGCTCGACAGGCCAGAAGGTGAAGTCTTCGGCCCCGGGGAGACCGGCGAGAACCCCGGAGGCTCGCTGAGGCCCGCCTTTGGCGAGGCGGAGCCGACCGGACAGCGACCCGAGCGCAGTCCGCGACAGGGGCGCCGACAGGCCGACCGCGCGTACCCGCCCGCGCCGGTCGGTCTGGCCGAGCACCAGCGCGGTTGGCCGGGTGGGGCTGCCGGTCACGCCGAGCACGAGCGCGTCGACGTCGTCGTAGTGGCGGACCTTGACCCATCCGGCGCGGCCCCCGCGCAGCGGGTAGCGGCTGGCCAGTGGCTTCGCGACCGTCCCCTCGATGCCGACGGCCGCCTGCTCGGCGCTGATCCACGCCTGGCCCTGGGTGCGGTCGAGGGTCGAGAGCATCAGTTGCACGCCAGCGTTGCCGGCGCCGACCACGGCGGCGAGCCGCTCGCGCCGGCGCGACAGGGGCCACAGCCGCAGGTCGCGGCCGCGGGCGCCGAGCAGGTCGAACGCCACGTACACCACGGCGATGCCCTCGGCGCGGCGCCGGGCCGGGCCGTAGCCCAGCGCCGCGAACTCCAGCCGACCCTGCCGGTAGGCGCACAGCTCACCGTCGAACACCACCCGACCCAGCGCGGCCGCCGACTCGAGGACCCCGGGGAACCGGTCGGTCAGGTCGCTGCCGGTGCGCGACTGCAGCACCCCACCCGGCACGTGCGCCACGCACCGCCACCCATCCAGCTTCGGCGAGTACTCGTACCCGCCGGTGGGCAGCACCGCGGCCGGCTCGACCACGGCGAGCCGCAGCGGCAGGTCCGGCACGGGCATGTGTCCATCATCAACCCGCTGACCAGCAACGCAGGCCGTAAACTCGCTCGCGTGTTCGAAGATCGTCGCCCGCCTGGCGAGTACGGCAGCGCGGACCTCCCGGTGCGACCGGCGCTGCGGCATGAGCTGAACCCGGACGGGACACTTACCGTCCACCCGCCGCAGCACTGCCCGCGCCGGCACGCCGTGACCGACTCGGGCACGTTCTCGTGGGTCGCGGCGCTGCGCCTGCACTCGCTGCTCTGCCACCGCTGCCGCGACGACGGCCACGCCGATCACCAGTGGGCCCTCATCGACCCCGCCTACGAACAGACCGATGCGGAGGAGGCCACGGGGGCGGGGCTGGAACTGGTCGCCGTCCCACCGGACGAAGCCGCCGGACCCGGCCGGATCGAGCTGCACCTGGACGGCCACCCCGTCGGCGCGGCCACGCTCGCGGTATGCACCGCGGACCGCCTCGGGGTGCTCGAGCACGTCCAGGTCGACGGCCAGGTCCGGCGCCGCGGCTACGGGCGGGTCCTCGCGCTCGCCGCGTTCTCCCGCCTGGACTGGTTCACCGACGTGCCGGACTGGATGCGCGGTGACCATCGGGTGCGGGCGCTGCGCGCGGTGCAACGCGGCGTCGGGTACAGATGGACCACCACCCTGATCGAAGACACCCCGGAAGCGCGGGGGTTCGCCGAATGGCTACCGCTGCCCAAAGTGGGCGAACCGCGCTACTGCCAGCACATGCTCGACGCGGCCGCGCGGCTCACGCCGTAGGCAGGGCCACTGCACCGAATTCGGCCGGTTCGGCAGTCCGCCTAGCGTTTCGCACAAAGGCCCAACCTCAGACGTCCCGGTGCTGGTCAGACTGACCTCGCTGTCGTATCCAATGCCTCACGTGGACGGTCCAGACGTCGTTTCGCACATCGTGGATCCCATTGACCAGGCAACGTGACGGCCTCGTAGCTTGACGCGATCGCGGAGCTTCGGCGCCCGAGACGTGTCATCTGCTCGCGTCTCGAATGAGAGCTAGCCACACCGAGCGCGGACGCTAGCCTGCTCGGCGACGCGACGGACCAAACACGTAACGGCTAAGCGGTCGCCCGAGAGGCTCAGCGGGATTTTCTCGCGACACAGTTTCGCGAGCAGGTGTTAACCACATTTTCCGACGTCAGAAGCGCAGGCGGCAGCGTTTGTCCCCAGCACGTCCACACTCCTCGACCGCAGCTCACAACACTTGTCCACAAACTATCCACAGGACGGTCAACACCCGGAATTGCGCTCGCCCGTCCGGGTGACCCACGATGACGCCGGACCGACCCGAGCCACAAGCCCCGGCAAGTCCACCCCCGTCCCGACGCGCGCCGGCCGCGCCGGGACAACCCGCCTCAGACCACGAGGCCTTCTCGTTGTGAGGAGAGACTTGACCACCCCGAGCAAGAACCGAAGAAGGCGCCGCACCAGGGGTAACGGCCCTGGCCGGCGCCATTCCGTCGAACTGCGCATGCAGTACCTCAAGCTGCTGATCGTGCTCATCTCGCTGATCAGCCCGATAGTGCAGCACTACTACCTGCGCTAGCAGTATCGCCGCCGGGTGGGCATTCGAGCAACGTTCGGCAGCCCACCCGGCGAGCATGCTCGATCGTTGCGAGACCAGATCGGCGAACGCGTCGCGATCACTGGTGAGGCAGCAGTTCGGGTGTCCAGCGGAGTATTCGGTCGGCCGCCGATCGAGTACTCCCTACCGTCCCGGGACTGGTCCGTCGAGGTTGAGGTAGAAGCCTCGGTCGGGAGGTTTACTAGTCGCCTTCGGCCCCGGCTACACCGGCTACGAACGGATTACTGACGGAAGGGCAATAGGTGAACCTTCACGCATGGATACCGGTGGAACCTCGCCGCCAACCCCGAGGTCTACAATGATTGATCATTTCGTCGAGGGGACCGATTCGGTGGGGAAGTACGGTTACAGGTTCTACACCTTCAGCGTGCATCGCGCGCGAGCAAAAGAGGCGCCGCTGCCGCTTGGCGAGCTACTAGGTGAGAGCACAGTTGCACAAGGGACGGACGCATTCCGCCGTGACGGAGTTGTCGCACTTTACGGCGTCCTCAACGGCCTGAAGGACAAGCGGGTAGACGAGAAGAACAAGCACGTCACCGTGACGTCGGTCGAACCCGTCGGTCGATCGATCAGGTTCAAAGTCGATCTTGGTACCAGCGGTACAAACTCGACGTTCACGGACCCTGCAGCTATGAACGGGAGCCCGGTGTTCATGCGCGCCGAGCGCCACATCGAAAGCAACGAACGGCGGGCGCTGATCGTTGCTGGCTCCAAGTCGACGGTCGGGCTTCTCGCCCTGGAGTCGCAGTCTGGCGCAACAGGTACTTCCCAACTCATTCCGTTGCTGAAACGCAGTTTCCGAGCTCACACACAACTCGTGATCGACTTCGACGCAGTCGTTCACGAAGAAGCCCTCCGCGCTTTCCTCGACCAAGCGCACATCGGTGCCGTCACGCTCCGCCGAAGCGGACTCCCGTCTGACATTGCAGATCAGCTTGAGGTTCCGGCGAAAGACGCCCCCTTCGGGCGGCTGGAGATGAAGATCAGCAAGGGCAGGATCCCCGAGCTCACGAGGACCCTGACGGAGAAGTTTCGGACAAATAGCCAGGCTCGGCAGCGACTGCTGTCCGTAGGCGACCTGGCTTTCGACGAGTTGAACGTCAAGATGGAGGTCGGCGGCCGGAGCACCACGCTCTCGATCGCCGCCGAGCGCATGCCGTCGTTTGTCTACGAACTACGCGGCCGGGACCGCGTCGACGACGAAGACTTCTACGCGCAGGTCAACGGCATGGTCCACGAGGTAGCGGGCGCGTTTGGCGCTCTTGTCGGTGCCGACTGGCAGACTGGTGACTGGTCTGAGGAAAGCCGGAAAACAGCCCTTGAGCTGCCGACGCAGGAGGCACCGGATGGTCCGGAGGTGGACGAGAGCTAGCAGCAAGTTCTCGAGCCTGAGCCTGCTCGTCGATCACTACGAGACGCTGCGGGACCATGAGACTGGGCGGGCCCGCCTACGCGACTACGCCGTGTTCGTTGGCATACCCGCGGCCCTGGGCGGGCTGGTCTGGCTCCGGGGCGCTCATGCCGCGCACGTACCGGAAGTCCTGGCCGCAGTGGCGATCTTGACCGGCCTGATCTTCAACGTGTTCGTGCTGCTCTTCGACCTGACGATGCGCGCCACGGACCGTACGGACCCCGCGTATCTCGACACCGTGACCAGGTTGGTCGACGAGCTCAGGGCGAACATCTCATACGCGGTCCTGCTCGGTCTGGTGCTCACGTCTCTGCTCGGCGGCCTCGCGCTCTTCACTGACACCAGCCAAGCGCTGACGACGCCCGTCAGCGCGCTCGTCGTGGCCCTGGCCTCCCAGATGCTTCTTACGGTTTCCATGATCCTCAAGCGGATCCGAGCGCTCTACCGTGCCTTCAAAAGGGTTGGGCCTGAACGGATCCCGTGACACATCGTGCAGTACGGCCGTACTCCCCTCACGAGTGAACTAGACGGCACACGAAAGCCGGGCTGCGGCAACCCAAAGGTCCTGCAGCCCGGCCGGAACAGCGCTTCAGTGTGTCGAATTGACGTCCTCGGCGCTGATCGTTTCGACGAGGGCGGAGATGAGGATTTCGGCGGCGGGTGGGGTGACGGCGTTGCCGTAGCCGCGGACGCGGTCGCGGTTGGAGCCTTTGACCTTGTAGTCTTTGGCGAAGCCCATGCTGGCGGCGATTTCGTGCGGGGCGAGCATCCGGAAGGTGCACTGCTCGACCGCGGCGCGGCCGGTGGGCCAGCCGACGAGTGATTGGTGTCCGGCGGTGGTGATAGTGCGGACGGCCACGCCGGAGACTCGGCGGCTGGCTGGCTGATCAGTGCCGTGAGGGCATCGGCCAGCTCGGCCCGGTCGGCGTGCAGGATCGCCAGGAACGCGGCGTTCGCTTCGTCGTCGCCGAGGTTGGGCTCTTCGTGCTGGAGTTCTTCGTGAAGCTCTTCGCGGGTTTCCAGGACGGCTTCGGCGTAGGTGAAGTGCGGGTTGGTGTACCTGTCGCGGTACCAAGTCGGTGGCGTGCGTGATCGCGGTGGTGAGGTCCATGACGTTGGCTCCGTGGCTGGTCACTGGTGGTTGTGCTCGTAGGCGAACAGCTGTTCCTGGCCTTCGACCGGGCCCCAGCCGGCGAGCTTGGTCTCGGCACCGGCAGCGCTGGCCGGGCGCTTCCCGCGATCGCGTGCGGCTTTGGTCTGGGCCTTGGCATGGCGCCACTGCTCGGCGGTCATGCCGTGTCGCTTGGCCATTTCCTCGTCGGTGGGCTTGTTCTTGCGCACCATGGGTGATCTCCCGTTCGTGGACTGGATTCCCGCGTGAGTGGGTGGTTTTCTTCGCTGCCCGACAGGGCGGGCGTCGGCTTCGGCCGTCGCCCTTATCGGCGCCCCGCGCGGCCCCAGAGGCTCGCGATCAAGGGATCAGGCCGAAAAGTTTTGAAGCCACGCGCTTTTTGTGGGTTCAAAAGTTTTCGGGCCCCTTGATCGTGAGTGGGGGCCGTGCTAAGCCGGGCTGCGAAGCTCGAAGACACAGGCCGCGCTTGCGCGGCACCTTGTTCCGCCCGCAGAGGGCGGTCTCAGTGGAAGCGACCGGACATCGCCGTGCCGGCCCCATTCGGGCTGGTGTTTTTGTCGGTGCCCCGTGTCACGCTGGGGGTATGGAGCTGACTGGACGCGATTTCGACAAGATCCCGCCGCGCAATCTGCATGTGCCGGTGGTCGACTTCGCGCGTCTGTGGCTCGCGGCCGAGCAGCGCTACGACGCCGAACGCAGCTGGGCCGCGCTCGGCGTCGTCGACGTGTGCCGCTGGCTGGCCTGCGCCACCGTCCGGCTGGAGACCGGCCGCACGTTCCTTGCGTACGCGCCAGTGACCGAGCGCACCGGATTGGCGCACGAGGAGACGATCCAGGCCGAGTGCGTCGCGGCGGAAGTATTGCTGTTCCGCCGCCCGGTGCCGGCGTGGCTGGCCGAGCGCCCGGGTTGGCTCGAGTCGATCGTGCTCGCCCTGGGGTGGGCGTGGCAGCGCAGCGGCACAGCGCCGATGGAAGTCCCGGCCCATATCCCAGGCTGAGCGTTCATCGCGTGTAGACCTCGCCGTCGTCGACCGCCGCGGTAGTGGCGGCGTCGTCAGTGTGGCGCCGGTACATCTCCGCCGACTGCGCTTCCTCGTCCGCGTGGCGGGCCTCGACCGCCTGGCGGGCTTCGATCTCCCGCAGCGCGCGCTGCGCCTGCTCGATCGATTCGGCCGTTTCCTCGGCAGAAGGAACCCGCACCTCCTCCGAGTCAACCAGCGACTCCTCCTCGGCGGCGACGTCGCGAACGTCGTCGACCTCGGTCTCAACCATCGGCGCGCACGCGCCGTCGGCCGCGTCGTCGTCGGCGACGGTGTACACGTCGGCGGCGCGCTGCTCGACGACGTCGGTGAGGTCGTGCTCCTCGGTGACGTCGCGGTGGACGTCCTCGACGGCCATGTGCTCGCGGTGTGCGGCGAGCCATTCCGCGGTGGTCACTTCCTCGACCGGGTCGGTGTCGACGTTGCGCCCGGACAGCTCGATCCCGGCCCGCTCGGCCGCGGCCCGGGTTTCGGCCGTGTGGGCATACCACGCCGCCCGCGCGTCGTCGGCGGCCTCCAGCTCGGCAGCGCGCCCGGTGAGCACGTCGGCGAGCGCGTCGGCCTCACCGGCTTCTTGCAGCAGTCGTTCCCGCTCGCTGTCGTCGGTGGCGGCGTCGGCTTCGGCGCGGCGCAGCGCGGCTTCGCGGCGGCGGGCGTCGATGCTCTGGTGGGTACCGGCGAGTTCGTTGGCGACGAACTCCGGGCCCCACGCCTTTTCCCGCTCCCACGCCCGCATCCGCACGAGCAGTTGCCCGTCGGACATCTCCAGCTCGTCGCGCCCGGACTCCGGGCGGCCCAGCGCCCGCCAGGCCGAGCGCCACGATGCGTAGGCCTCGATCTGCCCTGCCTTCGGCGCTGCCCCCAGCGCCGTCTCCGGGTCCTCGTGCCCGGTCAGCTCCCGGTAGGCGGCGACCGCCCCAGCCTGCTTGATCCACTCCTTGTGCAGGTTCGGGTCGTCGGGCACCGGCCCGAACGCTTCCAGCGCCCACTGCTCGGGTTCCTCGGCCAGGGCTTGGCCGAGGTCGTGCTGGCGGGCGTCGGCGGCGTCGGCGAGGATGTGTAGGTAGGCGGCCCACTGCGGGTCCTCGACCTGCGGAATACGGTCGGCGTAGGAGTCCCCGACCGGGTCCAAGGTGACGGACTCGGCGATGCGGTGGTGCAGCACGTTCGTCAGCTGCCGCGCCCCCGACAGCGGGCGTGCGGTGACCGCGTCGGCCAGCACCTGGCGTGGGTCGTGCCCGGCCAGCTCGGCCCGGCGCAACAGCCGCGCCAGTGTCGGCCCGCCGTCCTCGGCGGCGATCCGGGCCCGCTGGTTCTCCGTCAGCACGCCGTCGTCGACCAGCGCGTCCAGCCACCGCGCGGTGCGGCCCGCGGTCGCGAGCTCGGTGGCGTCGGCCAGCAGTTCGGCCGGGGTGCGGATCGCCTCGGCTTCCGCGGCGGACTCGGTCGCCTCGGCCAGTGCCGAGCGCTGGGGGCCGGTGCCGGTGAATGCGGCGGCGAGTACCGCGGACGGGTTGCGGTGCACCGCCTGCAGCGCCGCCCCGTCGGGCGCGTCGGCCGGCACGGCGGTGGTCGTGACGTGGGCGGTGTTGCCGTGGCGTCCGCGGGTGAGCCCGACGTAGAGGGCTTCGTGCCCGGTCGACTCGGTCACCACCGAGTGGGCGGTGTCCACGGTGAGGCCTTGTGCGCTGTGGACGGTGGAGGCGTAGCCGAGAGTCATGTGCGCCTCGACGTAGGTGGCGGGCAGGGTGATCCGGTCCCCCAGCACTTCCCCGACGCCGTCTTCGCGGCCGAGGACGTGGGCGACGATGAGGCTGCCGTCCTCGCGGGCGTCGAGGACGCGGTACTGCTTGCGGTTGATCGGCACCTCCCGGTTGCCCTCCACTCCGGCGAGGTTCCAGCCGTTGTAGCGGGCCTGGACCAAGTCGCCGACGCCGGCGTAGGTGCCCTGTTTGCCCAACGGGACCCCGGTCTCGGCGACCTTGCCGAGCCGCACGAGTTCGCGGCGCAGCTCGGCGCACAGGTGCGCGGCCTGCTCGTTGGTGTCCACGATCAGGATCGAGTGCTTCCCGGCGAGGGTGTCCCCGAGCCAGGCCTTCGCGGCGGCGGCTTCGGCCTGCTCGCGGGTTCCGCCGTCGAGGATCCGCCCGTGCTTGTGGTAGTCGCCGAGCACGGTTTCGTCGCCGTCGCGCAGCCGCAACGACGCGGCGCGTTCCCACTCCGCCGTAAAACGGCGGACCTCGGTCAGCTCGTACGCGGCGCCCGCCTCAGCCATCAGCTCCATGCCACCGCCGGCGCCGACGGCGGCGAGCTGGCGGTGATCGCCGGTGAGCAGCAGTTTCGCCCCGGCTTGGGCGACGTGGTGGTGGATGCGGGCCAGGTCTGCGGTGTTGGCCATCGCCGACTCGTCCACTACGACCAGGTCGCCAGGGTTGAGCTGCCACTCCAGGTGCTCGGGGTGGGTCGAGCCGTCGCCGAGCTTGGCCTGCGCGGACAGCCACCGCGCGATGTTGCGGGCGGTCAAACCTTCCCCGGCGAGCACGTCGGTCGCGACCTGGCTCGACGCGAGACCGACGACACGCCGCTGCGAGCCCTCCCACAACGCCGGGTCCTGCCACGCCTTGGCCAGGGCGCCGACCACAAAGGACTTCCCTGTGCCGGCCGGTCCGACCAGTGACTCCACGGCCGCACCGGAGGCGAGCACACCGCGCAAGGCCGCGGCCTGGTCGGCGCCGAGGACCATGCCGGTGTCGGCCAGTGCTGCCACGAAGCTGTCGACGGCGGACACGTCCAGTGCCGGGGCGCCGCCGCGGGCGGTCGCCGCGGCCAGCGCCCGTTCGGTGTGGATGTGCTCGGGGGTGGCGTAGAGCTTGCGGCCCGGAGCCTCGTAGGCCGACTGGCCGTTGGCCAGCTTCAGCTCGTCGGGTAGCACCGCGACGCCGGGGCGGTCGGTGGCCAGCGGCGTCGCCAGCTTCAGCCCCTCCGTGGTGAGCGTGTCCAGCAGGCGGGTCACCTCGGCGCCGTCGAGATCGCCCAGCTGATCCGGCAACGCGTCGCTGATCGCGCGCGTGAGGTCCGGTGCCGTCCACCCGGCCTTCGTCGACTGGACATCGGCCAGCGCGGTCTTGAGCACCGCCTCCGGCGACCACGACACCGCCTCACGCGGCTCGTGGGTCAGCGCCAGGACGTCGCGGGCGACGCCGGCCAGACCGTCGGCGACCTCGGCCCGCAGCTCCCGGTCCCACCGCTCCAGCCGTTCCTCGGTGGTTTCGCCGTCGTGGGACTTGGCCTTGCGGGTCGCGAAGGTGGCCTGGCGCTGCAGCCGGTCCAGCTCCAGCGAGTTCGGCTCCCGCCCGAACTTCGCTTCGAACTGCTCGACCAGGGCGGCGGTTTTCTTCGTGATCGCGCGCCGGCGCGAGGCGAACAAGTCCATCACCCGCTGATCGATGCCGACCACCTCGCGGGCCTTGCCGTCCGGCCGCGCCGCGAACCGCACCCCCAGGGCCTTGGCCAGGTGTTCCTCGGTGGTGCGCTCCCCCACCGCGGCGGCGGCGCCGCGGTGGGCGTAGAGGGCGCGGCCGTCGAGGGTGCGCCACTGCCCGTCGCTGCCTTGCACGCGGTTGAGGATTGCGTTGTGGATGTGCAGTTGCGGGTCGTGGTTGCGCGAGTCGTGCTGGAAAAACGACGCCACGACAAGGTCGTGGGCGTCGATGAACCGCCCGGCAGCGCCGCCGTGGTGCCCGACCCGCGAATAGCCGGCGTGCTCGGCCAGATAGTCCAACGACGCCCGGTTCCCGGCCCAGATCGCGTCCTCCACCGCGTCGCGGTGCGCCCGCCACGACGCCGCCACCGCGGCCGCGTCATCGCGCTGACGCGCCAGTTCCGCCAACTCAGCCGGGTCCGCGCCCGCCGACCCGGCCGCCGCGGCCAATGCGTCCGAGAGGCGTTCAGCCGTCCGTTCAGCCGCAACTTGCTGCGCCTCGAACGCGGTGTGCAGGACCGTCACCGACTTCTGAACGCTGAACGTGGCGTCCAAAAAGGCCACGTTCTTCCGCGCCGCCTTCCCCGCCTCCAGCCGAAGTTCAGTCCGGCGTTCAGCCGTCGCGTTCGGCTCGGCATCCAACGCGGCGGCGTACAACTCGTCCTCCGTCGGATACTTACGGCCCGTGTGACCCAGAGTGGACGCCTCACCCCACCGGGCCGGATCCTTGAACGCCTCGTCGCGGGGGTCGATGAACTGTTCGTAGACCGCTCGCATGTCCTGCTCGTCGACCAACCCCGTCAGGCCCAGTTTCTCGGCGCCGGCGCCGTACCAGCGGCCCGGCGGCTCGCCGGCCGCGACCGCGTCGGTGTAGTAGTTCTCGCGGCCCTTGGCGACCTCGTCGGTGAGGTACTTGACCGAGTAACCGTTCGACACCGTCAGCATTCCGCACCCCCACACAAGATCAACTCACGGATTTCAAGATCACCAACGCGGGGCGCGTTCCCGGGCGCCCGCCAGGGCGCACCGGCCCAACAGATCGTGATGCATAGGTGTGCATCGTTCTTCGGCTTTGTCCTTGAGCTGGGAATCGTGGTGCGTGACTGAGTCTTGGTCTTCCTGAGTGGCTTCCTGATGACTGACGTGGTGATGTGGGGTGCTGGGTTCATGAGTTGGCCTGCTGGGTGTCGAGTTCGGTGATCACGTGCAGGGGTGCGGGCTGTTGCCGAAGTTCCTGCAGGGCGGTTCCGGCGGTGCCTCGCGAGACATCGGCGGACTTCATGAGTTCGTCGACCGTGGGCAGGGTGCCGGTGCGGGCCTGGTGCTTGCGCGCCTCCGCGCGCGCCCGGTCCTTCTTCGGCGAGGACGCCACCGCGGCCGGACGCTCCGGCTTCGCGGGCACCTCGACGGCCTCGCGCTCGCCCGGCGACTGGACGCCCGGGGACGGCTCGGCTGTACGTCCACCCGGGACCGGGGGCATGGACGTGTTCAACGCCTCCGGTTGTACGGGGCCCGGTTGGACGGACGGTGACTGAACGGCGGAACGCTGGACACGGTCCGGCTGAGCGAGCGGAGCGGACGGCGGGACTCGGTCCGCGACCGCGACCGCGGCGCCCGGCACCGGCACGGTGCTCTCGTCCACTGCCGCGTCGACGTCCGTACGGCGGGCGGTGGCGAGCATGAACAACAGGTGCGCCACGATCGCCGCCGCGAGCGCCGGCCACGCGCCGACCCCGAACCGCAGCAGACCGGAAGTCGCCGGCATCGCCTCCCCCGCGGCCGGGTCAAGAGCGGCGCCGACGCCGCCGGCGAGGTAACTCGCCTGGGCCAGCCCCGACAGCCCGGCAGCGAGGATGACCACCGCCCACGCATACCGGCGGCCGTGATCCTGCAGTCGAGAGGTGGCCGCGTAGGCGACGATCGCCAGCCCGTCGGTGATCAGCGGGTAAATCCAGGCGATCCCGCCCGGCACGCCCGACGCGACGGCGACCTCGAACAGGCCGTGTGCCGTGGCCGCGGCTGCGCCCAGGGCCACCAGTAGGCCGGGCACGAACACCGCCAGCGTCGCCCACCGCGACGTCTTCTGGGTCGTGTCCTGCGTGCTCATGCCTGCTCCCACCCTTCGGTGCTCTCGTGTGTCTCGTCCTCGGCGCTCCAGCGGGCCAGCCGCTGCGCGCGCTCGGCGTCCTCACCGGTGACCTCGACGCGGTGCGACGCGTCGGCGGCCTCCTCGACCGCCTGCCCGCATTGCTCGACCGCCTCGGCGAGCGGCGTCGGCTCCGGCTCGGCGGGCACCCGCGCCCAGAACTCGGCGACCATTGGATTTGCGCTGCGGACGCTCGGCCACGTGTCGTCGTCGACCGGATCGAGGAAGTCCTCGAAGGCGTCGAAGGCGTCGTCAACCTCTGATTCCCCGACGTACCAGCCGGCGAAGGTGTCGTCCTCCATGTCCTCGCCGACGCAGTGGGCGTGTGTCTCGTCAGGGGCGGGGCCCCCACGGCGCAGCACGCCGGACTGGTTGACAACCATCGGCTCGGCCATCCCGGTGTAGGGACGTCGACCTTCCGCGCCGTTGTCGACGGCAAGCTGCTCCAGCTCGGCTTCCTCGGCCGTGAGGTAATCGGGCTCGTAGTCGTCGGGCACGACCAGGACGGGAGTCGCCGGGAGGTTGCGAGCGATCCAGCTACCCGGCTCGGGTTCGCGCTCGGGCACGAGGGAGGACGCCGGCGGGTTCCACCGCCAGTCCGCGTCGTTCACGGTCCAGTCCACTCCCGCCGCTGCGGCGCCGGTCGACCCGGCTGAATCGTGTACGTCGTCGTGATACAGCGCCACCATGGCGTTGGCCGGCACATCGACCCATCCGTTCGACCCGTCGCTCAGCGCCAACGGCACCGTGACGACCCCGTCGTGCTCAACCGCGAAGTCGTCCGCAACATAAATCGCGCCGTCCCACTCGAACCGATCCCCCTCGTGCAGGAACCGCGCAGCCAGGGAGTGCAAGGCCGCGTACACCTCTGTTTCGAGCCCGTCTGGCTCGTACGCCCTGCCGCTCATCGCCGGACACCCCCTCGGCGCTGGCGGGCCGCGGCCTGCGCTGCGGCCAGCTGCTCGGCGGTCGGCACCGGCGCCGGGTTGTCGCGGTCCTCGGCCCACCACAGGGCGATGGGGGCCAGGCCTTCGCCCATCGGCACGCTTGGTGCCGGCCGGTGCGCGGGGCCGTCGTGCTCGTGGTTTTCCAGCGAGCAGCCGCCGGCACTGGACTTGATGCGCCGCACCACACCCGGGCGGTAGCGGTCGTGCCAGTCCGCGGCACGGGCGACGGTGGCGTCCTCGTCGCGGTAGGCCGCGTGCCACGCCGCGGCCAACCACACCAGCTCCTCGACGACGTCGGGGTGCCACATCCAGCACTCCGGCAACACACCGGCGCCGTCGGGATAGCGCAGGAAGACCTGGCGCAGCCACACCGTCAACTCGGTCAGCATCGTCTGCGCGCGGTCGAGGTCCGCCGGGAGGTCCAGCCACGACCACGACGGCACCTCCGACTCGGCGCCGGCGAGCTGCGCGGCGATCGCGCGGACGGTGCGCGCCAGCGTGGAGACCTTCTCCGGCATCGCTGTCAGCGGCTCCACCTTGGCCCGCAGCTCGCCGACCTGGTCCTCGAACTGCGTGCGCAGGCCCTCGACCTCGCGGGCCAGCCCCCACACCGCACGCACCGTGCTGTCCGGCCCCGAACCATTGGCGCCGCCCGGGCTCGAGGGGCCGATACCCGTAGACGTGGCGTTGTTGTTGTCGGTGCTCATGTCAAGCTCCCAGAGGTGTCCGGAGGCAGCCGAAGGGCGAGCGGCCCATCACGGCGGCCGCGCCAGCGAGCGCGTCGGGTAGGACGGTCCGGCGAGGTTCATCGCGGGTCACCCGGTCGATCGGGGCCTCGTTCAACGGCTCGAGGGGGGTGAGACGCTGTCTGCCGTGTTGACGGTGCGTATGAACGACGTCGCGGCCAGAGCACTCGGGACGAGTGGGAACGGTGCGTTCATACCACCGGCCGAGCTCGCGCCCATGCTGCGTGAGACTCTCAATGAAGGTGTCGTTCGGCGCGGCGAGGTCCTGCTGTTCGCGGGCTACTCGGGCTGGGCTGATGAGCCCCCAGGCCGGTTTTCGGACCTGACAGGCTGGGAGTGCTTTGTCAGCAGCTTCCATCTTGAGGACGCAGTGCCGGTCAAGGTCAGATCGTCGGCGGACGGCGAGCCGGTGATCTCCGAGGAAGACCAAGCACTGATGCTCCGGCACGGGCTTGGCTTCGCCTTGGAAGTGGTCCGGCTGGTGAACGGGCTCGACGAGCCGGTGGCAGTGCGTTGCATCATCGCCACGAACACGACGAACGGGACGTTCAGATTCCATCGGGCCAGGCCGGGAGAGCCGTCGTGGCAGGCCACTAATGACCTTGATTCCTACGCCCGCGAATGGCCCGCCCAAAAGCTGATCGTGGTCGACAGCGGGCCAGCCAGCCTCGGCGGCACGCCATGGTGACAGCTGTGTCACCAGCGCTGCCGAGGTCTCGTTACCAATGGTCCTCATCGGGGATCACCACCTTCGACGTCACCGACGAGGAAGGCGTGGGCCAGCCATGAGCGGGCCAGCTCGAGGTGGCCGCTGTAGTCAAGGCGGTAGCGGCGCAGGCGGGCGGCCTGTACGAGGTAGGCCACGGTGGTGAGCACAACTTCTCCCGGGATCTCGCGGCGGGCCTGCCGCACCGCCCGGACCAGCCCGAACAGCACTGCCACCGCAGCGAGGTATCCATCGGGGTCGAGGTCGTGTTCCGCGTGGCGCAGGATCGAAGCGTGCAGCTCGACCAGCGCCGCCACGGTGCTCGGAGCCTGGTCGAACAGGCCGCGCAGCACCGTCAGGTAGAGATCCTGGTCAGCAGCGAAGGTGTGGCATTCGTCGAGTTCGTCGAACTTCCAATTGATCGTCGCGAACATCATCGGGTGGCCTTCTTTCGAGATCTGGGGGTGCGGGCCGCGGCGAGACGGGCCCGGTGCTGGGCTTCGGCGGCCGGGCTGGTCAGCGCGTCGTGCAGCGCCCACGCCGGCTCCGTCGGAACCGGATCGGGTCGGCCGCCTTCTCGGGCCGTGTTCACAGCGCCACCCCCGGGAACTCGGTCGTGTCCGACCAGTCCAGGTGCTGCGACTCGGCTCCACGCGCCACGATTCGATAGACGCGGTCGAGGAGGATGTCGACGTCATCGCGGCGCAGCACCACGGCGGCTGACCCGTCCGGGCTGCACAGACCGAGCACGACCAGGTCCCCACGCGCGGTGACCTTCACGTCGCCCTCGCCGGCCTTCCCGTGGATCAGGCCATCAGCCAGCAGGTCCCGGCTGATCACCCACTCCAGGCCGGGCTGGACCGTGTCGAATCCGAAGGTGATCGCGTACGGTTCGCTCGCGTCGTAGCCGGCGGAGATCAGGCCGTGCCCGGCACGCTCCATCAGCGCGGGCAGCTGCATCGTGAACGCGGTCATCGCCCTTCCCCTTCCGACTCGTCGTCAGCGGTGTGCTCGCTGCCGGGGGTGGTGGAGAATTCGGCGTCCAGCTCGGCATCCAGCCGCGCCAGCGATTCCTCGTCGTCCAGCCGGGTTGCCGTCGCGTGTACCGGCCGCCACGCGCCCCCGTCCTCGGTGGTGGTGTCCGTGCCGGGCTTGGCGGTGCGCTCCTGCATCCGTGCCAGCCACGGCTCGACCTTGTCGGCCAGGGCGTCGACGAACGCGGCGACGCGGATCGCCCACTCGTCGCGGCGCTGCAGCCAGCGTTCGATCCGGGCGGCGTTGCGCTCGGCGCGGGCGGCGGCCTTGACGTCGCGGCGTTTCCACGCCATCTGCAGCTTCCCGACGGCGGCGGGCATACCTCGGCGGATGACCACCGCGTGCATCGCGGGCAACTGGGAGATCTGCCCGGGCGAGAGCACCGGTACCTTGCGCAGCGAGCGGCCGGTGACGTTCCCGTCGGCGTCCTCAGTGTCGATCTGCTCGTCGCGGTCGGCCGTCAGCATCGAGTAGGCGTTGAGGTCGTCCGGGTCGCGCGAGCCACCGAGAATCAGCACGGTCGCCGAGTTCGTCATGATCGACCCCGCACCGGTGGTCCCCCACCGCTGGATGAGCTGAGCGCGGGACTGGGCTCCGATGTGGATGGTCACGTTGCGGCCACCCATGTCCGCGGTCCACTTGTCCAGCGGGATCGGACAGATCAGGGCGGCCTCGTCCAGCACTAGCGTCAGCGCCGGGTCCAGCCGGCCACCGGCCTGCTCCGATGCGATCCGCCGCGCCTCCCGGGCGATGTGCGCGGTCAGCGCCGCCACCAACGGGGCGGTGTGACCTTCCTCGGCGCCGAGCATGTAGACGGTGCCGTGCTCGGCCAGCAGTTGCGCCACGTCGAAGCTGCCGCCCTCAGCCGCCGCCGAGGCCGTCGGATCGGTCAGCCAGCCCAACGCCGGCATCACGGTCGTGGTGATCGAGGAACGGGTGCGTTCATTCGTGGTCAGGAACTGGCGGGCGTCCTGCTCGAACGCCGGTTCCGGCGAGCGGCGCAACAGCCGCAGAACCTCATCCGTCGAACTCTCCGGGTCGGCGACCCAGCCGAGCACGTCCCGCATCGACAGCTCGCCCAGCGCCGCGGCGTGCAGCAGCGCCGCCAGCGCCCGCGAGGCCTGCGACACCCAGTACTCGCGCTCCGCGTCGCTGCCGGCGGCCGGCAGCAGGTCGCTCGCCCGGTGCGTTGCGGTCACCGGCGAGGCGCAACCCGCCAGTGGATCGAACGTGATCGTCGAGTCGAGCTTGCCCAACCCACTCGGGTTGAACACATACACCGGGCCCCGGCCCCGCCGCACCGCGGCGGTCAGGTCGATCAGGTCCGTCCGGGTGCTGGTCGCGATCACCGCGCCCGGCGCGTCCAGGATCCGGCCGCCCAGCTCCCCCGTCTTCCCGGTGCGAGGACCACCTACTCGCAGCGTCACGTCCTCCACCGGCGACCAGATCCACTGCCAGCCCACCCGAGCCAGCCGTGTCGCGTACTCCGTCACCGGCGTCCGCCACCGACGCCACCACGAGACCTGCCGCAGGCTCGGCTTCAACGACTTCGCCTTCCGGCGCATCGCGAACCGCGACGCCACCCGCCAGATCTGCCACCGCGACGCCACACCGTCATTCCGACGCGAACGACGCGACCACCGCCCGATCAGGCCACGCGAACCACCCCGGCCCCGCAGCATCACCGCCACGCCGATCGCCAGCACTGGCGCACCCAGCAGGCCCCACGGCCACACGTCATAGCCCGGCGTCGCCGCCGGCACCCAGCCGAAAAACCACACCGACAGGCCCACCAGACCGCTGGCCACCACCGACGCCCGGGCCAGGTTGCCCCGCGTCAACTCCACCAGGCGGAAGGTCGCCATCGCGACGCCCGCCACCACAAACCACGGCCAGATCACCGCGAGCTTCGCGTGCACACCGCTCAACGCGACACCCACGGTGATCAACACTGTCGCCACCAAAACCGCACCGAACGTACGCATCAGGCCGCACCCCCCGCGACGACGACCGTGCGCTCGTTCCAACGAGCAGCCCAGTCAGCAACGTCGATGCAGTGGCCGAGCGCGAGCACGTCGTTGACGAGCCGCTCGACGACCACGCGAGGCACGACGTAGCGGCCACCGATTTTCAATCCAGGGAACCTGCCCGAACGCAGGTGGCGATACATCGTCGACTGATCGAGCCGAAACAGGTCAGCCGCTTCGGCAACGTTGTAAAACGTCGGTTCTACCCGTGTTTGCGCAGGTCCATGCGGCATTTCCGCCGACTCCCCTGCCCGCAACGCGCGATCCACGTGAAAGCCCTTCGCCAGCACCACCGGTCCATCCGGTCGGTTTACCCCCTCTAAACTCTGCCGCCGTGCATGTCCGGCGTGAGCTTGTTTAGGGGGGATAAACGGCAGAGTAGGCCCCCTAGGCGAAGACTGTCAACCCCCTCTAAACTCAGCCCATGGCGGACGTCGACGACTTCGACTCGGTGCGCGACGACAACGACCCCCTTCGTCGCGCGCGCCGAGCAGCTGCGCTGCAGACGCACTACACGCAGCGAGCCACGGAGCTGTCGCGGCTCCGCAAGGCGGCGATCGAAGAGGCGCACCGCGACCTCAACTTGAGCTACACCGAGATCGCGAAGGCGCTTGGCATCTCGAAGGGCCGGATCACGCAGATCCGCGGCAGCGCGCCGGCGCAAGAGCGAGCATTCTTCGGCGTCGGTCCGGTCGCTGTGGGAGTACCGCTCCGCCACGGCACCGACCACCGAATGCGCACATACGTCGATGCCGCGGACCTGACGGCCCGAGCGCAGGCCGAGAGCATCCTCGTCGGCCTGTCACTCGCTGCCGAGCCGTTCAACATCGAGCCTGACCTCGAAACGCCACCTGCCGGCGACTCGATCATTATCTGCGGCCCGCGGTCGGCCCCCGTGGCCGCGAACCTTCTCTCGCAAGACGTCCACCTCGGGTTCACACGTGAAGACGAACGCTGGCGAATCGACGACCACGAGTCAGGTGCGATGTACTTCTCCCCCAGGCTGGCAAATCCGCCACAGGATGAGGAATTCGGCTACTTCGCGCGGCACCGGGACGAAGATCGTGTAGTGGTACACGTAGCGGGCATCACCGCGGTGGGCTCCAGCGGCGTCCTCCACTACCTCGAAACCAATGTGCGCGAGCTGTTCTCTTCGCAGGGCGACACGTCGTTCAGCCTCATCGTCAAGTGCACCTTCGACAGCGATACCGCGATCACGGGTAGCGAGCTCGTTGCCGGCCCGTACAGCTGGTGATCAGAATGCAGGTATCGACCGCGCAAATCCCCGGACCTGCTGAGAGCCAAGATCGTGTCGTCGTCACCGACCACATGGCACTCGTTCTCGATGGCGCAAGCGCCTTCGAGCCCGTCGATGTGCCGACGGGCCTCTACGTCGACCTCCTCGGCGAAGGAATCCGAACTTGCCTGGACCAACAACCTGACATCGAACTCGCAACAGCGGTAGCAAGCGCGATCGAAGCCGCAGCTCAAGAACTTCAGCTCAAACCCGGTAACGCTCCATCGAGCACAGTCAGTCTGCTCCGCGTGCGAGACGATGGCGTCGACCTGTTGAGCCTGGGCGACAGCGCGATCTACTACGGGAACGACGATGGCGAAACAGGCGGCCTGACCGACTCCCGCCTCGCCAACCTCGGCATTCCGGAGCATCGTGCCTACCGCAACCGCGTGGCGGCCGGCCACGGCTACGACGCACGTCACCGCGAGCTACTCGCTGATTTGCAGCGGGAACAGCGCAAGAGGCGAAACCGACCCGAGGGGTACTGGATTGCGGAAGCCGAACCCGACGCAGCGAACCACGCCCTGGCGCTGACCGTCCCGCGTGGGCGTATCACTTGGGCCGTCCTGGCCACCGACGGCGCGTACGGGCCTATGTTCCATTTGGGACTCGCAGACTGGAAAGCCCGCGCGCACGAAGGGGCGTCGAAGCTTGAGAAGATTCTCAAGTTCTGCGAGGACTGGGAAAGGCACGAAGATCCCGACGGTCGAAAACTTCCGCGGGCGAAGGTAAGTGACGACAAGACGCTGGCTGCCGTTCTCGTCTAAGGTTTGTCTCATCGGTGATGTGCGACAGGTTTCCGCCGGTCGATGTGCGACGCGGAACCCACCGGGTTGGCCGCTCGGCGGCACGATGACACCTAAAGTTGCTGTGTGAACGCTGACGACGACGATCTCGCGCGCGAGTGGGCGCTCTTCACACAACGCGTCGACCCGCTCGCGCGAACCGTGATCGCTGCAGTCCAGCTCTGGGACGCCTACGACGCCGCCGACGAAATCCCGGGAACCTTGCTCGACGACATTGAGTGGTTGCCGCACGGCGGGGCTGTCTACACCGCATGGGCTCAGCTAACTGACGTCTACGAGACCGGAAAGACTCCGATCCACGACGCACACACCGCCCTTCGGCACGCCGCACAAGCATGGCTCGAACGGCCCTCCGAGCCGGACAGCGCCTTCATCGACGACTGGGTGCGGCAGGCTAACGACGCGAGCTCCCGCCTATTTCGAAGGGACGGCGACTTCTGGCACTCGCCCGAGTAATCCGGTGTACTCACGTGCAGGTTCAGTTAGCTGATACCGCGCCTCGTCTCCGGGGTACGTTCCGGCCGTCGGTGAAGCCTCGGCATCTTGCTGCCGATGGTCGCAGCTGCTGCTTCATCGGCAGCACCGACCCACGCGGCGTAGTGGCGAAGTGTCGTCGTGCCGTCGCCGTGTCCAAGTCGGCCAGCCACAGTGCGCAGATCGGTTCCCGACGTCAGGAGTTCCGTGGCCGAATAGTGCCGCAGCTCCTTGAGTTGGGTCTCGACCCCCAGCGCCGCGACGAGTTTCTTGTACTTCCGCGTGAGGGCACTCGGATCTCGCGGTTTGCTGAAATCGGGCTGAGCGGAGAAGAGCCAGGTCTTGCCCGTCAGGGCGAGTCTCAGGCTCGCCAGCTGCTCGACGGTCGCGTCCTTGTGCTGCTGCAGGAGCACAAGGGTCTCGGGATCGAGCGAGACGCGCCGCCATTGGTGTGTCTTCGTGTCCTTGATGATCAGTCCATCCGGACCTCGTACGAAGTTCTCGTCGAGGCGCACCTTTCCCACCGCGAAGTCGATGTCCTCCCATTGAAGCGCCACGACCTCCCCGCGGCGCGCACCCGTGACTGCCGAGAGCCAGACGTAGGTCCCCCACTCCGCGCTGCTTTCGTGGGCCGCCTCGATAATGCGCGCCATGTCGTGGCTCGACGGCGGGCGAGGCTGAGGTTTGCGTTTGGCGGGCAGCTTGACCGCCGGCGCCGGGTTGTACGGGATGCGATTCCACCGGACCGCGGCGCTCAACGCCCCGCTGATGATCGCGTGGAATGAACGAACTGAGGATGCGGAGTAGGGCTGGCACTTGTGTTGCCGACATTCAATGACGGCGCACTCTGCGGCCGCGCAGTCGTGTTCATCAAGCCAACTGCTGGACGGTCGGCCCGAAGGACGTTGGTGGCGCACGATGCGGCACTCATGGGGCTCGGCGGTACGGTGCTCCACAAAGGGCCTGCCGTCGCACCGCTTCCGGCAGCGGCGAAGATCACCATAGAACCGTTCCAGGCGCTCCGAAGCGTCGCGGAGCAACAGCACCAGCGGGACATCGCCTAGCACCGGCCTGATGTGATCTCGAATCATCCACTCGTAGTTCATGCGAGTTGTGGGGTCGATCTCAGCCTGCGGCAGCCACTGGTCGAGCAGCGCTCCAAAGGTCGACTTCGTCCTCGCGACCTTCAGGGAGTCAGCCTCGCCTTGCAGACGCGTCCGGACCTTCTCGGCCTCTTTCCAGGCCGCGCGCTCCGACCGCTCGTTCCCCGGCCTTTCGATCGCGACCGAGTCGGTGAGCACAATCCGCTCTCCGGTGACTGGATCTTTCCCTGCGGACACGCGCACCTGGAAGTTGTCCCGGTGTCTCCGGATGCTCCCGCGCTGCCGGCCGCCCTCGACTGCCCCCTTCGCTGCCATGCGATCAAGGTAGCAGCGCTGGTGGACCAGAGCGTGGACCAAGATCAAATACTTCGGCCCGCCAACCGAATGCTCAAGGCAGACAAAAAAGAGGAACCCCCTGCTAGCAGGGGGTTCCTCGCTGTCTCAACCAGACGTGCGCCCGAAGGGATTCGAACCCCTGACCTTCTGATCCGTAGTCAGATGCTCTATCCAGCTGAGCTACGGGCGCTTGTTCAGTTGTCAATCTAGCACCTGCCGAAACAGGCACCAGCGGAGGCTCCGGGATTTGAACCCGGGAGGGGGGGTAACCCCCAACCGCATTAGCAGTGCGGCGCCATAGACCAGACTAGGCGAAGCCTCCTGGGCCGGAACGACCACTGCTCAGATAGGTTACACACCCCCCACACCCCCCGCGAAGGCACCCCCCACTAACCAAGATCAGCGTTGCAGCAACCGCCGCAACCAGGGGGAACGGCCGCCCAAGCCCTCGGCCTCGAAGGTGGCGATGCCGACGCGCGGGAGTTCGCGGACGCCCGGGTACACGAGGTAACGCGGCACCCACCGGGGCTGGAACTTGGCGTTGAAGCGGTACAGGCTCTCGATCTGGATCCAGCGCGAGAAGAAGTGCAGCACCTTCGCCGAGACGCGTGCGACCGGTCCCGCGCCGATGCGCTGGCCCTGTTCCATCAACGACCGGAACGCGGCGAAGTTCAGGGACACGTGGTCGATGCCGTGTTCCTTCGAATACGTCAGGAGTTCCGAGATCATCAGCTCGTTCACGCCGTTGTCGGCCGCGCGGTCGCGGCGCATGACGTCGAGTGACAACCCGCGCGTGCCCCACGGGACGAACTGCAGCACGCCGCGCACGCGGCCGCCCTGTTCCGCCGTCACGATCACAGCGCCGGGGTCGCCCATGCGCCCCAGGGCCATCGAGAACCCGCGCTCGGTTTCCGTGCCGCGCCAGGTGGCGGCCAGGGACACGAGCTCGGCCAGCTCCCCGGGCCGCAGGTCCTCCGAATGCCGCACCAGCACCTTGTACCCGGCCCGACGCGTGCGCGACGCGGCCTGGCGCACGCCGCGCATGATGCGGCCGTCGAGGGTGAAGCCGGCGGTGTCGACGATGGCCTCGTCGCCGATCTCCAGCACCTCCAGGCCGAAGCGCGCCCACACCGTGGCGCCGAGCTCCGACGCACCCATCGCGGCCGGCACCCACGCGTTGCGCTTGCAGATCTCCAGGTACTGCTCGATCGCGCCGGGCCACGCCTCGTGGTCGCCCAGCGGGTCGGCGGACGTGAGGGCGACGCCGGCGATCACGCGGTAGGTCACGGCCGCCTTGCCCGTCTTCGAGAACACCGCGAACTTGTCGCGCCGCAGCGCGAAGTAGCCCAGCGAGTCGCGCTCGCCGTGGTCCTTCAGGAGCACGTGCAGCCGCGCCAGCTCGTCGTCCGACAGCCGCGGCGCCGGCTCCGCCGAGCGCAGCAGGAAGTACGCCGACACGAGCACGGCCGCGATGCTGAACAGCAGCCCGACGGCCGCCGACAGGTCCTCCAGCCATACGCCGTGGAACACGGCGGGGCCGCTCACGCCCACGAGCGCGAGCCCGGACTGCGCCAGCCGATCCGGGAAGCTCAGCTGGTCGAGCATCCGGCCGGCGGCCACCGACAGGAGCACCACGTTGATCACGAACCCCGCCAGCACCAGCTGCAGGAACACGCGCACGGCGCGCCAGCGGCCCGTGGCCGGGTCGGGTTCGGCGATGAAGTAGTGCCGGTTGGCGATCAGTCCGATCAGGAGGATCACCGTCACCACGCCCGCACCGAAGACGTGCTGCAGCCCGAGGTGCGCCAGCGTCAGCAGCACGGTGAAGCCCACGGCGAGCTGCCACGCACGGCGCTTGCGCCGCCGCAGCCCGGCCGCGAGCATGATCAAGACCACGCCGGTGACGATCGCCACGGTCGCGGCCGCGACGGAGGCTTCCTGCGGCAGCTCCAGCCACTCGGCGAGGTGCCCGCGCAGGTTACGGCCGGCGGGCACCACCACCGACAGGAGAGTCAGCAGGCCGGCGAGCCTGGTCACCCAGGTGATCGCCTTGACGGACGTCACGCCCGCCACCTGCCAGGTGTGCTGCGCGCGTGTCCCCGTCACCACGCGTGCAACACGTACGGCCCAGCCATGCTTCCCCCTGCTTCGTCACCTTCCGGCGAGCTCCGTGAACGGAGCGAGCGCGGCCGGGTTTGCCAGCGCGTCCCTGCTCACGGCTTTCTCCGGCGCGACTCCGGAGAGTATCTTCTTCACCGGCACTTCACACTTCTTACCGTTCAAGGTACGGGGGATTTCGCCGACCACCACGAACCGGTCCGGAACGTGCCGTGGTGACAGAGCGCTACGAAGCTCCTTCCGCAACTTGGCCTCGACGTCTTCCAGCCGGATGCCCGGGGCGAGGACGAGGAAACACAGGAGCTGCCCGTCGTCGTTGCCGGCCGCGGAGGTGTCCACGACCAGGGAGTCGAGGACCTCGTCGAAGCCCTCGACGACGCGGTAGAACTCGGCCGTGCCCATGCGGACGCCGCCGCGGTTGAGCGTCGAGTCGCTGCGGCCGTAGATCACGGCGGAGCCGCGCGGGGTGACGCGGATCCAGTCGCCGTGGCGCCAGACGCCCGGGTACACGTCGAAGTACGCCTCGTGCAGCCGCGCGCCCTCGGGGTCGTTCCAGAAGAACACCGGCATCGACGGCATCGGTTCCGTGATCACCAGCTCGCCGACCTCGTCGACCAGTGGTTTCCCGGCTTCGTCGTACGCCGAGACGGCCGCACCGAGCGCCCGGCACGACAGCTCGCCGAGCCACACGGGCACGTCCGGCGCCGACGCGACGAACGCCGCGCACAGGTCCGTGCCGCCCGACACCGAGCAGATCTGCACGGATTTGCCGATCTGCTCGGCGATCCAGCGGAAGCCCTCCACCGACAGCGGCGCACCCGTGGAACCCAACGCGCGCAACGCACTCAGGTCGTAGCGCTTCGCCGGCTCCAGCCCCGCCTTGAGGCAGCTCTGGATGAACGGCGCCGAGGTGCCGAAGTACGTCACGCGGTGCTGCTCGGCCAGGTGCCACAGAGCGTTCAGGTCCGGGTGGCCCGGGCTGCCGTCGAACAGGACGATGGTGGTCCCGACGAGCAGGCCCGAAATGAGGAAGTTCCACATCATCCAGCCGGTGGTGGTGAACCAGAAGAACCGCTCACCCGGCCCGAGGTCGGACTGCAGCGACAGCGCCTTGAGGTGCTCGACGACGATGCCGCCGTGGCCTTGCACGATCCCCTTCGGCAGGCCCGTGGTGCCCGAGGAGTACAGCACCCACAGCGGGTGCGCGAACTCCACCGGCTCGTAGGCGAGTTCGGCTCCGGCGTGCTCGGCGAGCAGCTCAGTCCAGTCGAGCGTGCCGTCAACGGTCCCCTCGCCCACGTACTGGACCAGGATCGTCGCGCTCAGCGACGGGATTTCGTGGCGGAGCCGCTCGACGGTGGGGCGCACGTCGAACTCGCGGCCGTTGTAGGCGTAGCCGTTGACCGCGATGAGCACCTTCGGCTCGATCTGCGTGAAGCGGTCGGAGATCGCGCGCACCCCGAAGTCCGGCGAGCACGACGACCAGATCGCACCCAGGCTCGCGGTGGCGAGGAACGCGACGAGCGTCTGCGGGCAGTTCGGCGCGAGCGCCACCACGCGGTCGCCCTTCTCGACGCCCAGTGCCCGCAACGCCCCGCGCGCGGCCGCGACCTGCGCGCGCAGCTCGCCGTACGTGAGCTGCGCGGCGAGGCCGTCTTCGCGGTGGAAGATCACGGCGAGCTCGTCGTCCGCCTTGGCCGCGCCCGCGACGCCGGGGCTCAGCGCGTGCTCCGCGTAGTTCAGCGTGCCGCCGTCGAACCACTTCGCGTTCGGCATCTCGCCGGACAGGACTTCGCGCGGGCGGTCGTGCCACAGCACACCGGAGAACTCGGCGACGGCCGCCCAGAACTCGGGCACGTGTTCCACGGAGTAGCGCCACAGCGAGTCGTAGTCGTCGTCGACGGGCGCGCCGCGTTCTTCGCGCAGCCAGCGGCGGAACGCTTCGATTCGGGTGTCGGACACTCGGCTCGGGTCGGGTCGCCAGAGCACTTCGGGAACATCGGCATTCTGGGTCACCCCGAGGATGTTAACTGCCGCTAACCTCCGCGGCCAGCGTCCTAGCGGAGGTGGGCGTCGAACCAGTCGAGGGTGCGCTGCCAGGCCTCTTCGGCCGCGCCGGGGTCGGCGTCGAAACGGTGGTTGGCGCCCGGGTAGCGCACGACGTTCGTGGCCACCTCCGCCGACGCCGCCGCCTCTCGCAGCTGTTCCACTTCGGCGCCGCCGGCGTCGTCGCCCGCGTCGCCGTACATGCCGAGCCACGGGCTGGTGACGTGCCCGGCGATGTCGAGCAGCCGCGGCAGCTCCGTCACGCGCTGGCCGCCGACGCTGACCGCGGCCCCGAGCTTCCGGTGCGACGCGACGACGAGTGCCGCCGTCCCGCCGAGGTCGAAGCCGACGACACCGCGCAGATCCGCGTCGACGCCGCGTTCCACGAGCCATTCGAGTGTGATGTCGGTCGCGTCGAGGAGATCCTGCTGCGTGAGCTGCTCGCCGCTGGCGATGTGCGGCGTGACGGTGAGCCAGCCCTCGTCGGCCAGGCTGGCCACGAGGAAAACCACGCCGTCGGTGATGCCTTCGCCTTCGTGCAGGACAACGAGGCCGCCGCGTAGGGCACCGTCGGGTTCCGCGAAGGTCAGGCGCAGGGCGCGGCCGTCGGTACGCTGGTAATCCACGGTGCTCGTCGACGTCATCGACTCATGCAATCACCTCAGGGTGAACATTGGGAACCTTTGTGGATCGGCCGTCGCGAGATACGGTGACCGTGCTGTCCCGCCAGACCCGAGGAGAACCGACGATGCCGTCCCTCGCACCGCGCCCCGACCTTGATTCGTTGCCGAAGTACGTCCCCGGCCGGACGATCCAAGGCGCGATCAAGCTCGCGAGCAACGAGGTGCCCGGCGGCCCGCTCCCCAGCGTGCAGGCCGCCATCACCGCGGCGATGGCCGACGTCAACCGCTACCCCGACGCCGGCTCGCACGCCCTGCGCCGGCGGCTCGCCGCCGACCTCGACGTGGCCGTCGACCAGGTCGCGATCGGCTGCGGCTCGGTCGCCCTGTGCCAGCAGCTCGTGCAGGCCGTCTGCGGCCCCGGCGACGAAGCGATGTACCCGTGGCGCTCCTTCGAGGCCTACCCGATCGTCACGCAGGTGGCACACGCCAAGTCGGTACAGGTGCCGCTGACGTCCGCCCACGGCCTGGACCTCGACGCGATGCTCGCGGCGATCACGGAGCGGACGAAGCTCGTGTTCGTCTGCAACCCCAACAACCCCACGGGTACCGTGGTGAAGCGGGACGAGATCGCGCGCTTCCTCGACGCCGTGCCGTCCCACGTGCTCGTGGTGCTCGACGAGGCCTACAAGGAATTCGTGACGGACGCGGACGTGCCCGACGGCATCGAGTTCACCCGCACGCACGACAACGTGGCGGTGCTGCGCACTTTCTCCAAGGCGTACGGGCTCGCCGGGCTGCGCGTGGGGTACGCCGTGGCCTCGCCCGCCATCGCCGAAGCGCTGCGGCAGGTCTGCGTCACGTTCTCGGTGAACGCCATCGCCCAGGTGGCGGCTATGGCTTCCCTCGACGCCGCCGGCGAGCTCATGGAACGCTGCCGGGAAATCATCTCCGAGCGCGACCGCGTGCGTACGGCCCTGGTCGACATGGGCTACGAAATCCCGCCCACACAAGCGAACTTCGTGTGGTTCCCCCTCGGCGAACGCACGATGGACTTCGCGGAGCACATGCTCGACCGCAAACTCGTCGTCCGCCCCTTCGCCGGCGACGGCGCCCGCGTGACCATCGGCACGCCGGAGGAGAACGACCAGTTCCTGACCGCCGCCCGGGAATTCCTGGCGTGACGGGGTGGCAAGACCCGGCGGAGCGGCATCCGTTCCGCTGATCTTGCCGCGTCACTCTCCCCGGGTTTTGGCGCGCGGGCATAGTTTTGCCCGATGGCGGGCACAACCGAACGAGACACCACCGCGCGCGAACGCGAAATCGGCGACGAACTCCGGCGGCTTCGCGTGCGCGCGAACCTGACGGCGGCCGATCTCTCGAAACGCGTCGGCTTTTCGCCGAGCAAGATCTCCCGCATGGAGAGCGGCGCCCGCGGCGTCACCGAAATCGACGCCACGCTCTTCGCCGCCAACTGTGGCGCCTCCCGCAAGGAGGTGCTGCACCTGGTCGGCCTCGTGCACGAGGCCGACGACGGTTACCGTCTTCGCCCGCACGAAGAGCAGTTGTCCGACGAGCTTCCCTCGCTCATCGTCGCCGAGACGGGCTCCAGCGAGATCATCCAGTTTGAGCCGCTGGTCATTCCGGGGATCCTGCAGATCGAAGAGTACGCCCGGGCGATCTTCCGCTGGGCAGCCGATTTCGATGACGCGGCCATTGAGGTTCGGGTGCAGGCCCGGCTCGCACGGCAATCCCTCTTACGCCGCAAGGATTCGCCGTACTTCACCTTCTACATTCATGAGGAGGTGCTTCGGGCTCCGGTGGCGAATCGCGCGATTATGCATGAACAGGTGCTGCACCTGCTGCTGGCTTCTTCGCTGGACCGCTGCGTTGTTCGGGTGGTGCCCAAAGCAGCTTGCCCGAACGGCGTTCTCGGGACCGGCTTCCGGGTCATGCGCTACAACGGACAGCGGCCGATCATCTACACCGAGAACCAGACGTCGAACCTGTTCCTGGAGAAGCCGGAGGACATCGAGGAGTACCGGAAGGTGCTGGCGCGAGTAGCGGGTTTCGCGTTGGATGGAGCAGACTCGCGCGAGTGGCTTGCCACGTTGGCAAGCGAGTACGACCAAGCGAAGGACGGCCCGGATGAACTCCCGTGACCAGGTCTGGCGCAAGAGCAGCTACAGCGGCGGCAACAGCGGCAACGTCGACTGCGTCGAGGTCGCGCTGGGCACCGAGGTCGTTGGAGTCCGGGACACGAAGGCCCGCGAGGCGGGCGAACTGCACGTGCCGGCCGAAGCGTGGCTGGCTTTCGTGCGCGGGTCACTTCAGGATTAGTTGCACCACTGCCGCAAGGCCGATCACGACGATGACGGCCCGCAGCACCGTCGGCGACAGCCGGCGGCCGATCTTCGCGCCGAGCTGCCCGCCGAGCGTCGAGCCGACGGCCAGCAGCCCGATGACCGGCCAGCTCACCGGCGCGATGAACGCGTAGATGGCGCCCGCGACGACGTTGACGACGGCGGCGAGGACGTTTTTGGTGCCGTTGAGCCGTTGCAGGGGTTCCGACAGCAGCATGCCCATCACGGCCATCAACATCACGCCCTGCGCGGCGGTGAAGTAGCCGCCGTAGATGCCGATGAGGAAGAGCAGCCCCATGAGCAGCGGGCCGGGTTTGTGCTCCGTCCCGTTGGTCTCGCGGCGCTTCTGCACCCACTTCGACACCCTCGGCTGCACGATCACCAGCACGACGGCGAGCCCGACGAGCACGGGGACGATCGTCTCGAAGGCGTCCGGCGGGAGCGTCAGCAACAGGATCGTCCCGCCGATCGCCCCGAAGAACGACGCCACCGAGAACCTCAGGACCTGCGGCCAGTAGCCGTCGAGCTCCGCGCGGTAGCCGTACGCGCCGCTGATGGTCCCCGGCGCCAGCCCGACGGCGTTGGACGTCGTCGCGGTCAGCGGCGAGTACCCCAGCGCCACGAGCACGGGGAACGTCACCAGCGTCCCCGACCCGACCACCGCGTTGATCGTCCCCGCCCACACCCCGGCGACGAAGATGATCACGGCGTGCCACCACGTCATAAAGCGCTCACAACGGGACCCTAAGCACCCCCCGCCCACCCCGCGACGTGATGTGGCAAGTCAGACAGTCGACCCGGGCCCAAGTCCTGCGTCACCGAGAGTAACTCCCGCCCGGGTGGAACCACCCGACGGGCACCGATCAGCTCCGGTAGAGCCTCCGCCCGAGGGCGATCAGCCATTACCGTTACCGCGCGGGAAGGTCCCGCGTTCACATCGGAACGAAGGACGCGACCTCCTTTCACCACCGCAAGGGGGTCGGCCACCGGAGACCAGGCAAGGGGTTCGCGTGACAAACCATCGCGTCCTGCTGGAAACGCAAGCAGGATGCGTTAAACCCTCCGCCACGTACACATAACGCAATCTTGATTGCGTTAACCCCTTGGAGGCACGTGATGATCTTCTTCGCGACTGGCACTTCCCGTGGCCTGGGCGCCGGATCGTCAAACGCGCGCTGGCCGCCGGCCACCAGGTCGTGGCGACGGCACGCAACCCGCAAACGCTCGCTGACCTGCAGAAACGCTTCGGCGACCAGGTGCACTTGGTGCAACTGGACGTGACCGACCCGGCCGCCGCGTCTGGCGCCGTGGCTTCGGCCGTGGACGCGTTCGGCCGCAGCGACGTCGTCGTCAACAACGCCGGCCAGGGCGACCACGCGTCGCTGGAGGACACGACCCTGGACGTCTTCCGCCGCCAGGTCGAGACGAACTTCCTCGGCACCGTCTACGTCATCAAGGCCGCGATCCCGGTTCTGCGCCGGAGGGGCGGCGGCCGCGTCATCCAGATCTCGTCCGTCGGCGGCCGCATCGGCAGCCCGGGTATGACGGCGCACCAGTCGGCGAAGTGGGCCGTCGGCGGCTTCAGCGGGGCCCTCGCCGCCGAGGTCGGTTCGCTCGGCATCAAGGTGACGGTGCTGGAACCGGGCGGCATGCGCACGAACTGAGCCGGCAGTTCGACGGCCACCCACCGATCTCCGAGCCCTACGAAGCCACCGTCGGCGCCTCAGCCCGCGCCATGGCGAACTTCGAACAGACGGCAAACAGCGACCCCACGCGGGTCGCCGACTTGGTACTGCGCGTAGCCGCCCTCGCCGCCCCCCCCGCTGCGCCTCCTCGCCGGCAGCGACGCCGACGAATACGGCCGCGAAGTCTGGCGCGCCCGCATCACCACGGACGAGAAATGGGAATCCCTCAGCCGCTCCACCGACCACCCGCAATCCGGCGACAACTGGCATTCCCAACGCGACGACAGCCTCCCCACCGTCAACCACTAATCACCAAAAAAACCGCACTACCTCTACGAAAATCCGTGTGCACCCAGCCCTCTCCCAGCACCACGATCCCTGCCTTCCACGCAGTCTGGACTTCTTGTCAAGGTACTCTTTCCCGCCTTGACAAGAAGTCCAGACCGTCGTGACGATCAAAAATCGGGGTGCCCACCGCACCAATCACCCAGCGCATCGAGCACTCACACCTCACAACTCAAACACACAAAACTCATTCCCTTCCACATCCGCCATCACCCACCACTCCACATCGCCGCCCTTTTCCCGCACCACTCGCGCCTCCAGCGCCTCGAACTCCGCCGGATCACCCCACACATCCAGGTGCATCCGGTTCTTCACCACTTTCCCCTCCGGCACCGGATTGACCCAGATCAACGGCCCTTCCCCCGCCGGATCCACGATCGGCACCGGCCACTCCTCCGGCCGCTCCTCGCCCCGCACCGAGTCCCGCCGTACGTAGCCGATCGCGGAGCACCACCAGTCCGCCACCGCCTGATGGTCCCTCGCGTCGAGGCACAGATCCTTGAACTTCCCAGCCACCCGCACAGCGTGGCACGGACCACTGACATTTTCCCGCGCCCGCCCGCGCCTGCCAGGATGGACGCGTGGCCCACGAATCCGAACAGGTCTGGAGCGCCACGGTCGACCACCTGCGCGCGATGATCGACTCCGGCGAGCTCCCCCCGGGCTCGCGCCTGCCCGCCGAACGCGCCCTGTGCGAGCAACTGGGCATCAGCCGCGGGTCTCTGCGGCAAGCGCTACGGGTCCTGGACTCCATCGGCTACGTCCAGATCCGCGCCGGCTCCGGCACGTACATTCGCGAGCAGACCGAGGCGCCCCTGAGCAGCTGGTTCTCCGAACACGAACAGCTCGTCGACAAGCTGTTCGACCTGCGCGCCACCGTCGAGCCGACGCTGGCCGAGCGGCTGGCCCACAGCCACTCACCCCGCACGGTCCAGACGCTGGAGGACAACGTCGCCGAGATGGCCGCGGCCGCCGACACCGGCGACATGCTGCGCGTCATCGCGACCGACGCGGAGTTCCACCGGGTCATCGCGGGCAACGCCGGCAACGACGACGTCGCCGACCTGCTGCGTTCCGTCCTCGCCCTCGTCGGCGAAGAACGCCGCGCCGCGTTGCGGCTGCCGGGCCAGATCCGCAAGGCCGTGGACGAGCACCGGGCGATCCTGGAGGCCATCCGCCGCTCCGACGGGCCCGCCGCGCGCGAGATCACCCTCAAGCACCTGCTGGACGCGAAGACCTACGCCCACGACTACGCGGCGGGCACCGGCGCCGGCTAACGCGACTCGAGAATCCGCGCCACGAACCGCTGCACCTTGTCCTCCAGCCGCGCCACGCGGTCGTCGATCGAGAGCGTTTCCTTGGGCTGGGGCACGTCCGGCTTGAGTTCCCCGCGCACGTATGCACTGCACGACAGGTTCGAGCACACGTACGTGCCCAGCGTGTTGCCCTCGCGGCCGAGCTTGCCGGCGCGGCGGCCGGTGAACAGGGTGACGTCGGACAGCGCGTGGGTGGTCGCGCAGAAGCCGCACATGTTGCTGCGCAACCGCGACGAAGGCGGGGGCGCCGCGCGCAAGGACAGGCCCACGATCTCGTCCCGGTAGGGCACCACGAGGTACGCGCGTGCGGGCGCCTTCGGGTCGCGCCAGCCGAGGAAGTCGCGGGCGGCCCACGGGACGCCGGCCGGGATCGTGACCGACTTGGCCTCGCCGCGGGAGCAGTTCACGAAGGACGCGCGGATCTGGTCGGCGTCGAGGGGTTGCATGGCCAGCACGGTAACCACCGGCCCGCGAGACCTGCCACGCCTTTTCTCGCCGAGCCTGGCCGGAGCCCATACGATCGGCGGCGTGCGCAGGAAGACGGCGGGACGGTTCCGGCTGGTACTGCGCACGAGTCTGGGCTTCGCCGCGCTCGGCATCGGGTCCAGCGTCGCCGGGTCGGCCGTGGTCGCGTTGCTGCTGTTCCTGCAGGGTCTGCCGGCCGACGTCGGGGACCGCGGCTGGATTCTCGGGCTGACCGCCGGTGGGATCGTGGCCGTGAGCCTGCTCGTCGGCACGCTCTGGACGGCCTACCTGCAGCGCCGCACCGTGGTGTGGTTCACCATCGGGCGCCGGCCGACGGAGGACGAGGCCAAACGCGCACTGCGGCTACCCGTGGACATGGCCGTGGTCAGCGGCACGCTGTGGCTCGTCGGCGCGCTCGCGCTCGGCACCCTGGCCGGCGTGCTGGGCTCGGTCGAGGGCGCGGCCGGCATGGCGCTGACGATCGGGCTCGGCGGGCTGACGACTGTCGGTCTCATGTACGTCGCGGCGGAGTGGGTGGCGCGGCCCGTGATGACGATGGCGCTGGCCGTCGCGCCGCCCCACGGCCGGCTGCCGGTGACGGTGCTGACGCGGCTGATCATCGTCTGGGCGCTGGCCAGCGGTGTGCCGTTCGTCGGCGTGCTGCTGGTCGTGACGCCGCCCGAAGTCGGTCGCGCGAACCCCACCGCCAGCCTGATCACGCTGTCCGTGATCGGCCTGGTGACGGGTGCGATCGGCACGGCGCTGCTCGCGCGGGCTGTCGCGGCGCCGCTGCACCGGCTGCGCGTGGCGCTCGACCAGATCGCACGTGGCAGCACCGACGTGACCGTGGACGTCGACGACTCCAGCGAGATCGGCCTGCTGCAGACGTCCGTGAACGACCTGGCCGCGGGCCTGCGCGAACGGGAGCGGATGCGGGACCTGTTCGGCCGGCACGTCGGCACGGACGTCGCGCGCCACGCGCTCGAGTACGGCGCCTCCTTGTCCGGCGACGTCCGCGAGGTGACGGCCCTGTTCGTGGACGTCGTCGATTCGACGGCGCTCGCGTCGCGCACGCCGCCGGAGGAGCTGGTGGCGAAGCTGAACCGGTTCTTCGCCAGCGTGGTCTCGGCCGTCGACGCGCGGGGCGGGCTGGTCAACAAGTTCCAGGGCGACGCCGCGCTGTGCATCTTCGGCGCGCCGACGCGGCTTTCGGACGCCTCGACCATGGCGCTCGCCGCCGCCCGCGCGATCCGCGACGCCGTGCTGTCGGACGGTGAGCTCGATCTGGGCATCGGCGTCGCGTGCGGGCAGGTTTTCGCAGGTCAGCTGGGCACGTCGAGCCGGCTGGAGTACACCGTGATCGGCGACGCCGTGAACGAGGCCGCGCGGCTGACCGAGCACGCGAAGGGCGTGCCCGGGCGCATCCTGGCCAGCGAGGGCACCGTCAAGGCCGCTCTCGGCGGCGAGCGCGAGTTCTGGACGGCGCACGGCGAACTGCTGCTGCGCGGGCGGCGGCAGACGACGACCGCCTGGACGACTTAGGCCAGCTCGGGCCAAGTCAGCAGCGTCGAACCCCAGGTGAGGCCGGCACCGAACGCGGTGAGCAGCACGCGGTGGCCCGGCACAAGCGTGCCGTCGGCGACGGCGTCGGCCAGCGCGAGCGGGATCGACGCGGCGCTGGTGTTGCCGACGCGATCGATGTTGGCGACCACCGCGTCCGCGGGCAGCCCGAGGTGCTTCGCGGTGGCCTGCAGGATGCGGATGTTGGCCTGGTGGCCGACGAACCGGTCGACGTCGCCGACCATCCAGCCGGCCTGCTCCAGCACCGCGCGCGACGACTCGGCCATGCGCGCGCACGCGTGGCGGAAGACGGCCGTGCCCTGCATGACGAGGTGGTGGTCGCGGTCGTCCTCGGAGAAGCGGTGTTTCGAACCGCCGGCCTCGACCCACAGCAGCTCGGCGAGCGCGCCCTCGCTGTGCAGGTCGAACGGGCCGATGGCGCCGGTCTCGCCGGGCTCGCCCGCGCGCAGCAGGACGGCGCCCGCGCCGTCGCCGAAGATCGGCACGGTCGTGCGGTCGCCGGGGTGGACGAGCGAGGTGAAGACGTCGGCGCCGATCACGAGCACGCGCTTGGCGATCCCGCCGGCGATGAAACCCTGCGCGGTGGCCAGCGCGTAGACGAAGCCGCTGCACACGGCGTTCACGTCGAACGCGGCGGCCGTGCCGAGGCCGAGCCGCGCGGCGACCTGGGGCGCGCTGGCGGGGCACAGCTGGTCGGCGGTGGAGGTGGCGAGCACGACGGCGTCCGCGGGCCCGTCTCGAAGAGCTTCCCGCCCGGCTTCGACCGCGAGATCCACTGTGGACTGGCCCGGGGCGACCATGCGGCGCTCGCGGATGCCGGTGCGGGTGCGGATCCACTCGTCGGAGGTGTCGAGGCGCTGGGCGATCTCGTCGTTGGTCACGATCCGTTCGGGCAGCGCGCGGCCCAGCGCGGTGACGACAGCAGCACGAGACACGACTTCTCCCTCCCCATCCGGCGGGCGGCGGTTCCGCCGGCTCCGTCCACTTCTATGGGCTACCCCTGGGTAGACCGGTCAGTTGTGGCGCACGTCACTCTCGCTCCTCTTTCACGTTCGCTCGATAGGAGGTATTGGGCAAAGTGGTTCTTGATCGCCGGGTGAGCCCCGGTAAAGACGAGGCGTCGTGTCGGTGTCCCCGGTTAGCCTGGGGCGTGCTCAGTGGAGACCTCGACCGGCTGGACCTCGCCATCCTCGCCTGCCTGCAGTCCGACTCGCGCACGATCGCCGAGGTCATCGGGGCGAAGGTGGGGCTCTCGGCCGCCGCGGTGCAGCGGCGCATCAAGCGCCTGCGCGAGACGGGCGTGATCGAGAAGGAGGTCGCCGTCCTCTCCCCCGCGGCCCTGGGGCTGTCCATGACCTTCGTGGTGATGGTCGAGATGGAGCGCGAGAACCTGACGGTGCTCGACGCCTTCCGGCGCCAGGTCCTCGCGGACCAGTGCGTGCAGCAGTGTTACTACGTGACGGGCACGGCGGACTTCGTGTTGATCGTGACCTGCCCCGACATGGCCACCTTCGAGGTCTTCACCCGCCGGATGTTCTTCGACAACCCGAACGTCCGCCACTTCACGACGAGCGTGGCGATGGATCGGGTGAAGGTCGGGTTGACGTTGCCGTTGGAGTGAGCGTGGCTTTGGGTGGTTCGCGGAGTCGTGGGTCTGGTCGGGTGTGATTGCGCCGTTGGGGAGAATGTGCGGTTGGGTCCGGCCATGCTGTCGATGTGCGTGGAGTGTGGCCGTTCTGGTCGAGGCGAAGCGGCGGATCCGGGCGGCGTGCAGGTGGCCCTATTTGAGCCACGCTTGCGATCTGCTCGGTGGGCTGGCCTGGACCTGGAGACGGCGCAGTGCTGCGCGAAGTGCGGCCGGTCTGGTTGGGCCGAATGCCCGACCTGCATGGCAAACGGGTCAACTGATCGAAGCCATGCAGCCGGCCCGTGGAGCGTGCCGCCGGCCTGCTCCGCCCTCCTGCCGCGCTACGCAACATGAGACCGGTCCGGTCGAACCCGGTTGCCGACCTGCACGACATACGGCCAGCTGATCGAAGCCAGACAGCTCACCTGAGCGGCATGCGGCTGACCGGGCTGCGCGACGCCGGCCCGATCAACCGGGTCGCCGATGTGCGCGGCAAACAGCCCCCGCTCGAAAACCACACAGCCGAGCGGCATGCGGCTGACCTGACTCAGCCATGTACCGACCTGCGCGAGTGTGGCTGGTCTCGTCGGACCCATACCAACCTGCACGGCAAACGACCAGCTGATCGAAGCCAGACAGCTCACCTGAGCGGCCTATGGCTGGTCTTGGCCGAAATACGCGGCCGAGCTGCGCTGCGTGACGTTGGCCTGATCAAACCGAGTTGCCGATGTGCGCGGCAAACATCCAGCTGATCGAAGCCCGGAACCCCGAACTGAGCGACCTGCGGGCCTGGTCCAGCCCGTACCGAACAGCGCGACGTGAGACGGCCCGATCAAACCGGGTCGCCGACCTGCACGGCCAACGACCAGCTGATCGAAGCCACGCAGCTCACCTGAGTGGTATGCGGGCTGGTCTGGCCGAGATACGCGGCCGAGCTGCGCTGCGTGACGTTGGCCTGATCCAACCGCGTTGGCGATGTGCGCGGCAAACATCCAGCTGGTGGAAGCCAGGAACCCCGGGAATGAGCGGCCTGCTGCTGGCCTGGCCCAGCCCCTACCGAGCTGCGCGACGTGAGACTGGCCCGATCAAACCGAGTTGCCGACCTGCGGCAAATGCGTCAGCTGATCGAAGCCATGCAGCCGACCTGAGCGGCACACGGCTGACCTGACTCAACTTTGTGCAGACCTGCGCGAGCGTCGCTCGGACCCGGTTGCCGACCTGCGCGGCAAACGTGTCAGTTGATCGAAGCCACGCAGCCGACCCGTCGGAGTGCAGCTGGCCTGTTTCAGCCATATGCAGGCCCGCGCGAATGTGGCTGGTCTGGTCAAGGCCTGCCTGTCGATCGCAACGGCGCGGGCAGGCCTGGTCGGGCCAGGCAGCCAGCCTGAGCGGCACACGGCCTGGCTTGATCGAGCCGGGCGGGCGATGTGCATGACGCGTGGCAGGTCGGGTCGAGGCCGGGCAGCAGAGCTGATCACGACGCGATCCGGGAAGTCGAGACGTCTCGGGCCGGCACAGCTTGTCTTCCCGCACAGCCATCCTCCGCAGCGTCCGTCCGGGGCAGGCGCAGCCCCGCAGGGCGATGATCAGCCGTCATCACGGCGCTTGCTCATCGCCTCAACGATTCACTCTCCACGGCCTGCCCTGGTTCCCAGTTCACCATCCACAAACCCGGCACTCATGAGCGACCCGAACGCTGCGGCCCATCCCCTCGTCGCGCCATCGGTTCCCTCCTCGCCGGATTGCCACCGCGCAGTTGTCCACAACTTGTTCCCACTGTGGACAACTCGCTCCACCAACTGATTTTGCCGGTGGGGACCAGTAGAATGGAGCAGGGCAGTCCCCCAGGGAGTGGTGGGGGATTCCTGTACCTCACCAGCGGGTGTGGATCCACTTCGGACTTGTCTACATCGGACGTTGGGGAGCCGGCGGCACAGGGCTCGGTGAGAGCGCGCTGAGGTGAGTGTGCCGAAGAGGTAGGTGATGAGAGCGAGCCGAGGCCCCGGAAAACATGCGGTAGGCGGCGTGAGGAGTGCGGTACACAGAGTTAGGTGGGAACCTGGCAGCAGAAGATCGAGCCAGGCTGCGAGCACGTCGGTGGGTGGGCGTCGGCACCACGGCAACGTCCAATCGGCGGGCTTCAGCAGAACGGTCGCGCGTGGCCGAGCACACAGGGCCCGTTCCCCCCAGTCCGAAGTGATCCGGGCAACACAACGAAGGCGGGCCCGAAGACCCGCCAACCTGCGCGAAAGTCATCCAACCCCTGCACCAAGGGCGAAAAGTGCATAACCAACGGTGCCGACCTGAACGCAATGGGTATGTGGTCCGTGTTACGCCACAGAGGACGGATGCAGCCGATCGCGTGAATGGCGGGAAACCGGCGTCACGAGGACCCCGGCTGATCATCTCCTTGCCGACCAGTTCGCAGGGTGCGAACGACGGAGGACACATCAGGAGCAGCCGTGCAGACCGACGCCGTACACCAGACCCAGTTCGTGTTGCTGAACGAGAGCACCACGCCGGTGCTGTCCCGCCTGTCCTACCAGGCCGCGGAGCCGTTCGCGGTCACTGTGGCGTTCCGGACCGAGCGGGGGCGCTGGATCGAGTGGACGTTCGCGCGTGATCTGCTCGTGACCGGGCTCGACGAGCCGGCCGGGCTGGGCGACGTGCGGGTCCGTCCGGACCTGTCGGAGGACCCGGCGATGGTCACGCTGGAGATCGAGTCACCCGACGGGTACGCGTCGTTCGAGCTGGAGCGCGAGGACATCGAGACGTTCCTGGAGTCGTCCTGCGAACTCGTCCCGCTGGGCGCCGAGAGCGAGAAGTTCGACATCGAGGGGCTGATCGAGGAGATCAGCAACGTGTGAGGGAGCAAGCCTGCCGATCCCGCGGCACGCAAGAAGGAGAAGGGCGGTTCGAGTGCTCTGGAGGCACTCGAACCGCCCTTCTTCGTTGCGCGTGTAACTCAGCCGCGGACGAGCGTCGTGCCTGTCGCCGACAGCGCCGTGGTGACCGGGAAGTAGTACGTGTTCACGGTGTCGCCACCGGACAGCAGGCCCTGCGCCTGGTTGCCGGAGATGAACGAGCCACCCGAGTCACCGTGGTCGGAGCGGGCATTGGTGAGCACCATGCCGGTCACCGTGCCCTCGGGGTAGCGCACGGTCTGGTTCTTGGCACGGATCGTGCCGCACGTCCAGCCCGTGGTGGAGCCCGACTTGCAGACGGACGCGCCCACGGCGGCGGCCGTGGAACCGGACACGCGGGTGCCGTTGTTGATTTGCCCGACCGGGGTCCAGTTGCTGTTCACCCGGGCGTATGCGTAGTCGCTGCCCGGGAAGCGGTAGCTGGAGAACGAGCCCATCGCGACGCGGTTGTAGCCCGTCAGCGGGCCCGCGCCGGTGAGCGCCGCACAGTGGCCGGCGGTGAGGAAGCCGCCGTTCACCGAGAAGCCGACGGAGCAGCGCGACGAGCCGCCGATGTAGTACGCGTCACCGCCGAGCACGTTGTAGTGCAGCCGGGGCGCGGCCGCGGTCTCCGTGACCTCGAGCGAGGATGTGTCCACACCGGACTGCTTCGCGAAATTCTCCGCCGTCGCGCGTTGTCCCTTGAGGACGGTGATCGTCACGCGGTTGGCCGCCGGGTCCACACCCCAGGACGTGACGGCCTGCGGAGCGGACTTCTCACCCGCGTTCAGCTTGGCAACGCTGGAGTCGAGCTGCTGCTCGCTGAACCGCACGACCTGCGCCTCCGCGCCCGCCGCGCGCACCTTCCCCACCAGCGCCGCGTCGGTCACGGCCACGCGCGCCTTGCCCGTCGCCGCGTCGAAGCTGAGGCCACCGAACTTGTCGCCGAGTGACTGCTGCAACGACTGGCCGACCTTCGTCGCGGAGTCCTCGGCCGCGAGCCGGGCCAGGGCCTGGCTGTGTGTGAGGCCGAGGTCGCGTTGCATCGCCGGCACCATGTCGGGGTTCAACAGTGCGGCACCCGCGGCCGGGCTCGTGACCGCGGCCATTGTGCCCGCCGTCGCGGCGGCGACTGCGGCGACACCGAGGAATCTGATGATCTTCATGCTTCTCCCTCGCTGATTACGCGCGGCTCCGGTGCGGCCACGCGGCGCATCCCTCCCCCGGGGTGAGAGCGTGCAGGGTGCTCCAACCCGCTGCAATAAGGGCGCAGGGCGGATAGGTATACCCAATCCCCCTGGCCGAACGCCCTGCTCCGGACGCCGTAACGGGCCGATCCGAGGTCCCGGGACCGTCCATAAGTAGGGATTCCGGCAACTACTTTGCGTAGCGATTATCGCATCCCGAACGTGTTATACGTCCCGGGAACGAGTGGCGGACCGAGGTTTCGTACGCATGGTGATCCCCCACCGAAGATCCGTCTGCCAACCGGTGACGGTGCGTACGCAGACGTGTGAGCGCGGTACCCAGGTGCAGGTCGTCGGCTGGTTTACGGGTACGAAAACGCTGCTTAGGCTCCCGGCGAAACGGACAAGCGTGCAGGGAGGTCGACGATGTGGCAGGCCGTCCCCCGCCCGACGTCGGTCACCGTGCGCACCGGGCTGACGGCTTTTTCAGGGCGCGACCACGAGCTCACCACCATGGTCGAGGTGCTGGGGCACCGTCCGGCCGCCGTGCTCGTGGAGGGCGAGCCGGGGATGGGCCGCAGCCGCGTGCTCGCCGAGCTGGCACGGCGGCGCGAGTTCGCCGGCGGACGCGTGCTGCGCGGTACCTGCCAGCCGTTGCGCGAGCCGTTCCCGTACGGGCCGGTGCTGGAGGCGCTGCGCGCGGCGGGTGACCGGCCGCTCGGGCCGCTGAGCCCTGTCGCCGGCGCGCTGCGGCCGTTGCTGCCTGAGCTGGCCGACCAGCTGCCGCCCTCGCCCGAACCGCTGGACGACCCGGGCGCGCAGCGGCACCGCGTGTTCCGCGCTGTGCGGGAGCTGCTCGTCGCGTGTGGTCCGACGATCATGCTGGTCGACGACCTGCAGTGGGCCGATGAGGGCACCGGCGACCTGATGCGGTTCCTCGCCGCCGACCTGCCGCCGGAGCTGGCCGTGGTGGCCGCGTACCGGAGCGGGCCCGAGCCGTGGCCGGGCCCGTTGGGCGCACCCGTGCGGGCGGCGCCGACCGTCCACACGGCCCGCGTCGCGCTCGGGCCGCTCGACGTCGAGGCGGTGCGCGCGATGGCCGTCGACGTGCTGGAGCTGCCGCGGGTCAGCGACGAGTTCGCCGCGAAACTGCACGAGTGCACCGGTGGCATCCCGTTCGTGGTCGAGGAAACGGTGCGCGCGCTGCGGAACGCACCGCTGCCCGCGGGCGAAGGGCTGTCCGACCGGCTGCTGGAGAACCTGGAGATGCCCGCTGCGCTGCGTGAGTCCGTGACCGAACGGCTGGCCGCGTTGCCGGAGCAGGCTGCGCAGCTGACGCGGGCGGCGGCCGTGCTGGCGGTGCCCGCCGAACCGGCGACGCTCGGTGACGTTGCGGGCCTCGCCGAGGAGTCGCTGCGGACGGCGCTGCTCGCCGCGTTGGGCGGCGGATTGCTGGCCGAGCTGGGCGAAAACCGGTACGGCTTCCGGCACCCGCTCGCGCGCAAGGCCGTATACGACACGGTGAGCGGCCCCGAGCGAACGCTGCTGCACACCGAGGCGATGCGGGTGCTCGACACGCTCCCGTCGCCTCCGTCGTTGCTGCTCGCGCAGCACGCGCACGCGGCCGGACGGACGCAGAAGTGGCTTCGCTACGCCGAAGCGGCGGCCGACGAGGCGATCGGGAAAGGCGAGACGTCGCGGGCCATCGACCTGCTGCAGGCGGCGTTGCCGGCCTCGGACGACGTCGGCAGGCTCGCGACGAAGCTCAGCCAGGTCGCGCTGCGCGGCTTCCGGCCGGACGTGATCGAGACGCTGGAGCGTGTGCTGGAAGACCAGCCGCTGCCACCGGCCGTGCGCGGAACGATCCGGCTTTCGCTGGGCATGCTGCTCGTGCGGACGATCGGACGGCTCGAACGCGGCCGCGAGGAGGTGGAACGCGCCGTCGCCGAGCTCGTGGACCGGCCGGAGCTGGCGGCGCGCGGGATCAACTTGCTGGCGCAGCCGATCGACGGCCTGACGCCGCTTTCCTGGCACGAAGGCTGGATGCGGCGCGCCCGGGAAGTCCACTCCGGACTGACGGACCCCGAGCTGCGGCTGGCGCTGACGGTCGACCGGATCGCGAACGCCTCGCACCTCGGCGACGGCTCGGCGTGGGCGGAGTTCGAGGCTCTGCCGGACGCCGGGGAGAGTGTGGGCGAGCGCGTGCAGCTCGCGCGGCTGTGGTGCAACCTGTCCGACGCCCAGTCGTGGGCCGGGCACCTCGACCGCGCCGCGCGGCTCGTCGAGGAGGGCTCGCGACGCGCGACGGACGCCGGCGCGCTGTACGCGATCGGCCTGATCCAGGGCACGCAGGCGCGGCTGGCGTGGTTCCGCGGCGAGTGGGACGGACTCGCGGAGACGGCCGAGGACGTGCGTTCGCGCTACCCCGAACTCGGGCCGGTCGTGATGGACACGTCGCTCGTGCTCGGCGGGCTGGCCGCGGTGCGTGGCGAATTCGCTGCGGCGCAACGGCATTTGGCGCGGGCGTCGGTGCACGCGCCGGGTGACGGGCCGATCCCGGTCGTGCTGTGCGCCGCGTCGGTGCTGATCGGCGTGCTTCTGGCGGGCGACGACGTGGCGGGCGCGTGCTCGGTCGCGGACGTCGCCGTGGACGCCGCGCGCCGCAAGGGCGTCTGGGTGTGGGCGGCGTCGTTGGTGCCCACGGCCGCGGACGCGTACACGCGGGCCGGCCGGTGGTCCGATGCGGACGCGTTCGTGGAGGAGTTCGCGCGGGGCGTGGCCGGCCGGGATTCGCCGCTGGCGGTCGCTTCGCTGCACGCGGGCCGCGCCGTCCTGACCGCCGCCCGGGGCAAACACCTCGCGGCCGCGGCGGCTTTCGATTCGGCGGCTGCTGCCTATACGTCGTTGCCGATGCCGTACTTGGCCACGTCGATGGCCGAACGGGCCGCATGCCTGCGGCTGCTGGCGGGCCAGCGTTCGGCCGTGGACGCGTTGGCTTCGGCGGCTGGCGCGTTCGAGCAGCTGGGGGCTACGCGGGATGCGGGGCGTTGTCATCATCTGTTGCGTTCACACGGGGCTTGGGCGCCGTCGCAACGCGGGCGGCGCGGGTACGGGCGGGAGTTGTCGCCGCGGGAGCGGGAGGTCGCCCGGATGCTCGCGGAGGGCCGGACGAACCGCGAGATCGCGGACGGGTTGTTCCTGTCGCCGCGGACGGTGGAGCAGCACGTGGCGAAGGTGTTGCGGAAACTGGGGGCACGCGGGCGGACAGATGTGGCGCGGCACCTTCCGGCTGATGGTGCTGCGGTGGGTTGACGCGCTGCTTTCGGTGGATTTCTTCGGAGTCGGCGCCGGATTCGACGTCGGAGGAGGAGGAGGGCGCGGCGCCTTCGAGGGTGCTGTGTGTGCTTGACGCGGAGATCGCCGGTTACTGGTGGCTCGTTCGGTTTCGGGCGTGTGGCAGCTGGTGCGTGTGGGCACTGCGTGGAGATCGCCGTGCTACCGGTGGCTCGCATGTGGTGGGGCCGTGTGGAACGGCTCGGCACTGACGCTGCGACGAAAAGTGCCACCTGTGGCCCGCGCCGGGTGGAGCATGAGGCAACTGCGCGCGCGGGTGCGCCGCGTCGAGATCGCTGCGCTACCGGCGCGGCACGGTTCGGGGCGGGGCATGTGGCAACGGCTCCGCACGGCGCCGGGGCCAAGACGCCGTGCTACCCGTGGCCCGCGCCAGGTGGAGCGTGCAGCAAGTGCTCGGCACGCCGCCGTTCCAAGACCGCCGCGCACCCTGGACCGCGCCCGGCATGCATGTGGCGACTGCGCGCGCGGACCTTGCGCCCAGATCGGCGCTACCGGGCCCGTGCCTGCCTGGCAGGGCATGTGGCAACGGCTCCGCGGACGCTGCGCCGAGAAGGCTGTGTTTACTGGTGGCTCGTGCGTTTCGGGGCAGGTGGCAGCTGCTGCCTGTGGCCGCTGCGCGGAGATGGCCGTGCCACGGGGGCTCGCGCCCGGCGCGCGTGTGACAGCTGCTCCACGCGGCGCCACGCCAAGAACGCCGCGCTACCCACGGCCCGCGCCCCGCGGGCATGCAGCAACTGCTCCGCGCGGCGCCGGGCTGAGACCGCCGTGCTACCCGTACCTCGTGTCTGGCGGGGCATGTCGCACTTGCGTCGCGTGGCGCTTGTCGACGCTGCGGTCGCCGGCGTCGGCATCGCTGCGGGGGCGCAGTCGCGAAGGGTGGATCGCCTGTGCTGCGTGGGTTTTCAATCGAGCCGTCCTTTGTCGTTCGGTTCTGGCGTTTTCAGTGTTTGCCGCGATCCCGATGCGTGCAACCGTGGTGTCGCAGTTGTCCACAGGGCGGCAGAGTTGTGGACAAATGGGCCGTGCGGCGGGCCGATTCGGGAGTTTTGTCGTACCCCGCCGGTAGACTGGGCATGGGACGTCCCCCTGGGAGGGCGGGGGCTGTCTGGCCGGTGGTGGCGTGAAACGGCCGCAGCGACGAGGGAAAGTTGCAGCGGCGAGGGAAAGCCACAGCGGTGAAGGCCAGGCGGGGTGGTGAAGGAAAGCCTCAGCGGTGACGGGAAGCCGTGGCGGTGGGAAAGGCCGCAGCGGCCGTGGAAAGCCACAGCGGTGAAGGAAAGCCGCGGCGGTGAGGGGAAGCCGGGGCGACAATGGGCGTCATGGCGGACATCGAGTTGGTGCGGGGCGATATCACCGAGCAGGAAGTCGACGTGGTGGTCAACGCGGCGAATTCGTCGTTGCTCGGCGGGGGCGGGGTGGATGGCGCGATCCACCGGAAGGGCGGGCCCGAGATTCTGGCGGAGTGCCGGAAGTTGCGGGCAGGGCACCACGGCAAGGGGTTGAAGACCGGGCAGGCCGTGGCGACGACCGCGGGGCGGCTGCCCGCGCGGTGGGTGGTGCACGCGGTGGGGCCGGTGTGGTCGCAGGCGGAAGACCGGTCGTCTCTGCTGGCGGATTGTCACCGCAATTCGCTGGCCGTGGCGGCGGAGCTGGGGGCGGCGACGATCGCGTTTCCGGCGATTTCGACGGGGGTCTACCGGTGGCCGGTCGAGGACGCGGCGCGGATCGCGATCGCGGCGGTCAACGACTCCGACACCAGCCGGTTCAGCATCATCCGGTTCGTGTTGTTCGACCAGAGGGCGTACGACGCGTTCCACAACGCCTTACCGTGAGCGGCATGAGTTCAGCGGAGCTGCCCGCGTGGCGACGGAGCACGGCGGGCGAGACGAGGTGGCCGGCGGCCGCCGTCGTGGTGGGGACGCTGGCGTTGCAGGTGGTGTTGCCCCACCAGCTGTTGCCCGGGTGGTTGCTGCCGACCCTGTCGGGGCTGCTGATCGTCGCGCTGCTGCTGATCAACCCCGGCCGGATGGGTGAATTCAGCAAGGTCGAACGGGTCGTGTCCTTGGTCCTGTTGGCACTGGTCAGCGTCACCACGGCCGCGTCGGCGGTGCGGCTGGTGCTGGGGATCGTGCAGGGGACGTTCGAGGGGCACGCGGCGCAGGTGCTGGTGAGCGGCGCCATCGTGTACTGGACCAACGTCGTGGTCTTCTCGTTGTGGTACTGGGAGTTCGACCGCGGCGGCCCGGCGCGGCGCGCGGTGGGCCGGGCCGAGTTCCCCGACCTGCTGTTCCCGCAGATGGACAGCCCGAAGCTCGCGCGCCGGGACTGGGAGCCCCGCTACGCGGACTACCTGTACCTCTCCTTCACCAACTCCACGGCATTCAGCCCCACCGACGTGATGCCGCTGCGGATCTGGGCGAAGCTGACGATGATGGCGCAAGCCGCGGTGTCGCTGCTGCTCGCGGTGCTGGTCTTCGCGTGGGCAGTCGGGGCGCTGCAGGGCTGAAAACGTCTGGCCAACCTGCCCCAAGCCAGGTATACACCGAGCATGCACAGACCTGAACCGCCCTACTACGCGGTGATCTTCACTTCCCGCCGCACCGAAGGGGACAACGGGTACGGCGAGCGCGCCGCGAGGATGTCGGAACTCGCTGCCCAGCAGCACGGCTACCTGGGCGAGACGTCGGTGCGCGATCCGTCCGGGCTGGGCATCACCGTCTCCTATTGGCGGGACGAAGCGGCCATCGCGGGGTGGCGGAAGAACGTCGAGCACACCGAAAGCCGACGACAAGGCCGCCGGGACTGGTACGAGGAGTACGACGTGCGGGTCGCCCGCGTCGAACGCTCCTACGGGTTCAGCCGCGGCGAGGGGGCTCCCCCACAAGAGGAGCCCCCGAACGAGCTCAGTGTCGCGTCATCGTGAAGCTCTGGCCGTCGGAGCCGATGGCGCTCGGGCTGAAGGTGCCGGTGCCGCGATCGTCGGCGTCGAGGCCTTGGGGGCTGGTCGAGGCGAGGTTCTGGCCGTTGAACTTCACGCCCGTGAACGAGACGCCGCCGGAGATGGTCGGGTAGGAGTCGGTCGGCGACTCGATGATGGCTTCGGCCGAGGAGTGCTTGGAGGTCAACGACTTGCTGATCGTCTTGGACCAGCCCTTGGTGGTGTCGCTGATGTCCAGCCGGTAGGTGTTCGTCCCGGTGCGCGTGACCGTCGCCGAGATGTGGTCGCCCGCGCTGACCGGGGCGGACGACGACGAGTAGTACACCGGCGCGGCCGGGTACATCTCGTACCAGGCCTGGTACACGGGCCGGCCGCTGGAGCAGTCGGTGGCGACGCCGGTCTGCTCCACAGTGGACGATCCGTCACCGTCGATGCCGACCCACGGGGCGAACAGGTCGTTGCTGGAGCGGCAGGTCACCGACGGTTCCGTCCAGCTCGCGGTCGCGGTCGTGAAGCTCCCGAAGCTCACGTAGCCGCCCCAGTTACCGCCCGAGAAGTTCTGGCCGTGGAACGAGCCGAACGACGGCGTGCTGACCGTGGCGACGCCGGCTGCGGCCGCGAGGCTCGCCGCGGCGGCCGCCGTGACGGCCAGGACCCGCGCGGTCCGTGAGGAGAGAGGCGAGTTCATGCGAATCCAATCTGATCACCGATGGGGACTCGGGGTGTTACAGGCGGTGCGCACCGGTAACAGTGTTGGATCCGCGTGAGCAGGTGGGTAGCTACTTTCGAAGGGTATTCACATTCCGGGAACTCTTCACCAGATTGTCCTTATTTTCCCTTGTGTGCGGGGAAGTCCGTGGCGGCCGCCCCGGGAAGGCGGAGCGGCCGCCACGGGTGGACCCGTCCTCCGCGCGGAAGGACGGACCCGCGTGGTTCACCGCGCCGAGCGCGTGAGCGCGGTGTCCACGAACCTGGTGGTGTAGGTCTGCGAGAGGTCGATCCGCTCCTTCCTCGGCTTCACGTTGCTGGACGACGCGCCGAGCACGTTCAGCACGTTCCGCGCACCGGCCGGGTCCATGCGCCCGTCCGCGGTGAACATCGGCAGGCTGTCGCGCAGCGACTTGACGTACAAGGCCTTGTCCCCGCCCGCGAACGACGGCGGCATGACGTCCGCGACCTGCTCCGGTGTGTGGTTCTTCAGCCACCGCAACGAATCCACGTACGCGTTGGCCAGCTTCTGCACGACGTCCGGGTAGCGCTTCACGATCTCGCAGCTCATGTACAGCGAGCTGGCCGGATACAGCCCACCGAGCGCGGCGCGCGTCCCCTCGACAGTCCGCATGTCGTAGAGGATCTTGGCCTGGCCAGTGTTCGTGAGCTGCGCGATCGTCGGGTCGGTGGTCATGCCGGCGTCGATCGATCCCTGTTGCAGCGCGGAGATGAACGTCTGCCCGGCCCCGACCTTCACCGGTGTGTAGTCCTTGCCGTCCACGCCGCCGCGGCTCGCGAGCGCCTTCGTGAGGAAGTCCGTGGATGAACCCAGCGACGTCACGCCGAGGTTCTTGCCCCGGAAGTCCTGGCCGGAACGGAGCTCGCCCGCCTTCGCACTGGCAACCATCTCGGCCTCACCCGGAACGTTCGAGAACTGCACGACGCTCGTGATGCACTGCTCCTTGGCCTGCAAGTCGATGGTGTGGTCGTAGAACCCGACCACACCCTGCACTTCACCGGCCAGCAGCGACGTCTCGGCGTTCGCACCCGACGGCTGGTCGAACAGCTCGACGTCGAGACCCTGCTTCTCGTACTCACCCAGCTGCTGCGCGAGCTGACCGGGCAGGTAGATGACCTTGGAGATCCCGCCGATCATGATCTTGATGTGCGGTTTGCCGCTGCTGCCCAGGTCGATGTGGCGCGAATCGCGGCACGCCGTGACCCCGGCGAGGGACATCAGCAGCGCGGCCGCGACGGCAACCGTCCTTTTGAGACGCATCAGATCACCGCGCCGGCCTGGGCCGTCATCTGCGGACGCCAGCGCAGCAGCCGCGACTCGGCGGTGCTGATGAGCCATTCGGCGAACAACGCGACCACGGTGACGATCAGCATGCCGCCGTAGACGCCGGCGGTGTCGAAGGTGCCCTGCGCGTTGGCGATCAGGAAGCCCATGCCGGCTTTGGCCCCGGTGTACTCACCGACGACCGCACCGATCAGCGCGAACCCGAACGCGACGTGCAACGACGACAGGATCCACGACGTCGCGCTCGGCAGCACGATCGACCGCAGCACGGCCCAGCGGGAAGCACCCAGGATTCGGGCGTTGTCGATCAAGTTGCGGTCCACCTCGCGGGCGCCGGTGAAGGCGTTGAAGAACACTGCGAAGAACACGAGGATGAACACCGTCGCGATCTTCGACGAAAGGCCGAGTCCGAACCAGATCACGAACAGCGCCGCGAGCACGATGCGCGGCAGCGCGTTGGCCGCCTTGATGAACGGGGCCAGCACCTCGGCGAGGTAGCGGCTGCGGCCGAGCACCACGCCGCAGAGCACACCGGCGATGGCGCCGAGCACGAACCCGATCACGGCTTCCTCGACGGTCACCAGTATCTGGTACCAGATCGAACCGAAGTCGGTGCCCACGGTGAACCACTCGACGAGCCGTTCCCAGATCTTCGACGGCATCGAGTAGAAGAACGGGTCGATCCAGTAGCGGCCGGCGAGCTCCCAGCTGCCGAGCCACACCACGAGGATGGCCAGCCGCAGCAACCACACGTTCCGCTTGCGCCGCGCGCCCGACTTCTTGGCCGTGGCGAGGATGTCCTGTTCGGACTCCAGAACCGGCACGACGGGTGCCGAGGTCGTCTCAAGCGACACCGGTCGCTCCCTTCTGGCGGGCCTTGTCGACCTCACCGCGCAGCGATTCCCAGATGTCGGAGTAGATCGAGCGGAACTCCTCGGTGAGGCGCAGTTCCTCGACCTTGCGCGGGCGCTCCAACGGGATTTCGAAGACGTCCTTCACGGTCGCCGGGCTCGTGGTGAGCACGACGACCTTGTCGGCGAGCGCGATGGCCTCGTCGAGGTCGTGGGTCACGAAGATGACGGCCGCGCCCGAACCGGACCACAGGCGCAGCAGCTCGTCCTGCATCAACGCGCGGGTCTGCACGTCGAGCGCGGAGAACGGCTCGTCCATGAGCAGGATCTTCGGGTCCGTGACCAGCGTCTGCGCGAGGGCGACGCGCTTGCGCATACCGCCGGAGAGCTGGTGCGGGTAGTACTTCTCGAAGCCGGACAGGCCGACGCGGCCGATCCAGTCGAGCGCCTTCGCCCGGGAGTCCTCTTTGGACACACGGCGGAAGCGCGGGCCCGACGCGACGTTGTCGAGCACCGAACGCCACGGCATCACGGCGTCGGTCTGGAACATGTAGCCGACGCCCTCCGGGATGGACCGCACCTCGGCGCCGTTCACGCGCACGCAGCCGGCGGAGGCGGGCTGCAGGCCGGAGACGAGCGAGAGTGTGGTCGACTTGCCGCAGCCCGTCGGGCCGACGACGGCGACGAACTCGCCGGGCTGCACGGTCATGGTCAGGTCGCGGACCGCGGTGTGCACGGATCCGGAGCCGCTGGGGAACCTCTTGGTCGCGCGCTCGAGCTCGATCAGGGGTGGGGCCATCGTGGTGACTCCTTCGTCACGGTGGGGACTGCGACGCAGGTTAAGAGCGCAGCAAGACGGCGGGAAGCTTGTCGACGTTTCGCGTGCGCTCTGCTCGTTCTCCACGTTTTGCTCGTTTAGCGCACGGCTCTGAGCCGGCGGTATGTTGCCTCGCATGCCGAAGTGGGCGTTGTTCGAACGCATGCGGTTCACCCGCCAGGTCCTGCTGCTGCAGATCGGTGTGGTGGCGCTCGTGGTCGGCCTGGGCGTCGCGCTCGTGAGCTGGCTGCTGCGGTCGACGCTGACGGAGCAGTACGGGCTGCGCGCGCTGGCGATCGCGAAGTCGGTGGCGGCCGATCCCGTTGTCGTCGAGGGAGCGGCGGCGCGACGGCAGGGTGGCGCGCTGGAGGAACGCGTCCAGGCGGTGACGAAGGGGAACGACGCGTTGTTCGTGGTGATCACGGACGACCACGAAATCCGGCTGGCGCACCCGACTCCGAGTGAGGTGGGCCGGAAGGTCAGCACCCCCGCGGAAGCGCTGTCCGGCCAGGACGTCGTCAGTGCGGTGCAAAGCGGCACGCTGGGTCTTTCCGTGCGCAGCAAAACGCCCATCTGGCAAGGCAAGCGGGTCGTCGGCGAGGTGAGCGTCGGGTTCGAAGTCGCGACGCTGACCGGCGACTTCAACCGGCTGCTGGTGATCACGCTCGGCTTCGCGGCGGGCGCGCTGCTGCTCGGTGCCGGCGCGTCGGCGCTGCTCAACCGGCGGCTGCGGCGTGTGACGCACGGCCTCGAACCACACGAGCTGACCGAGCTCCTGTACGAACGCGAAGCCGTGCTGCACGGCATCAGCGAAGGCGTGCTGGCGGTGGACGGTGCGCAGCGCGTGTCCGTGCGCAACGGCGAAGCCGAGCGGCTGCTCGGAATCGACCTTCCGGTGGGCGCGCGGGTCGAGGAGCTGGAGCTGTCGCCGCGGGTGCGCAAGGCCGTCGAGGAAGGGCAACCGGTGGACAATCTCCTTGCGGTGGCCGGCAATCGCGTGCTGGTGATGAACTCGCGCGCGGTCCGGCGCGACGACCGCGCGCTCGGGACGGTGCTGACGTTCCGCGACCGCACCGACCTCGACACCCTCAGCCGCGAGCTCGACGGCATCCGCTCGCTGTCCGATGGGCTGCGCGCGCAGCGGCACGAGTTCGCCAACCGGCTGCACACGCTGTCCGGGCTGCTGCAGCTCGGCCACCACGCGGAGGCCGAGGAGTACCTGCAGACGCTGACCGAGACGGCGTCCGCGCGGTCGTTGCCGCTGGGCGGGGAGGCGGTGGCGGACCCATACCTGCAGGCGTTGCTGGTGGCGAAATCCGAGCAGGCGCTGGAAAAGGGCGTGGAGCTGAAGCTGGCCGACGACTCGTTCGTGCGTGGTTCGGTGACCGACCCCGTCGCCGCGGGGACCGTGATCGGCAACCTGGTGGACAACGCGCTGCACGCCGCTCGCATGGGACCGCGCCGGCCGGCGACGGTGGAGGTCGGGTTGTTCGCCGACGGCCCGGCGCTGCACGTGTCCGTTGTGGACAGTGGACTCGGCGTGCCCGCGCCGGTGCGGCTGAACCTGTTCGACGAGGGAGTGTCGACGAAGCTGGCGCCGGGGCACGGGCTGGGGCTGGCGCTCGCCCGCCAGGCCGCTCGCGCGCGGGGCGGGGACGTGTGGCTCGCCGATCCCGGTGGTGACTCGTCGGGGGCCTTGTTCGTTGCGAAACTGCCTGATCTGCTCGTGGAGGCCGCCTCGTGATCCGCACGCTCATCGTCGACGACGACTTCCGCGTGGCGGGGGTGCACGCCGGTTTCGTGGCGGAAACGCCGGGCTTCACCGTCGCCGGGATCGCGCACACCGCCGCCGAGGCGCGCGCCCGGGTGCGCGAGCTGGCGCCGGATCTCGTGTTGCTCGACGTGTACCTGCCGGACGAGCCCGGCCTGTCGCTGCTGCCCGAGCTGCAGACGGACACCATCGTGCTCTCCGCCGCGACCGACACGGCCTCCATCACCTCCGCCATCCGCGCCGGCGCGCTGAACTACCTGATCAAACCCTTCACAACCCGTCAGCTGGCCGAACGGCTCACCGCGTACGCCCGCTACCGCGGTCAGGTCACCACCGACCGGCCGTTCACGCAGGACGACGTCGACCGCGCCTACCGCGCCCTCCACGACCAGGACCGCGCGGCGACGCTGAAAGGCCAGTCGAGCGCCACGGCCCGGCTCGTTTCGGAACAGCTGCGCAGGTCGGGGGCACCGCTGTCGGCCTCGGAAATCGCCGGTGAACTCGGCATGGCCCGCGCGACGGCGCAGCGGTACCTGACCGCCCTGGCCGAATCGGGTGCGGTCGAAATGCGCCTGCGCTACGGCGCGACGGGACGGCCGGAGCACGAGTACGTCTGGATCGGCTGAACCGACGGGTCAGCAGATCGGCGTCACCGCCGGTTCGGGTCGGCCGAAGGACCACCGCTCGAGCGCTTCGCGAGCCGCGGCAGGCCGGCAGTCGGCTCAGGGTCGTCCCGAGACCGCGCCAATCCCCAGATCAGCGGCGCGACATCCGGTTCGCCAGGTCGATCCACGTCCTCCACTGCGCCAGATACTGGTCGAACTCCGAGGTGGCCTGGGACTTCCCCGAAGACGCGGGCTTGGTGTCCGCGCGGGCCACGTCGTCGGTGTCGTCCGAGGTGGATTTGTGGGGCGTCGCGGCGGAGCGCGGAGTGGTGGGAAGCGTGGTTTCGTGCGACTTGACCTGGGACTGGTGGTCCGGCACGGGCACGTACACGGTCACCGGGGCGGCCGGCGGCGCCGGAGCGGGCGCGGGGGACGGAGCGGGAGCGGCCGGTTGCTGGGGGCCGACGAGCGCATCGCGCTGGTCGCTCGGCGCGGCGACGTCGTCGGAGGACTCGCCGAGCGGGCTGCCCGAGAAGAGGCCGCCGGCGAGCCAGCCCAGGGCCAGCAGTGCGAGGGCTCCGAGGCCGGCGACCCACGCGCGCGTGCGACGGCGGGACACGACGGCGCGGGGCCGGGTGTCGACCGGTGCGAGGACGGCGGCGCTCGCCCCGTCACCCGCGACCGGGATCAGGGCCGGCACCGCCGGGATGGGCTGCGTGTCCTCCGGGCTGCGCCGCCCACGCGGCAGGCTCGCCGCGATGATGCCCGTGCGGTCGAGCAGGTCATCAGCGGGCGTAGTCGCACGTCGCTCGGCGGTGCGGAGCATCGGGGGAACCTCCGGGGTACGGGCACACGGATGGACGTGAGCATTCTGGTGCATTTCCGAGAAGTTCGTAAGAAAGGCAACTCCATTGGGTGAAGATTGCTTTCGGCTCCTCGTTCAGTTCTTGCCCATCCGTTTGAAGCCCAGCCGGGCCAAAGTCGCGAGCGGGCGCTGATACGCGGAGCCGAGCACGCGCGGGATGGCGTCGATGACATACGCGTCGGGTCCGATGAGGATCCGCGCCGACCGTCGTTCGATGCCACGGATGATCGTTTCGCCGGCCTTCTTCGGTGTGGTCATGGCAATTTTCTCGAAGCCGGCCGCCGCGGCCTCCTGGTCGCCGCCGCTGCCGCCGCGCGCGTGGCGGGCGATGTTGGTCTTGATCCCGCCCGGGTGCACGCAGCTCACGGCCACCGGATGCCGGGCGGCGAGCATTTCTTCACGCAACGCCTCGGTGAATCCGCGAACGGCGAACTTCGCCGCGTTGTACGCACTCTGAGTGGGCACGCCGACGAATCCGAACACGCTCGAAATGTTCACCAGGTGCCCGTCGCCCGAGTCGATCAGGTACGGCAGGAACGCCTTGGTGCCGTTGACCACGCCGCCGAGGTTGACACCCATCAGCCAGTCGTAGTCCTCGAACGTCATGTCCTCGACGGTGGCGCCCAGCGCGACGCCGGCGTTGTTGACCACGACGTTCACCCGCCCGAAGGTCTCCGCCACCTCGTCGGCGTGGGCGAGCACTGCCGCCCGGTCCGCGACGTCGAGGGCGTAGCCACGCACGTCGACGCCCAGCGCCTTGGCGCTCTCCACCGTGCCGCCGAGGCCTTCTGTGTCCACATCGGACAGTGCGAGCCGCGCACCGCGACCGGCCAGGCCGAGCGCGAGAGCGCGGCCGATGCCCGAGCCCGCTCCGGTGATGACCGCGACCTTGTCGGTGAACTCCTTCATCGCCGTTCCCCTCCTCGCGTGCGCCAGGTTTTGGATACTAGTGGCGCGGGCGATCTTCGGGAGGACGGATGCGGCGGGCACCGGTGGTGGCACTGGTGGGCGCGGCCGTGCTGCTGGGCGCGACCGGGACCGTCGTGGCCGTCGCCGGACACCGGGCGTCACCAGCGCGAACGGCCGGCGATCCGGGCGTGGGCGCGCTGTTCCTCAACGGCTCCCACTACTGCAGCGCGAGCGTGGTCGACAGCGCTCACGGCGACGAGCTGCTCACGGCCGCCCACTGCCTCCACGGCGGCTCGGGCGGCGCATACCTCACCGGCATCACCTTCGCGCCCGGCTTCCACGACGGCGTCGCGCCATTCGGGTTCTGGGCCGTCGGCGACGAGCTCGTGAGCCCCGGCTGGGCCGACGACTCCGATCCCGACCTCGACGTCGGCTTCGCCACCGCCCACCATGGCACGGCTCGGATCGAGGATGTGACGGGGGCGAACCGGCTGGGCACGAACGGACCGTTCACGCGGCCCGTGACCGTCACCGGCTACGCGGACGGTTCGGACACACCCGCCGTCTGCGCCAGGACGACGTCGCGGCAGGACACCTACCAGCTGCGCGTCGACTGCCCCGGCTTCGCGACCGGGACCAGCGGCGGGCCGTGGGTGACGAAGGCGGACCCGCGCACGAAGCTCGGCACCGTCGTCGGCGTGATCGGCGGCTTCCAGACCGGCGGCGACACCGACGACGTGTCGTACTCGAGCTACTTCGACGACGACGTCGCCACGCTCTACCGGCAAGCCACCTCGCGCCCGTGACCGGCGATGGCGGATGATGCGGCGTATGAGCGAGCCCGTGCGCGACGTCCCCATCACCGGCGAGCCGATCCGGCTCGGCCAGTTCCTGAAGCTGGCCGGCCTCGCCGAGGACGGTGGCGACGCGAAGGACCTCATCGAATCCGGCGAGGTCAGGGTCAACGGCGAGGTCGAGACGCGCCGCGGCCGCCAGCTCTCCGACGGCGACGTGGTCTCCGTCGGCGGCGACCGCGGGCGCGTGACGCTGGCGCGCTAATCCACGCTCGTCAGCGGCGGCAGCCCCAGGCTCAGCGCCAGCGAGTCCAGCTGCCGCCGAACGGGCGCGCGCAAGGGGACGCCCAGCGCGCGACACTGCTCCAGGTACTGCGCCTCCCGCCAGCCCGGGTAGCGGATCGGCGAGCCGCCCTCCCAGCCGAGCATGCTGCCGAAGAGCGCGCTGGCCGCCCGGTAGAAACCGTCGGCGCTGCGCAGCGTCGTGGGGGCGATGGCCAGCACGAGCAGACCCGTGTCGTTGTCGTGGTCGGCCACGCCGGACAGCACGCCCGCGAGCACGTCGACGAGCAACGCGAAGCCGGCGAACTGCGGGCTTCGCGCGGCGTCGGCCAGGTCGACGTCGAGCACGAACTCCGGGTACGCGCCGGCGGGCGCGGCCATGCCGAGCGGGTGGCCCGGGGCCGCGCCCGCGGCCATGACCAGGCCGATCATGCCGTGGGGCAACGCGCGCGCCGCGTGGTGCCCCACGCGCCCGAACGGCCCGACGCCCCTCAGCGAGATCAGCCCGACGCCGAAGCGCCCGGCGCGCACGACGGCGCGGTCCATCGCGTCGCCGACGGCCCACAACCCCGGGCCACGGCGGTAGTCGACCAGCGCGGCGGCCCCGCGATCGGCGATCAGCAACGGCTCGGCGCGCGGCGCTACTTCGCCGTTTTCCAAGCTGGCCAGGTGGGTTCGCGTCAACTCGACGACGCCGGTGTCGGGGGCACCCGTGAGATCGCCGTGGCACAAGGCTTCCGCGGCCGCACGGGCCCGGTGGTCGGGATAGTCATGCGCCACCAGGATCAGGGAAACCAGGGTGACCAGTTCATCGGCCGGTACTCGTTGCCAGACCTGTTCGGGAATCGGTGTGTCGTCAGGGACTTCAGTGGAGACGGCGGAGCGGGCGGGGCGCAGCGAACGTGGTCTGAGGGGCACTTCATCGAGACTGCCCAAGGGGTTCCGACCACGTCAACGAACATGGCCCGACAGTGTGATGAGGCCTTCCGCAGACACGTACCCTGAAGTGCATGTGCCGAAACATCACGACGCTGCGCGGCCTCCAACCCGCCGCCACAGCGGAAGAGATCGAAGCGGCGGCGCGCCAGTACGTGCGCAAGGTGACCGGCGTGCAGTCGCTTTCGGACGCCACGCGCGAGCCGTTCGAAGCGGCCGTCGCCCAGATCGCGGAGATCACCACCCGCCTGCTCGGCGAGCTCCCCGACCGGCGCCAGCCGCCGGCGACCGTGCCGCCGCTGCGCCGGCCGGAGGTGCGGGCGCGGATGGCGTTGAAGGAACTCAAGAAGGCCTGACGGCCGCTGAAAAAGTCATGGCCCCGGCTCGACGGCCGGGGCCACGCACGTGCGGAAGCGGAGGGATTTGAACCCCCGGTAGGTTTCACCCTACGGACGCTTTCAAGGCGTCTGCATTCGGCCGCTCTGCCACGCTTCCCTGTCGGTCAGGGTATCGCGCCGGTTGTCCAGGTCGTCCAGGTGTTCGAGGACACGGCCGAACGCGGCGCCGACCACCGCCTGCTCCTCGGGGGACAGCAGGTCGATGAGGTGTTCACGCGCGCCGCGCAGGTGCGTGGGCGCGGCCTCGTCGAGCAGCTGCTGACCGGCCTGCGTGAGCTCGGTGATCACTCCGCGCTTGTCGTCGGCGTCTGGGCAGCGGCGCACGAGCCCGGTGAGCTCCAGCTTGCTGACCTGGTGTGAGAGCCGGCTCTTCGTCGAACCCAGCTGGTAGGCGAGCTCGGACATCCGCACGCGCTTGTCGGCGCTGAGGTTCAGGCAGACGAGCAGCTCGTAGTCGGCGAGCGACACCCCGTGGCCGTCGGTCAGCTCCCGGTGCAACCGCTGCCGCAGCCGCAGCGACGCGACGATGTACGCCTGCCACGCGTCCCGCTCGACGCCGGTGAGCCAGCGCACTGCCTGCTCGTCGCTCATCCGTGCAGCGTAGAAGGCGCACCCGACCTGCGCGCGGTCCGGGATCGCAGTGGCGGGTCGAGGTGAAAAACCCGGTGAAACTTCCCCCGAAGGAGGATTACGAAAAGGTTGAGAGTCGGCGCGAAGAAGCGCATCCTTCTTGTCAGCGGATGGGCTGATCGGGTATCAGGCGGGCCGCAGGGGTCACGCCGAGACCGACCTCCCGACCGGGAAGGCCAGGTGGTGGCATGGCAGGTAGTTCCAGCGGTTGACCACCCGCTGTGTCCCCGCGGCCGGCACGGACCACGTACCGGATCGGTCGCGACTGTGAACAGCACGAGTGGGCATCTACGGTGCGCTCGGCAATTCTCTCGCGCATCCGGCGTCGATCTGGCGCTGTTATCTCATCGCGGCCTCGGCACCGCGACGGCACCGCCGGACGCCGGCCCGGCCGGTGGGCAACCGCCACCAACAGAAGAACCTCGGTAGTACCTGGGTGCGGCTCGCAGCGCATGAGCCGCACCCAGGCTCGTGTCCGCAGCCTCCGCCCCACGCCCGGGTGGCTGTCCGGCTCGCCCGTTACCCTTCCGCTGTGCAATTCGACGACGACGCGGGGCTGGACACCTCCGAGGTCCAGGACCTGCGGGGCAGTGGCGGTGGCGGCATCGGCGGCCGCGTCGCCCTCGGCGGAGGTGGCATCGGGCTGGTCGGCCTTGTCATCTACTTCCTGATCTCCCAGTTCGGCGGCGCGAGCCTCGGGCCGAGCAGCGCTTCGAGCGGCCTCGGGCTCGACAACGTTGGCTCGGGGCAGCAGCTGGAGAGCACCACGCTCGCGCAGAAGTGCCACACGGGCGCCGACGCGAACCGGGATCACGACTGCGCGATCGTCGCGATCATCAACTCGGTCCAGGACTACTGGTCGCAGGAGTTCGCGCGCTCGGGCGAGACCTACCGGAAGGCGCCGACGCGGTTCTTCACCGGCGGCGTGCGGACCGGTTGTGGCAGCGCGACGTCGGACACCGGGCCGTTCTACTGCCCCGGCGACTCCGACGTGTACATCGACCTGTCGTTCTTCGACGAGCTGAAGACCCGTTTCGGGGCGCAGGGCGGGCTCTTCACGGAGGCCTACGTGCTCGCCCACGAGTACGGCCACCACGTGCAGAACCTCACCGGCACGTCCAAGCGCGGCACGGGCACCGGCCCGACGTCCGGCTCCGTGCGCCTCGAACTGCAGGCCGACTGCTACGCCGGCGTCTGGGCCAACCACGCGTCGACCACGCCGACCGAGTCGGGCAAACCACTGGTCCAGAACATCACGCAGGACGACATCGCCAGCGCCCTCGACACGGCCTCGCGCATCGGGGACGACTACATCCAGTCGAAGCTGGGCGGCGGCAGCGTCGACTCGTCGAGCTTCACGCACGGCACGTCGGCCCAGCGCGAGAAGTGGTTCACCACGGGCTTCACCAGCGGCCAGCCGGCGCGCTGCAACACGTTCAGCACCAGCGACCTGGGCTGACACCCACGCGAAAAGGGCGCCCCTCACCGACCGCGAGGGGCGCCCTTCGTGGCGTCAGGCAGCAGCGATCGCAGCCCGGTGGTCGGCCTTGTGCTTGGCCGCCTTGCCGGGCTTGCCCGGCGCCACGCCGTTCACGCTCTCCGTGCTCGTCGCATACACACCGAGGGCCCACGCGAGCCCGTCGGAGTTGCGGTCGAGCGCGACGCGGTCGACGTTGCCCAGGTTGTCGCACGCCTGGTGGTAACACGGGTCGAACGCGACACCCGCCGTGCCGCCCCACTTCGCGGCCTGCGCGGGCGTCTTGAGCACCTCCGCGCCCGTGTCCAGCCCGCCGGCCGGGATGCCCGCGGCGATGAACTCGCCGTAGTCCGAGCGGCCGGTGAAGTCCGTGCCCTCGACGGGCACGCCGCGGCCGGTCAGGTAGTCGACGAACGTCTTCTCGATCTGCGCCGAACCGTACGGGCCGGGGCCGGCGCCGACGTGGTCGGAATCGTCGCCGTCGTAGGCGAAGTAGCCGGCGTTCGGCGAACCGATCATGTCGAAGTTCAGGTACAGCGCAAGGTCCAGCTGCTGCTCGAAGCTCAGCGAATCGACGTAGTAGGTGGACCCGATGAGCCCGAACTCCTCCGAGCTCCAGAAGCCGAACCGCACGGCGTTGTTCACCTTCGGCTTCGCCCCCAGCTGCAGCGCGGTCTCGAGCAGCGCCGCCGACCCGCTGCCGTTGTCGTTGATGCCGGGACCCGCGGGCACGCTGTCGAGGTGCGAGCCGAGCATCACGACGTTGTCCTTGCGGCCGGTCTTCGTCTCGGCGATCACGTTGTAGCTGGTGCGCGCCTCCTGGAACGTGCGCAGCTCCAGTGTCACGGCCGCGCCGTCCTTCGCCGTGAGCGCTTGGCCGTCGGACTGGGACAGACCACCTGTGGGGATGCGCGCGCCGGCCGGGTCGCCGAGTGTTCCGTTGAGCGGGCCGGGCTCGTTGTTGTAGATGAGGGCGCCGATCGCGCCCGCGTCGGCCGCGGCCTGCTGCTTCTGGGCGAACGGGCACGCGCCGCGCGAGACCAGCACGATCTTGCCGGTGACGCCGGTGTAGTCGCTCGCTTCGCAGCCCGGGGTGGCGTCGGCCGGGACGACGGCCAGCTGCGCGGTGACGCCGCCGACCGGCGTCGAGGGGGTGTACTCCATCGCGATCACGGGCACGTCGGCGCCGTCGACGGCGAGCTTCTCGGCGAGGGTTTCGTTGTAGGTGAAGGGAAACTCCTGCCGCGTCACCGTGAAGCCCGCGGCCTCGAGCTTCGTCGCGACGTACTCGGCGGACTTCTTGTGCCCTTCGGTGCTGGCCGCGCGCGTGCCGCCGTTGGCGTCGGCGATGCGCTGCAACGCGATCAGGTGCCGGTTGACACCGTCGAGCGTCACCTTCTTCGTGAGCTGCTTGGCCAGGGCGAGGTCGTCGCTCTTCGCGGCCGCGGCCGGTGCGGAAGCCAGCGCCAGGGTTGCGCAGGCAGCCAGAGCCACCGGCAAGATGCGTCTCTTTCGGGTGATTTGCATGGTTGCTCACCTTTGTTCGCGCCGACCGAAAGGTCAATGCGGCATTCGGCGGAGGTCGCGCACCGCGGGATACAGTCGACGCATGTACGCGATCACGATCCGCGAACCCGGTGGTCCAGACGTGCTCGAGTGGACCGAGGTCCCCGACCCGAGCCCCGGCCCCGGTGAGGTCCTGCTCGACGTGGCCGCCAGCGCGGTGAACCGCGCCGATCTGCTGCAACGCCAGGGCAACTACCCACCGCCGCCCGGGTCGAGCGAGATCATCGGGCTCGAGTGTTCGGGCACGATCGCGGAGCTCGGCGAGGGGGTCGAAGGCTGGCAGGTCGGCGACGAGGTGTGCGCACTGCTCGCCGGCGGCGGCTACGCGCAGCGCGTGGTGGTCCCCGCCGGTCAGCTGCTGCCCGTGCCGGCCGAGGTCGAAACGCTCGCGGCGGCCGGGCTGCCGGAGGTCGCGTGCACGGTGTGGGCCAACGTCGTGATGCACGCCGGGCTGTCGGAGGGCGAGCTGCTGCTCGTGCACGGCGGCGCGGGCGGCATCGGCACCCACGCGATCCAGGTGGGCAAGGCGCTCGGCGCGACGGTCGCCGTCACCGCGGGTTCGCCGGAGCGGCTCGAACGCTGCCGTCAGCTCGGCGCTGACCTCGCGATCAACTACAAGGAGCAGGACTTCGTCGAGGTGCTGCGCGCCGAAGGTCTCGGCGCCGACGTCATCCTCGACAACATGGGCGCGAAGTACCTCGACCGCAACGTCCAGGCGCTGGCCGCCGACGGCAGGCTCGTGATCATCGGCATGCAGGGCGGGATCAAGGGCGAGCTGAACATCGGCACCCTGCTCGGCAAGCGCGCCAGCGTGTTCGCGGCCGGCTTGCGGTTCCGGCCGCTGGAGCAGAAGGCCGCCATCGTCTCGTCCGTGCGCGAAGGACTGTGGCCGCTGGTCGAAGACGGTTCCGTGAAGCCGATCATCGGCCAGGTCGTGCCGATGGCCGAGGCCGCCGAGGCGCACCGCATGCTCGACGCCGGTGAGGTGTTCGGCAAGGTGCTGCTGGCGGCGAGGTCCTAACGCAGCTCTTCCAGCACTCGCACGAGCTGGTTGATCTCGAAGACGTTGGAGTAGTGCGCGAGCCCGATGCGCACTGCTCCGCCGACTTCGCCCACCCCGAGCGACGCGAAGACGCCGGCGGACCCGTCGTCGGCGAAGGCGCACAGGCCTTGCGAAGCGAGGAACTCCGCGACCTCCGGCGCTTTCTTGCCCTGGACGGCGAAGGCGAGCGCGGGGATACGGCGCATCGCGTCGCCGATCACCATCACGTGGCGCAGCGAGCGCAGCTCCGTGGACAGCTGGGCGAGCAGGCCCGCGTGGTACGACTTCGCTGAGCCGAGCGACGTCACGAGCCGTTCGCGGCGCGAGCCCGACGCGGCGTCGTCGAGGCCGGCGAGGTAGTCGATGGAGGCGACGACGCCCGCGAGCAGCGGGTAGGCGTGTGGTCCGAGCTCGAGGCGCGCGGCGCCGCGGGCGGCCGGGTCGAGCGAAACGGACGGGATGCGTTCGAGCAGTTCTGGGTCGCGGAACACGAGCGCGCCGACCGACGGCCCGCCCCACGCCTGCGCGGACACCACCATCACGTCGGCGCCCAGCTCCTGCAGGTCCAGCGGTACGAACGGCGCGGCGTACGTCGCGTCGGCCACCACGAGCGCGCCGACCCGCTTGGCGAACTCGATGACCGTCGGCACGTCGGGGCGCGTGCCGACCGAACCGGACGCCAACGTGACCGCGACGGCCTTGGTGCGCGCGGACACCAGGTTCTCGTACTGCCACGCCGGCAGCTCGCACGTCTCGATGTCGATCTCGCCCCAGCGCACGACCGCGCCCACGCGCTTCGCGGCACGTTGCCACGGCGCGAGGTTCGCCTCTTCGTCGAGCCGGGACACCACGACCTCGTCGCCGATCGTCCAGCGCTCGGCGAGCGCGTCGACGAGGCGGCGCAGCATCACCGGCGCGCTCGGCCCGAGCACGACGGCAGCCGGGTCCGCGCCGACCAGGTCGGCCACGGCCCGGCGGGCTGCGGTGACAATGCTCTCCGCACGCTGTGAGGCCGGAAACGCTCCGCCCGGCCCCGACACCGGGGCACGCATCGCCGTGGAAACGGCCGAGGCGACCTGTTCCGGGACGAGCATTCCGGCGGCGCCGTCGAAGTGAATCCAGCCGTCACCCAGCGCGGGGAACAACCCACGGATACGAGCGACGTCGAACGCCATGGTGACACCGTACGGACGTGCGGTTTAGCGGTTACCGCGGGGTTCGGGTCCGGGTCCGGCGAGGGACTACCCTCGGGGGCGCACGTACGAGACCTGTTGACGGGGATGGAGCACATGAGCGAGCCGAACCGCCGCGAACCTTCCGACGCCGAGACCCCTCACGTGGTGGTCGTCGGCCCCGACGGAGTCCCGGTCGGCAGCGCCCCAGTGAACGCCGAGGCCCCCGAAGAAGGCGTCGGTGACCTGGTCGAAGAACCGGCCAAGGTGATGCGCATCGGGACGATGATCAAGCAGCTCCTGGAGGAGGTCCGCGCCGCCCCGCTGGACGACGCCAGCCGGAACCGGGTGCGGGAGATCCACGAGACCTCGGTGCGTGAGCTGCAGGAGGCGCTGGCGCCCGAGCTGCGCGAGGAGCTGGAACGCCTGGTCCGGCCGTTCACGGAGGACACGACTCCGTCGGATGCCGAACTGCGGATCGCGCAGGCGCAACTGGTGGGGTGGCTGGAGGGCCTGTTCCACGGCATCCAGACGGCGTTGTTCGCCCAGCAGATGGCGGCCCGCGTCCAGCTGGAACAGATGCGGCGCGGATTGCCAGCCGGGCCGTCGGGGATGCCCGGGCGGCCCGGGCCGGATGGTCATGGGCCGGGGATCAGCGGGACTGGGCAGTACCTCTGACGGGTCTGTGACGGGTTTGTGAGGGCTGGCTGTCTGGGGTTTTGTGGGCTGAGGGGACCGTTCGCTGGGCGAATGGTCCCCTCGGGCCGTTTGGTGGGTGTGCCGGTGGTCCTTTCGCGCCGTTGGTCCGGCGCTGGTCCGGCACGATTGGTCCCTTCTCGCTGCCGGCCGATCGCGAGCGGTCCCATCGCGCTGGTGGGCAGCCGCGAACGGTCCAGTCGCGCTGCCGGCCGGCGCGAACGGTCCAGTCGCGCCCGCTGCAAGGCTGAAATGGACCGCTCTTTCGCCCCGCCGATCACGAACGGTCCCTTCGCGCCTCGCGCTGGTCATGAACAGTCCCTTCACGCCTCGCGCCTTCACACCTCGCGCGGATTGCCAGCGGTCCCTTCGCGCCTCACGCGGATCACGAACGGTCCCTTCACGCCTCGCGCGGTCGTGAACCGTCCCTTCGAGCGTCGCGGTCGTGAACGGTCCCGCAGCGCGGCGTGGCGGCGGTCCGCGCGCACCGCAGGTCCCCCGCGAACGGTCCGCTCGCTCGCCGCGCCGGTCGCGCCTCACGTCGTCGCGAGTGGTCCACTCGCGCCTTGCCGCTATGCACGAAAGGTCCGGCCGCGCGGCCGGCTGTGCGCGAGCGGTCCAGTCGCACCGCCGACCAACGGGAACGGTCCCTTCGCGGCCGCGCCGGTCGCGAACGGTCCACTCGCGCCTCACGTCCAGGTCGTCGCGAACGGTCCACTCGGACCGTCGGGCTAAGCATGTGGGTGCCAGTGGAACCTTCGGACTGTGCGCGAGAGGTCCGGTCGGACCCCCGACGAGCGCGAACGGTCCCTTCACGCAGTGCCGGGCGGCGCCAACGGTCCAGTGGCGCCGTCCGGCTACGCGCGAGAAGTCCGGTCGCACCGCCGACCAACGGGAACGGTCCCTTCGCGGCCGCGCCGGTCGCGAACGGTCCACTCGCGCTTCACGTCCAGGTCGTCGCGAACGGTCCACTCGGACCGTCGGGCTAAGCATGAGGGGTCCAGCAGTCGCACCGTCTGGCTATGGACGGGGTTCAGTCGCGCGGAGGGTATGCGCGAGGCGTCCAGTCGCACCGTCAGGCTGTGCGCCACACGCACCGGCAGGCTGTGCGCGAGCGGCCCAGTCACACCGTCGGCGGGCGCGAACGGTCCAATCTCGCAGTGGCAGCGGGAGCGAACCGTCCCCTCGCGCGGTGGCGGCATGCGCGAACGGTCCCTACGCGCAGCGGCAGCGAGCGCAAACGGTCCCTTCGCGCGGTCGCCGCAGGCGCGAATGGTCCACTCGCGAAAGGCGTCCCGCCGCGGAGGAGCACGGGCGTCCCCTCGCTGGGAGCCAGGGGTGTGAAGAAACCGTTCACACCAACCATCACAATGCGCTACACGCCGCTACAAAGCGCTGAAGAACTTCCGGATGTCGGCGATCAGCGCGTCCGGCTGTTCGAGAGCCGGGAAGTGGCCGCCGGTCGGGAAGGCGGACCAGTGGACGATGGTGTTCTCCCGCTCGGCGAGCGCGCGGACCGGCAGGCCGATGTCGTCGGGGAAGACGGCGACGCCCGTGGGCACGGTGCTCGGCGGGACCGGGGCGCCCCACGGGCCCTCCAGGGCCGCGTAGATGCGGGCCGACGAGTTGGCCGTGGCGGTGAACCAGTAGATGGAGACGTCGGTGAGCAGGTCGTCGCGGTCGATGAGGTCGTGGTCGGTGTTGGAGAAGGAGCGGAACTTCTCCGCGATCCACGCCAGCTGGCCCACGGGTGAATCAGTGAGGCCGTACGCAAGCGTTTGCGGCTTCGTGGCCTGGATCATCGCGTAGCCGGTCCCCGCGTGCTGGAACGCGCGCGACTTCTCCAGCGACCGCTCGGCCGCTGCCAGCGAAACGCCGCTCAGCCCTTCGAGATCCGCCGACGAGCGCGCGACCGCGGTGGGCAGCATCGTCACGTGCACCCCCAGCACCCGCGACGGGAACTGCACCCCCAATTCCCGCGAGATCAAGGCACCCCAGTCCCCGCCGTGGGTGCCGAACCGCGGGTAGCCCAGCGCGCTCATCAGCTCGGCCCACGCCCGCGCCCCGCGTGCCGGCCCCCAGCCGCGGTCGCGGGTCGGGCCGGAGAAGCCGAAGCCGGGGATGGAGGGGACCACGAGGTGGAACGCGGTGCGCGGGTCCCCGCCGTACGCGCGGGGGTCCGCGAGCGGTCCGATCACGTCCAGGAACTCCACCGCCGAACCCGGCCAGCCGTGCGTCAGGAGCAACGGCGTGGCGTCCTCCTCGGGCGAGCGGACGTGCAGGAAGTGCACCCGCGTGCCGTCGATCTCGGTCGTGAACTGCGGGAACCCGTTGAGCCGCTCCTCGGCCGCCCGCCAGTCGAACCGAAGCCGCCAGTGCTCGGCGAGGTCACGCACCTCGTCCACCGGGATTCCCAGCTCCCAGCCGACGCCCTCGGGCTGGTCCGGCCAGCGCGTCCGAGCCAGCCGCGTGTGGAGGTCGTCGAGATCTTCCTGCGGGACGTCTACGCGAAACGGAGTGAACTTCATACCCGCAACGCTACGAACCATCCAGGACAGTTCCGGTCCTCGATCGCCACCGAGTTTCTCAATACGCCGCGAGAACGTCGAGGACCCGGTCGGCGCCGAGTCCGTCCACAGTAGACGCGGCAGCACCGGACAAAGAGGACCGCAAACGAGCGTCCGTCAGCAACCCCCGCAGCGCGGAAATCACCGATGGCAACCGCTGCGCCAGAGTCGCCGCCTCGCCCAAGCCGGCGGCAAGCCCGAGGCCCAGCGCCGCGCGGTACCCGGGGACCTGGTTGTCCACGAGTTGCACCGCGGCGGTCGGGACGCCGAGGCAGCAGAGTTCGAGAAAGGTCACGCCCGAAGCGCTCACGGCGACATCCGTCGTGGCCAGCAGGTCGAGCAGGCCGGGATGCGGCGCGGCGACGCGAACCACCTGGCCTTCCACCAGCTCGGGCACCACCGGCTCACCACGGACCACGGCGTCGGCGACGAACGGCAACCCCGTGTCCGAGAGCGCGCGCAGCAGCAGCCCCACCGTTTCAGCCCAGTCCGCGCCGCCCAGCACGACGGTCACGTGCGGCGGCGTGCCGAAGTCCCGGCCCGAGCGGCGAGCACGCGTCCGCAGGACCACGTCCCGCAGAGCGGTGTACGAAACGCCCCGCAGCAGCACGCCCGAACCGTCCGCGGGGCGCGGTCCGGGCGTGAGCCCGGAGTCGACGACGACGTCGGCAGGGCGGCGGCCGAAGGTGTCGTCCTCGATGGACACGAGGAGGGCGCCCGCCGCGTTGACCTCGCCGCGCACGTCGCCCACCGAGTAGTGGTCCACCAGCACCGCGTCGAACCCGGAGGCCAGCGACTCCCACGGTGAAACCGGCACGTGCGTGACGGGCAGTTCGTCGAGGCGCGAAGCCAGCCACTCGGCGTTGTCCGTGCGACCGGCGAAGCAGACCTCCCAGCCCCGGGCGATCGCGCGCTCCGCGTACGCGACAACCCGCGCGATGTGGCCCGCGCCGATCGTCGGCGATGCGTCGGCGCGCAGCAGCAGCTTCACTGGCCGAGCTTCTTCTGCTCGACGTGCTCGTTCAGCGCCACCAGGTCCGGCCGCGCCCGCAGCAGCGCCACCACGGCCTGCCACGACGCCGGCTGATCCCCCAGCGCGTCGACGACCGCGGCGATCAGCTCCCAGTCTTCGGGGGTGTCGAGCGTGACGCGCAGGTCGTCGGCCGGCGGCGTCACCACCACGCCCGTGCACGTGTACCGAAGCGGCTGCCGGTAGATCCCCGACGTCACGTGCTCGCGGTCCGGCCCCTGCGCCACCGCGACCTGCTCGGCGAGCACGGCCGCCCGCACCAGCTCCGCGTCGAACCCGCGCGGCAGCGTCCGCACCAGCGTGGTGCTCACGTAGTCGAGCGCGGGCTCCGCGCGCCACACCGCGGTCAGGCGGCCGATCAGCGCGGGGTCGAGCAGCGGACAGTCGGCGGTGAGCCGGACCACCGCGTCGGCCGGGTACTGCTCGAGCGCCACGCCGAAGCGCGCCACGACGTCGTCGAGCGGGCCACGCGCGACCAGCGCGCCACACCGCGAAGCCTCCGCGGCGACGGCATCGTCGTCAGCCGCGTCCGAAGTGGCCACCACGACCCGGTCGACGCCGGGCGCGGCGGCCGCCGCGCGCACGACCCAGCCGAGCACGCTGCGCCCGGCGAGCGGCCGCAGCACCTTGCCCGGCAGCCGCGTGGACGAAGACCGGGCCTGGATCACGGCGTTGACGCCGAGGCCATCACGCATGGGTGACATGATGGCCTGCGGCAACGCGCCAGGACCCAGTACCCCAACCGCGGAGGTCATCGATGTCCGAGCTGGACGGCTCCAGCATCCTGCTCACCGGCGGGACCGGCTCGTTCGGCAAGGCGTTCATCACCCACGCCCTCGCCGAGCTGAACCCCAGCCGGCTGGTCGTGCTCTCCCGCGACGAGCTGAAGCAGTACGAAGCTCGCCAGCTGTTCGACGACGACCCGCGGCTGCGCTGGTTCATCGGCGACGTCCGCGACCGCCGTCGTCTCGAGCGCGCCATGCACGGCGTCGACTACGTCGTGCACGCCGCGGCGCTCAAGCAGGTGGACACGGGTGAATACAACCCGTTCGAGTTCGTCCAGACCAACGTGATGGGCTCGCAGAACGTGATCGAGGCCGCGATCGACACCGGCGTGAAGAAGGTCGTCGCGCTGTCGACGGACAAGGCGTCGAGCCCGATCAACCTCTACGGCGCCACCAAGCTGTGCGCCGACCGGATGTTCATCAGCGGCAACCACTACGCGGCCACCCACCCCACGCGGTTCTCCGTGGTGCGCTACGGCAACGTCATGGGCTCGCGCGGCAGCGTGATCCCGTTCTTCCGCAAGCTCGCCGCGCAGGGCGAGTCGCTGCCGATCACGCACAAGGACATGACGCGGTTCTGGATCACGCTGCCGCAGGCCGTGCGGTTCGTGGTCGACTCCTTCGACCAGATGCACGGCGGCGAGCTGTACGTGCCGCGGATCCCGAGCATGCGGCTCGTCGACCTCGCGCAGGCCATCGCGCCGGGGTCGCCGATGCACGAGGTCGGCGTGCGCCCCGGGGAAAAGCTGCACGAGGAGATGATCGCGCCCGACGACGCACGCCGGACGGTGCAGCTGCCCGACCGCTACGTCGTCCAGCCGCACCTCGCGGGCTGGGGCTACGAGCCGCCGGCCGACGGCAAGCCGATGCCGGACGGGTTCGCGTACCGCTCGGACACCAACGACCTGTGGCTCGAAGCCGACGAACTGCGCAAGCTGGTCGAACAGTATGCCTGAGCCCGATGGCGCCGCCGGGAAGAGCACGTCGGCGGGGTTCCTCCCGTACGGACGCCAATCCGTGACCGACGAGGACATCGCCGCCGTCACCGACGTCCTGCGCGGCGACTGGCTCACGACCGGTCCCGCCGTCACGCGCTTCGAGGCCGACCTCGCCGAGCACACGGGTGGGGTCCCGGCCGTCGCCGTGACGTCGGGGACGGCCGCGCTGCACGTCGCCTACGCCGCCGCGGCAGTGGGTCCGGGCGACGAGGTGGTGACGTCGCCGATGACGTTCGTCGCCACCGCGTCCACCGCCGCGCTGCACGGCGCGAAGGTGGTGTTCGCCGACGTCGAGCCGGACACCGGGAACCTTTCCGTCGACGCCGCGGCCGCCGCGGTCACCGGCCGCACGAAGGTCGTGGCGGCCGTCGACTACGCCGGGCACCCGGCCGAGCTGGACGCGCTGGCCGAAATCGCGCACGACGCGGGCGCCCTGCTGCTGGAAGACGCGGCGCACTCCGTCGGCGGCAGCTGGCAGGGCCGCCCGGTCGGCTCCCTCGCCGACCTGACGACGTTCTCCTTCTTCCCCACGAAGAACCTCACGACCGCCGAGGGCGGCGCCGTCGTCACGGCTTCGCCGGAACTGCTGGGCCGCGCCCAGGCGTTCCGCAACCACGGCCTGGTGCGCGACAAGACGCAGCAGCGCTACCCGGACGAAGGCGGCTGGCACCAGGAGGTGCACGAGTTCGGCCTGAACTACCGCCTCCCCGACGTCCTGTGCGCACTGGGCAGCAGCCAGCTCACCCGGCTCGCGGAGTTCAAGAAGCGCCGCGCCGAGATCCACGCGCGCTACAACGCTTCGCTGACCGACGTCCCGGGCGTGCTGACCCCACCGTCGCGCCCCGGCGCGGACCCCGTGTGGCACCTCTACCCGCTCCGCGTCCTCGACGGTCGCCGGCGCGCGCTGTTCGACCACCTGCGCGAGCTCGGCATCGGCGTGCAGGTCAACTACATCCCCGCGTACTGGCACCCGGTGTTCGAGGACCTCGGCTACCGCCGCGGCCTGTGCCCGAACGCCGAGGCGTACTACGAGCAGGAGCTGTCGCTGCCGCTCTTCCCGGCGCTGACAGACTCCGATGTGGACCGCGTCGTGGCCGGGGTGCGCAGCTTCTTCGGCGCCTGATCGCCACCCCGCACGACGACCGCGTGCCACAGCAGCACCAGGGGCACCACGAGCAGCTCCAGGACCGTCGCGGCGCGGAAGACGGGGTGGGGTGCGCCCGTGCGGCGCGCGGAGATCAGGCGGGGCACCCCGCCCGCGGCGGCGGTGGCCAGGACGAGCCGTGTGGTGGCGGCGCGGTCCTCCGGGCGGCGCAGCGACCACCAGAGCACCAGACCGGCGGCGGTCCAGAACGTGTTCACGAACCGGTACTCGCTGTCGACGCTCGGGGTGGTCGGGGCGCCGCCCGGTGCGCGGTCCGGGCCGCCGAGGATGCCGTTCAGGCCGCTGGCCACGGGGATCGCGCCGAGCACGCCGAGGACCGTCAGCAAGGCCTTGCGGGACTTCGCGCCTGCCATACGGCCGAGCCTAGATCAAGTCCCAGGTCAGGGCGGTGCCTTTCGCCGCATCCACGCGGAACGTGCGGCCCAGCACGTTCGTGATCTCGGCCGGCGCCAAACCCCCTGCGGGGCGGATGGAGCGGACGTTCGCGGGCGTCACCTCGTCGCCGGCGCGGACGTTCTCAACGACGTACAGCGAGCGGCGCAGGCGCAGGCCTTCCTTCTCGCTCTCGCGCGGGCCGATGACCGGCCGCCCCAGCGCCTCCCACGCGCGGTGGCTCTCCACCACCAGAGCAGCCAGCTCGGCGGGCTCCAGCGAGAACTCCGAGTCGACGCCGCCGTCGGCGCGGGCGAGGGTCACGTGCTTCTCGATCGCGACCGCGCCGAGAGCCACGGCGGCCAGCGGCGCGCCGATGCCCGGCGTGTGGTCCGAGAGCCCCACGAGCGTGCCGGTCACGCCGGCGAGCACGGGCAGGCCGCGCAGGTTGCTCTCGGCCGGCGAAGCCGGGTAGCTGGCCGTGCAGCCGAGCACGACGAGCTGGTCGTTGCCGGCGTCGCGAGCGGTCCGCACGGCCGCGTCGATCTCCGCGACACTGGCCATGCCGGTCGAGATGACGAGCGGCTTTCCGGTGCGGGCGCACAGCTCGACGAGCGGCAGGTCGACGATCTCCGACGACGCGATCTTGTACGCGGGCGCGTCGAGCGACTCCAGCAGCTCCACGGCCGTCGGGTCGAACGGGCTGGAGAAGACCTCCAGACCACGCGAGCGGGCACGCTCGAAGATCGGCTCGTGCCACTCCCACGGTGTGTGGGCCTTTTCGTACAGCTTGTACAGGTTTTCCCCGCCCCACAACGAATGTCCGTCGCCGATGCGGAAAGCCGGGCCGTCGGCGTCGATCGTGATCGTGTCCGGGCGGTAGGTCTGCAGCTTCACCGCCTGCGCACCGGCGTCGGCGATCGCGTCGACGATCGCGAGCGCGCGGTCGAGGTCACCGTTGTGGTTGCCGGACATCTCGGCGATGACGAACGGCGGCCGGTCCGGGCCGAGCGTGTGGGCGCCGATGCGGACTTCGGACATGGGTGGTGTCCTCCCGGTGGTGCGCGTGCGGGTCACCCCCGAGTCTTGCGCAGCCACCGGAAGCCGGCTTCGGCGGGCGCCGACTCGACGTAGCCCGCGCCCTCGAACAGCGCCGCCGACGCCGCGTTGTCCTCGTGCACCGCGGCGAGGACCGCCCGCACCTCATGACGCTCGGAAAGCGCTTGCTCACCCTCGGCGAGCACTTCGCGGGACAACCCTCGGCCGCGGCTCTCGGGCGCCAGTGTGATGCTCACTTCCCACTCCCCCGGCGCTTCGCGGTCGAACCGCACGGTGCCGACCGGCTGCTCGCCCTCGGAGATCACCAGCAGCAGCCGGTCGGGCGAGGCCAGCACACCGCGCAGCCAGCGCACGTGGTCGGCGAGTGCGATCACGCCCGTGGACCGCGACGCCTCCCGCGTGCGCGGGTCGTTGCGCCACGCGAGGAGCAACTCGGCGTCGGCCTCCACGGCCTCCCGCGCCGCGAGCGGGCTCACTGGGCCGACGGCGCCAGGCGGTTGTCCTCGAGGCGGCGCAGCCGGTCCTCGTACCGGGCGATGCCGGCGAGGCGCACGCGGATCTGCGCGTGCTGGCGCTGGATCTCCTCGATGAGCGACCGCGCCTCGGCGATCTCCTTGGTGTCGGCGCGCGGCACCATCACCATCGACTCCCGCAGCGTCTCGAGCTGCGCCTCCTGCGCGGCGATGTGCGGGATGATCCGGTCGAGCTCGGCGCGGGTCCACAGCAGGTCGCCGCGTGCGTGTTCCAGACCGGATTCGGCCGCGTCGAGCCGGCGCCGGTGGTCGGCGGTCGCGTGTTCCAGGTCGTTGACGCGGTTGGTCAGGTCGCGGATGGTGTCGCGCATCCGCTCTTCGATGCGGAAGTCGACGAGCCGGGCGATCCGGCTGATCAAGCCGGAGCGGATCTTCTGAACTGCCATGGGAAGGGTTCCTTCGGGATTCTGGGGAAACTCGGGCTCACCGCAGCAGGACTGTGTCGCCGGTCCGGGTCCACGAGTCCAGCAGCCTGCCCTCGGCGGCGATCTGGTGCTCAGGTCCCACGATGCACGAATCTCCGGCGGCGTGCTCCCACGAAGTCTGGTCCGGGTTGTCGATGAACGAGAACCCGGTCAGGACCAGCTGCGCTTCGGGGAACGAAGTGCGCGCGATCCACGCCGCGAGCGTGCCCGTGGTCGACCACGTCGACTCGGTGCGCGTGGGCAGGCCCAGGGCGTCGGACAGGGGCAGCACGACGTCGCGGTTGGACACCGGCACGAACCCGAGGTCGGCGGGCCACCAGCCCGGCAGCGCCTCCGGCTCCCAGTGCAGCCGGCCCGGCTCCACCAGCAGGTACAGGCGCCGGCGGTAGTCGCGGAAAACGTGGCGAGTGGCCCGTAGGGCGCGGTTGAACACCACGGCGTGGACCTTGCTGCCGGTCGTCTCGGGGCCGTCGGGCTCGTCGATGACGAAGCCGTTCACGCGGATCACGAGGTCGCAGTCGTCCACGGCCTTGGCCCGGGCGGCGTCCGGCGGCAGCGGCTGGTTGCCGACGACCGCGACGGATCGCGGGTCGGGACGCTCGGCGTATGCCGAGAGGAGGTCGACCATGAGGCTCGCCGCACCGAGAGCAGCAGTCATGACGCAAGAAACTACCAGGACACAGCTCGTGTCCGGTGCGGTATCGACCAGGCGGCGCAACGGCTGGGCCGGGGCGTCCCGAAGACGAGACGCCCGATCGGTACCCTCGTCCACGTGCATGCCACCAGCACGGTTCACGTAGCCGAACCCGAGGTCTCGATGCCGGTGCCACCTGCGTCGGACCGCAAGACGTTCTCCAGGGCCTTCGCCGACATCAGGGACGGTGTCGCCGCCCGTGAGCTCTGGACCCACCTGGGCTGGCAGGACATCAAGCAGCGGTACCGCCGGTCCGTGATCGGTCCCTTCTGGATCACGATCAGCCAGGCGGTCATCGCGCTGGGACTGGGCCTGCTGTACTCCCAGCTGTTCAACCTGCCCATCCAGGTGTTCCTGCCCTACATCTCCACCGGGTTCATCATCTGGGGCTTCATCCAGGGCTGCCTTTCGGAGGGCATGGAGACGTTCATCGCGAACGAGGGGATGATCAAGCAGCTCCCCGCGCCGCTGAGCGTCTACGTGCTGCGCACCGTCTGGCGCCAGACCCTGATGCTCGCGCACAACATGGTCGTGTACGTCGTGCTGCTCATCATCTTCTTCAGCGCGCTCGACGACCAGTACTCGCTCGGCACGAAGGACGGCGCCTGTGTGCCGGACAAGTTCTGCCACCCCGGCCTGAGCTGGAACATCTTCCTCGCCATCCCGGGCTTCCTGCTGCTGGGGCTCACCGCGTGCTGGGCCGCGCTGCTGCTCGGGATCATCTCGACGCGCTTCCGCGACATCCCGCAGGTGATCAACTCCCTCATCCAGCTGATGTTCTACGGCACGCCGATCGTCTGGCCGGTCGACCAGCTTGAGGCCGGGGGCGCGCGCGACGGCGTGTCCTGGGCACTGCCGTTCATCAAGGCGAACCCGCTGTACCACTACATGCAGGTGACCAGGGCCCCGCTGCTCGGGCAGGCCGTGAGCTGGACCAGCTGGGTGGTGGTCGGCGCGCTCACGATCATCGGCTGGGCGCTCGCGCTCGTCGCCATGCGCAACTACCGCTCTCGCGTCTCGTATTGGGTGTGACACATGGTCAGCATTGACGTCCACAACGCGTTCGTGGACTTCCCGATCTTCGACGCGAAGACGCGGTCGATGAAGAAGCGCGTGCTCGGCAAGGTCGGCGGGAAGATCGGCACCGAGCAGAAGGTGCCGATCATCGAGGCTCTGCACGACGTCACGCTCAAGCTGAACGAGGGCGACCGCGTCGGGCTGGTCGGCCACAACGGTGCGGGCAAGTCCACTTTGCTGCGCCTGCTCGCCGGCATCTACGAGCCCACCCGTGGTTCCGCGCGGATCGCCGGCAAGATCGCGCCGGTGTTCGACCTCGGCATCGGCATGGACCCGGAGATCTCCGGTGTCGAGAACATCATCATCCGCGGTCTCTTCCTGGGCATGACGGCCAAGGAGATGGAGAAGCGGGTGGACGACATCGCCGAGTTCACCGAGCTCGGCGACTACCTGCAGATGCCGCTGCGGACGTACTCGACCGGTATGCGCGTGCGGCTCGCACTGGGTGTCGTCACGTCGATCGACCCCGAGATCCTGATCCTCGACGAGGGTATCGGCGCCGTCGACGCGGCGTTCCTCAACAAGGCCCGTGATCGGCTCAAGGACCTGGTCAAGCGCTCCGGCATCCTGGTGTTCGCGAGCCACTCCGACGAGTTCCTCTTCGAACTGTGCGATTCGGCCATCTGGATGGACGAAGGCCACCTGAAGCAGCAGGGTTCGCTGCGCGATGTGCTCACGGCCTACAAGGGCCGGGACCCGTTCGAGAACATGAGCCAGGAAGGCCTCGAGCGGCTCGGCATCGAGCCCGTGACGACGACGAACGGCGGGGAATGATGACGAGCGAGACCCGGCAGCTGCCCGAGGGCGCCGTCGTCGGCGTGGTGGTCACGCGCCACCGTCGTGAGCTGCTCGCGGACTCGCTGAAGATCATCGCCGCCCAGACGCGGCCCGTCGACCACCTCGTGGTGGTGGACAACGGACCCGACCAGTCCGCGCGCGACGTCGTGGAGAGCTACCCGCTCCCCTGCACGTACCTGCCCTCGCACCGGAACCTCGGCGGCGCGGGCGGGTTTGCGCTCGGCATGCTCCACGCGTTGTCACTCGGCGCCGACTGGGTGTGGCTCGCCGACGACGACGGCCGCCCCGCCGACGAGAACGTGCTGCAGATCCTCTTGGAGGAAGCCGAAAAACGCGGCCTCGCGGAGATTTCGCCCGTCGTGGCGAACATCAACGCGCCGGCCAAGCTCGCGTTCCCGCTGCGGCGGGGCCTCACGTGGAAGCGCTCGTCGGCCGAGCTGGGCACGGACTTCCTGCCGGGCATCGCTTCGCTCATGAACGGCGCGCTGTTCCGCGCGTCCACTTTGGACGTCACGGGCGTGCCGGACCTGCGCCTGTTCTTCCGTGGCGACGAGGTGGAGCTGCACCGCCGGCTCGTGCGGTCGGGCCTGCCGTTCGGCACGTCGCTGCGCACGACCTACCTGCACCCGGACGGTTCGGACGAGTTCAAGCCGATGCTGGGTGGGAAGTTCCACGCGCAGGACCCGGAGAACGAGGTCAAGCGCTACTACACCTACCGCAACCGCGGGTACCTGCTGTCGCAGCCGGGCATGCGCAAGATCGGCGCACTGGAGGTGATCCGCTTCGGCCTGTACTTCGTGGGCGTGAAGCGCGACCCGAAGGCGTTCCTGCAGTGGCTGAAGCTCGTGCGGCAGGGCCGGGCGGAGAAGTTCTACCGGTACTGAGGTTTCGCCGACGTGCAACGGGCCCCGAGGAACGCTTCCCCGGGGCCCTTTCGCGTGACTACTCGCCGATGACGGGTGGCGCGGCCCGCAGGTCGGCGCCGTACTCGGAGTCTTCGTCGACGTGGGCGAAGAAGCGGGACCCGTCGTCCTCGTCCTCTTCGTAGCGGGCGGCGCCGCCCATGCCCATGCGGGCGGGGGCACCGGACAAGCCGCGGCCCATGCCGGTGTCGGCTGAGCCCATCCCGGCCGAGACGCCTTCGCCCGGGCCGAAACCGCCGCCGCGGCCGAACTTGGACTGGTGCTCCTCGTCGGCGCCGAAGCCGCCGCCCATGCCGGCGCCGCCCATCGGCATGCCGCCCATGGGCATGGCGCCCCCGGCCGGTGCGTTCGCGCCGCCCGGCTGCTGCTGGGCGGCCGCCGGGGTGACGCTCGTGGACGCGGTGGCGGAGTCCGGGCCGGCCGGCGGGTGGCCGGAGCCGGTGATCTGGCTCGCGCCGGACACGTCGTGGCTCGCGGTGCTCGACCCGCCGCTCGCGCCCCCGCCGTGGTGATCCGTCGAAGCCGCCGGCAGGACGGTCGAGGACGGGCCCCCCGAGGCCGTGGCGAACTTCGGCGGGTCGGCGAACGTCGGCTGCTGCGACGCGGCCGCGTGGAGTGACTGGTCGTAGGTGGCCATCGTCTGCGCGGCCTGCTCGTGGGCCGATTGGCTGTCCTGCTGCTTGCGCAGCGACTTGTCGACCGCGTCGCCGAGGTCGAACGGCCCGGCGTCGGTCCAGTGCTTGAACTCGTCGTTCCAGTCGAACGGGATCGGGTCGGGCATCGAGTTGCGCGCCGTCTGCGCGGCCGCGCCCTGCTCGTCGACGCTCTGCGCGGCGACCTTCGCGTTCTGCGCCGTGGCGTCGGCCCACTTGCCGAGTGTTTCGAAGTACGCGTGCGCGTTCGCGGCGGCGTCGCCTTCCCACGCGCCGGCGGACTTGTTCACGGCGTCCGTCAGCTGCGTCGCGAACTCCTCGAAGGCCTTCTGGACGTCGGTGTAAGCCGCGGCGACGTCGGCGACCTGCTTGGGGTCGAGGTTCGTGGTCACGAACTGCTGCAGCTGCTCGTGGCTGTGGCCCAGGTAGTCGGCGTCGGACGGCTCGATGCCGCGCGTCGCTTCGGGTGAGGTCGTCATTTGAGGTCTCCCGCCCGGCGCACGGTGTGCAGGTTGACGGCCGCGTCCTCGGCGCCGCGGTAGGCGCCACCGGCGTGGGCAAGGGCTTCGTCGGCCTGCGCGAGCAGATCGCGGAACTGCCCCAGCACCGAGCGGAGGGAACCGGACGGCTCCGCCGCGGCCTTGAAGTCGTGAGCGGCCACGGCGTGCCCGTACGGGTGGCTGCCGAGCTGCGGCGCCTGGTCCAGCGCGGCGGTGGACCCGGTGAGCCCGTCGACGCGCGTCACCATGTCCGACAACGCCTTGCGCAGCTGCTCGAGCGCCTCGCCGGAGATGCTGAACCGGCCCGATTTGGCGGCGTTCACGAGTTTCGTCGTCTCGGCCGTGGCTGCGGCGACGGCCTTCGGGTCCAGGCCGGCCACCTGTCCCGGGTCTGGCGTGGTCATGATCCGGAGTCTAGCGACGGAAAGCGCCGCGGTCAGGCGTTTGCCTGGACCTGTGCGGACAGCTGCTGGGCCAGGCGGCTGTTGTCGGCCGGGGCGTAGGTGAGCCACCGCTGCCCGTCGTCGGCGACGCGCGTGCTCAGCAGGTACCGGCCGGCTTCGGTGTCGAACCACACGAGCGGCTGCTGTCCACCGACGGTGAACTGCCCGACGCGCAGCCGCGGCTTCTCGAAGATCCGTTCGACGGCCCTGGCCTGCGGGTCTCGCGGCGCGCTGGTGCGCGCGAACGGGTCGTACGCGGCGCCGCGGCGCGGCTGCTTCGGCGGCCGCGTGATCGTGACGGAGGTGCCGGGCCCGGGCGTGCCGGGCGGGAGCAGGTCGACGATCGCCGGGACGAGGCCCGTGGGCCGGACCTCCTCGAAGACGAACATGCCGTCGTCGTGCCTGACGAGCACGGCGTGGTCGCCGGTGGAGGTCACACGGGCGAAGAGCTGCCCATCGTCCAGCTGGGCCGTGGACGTGACCGCCAGCCGGCCGCGGGCGAACGTCGCCAGGGCCTGTTCCAGGTCGTCGTCGAGGTAGCCACGGCGGCTCACCAGGCCGCGGCCTTCGAGGTCACGGGTGACCGCGTCGCGGATCCGGCGGCGCTCCTCGCCGGTGATGCCGATGTGCGGCACCACGAACGGAACCGGCGGCCGGCCGAGGCCCTGCTGCTCGAGCAACAGGTCCACCGCCGCGGGTGACAGCGTGAACGAGTACGGCATCGGCCATCCCTAGGTCGGGTCTCCGCGTCGAAACGCTAGCCGACGGCGTGCGGGCCCCGCAGCCGGACCGGTGATCGGCTTCGCGCGTTGCCTGGTTTTCCGCGCCGAGGTGCCTGCTTGACGCTCCACTGTGCCCGCTGGACGCTCCGCTGTGCCTGCTGGACGCTCCGCTGTGCGCGAACTCGCTTGCCGCCGGTGATCGGCCGCTGCTGCCATGGAGCCATGGCTGAACCGAAACCCGCACTCGTGCTCCACCTCGCCACCGGCGGCGAACCCCTGCTGTTCCCGCTCGCGCCCGAGGAATCCGCCGGTGTGCAAGAGAAGATCCCCGATCTGCTGAAACACGGCGGTGTCCACTCTGTACAGACGCGCGACGGCTACACGCTGTCGGTGAACTTCGCGCACGTCGCCGCCGCATACGTCGACGACCTGAGCCGCAAGGGCAAGTTCGGGTTGTCGGCCTAGCGGCGTGCCAGCGCCAGCAGCCCGTCACGGATCTCGGGCCGCCCGGCGACGACCAGCAGGAACGTGGCTTCGCGAACGAGGCGGCCGGCGGGCTCGCCCGCGAGGACCACGCGGCTGCCCGTGGCCGCGACCAGCGCGCCGGCACTGCGGTACGCGAGTTCGCCCGCCGCGGCGCGGGCGGCGGGTCGGTGAGGCTGGAGTCGAGGCGGATGCGGATCCGGGCTTGCTCGGCGCGCAGCGACGTGGCCGTGGCGGTTTGGCCGAGGTCGTCGAGCAGCCGCGCGCAGCGTTGCGCGAGGCCGAGCGGTGCGCACCCGCTCAGCCGGATCGCGAAGGTCTGGGCGGCCACGAAGTCGGCGTGCGGGGTTTCGGACAGCACGCGTCCGGCGGGCACGAAGTGGTCGTCCAGGCCGAGGCGGACGGTCGCCGTGCCCTGCGCGGCAATGAGGTGCAGCGGGGTGACGTCGAGGTCGTGACCGGCAACCGGGGCCATGACGGTGGTGACCACGGTGTCGTCGGCGGTGCGGCCCGCCAGCATGAGCACCGTCCGTCGACACCCCAGCCGCTCACGAAGGGTGCCTCGCCGTCGAAGCGGAAGCCGCCGGTCACCCGGCGGGCCCGGGTGCGCGGGGGCGTCGGCAGCACACCCGCGTAGGCGACTCCCGCTCGGACCGTGCCCTTGACCAAGTCGGCCAGGTACTCGTCCCGCAGCGCCGAGTGAGCCGAACCCGCCAGCGCCGCGACGGGAGCGTGGTGCTGGAGCCAGGTGAACGACGTGCTCAGGCAGCCACCGGCCAGTGCTTCGACGACGCCGACCAACTCGCCCAGGTCGGCGCCGGCGCCGCCGGCCTCGGCGGGAGCGGCGAGACCGTGGAACCCGGCCCCGGCCAGTGCGTCGAAGTGCGACCGCGGGGACCTCGCCCCGCAGGCCGGCCTCCGCCGCGGCGGGGAACAGCACGTCATCGGCGAGGGCCCGCGCTCGGGCGACGAGTTTCGGCACGGAAATCAGGCCCCTGATTTCGCGCGACAGCCAGTGGACGCAGAAGGCCGCCACGGGCGAACCCGTGGCGGCCTGAAGGACCGGCGTAGATCAGAGCTCGTAGAGCCGCTTCCAGTTCTCGCGCGAGGTGAGCTCCGGCATGGCGCGCTTGTACTGCTGCTGCACCTCCGCGCCTTCCTTGCGCAGGCGCTGGATGACCTTCACCCCGCGCTTGGCGAGGTCGAACATCTTCACCTTGTCGTAGGTGCGCACGCGCACACCCTCCTGCGACGCGTCGGTGACGACCGCCGTGTCGAACAGGGCGATGTGCCACCAGTGCGCCTCGTCGGTCGGCACGGCGCCGAGGTCGAACCGGCTGCGGCCGAGCACGCGGTCGACGATGCGCTTGATCAGCACCAGGCGCTGCATGCTGGGCCGCGGCGCGCTGTTGATGATGCCGATGTCGTTGGACGCGATGCCGGGGACGTCGGTGGCCTTGTGGCGCTTGGTCTCCGGGTACTGCTCGCGGATCCGGCGGATCTCCTTCATCGCCGCGACCCCGCCGTCGTGCAGGACCTCAGGCCCCTCGAGGAAGTCCTCGACAGCCTTGATCAGCGTGGCCGAGAGGCCGTACTGCATGCCCAGTAGGTAGCGCACCAGCTGCGCCATCAGCACGCGGGAGAGCAAGTTCAGGTTGAACGGCGAGTGCAGCGCCGCGGTGATGATCGAGTTGCGCAGGTTGAAGTACCGGTGCCACTCGTCCCAGTCCTTCCAGTGGAAGTCCGCGTGCCACACGCCGGCGCCCGGCAGCGTCACGGTCGGGAAGCCGTACTCGCGGGCCCGGTAGGAGTACTCGGCGTCGTCCCACTGGAAGAAGAACGGCATCGGGTAGCCGATGGCCTTCACGACCTCGTACGGGATCAGGCACGACCACCAGCCGTTGTAGCCGGCGTCGAGGCGGCGCTCCTGGCGGTTGGGCTTGAGGGTCACCTCGTCGACGCCCAGCAGGTCGGCCGTGGACAGCGAGTGTTGCACCGGCTGGCCCGGCTCCAGCGTGTTCAGCCGCGCGTACTCGGCGCCGACGTGCAGCTGGTTCGGGTGCAGCAGGTTCAGCATCTGGCCACCGACGATGATCGGGTTGGCCGCGCGGTTGGAGAACGCCGTCATGCGCACGACGAGGTCGGGCTCGAGGAGCACGTCGTCGTCCATGAACAGCACGTTGGCGTGCTCGGTGGCGGTGTGGCCGGCCACCTCGTACAGGCCGCGGGTGAAGCCGCCGGCACCGCCGAGGTTCGGCTGCTTGATGTAGTGCAGCTTGTCGCCGAGGTCCTTCGCGACCTGCTCGAAGCCGTCGCGCGACTCGACGAGGTCGGTGCCCTGGTCGGCGACGTAGATGGCGTCCAGCGTGTGCAGTGACGACACGTCAGCCGCGAGCGCCTGCAGGTTCTTCAGGCAGTCGTCGGCGCGGTTCATCGTGCAGATCGTCACGGCCGTCGGGCGGATCTTCTCCGGCGCCTCGACGCTCCAGCGGACCTGCTCCACGCGCAGCATCTGGCCGCCCTCGGTCTCGAGGTCGAGCCACAGTGCGCCGCCGTCGTGGAACTTGTCGAGCTTCGCGGTGAGCTTGACCTTCTTCGCCTTGGCGCCGGACACGTGCTCGGCGTTGACCACGCGCGCGTCGCCCTCGAGGTCGGACGCGCCGACCGAGAGCAGGCCGTCACCGGTCACCACGGCCTCGACCGCGACCTCGGTCACCGTGGTCCAGCGCTGCCAGTAGCTCGCCGGGAAGCGGCCGAAGTAGGTGTTGCCCGTGACCTTGGCCGACGGTTCCAGCGTGATGGAGTCGCGGTCGCGCACCGCGGAGCCCCACTCGATCTCCGCGTAGAGGTCCTTGCTGACGATGGGGGCCGGGCCGGCGTACAGCCCTCGCTGAGCCGTGAGCCTGCCTTCGGGCGCGTGCTCCGCGAACCGGGTCTCGCCTTCGGGGGCCGCCTCGGCGACCGGGGCTGCTTTACCGGGCATCGAACTCAGTTCTCCTTTACCGGCCGCTCACGAAACACGACCCACTTGAGCATGACGAAATTGATCACGGTCGCCGTCGCCTGTGACACGACCCAGCCGAGCGTGGCCTTCCACGCCGACTCCGGGAGCAGGTGGAGCATCCACTGGTTCACACCGACGGCGACGAAGAACGTCACGGCGTACAGCAGGATGAAGCTCCCGACCTGCGTGCCGCCATCGCGACGGCCGCCGGCGAAGGTGAACCGGCGGTTCAGGAAGAACGCCGTGGTCGTCCCCACGACGAAACTGATGGCCCTGGCGATGTCGACCCACGGCACGGCATCCATCCCGAGTGCCCTGAGCAGTGAGTATGTGCCCAGGTCCAGGAGCGCGCAAAAGCCACCGATCAGGACGAACCGGATGAGCTGGCCGACCAGACCGGGGCCCGCCGGTGCGGTCACCGTCGTCTCACTCTGCGGTTCTGCTGCCACCACTGGAATACCTTCTCGGCTCGATGCGTCGTGTCTTCAGGTACACGTCTCTGGATACATGCAGACATGTCTAGTCCGTGTCGACTCTGACGCGCGGACGCTTGTGCCTTGATGCGCAAAGTGTAGAAGCGGTCACTTCAGGGCCACGATCCGGGCGTCCTTGGGCGTGTCTACTCTGGTCGAGTGACCCAGACACCCGCGACACAGCGACGCACGCTCACCGGTTGGGGCCGCACCGCAGGGACGGTCGCCGACGTCCTGAGCACGCCCGACGTCGAAGCCATCGCCAAGGCGGTCACGTCGGCCGGGCCCCGCGGGGTCATCGCGCGCGGCCTCGGCCGCTCGTACGGCGACCCGGCGCAGAACGCCGGCGGCCTCGTGGTCGACATGACCGCGCTGGACCGCATCCACTCGATCGACCCCGGCTCCGGGCTGGTCGACCTCGACGCCGGCGTGAGCCTCGACAAGCTGATGCGCGAGGCGCTCCCGCACGGCCTGTGGGTGCCGGTGCTGCCGGGCACGCGCCAGGTGACCATCGGCGGCGCGATCGCCAACGACATCCACGGCAAGAACCACCACTCGGCGGGCAGCTTCGGCAACCACGTGGTGTCGATGGACCTGCTCACGGCCGACGGCCAGGTCCGCAAGCTGACGCCCGAGGGCCCCGAGGCGGAGCTGTTCTGGGCGACGGTGGCCGGCATCGGCCTCACCGGCATCGTCACGCGCGCCACGATCCGGATGAAAAAGACGGAGTCGGCTTATTTCTACGTGGACGCCGACCGCACGTCGAACCTCGACGAGACGCTCGCGCTGTTCACCGACGGTTCGGACCTCACCTACGACTACTCGATGTCGGTGCCGGACCTGATCTCGTCGGACAGTCGCCTGGGCCGGGCCACGTTCTCGCGCGGTTCGCTCGCCACGCTGGACCAGCTGCCGGCGAAGCTGCGCAGCGAGCCGCTGAAGTTCGACGCGCCGAAGCTCGCGACGCTGCCCGACGTGTTCCCCAACGGGCTGGGCAACAAGCTCACCTTCGGGCTGATCAACGAGCTGTGGCAGAAGACCGTGCCCAAGAAGGGCGCGCGCGGCAAGATCCAGAACCTGACGCAGTTCTACCACCCGCTGGACATGCTCAGCGAGTGGAACCGCGCGTACGGGTCGAAGGGTTTCCTGCAGTACCAGTTCTCGGTGCCGTTCGGCGCGGAGGACCAGCTCAAGGCCATCTGCCGGCAGATCGCCACGTCGGGGCACTACTCGTTCCTCAACGTGTTCAAGCGCATGGGCGAAGCGAACCCGGCGCCGATGTCGTGGCCCTCACCCGGCTGGATGCTGAGCGTGGACTTCCCGATCAAGCCGGGCCTGAGCCGCTTCTGCCTCGAGCTCGACGACGCCGTGCTCGCCGCGAACGGCCGCCTGTACACCGCGAAGGACTCGCGGACGACGGCGGAGACGTTCGCGAAGATGTACCCGCGGCTGGAGGAGTGGCGCAAGGTCCGCGCCGCCGTTGACCCCGAAGGCGTTTTCGCCTCTGACATGAGCCGGAGGCTCGCACTGTGATCGACGCCGTTGGCAACCCCCAGTCCCTGCTGCTGCTCGGCGGCACGTCCGACATCGCGCTGGCGATCGCCGAGAAGTACCTGGCGGAGAAGCCGCTGCGCGTGGTGCTCGCCGCGCGCCCGTCGCCCCGGCTCGACGCCGCCGCGCAGCGCCTGAAGGACCGCGGCGCGGATGTGTCCACTGTGGACTTCGACGCGAAGGACACGGCCTCGCACCCCGCCGTGCTCGACCGCGCGTTCGCCGGCGGTGACATCGACGTGGCCGTGGTCGCGTTCGGCCTGCTCGGGGACCCGGAGGAGGTGTGGCAGGACCACGCCAAGGCCGTGGAGCTCGCCACGGTCAACTACGCGGCCGCGGTGTCGGTGGGCGTGGCGCTGTCGGAGAAGCTCAAGGTCCAGGGCCACGGCACGATCATCGCGCTCTCGTCGGTGGCCGGGGAGCGCGTGCGGCGTTCGAACTTCGTGTACGGCTCGACCAAGGCCGGTTTCGATGGCTTCTACCTGGGCCTCGGCGAGGCGCTCGCGCCGCACGGCGTGAAGGTGACCGTTGTCCGCCCCGGCCACGTGAAGACGAAGATGACGGCCGGGCTGAAGGACGCCCCGCTGGCCCAGACCGCCGAGCAGGTGGCCACGATCGCCGTCGACGCCGCCCGCACCGGCAAGGAGCTGGTCTGGGCACCGGGGCAGTTCCGGTTCGTGATGTCGGTGCTGCGCCACGTACCGCGCCCGATTTTCCGGAAGCTCCCGATCTGAGAGGGAACGCTCGGGAAAAGACCTTCGTCGCATATGGTGGACGAAGGTCTTTCACTTTTCTGGGGGTGCCTCGATGCCGGATCAGGCAGCGCGGCTGGACGCCGTGCTCCAGCGGTTCCAGGAGCAGGCGGCTCGTGCCGCCGAGCTCAAGAAGCAGATCGCGAACCTGCGCGGGCACGCCCGCAACGCCGACGGCTCGGTGACCGTCACCGTCGCCCCGTCCGGCGCGGTGCTCGGCCTGCAGCTGAGCCCGCAGGCGATGCGGCGTTCGCACACGGCGTTGCAGCAGGAGATCCTCGGCGCCATCCGGTCGGCGACGCTGCAGGCTGCGGCAGCACTGGACCAGACCGTGGAGCCGGTGCTGGGCGAGCGTGCCGGGCAGTTCCGCGAGGCGTTCAACGCGCACGTCGAGCCGATCGGGCCGAGCGCGCCGCCGCCGGCGAGCTCGATGCCGGCGCCCGGCCGACCACAGCCGGACCAGGCACAGCAACCTCCGCAAATGCCGCAACCACCGCAGAACACGCGGAACCGGACGCGCCCGCCCGCCGTCGAAGACGACGACTTCGGGGGCCCCATTCTTCGGCGGGAGTGATCGTGACCAGCGGATTCAAGATCGCACCGGCGGCGCTGAACGCACACGCGAACGGTTCCCGCGAGGCGGCCGGGCACTTCGGCAGCCTCTCGCAGCTGCTGGCGCAGGCGCGCGTGAACGACGACTGCTTCGGCCCCCTCGGCGAGCTGATGGCGTACAAGTACTTCGACTCCCTGCACGAGTGCCAGGACCTTGCCGACCAGGCGAAATCCTTCCTGGAGCAGATCGCCGACAAGACCACCACGGCCGCGAAGGTCTACGAGGGCCAGGACGCCGGCACCGCCGTCGCCGTGTCGTCGCTGGGCCGGGAGCTCTCCGACGGCGGGGGCGGCGTCGGCACGCTGTCGGACGTCAACCACGCGGGCGACGCCGGCCGCAAGAGCTACCTCGAGCAGAACGGCGGGTACGGCAGCTCGTGGCTCTCGACGTCGACCGAGGTGGCGCAGGCGAGCAGCCCGCCCGACATCGCGATCGCGGCGATGCACACGCGCATGGAGCAGATCCAGCTCGTCACGAGCCCCGGGCAGTCGCTGCTGGACAACGGGCTCGGGTTTCTCATCGGGATCGTGATCAGCCCGCTGGTCGAGTTCATCCTCGAGCCGGCCATCGGCGATCCGGAGCAGATGCGCAGCACCGCCCAGGGCTGGGCGCAAGTGGCGCAGTGGCTCGACGGCGTGGGCGAGCACGAGCAGAAGCGCGCGGACCTCACGAAGGAGCCCTGGGAGGGCGAGGGCGGCGACGCGTTCCGCAAGCAGATGGGCGAGTTCTCCGAGGGTGCTTCGGCGTTCGCCGACGAGGTGCGCGGGCTGCAGCAGATCCTGGAGCTGGCCGCGGATCTGTTCGACGCGTTCGTGGAAATCGTGATCGACATCCTGCAAGAGCTCGTGATGGGCCTGATCATCGAGTGGCTCGCAGCGCTGGCGGCGTCGTGGATCACGGCGGGTGCCTCGGTGGGCGCCGCGGGTGCGGCGACCACGGGTGAGGTCGCGGTGACCGGCGGGCGGCTCGGGATGAAAGTCAAGCAGCTGTTCGGCAAACTCAAGCCGCTCATCGAGGAGCTCGAGAAGATCCTGCAGAAGCTGCGCACCGGGCCGCTGAAGAAGGTCGTGGAGCGCGTGGAAGGGCTGCGCAACGGCAACTTCCTGGAGAAGCGCGTCGCCGACCTGATCGACAAGAACCCGCTCGCGAAGATCCTCACCAAGGCCGACGCGGCGACGGGTGCTTCGCGCACGGGCAACCGGTTCGCGAACGCGCTGGGGGTCGGGGAGAACGGCGCGAACGCGCTCACCACGAACCTCACCGAGACCGGCCTGCGGCTCGCGGGCCTGAGCGGCACGTCGAGCGTCGGCAAGGCGGCGTGGCGCGGGAGCGCGGGCAACCTCGCCGAGCAGGGCCTTGAGCAGGGCGTGAAGTACGGTTACCAGCAGTCGCAGACCGACAGCGAAGAAGAGCGCCGCGAGGCGACCGACCGAGGGTTCTCACTCGAAGGATGAATCTCGCCGATCCGCTCGGTGCGGCCACCCAGGCCCGGCCGCACCTGCGTGCTGAGGAAACGTTGCTTTGGGCCGCGTACGGCGGTGTCGTCGGCTACGACGTGCGCGGCCTCGACGAGCTCGGTCATCCCGCGAAGGGCTTGCTGCGCAAGGTGGGTTCGGGGCTGGCGGACTTCGCGGGCGGGGTCGTGGACGCGGCGCTGTCCGACGAGGACAGCGGCAGCAGCGGCACGACGCAGGCGCCGCCGGCCGTGGTCGTGTTCGGCGACCGGACGGGACTGCTCGCGGAGAGCCTGGTGCGCGGCTCGGGGACCGCGCTGTGGGTGCTGACGACGGCGCGGCTGGTGCTGCTGCGCGTCGTGGTGCCGCCGGAACCGGTGGAAGAACCCGAGAAGTCCCTGCTGGGCAAGGCGGTCGGGTTCGGCCGGGGCCTGGCGAAGTTCGGCAAGGACGTGGCCGAGCTCATCGCGGACCGGAGCAAGACCTTCGGCGAGAACCGTGAGGGCGAGCCCGTGGCACGCAAGGACTTCGAGGTCGCGGCCGAGCTGCCGCGCGCGCAGATCACCGGGTTCGCGGTGGCGCGGCGCGGCCGGAAACCCGGCCTGCGGGTGTCCCTTGTGGACGGTTCGGGCCTCGACCTGCGCTTCGGCGCCGAGGAGCCCGAGGCGTTCGAGTGGCTGCTGGCCCGCACGAACGGACTCGCGTGATGCGTGCGCACGAGCTGAAGCAGGCGGGGGAGGTCGACGAGATCATCGAGCGCGACTACGCCGAGGCGTGGCTGCGGCGCGGTGAAAAACTGCTGCTGGGCTGCCCGCCCGCCCACGGCCACGTCGTCGCGTGGGTCGGCGGCGAGCTGCGGCTGCCCTACCAGCCGGCGCGCGAGCCGGTGAAGGTCACGACGGCGCCGGGCCGCTGGCCGGCGCCCGCCGGCCTGCCGGACGAGGACTGGACCGACGACCCGACGCTCGCCTACCGCGTCACCGCGGCTTCCCCGGCCGACGTGGCCGCGCGGATCGCCGACCACCTCGCGTTCTCGGCCGGCGCCGCCCGCCTGACCTGGACGAACAAGCGGCTCGCCCTCGTCTACCCGACGCGGTTCGTCGTGGACGCGGCGACGAAGGACTTCTTCGTGACCGACGAACAGTTCCCGCCGGACGTGGTGGCGCGGCTCGACGCCGTGACCCCCGGCCGCAGCTTCCCCCCTGAACCGGCGCTGCACTTCACCTTCACCGACGGCTCCACGCTGGCCCAGCGCGACCTCCTGGCCCCGATGAAGGTGCGACGGGCCCTCTCCCGCCGCTGAGGCACATCAACCGATCGGTCGATGCCGGGTGGGCCGGATCGACGATGGTCGCGGCCACGGCGCTCTCCGAGGCTCGCAGGCATGGGGAAGGACTTCCGAGCGTCGGTGTTCGCGCTGCTGGTCGACGTCGGGGCGCCGGTCGGCGGCTACTACCTGCTGCGGGCGGCCGGTTTGGTGCCGGTGTGGGCACTGCTGCTGAGCGGCCTGCCGCCCGCGCTGCGCGTGCTGTACAGGGCCGTGCGGCGGCGCCGGGTCGACGGGATGGGCCTGTTCGTGCTGGCCATCGTCGCCGTGAGCGTGCTGACCGCGCTGTTCACCGGCGACGCGCGGCTGCTGCTCGTGCGCAATGCGTGGTTCAGCACCCTCGCCGGCTTCTGGCTGCCGGCGAGCCTGTTGTTCGGCCGGCGCCCGGTGACGTACGAGGCGGCCCGCGCGCTCCTGCCGGGCAAGGGCGCCCAGCTCGACGAGGCGTGGGCCGAGCGGCCGGCGTTCCGCCGCGTGTGGCACGTGTGGGGGGTCGGCGGGCTCGCGCACAGCGGCGTGAGCATCGGGATTGCGTACCCGCTGCCGGTCGATGACGTATCCGCGCTGGACACGGTGGTGTCCATCGGGTTCTTCGTGCTGTTGCAGGTCGTGACCCAGGTGCTGCTCGTGCGCGAGGGCACGATCGGCACGCTGTGGCGGCGTCAGCGAGCCGGCGCGAGGTAGAGGTGCTGGGTGCCGGTGCGGGGTGAGTCGACGGTCCATGCGGCCAGCGCCGTCGACGGCGGGGCCCCGCACGTGGTGGCCAGCACGAAGTCGGGCTGGGTCGGCGGCACGGTGTGATCGAAGTTGTGGAAGTTGGCCTCGAGCAGGGCGCGGCCGAGGTCGCTGCTGCGGTCCTTCGTCTCGGTGATGGCCGGGTCGACGGCGCCGCGGTCGGAGAACTCGTCGACCACGTGGCAGTCGCACGCGTACGCCAGCGCGCCCGCGTCGGTGGTGCTCTCGACGGCGCGACCCTTCGCGAGTTCGGCGACCTGCGGACCGATCACCGCGTACTCGTCCGACGCCGCGAGGTTGCCCGTGATCGGGGCGAAGCGGCGCGGCAGGCCGGGTTCGGCGTACACGGCGGCGGCCGCCGCGAGTGCGAGTCCGGCCGCCGTCGCGGCGGCGACGCGTTGCGGGGCCAGGGATTTCGGGATGACGCAACCGCCCGCGACGAGGAAAACAGTGCTGCCGACGATGCCTGGCGCGCACGACCACGGGTAGGCCGTGGTATTGCTGAGCACGAAGTGCACCAACCCGGCAGCGGCGAGCACGGCGAACGGCGTGAGCTTGCCCGCCACGCCGGATTCCCGCCGCCGGCGGGCCGTCCACAAGAGACCCGCGGCGGCGAACGGCAGGGCCAGCAGGGAAACGGCCGTGGCGGTGGGGAAGTCGCGCCAGAGCCGCAGCGGGCTGGTGGGCGCGTCGATGACAACGGTGTCCGGGACGGCCGAGCCGAGCACCACCCAGCTGAACACGAACCACGGCACAGTCACCGCGAGCGCGGCGAACGCCGTGCGCCAGACGCCCGCCCAGAACTCCCGCCGCGCCGCGAACACGACGAGCGCGACCACCAGCAGGTCGACGCGCACGAGCGTGAGCGCTCCCGCGGCGAAGCCGAGCGCGGCGGGCCGCCGTTCGGTCGCGAACACGAGCACCCAGACGGCGACCGCCGCCCCCAGCGCCACCTCGAGGCCGACGGCCGACACCAGCAGCGGGTTGACCAGCAGCGCGGCGAACGCGAGCGGCACGAACGGTCGCGGTACCCCGGCGTGGGCGGCCAGCCGCTTCAGCCCCAGTACGAGCGCCACTTGGCTGCCGACGTACACCACACCGGCCGCCACCACGGCGTTGCGGACGACGACCGTCACGGCCGCCAGGACGAGCACGTGCAGCGGCGAGGTGGCGGTGTTGGCCGTGCTCTGCTCGACGAGCCCCCAGTGGGCGTGGAAGGCGAGGTTGCGAGCGTAGGACAGCGTGGCGTACGCGTCGTCAGTCAGGTGTGCGCTGACCAGCACGAACACCACCGTCGCGCCGGCCGCGACCCCGGCCGGCGCTCCCCACACCCGCCGCACAGCGGCGGGGAGCACGGCGGGATCGCTTCGCATCACGGCACACGGTACACAACAGCCGTGATCGTTTCGTTATCTGGTGGGCAGCCGGGTGAAAATCAGCTTCCGGAACCGATTCCGGTGCCGGTCCCGATGCTCGTACCGCCGGAGCCGAGGCCGCCCTGGCCGAAGCCGGGGGCGCCGCGGAAGTCGCGGTAACCGCCGCCCCGGCTGTCGCGGAAGTGCGAGCTGCCGGGCCGGCCGCCGTGGTACGTGGCGGCCATGACACCGCCCACGATGCCCCCGCCGACGAGCAGGCCGAGCACACCGACGGCGAGCAGCTGCGTCACGCGGTTGCCGACGAAGCGCCGGAATCCACCGGGCTGACGCGGGGGCTGCGGCGCGCCCCACGCTCCGGGCGGCGGCTGCTGCCCGTACGGCGGCTGGGGCGGGATTCCGGACTCCTGTGGACCGGCGGGAGCGTGCTCGGCGCCCGCGTGGGGCACGCTGGGCTGCTGGAACGCGGCTTCCTGCGCGGACTGGGCCGCCGGTTGCTCGGCGCCGGCATGGGAGCGGGTGGTGCCGCGGGCTGCTGCGCGGTCGGTTGCTCGGACCCGGACGACGGGGCCGGCCCGGCCGGCCGCACCCGGTTGAGCCGAAACGTCCTATGCGCTCGGAGCGGGCTGTTCCGGGGTGGCACCGGGTCGTTGCTCCGGTGGGACCTGGTCACTCATGGTGGGTTCCTCAGTACTGGGAACGGGCGGCCTGCCCGGCCCCCCGTCTTGAGGATGGCCCCGGTTTCTGTGCGCAGCCTGATACGCAGCTGTCTGAATTCGCGCTGTGTTCACAGGTGCCGGACTCACAGGTAGAACGACAGGAACAGCGTCACGACCCAGGTGAGGCCGAGGACCTGGAGCACGCGGTCGCGCAGGGCGATCTCGTCGGGGGCGCCCGCGTTGCCGCCGTCGACGTCGACCGCGTAGCGCAGCACGGCGATCACGAACGGCACCATCGAGACCACGGCCCACAGCGAATCGTGCTCGGCCTGGCGGATCTCGAACGCCCACAGGCAGTACGACATGATCAGGATCGCCGCCGACGTCGCCCACACGAAGCGCAGGTAACTCGCCGAGTACTTCTTCAGCGACGAGCGGATCTTCGCGCCCGTGCGTTCGAACAGCATGATCTCCGCGTAGCGCTTGCCCGCCACCATGAACAGCGAGCCGAACGCCGTGACCAGCAGGAACCACTGCGACATCGCGATGCCGCCCGCGACACCACCGGCGATCGAGCGCATCAGGAACCCCGAGCCGACGATCGCGAGGTCCACCACCGGCTGGTGTTTCAGACCGAAGCAGTAGCCCAGCTGCACCGCTTCGTACACGGCGAGCACCACGGCCAGGTGCCAGCTCGCCGTGAACGACACGGCGAGCCCGGCCAGCAAGAACACCACCGCGGCGCCGTAGGCGACCGGGACCGGCACGATGCCGGCCGCGATGGGCCGGTTGCGCTTGGTCGGGTGGGCCCGGTCGGCGTCGACGTCGACGGCGTCGTTGATGAGGTAGACCGACGAGGCGGTGAGCGAGAACGCCACGAACGCGATCACCGCGTCGATGACCAGCTCGGTGCGGTTCGTCGCCTTCGAGAACGCGAAGAACGGCGCCGCGAACACCAGCACGTTCTTCACCCACTGCTTCGGGCGGGCGGTCTTGACCACGCCCAGCAGCAGCGCCACCGGGTTCGTGCTGCCGGCGGCCGGGGCGGCGGGCTCGGCGTTGTCGGCCGGCGCCTGCGCCTTCTCCGCTGGGTCGGCAGCCACCGGCTCAGCCGAGGCCGGATCGGCCGCGGCTGATTCGGCTTCGGCTTGCGACGCTTCGTCCGCGGCTGCCGACGATGCGTCGTCGGTCGCCTTCTCGGTGCGCTCGTCGGTCGTTTCGCTCATCGTCTCTTCAGCTTCCGTCGGATCAGACCACCGACGAGGCCTCCCAGGGCCGCACCGGCCAGTACGTCGGTCGGATAGTGGACGCCGAGCAGCAGCCGCGAGGCCAGCATCGGCGGTACGAGGGCGGGAACCAGGTTACGCCCGGTCAATCCGGAGTAGAGCACCGCCGCCGCCGTCGTGGACGTCGCGTGCGAGGACGGGAAGCTCAGCTTGCTCGGGGTGCCCACCAGGACCTCGACGCTCGGGTGGTCCGGACGACGCCGCCTGACCACGCGCTTCACCGCGATCGAGGCGGCGTGCGCGCCGACCACACCGGCCGACGCGACGAGCCAGTCCTTGCGCCGCGGCTTGTCCACCGCGGCGCCGAGCAGGCCCAGCGCGAACCAGCCCGCGCTGTGCTCGCCGAACAGCGACATCCCGCGAGCTACCTGCACCGTGCCCGGCATTTTCAGGAAGCCCTGGGCCTTCGACAGGACCGCGACCTCACCACTCGGGTCGGCCGCGGGCAGCACGACGGGAGTTTCGGCCTCGGCCGCACCCGCGCGCTCCTCAAGCATCGATCGACCCGTCGAGGGGCTTGCCCTCGGTGAGGTGCGGCGCGATCTTGTTGTCGAACATCGACAGCGCCGAGCCGATCGCCATGTGCATGTCGAGGTACTTGTACGTGCCGAGGCGGCCGCCGAACAGCACGTTCTTCTCGCGCGCCTCGGCCTTGGCCAGCTCGCGGTAGGCCTCGAGCTTCTCGCGGTTCTCCGGCGTGTTGATCGGGTAGTACGGCTCGTCGTTCTCCTTGGCGAAGCGGGAGAACTCCCGGAAGATGACCGTCTTGTCCTTCGGGTAGTCCCGCTCCGGGTGGAAGTGGCGGAACTCGATGATGCGGGTGTAGGGCACTTCCTGGTCGTTGTAGTTGACGACCGAGGTGCCCTGGAAGTCACCGGTTTCCGCGACCTCGGACTCGAAGTCGACGGTGCGCCAGGTGAACTTGCCCGCCGAGTAGTCGAAGTAGCGGTCCAGCGGCCCGGTGTAGACGGTCGGGGTGCCCGCGGGGATGTGCTCGCGCACGTCGAAGTAGTCGACGTTCAGCCGGATCTCGATGTTCTCGTGCTCGGCCATCTTCTCGAGCCACGCGGTGTACCCGTTGACGGGCAAGCCCTCGTAGGTGTCGTTGAAATACCGGTTGTCGAACGTGTAGCGGACCGGCAGGCGCGTGATGATGTTGGCGCCCAGGTTCTTGGGGTCGTTCTCCCACTGCTTCGCGGTGTACCCGCGGATGAACGCTTCGTAGAGGGGACGGCCGATCAGCGAGATCGCCTTCTCCTCAAGGTTCTGGGCGGCGTCGGTCTCGAATTCCGAGGCCTGCTTGGCGATGAGCTCGCGGGCCTCGTCCGGGGTGTGCGACTTGCCGAAGAACTGATTGATCAGGCCCAGGTTCATCGGGAACGAGTAGACCTGGTCCTTCACCTTGGCGAACACCCGGTGCTGGTAGCCGGTGAACTCGGTGAAGCGGTTGACGTACTCCCACACGCGCTTGTTCGAGGTGTGGAACAGGTGCGCGCCGTACTTGTGCACCTCGATGCCGGTCTCCGGATCGGGCTCGGAGTAGGCGTTGCCGCCGATGTGGCTCCGGCGCTCGAGCACCAGCACCTTCTTGCCGAGCTCGGCCGCGGCCCGCTCGGCGACGGTCAGCCCGAAGAAACCGGACCCGACGATGACGAGGTCGTAACCGGCGAACTCGTGTTCAGTAATCTTGGCGGGGTTCGTGTGCTCGCTCACGGGCGCCCAGGGTACGCAGTCTCACAGCCGCTGCCCGAACCGACCTCGGCAACCGCCGGACGTACCGCCTCCGACCTACGTGAGAAGCATGCCTGCACCGGAAGACTTTGGGAGCTACTTGGTCGCGGTCGTCACCTACCTGGCCGTGCTGGCGGTACCGGGCGGCCTCCTGGGCTGGGCGTCCGGCGTGCGCGGCTGGGCGCTGGCGGGTCTCGCACCCCTGCTCAGCTACACCGTGGCGGGGCTGGCCGGGCCGTGGCTGGCGATCGCCGGGCTCCCGTACAACGTTTTTTCAGCGGCCGTGTCCACGGTCGTGTTCGCCGCCGTCGTGGCCGGCGTCCGGCGGCTGCTGGTGGGCCGCGGGTGGCTGACGCCGGGCGCGGAGGAGCCTCCGGTCGAGTGGAGCAAGCGGGCGCACTGGGCCGTCGCCGGGTGCGTGGTGGTGGCCGTCGGACTATCGATCGCGGTGGTCCTGTCGGCGCGCGGCGGCACGACGGTCGTGTTCCAGCGCTGGGACACGGTGTTCCACGCGAACGGCATCCGCTACATCGCCGACACGGGCGACGGTTCCCTGACGGGCATGGGGACCATCAACTGGTACCCGGACGGCTCCTTCTACCCCAACGCGTACCACCTGGTCGGCGCGCTGGTGTACCAGATTTCCGGCACGAGCATCCCGGTCACGCTCAACGCCATCACGATGCCGGTCGCGGGCATCTTCGCGCTGTCGATGGTGGCGCTGATCCGCCAGCTCGGCGGGCGCGCCGTGTACGCGGGCTGCACGGCGCTGGTCGCGGCAGGCGCCACGACAGGCGCGTACGAGTCCGTGTCGAGCGGCCTGCTGCCGTACGCGCTGGGCATCGTGCTGACTCCGCTGGCCGCGGTGGCGCTGCAGCGCTTCCTCGTACGGCCGGGCTTCGACACGGGGCTGATCCTGGCGCTCACGGCCGACGGGCTGCTCGCGGCGCACTCGAGCGCGCTGTTCGGCGCGGTGCTGTTCGCGCTGCCGCTGGTGGTGCAGCGCTGGTACCGGTCGCTGCGGCGCAAGCGGCTCGACGGCGTCGCCGAGGGCACCGCCGCGTGGCGGGTGATCCTGGGCGACGTGCTGCGGATGTTGCCGGTGCTCGTGGTCAGCGGGGTGCTGGCCGCGCCACAGATCCTCGGTGCGATCGGCTTCACGTCGGGGTCGTACCCGTACTACTCGTGGAACTCCAACCTGCCGATCCCGCTGGCGCTGAAGCTGCTCGTCACGTTCCAGCAGGTGCTGAGCCGGCCGCAGATCTGGCTGACCGTGCTGCTGGCGCTGGGCACGCTGATGTTCTTCACGCTGAAGAGGATGCGCTGGGTGCTGCTGTCGGCGATCGGGCTGTCGGGGTTCTTCGTGCTGGTGACCTGCTACGGCTACCTGCCGTGGGTGGTGTCGCTGTCGCGGCCGTGGTGGAACGACCGCTACCGACTGATGGCGCTGGCCGCGATCCCGCTGTGCCTGCTCGCCGGCCACGGCATGGCGGAGCTGCAGCGCTGGATCGCGCGGCTCGCGCAGAACGGCTCGTGGGTGCGTTCGCGCCCGCGCGTGCTGGCACGGCTGGGTGTCGTGACGGCCGTGGTCGTGGTCGCGGCGATGGCGGTGCTGACGGGCGGCTTCTACCGCAACGCGAACGCGACGGCCGTGTCATACCTGTACTACAACGGCCCCGAGGGCGAGGTGACGCCGCCGGTGAGCGCAGACGAGATCACCGCGATGGAGCACCTCGGGACGATGGGGATCCCGGCGCGGGAAAAGGTGCTGAACGACCGCATGGACGGCACCGCGTGGATGTACGCCATCGCCGGCGTGCACCCCGTGGCCGGCCACTACGACGGTGGCGGCCGCGTCGACCCGGACGCGGTGTACCTGGCGCTGCACTTCCGGGACTACGACACGGATCCCCGGGTCCGCGACGCCGTGCACCGGCTGGACGTCCACCACGTGCTGGTGGGCAGCGGGACCATCCGCAAGGACACACCCATCGCCCCGGGCCTGCAACGGCTCGACGGCCTGGACTTCCTGCGCCTCGACTACCGCAACCCCGGAGCGGCGATCTACACGATCGTGAAGTGACCGTCTTGGCGGTGACCTTCTGCGGCAACCGCGGCCGGAACCTCGCAGCCGCGGCTGCCCCTGCCGCGACCACGAGGACCTCCCGTCCCCCAGCACCCCCGGGGTGCTGCACTCCGGCTGAGAAGTGCGGCCCGCTCACGCGGGCCGTCTCCCCCTCTTCTCACCTGGCTTGACGCCCGGATCGGGAAAACGGTTTCCCGACGGGAGTGATGTCACCTGATCGGCGTAAGCGCTAGTGCTCCGCGAGCGTCGGCAGCACCTGTTCCACGACCTGTTCCAGCACGGACTCGTGGCCCTCGTACGGCCCGCTGGAGCGGGGCCAGTGCGCGACGACGTCGGTGAACCCCAGCTCGCGCGAGCGGTCCACGGCCTCGCGGAAGGCGTCGACGCTGCTGAGGGAAAAGACGGGCGCCGCGTCGAGGCTGAGGTAGCGGTGGACGGTGGCCGGGTCGCGGCCGGCGGCGTCGAGGCGTTCGTCGAAGGTGCGCGACAGCGCGGCGACGCCGGACCACCACTCGTCCTGCGTCGCCCCGCCACGACCGGTGGTGGCCCAGCCGGCACCGAAGCGGGCGGCCAGCGTCATGGTGCGCGGGCCGTTGGCCGCGACGACGAACGGCAGGCGCGGCCGCTGGACGGTGCCGGGCAGGTTGCGGGCGCCGTGGGCCTGGTAGTGCTCGCCGGCGAAGTCGAAGCGGTCGGTCATCAGCAGGCCGTCGAGGGACTCCACGAACTCGGCGAAACGGTCGGCGCGCTGCCGGGGCGTGAGCTCGGCGGCGCCGAGGACCTGGACGTCGTAGCTCTTCGCGTCGACGCCGGCCCCGACGCCGAGGATGAAGCGGCCGTCGGACACGTCGTCGAGGGTGATCAGCTCGCGCGCGAACGGCACCGGGTGCCGCGCCACCGGCGAGGCGACGAACGTACCCAGCCGGATTCTCGACGTGACGATCGCGGCCGCGGTGAGGGTGGGCACGGCGGAGAACCACGGGCCGCCGACCAGGGATTTCCAGCCCAGGTGGTCGTAGGTCCACGCGTGGTCGAACCCGTACTCCTCGGCGGCCCGCCACTTGGGTTCGGCCGCCCACCAACGATCTTCCGGAAGGATCACGATGCCTGCTCGCACGAAGGTGGACGCTATCGCCAACCACCGACATTCGCTCGAACGGGCGGTGTGCGTGCCCGGTTCGGGGACAATGGCGACGTGGAAAAGCCCCGCTTGATCGCCTCGGACGTCGACGGCACCCTGGTCGGCCCCTCCGAAACCCCCTCCGAACGCACGATCGAAGTCGTGCGCCGGGTGCGCGCCGCCGGCGTCCCGTTCGTCCTGTGCACCGGCCGGCCGCCGCGCTGGATCCCGCCGATCGCCCGTCCGCTGGCCCTGAGCGGCTACGCGGTCTGCGCGAACGGCGCCGTGCTGCTGGACGTCGCGTCCGAAGAGGTGGTGGCCGTGCACGGGGCGCTCTCGCCCGAACTGCTGCACGACCTGGTGGGGGCACTGGACAAGGCGCTGCCGGGCTGCCGGTTGGCTGCCGAGCGCATCACCGCGGACGTCCGCGCCTTCGTCATCGAACCGGACTACCGCAACCCCTGGGGCGACGGCGAAGGCCGCACCGTGCCGCGTGCCGAGGTGCTCGGCCACTCGGCGATCAAGCTGCTGATCAGCCACCGCGGTATGAACTCGGAGGAGATGGCGCAGGCCGCGCGCGCCGTGCTGGACGGGGCGGTGGACATCACCTACTCGTCCTCGGGCGGGTTGATCGAGCTGTCCGCCCACGGCATCACGAAGGCGACGGGTCTCGCCGACGTCGCCGAGCGGTTCGCCGTGCCGGCCGAGCGGGTCATCGCCTTCGGCGACATGCCGAACGACGTGGAGATGCTCCAGTGGGCGGGCCACGGCGTCGCCATGGCGAACGGCCACAAGGCCGTGCGGGCGATCGCGGACGAGGTGACCGGCCCGGCCGCCGAGGACGGTGTCGCGCAGGTCCTGGAGCGCTGGTTCTAGACGCTCGACAAGCGTTCCGGCGCAAGGTGGTGCTGTGCGCGGTCGTCATCCTGATCGCCGCGGTCACCCAGGAACCGGCGCTCCTGCCGGCTGCGCTGTACCGCGCTGCTCACGATCCCGCCGAAGTGGCCGTCGGCGGCGCGTCGGCCGGCTCCGCCCGACGCGCTGACCGAGGGGTTTTCGCTGCTCCCCGCTTCGGCCGCGGACAGCAACCGAGCACCACGGCCACCAGCGTGCAGAACAGCGCGATGACCTGGTGCTTCACGTTCTCGATCCCGTCCCCCAGCGCCGCCAGGACGAACTGGCCCAGGGCGGTCGTCAGGAGCAGCGCGAGCGCCACCCCCAGGGCCGCCCGCCGGTGACGCCACGAGCGCCACCCGATGAACGACCACACCGGGATCAAGGCGAACAGGCCGAGCGGCGCCAGCAGCCGCGTGAGGCTGGACCACACCGGCACGCGGTACTCCTGCGCGCCCGGCGGTTGGCCGGAGGTGGAGTCGAATGAGGCCAGGTAGTCGGGCCGGGCCGTCAGCAGGTCGCCGGCGGCGCGGTGGAGGATCGCGAGCGTCCGGGCCGGGTGGGTGGCGAACCAGGTGGCCACGTTGCGGCGGCTCAGCTGGGCGCGGTACTGCGCGTAAGCCGGGTCGAGGGTGACCGGGTGCGGGTGCCACCAGCCGTTGCCCGCGTACTGGGCGAAGGACGCCGGCAGGCCCAGCGAGGCCAGATCCGCCGCGGAGTCGTGCTGTCCGTCGACGATGTTCAGGAACACCGTGTTCACGACGTTGATCTCGCGGGAGTCATCGCCGGGGCGGGCCGAGATCGTGCCGTCCGGGGCGGGAGCCGGGGCGACGGACGTCTGGGCCCACCAGGTGCCACCGGCCAGGACCACGAGGAGGCACAGGCCGGGCAACCACCGCGAACGCACGCCGGGGCGGACGAGCAGCACCGCGACGATCAGCAGCGGCAAGATCATCAAGGTCTGGACCTTGGCGTTCACCGCCAGCAAGCCCCCGGCCGCGGTCACGGCCAAGCCCGCGTAGCACCACGACCCCGGGCGGGCGATGAGCAACACGCCGCCGACGCACAGCAACAGGCCCAGAAAGGCCGTGCTCTCACCGAGGATCGACGAAAAGTAGCCGAAGAACGCCGAATCGGCGACCACCAGCAGCAGCCCCGCGCCCACCAGCGCACGGACGCGGAACCCGTACGGCAACCCCACGACCACCAACGCGACGGCCGAAGCCGCGACGACGCAGCCGAGAACTCCCAGCACCACCAGGCTGAGCGCGGAGTGCAGCCCGAACGCGTCGCCGAGCCACACCGCCAAGCGCGCGAGCCAGCTCTGGCTCAGCTGGTACGTCGGCGAGCACCCTTCCGGCGTAGCGGCGTACAGCAGTTGTGTGTGGGGCAACGGTTTGCTGGCCCACGTGATCCCCGCGCCGCACAGGACCCGGAAGCCGTCGCCGTTGTCGGACAGCGAAACGGGGCGTGGCACGAGGAACCGCACCAGCAGCAAGGCCAGCGCCACACCGAAGACGCCGAACCCGACAGCCGGTGACCGTCTCATGCCGGGCACGATACGTACTGGAAGTCCGGTGACCGATCGAGGTAATCGATGAGCAAGGTCGCTTCGTCGGCCCGCGGGTACACGGCGATCCAGAACGGCGTTCCGGTGCGCCTGAACGTCGCGACGCGGTAAAAGGCCAGGTCGTTGCCGCAATGCTGGGTCTTGGCATAGCCGTCGTCCTCGGGCACGGTGAGCGTCGCGCGGCGCAGATCGGTGCCGAACACCAGCAACCGCGAACCCGCGCGGCTCGCGATGGCCCCCGGCGCCGCGGCGCTCACGACGGAACCCGGCGGCAGGTACGCGGCCAGCCACTCGCCGACCTCCGCGAGCTGCGCGCTGTCCTGGTGCCAGGCCCGCACGCTCGTCAGGACGTCCGGGCTCACCACCGAGACGAGCACCGCGAAGCCCGTGAACACGGCCGCCACCACGGGCACGAGCCGCGACACCGTGCGCGGCTCAGGTGAAGGATTGGCGGCCGTCAGCACGCCGTGCGCACCGGCGGAAGCCACGGCCAGCAGCGGCGGCACGGGTACGAGCAGCCGCCACGACGGGCCGGTGTCGCCGTCGAGCACCACGACGAAAACCGTGAAGCACAAGGCAAGCGTGAAGAGCAACCACAGCGCCGACCGCGCGTCCGCGGCGCGCCCAGGGGTCCGGATGAGGCTCAGCGTCACCACCGCGGCCACGCCGAGCGCGAGGAAACCCAGGTGGGCCAGGGAAAAGCCGGTGAGGTACCGCCAGTCGGGGCCCAGCACGCGCACGGCGGAGCCGGGCAGGAAGTGGTGGTAGTAGGTGACGCGCCAGGCCGTCCACGGCACGAGGAACACCAGCGCCCCGAGCACGTACCCCGCCGGCGCCCACCAGTTGTGGCGCCCGCGTGCGGCCGCCACAACCAGCCACCCGCCCACGACCAAGGCGAGCACGAGTCCCTCGGGCCGCGTCATCACCGCGGCCGCCACGAGCACTCCCGCCACGACGGCGCGGCGCGCGACATACGCGTAGACCACGGCCAGCACCAACAGCACGAACATCGGCAGCTCGGTGCCCGAAGGCCCGTACACGGCGAGACCGCTCGCCCCCGCCGTCAGCACGGCCGCCGCGACGCCCACCGCGGGCTGCGGCCCGGCGCCGTCCGGCAGCGCGAGCCGGGTGATCCGGTTGGCCAGGAAGTACGCGAGCAGCACGCAGCCCAGCGCCGCGGCGACGCCGAGCACCACCCCGGAGGTTTGGACGTCCGCGCCGAACGCGGCGCGCGGCAGGGCGATCACCACGAGCCAGAGGAAGTTCGCGTAACCCTCGTCCCGGTCACCGGGGTTGAACACGGCACCGGCGCCGTCGACGATGTTCTGCGCGTAGCGGAAGGTGACGAGCGCGTCTTCGGTCACGGTGGCGAACAACAGCTGGTGCACCAGAGAAAACGCGAGCACGAGCACCACGACGAAGCTGCGCCAGGCGCGGTCGGCCGCGATCTTCTGCCAGGTCGCGACGACCAGTGCGCCGAGCACCAGCCAGCCCCCCACGACCGCGTAGACCACGCGACCCCCCGCCTCCAGCCCCCAACGGTCCCCACCGGCCGTCGCGGTGAATCCTCACGACGAATTCTCGCTTTCGGGTGAGTGATTCGCCGGAATGTCGGCGCCTCACTTCACAGGGTCCAGTCAATCGCTTCACTACGCTTCCCGGACATAAGCCGTTCGGGTGTATGTGGAGCCCGCTAATCTGTGCTCCCGATTCCGATCCGCCACCCGGGGGCACCGAGCGGACCCGTCACAGCCGAGGATGTCTGTTGCCGAGCGAACCCACGATGCTGTCCGATGTGGCGAGTCTCGCCGTCTGCCTGCTCGTGCTCGGCCTGCCTGGTCTGGTCACGGGCCTCGCCGCGGGCCTGAGGGGCTGGCTGCTCGCCGGGCTCACCCCGCTGTCGAGCTACGCGATCGGCGGCCTCGCCGGGCCGTGGACCGCCGCGGTGGGCTTGCCGTACAACACGCTGACCTACGCCGTGACCACTGTGGTTTTCGTGGCTGTCGCGTTCGGACTGCGGCGGCTCACGCTGCGCCGCCAGCCGCCCGCCGACGAGCTTCGCGGGTGGTCGCCGCGCGGGCACTGGGCCGTCGCCGCGTGCCTGCTGCTGGCCACCGCGCTCGGGTTCTACGCGGCCGTGCGCGGGATGGGCCACCTCGGCGCGATCGCGCAAGGCGGCGACGCGCCGTACGCGGCCAACGGCGTGCGCTACATCGCCACGACCGGTGACGGCAGCCTGTTCGGGATGGGCACGCTGAACTGGTACGGCGACGGGAAGCCGCCCTTCTACCCCAATGCCTACCACCTGCTCGCGGCGATCCAGTACTCCCTGACCGGCGAAACGTCGATCCCGCTGACCCTCGACGTGAACACCGCGCTGCTGCCCGGCCTGCTGGCTCTGTCGCTGGTCGTGCTGGTGCGCGAGTTCCGCGGCCGCGCGGTACTCGCCGGCGCGGTGGCGCTCGCGTCGGCGGCGCCGGTGATGAGCACGTACGAGTCGATGAGCCGCGGGCCGCTGTACCCGTTCCTGCTCGGGCTGGCTTTGACGCCGCTCGCCGCCGTGGTGCTGCGCCGCTACCTCGATCGCGTCGCGCCGGACACCGGGTTCGTGCTGGTCGTGAGTGCCGTCGGGCTGCTGTGCATCCACTCCTCGACGCTGTTCGGCGCGATCCTGTTCGCCGGGCCGCTGCTGGTGCAGCGCTGGTTCTCACCAGGTCGGCGCCGGCGGCGCTTCGGGCACGATTTGCTGGCGCTGCTGCCGATCGCGGTGGTGTCCGTGCTGGTCGCGTGGCTGCAATTGTTCGGCGCACTGGGGCTGGCCAGCGGGAACCTGCCCTACCTGGGCTGGCCGAGCGAGTATCGCGCGACCACGGCCATCGGCGCACTGCTCGGGTTCCAGCACTTCGAGCCGCACCCGCAGCTCTGGCTGGCCGCCGCGCTGCTGCTGGGTTTCGTCTTCTTCCGCCGGCTCGGCGACCTGCGGTGGATCGGCCTGACGGCGCTGATCACCGGCCTCGCGTACGCCGCCGTGGCGTCGTCCAACTCACCGCTGGTGATGGCGTTCTCGCGACCGTGGTGGGACGACCCGTACCGGTTCATCTCGATGGCGATCGTGCCGCTGGCGTTCATCGCGGGGCACGGAATCGCGTCGCTGCAGGCGTGGCTCAGCGAGCACCTGCCGCCGCGCGCGCCCGCGGCCATCCTGGCGGCGATCGTCCTGCTGGGCTTCGCAGGCGTCACGAAGGGGCTCTACGCCGGGACCAACGGCGATCGCGTCGCGCCCGGCTACCGGTCGGCCAATCCGCACGACCAGAACATCACGCCGGACGAAGAAGCCGCGATGGTCGAGCTGGGCCACCTGGCGAAGCCCGGCGAATGGGCCATGAACGACCGGCTGGACGGAACGGTCTGGACGTATGCCCTGACGGGCGTGCGCACGGTCGCCGCCCACGACGACGGCACCGCTCCCCCGTCGGACGCGCTGCTGCTGGCTCGGCACTTCAAGGAGTACGCGACGGACCCGCAGGTCCGCGCCGCGGTCCAGCGCCTGAACATCCACTGGGTCATCCTGGGGCGGCCGATGGCGCCGCCGCACCCGCAGTACTCGTCCCCCGGGCTGGTGGGGCTGGACGGGTTGCCGTTCCTGCGGCAGGTGTACCGCAACCCGGACGCGGTGATCTACCGGTTCACGGGCTGAGGCTCACGCTCTCCGGGCGGGCGGGTTTTTCAGATGGCCCACAGTGCGAGGTGTGAACCTCAGGCGGTGGCGACCTGACGGCGCTTGGCCAGCCAAGCCGTCCCGGCGGCTCCACCAGCCGTGATCAAGTCCGCGACCGTGAACATCACGCGCGAGGCCACGGCGAACGCCGTCGCCTGGCCGACGGTGAGGCCGCTGGCTGTCAGGACCGCGACCTGCGCGACCTCGCGGACACCGAGGCCGCTCGGGAGGATGAAGGCGAAGGTGCCGACGGTCATCGCGACGGCCATGGCGCCGACGCACAGGATGAAACCGCTGAAGCCGGGGGCGCCGACGGAGTTGGCCAGCAACCACAGGTGCACACCCTGCAAGACCCAGGCCAGAGTGGACGCGCCTAAGGTCTTGAGCACAACCCCCCAGGTCAAGGGGCGTTCGAGGGGCGGGCGGCGCAGGATCTTCAGGATCAGCGACGTGCCCCAGGTCAGCACGCGCGGGTGCAACAGCGCCAAGCCGACGGGGATCAGCACGAACAGCCACATCGCGCGCGGGCTGTTGCTGAAGACGGCCGGTGCGGCCAGCAAGGACACGACCAGGGCCGACACCACGCCGACGCCCAGCTGGATCAACGAGCCGGTGAAGATGCGCGCGCGGGCGAGGCCGGCCTTGCGGCCGAGTTCCATCTGCAGCAGGTACGCCCACACCGAGCCGGGCACGTACTTGCCGAGCGAGCCGACCAGGCAGATCTGGGCGCCGCGGATGTAGCCGATGGGCTTGCCGAGGTCGTCGACCATGACCTGCCAGCCCCAGGTCGAGACCATGATGGAGACGACCAGCGCGGCGACGCTCAGCACCGACGACTGCCACGCGACGTCCGACAGCGTGTGCCAGAACTCGGTCCAGTTGTCGGTGAGCGCCTTGGCCGCGAAGGCGACCACCAGGAGGATCGCGAGCCAGCGGACGGCGTCGAGGATCTTCGCCTTGCGGGACTTGGCCGGCTTCGGCGGCTGGGCAGGCGCCGGCAAGTCGTCCTCAGACGTGCGAACGGTCGTCACTGACCAGTCTCCTCATCAACGGCAGCACATCACCGCTGGTCACGCCTGCACCGTGACCAGGCGGCTGAATTCGGCAAGCAGATCGTAACCGTCCCAGACGCCCGCGAAGGTCAGCGCCGAGCCGAACGGCACCACCCGGTCTACGCCTCGCCCGGCGAGCTCGGTCACGAACGACACCAGTTCGGCACGCGTGAACCCGAACTGGCTCACGGTCTGGTCCTTGCGCAGCACGATCGGCACGAGCTCGGTCAACGACGCGACCCGGGCGTTGGCGAACGTCCCCGCGCCGAGCCACTCGCGCGGCATCACGGTCGGGTCGGTGAGCTCCAAAGTGGCCAGGGAATTTCCCTCGAAAGAGATCGCGGAGGCAAGCCCGTCGACGGCCGCGCCGTAGGCCGACACGCGCTTCTGCACGGCCATCGCCGGCTCGGTCACGTGCTGCTTGGCCTCGAGCACCGCCGCCAGCAACGCGCGGAACTCCGCACCCGCGGCGCGGGCACCTTCGGCGTCGCCCACCCAGAACACGGTCCGCGGCGACGAGCACGCGGCCTGGTCGAACCAGTACGAGTCGTTGTAGAACCCTTCGGCCGCGGTGCGGCGCTGCTCCGGCGTCGCCTGCTGCCAGCCGCGCACCGACGCGACCGCGAACGACGAGCGGTCCGGGAACGTCAGGTCCCGCGCGTGCGGCGCGAGCGGGTACTTCCGCAGCGCGGCCACGGACGCGTCGCCACCCCAGATCACGCGCAGGTCCGCCGCCAGTGACAGCGCGCCGCTGATCTCGTCGCTGCGGTCGTAGGTGACCATGCGCTGGGTCGCGCGGATGGTCTGCGCCACCTGCGGCGACACGTCGTCGAGCGCCGCGTTCAGCGCTTCCAGCACGGCCTCGGCCGCGCCGGCCGAGCGCGACGACACGCGCACGACGTTCGTGTTGCCCGCCAGCGCGGAAAGCGCCCACGAGTACACGAAGATCGTGTCGACGTTCGCCGGTGGCACGTGGAACACGAGTCCGCGCGGGAAACGCAGCGCGTCGCCCGTAGTATCCAAAGTGGACAGTGCCTTGGCCAGCTCTCCCTTGCGCAGGAAGAAACCCAGCGACGCCAGCTCCGGGAACCGCCGCGCAAGAGCGGGCGCGAGCAGCTTGCGGGCGAACTTCGTGACGAACTCGACGACCCGCGGATCGCCCACGGTCAGGCGGCCGCCGGGCGGCTCCGTCCGCAGCTCGTCGACCAGCGCGCCGACCTCGACCGGCGCGCCCTGGGGAAACGTCTGCTCCAGATTCATGCCGCGGCCCCTCGCCCGGGTGCGGGTGTCCCGCTCAGATCCAGCGTGTCCGAGCACCCGCGGGCCTCGGCCTTCGGCAGCCGCCCCAGCACCGAGAAGTGCTTGCCCGGCCAGTCACCGTCGTCGATCCCGTTGTAGACGCCGAGGTCCTCGGTCAGCAGCACGTGGCCCGGGTACGAGCGCGGCAGCGTCGAGACGACCTCGATCACGCCGGGCTTGCCGACCGGCTGCTCGCGCCACGTCTCCGGGTCGCGGATCACGACGTCCGCGAAATCGGGGCAGTACAAGGAGTTCCCGGACGGGCCCTCGAGGAACACGGTGCCGATCTGCTCGATCATCCCGTAGTAGTTGTGGATCCGCGTCAGGCCGGTGTCCTCTTTGAACCGGCGGCGGAACTCGGTGTTGTCCACGGCCCGGTCGATGAGCTTCTTCCAGCCACCGGAGTGGATCAGGATGCCGTTGGAGAGGTCGAGCCCGTTCTCACGCGCCACCTCGTACAGGTAAAGCCACACCATGAAGGTGAACCCGAAGATGAGGAACGGCTTGTCACCGTACTCGGCGAGGAACTTCTTCACGGCCTCGACGTCGGGCTTGTCGTTCTCGTCGAGCACGTACGTGTGCTTGCGGCCGAAGTTCGCCATGCCCAGCACACCCGCGCCGCGCGCGGAGAACGAGCGGCGGTTCTTGATGATGCCGATGGTGTCGACCATCAGCATCGGCAGCCGTTCGCCGCCGAGCACCTCCTGCAGTGTCGCGCCGAGCTGCTTGGTCTGCGCGCCCGCCGCGTCCTTGTCCAGGTAGATGCGCGACGCGCCGGCGCCGGTGGTGCCCGACGACGTGAGCGTCTTGAACACCTCGGAGTCGGGGATCGACTTGAGGTCGTGGGTTTTGAACATGCGCACCGGCAGCCACGGCAGGTCTGCGATCGCACCGAACGACGCGTCCGGCGCGATGCCGAGCGAAGCCAGGATCCGGGCGTAGCCCTCGGAGTTCGCGCGGTGGTGCGCGGTCAGCTGCGCGAGCTCGGGGAGCAGCAAGGCTTCCCGCTCGGCCTGCGAGCGCGTGAACACACTCATACCCGTCCCTCCAACGACCGGTAGTCGATCTTGCCGCTGGCCAGCAGCGGCACGGTGTCGATCGGCCGCACGTCGAACCCGCTGGTGTGCAGGTGCAGCCGGTCGGACAGCGCGCGGGCCGCGTCCTTGCAGATCGCCTTGGCGCCCTCGCCCTCGGGCAGCTCGGCGAACAGCACGACCTTGTCGCCCGCGGCCACGGCGGCCACCACGTCGATGCCCACGGCCGCCTGGCGCACGGCCTGCTCCAGGTCGTCGAGGCTCACGCGGTTGCCGAACACCTTGCCGATGCGCTTGAGCCGCCCCGTGATGAACAGGAAGCCGTCTTCGTCGAGGTACCCGAGGTCGCCGGTGGCGAGCAGGCCACCGCACTCGTCGCCGGCGGCCAGGCCCTTCTCGTCTTCGGCGTAGCCCATCATCACGTTGGGGCCGCGGTAGACGACCTCACCGACGATCTTGGGGTGCGTGGTCTCGGCGCCGTCGTCGCGGCGGATGGCGAACGCGCCGCCCGGCAGCGCGGGCCCGGCGGAGCCGATCTTCTCGGCCAGCCGCTCGGCCGGCACGGTGGTCATCCGCGGCGCCGCCTCGGTCTGGCCGTACATCACGTACATGCGGCCGCCGACCGCGAGCATCTTGTCGTTGAACTCGCTCACGAGCTCGTCGCGCAGCTTGCCGCCGGCCTGCGTGAGCGTGCGCAGCGTCGGGTACTTCGCGGGGTCGAACTTCAAGCGCCGCAACATCTCGTAGTGGTACGGCACACCCGACAGCGACGTGATGCCGTGCTCCGTGACCGCGTCCCAGAATCCGCGTCCGAGCACGCCGGACGGTTCGATCACCACGGTCGCGCCACGCAGCAGGTGCGAATTCAGCACCGAAAGGCCGTAGCTGTAGTGCAGCGGCAGGCACGTCGGCGCGACCTCGTCGCCGTCGATGTGCAGCACCTCGGCGATCGCTTCGGCGTTGGCCAGCAGCGAACCCCGGGAGAGCCGCACGAGCTTGGGATTGCCCGTCGAGCCGCTGGTGGGCAGCAGCACCGCGAGATCCGGGTGCGGTTCGACGCCGTCGGCCGACGTGCGAACCCAGTCGCCGTTCACGCCCTCGTAGCCGTCGGGCGCCGGCGCTTCGGGCGCCGCCAGCACCGCGGCCGGCCGGAAGCGCGTGATGAGCCCCGCCAGCACGTCGGCGTCGAGCGCCGGGTCGATCAGCGCGACCGGGCGGTGCGCCTCGAACGCGCCGAGGTAGCGCAGCACGCTCGCCAGGTCCACGGACATCCGCGCGAACAGCACCCCGGGCGGCAGGTCGTCGAGCGCGGTCATCGCCCGCGTGACCTCCGCGTCCAGCTCATCGCCCGCCAGCGTGCGGCCCCCGGCCACATCGATCAGCCGGGCTCCCGCACCCCACAGCGTCACAGCACCAAGCCTCCGTCGATTCCCAGCACCTGCCCGGTGATGAACGCGGCGTCGTCGCTCACGAGGAAGCGGATCGCCTTCGCCACGTCCTCGGCCGTCCCGAGCCGTCCCAGCGGCGTCTTCGCGACGCTGTCCGCCTTCGCGTCTTCGGACAGGCTCGCGGTCAGGTCCGTCTCGATCACGCCCGGCGCCACCGCGTTCACGCGGATGCCCGAGCGGCCGAGCTCCTTCGCGGCCGAGCGCGCGATGTTGGCCACCGCCGCCTTCGAAGCCGCGTACACGGTCTGGCCGGCGCTGCCGTACTGCCCCACCACGGAGGCGAGCACCACGATCGCGCCGGCTTTCTTGCGCAGCATCGCCCGGGCAGCCGCCTGCACGGTGTGCAGCGTGCCGGCGACGTTGGTGGCCAGCGTGGTGTCGACCAGTTCCTCGCGGATCATGCCGAGGAGCGCGTCCTCCATGATCCCGGCGTTGGCGACCACGACGTCGAGTGCGCCGTGCTCCTTCGCGACCCCGCGGACCACGGTGGACACGGCCTTCGCGTCGGTGACGTCGAGCGCGAGCCCGGCGGCGGCACCCGCGGCGGCCGCGGCTTCCTTCGCGCGGGACTCGTCGCGGCCGGTCAAGACCACCGTCGCCCCGGCCTCGGCCAGTGCGCGCGCGGTGGCCAGGCCGATCCCGCGCGTGCCACCGGTCACCAGCGCGACGCGGCCGGTCAGGTCAGTCATTCTTCGACTTCAGCTCGCTGACCATGTCCACGGCGACCTTGAAGCTCGACATGTCGATGACCTGGTCGGTGTCGAACTCGACGTCGAACTCGTCCTCGATCGCCGCGACCAGCGCCATGTGGCCGACGGAGTCCCACGCCTCGATGTCGCGGTACTTCAAGTTCTCCACGTCCACGTCACCGTCGAGGTCGAGCGCTTCGACGAAGACCTCACGCAGCTTGGGGGCCACTTCCGACATTTTTCACCGCTCCTAGTGCTCGTCGCGCGGGCGGGCGTCCCACGCTTTGACCAAGGTAGAGAGGTCGCCGGGCAGCCGGTCGGCCAGCCCATCCTCCGGGAGGCCCGCCTTGCCCTTGAGCCACGGACCCAGCGCTTCGATCGTGGTCTCGTCCAGGCCGCGGCGCGACAGGCCCACGACGTTGACGCCGGTCACGCGCGCGGGGTTGCCCACGGCGATCGTGAACGCACCCACCTCGCGCCGCACGGCCGAGGCCATGCCGACCATCGCGCCGGGACCGACGACGACCTTCTGGTGCAGGATCGCGCCCATGCCGAGGTTCGCGCCGTCCCAGATGTGGCAGTGGCCACCGGTCAGCACGTTGGACGCGACCGTGACGCCCGAGCCGACGAGGCAGTCGTGGGCGATGTGGGAGCCGCGCAGGTAGTAGCCGTCATTGCCGAGCGTGGTGGTGCGCCAGGTGCCCTGGTGGACGGTGACGTACTCGCGGATGCGGTTGCGATCGCCGATCACCACGCCGTGGCCGTCGTGGTCCGCATCGCCGGTCGGCGCGGACTCCCACGCGGCCGGGTGGGCCCGGCCGCGGTCCTCGCCCGGAGTGCCGATCGTGACGTGCGGGCCGACCCAGTTGCCGGAACCGATCCTGGCCGGGCCGACGATCACCGTGTACGGTCCGATCACGTTGTCGTCACCGAGCTCGACGCCTTCTCCGAGCACTGCCGTGGGGTGGATCCGGTTTACCACTGCTGGTGATCCATTCGGTTCACAGCCGCTGTCGGGTCACCAGCGGCCTGGGGTCAGGGGCAGGCGGCGGCGCCCGGTAACGTGTGGCCCGCGTTCACGCAGGGCGGCCGGGCGCAGAACCGGCGGCTCACTGTACCGGACGCATCGAAATCGCCTGCCGAGAGAGACTGCCGATGATCCCCATTACCGTGGTCGACGTCCGTGACGCGGAGGACCTCGTAGTCGAGGTGCTGCGATCCGGCGCCATCGCACAGGGGCCGATGGTCAAGCGCTTCGAGGACGCCTTCGCGCACGTCGCGGGCACGGAGCACGCCATCGCCGTGAACAACGGCACCACCGCGTTGGTCGCCTCACTGCAGGCGCTGGACCTGGAGCCGGGTGACGAGGTGATCACCTCGCCGTTCACGTTCGTCGCGACGCTGAACGCCATCCTGGAGGCCGGCGCCACCGTCCGCTTCGCAGACATCCGCCGCGACGACTTCGCGATCGACCCCGACGCCGTCGCCGCCGCGGTCACCGATCGCACCAAGGTGCTCATGCCGGTGCACCTCTACGGCCAGACGGCGGACATGGGCAAGCTCGCCCCGCTCGCCGCCGAGCACGGCCTGCGCATCATCGAGGACTCCGCCCAGGCGGTCGGCGCGTCGTTCGAGGGCCGCACCGCCGGCTCGTACGGCATCGGCTGCTTCTCGCTGTACGCCACCAAGAACGTGACCACCGCCGAGGGCGGCGTGATCACCACGGACGACGACGCGCTGGCCGACAAGCTGCGCGTGCTGCGCAACCAGGGCATGCGCGCCCGCTACCAGTACGAGCTGGCGGGCCACAACTACCGCATGACCGACCTGCACGCGGCCGTCGGCATCCCGCAGCTGGAGAAGCTCGACCAGATCACCGCGGCCCGCCAGGCCAACGCGAAGCGGCTCTCGGAAGGCCTGGCCGGCACGCCGGGCCTCGACGTGCCGCAGGTGCTGCCCGGCCGCGAGCACGTGTGGCACCAGTACACCGTGCTGGTCGGCCCGCACGCGATGCTCTCGCGCGACGAGCTCGCCGCCGCTCTCACCGAGCGGGGCGTCGGCAACGGCATCTACTACCCCAAGGTCGTGTTCGACTACGACTGCTACCGCGACCACCCGCTGATCCCGGGTGCCGACGTGAAGGACTTCCCGGTGGCCTCGGCCGTCGCGGACCAGGCGCTGTCGCTGCCGGTGCACCCGCACCTCACCGACGCGCAGGTGGAGCAGGTCATCGCGACGGTGCGCGAGGTGCTGGGCGCATGAGCCACCGCATCGCACTCATCGGCACGGGCAACATGGGCTCGCTGCACGCGCGCGTGCTGGCCGCCAACGACCGCGTCGACCTGGTGCGCGTCATCGACCCGCGCGAGGAAGCCGGCCGCACCGTCGCCGAGCGCTACGAAACCGGGTGGACGCCGGAGATCGGCTCGCTGTCCGATGTGGACGCCGTGGTGCTGGCCTCGGCCACGGAGGCGCACTACGAGCTGGCGCAGGAGATCCTGGGCCAGGGCAAGCCGATGCTCGTCGAGAAGCCGGTGTGCAACAGCCTGGAGGCGTCGCAGGAGATCGTGGCGCTGTCGGAGCAGAAGGACGTGCCGCTGATGTGCGGCCTGCTCGAGCGCTACAACCCCGCCGTGATGACGGCGCGGGCGCTGGTCAACGAGCCGGTGCACCTCATGGCGCGCCGCCACGGCCCGTACGCGCCGCGCATCAAGACGGGCGTCGCGTGGGACCTGCTGGTGCACGACGTCGACCTGGCCATCCAGTTCTTCGGCGGCGCCACGCCGGCGCGCGTCACCTCCGGTGCGGGCTACTTCCACCCGCAGTCGGTGGAGGGTGCGGAGGACACCATCGAGACCGTGCTGTCGTTCCCGAGCGGGCTGGCCACGGTGTCGGCTTCCCGGCTGGGCCAGCGCAAGGTCCGCTCGCTCGTCGTGTCCGAACTGGACCGGCTCATCGAGATCGACCTGCTTCGCCGCGACGTCACCATCTACCGCCACGTCTCCCACGACTCGGTCACCCCGGACGGCCTCGGCTACCGGCAGCAGACCGTGATCGAGATCCCCGAGCTGGTCACGGCCCGCGAACCGCTGGCCACCCAGCTGGACCGCTTCCTGGATCTCCTGGAGGGCAAGATCGACGCGGCCGTGGAGCGGGACCTGATCCTGCCGTCGCACCACGTGGTGGCGCAGGTGCTCACCCAGGCCGCGGCCTGATCACTTCGTGAGGCGGCTGCCGTTCGCGGCGTAGGCGACCGGCGGGGTCAGCTGCGCCGCGCACGGCACCGCCGATTGGTCGAACCAGAAGACGACCACGGACGGGTCCTGGCTCCGCTTGGCGACGTGCGCGTCGACCGGCTTGCCGCGGACGGTGCTGGTGATGCGTGCGGCCGGGCCCGAGAAGTAGCCGAACACGGGCACGAAGACGTCGTTGATCGTCAGTCCGCCGGCGGTGGTGTGGAAGCCGAACGAGCGGTCGGAGCCGCGGACCTCGTTGCTCGCGTACAGCGGCCGCAGCGTCTTGCCGGCCTGGGTCGCGGCCATGACACCGAAGTGGACGTCGGGCAGGGACGGCTCGTCGAAGCGGTAGGCGTAGAGCCCGAGCTCGCCCTGGTGGGTCTTGGTGCCGGTGGCGATGACGTCGCCCTCCGGCTGGGTGAGCACCTTCGGCGGCGGCAAGTACGTCGACGACGTCGGGGCGTAACTGGGCGCGGCGCTCGCGGACGCGCTGGGGGCCGCGAGAGCCGGCAGCCGCGTCGGGGCCGGCTCGCCCGGGGTGCGCAGGAACGCCGCCCCGAACACGATCCCGACGACGGCGGCGACCGCGGCGACCGCGCCCGCGCCCGTCGCGAGGCGGCGCCGGCGGCGGATGCGCTTGCCGTCGGCGATGATGCGCGCCAGGTCGGGTGGCGCGAAGGGATGGGCGGGCGGCTCGTGCAGCGCGGCCCGCAACTTGTCGAGGTCGGTCACCGCCCACCCCCTCCGATCAGCGCGTCTTCCGGTCCGGCGGCCACCCGCAGCTTGGCGAGCGCCCGCGAGTTCGTGCTCTTGCCGGGACCCACCGACACCCCGAGCTCGTCGGCGACTTCCTGTTCCGGCAGGTCGAAGAAGTGCCGCAGCACCACCACGGTGCGTTCGCGCCCCGTCAGGCGCGCCAGCGCCGCCGACAACCACTCACGCTGCGACACGGCCTGGGCGACGTCCTGGCCCGTCGGCCGCTCGGGCAGCTCGTCGGCCGCGTACTCGCGCACCGGGCGGCGCCAAGCGTCGATCACGTGGTTGACGAGCACGGTGCGGGCGTACGCGTAGGCGTCCTTGCGCCGCACGCGCCCCCAGGCGGCGTACGTCCGGGCGAACGCGGTCCGCGCGGCGTCCTCCGCCTGGTGGCGATCACCCGTGAGCAGGTACGCGGCGTATGTGAGCCGGTGGGACGAAGCTTCGCCGAACTCGACGAACTCGTCGTCGCTGCGTGCCACCTGCATACCCCCGATCTCCACGTCTACGGGACGGCTGGGCGTACGCGACGCTGCCGCCGCTAGAGCTTTTGAGCGCGGGCCGCGACGAGCGCGTCCAGGTCGAGCACGACCGGCGTGCCCGCGACGTCGAGTTCGACCTTGCCGGAGTGCTCGCCGAAGTTCTCGTAGGCGCCGTCGACAAGACGGTAGGTGATCATGCTGACCGGCGCGTCGAGATCGACGATCCAGTACTGCTCGATGTCGACATGGGAGTCCGAGGTCTCCGGAAGTTCCGCCCAGTCGTCGCGGGTCAGGAGGTGGTGCGGCCGCTGGAAGGCGCTCGAAAACTCCTTTACTTGCAGTGACCCGGAACAGTGTCCAGTGCCACCGTCCGCGTTCACCAGCCCTTCACAGGGCTACTCCGTGAAGTCACCCGCCGGGGAGCCCCAGCCGCTGGGGTCGTCCGACCGGGCGCGCCGGCGGGCGTTCTCGGCGCGGACGCGCTCCACTTCGGACTGGATGTACTCCTCGTCGTAGCGCTGGAACACCCGCGCGGGGTTGCCGGCGACGAGGGTGCGCGGCGGGACGTCCTTGGCGACCACCGAGTTCGGCTGCACGGTCGCGAAGTCGCCGATCGTGACGCCCGGCATGATGACCACCAGGCCGCCGATGAAGCAACCCTTGCCGATCTTCACGGGTTTGCGTTCGATGAGGTCGCTGCCCGAGTGGTTCTGCAGCGCCATGTTCGCGAGCCAGCTCGAGTGCGTGAACACGAGCGTGTTGAGGCCGATGCTGGTGTGCTCGCCGATCTCCAGGCCGCCGCTCGCGTCGAGCGCCGCGCCCTCACCGATCCAGCAGTGTTCGCCCATGGTGAGGTTTTCGGGACTGATGATCTTCACGCGTTCGCGCACGCGGCACGACTCGGGCAGGCCGTAGAACTTGGCCCGCTCGGCGTCGTTCAGGTACTGCGAGACGAGGTCGTTCAGGATCATCGGCCGCAGGCGGTTGCTGCGGTCGTCATCGAAGAACATCGTTGTCCGCCACCAGTTTCGTGAACACGCGCAGGTGCTCCTCGGCCACCACGTCGAGGCCGAAGTTGGCCCGGACCATGGCGCTCTCCCGCTGCGCGATCCGCTCGCGCAGCTCCGGGTCGTCCAGCAGCGACAGCACGGTCTCCGCGACCGCTTCGGGGTCGTCGGGCCGCACGAGCAGGATGTTCTCGCCGTTGCGCAGCTCGATGCCCGGGTAGTTGTCCTCGGTGACCGACGCGATCGTGGCCGTGCCCGACAGCATCGCCTCGAGCGACGCGGTGCCGCAGCCGCCGTTGAGGTCGTGGGTCACGATGTCGGCCGCCGCGAAGTACGCCGGCACGTCCTGCTTCGGCACCGCGCCGGTCACGGTCAGCGCGTGGGCCACACCGAGCTCTTCGGCGCGCTTGAGGAACGCGTCGTGGTACACGCGGCCGACCACGACCACGCGCACGTCCGGGTGCCGCTTCAGGATCGGCGGCAGCGCTTCGACCAGCGGCAGCCGGTTGCGCAGCGGGATCACGTGGCCGAGCGACACGATCAGCGGCCCGTCGCCCAGCTCCAGCTCGGCACGCACGTCCTTCGTCACGGGCTTGGCGAAGTTGCCCGTGTCCACGGCGATCGGGAAGTACTCCGAGTTCGCGTCGCTCGTGCCGTAGCGCTCGACGCAGTAGTCCACGCCGAGCTTGTCAAGGATGACGTAGCGGGGCCGGATGTAGTTCAGCACCGGCTTGACCAGCAGCGAGTCGAGAACCCGAAACACGCGCGAGTACAGCTTGTTCTCGCTGATCAGGAGCGTGTGGATGGTCAGCAGCACGGGTAGCTTGCGCCGCCGCGCGTAGAAGCCCGCGAGCCACGACAGGTCGAAGAACTGGCCGTGCAGGTGCACGGCGTCGGGCTTGAACTCGTCGAGCAGCTTGCGCAGCCCCCGCCAGTTGCCCGGTTTGAGCGACGCGAAGCTCATGTCGAAGTCGATCGACAGGCCCAGCTGCGGCATCTTCGCCGCGGGCAGGCGCACGACGCGGTAGCCGTCGCGCGTCTCCTCCGCGGGGGCGTCGCCGTAGGCAGCCGTGATCGCGAGTACCTCGTGGCCTGCCGCGGCGTACTCGGCCGCGAGCGAGGCCGACATGTGGGCGCTCCCGCCCACGCGGGGCGGGAAGAAGTTGTTCACCACAGCGATGCGCATGGCGCGTCCTCGAGCCGGCCCCGCCGTGGCACTCACTCGCTGTCCCGCACCAGCGCCCGCATGCCTTCTTCGACCGTGATCGTCGGCTCCCAGCCGAGCACCTCACGAGCGCGCGTGATGTCCGCCGCCCGGCGCGACACGAGCACGTCGCGGTTGTTGAACTGCGGCTGCACGTCGACCCCCACAGCCTCGATGAGGATCTTCGCGAGCGACGCCACGGACGTGTCGATGCCGGTGCCGATGTTGATCGGCAGGTTGGCCTGCTCCGACTCCAGCGCCGCGACGACCGAGCGCGCGAGGTCGGACACGTGAACGAAGTCCATCGACTGGTCGCCGCGGCCGTCGATGATCGGCGGCTGGCCGGCGCGCAGGCGCTGGATGAAGTGGTTGATCACCGACGTGTAGTAGGCCTCGATCTTCTGGCCCGGGCCGTACACGTTGAAGAAGCGCAGCGCGTTCCAGGACAGGCCCTTGGTGCGCTCGTAGAAGCCCAGCAGGTCCTCGCCGGCGCGCTTGGAGATGCAGTACGGCGTGAGGGGGCGCAGTTCGTCGTCCTCGTGCATCGGCAGGCGCTTCGGCTCGCCGTACACCGACGCGGTGGACGCGAACACCAGGCGCTCGACACCCTCGTCGGCGGCCGCGGCGAACACGTTGTGGTTGCCGGACATGTTGATGTCGATCGATTCGTGCGGGTCGGCGATCGACTTGTTGATCGAAACCGTCGCGAAGTGGATCACGTGCGAGCAGCCGCGGATGGCCTCGCGCACCGCGCCGCCGTAGCGAACGTCCTTTTCGACCAGCTCGACCTTGCCGGTCGCCACGAAGTCGTTCACGCGCTGCCGGTCGCCGCGGGTCATGTTGTCGAAGATGCGGACGGTGTAGCCGCCGTCGATCAGCAGCGGGATGACGTGGGCCGCGATGAACCCACCACCACCGGTGAAGAACACCTTCTTCTCGGACATGATCACTCTCTCCTCGGTCGGCGGCGTCTTCGGTCAGCTCGGGTCGGTCAGCTCAAGGTTCGCACGGCTTCGGTCACCGTGGTGACCACCCGGTCGACCTCGACGTCGGTGAGCTCGGCGTGCATCGGGATCGCCAGCTGACGGCGGAAGGCGTCGGCCGACACGGGCAGCGGCGGCTGCTCGCCGTACACCGGCTGCAGGTGCGAGGCGTAGGTGCCGAAGTTGCACTGCACGCCCTGCTCGCGGATGCGCAGGGCCAGCGCGTCGCGGCTGACCTCCGGCGCGACCGTGAGCAGGTAGGCCTGCCACGGGTGCTCGCGGTCGGGCAGCTCGACGGGGGTGGTCAGCTGATCGACATCAGCGAACGCCTCGTGGTAGCGCTTGGCGACGGCGCGGCGGGCGGCGAGCAGGTCGGGCAGCCGGTCCAGCTGCACGCCCATGATCGCGGCCTGGATGTCCGACAGGCGGAAGTTCCAGCCCAGCTCGTGGAACTCGGGGATCGGCAGCGTGCCCGAACCCTCGCGGCTGATAGCGGGCTCGATGCCGTAGGTGTGGAGCTTGCGCGCGTGGGCGATCAGGTCTTCGCGGTTCGAGACGAGCGCGCCGCCCTCGCCCGCGGTGATGCCCTTGCGGCCGTGGAACGAAAACGCGGCGAGGTCCGCGAGGCTGCCGGCGGGGCGCGTCTTGTACGTGGCGCCGGCCGAGCAGGCGGCGTCCTCGAACAGCCACAGGCCGTGCTTGTCAGCGATGGTCCGGTACTCGTCGAAGTCGCCCGGCAGGCCGGCCACGTCGACGGCGAGGATGCCCACGGTCCGGGGCGTGATGAGCGCTTCGACCGCGGCCGGGTCGGCGCTGAAGACGTCGGGGCGGATGTCGGCGAACACGGGCTTCGCGCCGGCCTGCAGCACGGCGTGGCCGGTGGCCGGGAACGTGTAGTCACCGACGATGACCTCGTCACCCGGCTTGACCCCCAGGACCTTGAGCCCCAGGAACAGCGCGGCGCCGCAGCTGCTCGTCGTCAGGGTGTGTGCCGTGCCCGTGACCTGCGCGAACCGCTCCTCGAACCGGCGGCACGCGGGCCCCGCCCCGGCCAGCCAGCCGGACCGGAACACCTCCGCGACCGCTGCCAGTTCCTCCTCGCCGACCGTCGGCCGGCCGAGCAGCACCGGTTGTTCAGTCATCCCCACTCCTGTTGTTCCTCGGACCACGACGCGTTGCGCAGGGTCGCGCCGAAGTGTATAGACGCGCCCCGCCGAGCCGGGTTCGGGGACGAAACGTGCCGGTGACGCGCCGGTCCAGCGCCTAGGCTGACCGCATGCGGATCGGGGTGCTGGGGGCGATCGCCGCGTGGGACGCGACCGGCGGGGCGGTGGTCGTCGGCGGACCCCGGGTGCGGGCACTGTTGGCGCAGCTCGCGCTGGAGGCGGGCCGGTTCGTGCCGGCCGAGCGGCTGATCGACGGCCTGTACGGCGAGCAGCCACCGGACGGCGCGGCCAACGCGCTGCAGTCACAGGTGTCGCGGCTGCGCGGCGCGTTGAAAAACGTGGCGCCGGTCGAGTTCACGGCGGCGGGTTACCGGCTGGTGGTTGAACCAGACGACGTCGACGTGCACCGCTTCGAACGCCTCGCCTGCGACGGGCGCCGCGAGCTCGCGGCGGGCGACGCGACGCGCGCGAGCGACTTGCTCACCGAAGCCCTGGCGCTGTGGCGCGGTCCGGCGTTCGCCGACGTGCCCGAAGCACCCTTCGCCGCGACGCAGGCGATCCGGCTCGAGGAGCTGCGCGCCGACGCGGCGAGCGACCGCGTCGACGCCGAGATCACGCTGGGCCGGGCGGCGGAGGTGCTGGACGAGCTGCGGGCAGCCGTCGTCGCCGCGCCGCTGCGCGAACGGTCGCGCGCGCAACTCGTGCGCGCCCTGACCGCGGCGGGCCGGTCGGCGGAGGCGCTGGCGGTGTTCGAGGACGCGCGCCGCACGCTGGCCGACGAACTGGGCGCGGACCCCGGTCCAGACCTGACGGAGGCGCACCTGGCCGCGTTGCGCAGCGAACCGGCGGCCGCGGCTTCACCGCTGCCCGCGCAGCTGACGAGTTTCGTCGGCCGCGACAGCGAACTGCGCCAGGTCACGAAGCTGCTGCGGCACGCGCGGCTCGTGACGCTGCTGGGCCCGGGCGGCACGGGCAAGACGCGGCTGGCCGTGGAGGTGGCTTCGGCGAACGCGGGACCGGCGGCGTTCGTGGAGCTGGCGCCGCACGTCGCGGACGACGTGGGGCGGGCCGTGCTGAGCGCGCTGGGGCTGCGGGAAGGCGCGTCGCCGCTGCGCGGCACGGGCGGGCAGGAGCCCGTCGAGCGGCTGGTGTCGGCGCTGCGCGACCGGGCGACGCTACTGGTGCTGGACAACTGCGAGCACGTGATCGACGCGGCGGCCCGGCTGCTCGCGCGGCTGCTGCCCGCGTGCCCGGGGCTGCGCGTGCTGGCGACGAGCCGCGAACCGGTGGGGATCACGGGCGAGCAGCTGGCACCCGTGCCGCGGCTCGCGGTGCCGCCCCCGGGCACGCCGGCGGCCGAAGCGCTGGGTTTCCCCGCCGTGCGGCTGTTCGCCGACCGCGCGGCCGCGAGTGACCCGGCGTTCCGCGTGGACGACACCACCATCGGCGACGTCCAGCACATCTGCGCCGCCCTCGACGGTTTGCCGCTCGCGCTGGAGCTGGCGGCCGCGCGCGTGCGGACGCTGCCCGTCGGCGAGATCGCCGCCCGCCTCGAGGACCGCTTCCACCTGCTCGCGCGCGGCAGCCGCACGGCGGAGGCGCGGCACCGGTCGCTGCGCGGCGTCGTCGAGTGGAGCTGGGAACTGCTGGACGACGACGAACGCCGCCTCGCGCGCCGGCTGACCGTGTTCCCGGGCGGGGCGACGCTGGCGCTCGCCGAGCGCGTGTGCGACGTGCCCGACGCCGTCGACCTCCTGCCGGGGCTGGCGGACAAGTCGCTGGTCGAAACCACGGGCGACCGGTACCGCATGCTGGAGACGATCCGGGCGTTCTGCGCGGAGAAGCTCGAGGGCGCCGGGGAAACCCACTCGCTGCACCGGGCGCACGCGGTCGAATTCCTGCGCCTGGCCGAAGAAGCGGATCCCCAGCTGCGCACGGCCGGCCAGCTGCACTGGCTCGACCGCCTCGACGCGGAATACGACAACCTCGTCGCCGCACTGCGGTGGTCGGCGACCGCGGACCTGCCCACGGCGTTGCGGCTGACGGCCGCGCTCGCGACGTACTGGTGGATGCGCGGACGGCGCTACGAGGGCGCGATGCTTTCGCTGGAAGTCGTCAAGCGGTGCGGCCCCGTCGCGCCCGCCGGGTACGAAGAGCAGTTCCTGATGTGCGTGCTGAACGCGATGTCCGGCGCGCCCGGGCACGAATCGACGCTGCCGTACCAGTCCACTGTGGAGCAGTACGTGCGGGACGTGTCGTGGGCTCCCCGCCACCCGACGCTGAACCTGTTGCTGGGCGTGGTGATCGGCCCGCCGGCCGACGAGGAGTCGCTGTTCACGCGCACCCGCCTGATGGCCCACAGCGATCCGTGGACCAGCGCTCTGGTACCGATGGGCACGGGCCTGCGCGCGATGCTGACGGGTGACCTCGACGAGGCCGAAACCCTTCTGCGCGAAGGTGAATCGCGCTACCGCGCGCTGGGTGAACGCTGGGGCCTGTCGATGTCGCTGGACCACCTGTCCCAGTTGCTGACCTGGCGCGGCCGGCACGACGAAGCACTGGCCGCCATGACGGAGTCCATGGACCTCATGCAGCAACTCGGCGCCGCCGACGACTACGCCGACCTCCTCTGCCGCCGCGCCGACTCCCGCGCCCTGCGCGGCGATCTCGCGGGCGCGCGCTCGGACTACTCGCGCGTGATCGCACTGGCCCGCCGCTCGGGCATGCCGGAAACGCGCGCGTCCGGCTACGTGGGCCTCGCCGCGCTGGCTCGCCGCGACGGCGACCTGGCCGGAGCCCGCGCCCTGGCCGCGCGCGCTCTGACGGAGTGCACCGGCGGCTCGTTCTCGGCCGCCATCGTCCGCGCCGCCGCGACCATCGGCCTCGGCTGGGTCGCGGTCGCGTCGGGCTCGGCCGAGGAGGCGCGGGCCCTGCTGCGCCAGGCCGTGGAGACGGCGTCGCACTGGCAGGACAGCACGGTCCTGGCGTCGGCGTTGGAATGCGTCGCCGGGGCAGCACTGGTGGACTCGCGTCCGGAGGAGGCCGCTCTGCTGCTGGGCGCGGCCGCCGCGGCGCGCGGCACGGAGGTCGCGGGGCAACCAGACGTCGCGGACGTGGCCGAGCGGGCGCGTACGGCGCTCGGTGCGGGCTTCGACCGGTGCTACACCACGGGCCGGGAGCTGACGGTGCAGAAAGCTCTGACAGCGGCCGGGATCGCGCCGTAGTCGTGTGACCTGCACTGAGCTGCACTGAGCTGCACTGAGCTGCACTGAGCTGCACTGTCGGGCACCGTACGTGGTTCGTGCCTGGTTCCTCAGCGGGACGGACGAGCGTCATCGTAAAGGACTGGACCACTGGAACGGGGTACGCGGCGGCGGTCGGGGATCGGCTGTCTGCTTGCGTTTGCTGCGCCAGCCCCGCTTGCGTGAGCCACCGCGGGACCTGGCGCTGATTCGCAACCGCACGTTCTCCGCGACGATCGTCACGACCGTGCTCGCAGCTCGTTTACGGGTGGTCACCGCTGAAGTCGGGCCGGCGGGCTGCCGGGCATGGGCGGCGCGCTGATCGGCGGCACGCTCGGCGCCCTCCTGATCAAAGCGCTCGGCCGCGCCGGCACGGTGACGCTCGGCTGCCCCTGTTCGGCCGTCGGCTTCGCGCTCTACAGCCGAACGGACGTCGGCACCGCCTGCCCGTACCTCGTGGTGACGATGGTGATCGTCGGCCTCGGGCTGAGGCTGCACTTCACCGCCGCGACGGATTCCGTGCTCGGCATCGCGGTGCTCGGCAGCGCGCTCGGCTCGCTCTACCGCCACGGCTTCGACGGCCTGGCCGTGCCCGGGCCCGCCCGCGAGACGCCGGCCGGCGCGGTGGCGGTGTCCGTGCAGGTCCCGGGCGGTGCGCGGCTGCTGACCACCGCCGAGCACGCGTTCATCGACGGCCTCCGGGTCACGATGCTGGGCGCGGCCGGCCTGATGGTGCTGGTGGCGGCCGTGGCCTGGTCAGCCCTGCGCGGGGTGGCCGAAGGTGCTGGAAGACGCCGAGCAGGCACCTCAAGCCCGGTCCGGAGTGGACAGGCGTCCACGCCGGGCCTGGCTTCGTCGACGGGTCACGGTTCGGGAAAACCGCACTTCAGGCCACATGGGCTACGCACTCCCCCGCGGAGGCGCGTAGCCTTTCCCTTCGTGCGCAACGTCGTGGTGATCGGTGGGGGAATCGTCGGCCTGGCCGTGGCCTGGGAGCTGTCCCAGCGGGGGCAGGACGTCACGGTGCTCGAGAAGGAGAGCCGCTGGGCGGCACACCAGACCGGGCACAACTCGAATGTGGTCCACGCCGGCCTGTACTACAAGCCGGGCTCCTTCAAGGCACGGATGTCCGTGGCCGGCAATCGGTCCATTGTGGACTTCGCGCGGCAGTACGGCGTGCCGGTCCAGGTGTGCGGGAAGCTCGTCGTGGCCACGCGGGAGTCGGAGCTGCCGGCACTGAACACGCTCGCCGAACGCGCGGAGGCCAACGGCGTGCCGGCGAAGAAGGTGACGCCGGCCGAAGCGCGCGAGTACGAGCCGGAGGTGTCGTGCGTCGCCGCGCTGCGCGTGGAGTCGACGGGCATCATCGACTTCCCCGCCGTCTGCACCGCGCTGGCCCGCCTTCTGGACGAAGCCGACGCCGACTTGCGGCTCAACACCCCCGTTCTCGGCATCCGCGCCGCGCGGGGCGGCGGCGTCGAGGTGGCCACGGGCACCGAGGTCCTGCACGCCGACGCGCTCGTGAACTGCGCGGGCCTGCAGGCCGACCGCGTCGCCGAGCTGGCCGGGCTGACGCCGAGCGCGCGCATCGTCCCCTTTCGCGGCGAGTACTACGAGCTCACGCCCGAAGCGCGCCACCTCGTGCGCGGCCTGATCTACCCGGTGCCGGACCCGACGCTGCCGTTCCTGGGCGTCCACCTCACGCGCATGCTCGACGGCAGCGTCCACGCCGGCCCCAACGCGGTGCTCGCGCTGCGGCGCGAGGGCTACCGCTGGGCCGACGTGTCCGCCAGAGACCTCGCCGACGTCGCCCGCTTCCCCGGCGCCTGGCGGCTCGCGCGCAAATACGCGTTCCCCACCGGTCTGGAGGAGGTGCTGCGGTCGTTCTCGAAGAAGCGCTTCGCCGCGAGCCTCGCCCGCCTCGTCCCCGCGGTGACCGAGAACGACATCGTGCGCCACGGCTCGGGCGTCCGCGCCCAGGCCCTGCGCCCCGACGGCTCACTCGTCGACGACTTCCTCATCGAGACCGCCCGCAACCAGGTCCACGTCCTCAACGCCCCCAGCCCGGCGGCGACGAGCGCGCTGGAGATCGCGAAGCACATCGCCGACCAGGTGGCCGCGTAACCCCGGAAAACTCCCCGGGATCCGGTGGACCTCAACGCCTCGCAGTCCGGGAACACGGTCGTGCTGACCCTGCTCCAGAGCTCGGCGAGCGACCTCGCCCGTGTCGTGCGGCCGGCTGCGCGGCCAGGTTCGGGGCGGCCGCTGCGCGTCGACGTGGCCGGAGGCGGTCCGGTCGGCCTGATCTTCGCGTGCACGCTGCGGTCGATGCTGGGTGACAAGGTCCGGATCCGCGTGTTCGACCGCCGCTGGCTGCGGCACGACGGCCGGATCACCTGGCAGGGCAAGGCGGAGGGCAACAACCGCGCGAGCAGGTCGTCTCGCTGCAGAGCAATGTGTGGGGCCAGCTGCGCGCGCTGGTGCAGCAGCGCCTGTTCACCGGGGGCAACTACTCGGAGATGTGGCCGCTGGGCCCCGACTCCCCGGCGCACCGGGGCCGTCCGCGCAACATCAAGGTCCGCTGGATCGAAGACAGCCTGCTGGAGCCGGCGCAGGACGTCGACGGCATCGAACTCGTCGCCGAACCCTATTCGCAGCCGAAGACCTGGGACGGCGTCGACGTGCTCGCCATCTGCGACGGCGCGCGCTCCAAGACCCGCGAAGACCTCGAGGACGCGTTCGGCACCGCGAGCCGCGACCTGTACTCGGTGGGCGGCAAGCCGCTCGACGAGACCGTGCTCGGCATCCGCGTGGAGGCGAAGCTGCCGGACGAGCACACCCTGCCGCTCGCCGTGTGCCAGAACCGTTTCCTCTTCAACTCCCTCGGCGGCGGCTTCATCAACATGCGGCTCACCGCCGAGGAGGCTTCGGCGATCGTGGCCTACGGCGAACACGGTCCCGTGGAGTGCATCGGCAAGTTCGGCTGCACCATGCGCCCCGACTGCGACAAGTTCGTGTGCGACCGCCACCGCTCGGCCTTCAAGCCCTCGGTCGACAAGCTGTCGTTCCGGTGGCCGCGGATCGCGGACGGCATCAAGTTCTTCGCCGTGTCCCTCGCCGACGTCGTGGCATCACGTCGTTCAAGCTGGGCCTGCGGCAGAACCCGAAGTTCACTGCTCAGCTCGCTCCCGGCACGTTCGGTTTTCTGCTCGGCGACGCCGCCAACTCTGGCCGGGCCGCGGGCTCAACACCGGGGTGAAGAGCGCGCGGTCGCTCGCCGCGAACCTCACGTCCCGCGGGGCCGGCCGCACGTTCTGCGCCGCCGACTTCGCCCCGCACGAGGGGCTGATGCAGCAGTTGCAGTTCCGCGAGAAGTCCCGCGCCTGGGCGACGATGCTGACGCCGGACGACAACGGGGTGCCGCGCGGCATCGGGGACCGCGTCCGCGCCGGTCTCCCGAGCACGGAAGACCGGCAGTTTGCTGGCCGACACGCTCTTCAAGCGCCTCACGGAGGTCAAGAGCCGGCTCGAGGGCCGCATGGGTGCACTGGCGGACGACGGGTGGTATCGCGCCCGCATCAACTCCCTCGACGTCAAAACGCTCGCGGTCATGGTCGAATCCGGTGCGTGGATCACGCGCGAAATCGGCGGCGAGGAGGTGGCCGTGAACGTCGACGTGCAGCGCCCGCAGCCGCGGCGCACCGGCCCGGCACCGCAGCGACCCGGCCGGCCTGCCGCGCCGCGCAACATCCCGGTGGCGCGCAGCGGCTCGGCACCGCTGCGCCGTCCTGCGCTCGTGTCCTAAGAGGACTGTCGAATCAGGACGGCAGGTTCGCCGAGACCAGCGGGATCCCGACCTTGATCGCGTCACACGATTTCGAGGTGTCGTCCAAGAATCCACTGACGAGCTGGATCGACGAAGTCGGCGTCACGGCCAGCCCAGCGGCGCAGTTGACGCCGGATTCGTTGAAGTTGGGGAAGAGGGACCAGTGGCGGCCGTTCGCGTCGAGGGTCGAGGTGGGCGGGACGTCCATACCGGGCCACTTCGTCATCGGGGTGCTGGGGCCGAGCCAGACCTCGAAGGGTTTCTGGCCGCGGGTGCCGTCGGTGTCGGGCCACAGGCAGAAAACGCTGTCGGGCACGGAGGTGGAGTTCTGCTTGTCGCCCTGTGCGGCCATTTTCAGCGACGTCGCCTGGTCGGGCTTGAGCAGGGTGCACGGGTCGAGGTTCGAGAGCGGTCCGGTCGGCGGCGCGGCTGAGCTGGACGGCGTGATCGGCGGTGCCGGCTGCCCGCCCGGCAGGTGCGCGGCGACCTGTGGCACGGCCTGCTTCGCGAGCTGACACGACTTCGCGTCGTCGGGGTAGTCCACGCTGACGTAGGCGAACGACTTCGGTCCGAGCGTGGTGTACAGGTCACAGCTGCCCGCGATGAACCCGGCGTAGCGGGTCCACGTGAAGCCACCGATCTGCTCGGGCTGCGACTTCGCGAGGGCACCCTGCAGGTAGTCGTCCTGCGAGAGGTCGACCGACCAGCCGACGCCGAGGATGGCGAGCGTCTCGGTGTCGTCCGCGCTGTTCCACAGGCACGCCGCGGGGGTTTGCTGTTTCTCGCTGGCCTTCGACGCCTTGCCGGGCTCGCGGTAGCCGAGCGCGGTCACCTGCTGCTGGTCCAGCAGCGAGCACGCGTCCACGACCCGCTTCACCGGCCCCTGCCCGGGTACCGGCTGCGCCGCGCCGCCGACCCGCACCGTGCAGCCGGCCAGCAGCAGCACCGCGGCGGCGAAAGCGGCGGCCGCGCGCACTCCCCTGAACCCCGTCACGGCTCGCACCCTAGCGGGCCGGACGGGGCCGCACCTGCGAAATCAGCGCTTCAGGGGCTCGAGCACCGCACGCCCACCAACGAACGGCCGCAGCGCCTCGGGCACCAACACCGAGCCGTCCTCCTGCTGGTGGTTCTCGACGATCGCGACGATCCAGCGCGTGGTGGCCAGCGTGCCGTTGAGCGTCGCGGCGATCTGCGGCTTGCCGTTGTCGTCGCGGTAGCGCACGGACAGTCGCCGGGCCTGGAACGTGGTGCAGTTGGAGGTCGACGTCAGCTCGCGGTAGGTCTCCTGCGTCGGCACCCAGGCCTCGCAGTCGAACTTGCGGTAGGCCGACGTGCCGAGGTCACCCGTCGCCGTGTCGATGACGCGGTAGGGCACCTCGATCTTGGCGAGCATCTGCTCTTCCCAGCCGAGGAGCCGCTGGTGCTCGGCCTCCGCGTCGCCGGGCTTCGCGTAGACGAACATCTCGACCTTGTCGAACTGGTGCACGCGGATGATGCCGCGCGTGTCCTTGCCGTACGAGCCGGCCTCGCGGCGGTAGCACGACGACCAGCCGGCGTAGCGGCGGGCGCCGTCGCCGAGGTCCAGGATCTCGTCGGCGTGGAAGCCCGCGAGCGGGACCTCGGAGGTGCCGACGAGGTACAGGTCGTCGTCGCGCAGGCGGTAGACCTCCGACGCGTGCGCGCCGAGGAAACCGGTGCCGGACATTATCTCCGGGCGCACGAGCGACGGTGTGATCATCGGCGTGAAGCCGTTTTCCAGCGCCTGCGCGATCGCCATGTTGAGCAGCCCGAGCTGCAGCTGCGCGCCGACACCGCTGAGGAAGTAGAAGCGCGAGCCCGAGACCTTGGCGCCGCGCTCCATGTCGACGGCGCCGAGGCCCTCCATCAGCTCGAGGTGGTCGCGCGGCGTGAAGTCGAACTTCGTGGGCTCGCCGACGGTCTTCAGCACGGTGAAGTCGTCTTCGCCGCCGATCGGCGCGTCGGGGTGCACCAGGTTCGGGACGGTGCGGAAGAGCGTGTCGAACTCCTCCGATGCCTCCGTCTGCTCGGCCTCGGCGGCCTTGACCTGGGCGGAGAGCTCCTTCGCGCGCCCGAGCAGCTCGGCCTTCTCCTCGGGAGCGGCCTTCGGGACGAGCTTGCTCACGGACTTCTGCTCGGCCCGCAGCTTGTCGGCTTTGGCGATCGCGGAGCGGCGGCGGGAGTCGAGGCCGAGCAGCTTGTCGACCACTCCTTCGTCCTCGCCACGGGCACGCTGCGACGCGCGCACGACTTCCGGGTCTTCGCGCAGAGTCCTGGGGTCAATCACACCGACAGAGGGTAGTCGCAGGCCAGCCGGTCCTTCGACGCGGTTTCCCCTTGGCCGTCCACGGACAAACTGTGCGGTCGTTCCGCCAGGACGGAGCAGTCTGATCGTTGTCGCCCGATTCGGCCGCTGCACATACTCCGAAGACGCCGACACGGACGGAGAACGACATGACCGACGACCTGCTCGCACGCCACCGAGCGGTGATGCCGACGTGGATGTCGCTGCTCTACGACGAGCCGCTGGAGATCGTGCACGCGCAGGACCGCCGGGTCACCGACTCGACCGGCCGCACCTACCTCGACTTCTTCGCGGGCGTGCTGACCAACGCGATGGGCTACGACATCGCCGAGGTCAGCGACGCCGTGCGCAAGCAGCTCGACACCGGCGTGCTGCACACGTCGACGCTCTACCTGATCCGGTCGCAGGTGGAGCTGGCCGAGAAGATCGCGAAGCTCTCGGGCATCCCCGACGCGAAGGTGTTCTTCACGAACTCCGGCAGCGAGGCCAACGACACCGCGCTGATGCTCGCGACCCAGCACCGCCGCAGCAACCAGGTGCTGGCGATGCGCAACTCCTACCACGGCCGGTCCTTCGGCACGGTCGCGATCACGGGCAACCGCGGCTGGTCCGCGTCGGCGCTCTCACCCGTCAAGGTCAACTACGTGCACGGCGGGTACCGCTACCGCAGCCCCTTCCGCGATCTGTCCGACTCGGCGTACATCGACGCGTGCGTGGCGGACCTGGTGGACGTGCTGGAGATCGCGACCGCCGGCGACGTCGCTTGCCTGATCGCCGAGCCGATCCAGGGCGTCGGCGGGTTTTCGCTGCCGCCCGACGGGCTGTTCAAGGCCATGAAGGAGGTCCTGGACTCCTACGGGATCCTGTTCATCTCCGACGAGGTGCAGACGGGCTGGGGCCGCACCGGCTCGCACTTCTGGGGCATCCAGGCCCACGACGTGGTGCCGGACCTGATGACCTTCGCGAAGGGCTTGGGCAACGGCCTGGCCGTCGGCGGCGTCGTCGGCCGCGGCGATGTGGTGGACGTCTTCAACGCCCAGTCGTTCTCCACGTTCGGCGGCAACCCGGTGTCGATGGCGGGGGCGTCGTCGGTGCTCGACTACATCCGCGACCACGACCTGCAGGCGAACTGCCTGGCACGGGGCACCCAGCTGCTCTCGGGCCTGCGGGCCGCCGCCGCCTCGAACGAGTTCGTCGGCGACGTCCGCGGCAAGGGCCTGATGATCGGTGTCGAACTCGTCGAGCCGGGCACCCTGACGCCTTCGGTGCGCGCCGCCAAGCAGATGCTCGAGGAAACCCGCCGCCGCGGCCTCCTGGTCGGCAAGGGCGGGCTGCACAACAACGTCCTGCGCCTGGGCCCCCCGATGACGCTCACGGAAGCCGAGGCGCAGGAGGGCCTGGACATCCTCGTGGATGCCCTCGCGGCGACCAAGGCCGCGCTCTCGTAGTTCTCCCCGGGCTGTGGACAGCCGGGTGGGTTGTGGACAACCTGCCCTGCTTTGGCTTCACCACGCCGAATTCGTCGCCGCCGGCCGGTAGCGTGGAAAGCGGGGGTACCCCCGCGCCCCGGCCGAGCAACGCCGCACCAACGGACGGCCGAGCCACCGCACCTTCGTCGGCCCGCGCAGCCGGCCCGGCTCAGCGCCGCACGAAGCGCGCGACGTGTTCGGCCAGTTCTTCACCCGCGTCTTCCTGCACGAAGTGGCCCGCGCCGGCGATCACGGGGTGCGAGAGGTCCGCCGCGCCCTTCATCGTGCGCTGCAGGATCGGGCCCATCGCGCCGGTGATCGGGTCGCCGTCCGAGAAGGCCACCAGGAACGGCAGGTCGAGTGACGACAGCGTCTGCCACGCGGCGCGGTTGGCGGCCGAAGCCGGGTTGTCCGGGCGGTACGGCACCAAGCCCGGCATGGCTCGCGGGCCGGCCTTGTACATCTCGTTCGGGAACGGCGCGTCGTAAGCCGCCTTGACGGAATCCGGCAGCACCGAACGGCAACCGGACTGGATGAAGCGGCCGATGTCCAGCACCTGGGCGTTCTCGACGGCCTGGCGGAACGAGTGCCACACCTCGGGCATGTCCTGGTCGCCCGTCGGCAGTCCCGTGTTGGACGCCACGACGCCCGCGAAGCGCGACGGGTTCTCCGCGACCAGGCGCAGACCGATGAGCCCGCCCCAGTCCTGGCCGAAGAGCGTCACGTCGGACAAGCCCAACGCGTCGAAGGCGAAGCCCTTCATCCACGAGACGTGCCGCGCGTACGTGTGGTCCACGATGTCGCCCGGCTTGTCCGAGCGGCCGAACCCGACGAGGTCGGGCGCGATGGCGCGCAGCCCGGCGTCCGCGAGGACCGGCAGCATCTTGCGGTACAGGTACGACCAGCTGGGCTCGCCGTGCAGCAGCAGCACGACCGGTCCGTCGGCCGGGCCGGCTTCGACGTAGCCGACTCTGATCAGGCCACCGTGGGGGTCGGCGAGCTCGGCGTACTGCGGCTCGTGGGGAAAGTCGGGCAGGTCAGCGAACCGGTCTTCCGGCGTCCTGAGCAGTCGCACGGTTCCACGCTAGTGGGAACCGCGCGACGAAGCAGCACTCAGGAGATCCCGACCGCCACCACGAGCCCGAGGCCGAGGTGCGCGGCGGCGACCACGATGCTCGCCGGGGCGAACTTCTCGCTCTCGATCGTCGAGCCGACGTCGATGCGGGTGGCCCACTCGAGCAGCCGCACAGCGATCACCTGCACGATGATGCCGAGCAGGCCGTAGACCAGCGCGGTGATCAGGCCTTCCGTCAGGTCGCTGGCGGAGTTGAAGATCGCGACGACGACGATGAACGCCATCGACAGCAGACCGGACGCGGTCACGATCACGGCGTTCGGGAGGCCGCGCGTGACCAGCTGCGAGAGCTTGCCCGGGGTCGTCCAGTCGATCGCGTAGAAGCCGGCGAACATCAGCAGCAGGCCGACCACGCCGTACAACAGGATGGCGCCGACCCCGCGAAGCAGGTCGGAGCCGAACGTGTCGGACAGCGCAAGGGACGTCGTGATCACAGGGGTCTCCCAGAGCGAGCAGTGCGAAAAGTGCAGATCAGGCGGGGAGGTTGTATCACGACTGCGGAATGCGGTGCGGAACGAAGGCTGCACCGTCGTCGGTGACGAGCCCGCTCGTCTCGCGGATCCCCAGCCCGGCCGAGGAGTCGCCGACGATCCACGCGCCCAGCGCCGGCCGGTAGCCGTCGAACTCGGGCAGCGGGTCGAACGCCTGGTACACGTAACCCTCGGCGCCGTAGACGCCGTCGGTCTGGGTCTCGTAGCCCGTGGCCACGATCTGCACGTTCGCGCCCTCTCGGCCCAGCTTCGGCTTGCGCACGTACTCCGTGAGCAAGCCCGGGTCGTCGGTGAACGCGGGCAGGAGGTTCGGGTGCCCGGGGTAGTTCTCCCACAGCACGGCCAGCAGCGCCTTGTTCGACAGCAGCATCTTCCACAGCGGCTCGACCCACAGCGTGCGCGGCATCGTCTCCACGGCGTAGTGGCCGAACTCCTCGTCGACCACCCACTCCCACGGGTAGAGCTTCACGACCGTGGACATCTGCGCCTCTTCGAGGTCCACGAACCGCTTGAGCACCGGGTCCCAGCCGATCTCCTCGATCGCCAGGCCCACCGTGTCGAGCCCGGCCTCGGCGGCCGTCTCCTGCAGGTACGCGGTGGTCACGTGGTCCTCACCGCTCGGGTCGGCCGACGACCACGTGAAGTGCAGTTCGTTGGACGGCAGCTTGTCCCCGATCTCGCCCCAGCGCTCGACGAGCTTCTCGTGGATGGAGTTCCACTGGTCGTCCTTCTCGAAGACGTCGGTCTTCCAGTGCCACTGCACCACGGACGCTTCGAGCAGCGTCGTCGGCGTGTCGGCGTTGTACTCGAGCAGCTTCGCGGGCGACTTGCCGTCGTAGCGCAGGTCGAAGCGGCCGTAGACGTGCGGGTCCTGCCGCTTCCACGACTCGGCGATGTGCGGCCAGACCCACTCCGGGATGCCGAAGCGCCGGTAACCCTCGGTGGTCACGACGTTGTCGACGGCCTCGAGGCACATCGAGTGCAGGAGCTCGACGTCGGCCTCGAGCGAGAGGACCTCGTCCATGTCGAAGACGTAGTGCACGGACTCGTCCCAGTACGGGCGCGCTTTGCCGGCGCCGTCCCTGGCGGGCGTGCCGTAGACGAGACCCTGGTCCTCGACGATCCGCTGCCAGTCACGGCGCGGCTCTCGCCTGTCCCGGTACACCTACGAGCCCCCGCTCTTGCCGGTGCCGCCGGTCCCGCCGAACGTGCCCGTCTTGCCGCTGATGCCGAACCCACCGCGCTGCACGGTCTTGCCCGACTTGGTCGAAACGTTGGTGTTGCCCGACGGTGCGGTGAAGGTGCCACCGGCCACGCGCTGGCCGATGGTGCCCGTGCCGCCGTAGTTGTAGCGGTAGCTGCCGAGGCCGCTCCCGATCGGGAAGATCCAGAACCCGCCGCTGTAGTGCCCGCCGTGCGACGTGGCGAAGCTCTCGTCGCAGTACTGGTCATTCTGGATCACGCCGTTCGCATCCGTGCACACGGCGGTCTCGTTGGTCGGCTTGGCGACCGTGTAGAACGTCGCGACGAGCCCGGCGAGGCCGACGGTGACGCCGCTGCCGATCAGGATTTTTCGCTTGGTCGCGGCCTTCTGGTCAGCTTTCTGCGCGGCCTCGGCCGCTTCCTGCTCCTCGCGTTCCTGCTGGGCGATCGCCTGCCGGCGCGCTCGCTGCTCGGCCAGCGAGGGCTCGCGGGGCGTCGTGTTCTGGTCCTGGAACCGCATCGAACCGCGCTTCGGCTCCTCAGGCGCGTCCTCGGGCGGCTGGGCCCCGGTGTTGTCGTCCTGCGTCATCCTCGCTCCGTAATCCCCCGACACCGCGAAGTCTGTCTTCCACAGTAACTACCCGGAACGCGCGCGGCTCGCGCGGCGCGGGCATCATGGGTACCGATGTCTCCCGACGCCGAGCGGTTCCGTCCGCCCCTGAACCCCCTGAGCACCCGTGTGGTGATGGCCGGGGTGTTCCTGGGCGCCGTGATCGCGCTCGCACTCAGCGTCACGTTTTCGTGGACCAGCACGCTCCCGGGAGGCGCCGGCGGCGGCGAGGGCAAGCTGACCGCCGCGGCCGAGGAGGCCTTCCACTCGCCGCCGGGCAGCTGCCTGACCTGGACCGCCCCCGACGCGTCCGACGTCAAGAAGGTGGCCTGCACGCAGCCCCACCTGTTCGAGGTGACCGGCCTGGTCGACATCGGCGCGCAGTACAACGCGCAGGCGCCGTTCCCGAACCTCGACCAGTGGCAGCAGATCGCGCAGACGAAGTGCAACGGCGACGTCGCGCCGTACCTCGGGCACCCGCTCGACCCGTACGGCAAACTCACGACCAACCTGCTGCGCCCCACCGCCGCCCAGTGGGCCGACGGCAACCGCCAGCTGCGCTGCGGCCTGCAGTGGGCCGGCCCCGGCGGCGGCCTGCAGCCCACGACCGGGCCGGCGAAGTCGCAGGACCAATCGGCGGTGTGGGACCCGGGCACGTGCCTCGCCCTGGCCGGCAAGGGTGTCGGCGACCCGGTTCCCTGCAGCCGCCCTCACTCGTACGAGATCATCGCCACGATCGACCTGGCCACGCACTTCAAGGACGGCTACCCGAAGCAGGACGACCAGGACTCGTGGCTCGACACCGAGTGCAACAAGGCCGCGGACGACTACACGGGCAAGGCGGACCTGAACGCGAAGAAGCTGACCCTCGGCTGGGACCTGCGCGAGCAGGAGAGCTGGGACGTCGGCTCCACCAAGGTCAACTGCAAGGTCGCGGCCACCCTGTCGGACGGCAGCGGCTTCCAGGCTGTCACCGGCTCCGTCAAGGACAACGCCGGCCAGCCCGACCCCTCGGGCGCACCTTCCGACCAGGGCGGCGGCAAGAGCAGCACGCCGCCGTCGTCCAGCGGGAACCCCTGATCCCCGTGCCGGTCGACATGTCGCTGGCCCGCTTCGAAGAGCTCGTCTCCGAAGCGCTCGACCAGGTGCCCCCGAAGTTCGCCGCCGCGATGGACAACGTGGTCGTGCTGGTCGAGGAGTTCAACGACGAGGCACCTGACATCCTGGGCCTCTACCACGGCATCGCCCTCACCCACCGCACCACCGACTACGGCGGTGTCCTCCCCGACCGCATCTCCATCTACCGCCGCCCGATCCTGCGGATGTGCACCACGGAAGCCGAAGTGGTCGAAGAGGTGCTCATCACCGTCCTCCACGAACTCGGCCACCACTTCGGATTGGACGACGCCCGCCTCCACGAACTCGGCTGGGGCTGAACCGGCGCCACCCGCCAGAACCCCTTGCCAAGCCGGTTCTGGGGCTGCTCTGCCCACACCTCGTCACCGGTGTGGACACACAACTGCGCGCAACCGGCGTGAACGAGCAGGGCGAGCGCACACCACCCGCAACCCGGCGATCCCGCACCACCACTCGCCCGCTCGCAGATGACGAATCGGCTTCAACAGCCGAAGTACTCCATCGAGAGCAGTGCCGCCCTGCTGGTTTGGTGCTGAAATAGCACATCACCCGGCCGCCGGGAGGACGTGATGACCGCGCTCGACACCCCACCCCTACCGGACGACGATCGGCGGACCGAGCACCAGGGGCAAGCAGAACCGGAGTCGGGAGAACCAGACCAGCGACCCCGGAAGTCCCGAAGACCCCTGGTCCTCGCCGCCGTCGCCGGGTTCGCCATCGGCGTCTGCGTGACCGGGCTGCTGTGGGGTCTGTCCGGCCAGCGCGGCGGCGCGAACGTCGACGCCCAGGCCGCCTGTGACTCCTTCTACCGGGCCGGGCGCCTGCCCGACACGACGGGCGGCTACGACCCCGCCGCCTTCACGCGCTTGGCCGACGACGCGGCCCACCGCGTCGAAGCGGCCTACCAGCTGGCGCAGGCCGCGGCCGCGTTCGACGGGAAGTACCAGCCCCTGGCGCAGAGCCTCGGCGGTGTCACCGGCATGGTCTTGTCCGGCCGCTTCGACAGCCGGTCGGGCCAGGCCGACATCGTCCGCACCCAGCAGTTGTGCGCCAGGGGCTAGCAACTCAGCGGGCGGCGGCTCAAGCGCGCCGAACCGTCTTCACCGCCAGCTGGAAGCCCGGGATCTTGTCACCGGCGCACCCCTTACCGGGGTCGGACACGAAGTTCGACGCCGTTTCCTGCGGCAGGTAGATCCGCAGGCCCCGCACGTCCGTCGGCTGGCAGACGGCCGGGTCGAAGTTCAGCACCTGCGCGAACTGGATGTCCGCGGCGGCCGACTGGCCGGGCTGCAGCTTGATCGCTGCCCCCTTCGTGCCCACGCGCGTCGCGGGCAGGCCCACCTGGTGCCCGTCGTCGCCCGTCACGTAGGAGACGCCCGGGAAGCCCTGGATCGTGCACGCCTTGCCGCTCTTGTTCTTGATCAGCAACGGCCGGTAGGTCGACCCCGCGCCCGAGTCGCCCGGGCCGAGGGACAACGTGACGTCGGGCGCCTTGCACAGCCCGTTGGCGACGGGCTGGCCGGTGGCCGGCGCTTCGTCCGAAGAGGACTCCGGCGACGACGTGGCCGTGGCCGTGGGCGCGGACGACGTCGCCGAAGTGCTCGACGACGGGTCAGAGCTGGGGGTGCTGTTCGCGCTCGGCGTGGTCCCGCCGCCGCACGCCGACAACAGCAGGACACCGGACGCGCTCACACCCGCGAGAAAGACCAGAGATTTCCTCGTGCTTACCATTTCCTTCGCCTCCCCGTGCTGGGTAACCACTGTCAAGTGGACGTGCGACCTGTGCACCAGGTTGCGCCCGCACCGTGAACCCTTCACCGATTGGCAGGCGATGATGACGGGCTTTTCTCACCAGGCATGGCAACACACGGCGAAGCTACAACACGCTGTGACCGCCCACCCGTTCAACGAAGAGCTCGCCACCGGCGGTTTGTCGCGCGATCGGTTCAAGTTCTACCTGGTCCAGGATGCGCGTTACCTCGTCGAGTTCGCCCGTGCGCTCGCGGCCGCGGCGGCCAAGGCGCCGGAGCCCGCCGACGTCGCGTTCCTCGCCGGCGCGGCGCGCGAGGCCATCGTCACCGAGCGGGAAATGCACGAGAGCTACTTCGCGCTGTTCGAGCTCTCCGAAAGCGAACTGGCGGCCGTCGAGACGTCGCCGACGTGCCTCGCGTACACGTCGTTCCTGCTGGCCACAGCCCACACGCGCAGCTACGAGGAGCTGCTCGCGGCGCTGCTGCCGTGCTTCTGGGTCTACCAGCACGTGGGCTCCGGCATCCTCGCGCGGCAGTCGCCCGGCGCCGCCAATCCCTACCGTGCGTGGATCGACACCTACGCCGCCGAAGAGTTCGAAGCAACCGTCCGCGAGGCCCGCGACACACTCGACCGGGCCGCTCGCAACGCCGGCGAAGCGACCCGCGAAAAGATGCTCGCCGCTTTCACCCGAGCGTGTGAGTACGAATGGCTCTTCTGGGATTCGGCTTACCACCAGGAAGGCTGGAAGACCGCCACCATGCGCTGAGCTTGCCCGAAGGAACTCAACCACGCCCCGAGATCGCGCCGGTTTCTGGACTGAGCGATGTGCTCGGCCCCTCGGGCCGAGCACATCGGGAGGGAAGAAACCGGATTTCAGCGATCTCGCCGCCTCGGCGAAGCCGAGGCAGACAACGGCGTGTCAACCCACGTGAGGCAGCGCCACGAGCCGTCGGGCTGCGCTTCGAGCTCGACGACGCCGGTGTTGGGGATGAGTGCGCTGCTCGCGAGGTCGGCGGGCACGTTGGCGGCCAGGAATTCCGCGCCGAGGCGGATGGCGCCGCCGTGGCTGACCAGCGCGACGATTCCGTCGGGTGCGGCCGGCTCGTGCTTGGCGCGCAGGTCGTCGGCGGCCCCGACCATGCGGGCGCGCACCTGCTCGCCCGACTCGCCGCCCGGCATCGCCGCGGCGAGATCGCCTTCCGTCCACCGCCGGGCCGTCCGCAGGTAGATCTGGATCGACTCGGCGTCGGTCGCGCCTTCGAGGTCGCCCGCGTCGACCTCCTTCACCCCCTCGATCACCTGCACCTCGAGGCCGAGCGTCTCGGCCAGCGGCGCGGCCGTCTGCTGCGCGCGCGTGGCTTCGGACGCGTACACGGCGACGATGGGCTCGTCCGCGAGCCGGGCCGCCAGCGCTGCCGCCTGCTCCCGGCCGAGCTCGGTGAGCGGGGGGCCGGGCAGGGCCGTGTCGAGCGCGCCGCGCACGTTGCCGTCGGTCTGGCCGTGGCGGATCAGGAACAGCCTCACGCGCCCTCGCCCTTCAGCACGGCGTCGACCCAGGCCTGGGCGTCGACGAACTCCTGGTTGCCCGCGCCCGGCTCGATGGTGGCCGCGACTTGGTCGGCGCGCGGGTGCGAGCCGAGGAAACGCAGGTGGCAGCGGCGGCGCAGCGCGGCCAGTGCGTCGATGATGCGCGGCTCGGCGACGTGCCCTTCGAAGTCGATGAAAAAGCGGTACTCGCCGAAGTTGTTGCGGGTCGGGCGAGCGTCGAGGCGTGTGAGGTTGATGCCGCGGCTCGCCAGTTCGGCGAGCAGCTCGGCCAGCGCGCCCGTGCGGTTGGCGGCCGCCGCGACGATGGACGTGCGGTCGGCGCCCGTCGGCGCGGGCAGCTCGCCGGGACGGCGGACCAGCAGGAACCGCGTCTGGGCGTCCGGCACGTCGACGACACCCGTGGCCAGCTCCTCCAGCGCGTAGTGCTCGATCGCGACCGGGGCCGACACGGCGGCGTCGTACTGGCCCTCCAGCACCCCCACGGCCGCCGACGCCGTGGACGACGAGGCCACCACGGTCGCGCCGGGCAGGTTCGTCTCGAGCCAGTCGCGCACCTGCGCGAGCGCGTGGGGGTGGCTCGCGACCGTGCGGATCTCACCACCGCCCGGGCGCGTCAGCACGCTGAACTGGATGGGCAGGATGGTCTCCGCGACGGCGACCAAGGGATCTCCGTCGCTGAGGCCGTCCAGCGTCGTCGGCACCACGCCCTCGACGGAATTCTCGATCGGTACACACGCCGCGTCGGCCGCGCCTTCGCGCACGGCCTGCAACGCCAGGCGGACGGTCTCGTAGGGGGTCAGGTCCTCGCCCGGCGCGAGCGCACGGGCGGCCTGCTCGGTGAACGTGCCCTGGGGGCCGAAATACGCGATCCGCAACACGCCCGCCAGGCTACTTAGTGCCGGAGTGGCGGTTTTCACTCGGACAGCCACAACGCATACCGGTTACGCCACGTGGCATTTTTTGCCATGCTAGGACCGTGACCGCCGAATCGGGCACACACACCGGGCGCGAGGACGCCGGCTCGCCGGTTTCGTCCCGGACGCCGGAACTGGTGCTGTGCGCCGTCGATGAACCGCTCGCCGCCGCGTGGACCGGTGCCGTCTCCACCCTCAGGACCGAGGTCGGGATGGTTCGGGTGCACCGTGGTTCGGTGCTGGACGTCCTCGCCCAGGCGGTGGTGAGCCCCGCCAACTCCTACGGCTGGATGCGCGGCGGGATCGACGCCGTCTACGCGCGGGCGTTCCCGGGGATCGAGCAAAGCGTCCGCAGCGCAGTTCTGGCTTCATACGGCGGAGAACTGCCCATCGGCGAGTCCGTGGTCGTGCCGACGGGCGAGGCCGAACCGGCGTGGCTCATCAGCGCGCCGACGATGCGCGAGCCGGGCGAACGACTGCCCGCGGACACGGTGCACCCGTACCTCGCCGCGCGGGCGGTGTTCCTGCAATGGCAGCACGGCGTGCTCGAGGAGGGACCGGTGCGCGAGATTGTCCAGACCATTGCGATGCCGGGCCTCGGCACCGGTGTGGGCGGCGTGGACCCGGCGACGTGTGCGCGCCAGGTGGCGGCGGCGTGGGAGGAAGTCTTCGGCCGCCGCCGTGACCCTCGGTGATCGCCGCCCCGGTTGTTCGAACCGCGTGCAAGACATCACAGCGCGTTCACGACCGGTAGGCCCTACCGTTGATGGAGCGTTACTCGCTGAGTAGCGCCCAGTACGGAGCCAGCGCAGGCGACGGCCGAGGAGTGTGCGATGCCACGGGTCCGTGAACTCAGTCCCTACGTCGAGCTTCACCGGGAACAGTGGCGAGAGCTCCGCAGCTCGACCCCCCTGCCCCTCACCGCCGACGAGCTGGTGCGGCTGCGGGGTCTCGGCGAACAAATCGATCTGGCCGAAGTGGCCGACGTCTACCTGCCGCTCTCGCGGCTGATCAACCTGCAGGTCAAAGCCCGGCAACAGCTGTACGAAGCCACCACCACGTTCCTCGGCGAGGACTGCCGCGGGACAAAGGTGCCGTACGTGATCGGCGTCGCCGGCAGCGTCGCGGTCGGCAAGTCGACCACGGCCCGCATCCTGCGCACCCTGCTCGCCCGCTGGCCCGACCACCCGCGCGTGGACCTCGTCACGACCGACGGGTTCCTGTACTCGCGCGACGAGCTCACGCGCCGCGGCCTGATGCACCGCAAGGGCTTCCCAGAGAGCTACGACCGCCGCGCGCTGCTGCGGTTCGTCACCGAGGTCAAGTCGGGGGCCGAACGAGTATCGGCGCCCGTGTACTCGCACCTCGCGTACGACATCCTGCCCGGTCAGGAGCAGGTGGTGGAGCGGCCGGACATCCTCATCATGGAGGGGCTGAACGTGCTGCAGCCCGGCCCGCGCCTGACGGTGTCGGACCTGTTCGACTTCTCGATCTACGTCGACGCGCACACCGACGACATCGAACGCTGGTACGTCGAGCGCTTCCTCAAGCTGCGCCACACGGCGTTCGCGGACCCGGCGTCGCACTTCCACCACTTCGCCGGACTGCCCGACGACGAAGCCCGCGAAGAGGCCCGGCACCTCTGGCGGACGATCAACGAGCCGAACCTCATGGAGAACATCAAGCCGACCCGCCCGCGCGCGACGCTGGTGCTTCGCAAGGACGCCGATCACTCCATCAACCGCGTGCGGCTGCGCAAGCTTTGACGCGCCCGTTCACCCACATAGCCCCCACCAACCTCCGTTCTTCACCCTCCGCCCCGCTACCTCGGCCGATCGGCCACATCTGCGGACGGCTTCGTAACCGGTTGGCCGATACCGGACGAGCCTCGTGAAAGCGACCCTGAACAGAAGGGAAATCGCATCTGACCTGGGAGGAGGCCCCGGTGTTCTCACTAGTCCTCACGTGGGTCGGCGCAGTGCTCGGATTGGCCCTGCTCGTCGCGATGGCCGCCAGCACCTTCCTGGTCGACCTCGACGAAGCCATCCGCGAACGCCGACGCAAGGCAGCCAGCGCGGCCGCCGCCGTCCCGGTGGTCACCAACCAACCACCGCACACGGCGTGACAAAGCCCCAGCCCGGGTGACCGAGCTGGGGCTTTTCCTTGGGAGAGTTACGAAATCTCGGCGAGCGCCGCCCGGTAGCCGTCGAGGTCGTAGTCGAGCCGGTCCTCGTCGGTCTCCTCGAGCTGGGCCTCCAGCACGGAAACCAGCTCGCCGATGACCTCTTCGCGGGCGAGCCCGCGGCCGAGCAGCACCTGCGCCGCGGCCCACACCTCCTCGGGCGAGTCCTCCCACAGCTGGTCCACCACGCTCGTCTCCAGCGCGAGCCGCAGCCCGTCGTTCCCGTCGAATTCGTCGTTCGCCAGCGACTCGTGGTACTCGGGGTGCTCACCGATCACGAGCAACCGCCGCTGTTCCGGGTCCGACGGGTCCAGGTCCGTCAGCTCCTCGTCGCCGATCACCGTGGTCAGCGACGGGACCGCGAACTTCCGGCGGGCCACCACAGCGAGCGCCTCTTCGGCCGGCTCCGTGCCGTCCAGGTAGTCGGCCAGCTCCTCGGACTCCTCGTCCTCCTCGTCGGAGAGGTACTCGGCCAGGTACTCCTTCACGTCTTCGACGAGCGCGGTGACGGCGACGTCGGACAGGCCGCCGCGCCGCGCCGCCCACTCCGTCCAAGCCAGGACGACCGGCGGCACCGCGTCCTCGTCCTCGACCTCGTACTCGCCGCCCAGCAACGATTCGAGGAACCGCGCCAGCTTCTCCGGCCCGACGCGCACCGGATTCGCGGGCTCGACGCGGCAGCCGTGCTCGACGAGCAGCGCCGCCACCGACCGCGCCGCGTCGACGTCCGGCAGCTCGGTCGCGGCGAGGAACTCCGTGACGAGGGCGTCGCGCTGGTCGGCGGTCCACTCCTGCACCGGCTCCACCGCGGCCGGTTCCGGCAGCGCCCGCACCCACGCCGTCGCGACGGCGTGGAACCGCGGGTAGTCGGCGCCGACCTCGGGGTCCTCCAGCGCGTCCGTCACGGTGATGCCGTTGAGCAGCAGCCGGTGCGCGTCCGCCGGCTCGACCTTCTCGAGGACGACGAGCTCGCCGTCCTCGGCGACCTGCGCCCGCATTTCCGCCAGCACCTCGTGCGGCTCGTCGACGACCACCAGGTCGCGCACCCGGCCCAGCTCCGTGAAGTCAAGCAACGCCAGCAAGCCGAGCGAGGCCTCACCGCGCGAGAAGACGCACAGCAGCGAAGCCTCGTCGCCGTAGACGTCGCCGGTCCGCCAGATCTCCCCGGCGGTGACCTTCCCGATCTCCGCGGCCCACTCCGGCTCCGGGATCCCGCGGGCCAGCACCACGTCGAGCGCCTCGGCGGCGGCGGTGCGCTCCTCGTCGGTCTCCGCCAGCACCTTCAGCGCCGCCAGCAGCGCGGCCGCGCCGGGCGTGATCTTGCGCTGCGCGAACGCGATGAGCTCGAGGCCCAGCTGCTCGCCGGCCTCGGGCTCGCCCTCGATCGTCAGGTCCCACCACTGGCCCAGCACCTCGGAGGTGAGCAGCTCGACGTCGAACGGACCGGGCTCCGCGGCGACGGCGGAGAAGTCCCGGAGGACGTCCTTGAACAGGCCGGTCACGCTGGGCGTGGCGGGCTGGGGGCTCTTCTTGCGGGCGCGACTGACCGGGCTCATGCGGAACATCGTTGCATCGACGGCACGGGCGCGGATCCGCGGGACGCGCGGTCGCGGTGGCCCCGGGCGCGGTATCCGCGACCGGCCAGGGAACCGGCTGCGGAGAGGGGCCACCGCGAGGTCGCCGGAAAAACCGCTATCGAGGTGTTTCAGCTGGTCAACGAGCCGGATTCCGGAAGGTTACGCGGTTTCGGCAACGCGATCCGCGCGGCGCGCACTTCGGCGATCAGGCGCGTCTTGCGGCGGTGAACACTCACCAGATCGGCGAGGTAGCCCGTGAACTCCTCCGCGGTGCCGGCGCGTTTGTGGAGCGTGCGGAGCTTCTTCAGCTGCTTCGCCGCTTCGCGGTAGGCCTGCGGGTCCTTCTGCTCGATGAGGTGCTCGACCTGGCTGCGGTAGACGGGGATCGTCTCGGCCGGGTGCGCGGCTTCACGCAATGCGGCCAGCTCCACGCGCAGCGCGAGCGAGCCGCCGAAGCGCACGCACGCGCGCCACGCCTCGTCGGGCCGATCCTCGGCCAGGAGGGCGCGCGCGAGCTCGTCGGTACCGTCCTCGCTCTCCCCCGCGCGTTCGCGCAGGCGCGCGAGCGCGGCCACGCGCTGCACGGACCAGACGCCGGCTTCGGTCGCCGCTTCGCGCAACGCGGTGTACGTGAGGTTGTTCGGTTCCTCGTCGAATTCCTTGCGACGCAAGGAGACCGTCTCGTCCTCGGGTTGGGGCGGGGTGGTCTCGCGGTGGGGTGTGAGGGCGCGCGCGGCGTGAGCGATGGCCTCGCTGTGCCGGCCGGCGGCGCGCAGCACGCGCACGATCTTCAGGCTCACGTCCACCCGCGGCGGCTTGGCCTCGAGGATCGCGACGAGCGCGTCGACGTCGCCCCGCACCTCGGCCAGCTCCTCCAGCAGGCGCTCGGCGACGTCGCGGCGGTAGCCGGTGGGGCCACCGGCCAGGATTGCGTCCACAGTGGACTTGATGCGGTCGAGTCCCTTGTCGCCCAGCGCTTTCGCGAACTCGGCCAGCGCGATCGTCGGCCGGCCCGGGCCGTCGAACTCGACTTCCAGGAGCCAGTCGGCGAGCTGCTCCGGGTCGGGCGGCCGCGCGGCGCACGCGCGGGCATACAGCTCGACCGCGAAGTCGAGCTTGCCGGCCAGGTCTCCCGACGGATCACCCGCCTGCTCCAGGACCTCCCCGATGTCGTCGACGGTCCGGCGCGCCAGCGGCCCGAGATCGGCCGGGCTGCCCGCGTCGAGCAGCCGCTGCAACGTGTCGAGCACAGCGCCGACCTTCGCGGCATACTCGACGTTCCCATCGGACACGGCGGTGTCCAGCAGCCGGTGCGCCTCCGCCACATCACCCGATTGCGTGGCGAAACGGAGCTCGAGCGAGTGCCGTAACCCAGGGTCACGGTTGGCTTGCGCGAGGAGCAGGTCCACCAGCGTTTCCGCGTCCAACGTGCGCAGGTACGGGCGCAGATCCGGGGGAGCACTCACGCGCCCCAGTCTGCCGCATGGCCTTCGGCGCGCGAGTGGGCCAACTGCGTGCTCTTTTCGGAGCAGCCGCGCACCACCGGTGACCAGCGGCGCACCGGCGCGGGATGCCGTGGGCGAGTTCGAGTGGGGCCGCGCCCGGGGTGCCGTCGGCCCGGGTTCGGGCAGCGAGGCGCCGGGGTTCGGCGTGGCCTCACCGGGGTGCCGTCGGCGGGTCCAGACGGGTCCGCCACCCGGCCATGACCACCGTGGTAGATCAGTTCCCGTGACTCTCGAAGACCTGCAACAGCGCCTACGCGACTTCGCCGCCGCCCGCGACTGGGAACCGTTCCACCACCCCAAGAACCTGGTCATGGCCCTGTCCGGCGAAGTGGGCGAGCTCATCTCCCTGTTCCAGTGGCTGACCCCCGACGAGGCCCGCCAGTACCGCTCGGACGCCACCCTGGCCGCCAACGTCCGCGACGAAATCGCCGACGTCCTGCTGTACCTCGTGCAACTCGCGGACGCCCTGGACATCGACCTGCTGGCAGCGGGCAACGCGAAGATGGACCGCAACGAAACGAGGTTCCCCCGCGTGCACGGCTGATCAGCTCGTGAACGCCTGGCTCAGCCGCGCGTACACGACGACGTTGTCCCCGTCCACGGTGATCAGGCGGAGTTCCGGGGCTGGCGTGGCGCTGCGCGCCGTGGGGAACGGCGGGTTCGGTGGGTGATCGACGCGGTAGACGGTGAACACCGCGGCGGTGTGGTCGGCGCGGTGCACCACGACCTGTTCGCCGGGACGCGCGTCCTTGAGGCGGCCGAACACGCCGTCGCGCGCGGCGAGCACCGCGGGGCCGCGTTCGCCGGGGGTCGGGCCGCCGGTGAACCAGCCCGGGGTGCGGGCGTCCGCCGGGCGTTCGAGCGCACCGTCGGGGGTGAGGCCGAGGCCGACGATCGTGCTGGTGTCCACGCCGATCGCCGGGATTTCCAAGGCCGCCGGGCGCGACGCGGTCTGCACCCGCGACACCGGCACGCGCGTGGCGAACGGCGCCGGGCGGCTGGTGGTGACGACGTCCTGCGCCGGCACGTCCGCGGGTGGCTTCAGGACCGCGGCGGCCAGCAGCGTACCCACGGCGACCGCCAACACCGCGACGACGGCGAGCCGCGCCTGCATCAGCCCGGCCGGGAAACCGTCGTTTTCGCAATTGCGTTCGAGACGATCACGGGAAACCCCTCCGATCGGCTTGTGCGACGGATATCCGTGAAATCGCGGTGACCGTTACGCGCGATTTCCCGGCAACTTCCCACCGCTTCGGAAATGGTCGTCCGACCGGCGGCATCCGGTGATTTCCCCCGCTGCGGACGTGGCGTCGGGCACCAGCACCGGCCACGCGCCCCACGACGCCGTAACCTCGAGGTATGCCGATCCAGGTGCTGCTCGTCGACGACCACGAGCTGGTCCGCCGCGGCCTGCGCGACCTCCTCGGTGACGAGGCGGACATCGAGGTGGTCGCCGAGGCCGGGGGCGTCGAGGAGGCGCTGGCCGTCGCGATGCACCTGGAGCCCGACGTGGCGGTGGTCGACGTCCGGCTCGGCGACGGCGACGGCATCACGCTGTGCCGCGAACTGCGTTCCAAGCCGAACCCGCCGGCGTGCCTCATGCTCACCGCGTTCGACGACGAGGAGGCGATGGTCGGCGCGATCATGGCTGGCGCGTCGGGCTACCTGCTGAAACAGGTCCGCGGCCAGGATGTGGTCAACGCGGTGCGCGAGGTCGCGGCCGGCCACTCGCTGCTCGACCCCGTCAGCACGGCCCGCGTGCTCGACAAGCTGCGCCACCCGCCGACGGACGAGCTCGCCGACCTCACCGACCGCGAGCGTGATGTCCTGGAACTCATCGGGCAGGGCCTGTCCAACCGCGAAATCGCCGAACGCCTCTTCCTGGCCGAAAAGACGGTCAAGAACTACGTCACTTCGGTGCTCGCCAAGCTCGGCATGCAACGCCGCACGCAAGCCGCCGCCTGGATCGCCCGCCGCGGCAAGTGAGCAACGCTGATTCCGAACACCCGGATTTTCGCGTGATCGGCGCGTACCGCCTATTGGCGCTCCGCTAGTCCGTTCGAAGTGCGACCGGACCACTCGCGTCACCGTTGGCGACGGGGAGTTCGGTAAGCATCCTCCGGATTCACCCCATCGTGAGTCGAATACGTGTTCGATTTCCCGGTATTATCGTCACCAACTGAGAGCGAGTTGTGGCTCGCGGTGCTGGGGATTTCCGGAGCGTTTCCGGAACAGCCAAGAGAAGGGAGCGGCTCACATGACGCGTGAAGGCTGAAGCCGGATCAGCGCAGTGTGGGTGACGGTCGCACGTGCGGCCAGTCCAGAGGCAGACGAGAGGCGACGGGCCGAGGTTCGGCCGGTCGGTGAGGAAAACGCGTGGGCGGCCCGGGAAGGGGACCGGTTCAGTCCGCGTGGTGGGGTTCGGAGAGGTGGCGGTGGCGCAAGCAATGTGGTTGGTCGCGGAGTAACTCGCGCCTGTGGTTCCGTTGCGAAAGGGCGGTCAGGCATGCACGCACGGCGTGGTAGTCGCCAGGCAACTCGGGCGTCGACCGCTTGGACCCGAGCCGGCTCGCACAGCGCGTGTGGACTCGAGCCCACAGCGTCGAGCCAATGAGGAGCCGCGCAACCACGCGCAGCGTGGCAGTCATGACCTGGCGCTGGTACTCACCGCTCGGCTCGGTGCGGACCAGGCCGAGCCGGCACGCACGGTGCGTTGGGACTCGGGCCAACAGCGCGGGCCGCTGGAGAATCGAGAGACCACGCGCAACATGTAGTCGCCAGGCAACTCGGGCGTAGGCCGCTCGGCTCGGTCCGGACCAGTGGCGGAGCCGGCACGCACGGCGCGTTGGGACTGGAGCCCACAGCGGGGGTCGATGAGGAGCCGCGCAACCACGCGCAGCGTGGCAGTCGTGACCCAGCGCTGGTGCTCAGTGGTCGGCTCGAACCGGTAGCCGAGCCGCCACGCACAGCGTGTGTGGACTCGAACCCACAGCGCGGGCCGCTGGAGAGCCGCGCAACCACGCGCAGCGTGGCAGGCATGCCTGGTTCTGGTGCTCATCGCTCGGCTCGGTTCGGCCCAGTGACCCGAGCCGGCACGCACAGCGTGTGTGGACTCGAACCCACAGCGCGGGCCGCTGGAGAGCCGAACAACCACGCGCAGCGTGGCAGGCATGACCCAGCGCTGGTGCTCACCGCTCGGCTCGGTCCGGCACCGTAACCGAACGGGTGCACACAGCATGGTTGGCATGAAAGGCCGGGGCGGCATCGGTCGGTGTCGTGCTCGCGGGCGACGGGCACCTACCGCGTCCGCGGGCGGGCCGCCGGTCTGGTTTCACGTAATCGAAGAAAGCGTGGTGCCCACCAGCCGACGTCAGGGATGGCCGGTCGGCCAGCTCGGTCGCTAGTCCAGCGGGAGGTCGAACGCGACGAGCGTGCCGAGGCTCGGGGAGGAGTTGATGAAGAACTTCCCACCGGCGGTGTCGGCGCGTTCGGCGAGGTGGCGCAGGCCCCGGGTGGCCACGCCTTGGGGCACGCCTGAGCCGTTGTCGCGCACGCGGAGTTTCACGCCGTCGCGGTCGCGGGTCAGGGTGACGCGCGTTTCGCTCGCGCCGGAGTGGCGGACCACATTGGACAGTGCCTCGCGCAGCGCCGCGCGGATGTGATCGGCGCGTTCGGCCGGGATGTCGGCGAACTCGCCCGACAGTTCGAGGGTCGGGGGGTAACCCAGCAGCTCGCCGGCGATGCGGACTTCGCCGCGGGCGGACTCGGCGAGGTCGGTCGGTGTGCCGGTGTCGTGGCGGGGTTCGGGAGACCGCAGCGCCCGCACGGTGCCGCGGATCTCCTCGATGGTCTGGTCGAGCTGGTCGATGGCGTCGGACAGCCGGGCGCCGTCGGCCTGGGCGAAGCGCTTGCGCATGTTGCGGCGCACGCGGTCGAGCTGCATGCCGGCGCCGTAGAGGCGCTGGACGATCACGTCGTGCAGCTCGCGGGCGATGCGTTCGCGCTCCTGGTAGAGCGTCACGCGGTGGCGAGCGTTGGCGCCCTCGGCGAGCGCCAGCACGACACCCGCCTGCGCGGCGAACGCCACGAGCATCTCCACGGTCCCCGCGGAGAACGGTTCGCGCCCTTGCAGCCGGTACACCGTCAACGCGCCGAGCACCCGCCCACCCGAGCCGAACGGCGCGGCGGCGAACGGGCCGAACGCCCGCAGCTCGTCCGGCACGAACGGCGCCGTCCGCGGGTCCACGACGAAGTTGTCACTCACCACCGGTTCGCCGCCGCGCGCGACGCGGCCCGCGGCAGAGTCTGCGGGCAGCGTCAGGCCCTGCAGGGCGCGGCCTTCGCCACTGGTGTCGACGGCGGCCTCGACTACGACGTGCCCATCGTCGGAGCTGACCATGGCCAGGCCGAGGTCCGCGTCGGCGAGTTCGGCCGCTCGGACCACGACGGTGTCCAGCACCGTCTCGGGATCGTCCCCGGACAACGCGGTGCTGGTGATCTCGGTGGCAGCGGACAACGCCCGCGCGGCAAGTGTCGGGTCCATGTGCAACACCGACCCTAGCGCGTGCTTGCGTCCCGGACCCGGCATCGTGACCGTCACCAATCACCCCTCGCGGCCACGGCCGCCACGGGCGCGGGCCGCTCGACGACCCGGCCACCTCGGACTTCCAGGACGACGTCGGCGTCGAGCTCTTCGCCGACGTTGTGCGTGACGTGCACAACGGTGCGGCCGGCCAGCTCCGCGCGCAACGTCGCCCGCAGCGCGCGAGCCGTCGGCTCGTCGAGGTGCGCGGTGGGCTCGTCGAGCAGCACGAGGTCCGCCGCCGGCGCGGCGAGCAACGCCCGCGCGAGCGCGACGCGCTGGGCTTGTCCTCCCGACAGCCCGGCACCAGCGCTGTCCAGGACCGTCACCGGGTCCAGGTCCGGCAGCCGGGCCAGGTCGAGCGCGTGGCGGAGGTCGTCGTCCGTGGCCTTCGGGTCGGCGAGCCTCAGGTTCTCCGCGACGGTCGTCGACACCAGCATTGGCTCCTGCGGCGCCCACGACACCCGGCTCGGCGCCGTCACTTCACCCGCGCGCGGGGCCAGGAATCCCAGCAACGCGGCGACCAAAGTCGACTTACCGGCACCGCTCGGCCCGACGACCGCGACGTATGAACCCGGCGACAGGTCGAGCGTCACGTCCTCGAGCACGGTCTCCCCACCGGGCCAGCCGAGGTCGGCGCCTCGCAGCCGCACCGTCGGCCCGGCCTGCACCGGCGCCGGGGCCGGCGCGGCCTGCAGCTGCGCCAACCGCTCGCGCGCACCGCGCAGCGTGTCCCAGTGCGCGGCCACCGGCGGCAGCAACGCCAGCACCTCCGCGAGCGCCAACGGCACCAGCGCCAGCAGCGGCGCCAGCACCCCCGCCAGCTGACCGGCCGCGACCGCGTGCGCGGCGAGCACCGTGCTCACCACCGCGGCCGCCCCGGTGACGACGGCGATCAGCGCCTCCGCCGCGCCCGTGCCGAACGCCTGGCGGCGGGCTTCCGCCGTGAGCCGCCCGTCCGTCGCGAACAGCTCGCGCCGGCGCGCGCCCGCCGTCCCGTACGCCAGCGACTCGGCCGCCGACGTGAACAGCACCAGCACCCGGGCGGCGAGGTCCCGGCGGCCGGCCGCCAGCGCCGCGGTCGCGCGACGTTCGGCGAACAACGCCAGCCGCGGCGCGGCCAACCCCACCACCACCGCCGCCGCGAGCACGGCCCCCGCCGACGGCAGCACGATCGCCTGCACCGCGACCGCCCCGGCGGCGACCAGCCCGACGACGATCGGCGGCGCCACGACGCGCGGCAGCAGGTCGCGGACGGTGTCGACGTCCGCGACCAGCCGCCGCTGCCCCTCGCCGGCGGCGAGCCCACGCGCCGGTCCGAGCTTCACCAACGATTCCCACAGCAGCACGCGCAGCCGCCCAGCGATCCGGAACGCGGCGTCGTGCGTCACGAGCCGCTCGGCGTAGCGCAGCGCCGCACGCCCGAGCCCGAACGCGCGCACTCCGACCACGGCCACGGTCAGCGTCAGGATCGGCGGACGCAACGACGCTTCCGCGATCAGCCACCCCGACGTCGCCGTCAGCGCGACCCCCGCCAGCAACGCCAGCGCGCCCAGCACCGCACCGGAGAACAACCGGCGGTCGACCAGGAGCCGCCACGCCAACGGCCGCCGCGCCCCCGCCTCGGAAACCGCAGAATCCGTGCGCGGCAACGGATCCTCGTCGGCAACCACGACCCCGGCCGGCCGCTCGTGCGCCGCGATGATCGCCGCTGCACCGCCGGCCACCGCCCGCTCGACGGCGGCCAGCACGCGCCGCGCGTTCACCTCGTCGAGGTGCGCCGTCGGCTCGTCGAGCAGCAGCAGCCACGCTCCCGCGCGCACCCGCAGCAACGCCCGCGCGACCGCCACCCGCTGCCGCTGCCCCAGCGACAACTGGTCAACGGGCCGATCCGCGAGCCCGGTCAGCCCCATCTCCCCCAGCACCTCGTCGACGGCCCCGGCCCGAACGGTCTCCTCGCGCCCCTCGGCGCGAACGGTCCCCTCACGAAGCAAGCCGCGAACGGTCCCCCGACTCGCCGTATCCGCGCGGACAGTGCCCTCGCCCGGCTCAGCAGGAACAACCGGGGCCCCGCCTGCACGAACGGTCCCCTCGTCCCCATCGTCGCGAACGGTCCCCTCACGAAGCCAGTCACGAGCGGTCCTACCATCTCGACGGGCTCGAATGGTTCCCTCGCGCGGCAAATCCGCGCGAGCAGTCTCGTCGGCCAGCGAGCGCGCACGAACGGTCCCCTCGCCCAGCGAACCCGCGCGAGCAGTCGTCTCGCGAAGCAGGCCGCGCGCGGTCCCCTCGCTCGGCAAACCCGCACAAACGGTCCCCTCGTCCAAACCGGCGCGAACGGTCCCCCCGCCCAGCGAGCGCGCGCGAACGGCCCCCTCACGAAGCGACCCGCGAGCGGTCCCCTCACCCGCATCCGCGCGAACGAACCCCGCGCTCAGCTCTTCCCGCACGGTCCCCCCGCTGAACACCGGCGACTGCGGCACCCACGCGACGTCAGCGCGCCAGCGCTCCACATCGACCTCGGCCAGCGGGACGTCGCCGATCTGCACCGAGCCGTCGAAGGCAGGGACGAACCCGAGCAGCACCCCCAGAGTGGTGGATTTCCCCGCCCCGCTCGGTGTCCGCAGCCACACGGTTTCACCACGCCGCACCGAAAACGATTCGTCGGCCGGGGCGAATCCCCCACGTCGGGCGACGCTCAGGCCCGACACAGTCAGTTGTCCACAGGGCGGGACGCGCGTCCCGGGCGGTGGCGCCGGCGAAGCCAGCACGTCGGTCACCCGGCGCACGGCTTCCACCCCGTCTTCGCTCGCGTGGAAGGCCGCCCCCACGGCGCGCAGCGGCTGGTAGCACTCGGGCACGAGGATCAGCACCCCCAGCCCGATGGCCAGCGGCAACGACCCCGACACCAGCCGCACACCGATCACCACGGCCACCAGTGCCACCGAAAGCGTGGCCACCAGTTCGAGCACGAACGCCGACGAGAACGCGACCCGCAATGTCCGAAGCGTCGCCCGGCGGTGGCTTTCGGAGAGCCGGTCCACGGTCGTCGCCTGGGCCGAAGCCCGGCGGAACGCCGTGAGCACCGGCAACGCCCGCACCAGTTCCAGCAGCAGCCCCGACATGCGGTGCACCGCGTCGGTCGCGCCGGCCACGCGGTCGGCCGTGAACTTCCCGACCAGCACGGCGAAAGCGGGCAGCAGCGGCACCGTCAGCGCGACGATCACCGCCGACGGCCAGTCCGCCCACAGGATCGCCGCGCCCGCCGCGAGCGGGACCACCGCGGCGGTCACGAGCGCGGGGAGGTACTCGCGGAAGTACGCGTCGAGCGCGTCGAGCCCGCGGGTCACCAGCTCCGTCAGCGAGCCGTGGCCGTGGCGCGCCAGCCACTCCGGTCCCAGCCGCAGCGCGTGGGACACGACCCGGGCACGCAGGTCCTGCTGGGCCGTCGCCGACGCGCGCGCCGAGACCACCCGCACCGCCCAGCCGGCCAGCGCGCGGCCCGCGACGAACACGAACAGGGCGGCCAGCTGGGCGGCGCGGACCCCGGCACCTGTGGAGACGATGGCGGCCAGCACGTCGGCCAGCAGAAAAGCTTGTGCTACGAGGAAAGCGGCGTTGACGAACGACAGCACCGCCACGAGGAGCAACGCCCGGCGCGCAGCCGGCCCGAGAGCCGGGAGCGCGCCGAGCGGCCCCTTGCCCGGCCGCACTTGGTCCACTGTGGACCTCGGGGCGGAAAGGGTCGCGCGACCGGGAAGCTTGTTCACGGTGCGTGCACCGCCGGGATGTGCTGGACACCGATGCGCTTGCGGAAGACCCAGTAGGTCCAGCCTTGGTAGATCATCACGGCCGGGGCGCCGAACCCGCCGACCCACGTGATCACTTTCAGCGCGTACGGGCTCGCGGAGGCCTGGGCGATCGTCAGCGAGTTCGCGGCGTCCACAGTCGAGGGCAGGACGTTCGGGTACAGCGCTCCGAACAGCGTCACCACGGCGGCCGCGATCACGACGCCCAGCGCCGAGAACGCCTGCCCATCACGGTCCACGTAGAGCCGCTGCCACGCGACAGCCGCGGCGACCACGGTGACCACCAGCGGCACGATCGTCCACGCCTGGCCTTCACGCAGCTGAACGACCACGAGGAACGCGACCAGCGGCAGCAGCGCCACCGGCAGTAGCACGAGCGCCAGCCGGCGCGCCCGTTCCCGCAGCTCACCGGCCGTCTTCAGCGCCAGGAACGCCGCGCCGTGCACCAACGCGAACCCGACGACGGCGAGCGCACCCAGCAGCGTGTCCCACCGCACCGCCTCGAACGGCGAGCCGATGCGGTTGCCGTCGGCGTCGAGCGGCAGGCCGAGCGCGGTCGTCGCCAGCAGCAGCCCGACGCCCAGCGGCGGCACCCACGAGCCGATCATGATCACGCGGTCCCACGTGCGCCGCCAGCGCTCGGAGTCGACTTTCCCGCGGTACTCGAAGGCCACGCCGCGCCCGATCAGGGCCAGCAGCACGATCAGCAGCGGCAGGTACGCGCCGGAGAACAGCGTCGCGTACCAGGCGGGGAACGCCGCGAACGTGGCACCGGCCGCGACGATCAGCCACACCTCGTTGCCGTCCCACACCGGCCCGATGGTGTTGACCATGACTCGCCGCTCGGTGTTGTCGCGGCCGAGCACCGGCAGCAGCATGCCGACGCCGAAATCGAAGCCCTCGAGGAACAGGTAGCCGAGCCAGAACAGCGCGATGATCGCGAACCACGCCAGCTGGAGCGTGGTCATCGGCTCACACCTCCTTCCACAGAGAGTTCATCCACACCGTGGCCCTGAGTTATCCACAACCCATCGAGTTGTCCACAGATCAGCTGTGGGTAACTCTCGCGGGTGATCGCTCGCGTACGCTGGGTGCGACCCAGTGAGTCAGTATGCGAACGACAACGTGTCGTCATCGGAATCCGAGTCCTCGCGTTTGACGGGCGGTGGGGGCAGGACGCCTTCGATGCCGCCGCGGACGTACTTGCGCATCAGGAACAGCTCGACCACGCCCAGGCCCAGGTAGAGCACCGTCAGCGAGATCAGCGAGGTCCACACCTCACCCACCGACAGTTTCGACACCGCCTCGGCCGTGAACATCCACATGCCCTGGACACCGGTCGGGTTGGGCGCGACCACGAACGGCTGACGCCCCATCTCCGTGAAGATCCAGCCCGCGCTGTTGCCGATGAACGGCGTCGCGATGCCCGCGAGCAGCACCAGCGGGAACCAGCGCCCGCTCGGGAGCCGGCCGCGGCGCGTGAGCCACAGCGCCAGCACCCCGATCCCCGCCGAGATCGCGCCGAAGCCGATCATCGCCCGGAAGCCCCAGTACGTCACGGGCAAGTTGGGCACGTAGTCGATCGGCTGGCCGGCCAGCGGCCCGAGGTCCGGGTCGTCCGGGTAGTTGGTGCCGTACTTGGCCTGGTACTGACCGATCAGGTTTTCCACACCCTGAACCTCGGTGGAGAAGTCGTTGTGGGCGAGGAACGACAGCAGCGCCGGCACGGTGAACGTCTTCACGTCCTCGCAGTTCGCACCGGCCACGTCACCGACCGCCAGGATCGAGAAGCTCGCCGGCTTCTCCGTGTGGCACAACGCTTCCGCGGACGCCATCTTCATCGGCTGCTGCTCGAACATCAGCTTGCCCTGCGTGTCACCCGTGATGGCCAGCACCGCGAAGGCGACCACCCCGACCCAGCCGCCGAGCCGCAGCGACGAGCGCCAGACGTTGCGGTGCACGCCCTCGTCCGAGTCCGCCGAACCCCGCTTGCGCCACAGGTGCCACCCCGCCACGCCGACGAGGAACGCCGCCGCCACCGAGAACGCCCCGGCCAGCGTGTGGGGGATCGCCGCCAGCGCCGTGTTGTTGGTCAGCACCGCGAAGATCGAGTTCATCGTCGGCTTGCCGTTCACGAACTCGACACCCACCGGGTGCTGCATCCACGAGTTCGCGGCCAGAATGAAGTAGGCCGAGGCCATCGACGCCAGCGAGAACGCCCAAGCGCACGCCAGGTGCACGCGTTTGGGCAGCCGGTCCCAGCCGAAGATCCACAGGCCGAGGAAGGTCGACTCCACGAAGAACGCGACCAGGCCCTCCATCGCCAGCGGCGCGCCGAACACGTCGCCGACGAAGCGGGAGTAGGCGCTCCAGCTCATCCCGAACTGGAACTCCTGGACGATCCCGGTGACCACCCCCATGGCGAAGTTGACCAGGAGCAGCTTCCCCCAGAACTTGGTCATCTTCAGGTAGCGGTCGTGGCCGGTGCGCACCCAGGCGGTCTGCATCCCCGCGACGAGCACCGAGAGTCCGATGGTCAGCGGGACCATCAGGAAGTGGTACACGGTGGTGATGCCGAACTGCCACCGCGCGAGCTCAAGGACATCCACGTCTTCGAGCTAACTCCCGCGCGCGGGCCGCAACCAGTTCAACACGTCCCGAATAAGCCGGGACCTACGTCCTGAACCTGGGAAAACCGCAGGTCAGCCTTCTATTTCGGAATCCGGGCACATCAGTCCACTGTGTACCGAGGCGGGAGCTAGCGGGTCTCCGACACGAGCCACGCCAGGTACCGCGGGCTCCCGCCGACGATCGGGGTGACCACGACCTCCGGCACGTCGTAGGTGTGGCGCACGTTCAGGAACTCCTCGAGCGCCCCCGCGCGGTCGGCCGCCGTCTTGCACTCGACCCGCCACTCCGCGTCCGTCTGCACCTCGCCCGCCCAGCGGTAGACGCTGGTGATCGGCCCCACGACCTGGGCGCACGCGGCGAGCCGCGCTTCGACGACGCTCGTGGCGAGTGTGCGGGCGGCGGCCTCGGAGTCGACGGTGGTGGTCACGACGACGTGGTCAGCAGGCATGACCCGCACCGTACCGCACCGGAAAAGAGAATTCGGCATACCGAAAAAAATATTCAGGAATCCCGGCCCTGACTATTCAGCTGCCCGCACCGGGCAATTCGCGAATCCCATCAGCTTGCAGCTTTCTGAATCCCTCCTTTATCGTTGCAGTGAAAGGGGTGCTCACCAGCTCATGTCTCCCGCCATCATCGCTCTTCTCAGCGCGTTCGGCCTGGTCCTGGCAGTGGAACTGCCCGACAAGACCCTGGTCGCGACGCTCGTGCTGACCACGCGTTTCCGCGCATGGCCGGTATTCGCGGGAGTGTTCGCGGCATTCGCGATCCAGTGTGTGATCGCCGCCGCATTCGGCAGTGTTCTCACCCTTCTCCCGGAAACGGCCGTATCGCTGCTGGTAGCGGCGATGTTCGGGATCGGCGCCTTCATGCTCCTGCGCGAGGGATTCAGCAAAGCCGACGAAGCGGGCGACAGCGCTTCCCGCTCCGGCGCCGCGCCGAAGTCGTTCGTGCGCTCCGCGCTGACGTCGTTCGGCGTGCTCTTTGCCGCCGAGTGGGGCGACGCGTCGCAGCTCGCGACGGCCGGCCTCGTCGCGCACCTCGGCAACCCTTTCGCGGTCGGCCTCGGCGCGTTCGTCGCGCTGGTCTCGGTGGCCGGGCTCGCCGTGTTCATCGGCGCCAAGATCCGCAACCGCATCCGGCCGAAGCTGATCCAACGCATCGCCGGGTTCGCGTTCGCCGGTTTGTCCGTGTTCGCGCTGGTCCAGCTCGCGTGATGGCTGAAAAGCGACCACAGGGACTTCACAGCACCACGAGGTAACCTCTTCGGAACCAGTGGATGAGGGCAAGGTGAACCCGCGATTACGCGGACGACCCTTGCCCTCCGCCACGACCGCCGAGGAGCGCCCCGTGCCCCAGCCCGTGCCCGCCGCTGTGTCGCCCGTTCACGGCCGGCTCGCGCTCGCCGGCATCACGCTCGCCGTGGCCATCGCCGCCGACCTGCACCTGCGGCTCTCGGCGCAGGTCAGCCCGGTGTGGCAGACACTTTCGGAGTACGTCTACGGCCACCTCGGCGGCCGTTCGGCCGCGCCGCTGTTCAGCGCGATGTGCCTGGCGCTCGCGCTCGGCTCGCTGGCGCTGCTGGCCGGGCTGATGAAGGCGCGCAGCTCGCCGGCCGTCGTCGCCCTGCTCGGCGTGTGGTGCGCGGGGCTCACGGTCTGCGCGACCGTCCCCGTTGACCCCGACGGACAGGCCCGCACCTTCGACGGCCAGCTGCACAACGCCGCCGCGCTCACCGCGTTCCTGGCCTTGCCGGCCGCCGCGTGGTTGCTGACGCGCCGCGGCCGCGCACACTGCCCGTGGGAGCCGCGCCGCACGGCGATCCGCGGCCTGGCCGTCGCGAGCTTCGCCAGCGTGCTGATCGTGCTCGGCGGCTTCGTGTTCACGCTCGTCACGGGCCCGGCGCAGCAGGAGGTGACGCTGGGCCTGTTCGAACGCCTGCTGTTCACCGTCGACCTGGCCCTGCTGCTCACGATGGTGCGGCCGCTGCTGGCCGCCGCTAGGAATCCGTCCGCAGCACCTCGGTGAGCCTCGCGGCGGCCGCGACCACCTGCGGTCCGACCGCCGCCGCGTCGAGCGGCTCCAATGACACGACGCCGACGCTCGCCCGCAGCCCCGGCACGCCGCGCACCGGCGCCGCGACGCCCGACGCGCCGGCCTCCAGCTCTCCGGTCGACGTGACCCAGCCGTCGCCGCCGGGCCGTAGCGCCATCGCGCGGCCCGCCGCACCCGCGCTGAGCGGATGGCGGCTGCCCACGCGGTATGCGACGTGGTAGCTCGTCCACGACGGCTCCACGACCGCGACGACCTGCGCCTGGTCGCCCTGGGCCACGGTCAGGTGCGCCGTGGCGCCCACCTTCTCGGCCAGCTCGCGCAGCACCGGCCGCGCCGCCTCGCGCAGCTGCGGCAGCACCTGCCCGGCGAGCCGCAGCAGCCCGACGCCCAGCCGCACCTTCGTGCCGTCGCGCCAGATCAGGCCACGCTCCGACAGCGGCACCAGCAGCCGGTAGACGGCCGCGCGGCTCGCACCGATCGCGACGGCCAGCTCGGAGATGGTCGCCGCCTCCTCGCCCGCGTCGGCCACCGCCTGCAGCAGGGCCAGGCCACGATCGAGGGTCAGCGACCCCTCCCTGCTCACAGCAGCTCGAGCTCACCCAGGTCGGCCACCGGCTCCGCGAACGACGCCGCCGCGTACGACGCGAAGAGCTCGCGCACGGCCTTCGCGGCCGGCTCCGGCAGCGCGCGGGCCTCGTCGGCCAGCGCCTTGCCGTCGGTGGACTCCAGCGCCGCGCGCACGTCGCCGCCCGAGAGGCAGCGGGCCGACGCGACGATCAGGTTCAGGAACCCGTGGTGGGTGAAGCCCGAGTCCGGGTCCGTGTGCCGGACGGCGCGGTGCAGGCTGTTGGTGGCCTTGAACGACGCGCCCGGCGAGCCGCTGACCACCGACAGGAAGTCGGCGACCTCGTCCACGCTGGGGAAGTTCTCGCCCGCGGGGCCGCCGCAGCGGATCTTCGGCCAGCTGCCGTGCTCGATCACCTTGCGCACACCGTCTAGCCAGCCGATGCCCCGCCGCGGCTCGACGACGCGGATCACGTCCTCGGGCACGAACTCCGACACGCGCTCCAGCCACACCTCGTCGACGTCGGACGGCGCCGGCATCTCGACCATCCGCAGCGACAGCAGCTCGCTCCGGGACTCGACGATCGAGATCGCCTTGGGCACACCTCCGAGCCCGGTGTCGATGATCAAGGAAAGAGGCAGCGGCTCCTTCGGCTTGATCTTGATCAACTCGGTGATCAGCTCGGGCAGCCGCGAGGCCTGGCAGAGGAAAACGCCCAGCACACCGGCGTGCTCACCACCCCGGGACTCGTAGTGCTCGCGCAACGCGTCGGGCATGGCCACGTCCGCGGGCGGGAAGAGCGCCGAGTCGTCGACGAGCCGCGCGAACAGGGGAGGAATTCCACGGGGGCCGGGGGGCGTGAGTTCCACAGCGCTTGACACGACTGACACGCTAGTAGCGTACGACAAGAGGACAAAATAGTTCGTTCTGCGGACACTTGCTCGAGGAGCCACCCATGCCCTTCTACCGGCAAGTAGGCGAGATCCCCCACAAGCGGCACACCGCGTTCCGCCGGCCCGACGGCAGCCTCTACGCCGAGGAACTCATGGGCGCGGAGGGCTTCTCGGCCGATTCGGCCCTGCTGTACCACCGCGGGATGCCGACGGCCATCGTCGACGCCGTCGCCGTACCCGACGACCGCGGCACGCTGACGCCGAACCACCCGCTGAAGCCGCGCCACTTCAAGACGCCGGAGCTGAAGTTCGGCGCGTCCGCCGACGCCGTCACCGACCGGCGGCGGCTCTTCGGCAACAACGACGTGACCATCGGCTTCGTCGTCGCCACGGCGCCGAGCCCCCTGTACCGCAACGCGGCGGGTGACGAGCTGCTGTACGTCCAGGGCGGCACGGCTCTGGTCGAAACGAGCTACGGCTCTCTGGAGGTCGGGGACGGCGACTACGTCGTGATCCCGACGTCGTGCACCTACCGCGTGGTGCCCCACGGCGAGGTGCGGCTGTACGTGCTGGAGGCGCGCGGCCACATCGGCCCGCCGAAGCGCTACCTGTCGGCGAAGGGGCAGTTCCTGGAGCACTCGCCGTACTGCGAGCGGGACCTCAGGGGACCGGTCGCACCACTGGTCGTGGATGGTTCGGACGTCGAGGTCCTCGTCCGCCACCGCGCCGGCCTGACGCGCTACACGTACGCGACACACCCCTTCGACGTCGTCGGCTGGGACGGCTGCCTGTACCCGTGGGCCTTCAACATCGACGACTTCGAGCCCATCACCGGCCGTGTCCACCAGCCGCCGCCCGTGCACCAGACGTTCGAGGGGCCGAACTTCGTGGTGTGCTCGTTCTGCCCGCGCAAGGTCGACTACCACGAGAACTCGATCCCCGTGCCGTACAACCACGCGAACGTCGACTCCGACGAGCTGATGTTCTACGTCCGCGGCAACTACGAAGCCCGCCGCGGCTCGGGCATCGGCATCGGCTCCCTCTCGCTCCACCCGTCCGGCTTCACGCACGGCCCGCAACCGGGCGCCGCGGAGGCGTCGATCGGCGCGGAGTTCTTCGACGAGACGGCGGTCATGGTGGACACGTTCGCTCCGCTGGAGCTCGGGGAAGCCGCTGTGGCGTCCGAAGATGAGGCATACGCGTGGTCGTGGTCGGGGAGGGGGCCGGGGGCCTGAAAGCGGATGTCTCCGGTCCAGACGTGACCGGGGAGGCCGGCCTTGCGACCAGTTGTCCACAGGCGTCGGGCGGCAGCGATGTCGAGCGCAGCGCTCAAGGACGCCTGCGGCACGCGGAAGGCGACTTCGGCGCCGTCACGGACCGCGCGGGCCTCGATGCTCAGCCGGTCGTGGGTGAACGTGATCGTCCACGATGCCCGCGCCCTGGCTCTGCGTCCGGCCGGCTGAACCGGGTCCTCGCGCGGCGAGCCCAACGCGCGTGACAGGACCGGCAGCGGCTCGGCGCCGGCGGGCGGTGCGTCCTCGATCCGGCCGCGCCGGCGCTGCGCGATGCCGGGGAACGCGACCCACGCCTGGTCGCCGGCCCTGATCAGCCAGAGTCGCCGCTGGCCCGCCGGCTGCGCGTGCAGGCTCAGGCCGACGGTGGCGTTGAGCCAGCGGCCGTCGGGCAAGCGCACGCCGATCGTCCGGCGGCGGGCGACCAGGCCGTCGGGCTCGCAGAGCATTTCCTCGAACGGCGCGTCGGGGTCGGGCTGGGACCGGGGCTCTCGGGCGGCGGCGTACGCCCACGTCACCAGGTAGGGCACGCCGAAGAACAGCACGTAGATCGGCACGGCGACGCCGAGGCCGGCAAAGAACAGCGCGATGCCGACGAGTGTCAGGGCGGTCCTCGCCACGAGCCGCCGGGTGAGCCGGCGATGGCTCACGGCGTACGGCACGCCGTTGGGCGGCAGCGGCGCGCCGGGCAGCTCGGAGCCCGGCTCCCACACGCCGGTGGGTTCGGTCATGGCGTCCCCAGGGTTCGAAGTAGATCACCGGCTATTCGCCATTCGTGCGGGGGGCGTTACGGGTCGGGTCTTCCCAAGTCGCTGTAATTCAGGTTAGGCTCACCTAAGTAGGAGGTGACCCGTGACCGAGGCCCCGACATCCGTCCGCCGCCCGCCCGCGCCGAACCCCGCCGAGCGGGCCAAGACGATCGCGACGCGCAACGGCCCGGCGACGGTCATGCCGACCGTCGAGCGCGCCGACTGCGAGGCCGAGCGCGTGGTACCCGTGATGCACCACGTGCACCACAGCGGCAGCGTCAGCATTCTTCTGCCGGACGAGCACCCCATGGTCCGCTCGACCCGGCAGACCCAGCGCGGCGAGCTCGCCGTCATGGTCGAGCTCGCCGACCACGCCCCGGTGGACCTGCGGGAACCGATCCGCGGCCTGTTGTGGATAACAGGATGGCTCCGGCCGCTGACGGCGGTGTCGGCGCGGGCGCGCGCCGTGTCCATCGCCGAGCAGCGGCCGGACCACCGGCTGCTGGACGTCGGCCACGGCCTCACGCTGCTCCGCCTGACGCCAGCGTCCCTCGTCCTCGCGGACGCCGAGGGTACGCACTCGCTGCGGCCGCACATGTTCAGCGCCGCGCCGCCGGACCCGTTCCACAGCTATGAGGCGGACTGGCTGCGGCACCTCGAGAGCGACCACTCGGACGTCGTCGTACAGCTCGCGAAGCACCTGCCGCCCGATCTCCAGCAGGGCCGCATCCGCCCCCTCGGCCTCGACCGCTTCGGCCTGCGCCTCCGCATCGAATCCGACACCGGCGACCACGACGTGCGCCTCGCGTTCTCCCGCATGGTCGACAGCCCGCCCCAACTCGCCGCCGAAATGCGCCGGCTGGTGGGCTGCCCGTTCCTACGGCAGCAGCGCAGCGCCGGCTGAGGGGTTCGGGCTCGCGGGCCGCTGGTGGGTCGAACCCACCGAAGTGCTCGCGCCCGCGCGCCGACGCTGGGTCCGACCCACCGAGATGCGGGCGGTATCGGTCATCCTTAGGTCCGACCCACCGGGTCGTTCGTGCCCGCCGACCGCCGCACGACCCGAGTGCGCGCCCTCACCGGCTGATCTTGGGCCCAACCCACCGTGATACTCGTACCGTGAGCCACCATCGGGTCCGACCCACCGAGATGCTCGCGGTGTCAGTGTCCTTCGGTCCACCCACCAGGGCGGTCGCGGTCACGGACCGCCCAACAACCGAAGCGCCCGCACGCACCAGCTGACCTTGGGCCCAACCCACCGTGATACTCGTACCGCCAGCCACCATCGGGTCCGACCCACCGAGATGCTCGCGGTGTCAGTGTCCTTCGGCCCACCCGCCAGGGCGTTCGCGCCCGCCGACCGCCGCACGACCCGAGTGCGCGCCCTCACCGGCTGACCTTGGGCTCAACCCGCCGTGACGCTCGTGCCGTGAGCCACCACTGGGTTTGACCCACCGAGTTGCTCGTACCCACGAACCGCCCGGCAGCCGAAGCGCTCGTACCCACGAGCCGGCTGTGGGATTCAACCCACTGAAGGCTCGCGATGTTGGTAGTGCGTAGGTCCGACCCGCCGAACCATTCACACCCGGCACAACTTGTCCCCATGGGAATGGTTCGCCGGCTGTCCCCATGGGGACAGGTCGACTGATCCACAGGTGGACAACTCGGAGTCATGCCGATGGGAAGAGTCGCAACCTGTCCGCATGGGGATGGTTTGTCACCCTGGGGCAAACCATCAGTGCCAGGACATTGGGTCGGACCCAAGCTCGCGACACCGGGCCGAGTCGGGCGCCCAAAGCTGCGTGCCACGCCCTGGCGCGCCCAACTCGGCGGCAGGTGTGGCGAGCCTCGGGTCGAACTCGACCGGCTCTGACCAGCACTGCGCCGCCACCGCAGGAGCTAGGTCGGACCCAACCAACCACAAGCCCGGTGCACGCAGAACACAGAACTGGGCCGGCCCCACCGACGTGGAGCCGGCCCAGCGGCGACCCGAGCTCAGTCGTCGGCGAGTTCGGGTGGGAAGCCGCCCGTGGCGATCGGGCCCCAGCGGTCGATGGTGATGCGGATGAGGCTCTTGCCCTGCTTGCGCATGGCCTCGCGGTACTCGTCCCAGTCCGGGTGCTCACCGGAGATGCTGCGGAAGTAGTCCACGAGCGGCTCGACCGAGTCGGGCAGGTCGATGACCTCCGCGGTGCCGTCGACCTGCACCCAGGCGCCGTTCCACTCGTCCGAGAGCACGCAGACGGACACGGCCGGGTTGCGCCGCAGGTTCGTCACCTTCGCGCGCTGTGGATAAGTCGCGATGACGATGCGGCCCTGCGCATCGATGCCGCAGGTGTTGGGGGACAGTTGCGGCCGCCCGTCGGCGCGGGTGGTGACGAGGATCGCGCGGTGACGCGGCCGCAGGAACTCGACCAGCGCGTCGCGGTCGACCTTCGTGTTGGTGGCGATAGTCCGAGGCATGACCCCGACGGTAGCGTGCGCTCATGAGCACCACAGAGCGATCGGGCCTGCGATCCTGGCTGCTGCCCGTTCCGCCGGAACTCCCCGCGCCCGTGGCGGACGAAAAGGAGCGCCGGGCGATCAAGCTGGAGCTGGTGCTCGTCTTCGGCATCACCCTCGGGCTCTCGGGCGCCCGCAGCCTGCTGTCCCTTGTGGACTCCCTGCTGCGGCCCGTCCCACTCGCCCAGCAGCAGGTGCAGCTCAACGTCCCCCAGGCCGCCGCCAGCCTGCTGGACCTGCTCCAGCAGCTGCTCGGCGCGCTGCAGCTCGTCGGCTGGGGTGCGCTCGGCCTGTACCTGCTGTGGCGCGCCGGCCTCAAGCTGCGTGACGTCGGCCTCGACCGCCGCTCCCCCCGGTCCGACGCGCTCATCACCGTCGGCCTGGCCGCCGTGATCGGCATCCCCGGCCTCGGTCTGTACTTCCTCTCCTACCACCTGGGCTTCAGCCTCGCGGTCCAACCGTCCACTTTGGGCGATACGTGGTGGCGGCCCGTCGCGCTCACGCTCTCGGCGTTCGGCAACGCGTTCGCCGAAGAGGTGCTCGTGGTCGGCTACCTGATCACCCGGCTGCGGCAGCTGGGCGTCCGCGAGAACTCCTCACTCGCGGGCGCCGCGGTATTGCGCGGCTCGTACCACCTGTACCAGGGTTTCGGCGGGTTCGTCGGGAACCTCATCATGGGGCTCGTCTTCGGCCGCGTCTGGCAGCGCACCAACCGCCTGTGGCCGCTCGTCGCCGCCCACACCCTTTTCGACGTGGTGTCTTTCGTCGGCTATTCGCTCCTGAAAGGCCAGGTTTCCTGGCTCCCCTGACCGTCGCTCATTAGGCTCGGCCCAGTGAACGACGTGACGGCACCACCCAGGGTGGACAGCGAAGTCGGACCCCTTCGTGCGGTTCTCCTGCACCGGCCGGGAAACGAGCTCAAAAGGCTGACCCCCCGCAACAACGACCAGCTCCTCTTCGACTCCATCCCGTGGGTGGATCGAGCCCAGGAAGAACACGACGCGTTCGCGGAAGTGCTCCGCAGCCGCGGCGTCGAAGTGCTGCTGCTGGCCGACACCCTGCGCACGGCGCTCGAAGACCAGCGCGCCCACGCCGCGGGCGTCCACGCGGCTGTGGATGAACGTCGTCTCGGCGCCGACCTCGCCGATTCACTGCGCTCGCACCTCAGTGGCGTCGACGCCGGCACGCTCGCCGAGGTCCTCATGGCGGGCCTCACGTTCGAGGAGCTGCCGACGTCCGAGGGCGCGTCGCTGGTGCGCATGATGCGCGATCCGCACGACTTCGCCGTCGACCCGCTGCCGAACCTGTTGTTCACGCGCGACTCGTCGGCGTGGATCGGCGACCGTGTCGCGATCTCGTCGCTGACCATGCCCGCGCGGCGGCGCGAGACGGCTGTGCTCGACCTCGTCTACGCCTACCACCCGCGCTTCCGCCACGCCGCGCGCGCGTACGGCGCCCACTCCGCACCCATCGAGGGCGGCGACGTGATGCTGCTGGCCCCGGGCGTGGTGGCCGTCGGCATCGGCGAGCGGACCACGCCGGCGGGCGCGGAGTCGCTCGCACGCTCGGTGTTCGCCGACGGGCTCGCCCACACCGTGCTGGCCGTGCCGATCGAGCAGTCGCGCGCGACGATGCACCTGGACACCGTGTGCACGATGGTCGCGGCCGACGCCGTGGTCATGTACCCGCTCGCGCGCGATTCGCTCACGGCGTTCACCGTCCGTCCGACCGGCGACGGCGGCGTGAAGGTCGCCGGCCCGGCGCCGTTCCTCAGCGCGGCCGCGGAAGCGATGGGCATCGACCGGCTGCGCGTGATCGACACCGGACTCGACCCGGTGACCGCCGAACGCGAGCAATGGGACGACGGCAACAACACGCTCGCGCTCGCGCCGGGCGTCGTCGTGGGTTACGAGCGCAACGTGGAGACCAACGAGCGCCTGGCCGCCGCCGGGATCGAGGTCCTGGCCATCACCGGATCCGAACTCGGTTCCGGCCGGGGCGGGCCGCGCTGCATGTCGTGCCCGATCCTTCGGGACACGATCTAAAAGCAAAAGTTAGCCTTCCCTAATTGCCTTGAATTTATTAAGGCGAGGCTAACCAAAAGTAGTGTCGATTTCTTTAGGAATAGTAACCCTAATAGGGTGCACATCACCAGCTGAAAGTGGAAATCAATCAGGAGTTGTCGTACCGTTGTCAGCATGGCCCTCACGAAGAAAGAACCGCGCTCGAAGTTCTACGAACTGCTGCAGGCACAGATCCAGAACGAGTTCCACGCCTCCCAGCAGTACGTCGCGCTGGCGGTCTGGTTCGACAACGAGGACCTGCCGCAGCTCGCGAAGCACTTCTACAAGCAGTCGGTGGAAGAGCGCAACCACGCGATGGCGCTCGTCCAGTACATGCTGGACCGCGACCACCACGTCGAAGTTCCCGGCGTGAAGGACGTCCGCAACGACTTCTCCGCCCCGATCGAGCTCCTCGAGCTCGCGCTGGAGCAGGAGAAGGAAGTTGCCGCCGACATCTCCACGATGGCGAAGGCCGCGCGGGCCGAAGAGGACTACATCAGCGAGCAGTTCACGCAGTGGTTCCTCAAGGAGCAGGTGGAAGAGATCTCGCAGATGTCCACGCTGCTCACGGTCGCGCGCCGGGCGGGCGACAACGTGTACGAGATCGAGAAGTTCCTGCACCGCGAGGCCGTCGGCACGTCCGCCCCGGACGCCGGCATGCCCCCCGTCGCGGGTGGCGCGCTGTAACCCAACCAGCTCGCGAAGCCCGGGCTGTCCCTCGCGGGACAGCCCGGGCTTCGTCGTTTCCGGGTTGCCCACACCCGAACACGGCTGTCGTGGCTTGGGTCGGACACAATGCTGGGTCGAGCCCACCCCAGCCCTTCACAAGCCTGCAGTGCCGACCAGCTGATTGCATCCATCGCTAGATCCGACCTGACGCCGGCCCTGGCCCCTGGTGCGGGATCGCACCCAGCACTGGGTCAAGCTCAGCGAGCATCCACCTGCCAACGCCAGGTCCCGTCGGCAGCTACCGCCGGCGCGAGCCCGGAGATGTCCGGCAGCCTGCCACGCCAGGTCAATGCCGACAAACGCGGGCGCAGGGCCATACAAACCGCAATTGGGTCGGACCCAATGCTGGGTCGGACACAGTCAGCCGTCCGCAGGGCTCAGCGACCGCGTTTGCAGCACGCATGGGCCGAACCCGTCTCTAGGTCAGGCCTACCCACCTGTCCACAGCCTGCCGAAAACGAGGAAACCCGAGCTCTCCCCCTGTGGACAGCCCGGGTTCCTCGCGAAGCGCCGACAGGTCAGGCGGCGCAGGTCTGGTTCGTGGCGCGGACGTCGACGCTCGACACGGAGCCGTCGTCGGCGAGGGTGAAGTGGTAGGCGCGGTCGCCGGTGGGGGCGACGAGGCCGTCCGACGAGGCGGCTGTGTCGGGGTACGCGGCGGTGACGTCCTCCTTCGCCGAACCCGCACCGACGCCCTCCGGGGTGTGCGCTGCGCCGTCCGGCTTCACCACGACCACCCCCTCGTCCGCCGACACCACCGCGGTCGCGGCGGGGACCCCTTCGCCGGCAACTTCGTAGTACGTGCAGCCCGCCGACTCCTTGACCGGCGTCAACGTCAGCCCCTGGTCGGCGAGCTGCTGCTCGGTCATCCCGAGCTTGACGCTGCCGAGCCCGTCGGCAGTCAGCAACGGTCCCTTCATGACCTTCACCGGCGCCGAACGCCGCGTCGGAGGCGCCGGCGCGTGGGAATTGCGCGGAGGGGGCGGCGGCGCGCCCCCTTTCGTCGACGGCTCCTGAGTCTGCGATCCCGGCACACCCACCGAAACCGCCGCCGACGCTGAAGGCGACGGGGAAACGTCCGTCACCGTCAGCGAAGAAGCGGACAAATCGGCCGTCCCGGTGGTGCCCTGGAACTTGACCACAGCGAGCCCACCCGACACCACCGCCAGCGCGCACACCGCACCAGACGCCGAGATCAGCACCTTTCGCCGCTGCCGACGTCGCCGGGCACCCGCCACGATGGCGGGCGCGGCACCGGACGGCGCCTCGACGCCGAGCCGCTCGTCGGAGAAGAGGGCGCGGAGCCGCTGTTCGAGCTCGTCCTCGGAGACGTTCAACCCGCTGCGCTCCCTTCCCCGTGCTTCAGCTTCGTCCGCAACGAAGCGATGGCCTTGCTGGCCTGGCTCTTCACCGTCCCCTGGCTGACCCCCAGCGCTTCCGCGATCTCGGCCTCGGACAGTCCTTCGTAATAACGCAGCACGACCACCGCGCGTTGCCTCGGCGGCAGATTTCGCAGCGCCTGCCACAACGGCTCGTGCTCGAACGGGTCCGCGGGCGCAGACTGGCTCGTGTCCGGCAGGTCCGCGACCAGGTTTTCGCGACGCGTGCGTCTCCAGCGGCTGACGTGGGCGTTGGCCATCGACCGCCGCGTGTACGCGAGCGGATCACCGGTCTTCTGCCGCACATACGACCACCGTGCGCCGATCTTCTCGAGCACGGTCTGCACGAGGTCGGCGGCGTCGTGCGGGTTGCCGGCGAGGGCGTGGCCGTAGCGCAGCAGCCCGGGGAGGCTGGACTGCACGAAGTCGCCGAAGTCGGTGAACACCCTGGGCTCGGGCACGGCTCGGGCGCCCGCCACCCACGCCGGATCTCCCCCCGCGATGACAGGTGCCGCTGCCGTCACCGTATCGCCCCCTCCCCGGATGGGATCGCCGAGCACCGCGTCCTCGTCATCCCCCACACGCATGGCAGCCCCCGCAGGTTGTCCGGCCGTTGCCACTACTTCCCGTGGCAGGCCGGGTGGCTCAGCGCACGGAGAGTGACTCAGGCAGCTTCAACGAACCGTCCGTGCCAGCTGGGAAATCGTGTACCGAGGCCACAGCGTTTCGCGGAATCGGCCCGTAAACGTGGGGGAACAAGATTCCGTCCGGGTGCGGCGGGGCGCCCTCCTCCCAGACGACGCGCGCATCGAGCTTCACCGGGTCGATTTCGAGCAGCAGGAGGTCCGTGCGGCCGTGGTACAGGGCGTTCGCCGGCAGCGAGACCGTGCCGGGGTCCGAGCAGTGGATGAACCCGATCTCCTCGAGCGACGGCGCGCGGTACTCGCCGTCGTCGGGGATCGCGGCCCACTCGTCACGGGAGCAGATGTGGAGGATCACGGCCGTGATCGTGCCATCGTTGGGTCCGACCCAGGTAACGGATTACGCGGGTTCTGCGCTGTGGAAGTTCGGTGTCAAACTTCCACAGCGCACGTCAGCGGATCGTGAGCTGGCGCCCGATGAGGCCGTCGCGGGCGCGCCGCTCGGCGGCGTTCAGCGGCTCGATGTCGAGGGACTTCAGCGCTTCCTCGAGGCGGGCGCCGAGCTGGTCCTTGGGTTCGGCCCATTCCCGGGCGTGAGCCTCGGGGTCGAGGTCCCACACGGGGACGAGCAGGCCGTGAGCGCGGAACGAGCCGGCATAACGCGTGCCCTCGCCGAGGCCCAGCGTACCCGCCGCGGACAGGCGCGCAAGCGCTTGCAGCAGCAGGTTCTCCGGCTCTGGGCGGACCCAGCGCAGGTGCGCCTTCTCGCCGGCGAGCACCCAGTACGCACCGGCGCCGAGGCGGTCGGTGGGCATGATCGCCGCGTTCGCGCGCTCGAGCGACACCGCGACGTCACCACTGGCGTCGGCGTCCTCCGGCAGCCACCAGCCGAAGTCGCTGTGGAGCTCGACCTCTAGCTCGGCGGCGGGAACGAGCAGGTCCTGCAGGCGGTTGTGTTCGTCGGGGTCAGTGGGCGAGGTGGTGTCCGGCACGGACAGCACGTCGCCGGGCTGCGCGTCGAGCACCCAGCGCAGGGCCCGGCCGAGGTCGCGGCTGATGTCCGACGAGCGCGTCTGCACCTGCAGGCCGAGGTAGCGCTGCCCGTCGGAGCGGACGAACGCCGCGGCCGCCATGGGCAGCACGGTGGCGAGGGTGACGTCGCCGCCTTCGGCAAGCGTCAGCTTCGCCGTGGCCGACGGGACGAACTCGCGCAGCGCGATCAGTTCCGGTTCGGCCGCCAGGCCCTCGAAGGGCTGGCCGACGAAGACGTCGCGCACCTTCGGCTTGCGGTCCGGCTTGGGACCCTTCTTCCGCGCGCCCTTACCCACTTCAGCCTCCTCAAAGCTCGACGCCAGACGCTATCGAAGCGCGGGCTGCGAGGGGCGCCCGGGTTAGAGTCGGCGCGTGTTCGACGCCTCCGATCCAGCCTTCCTCGCCGACCCCTACCCGGCGTTCGCCGCGCTGCGCGCCGAGGGCGAGGTGCACCACCACGCTGGGCTCGACCTGGCGATCACGGTCTCGCACTCCGCAGCTGCCGCCGTGCTGCGCCACCGCGGGCTGGGCCGGATCTGGACGGACGCGCAGCCGCTCGAGCGGTTTGCCTCGTTCAACCTGCTGCACCGCAACTCCCTGCTCGAGAACGAAGCGCCGGCCCACACTCGGCTGCGGCGCGTGATCGCGGGCGAGTTCGGGCGCGGGCACGTGCAGCGGCTGCGGCCGATGGTCGCGCGGCTCGCTTCGTCCATGGTGGACACACTGGCGGGCAAGATCGCCGCCGACGGCAGTGCCGACCTGCTCGAGCACCTCGCGCAGCCGCTGCCGGTGGCCGTGATCGCCGAGCTGCTCGGCATCCCCGTCGAGGACGGGCCGCAGCTGGTGACGTGGAGCAACGCCATCGTGAAGATGTACGAGTTCGGCCTGCCGGAGGCCGGCCGCGACCCCGCCGAGCAGGCCGCGGCCGATTTCGTGACCTACCTGCGCGAGGTCGTGAGCGGGACCCCGGGCGGGATCGTGGCCGACCTCGTGGCGAGCGAGCTGACGCCAGACGAGGTCGTGGCCACCGCCGTCCTCCTGTTGATGGCCGGCCACGAAGCGACCGTGAACGTGATCGGCAACGGCGTCACCGCCCTGCTGACGCACCGCTCGCAATGGGAGCGGCTTGTGTCCGACCCAACGTTGCTCGACTCGGCTGTGGAAGAACTGATCCGGTTCGACGCGCCGTTGCAGCTCTTCGAACGGACGGCCACCGAAGATGTGGACATCGCGGGCTACCGCGTCGAACGCGGCGCGAAGATCGGCGCGCTGCTCGGGGCCGCGGCGCGGGATCCGAAGGTGTTCGACGAGCCGGACACGCTGGACATCGGCCGGTCCCCCAACGCCCACCTCGGGTTCGGGATGGGCATCCACTACTGCGTCGGGGCGCCACTGGCTCGGGTGGAGATCGCGGCGGCGTTGTCGGCGTTGTCCACAAGGCTGCCGGGGCTGCGGCAGGCCGGCGAGCCGGATCGGCGGCCCGAGTTCGTGATTCGGGGTCTGCGGACGTTGCCGGTGACGGCCTGATCTTCACCGTAGACCCGCGAAGAGGTCGTCTTCCGTCTCGGCCGGGGTGCCGTTGACCAGGTGGTAGTCCTCCCACGGCCAGGTGGCGCGTTCGAGGTCGCGGTCGTGGCTGAAGAACGGGTGGGCCGGGTCGGTCTGGGTGGCGTGGGCCTTGAGCGCGCGGTCGCGGGTGGCGAAGTGCTGCTCGCAGCGGATCCGAGTGGTGACGGGGAGCCGGTCGGGCGGGAGCTCGTCGAGGACTGGACCCATCCGGGATTCGAGCCCGGCGGCTTCCGTAGCGTCGTGCATGGCCTGGAACCACGCACGGCTGAGGGTGGCGAGGTAGTAGAGCTTGCGCGGCGTGCCGTCTTCGGTCGCGTCGAAGGCTTTTCTGGTGACTTCGTGGGTCCGGATGTGGTCGGGGTGTGGATAACCGCCGGTTTCGTCGTAGGTGATCACGACCTGTGGACGGAATTCGCGCATGAGTCGGGTAAGCGGCCCACTCGCGTCCTCAATGGACAGTGCGGCGAAGGAGCCGTCGGGCAAGGGCTGGTTCAGGCCGGAGTCGACGTGGCCGAGGAACCGTTGACGCACACCGAGGATCTCCGCCGCGGCCGCCATTTCGCGACGCCGGATGGCGGGCAGGTCCTTGTGGACAGCCGGGGTGTCGAACGCTGGGTTGAGCACATCTCCGCGTTCCCCGCCGGTGCAGGTGGCCACGAGGACGTCGACGCCCTCGGCCGCGTACTTGGCGAGCGTGGCGGCGCCCTTGCTGGATTCGTCGTCGGGGTGGGCGTGGACGGCCAGCAGGCGGAGGGTCATTTCCCTGGTCCTTTCGGGAAGAGGGCGGCGGGGATGAGGCTGAGCGCGGACAGGCTCGCGCGGGATCTTCCGGCGGGGCAGGGAGGTGTAGAGCATCGTCATGCCGGGGGTGGTCGTGGCACCGAGGTCGAGGCCCCTGATGAAGAACGACGCGGTGAGCAGGGCCGGGGTGGGCGCGTGGTCGATCTGGGTGAACACGATCGTGCGCAGGAGCGACAGGCCGATACCGGTGAGCATGGCAAATGCGTGCGCCCAGTTTTTCGATGATCTTGCCGCCGTCGAGCAGCGCGGTGGCGGACCCGAGCGCTTGTGGGGCCAGCAGCAGGCCGGCGGCGAGGGCGGTGGTGTGCTCGGCCTGCTCGTAGTAGAGGGGGAGCAGGAGTATGGAGCTGTAGAGGGACGCGCCCAGGAGGAACGTGCTCGCGCTCGCCAGTGCGAAAGGCTTGTGGGAGAACAGGTTCAGGTCCGGCAGGGGCGCCGCGACGCGGCGGGCGTGGAGTCCGTAGGCGACGAGGAGGACGGCGCCGGCGATCGCGACCGGGGTCGCGCCGTCGGCTAGCCCGTAACCGAGGGCGGCGAGGCCGGGCGGGAGAAGGAAGAGGCCGCGAAGGTCGAAGGGTTCGCGCAGGGCTGTGGATGGAGTGCGGTTGTCCACAGGTGGATTCCCGGGCTTGTGCGGTTCTGTGGATGGAGTGCCGTTGTTCGCGAGCTCGGTCAGCGGGGCGGTGGATGCGGTTCGGTTGTCCACCGGGATGCGCCGGTTGGCTGGACTGGTGGTGGCGAAGGCTGGTTGCCTGGTAGTGGCGGGCTCGGTCCGCGACGTCCGGCCGGGCAGGACGCGAGAGCCGAGCGTGAGGGTCGCGAGGCCGAGCGGGACGATGCCGAAGAAGAGCCAGCGCCAGCCGAAGCCCTGGATGAGCGCGCCGCCGAGGAGGGGGCCCAGGACGGGCGCGACGGTGGCCGGCAGGGTGACGACGCCGATCATCCGCGCGAGCTTCGGGCCCGCGGCCCGCGCGAAGAGTGCTTGGCCGACGGGCTGCATCAAATCGCCGCCGAGGCCGTGGATGGCGCGGAAGAGGATGAGCGCGCCGGCGCGGACCGGGCGAAGCCCCAGAGCAGGGTGCCGGCGGTGAACAGCGCGACGGCGCGGAGCCAGACCGCCTTGCCACCGAAACGGTCGGTGAGCCAGCCGGAGAGCGGGATCGTGAGCGAGGCCGCGAGCAGGTAGGCGCTGGACACCCACTGGACCGCCGTGAGCGGGCTGCCCAGGTCGTGGGCGATCGTACCGATGCCCGCGGACACGATCGTCGCGTCGGGGATAGACAGCACCGCGCCCATGATCAAAACGCCGCCGAGGCGCCAGAGGCCCGCGTCGCCCGGGTCGGCTGTGGATGGTTTCGGGTGAGTTTTCATCAAGCCCCCAGTTGGTTAGGTCGAACCAGAGATTAGGTCGAACCTAGTTTATAGGTCAAGCCTAAAAATAGGTCGAACCTACTAAGATGACGGGATGAGCCTGAGGGAGCAGAAGAAGCTGGAGACCCGGCAGAACATCTCGCACGCGGCGACGCGGCTGTTCATCGAACGGGGGTTCGAGGTGGTGACGATCGCGGATGTCGCGGAGGCGGCGCGCGTCGCGAAGATGACCGTGACGAACCACTTCGGACGCAAGGAAGACCTGGTTTTCGACATCCGGAATGACTTCGTCGACTGGCCGGCGAAGCTGGTGCTGGCGGATCGGTCAGTGCCGCCGTTCGCGGCCGTGCGGGACGGGTACTTCGCAGCGCTCGAGAAGCGGAGTGCGTTGCTGGGGTTCGCCGGGATCGAGTTCGTACGGATGGTGCGGGAGAGCGAGAAGCTGGTGTCCGCGCTCGCGCAGATGCACCTCGACCGCGAGCGTGCGCTGGTGGCCGAGCTGGTCGCGCTCGACCGGCGCGACGAGATCTTGCCGCGCGCGGCGGGGGCACACCTCACGTCCGTGCTGCGGCTTCTGTTCGACGACGTCTGGGACCTCACCTACGCCGGCGCCGGGGCCGACGACCTGGCCACGAAGGTGCATGACTCAGCGACGAAGGCCTTCGCTCAACTGGAGCCGGCGCTCGGCTGACGGTCAGTGAATCCTTCGGGGGCCGGCGATTTCTGAGCGAGCGAAGCTCAGTGAGCCACGCCGACGGGGCGAGCGGCTATCAGCAAGCCGCGCCGACCGGGCGAACGAGGATCAGCGAGCCGCGCCGACGGGGCGGGCGGTGTGGAGTTCGGGGGCGGGGGCGCCGTCGACCTTGAGGACGCGGAGAGTGCGCAGGCGGTCGGGCGCGATGGGCATGAGCAGGTCGGAGAAGCGGCGGATGACGAGGGCCGTGAGGATGGCCAGTGCGGCGGCGGTGACGTCGGTGATCGCGACGAGGACGACGCTGTCGGCCATGGCCTGGACGCCCGGGCGGAGGCGCCAGATGACCGTGACGACCAGCATGACCCAGTTGACGTTCCACGCGCCCCACCAGAGGAGGACCAAGCGGGAGGGCTTGGGGCGTTCGTCGCGGGGGCGGCGGAGGATGGAGTGCTCGAGCTCGCCGACCACGGACAGCGCGAGCGGCAGGTTCGCGATCGGCACGAGCACGCCCACGAGCACCTGCCAGACCGGCCGCGCGGGCTCGACTCCGGACTCGTCGGCGGCGGCCTGGCGCGCGACGAGCAGCCACCACACCGACAGGCCCGCCGGCAGCAGCGACAGGATCGTGGTGAGCAGCCCGGCAGTGACGACGAACGCATCGGAGAAGCCGACGACCGACGTGCTCAGCGCCGAATCGCGGCTCTGCACCAGGAGGACGTAGCGCCAGACCTCCGAGCCCGCGGCCGCGAGCGCGAGGACGGCGAACGTCCAGAGAATCGTGCGAAGGCTCTGCGCCAGCACCGGAATGCGGTCGATCGGCCGCACCGCGCCGGACGCCGTGCCGGGCACCGTGGTCGGGCGGCGCCAGACCAGGTTCGGAAAGCCCCACCGCGGCGGGACGGGGTACGAGGGCGGACCGTCGTACGGCTTGGCCGCCACCGCGCGGCGCCGTGGCACCGCGCCAGGCGGCGGCGAGGCGACCCACCTCAGCCGCGGACGGGGACGTTGCTGCCGCGGAGCCGGGTGGTGTGTCGACGGCTCGGCACCGCTTCGCTGGATCTGGCCCTGCGGCGCCGCGGTGAACGGCTGCGCCTGCGGCGACGGTGGCGTGAACGGCGGGTACTGAACTTGCCCGCCGACCGGGGCCCGCCCAAGACCGGCCTGCGCGGCGCCGGGCTGCGGGCCGCCGCCAGGCCGGGCGTACGGGTTGCCGCCCGCGGGCCCGCCAAACCCGTTCGGAGCCTCCTGGCCAGCGCCCGGCGCGGCGTACGGGTTGCTCTCCGGCCATGCACCAAAACCGTTCTGTGGGTACTGACTGCTGCCGGGCGGGGCATACGGATTGCGACCCTCGGGGCCTGCGCCAAAGCCGTTCTGCGGGTGCAGACCAGCATCGGTTGAGGCATCCGGATTGCCGCCGGCAGGCGCGACGAAGCCGCTCTGGGCGTGCTGGCCAGCGCCCGGCGAGGTGTACGGCTCGCCCTTGGGCCCTTCGCCGAGAGGGCTCTGCGGATACCGACCGCTGCCGGACACCGAGTACGGACTGCCCCCGTCGGGCGCAGCGAACCCATTCTGCGGGTATTGGCCAGCGCCGGACGCGGCCTGCGGATTACCGCCCCCGGGTCCCGCGCCGAAGCCATTCCGGGGGTACTGGCCAGTGTCGGGCGGAGTGCGCGCGGCGCCCTCGGGGCTTGCGTCGAAGGCGTTCTGCTGGTGTTGGCCGCTGTCAGGCGACGTGTACGGATCGCGATTCTCGGGTGCGACAAAGCCGTTCTGGGGAGGCTCGCCAGCGCCGGGTCGCGCGTACGGGTTGGCGGGCTCAGGTTCGGCGCCGTAGCCGTTCTGGGTGTACGGGGTGGCCTCCGACGGGGGCGGAGGTGAGCCGAAACCGTTCTGCGGATAGCCCGCCGCGGGCAGGTGGTGGGCGGGTTCCGGGTGGGGACCGCCTTGCGAGTAGGTGTGGCCGCCCTCGGTCGCCGCGCCGAAGGTGTTCTGGGCGGGCGATGGGGCGTAGGGGTTGCGGTTCTCAGGCCCGGTACCGGAGCCATTCTGCGGGTAGTCGTCGTTCGGGTCCGGATGGTCGAAGCCGGGGACCCAGCCGTCCGGGGCGGACTCGGCCGAAGCCGAAACCGAAGACGAAGCAGCCCGATCAGTGTCCGAGCCAGGGCCGTGCCAGGTCGGATACTGAGGCCAGCCCGGCCCGCCGGAGCCGGGTGGGCCCGCGGAGCCGGGAGGGACAGGAGGCTGGCCTGGGTGCATCCCTCAGATGACCTCGGGTTCGGTGTCCGGGTGCTCGCTCACCATGGGGCGGCCCTCGTGGGCCCAGGAGCCCATGCCGCCGGCGACGTTGACGGCGTCCCAGCCGCTGGCGTTCAGCCAGGCGGTCGCGCGGGCGGAGCGGCCGCCGCTGCGGCAGATGACGTAGACGGGCTGGTCGTCGGGGAACTCGGAGAGCTCGTCGACGCGCGCGGGCAGTTCGCCGAGCGGGATGTGCTTCGCGCCGGGCGCGTGGCCGGCGGCCCACTCGTCGTCTTCGCGGACGTCGAGCAGGGGGATGCCGTCCTTCGGCAGGTCACGGACCTCGGCCGTCGGCAGTTCAGCGGGGCTCACCACAGTTCCATGCTCCCATGTCCAGGCGTTGTACGCGTGTGAGGAAGACGCTAGCGCCCGTACTCGGCGCGCAGCTCCGCGGCCAGCGGATCCAGCTTCCGGTGCGCGAAGCGCGCGTACAGCGCGGTGATCACGAACGTCGTCACGAACTGCGCCAGCCCGAGCACCAGCCCGACGGTGATGGTGCCCCACAGGCGCACGCTCATGAACCCGTGCGCGTAGTCCGCGAGCAGCACGTACAGCAGGTACCAGGCCAGGAACGCGGCTGACATCGGGAACACGAACCCGCGCAGGCGCCGGCGCAGCAGGCGGAACTCGGGTGTCGCCTGCACGAGTTCCCAGTCGATGTCGGCCTCGGTGCGCTCCACGGGCGACCTCCTTCCGTCAAGAAGATCTTCCGCCCCGGAAACGCTGCTGCGGACCCGTCGGATCAGGTGATTAGCCCACTACTCAGAGTGTCTATTTGCGGTGTCGCCCACGCCCGGCGCGCACCCGGTCCTCGGCCTGGCCGAATCGCGCGACGGCGCGGTCGCGCATCAGGCCCAGCGGGTCGGGGGCGTGCAGCCGCAGCATGATGTCGTTGACGAGCTCGGGCCGGCCGTACCGCGTCACCCGGCTGACCAGGTACGTCACGAGGAAAGCGGCCGGCACCGAGATCAGGCCCGGCTGGCTCGTGTACCAGGGCGGCGCGAAGCCGACGTAGCCGCTCGCGATGTCCACGCCCAGCGCCGTCAGCACCAGGCCACCGCCGACGACCATGCCCGCGAGCGCGCCCTGCCAGCTCAGCTTGCGCCACCAGATACCGAGCAGCAGCAACGGGCTGAACGTCGACGCGGCGAGCGCGAACGTCAGCCCGATCGACAGCGAGATGTTCTCCGTGCGCAGCAGGAACGCGAGCCCCAGCGGACACAGTGCCACGATCGCCGTGCCCACCCGGAAGTCCTTCACCCGCCCGGGCAACAGGTCCGTGGACACGACGCCGGCCACGCTCACCAGCAGGCCCGACGAGCTCGACAGGAACGCGGCGAACGCGCCCGCCGCCACCACCGCCGCGAGGATCTGCCCCGCGAGGCCCGGCAGCATCGCCGACGGAAGCATCAGCACGGCCGCGTCGGTGTTGCCCGTGAGCAACAGCTGCGGCACGTACATCCGCGACAGCGCGCCCAGCATCGTCGGGAACAGGTAGAACAGTCCGAGCAGCAGCAACACGTGGACGGTCGTGCGGCGCGCCGCCTTCCCGTCCGGGTTCGTGTAGAACCGCACCAGCACGTGCGGCAGGCCCATGGTGCCGAGGAACAGCGCGAAGATCAGCGAGTACGTCTGCAGCAGGTCGGTGATCTTGCCGGCCGCGGGGTGCAGCCACGCGTCGTTCGTCGCCGGGGCGTCGCTGATCACCGGCACCGGCGTGCCCGCGGCGAACCGGAGCGTGGTGCCCCGCTCGACCGTGTGCGGGATCAGCGGCGACCAGCGGGCGACACCGCGCGCGGGGCCGTCGTCGATGCGGCCGTCTGCGTAGAAGAAGGTCACGGTGGTGACCTTCACCGTCACGTCGGTCTGCACCGACACCGTCGTGTCCTGGGTGAACACGGGCGGTGCGGGCGAGCCCAGCGCGCGCGGGCCGCCCGGGCCGCCGCCGGAGAAGAAGACCAGGCACAGGATGAACGTGGGCACCGAGATCGCGAACAGCTTGAGCCAGTACTGGAACGCCTGCACCACGGTGATCGCGCGCATGCCGCCGGCGATCACGTTCACGCCCACCAGCACCGTGACGACAACCGCGCCCACCCAGGCGGGCACCGGCAGGATCGTGGCGAGGGTAAGCCCCGCGCCCTGCAGCTGCGGGACCATGTACAGGATCCCGATGAACACCACGAACGCCGTCGCGAAGCGGCGCAGTCCGAGCGACCCGAGCCGCGCCTCCACGAAGTCCGGCAGCGTGTACGCGCCGGAGCGGCGCAACGGCGCGGCGACGAACAGCATCAGCGCGAGGTAACCGGCGGTGAACCCGATCGGGTACCAGGTGGCGTCGGCGCCTTCCTTCAGCACAATGCCGGCGACGCCCAGGAACGACGCCGCCGACAAGTACTCCCCCGAAATGGCCGCGGCATTGCGGCGCGAACGGACCGTTCGCCGGGCGACGAGGAAGTCGTGGGTGCTGGTGGCCGAACGCGAGGAGCGGTACCCGAGGTAGTACGTCGCGAGGGCGACCAGCACGATGCCGGTCAACGCCCACGGGTTCAGCTGCACGGCTGGAATCCTCGCACGAGCGCGCGGTCCGCTGGTGCCCGCTACCGGGGCGGTTCGGGACGCACGCTCAGTTTTCGATCATGTCGACGAAAGCGCGTTCGTGGCGTTCGGCGAGCCGGTTGTACCAGAGGCCGACGGCGAACAGGAACGGGAACGGCAGCAGTCCCAGCACTAGCCACGGGATCGGGATGCCGATCACGGTGAACTGCGCGACGCCGGGCAGCAGGTAGAACAGCACCGGCATCGACCCGAGGACGCCGAGCACGAGCAGCGCCAGCAGCACGGCCGTGCGCAGTTGCACCTTCACCAGGTCGCGGATCAGCAGCTTCCCCCAGCTGGTCTGCTCCTCCAGCTCGATGCGCGCCCGCATGCGGCCCGCCGACTGCTTCGGGTCGGCCAGCACCACGCGCTGGCGCTTCGGCCGTTCGTGCGCGGGCTCGGACGCGCGCAGTGGCTTCGGCGCCGGCGGCACCGGCTCCACGACCGCGCTTTCCTCGCGTAGTTTGCCCAGCGTCGGGTCCGGTTTGCGGACGCCGTTGGCCAGGCGGTGGTACGGGTCGTCGGGTGCGGACACGACGTCAGCCGCCGCGGCCGGAGCCGACGAGCCGGTCCTTCAGCGCCCGCGTGTGCCGCCGGCTGACCGGCAGCACCTTCTCTTCGTTGCCGATCACGACCTGGTAGCCGCCCTGCCCCATGCGCAGCTCAGTGATCAGCGGCAACGCGACCAGGAATGACCGGTGAATGCGGACGAAGCCGGCCTTTTCCCAGCGTTCCTCGAGCTGCGCCAGCGGGATGCGCACGAGGTGGCTGCCCTCGGTGGTGAACAGCCGCGCGTAGTCGCCCTGCGCCTCCACCCAGCGCACCGACGAGCGCGGGATGAGCTTGGTGGTGCCGGCGAGCTCGACCGGGATGACCTCGTCGTCGTTCTTCACCGGGCCGGCCGGCCGCTGCCCCTGGGGCGGCCCGGCGGCCACTGCCAGCTTCTCGCGCACGCGCGCCACGGACCGGTCAAGGCGGTCCTGCTGGAACGGCTTCAGCACGTAGTCGACGGCGCCGAGGTCGAAGGCGTTGACGGCTTCCTCGGCGTGGCCGGTGACGAACACCAGGATCGGCGACGGGTTCATCGCCGCGATCACCCGGGACATCTCCATGCCGGACAGGCCGGGCATGTCGATGTCGGCGAACACCGCGTCGACCGTCGGCAGGCCCTGCGCGCGCCGGGCCACGAGCTCCGGGTCGTCGTGGGAGAACAGCCGCAGCGCGTCGGAGGCGTCCGACGCGCTGAAGACGCGGTGGACGTGTGGGTTGTTCCCCAGGCCGTGGGTCAGTTCGTCGAGCCCGTTCAGCTCGTCGTCCACTGCCAGGACGATGAGCCTTCGGGTGTCTTCATGAGCACTCACAGTGACTCGCATCCTGCCCATTGCCGAGTGCAATGTCCAGCCCCGTCCCGGTCATCCGCCCGTCGGGGACCGACCTCGCCCCCGTTTGCCTCAACGGAGATCACGAGCGCGGCACGACCGCGCGGCCAACGGGGTGAAACTTGGTGTTCGCGGCTCACAACCCGAAGCGGGCCCACGCGGCTTTGGCGCTCACCGCGTCGAGCACCGCGCTGGCCGCCGCTGGCGCGCCGATGCCCAGCCGGGCGAGCAGCGGCTTCTTCGGCTCGGCCACGGAGATCTCGGCGTCCGGGTACCGCTCGGTGACGATCTGGCGCAGCGAACCCAGGCCATCGACCAGGCCGAGGTCGAGCGCTTTCTGCCCGAGCCAGACGTCGCCGGTGAACAGGTCCTCGGTGTCGATCAGCCGGCCGCCGCGGCGTTCCTTGACCCACTCGACGAACAGCTCGTGGAGCTGGCCGTGCATCCGCTTCAGCCACTCCACGTCTTCGGGCTTCTCGGGGCTGAACGGGTCGAGCCGTGACTTGTTGACACCCGCCGTGTGCAGGCGGCGTTCGATGCCGAAGCGCTCGAGCAGGCCGGTGAACCCGAAACCACCGCTGATCACGCCGATCGAACCGACCAGCGACGTGCGGTGCGCGAAGATCTCGTCGGCCGCGCACGCGAGCCAGTAGCCGCCGGAGGCCGCGACGTCCTCGGCGAAGGCGAGCACGGGCACGTTCTTCTCGTCGGCCAGCTGGCGGATGCGCTCCGCGATCAGGCCCGACTGCGTCGGCGCACCGCCGGGCGAGTTGATCAGCAGGGCCACGGCCTTGAGCCGGTCGTGGCCGAACGCCCTGGTCAGCGCCGACTCGACGGCCGCGAGATTGATCGCGCCACGCGCCAGCGGCGACGGCGTCGGAGTGATCACGCCGTGCAGCTTCACCACGGCGACCACATCTTTGCGTTCGACGCGGTCACCGAGCACGGGCAGGCGGGACGTCAGCTTGTCGGCAACGCTCATGACGCCAGGCTAGCCAGTTCAGAGCGCGGGCAGCATGCCCGAACGCGATCCGTTCACACCGTTGTGCTCGACCTCGTCTTCGGGCTCGCCCTGCGGCGGCACGTCGGCGGAGTAGTCGGGCATGTTGGGGCGCACGCCGAGCTTGAACTTCGGCACGCGCAGCGTCACCTTCATCCCGGCGCCGGGCGCGGTGTCGACGGTGAGCGCGTAGTCCTCGCCGAACACCTGGCGCATGCGCTGGTTGATGTTGCCGAGGCCGACGTGGGCGCCGGTGCGGTGCGCGTTGCGCAGGTCGGTGAGCTGGCGCGGGTCCATGCCGATGCCGTCGTCCTCGACGCTGATGAGCGCCTCGGTGCCGTAGTCCTGTGCGATCACGGTGACGCAGCCGCCGCTGGGTTTGCTGGCCAGGCCGTGCTTCACCGCGTTCTCCACGAGCGGCTGGATGATCAGGAACGGCACGACGACGCTGAGCACCTCGGGCGCGATCTTCATCCGCACCTCGAGGCGGCCGCCGAAGCGGGCGTTCTCGATGGTGAGGTAGCGGTCGATGTTGCGCAGTTCCTCGGCCAGCGTGGTGTACATGCCGGAGGTGCGGAACGAGTAGCGCGTGAAGTCGGCGAAGTCCTGCAGCAGCTCGCGCGCCTCTTCGGGGTCCGTGCGGATGAGCGCGGAGATCGTGTTGAGCGCGTTGTAGACGAAGTGCGGCGAGATCTGCGCCCGCAGGGCCTTGATCTCGGCTTGGTTCAGCTGGTTGCGCGACTCCTCGAGGCGGGCCAGCTCGAACTGGGTGCAGACGAACTGCGCCACGGCCTCGGCCATCTGCACGAGCTTGCCGCGCGTGCGCCCGACGACGATCAGTGTCGCCTCCGCCGAACCCTCCACGAGGATCGGCACGATCGCGGCCGTCTTCATCTTGCAGGTGCCGCGGTGGTTGCACGGCAGCCGGTTGTGGTCGGCGACGGCGCGGCGGTGCTTGCGCAACGCGGTGCCGATGTCGTCGACGAGGTCGAGGTAGTGGTCGGTTGCCTCACCGGCCCACGACAGGAGCGTGCCCTCACTGTCGGTGATCCCCACGGCGAGACAGTCGAGGACCTCGAGCAGTTCCGCCGTCATGCGGTTGGCGGCCTCCTCGTCGAGCCCGGCTCGCAGGTTCGGCGTGGCCTTGGACATCCGGTGCACGGCCTGCAGCACGGCGTCCTGGATCACGCCCTTGGGCCGGCGCACCTTGAAGAGCAGCACGAGGACCACGATCGCGAGCACGCCGACCAGTGCCCACGGGACGACCTGCGCGAGGGGGAAGGCGGACACGACGTCCATGCTCTGCGCTCGACCAGCCGGGTGCAAGGTCTGCTCTCCACTTTCTGTCGAGTTGTGACGACCCAGAGTTGAACCCTACCGAGCCGCTCGCCCGGGCCGCACGGTCACTGCGAGCGACGGACGTGTTCCCACCACGGCTTCTTCGGCCCGGAAGCGGCAGGGCGACCCGACGCGCGAAGATACTCGTCGTGCGGCCACGTCCTGCTCAGCACGCGGCAGCCGTCCCACGCGTCGCCGCCGGCGCTCGTGGCTTCGTACACCCGTTGCGCGTCCTTCGGCCTGAACTGAGCCAAACGCCGAGGGTCGAGGTGTGTCCGCTGTCCAGCTTGACCGCCAGGATGACACGGATCGCCGAGCCGAAGTCGCGGGTGCGGATGAACGACTCGGAGCGGAGGAGCAGTTGGGCCGCGGGCAGCTCGGCGAACGGCGCGGGCCATTCGTAGTCCCACGCCAAGTTGTCGGCGGACACGGGCTTGCCGCAGCAGTGACAGCTCGAAGTGGTCGGTCTGCGCATGGGTCGTCCTCGCGGCCGGTGTGATCTCGTGCGGGAATTCGGCGGCCGCGAGGGCGGTGTTACTTCAGCAGGCGCGACATCCGGCGGTCGGCCAGCGGTTTGCCACCCGTCTGGCACGTCGGGCAGTACTGGAAAGACTTGTCGGCGAAGGAGATCTCGCGGATGGTGTCGCCGCAGACCGGGCACGGCAGGCCGGTGCGGGCGTGCACCCGCAAGCCGGAGCGCTTCTCGCCCTTCAGCATCGCCGCCTTCTGGCCGACGGAGCGCTGCACGGCGTCGGTCTCGACGTCGTGGATCGCGGCCGCCAGGGTTTCGAGCGCGCCCTCGTCGAGCTTGCCGACGGTGGCGTACGGCGAAAGCTTCGCCTTGTGCATGATCTCGTCGGAGTAGGCGTTGCCGATGCCGGCGATGACCGACTGGTCCGTGAGGGCCCACTTGAGCCGCGTGCCCTTGCCGGCGAAGAGCTCGCGCAGCTGCGACGCGTCGAGCGACAACGCGTCGGGGCCGAGGCGCGCGATACTGGCGACCTCGCTGGGATCGTGGACGATCCACACCGCGAGGCCCTTCTTCGTGCCGGCCTCGGTGAGGTCGAAGCCCGGGCCCGCGGCGGCGTCGAGGTGCACGCGCAGGGAGATCGGGCCCTTGCCCGGCTTCAACGGCGTGGGCGAGAGCTGGTCGGACCAGCGCAGCCAGCCGGCGCGCGCGAGGTGGACGATGAGGTGCAGGTCGCCGAGGACGACGTCGAGGTGCTTGCCGTGGCGCGTGGCGCCGGTGATCTCGCGGCCGTGCAGCTCGGTGTACGGCGGCACGGCGGTCTTCAGGACGCTGAGCGACGCGACGTCGATCCGGAACACCGTGGAGCCCACGGCGTGTTCGCGCAGGTGGTGGGCCAGTGCTTCGACCTCGGGCAACTCGGGCATGACACCAGTCTTACCCGTGATCCCCGATCCGGCCAGGTCCCCTCACTGCGCGGGGCTGTTATTCGACAGGGTGTTATTCGACAGGGTGCAGCGGCCCGTCGAAATCGGGCAGCGAATGCTTCTGGATCGTCTTCGTGATCCGCTTGACCTCGCCGGAGACCGTGAACATGCCCCGGATCGTACCGACCCAGCGCTCCGACGGCCGGTCGCCCGCCACGTCGCCCTCGGTCTCCGCGACGACCGTCCACGGCCGGCGCAGGATCCAGCGCAACGGGAAGAACAGCAGTACCAGCACGATCGCGAGGAACACCCATGCGGGCACGCGCACCTGATCGGGCGTCCAGACCACGAGCACGATCGCCAGGAACGCGGTGACCAGCAGCATCGCGATGCCCGGCGTGTAGCTGCCGGCGACGTCGTGTTCGAAATCGTCCGCGGTGGCGGGCGCACGCCACTCCATCTGGGCACGGACCACCCAGTCGCGGCCGTCTTCACCGCGCACCAGCCGGTTCATCCTGTTGCCTCCCGGGCGACGCTCGAGTCCCCCAACGCTACCGTGACGCTGCCCCGCGGCGCGAGGTGGTCACGGAGCGTGGCGAGCGGTTTGCCCGATTTTCGCTGCTCAGCGCGCCGACGTGGATCCGGAATCGGCCGAACCGGTGACATCCGACGGGGTGCGGTCTCCCGAGTCCTGGAAAGTGGAGCTGTCGGTTCCCGACGTCGACGTGGTCTGCGTCTGAGTCTCGGTCTCGGTCTCGCTCGACTGCGTTGTCTCGGTTGATTCGGTCGTCTCGGTTGTCTCGGTTGTCTCGGTCGGCGTGCTGGTCTTCGTGGTCTTCGTGGTCGACGTGGCATTCGGCGGCGACGTCGTCGTGACCGACGGCGGCAGGTAGGTCTCCGGCGGCGGTACATACGTATAGGACGGCGGCACGTACGACGGCGGCCTGGTCCGCGTCGTGTTGTACGGCCCGTCGATCGTCGGGTCGCCGGACGAGGTCGGGTCCGACTCGGTGTCGGCGCGCGGATCCGTGGACTCCTGGCTCGACATGGGCGCGTCCGACGGGTCGCTGCCGGGCAGGTCGACGCGGCCGGTCCCGTCGGACGGCGGCGGCGCGACGTTGCCCGCGCCCGGCACCGGCCCGTCCGGCAGCTTCGGCACGTCGTTGGTCTTGAGCTCCGGCCCGACGCCGGTGTGGTGGGCCACACGCTGCGGACGCGCGGCGGCGTGCAGCTGCCCCGTCGCGACGCGCGGTCCGTGCTGCACCTGCGGCGGCGGTTGCTGCCCCGGTGGGTCCGGCGGCTTCAGCGCCAGCTCGGGCGCGCCGCCGTGCAACCCGACGTCCTGCACCGGGTGCGTCCCGAGCACGAGCGGACCGGTCGTGAACCCGACCGCGCCCGCGGCCGCCGTCGATGCGAGCGCCAGCCCGACCTTGACCTTCGACCCGAGCAGCACACTCTTCACTGTGGCGGCCACACCCGTCACCTTGCCGAGGCCCGCCAGCGCCGGCACCGCAACGACCAGCACTTCGGCGTGCGCCCGCAGCGACGAGCACACATCCCGTAGCTCGTCCTGCGTCGCACGGCAAGAGGCGCACCCCAGCAGGTGCGCCTTGATCCGCTCGGCCTCCGCGCCCGTGACGCTGCCCGCGGTGAAACCGCCCAGCTTCTCGACGACCGAGCGGCACGTCTCCGGCCCGCGGTTCACCGAGAGGTGTGCCTGCAGATACGCGGCCCTGAGTCCTTGCCGCGCCCGTCGCGCCAACGCCGCCGTCGCGTTGGCCGACAACCCGAAGTGCGGCGCGACCATCGCGGGCTGCTCACCTTCGACCTCGGTTTGCCACAGCACGGTGCGCCAGCGCTCCGGCAGGCTCGTGAACGCGGTCGTGATCAACGTGTGCTCAGCGGTCCGCGCGTCGGTGTCCGCGCCGGCGCCCGCCCGGAACGTCAGCTCGTCGTCGGACACGGGCACATCGCGCCGTGCCCCGTGCCACTCCCAGGAAACCCGGCGGGCGACGGTGAGGAGGTACGCGCGGACGTAGTCACGCGGCCCGGCGCCGCGCCGCAACGCCTGCAGAACCCGGAAGAACGTTTCGGCCGTGATGTCCTCCGCCTCGGAACGGTCCGAGGCGAGGCTCTGCGCGAGCCGACGCACAGCCCCCGCGTGGAGCTCGAACAGCTCCCCGAAGGCGGCGTCTTCCCCGTTGCGGAGCCGCTGCAAGAGTGCCTGCTCGTCGGATTCCGAGGCCGCTGGTGACGGCGCCGTGCCCAGCTCGGTCATCCGGCAAGGCACCTCCTCCCCCGAAGGACTCACCATTCGGTCGAATGGGGACACCATACGGAGCGAAAACCTCGTCGTCACCCCTTGTACGCTCGATGTGACAACGAAGCACCGAGTCGAGGCACGCCGGAGACTCGGGCCCACCCAAGGTGGACCCCCCGAAAGTGACCAAGGCACCCCGGTATAGAGTGTTGTCAACACCGAGCAACAAGCGGTTAACGCGGATGTAGCGCAGCTGGTAGCGCATCACCTTGCCAAGGTGAGGGTCGCGGGTTCGAATCCCGTCATCCGCTCGTTCCAGGGCCACTCTGTCCACGAAATGCGTGGGATTGGGTGGCCCTCGCCATATCTCCCGGGGGCCGAGCCCCCCGGACCCCCGCGGTGCCATCGGTGGCCGACCCAGCACGGGTGGGGTTGGGCTACTGCGCGGGGCGCAGTGCCCGTGGTGGGGGATTTGCGTTGGTGAGTCGCCATTGGTGAGGGGCTGGCCGGGGCGGTGGGTCGTTGAAAAAGTCGGTGTGCCAATGGGCGTGTTGAATGCGGTCAATGTGGGCCGGGTGCTGCGGAACCGGTGGTGGACGCTTTGGTCGAAGCTGGCCGGCTGGGTAGCGCGAATCGCCCAGTCGCCGCGAGCCGCCAGCAGAGAAACCGCGGCGCACGGCATGCGGGCAACCGCAGCCGACTGCGGCCGGCGCGCCATCCGGCCGAACCGGCAAGCGGGCCACCAACGAACAGGCGAGCGCCCAGTGCGAGACCGGCCGCCGAGTGCCGGCGGCGCGCGACCACCCCACCGGTAGAGCCGAGCACCAACGAACCGCGGCGAATGCCGCGCGCCACACCGCAGCCAGACACGAGCAGTGCGCAACTAGCCACACGGCAAAGCCGAAGACCAGCGAACCGGCGGCGCCCGCCGGGTACGAGACCGGCCGCCGAGTGCCGGCAGCGCGGGACCACCCAGCCAGGCAAAGCCAAACCACCCCGAACCGGCGGCGACCGCCGGGTGCAAGACCCGCGGCCGGGTACGAGCGGCGCACGACCATCCAACACGGCGCACACCAGCGAACCGGCGGCGCCCGCCGGATACGAGACCGGCAGCCAGATACGAGCGGCGCACGACCATCCAACACGGCGCACACCAGCGAACCGGCGGCGCCCGCCGGATACGAGACCGGCAGCCAGATACGAGCGGCGCACGACCATCCAACACGGCGCACACCAGCGAACCGGCGGCGCCCGCCGGATACGAGACCGGCAGCCAGATACGAGCGGCGCACGACCATCCAACACGGCGCACACCAGCGAACCGGCGGCGCCCGCCGGATACGAGACCGGCGCCCGAGTACGGGCAGCGCGGGACCGCCCAGCCCCCTCCCGCCACCTCGATCCCCAGCCTCCACACGGTCTGGACCACCTTGTCAAGGCACGCTTTCCTGCCTTGCCAAGGTGATCCAGACCGTCGTGACAGTCAAAGATCGGGGTGATGTCCCGCGCCCCACAAAACCCCGCGCGAGGGCGAGCCGACTAACGGAACGCAACCAGGAATCCTCCGGACCAAGCCCGAGCAAGGCAAGCGGACAAGCTGACGGCAAACCACAGCTCGCCAGAAAAGCAATCCGCCACCCAGCCGCCCCGAGGGCCAGTTCGAGTACGACGCGCGCAACGACAAGTTGCCCACGGTGTCGTGGATCATCTGCACCTCGATGGCTTCGGAGCACCCGAACGACACGCCCGCCGATGGCGCGGCGTTCGTCACCTCGAAGATCGACGCCATCGCGTCCGACCCGGACGTGTGGGCCAAGACCGCGTTCATCCTCAACAACGACGAGAACGAGGGCCCCCTCGACCACGTCATCCGCCGACCCCGCCGGCGGGCACGCCGCAGGAGTTCGTCACCAAGACCTCGCCTGGCGGCACCAAGGGCAACGGCCTTTCGGCCGGGCGATCCTCATCTCGCCGTGGACGGCAGGTGGCTGGGTGTGCAGCGAGCCGTTCGACCACACGTCGACACTGCAGTTCCCCAAGAAGGTCCGGGGTCGCAGAGCCGAACATCTCCCAGTGGCGCCGCGACACCTTCGGTGATCTGACGTCGGCCGTCCGCTTCAACGACCACAAGGCGCAGCCGCCAACGCTGCTCGGCACCGCCGGTCCGCTCACGCTCTCGCGCTACGAGGCGGCGAACCTGCCCGCGCCCGTCTTCCCGGGCACGGCCAGACGCCGCCGAAGCAGGAGCCGGGCCACCGCCCGCAAACACCGCAGCCGCCGCACCACCACTGACCCGCCTCCCGCGGGGCGAAAGCGAACGGCCCGCTCGCACTCCGGTGCGAGGGGGCCGTTCGTGCGTCAAGGTGTCACAGCTCGTAGACGTCCAGCACGGTTGGCGCGACGGGGGTGAGTTGCGTGTCCGAATGCTCGCTGACGAGGCCCCGGGCCATGCGGAACACGCGGAACTCGTTGTCGTGGTCGGGATCCTGGTCGTCCCAGACGTACAACAGCCCGTAGGAACCGGGCGCCAGCTCGCCGACGCGGGTGAACGTCTCGATCAGCTCCGGAGCGATGGCGCCGCCGTGCTTGTCCAGGCCGCCGAGGTGCAGCATCGGCATGCCCGCGCTCCAGCGGAGATCGACGAGGTCGAGCGTGCGGGCGTCGCGCACGGCGCGGTGCACGCGGTCGACGAGGCGCTCGAGCAGGTTCGCGTCGTCGTCACCGCTCGCGGTGGCGGCGATGGTCACCCAGCCGTGGTATTCGTACACGTCGCGAACGGTAGCAGCGGTTCAAGCAGCGCCGATGCGCTGGTCGGAACCACCGCGGCAGGCGGCGGCCCCGGCGAGCCGGACGGTCAGCGCGCCAGCGCGCTCGGGCGGCCGTCGCGGCGCAGGACCTTGGTCAGCACACCCTCGCCGTGCTTCTCCACTGCCGGCAGGAGGCGTTCGCCGAACACGCACAACGTGCGCTCCCAAGGGTGGCCGAGCGTGCCGTAGCTGAAGTCCTCGGAGAGGAAGAGGTGGTAGTCGCCGCGCGGGAACACCGGCACGGGCCAGACGGCGTTCTCGGGCATACGGTGCGGCCAGAACTTGAACGACTGGTGCTGCCAGTGCAGGACCCACAGCCATTCGTCCTCGCGGACGGTCTCCTTGAGCGCCGCCAGCGCGATCCGCGCGACGTCGGGCTCCTCCACCGCGTACGGCCCGAGCCGGAACTCGGCCGACCCGCGGTCGTAGTCGCCCGAGGACAGGTCCCACGTGCGCGACGGCGCCGGCTCGCGGAAACCGGGCCAGTCGTGCGCAAACGTGCTCGGCCAGAAGCCGAGCTTGTCGTAGACCCAGTACCACGCGGGCTCGTCCGCCACCCGTGAGAGCGGTTCCCAGGCTGCTGCTGCGTTCACCTTGGCGACCTCGAAAGTCATCGGCCGGGTTCAGACTGTCGAAAGCTTTGTGTCCGGGGCCGTGATTGTCCAGTCCACGGCCGCCTTGGGCAAAAACCGTCACCCGTCCGGGTGCGTCCTGAGACAAACCCGTGGCCCGGGACCGAACGCAGCGGGCCGGGGCGCGCGCACGCCCCGGCCCGGCCGTCACCTCACGCCGCGTCCCACAGGGTCATGAACGCCGAGGCTTCGCTGTGCGCCCACGGTCGCAGCCGCTCGCGGTCGCGCGGCGTGAGCGTGAACTCCTTGGCGCGGCGCACGTCGACGACCAGCGGCTCGGCACCCGGCAAGATCTGCGGCAAGCCACGGTCGAGCAGCCACAACGCGAGCTGTGCGGCGTCGCGGCTCAGCGGCTCCTCCTTGAAGTACAGCCAGGTGGCGTACCGGCGGCCCGTGCTCTTGCGCAGGCCGAGCTGCGGGTTGACGCCCACCTCCAGCTCGCCGAGCGGCACGCGCGCCCGCCCGACCTCGACGAGCTTCGGGTCGCGGCGGCCCAGGTACCGCAGCCAGCCCTCGGCGATCGCGGAGTAGTGCGGGCGCGTGCGGTCGTCGGCGTGGTGGACGAGCGAGCGCATGGCCACCTCATCCTGCCGCGCCGCGCGGCCGCAACGCACCGCGTTGGCCGCGCGGCGGTAGTAGTTGAACGCCGCGCGCGCCGGATCCTCGTAGAGCCGCCGCTGCCGCCGCACGAACGCCGAGCGCGAGGGACCCGAGCTCGCGCTGTACCCGACGAACGTGGGCAGGGTGATGTAGGCCATTCGACAGCCGCCTTCCGCACCGGTTCTCGTCGACGCCAACCCGTGGCACGGGTGGCATCTCCCCTGGACAACGCCAATTTTAGAACATGTGTGCGACAGTTTTGGCGGCTCAACGGGTGATGGGCGGCCAGGGACCGGCGAGGAGTTCGCGAGCCTGCTGGCGGATCTGGCCGGCGGGAAAGCTGACCGGGGTGACGTCGGTCGGGATCCAGGAGTCGAACATGGCGAGCCAGCGGCGCAGCTCCCGCAACGCTTCCGGGCGACCGAGCCGGTCGTCGAGCTCCCGGACGGCCGCGGACCCCTCGTGCACCGACACGTCGCCGCGCGCGAGGGCGGCCAGTGCTTCGCCGAGCAGCTGCCACCGGGCCGTGACCGCGTCGACGGGCACCTCGATGCCCAGCTCCGCCACGACCTGCGTGAACAGGCCGGGCGCCGCGCTGTCGTCGCGCCCCAGCCCGGCCAGCTCCGCCAGGGTCGGCGAGTCGAGTCCCTCCACCACCGCCCGGACCGCGGCGGCGACCAGGTCGTCGGGGAGAACGGTCCGGCCGGCGAGCCGGTCCACGGCCAGTGCGGCGAGTTCACCGCGGGCGGAGGACATACAGCGATCCTACGGACGCCGCTACACCCTGGACGGGAGCGCGAGCGGCGCGGAATGATCTCGCCGACGATCCGCGAGTGGAAAATCGATCACGAACCGGTACCCGCCCAGGTCCGGGTGCATGAAAAAATACGGCCCGCACCGGTGGCAGAGGGATGGCGATGAGCTGGCAGGAAGAGCTTCGGCGGCTGGACTCCGAGCTGGCCGGCGGCCGGATCGGGCACGCCGAGCACCGGCGCAGGCGCGACGAACTGCTCGCCGAGGCGTCGGGCGGAGGCGCGGCCTCGCCGGTTGCTTCGCCGTTGCGGTCGCCGGCCGAGCCGGCCGCGCCCACCCCGGAGCCGAGCGCGGCCGGGGGCACCTGGAGCGCCGAGCCCGTCACGTGGAACCAGCCCGCGCAAGGATGGGCGACCGGTGGGAACACGCGGTCGAGCGCGCACCCGGCTCAGCCGCAGCCCGCGTGGCACCCGGCGCCCGAGCCGAACGCCCAGCAGCAGACGGCCGACCTGTGGACCGGCCAGGCGCAGCAGCAGACCGCACCCCAGCAGACGGAACCGCCGGCCGAACCCGAAAAGGCGGAGCCCGAGCGGCCGCCGCGCTCGGCGCTGACCCGAAAACCGCGGTGGGATCCGAAGCAGGGGGAGAAGTCGTTCGCGACCGCGCCGAGCCCGGCGGACGTGAACCCCACCGGCTACCTCCCAGTCACGGGCGACACGACTGATCTGAACAAACGGCAGACACCCGAGCTTCACCGCCTGTGGGAAGAGGCGCCGCCGCGGAAGAAGCGGCCCACGTGGCTCTTCCTGTCACTCGGCGTGCTCGCGGTGCTGGCGCTGATCGTCGGCGTGACCTGGTACATCGGGAGCCGGCCGGACGCGGACAACTCGGCCGACACCGTCTCGGCGCCGCCGGTCCCCTCACCCACCGGCAGCCCCGACCCGTCGGCGTCGCTCGAGGAGAAGCTGCCGGTGCTCGCGGGGACCCCAGGCCCCGACAACTCCACGATGTCGCTGGACAAAGCCGTGGAGCTGAAGCTCGTCTCGCAGGCCGACGCGGACCTCATGAAGGGCGCCGCCGCGAACGAGCTCGTCTACCACGCGTACGCCGACACTTCGCACAAAGACAACGGCACGATCCTGCTCGCCGTCCCGACACCGTCGCCGGCGCAGGCGGCCCAGCTCGTGAAGGGTCTGCAGAAGAACCTCACGGCCGGCGGTTTCGAAGCAACCCCGCTCGGCCCGGCGCCGACCGACCTCCTCTACTCCGCCAGCGCCCCGGCCGGACGCGTGCTCGCGTTCTGGTACACCTCGGGTCCGGTAGCGGTCGGCATCGGCGTGTCGCAGCCGCTCGCGGACGACGCGGTGGTGCTCCGATCACGCGTGGAGCAGATCCGCGAGAAGGTCGCGGCGGCGCTGCCGGCTCGCTGACGCGAGCCCGAACACGGAACCCGACCCGCGGGGTCGCGCGGGGTCACTGCCGTGCACAATGTCCACGTCGTCACACACATCGGGTCGGGTGGCGCGCCGATCGTCGCCTTGCCGACAGATAAGGGGGGCCCTGGTGTCCTGGCAGGAGGAGCTGCGGCGGCTTGACGAGGAGCTCGCGTCAGGGCGGCTGTCCGCGGACGACTACCGGATCCGTCGCGACCAGGTGCTGTCTTCAGCCGTCGGCCAGCAGGACCAGCCGGCCCAGCCGCAGGCGAACACCGGCGCGGACTCGACCCAGGTGATCGCGCCGATCAGCCCGCCGCAGGGCGTGCCGGCGCAGCCCCAGCAGCAACAGCCTCCGCAGCAGCAGGCCCCCCAGCAATCGCCGGCCGACAACAGCGCCGAGCGGACCCAGGCCGTGCAGGGCTGGCAGATGCAGCAACACGCCGACCCGGCCCGCACCGAGTACGTGCAGCCGTCGCAGCAGCCGCCCCAGGCGCAGTACTCCCCGCCCGGCGGGTTCCAGCAACCGGCTTCCCCGGCCGGTGGCTTCCCGCAGCAGCCGTGGAACGCACCCGAGGGCGACCAGAGCCCACCGTGGGGCGGCGGCGACCTGCCACCGCTCGGCCCGTCGGGCAACGACTCCTTCCGCCAGGGTCCGGAGTTCTTCGCCGAGAAGCCCAAGAAGGGCAACGGCGCGAAGATCGGCGCGATCGTCGGCGCCGTCGTCGTGCTGGCTGCGATCGCCTTCGGCGCCTACTGGCTCTGGGGCCGCGACACCGGGGGCGGCAACGAGCAGCCCACCGCCCAGCCGAACCAGCCCGCGGCGTCGTCCAACGTGCCGAAGCCGCCGGACGCCATGGCCGTCGCGCAGATGCCCGGCAAAGCCGAGACCCACGACGACATCACGTCGTTCAGCCAGGTCGACGGCCTGAAGTACCTCAACAGCGACGAGCTCGAGGCCTACCAGGCCGCGGGCGCGAGCAAGGTCAAGTTCGTGGTCTACCACCTCGACAACGGTGACCAGATCACGCTGCTGCTGACCGAGGCGTCGAGCCCGCAGGCGGCGGCGACCGCCGCCGAGAAACTGATGTCGATCCAAGTGGACAACGGCGCGAAGCGCGACACCACCGCGCCGGACGGCGTGTTCGCCACGACGATCGACAAGAAGGAAGGCCAGTCCGCCCAGCAGCGGGGCCACTACTCGCACGGCAACGTGATCGTCCGGATCGACGTGTCCGGTCCGGGATCGCTGTCACAGGTCAAGACCGACTTCACCTCGGCGCTGAACCAGCAGCTCACCACCCTGCCCGCCAATGCCTGAGCCCGCCGGCACCACCGCTTGCACGATCGTCGCCCGGAACTACGTCCCCGCGGCGCGTGTACTGGCTCGCTCCTACCTCGAGCACCACCCGGGCGACGGCTTCGTGATCGCGGTGATCGACGCGCCACGCGACGAGGTGACGGAACTCGACGACGGCATCCGTGTCGTCGGCCCCGCGGCGTTCGGCATCGACGAGGACGACTACCTGCGGATGGCCACGGCGTACTCGGTCACCGAGCTCGCCACGTCGGTCAAGCCGTACCTGCTCCGCGAGCTGCTCAAGACGTCCGGGGTCGCGATGTACATCGACCCGGACATCGAGCTGTTCGCGCCGATCCCGGAGGTCACGGGCCTGGCGCGGGAGCACGACATCGTGCTCGTGCCACACTTCCTGACCCCGCTGCCGCAGGACGGCCTCGAGCCGGACGACGCGGTGATCATGGGCACCGGCATCTTCAACCTCGGCTTCATCGGCGTCGGCCAGGGCGCGGGCGCGTTCCTCGACTTCTGGGCCGGCCGGCTGCGCCACGACGCGATCGTGGCGCCCGAGCAGCAGCTGTTCACCGACCAGCGGTGGGTGGACCAGGTGCCGGCGCTGTTCCGCAACCACGTGGTCACCGACCCGGGTTTCGACGTCGCGTACTGGAACCTCCACGAGCGCCCGATCGCGCGCGGTGAAGACGGCACGCTCACCGCCGGTGGTGCGAAGCTGCGGTTCTTCCACTTCAGCGGCTACCGGCCGGAGAAGCCGTGGCTGCTGAGCTTCCACTGCGCGCGCAAGCCGCGGGTGCTGCTGTCGCACAACGCCGACCTGCGCGCCATTTGCGACTCGTACGGCGCGAAGCTGCGCGAAGCGGGTTACGCCGAGACGCTGGACTCGATCCCGTACGGCTTCAAGAACTTCCGCGACGGCACCGAGGTGCCGAAGCTCGCCCGCCGCGTGTTCCGCGAGGGCTGGATCAAGGCCGAGCGCAAGGACAGGCCCGTGCCGCCGCACGCCTACGGCGAGGACGGCGGGCAGGCGCTGCGCGAGTGGCTGGCCACGCCCGAAGACCAGGCGCAGGCCGCCGCCGGGCTCAACCGGCTGACGCACGCGATCTGGGCGTCGCGCATCGACCTGCAGATGGCCTTCCCGCACCCGTACGGCGCCGACGCCGAGAACTTCCGCTTCTGGTGCGCGGGTTCCGGCGTGTCCGAGGCCGGCCTGCCGGAGTGGGCGCTGCCCGCCGAGCGGCCCGCGAGCCACCCGCCGTCGGACGAGTTCGGCGTGAACCTGCTCGGGTACCTCACCGCCGAGCTCGGCCTGGGCGAGATGGGCCGGATCGTGCTCGAAGCCATCGAAACCGGCGGCGTGCCGGTGGCGTCGGTGCTCGAGGAGAAGGCCGTGTCGAACCGCACGGGCATCGAGCGGCCGGCGACGGTCGGCGACCCGCGGTTCCCGCTGAGCGTGCTGGCGGTGAACGCCGACCAGACGCGCGTGATCCTGACCAACCACCCCGAGGTCGGCGCCGGCCGCTACCGCATCGGGCTGTGGGCCTGGGAGCTCGAGGACTTCCCCGAGTGGCAGCACGAGGCGTTCGGGATGCTCGACGAGGTCTGGACGGTGAGCGAGTTCTGCCGCCGCGCCATCGCCGCGCATTCGCCGATCCCGGTGAAGACGATCCCGGTGCCGGTGCGCGATCCGGGCGAGCCGTCCCCGCCCGCGCGTGAGCAGGGTGAGCCGGTGCGGTTCCTGTTCGCGTTCGACTTCAACAGCGTCGCGGAGCGCAAGAACCCGTGGGGCGCCGTAGAAGCGTTCCGCCGCGCCTTCCCCGGTCGCGACGACGTGCGGCTCACCATCAAGGCGATCAACTCGAAACTGCACCCGAACGCCGCGGAGCGCCTGCGCGCCACGGTGCTCGGCGACGACCGCGTCGAGCTCATCGAGCGCTACCTGTCGGTGGCGGAGCTGCACGAGCTGTACGAGCGCAGCACCTGCTACGTCTCCCTGCACCGCAGCGAGGGCTTCGGTCTCACCGTCGCCGAGGCGATGGCGCGCGCGATGCCGGTGATCTCCACGAACTACTCCAGCACCACCGAGTTCCTGGACGCGTCGACGGGCTGGCCCGTGCCGTACCACCTGGTCCCCGTGGGCAAGGACAACTACCCGTACCACGCCGACGCCGTCTGGGCCGACCCCGACCTCGACGCCGCGGCTACCGCGATGCGCCAGGTCGCCGACGACCCGGCCGAAGCCGCGAAGCGCGGTCAGGCCGCGCGCGCGTACATCCTGCGCGAACGCTCCATGGCCACGGCGGCCGAGTGGATGCGGCGAGAGCTGGAGCATGCGTACGGCGTCTGGCAGTCCGGCCGCCACGCCGGGCAGCCCGTGCCGGCGCACCCGATCTCGCCGCTGCAGGAGGCGTCGCAGGCGCTGCACTGGCGGCCCGAGCCGGACACGCCTTCGCGCATTCCGCTCGCCCCGGCGCTGCGCAAGGCCGTGCTGCGCGCGATCGACCACTACGACGTGCACCAGCGCAAGGTGATGGGCGCGCTCCTGGCTGGCGCTGAGGAGAGCAACCGGCGGCTGCTCGAACGCATCGAATCGCTGGAGAACTCGCTCGCCGACACCCGGCGCGTCGCCGATTCGAGCCGCGGGCTCGCCGAACGCATCGAGGGCTTGCGCGGCACGGTCGAAGACCTGCGCCGCCGGGGACCGGACACCGACCTCGCGCTGCGCAACCTCGAGGCGGACGTCGCGAAGCTCTCCGACGGCTACGGCGGGGTCGGGGCCGAGCTCGAGGCGGCCTCCGCGTCGGTGCACAAGATGTTCGCCGCCCGCGACGAACGGCTCGACGCCGACGAGAAGGCCATTCAGCGCGTGACGCTGGACGTCGGCGCGATGGGCGACGCGGCCCGCCTGGCCCACGCCCCGGTGCCGCACGGCGCCGACGTGGTGCCGTGCGACGTCGGCTCGCTGCTCATGCCGGTCGACGAGGTCATGCTCCCGTGGATCGTCTTCCACCGGTCCTGGGAGGACAGCGAAGCCGAGCTGATGGCGCGCCTGGCCGACGGCGCGTTCCTCGACGTCGGTGCCCACGTCGGCTACCACACGCTGCGGCTGCTGCGGGCCACGCCGGACGTCACGCGCGTGGTCGCCGTGGAGGCCGACCCGGTCAACGCCGCGTACCTGCGCCGCAACGTCGAGGTCAACCTGCCCCGCGCGGCCGCCGAGCTGGTCACGGTCGTCGAGTCGGCGGCCTGGGATTCCCCCGGCACGGTCCGGCTGACCCAGGCGTCCGAGGGCAACAGCGGCGACAACCGCGTGAGCACCGAAGGTCCGGGCCTCGAGGTGCCCGCCGTGCGGCTCGACTCGCTGCCGGAGGTGACGGCGCAGCGGATCGGCCTGGTGAAGGTGGACCTGCAGGGCCGCGACCACCGCGCGCTCGCGGGCCTAGACGAGGTCCTGGGCCGCGACCGGCCCCACGTGGTCTGCGAGTTCGACCCGGAGGCGATCCGTGAACTCGGCGACGACCCGGCAGCCGTGCTCGCGGGCTACCGCACGCTGGGCTACGACGTGCGGATCGTCGAGGACAGCGGACCTTCCGCGGCGGAGCCGGGTGACGTGGACTTGATCGCGGCAGCGCGTGCGGACAAGAAGCAGTTCCTCACCCTGTGGCTGAGCCCGCAGAACTGACGTTCAGGGGTTGAGGTGCACGATCGTCAGTAGGAAGGCGCCGTACCAGGCGCTGACCACGGCGATGACCGGCAGCAGGATGGCCAGCACGCGGTTCGGAAGCTTCGCGCACACGAGGGCAATCGGCACGGTGAGCACGAACGCCGGGAGCAGGTAGCGCATTCGCGTCTGGAAGAAGTTGGACGAGCACAGCGCGATCAGCACGGTGACGGTGCCGTAGACCTGCCAGGCGAGCGGCATCCGCGTGATCCAGGTCCACAGCTGCAGCGCGACCGCGACGATGACCAGCAGCGCGGTCACCGTGATCCAGCTCGACGTGTTCGCCGTGAGTCCCTCGCGGACTTGGATCCACGTGAAACGACCGAAGTCGAAACTCATGTGCCACGCCTGCTGCAGCCAGAACCAGCCGTCGACGCGACCAGTGCGCACCGCGATGTACTCGAGGTACCCGAGCAAGCCCAGCGGCGCCACCAGCCCGCCCACCCACGGCCGCCAGCCGTCCCGCCGGCGCACCACGGCGACCAGCGCGGCCACGCACACCGCGACCACCAGTGCTCCCGCGCCGGCGCGGGTCAGTCCCGCCAGCACGCTCAGCCCACCGGCGAGCAGCCACTGCCGGCGGCCGAGCGCGACCAGTGTCCAAGCGACGAGCGCCACCAGCAGCGACTCGGAGTACCCCAGGTGCAGCACGACTGCGCCGGGCGTGATGGACCACAACACCGCCAGCAGCGTTCCCACCCGCGGCCCGGCGAAGTCGCGCCCCAACTCGAAGAGACCCCACGCCGCCGCGCACCCGGCCAGCAGGGTGACGGTCAGCGCCGCAGGCAGCGCGGGCAACCCGAGCAGCCCGAGGAGGGCGATGAACGCCGGGTAGAGCGGGAAGAACGCCAGGCTGTTCTCCTGTGGCACGCCATCAGCGCCGATCGTGACCGGCTGCGTGTACCAATGGTCGGCGACCGCGGTGAACCAGTTCGCATCGAAGGCGCCCACGAAGCGGCCCGGCGACACGTCCGCCTTCCAGCTCATGAGCCACAGCACCCCGAAGGCCAGGAGCTGGAAAAGCACGTACAACCCGACCGCGGGCAGCGCCGGGCGGACTCTCGTGGCGAAAGCCGATCGGGGTTCGAGGCCCGCGGCGAGGGTGGTGGACTGCACTCGCGCGGAACTCCTGAACGGCTCGGGGGGAAATGGGACGAATTCCTACCCGATGGTACCTACTCACGGCATATTCCGAGGCCAGAACTCCGTGGGTAGTTTTTCTCGCCTCCCGCGCATTTCCGGGGAGCGGTCCGCAGCCCAGGAGCAAGGCGCTACGCTGCTCGGGGGAATCAGCCGAGGAGCAGGGGGTGGTCGCGCTGGTTGACCAGCCTCCTGTCGAGAAGAAAACCCGCATCGTCTTCATCGACATCGGCCGTGGCCTCGGCGCCCTGCTCGTCTTCTACAGCCACATCGCGCACCCGTGGGTGATCGCCAAGCACGACAGCGCCCCGTACATCAACTTCGTCGAGGCGCTCACGAGCGACCCGATGCACATGTCGACGCAAGGCATCGGCGAGATCGCCGTGCCGTTCTTCTTCGTGGTCAGCGGCTTCGTCGTCACACCGATCGCGCTGCGCCAGGGGCAGGGGCGGTTCGCCCTGAACCGGTTGATCCGCGTGTACGCGCCGATGCTGTTCGTGGTGCTGCTCACCGCGCTGATGCTGGTGGTGAACCTGCACCCACCCTCGACCGGGCAGTCGCAGGAGCTCAACCCGCTCACGATCACGACCAACACCCTGCTGGTGAACTACCTGATCTACCCGCAGGTGGTGCTGGTGCCGGTGGCGTGGTCGATGATCGTCGAGGTCGTCTACTACGTGCTGCTGATGGCCGTGGTGCCGCTGCTGCGCCGCTGGGTGTGGCTCGCGATCGCGGTAGAGCTCACGTTCATCTTCGTGGTGATGATGAGCCGTTCGCAGCTCGGCCCGTCGTACTCCCTGTTCGCGGTGAACGTGTCTTACCTGCCGGTGATGATCATCGGCCAGATCATCTGGGCGAGCAGTGCGAAGAAGATCCCGCTGTGGACGGGGGCGCTGTACGGCGCGGTCGCCTGGTCGCTGTACGTGCTGGCGGACATCATCGACGTGGGCCGCGTGGACACCTCCTACAACCTCTCGATGGCGTTCGCCGTGGTGCTGTTCATGCTGGGCATGATGGCGGAGCCGAAGCTCAAGCAGCGGAAGTTCTGGACCATCGTGTCCGAGCGCAGCTACTCGATCTACCTGCTGCACATGCTCGTGTCGTTCGTGCTGCTACAGCTGCTGCGCCCAGCCGTGCCGCTGCCGATCGCGCTGCTGATCGTGATCCCGGCGGTGTTCGCCGTGGTCGAGGTGAGCTACCGGTACGTGGAACGGCCGAGCCACGCGCTGGCTCGCAAGCTCTCGTACCGCGCGAAGCCGGCGCCGATCAAGGTGACCAGCGAGATCACGATCGAGATCCCGAAGATCGCGCAGCGGCCGCGGCACTCGGCGCCCAAGTCGCGCCCGGCTGCCGACGCGGGGTCGCTGAACGGCACCTTGGCCGTCGAGAGCACGCCCAAGAACCCGCAGACGCCGCCCAACGGCAACCGGGCTGCGAAGCCGCCGGCCCCGAAACTCCCGAAGCCGCCGGCGCCGGAGTCGGACGCGGAGAAGACCGTGATCACGCGAGCGGTCACGTCGCGGCGTCCACGGCCCCGGCCCCCGCTCACGGCGGAAGCCGGCTCCGACCGCACGGCCGAGCCTCGCGCGCAGCGAAGCACCCCGCGGCGCCGCCCGTCACCCCCGTTTGAGCTGCAGCACCAGCCTGACCAGGAAAACCACGGCCAGCGCGGCGACCACGACGACCTCCCACACCATGGGAGCTCCTTCCGCCGAACACATCGCTGAGTGAGGCGATGCTCTGCCGGTAAGGCGTCCGAGCGTGGGACGACGTTCACCGACACGGCGTAACTCACACCTTCGGGCTAGTGGCGGGGCTCAGCGCCGCCGCGGAGTGACCAGCCCGGATTCGTACGCGAGCACCACCAGCTGGGCGCGGTCGCGGGCGCCGATCTTCGTCATGATGCGGCTGACGTGCGTGCGGGCCGTCGCCGTGGAGATGACCAGGTGAGCGGCGATTTCGTCGTTGGACAGCCCGCCCGCGACGAGCCCGAGGACCTCGCGCTCGCGTTCGGTGATCGCCTTGACGGCCCCGGTGTCGATGCGCCGGTGCTCAGGGCGGCCGACGAACTCGGAGATCAGCCGGCGCGTGACGGTCGGCGCCAGCAGCGCCTCGCCCGCGGCGACCACGCGCAACGCGCGCAGCAGCTCCACCGGTTCGGTGTCCTTCAGCAGGAACCCGCTCGCCCCCGCGCGCAGGGCCTCGTACACGTACTCGTCGACGTCGAAGGTGGTCAGGACCAGCACTTTCGTCTCGCCCAGCGCCGGGTCCGCGGTGATCCGGCGCGTGGCTTCGAGGCCGTCGGTGCCGGGCATGCGCACGTCCATCACCACGATGTCCGGCTGGTGCTCCTGCGCGAGCGCCACGGCCTCCGCGCCATCGCCCGCCTCGCCGACGATGTCGAAGCCGTCCTCCGTCTCCAGCAGCACGCGGAACCCGGCGCGGACCAGGGCCTGGTCGTCGGCCAGCACCACCTTGATCGTCATCTTTCCCGACCCCTCATGTGCTCCCCCTCCACGGGCAGCTCGGCCCGCACCT